>NZ_JBNWCK010000005.1:0-381414 GCF_053522465.1 Agrobacterium sp. 22-214-1 | reverse complement strand
AGAACCGGAGAAAGAGACGGAATCTTCCGACATTTCGCCACGCGCCCAATGCCTGCCCTCCGGCCCTGACTGCAAATAGCGCGCAAGGAACCGTAACTTTGACGTCGGAGCATTTGCCTGCTCCTTACATACGGCTGTCAAAGTGCTGGGCCCTGCATTAGAAACGGCATATGAGACGCTTAAACACCACCCCAGATGCCGCAGGCCTGTTTGCATGACCAGAATGCCCGTTCCTATAAAGACCGAGTTGCCCGAACTTCCCGTCAGTGCCGTTCTCGGCGATATCGCCGAGGCTCTGGCGGGGGCGAAGCGCGCAGTTCTTTCTGCTCCACCGGGCGCGGGTAAAACGACGCTCGTGCCGCTTCATCTTTTGCAGCAGGACTGGCGGGGTGACGGCAAGATCATTCTTCTCGAGCCCCGCCGGCTTGCCGCCCGTGCCGCAGCCGGGCGCATGGCCGAACTGCTTCATGAGGATGTCGGGCAAACCGTCGGCTATCGTATGCGGCTCGACAATCGCGTCTCCTCGAAAACCCGGATAGAAGTGGTGACCGAAGGCGTGTTTGCCCGGATGGTCCTGGACGATCCTGAACTTCGCGGCGTTTCGACGGTGATTTTCGACGAGTTTCACGAACGTTCGCTCGACGGCGATTTCGGACTGGCGCTTGCGCTCGATGTGCAGGGTGGGTTGCGGGACGATCTGCGTATCCTCGTCATGTCCGCCACTCTCGATGTCGAACGCATCAGCACGCTGATGGCAGGCGCCCCGGTCATTCAGAGCCTTGGGCGGACGTTTCCAATCGAGGTTCGTTATGAGGATCGTTGGCAGGGCGTGCCGATTGAAGAGAAAGTCACCAAGGCGATCACTGAGGCCCATGGGTCGGAAACCGGCTCCATCCTCGCCTTTCTACCGGGACAGGCGGAAATTACCCGAACGGCCACGCGGCTGGAGGGACGTTTTCCCGCAGATACGGATATCATCCCGCTTTACGGCAACCTTTCGCAGAAGGAGCAGGATGCGGCGATAAAGCCGGCGCCGGCTGGACGGCGCAAGATCGTGCTGGCCACCTCAATCGCAGAGACCTCGATTACCATCGATGGCGTGCGTGTGGTGATCGACAGCGGATTGCAGCGACTACCTGTCTTCGAGCCGGCAACTGGAATCACGAGACTGGAGACAGTGCGGGTGTCGCGCGCTTCCGCCGACCAGCGGGCGGGTCGCGCCGGGCGAACGGAACCCGGTGTTGCGATCCGCCTGTGGCATCCGGGGCAGACTGCGGCGCTCAACGCCTTTACGCCACCGCAAATTCTGGCGAGCGATCTTGCCGGCCTTGCGCTCGATCTCGCCCATTGGGGTGTTCAGGATCCCTCTTCTCTTGCCTTTCTGGATATGCCCCCCGAAGCCGCACTTAAAGAATCGGTCGCGCTTCTCAAAAATCTGGGCGCGCTCGACAAAGGCGGAGCGCTGACGCAGCGCGGCCATCTGATGCGCGGCCTTTCATTGCCGCCACGGCTGGCGGCCATGGCGATTGCGGCGGCAAGCGAAGGCGCGGGGAAAAAGGCGGCGATGCTCGCCGTCATGCTGACGGAACAGGGGCTCGGCGGAAACGATATCGATCTCGATGAACGGCTGCGGCGCTTTCTTTCCGACAGGAGCGAAAGGGCGCAGGCGGCGCGCAAGCTGGCATCGAGGCTGTTCGACGCGATCGGTGACAAGACGGCGGCAACCGAGTTGCCGAGTGAGGCCGGGCCGCTGCTGCTGCATGCCTATCCGGACAGAATCGCGCTTCAGCGTGGCGCGCGGGGACGTTATGTGATGGCCAACGGGCGTGGCGCAGAGCTTGCCGAGACAGAACGGCTGGCGGCGAGCAAAATGCTGGTGGTAGCGGATATTACGGGGCGAGCGGCGCAGCCGCGCATCCTTGCGGCGGCAGGCATAGAGAGGACCGATATAGAAGAGCGGATGCCGCACCTCATCGTTCAGCAGGACCAGCTGCTTTTCGACAAGGCGAGCGGCCAGGCGCGCGCGCGAAAGGTGACGCGGCTTGGCGCCATCATCCTCGATGAGACACCCCTGCCCCGTCCGGAGGGTGAACAGGCCGCACAGGCGCTCGCCAATGGCGTTCGGGAATTCGGCATCGGCATTCTTCCTTTTTCGAAAGAGACGCTGCAGTTGCGCGACAGGATCGGCTTTCTGAACGCCAGTATCGGGGAGCCCTGGCCGGATGTCAGCGACGAGGCGTTGCTCTCCAAGCTGGACGAATGGTTCGTCCCTTTTCAGAACGGTGCGCGCAGCCTGCATGACATCCGGCCCGGCAGCCTCTCCGAAGGGATCCAGTCTCTGGTGCCGCATGAGGTAGCGCGCGATCTCGCCAAGTTGGCGCCGACGCATTTCGAAGCACCGACGGGCCAGCGGCATCCCATCCGTTACGACGCCAGCGAACCGACGCTTTCCATTCGCGTGCAGGAACTTTTCGGGCTGAGAGCCCACCCGTCCATTGCGCAGGGGCGGTTGCCGCTATTGCTGGAATTGACCTCCCCGGCGCACAGGCCGATACAGACGACACGCGATCTTCCCGGCTTCTGGGCGGGATCCTGGAAGGATGTGCGGGCGGATATGCGCGGGCGCTATCCACGGCATCCATGGCCGGAGGACCCGGCATCGGCCCTGCCGACCAGCCGTGCAAAACCGCGCGGGACGTGACGATGATGAACAGGGCAAAGGAGATGACGGTGGCTGGCCATTCTATCGAAACCACGAGGCTCGGCCGCGCCAGCCGCAGGATAAGGCTGCAGACCATCGTCTGGCTGCGCTGGCTGGCGGTTGCGGGACAGACGGCAACGATCCTGCTTGTCGCCTTCGGGCTCAATTTCCCCCTGCCGCTTCTGGCCTGCGGCCTTCTGATCGCGGCACTCGCTCTTGCAAATCTGTTTCTTACCGCCCGTTTTCCCTCCACCTATCGTCTGGAGCCCTGGGAAGCGACATTGCTGCTGGCCTTCGACCTGCTGCAATTGACGGCGCTCATTTACATCACCGGCGGACTTTCCAATCCCTTCGCGCCGCTGATCTGCGTGCAGGTCATCATTGCCTTTGCCTCCCAGCCGCTGCGGCATTCGCTCATTCTCCTCGGCTTTGCCGTCATCTGCTCGACCGCGATCGCTTTTTCGCCCTTTCCGGTTCCGTGGTATCCAGGCGAGGTTTTGCCGATCCAGCTTCTGCTGCATGTCGGCACCTGGGTCGCGATCATCGCCACAACCTCTTTCGCGGCCTTTTACGCCTATCGCGTTTCACATGAGGCCAATCAGCTGGCGGATGCGCTGGCTGCAACCGAGCTGGTGCTGGAGCGGGAAAAACATCTCTCGCAGCTGGATGGGCTCGCGGCGGCAGCGGCGCATGAGCTTGGCACGCCGCTCGCGACCATCAGTGTCGTCGCGAAGGAGATGGAGCGGGAACTCGGAAACGACGAAAAATTCGGCGAAGATATAGCCCTGCTGCGCAGCCAGAGCGAAAGATGCCGTGACATTCTGCGCCGCCTCACCTCGCTTTCCGCCGACAATGAGGAGCACATGCGCCGCCTGCCGCTCTCCTCGCTGATCGAGGAAGTGATGGCGCCGCACCGGGAATTCGGCATCCGCCTCGAACTCATTGAAAAGAACAATCGCGCCGACGAGCCGGTCGGTATCCGCAATGCCGGTATCATCTACGGTCTTGGCAACCTCATTGAAAACGGCGTGGATTATGCGCGGGAAAAGGTGACCGTGACGGTGGATTACGATCAGCAGAACGTCGCCGTCATCATTGAAGACGATGGGCCGGGATATGCCCATGACGTGCTTGCCCGTATCGGCGAGCCCTATGTGACCGAACGTCACAATGACACACGGGCGGGCGGGCTCGGGCTCGGGCTTTTCATCGCCAAGACCCTGCTGGAGCGCTCCGGCGCCACCGTGATCTTTGAAAATCGTGGTGCGAGCGGAACCGGAGCGCGGGTCACAATCGTCTGGCCTCGGGCGCTTATGGACGATAAAAGAAGCCGTTGACTTTACCATCCACGTTGAAGCGGCGATAAGAAGAAGAAAACCAAGCCGACGAAGTTGCCGGAAGGCCGGAAACATGAAGACAGAAGACCAGAACAACTCCACCAGCGCGCCAACGGACGATGTCGACCCGATCGGACCCGACAGATCGTTGCTGATCGTCGATGATGACGGCCCGTTTCTGCGCCGGCTTGCCCGGGCGATGGAAACACGCGGCTTTACCGTCGACACCGCCGAGACGGTCAGCGATGGTATTGCCCGCTCCAGAGCTGCACCGCCGAAATATGCGGTTGTCGATCTGAGGCTTGCGGATGGCAACGGTCTGGAAGTGATCGAGGCCATCAGGCAGAACCGGGACGATACGCAGATCGTCGTTCTGACCGGCTACGGCAATATCGCAACCGCCGTCACCGCCGTGAAGCTTGGAGCGCTGGATTATCTGGCCAAGCCCGCCGATGCGGACGATGTGTTCAATGCGCTGACGCAGCGCAAGGGCGAAAAGACCGAAGTCCCCGAAAACCCGATGTCGGCAGACCGGGTTCGGTGGGAGCATATTCAGCGTGTCTATGAAATGTGCGAGCGCAACGTTTCGGAAACCGCCCGCCGGCTGAACATGCACCGGCGAACGCTGCAGCGCATTCTCGCCAAGCGCGCACCCAAATAACCGACGTCATTCTCCGAAGCTGCGCCCGGTCGTCCATTCAGCCAGCATCAGCCGGGTTGCGGCGGTTCGCGAGAAATCCAGCATCACCGACTTGCGGGTCGCCGGCGGCAATTTGTGCTCCGGCGCATCGCGCAGCATGTGGGCACCATAGCCATCCGACAGGATCAGCCCGCATTCCTCGGGGAATATGTCGGTCGGGACTTCCGGATGGGTGGCGAAGAACAGCCGGTCGCAATGCAGGCGGTATTCCGGCCATTTACGATCGACACGGAAATCCTCGATGGAGGATTTGATTTCAATGATCCAGATCTCACCCTTGACCGACAGGCTGATGAGATCTGCCCGTCGCCCGCTGGCAAGGGGCAGTTCGGGCAGCACCGAATGGCGCATTTCGTGCAAAAGCACCTGAACGCCGCGGCGCACAAGCATCGCTTTGTCCGACTGGCGACCGTCTATTAACGGATTATTGTTGGTAACGGAAAGAATAGTCATGGATAAAGGCTGCTGAAGCGTTTGGCCTATTGTTGCAAAAAGGCAATCAACCGGCATTTTTAAATGCGCGACCGTTTCGCGGCGGCGCAACGGCTTGCCAAGAGCGGCTGAATGGAAAATAACCGATTTATCCAATTAAGCCTACTCTTTCGCACAATTTGGCGAATTTTCCGCGAGAACGACATGCGCATCCGTACCCCATTGACCGCACTCGGTCTGACGGCAGCACTGGCTCTGGCCGGCTGCGCCGAAACTACCTCCCAATCCTCCGCTCCGACCTCCGGCAAGATCGCAGCGTCAGTCCCGGTTGCTGACCCCGTTCCGGCAAAGGTCGAAACGGTCCAGATCTTCAACGATGTCTACGGTCCCGTAACCGATGCGGGCTATGCGCTGCCGGCCATTCCGATCAATCGTGTGAATGAGAAGTACCGCCGTCAGATCGTCGAATTCCAGACATCCGAACGCGCCGGCACCATCATCGTCAATACGCGTGAGCGTTACCTCTATTACATCCTCTCCGGCAACCGCGCGGTTCGCTACGGCATCGGCGTCGGCAAGGCGGGTTTCGCCTGGGCCGGTGAGGCCTATGTCGCCTGGAAGCAGGAATGGCCGATGTGGCATCCGCCGAAAGAAATGGCGGACCGTAAGCCGGAAGTCGCCAAATATGTCGAGGCTGGCATGGGTCCGGGTCTTACCAACCCGCTCGGCGCGCGCGCCATGTATCTCTTCAATGAAAAGGGACAGGACACGCTGTTCCGCATCCATGGTTCGCCCGAATGGGCCTCGATCGGCACCGCCGCCTCTTCCGGCTGCATCCGCATGATCAACCAGGACGTCATCGACCTTTACAGCCGCGTTCGTCCCGGCCGCAGCACCAAGGTCATCGTGATCCAGTAAAGATCACATACCAGACAAGAAAAAGCCGCCGTGGATTTCCCCGGCGGCTTTTTTGTTTCTCAGGACTGCTGACGGCTTCAGGCCGCCTGCTTGGCCTTCAGTTCCAGACGACGGCGGTGCAGAACCGGCTCGGTGTAGCCGTTCGGCTGTTCGCGGCCCTTCAGCACCAGTTCGACAGCCGCCTGAAATGCCACCGAGCCATCGAAATCGGATGCCATCGGCAGATAGGCCGGATCGCCGGCATTCTGCGCATCGACCACGGCTGCCATGCGCTTCATGGTCTCGACGATCTGCCCCTCTGTCACCACGCCATGGCGCAGCCAGTTCGCCATATGCTGCGCGGAGATGCGCAGCGTGGCGCGGTCTTCCATCAGCCCGATATTGTTGATATCCGGCACCTTGGAGCAACCAACGCCCTGATCGACCCAGCGCACGACGTATCCGAGAATGCCCTGCGCGTTGTTGTCGAGTTCGCGCTGGATTTCTTCCGGCGTCCAGTTGGGACGCGGCGCGACCGGCACCGACAGAATATCGGAAAGCTTCGCACGGCCGCGGCTTTTCAAACCTTCCTGAACGGCAGCGACATCGACCTTGTGATAATGCGTGGCATGCAGCGTCGCCGCCGTCGGCGACGGCACCCAGGCGGTGTTGGCGCCGGCCTTCGGATGCGCGATCTTCTGCTCCAGCATCGCGGCCATCAGGTCCGGCATGGCCCACATGCCCTTGCCGATCTGCGCATGGCCGGAAAGGCCGCATTCGAGGCCGATATCGACGTTCCAGTTCTCGTAAGCCGCGATCCATGCCGCCTGCTTCATGTCGCCCTTGCGGATCATCGGACCCGCTTCCATCGAGGTGTGGATTTCGTCGCCGGTACGGTCGAGGAAACCCGTATTGATGAAGACGACGCGATCCTTCGCCGCGCGAATACTTTCCTTGAGGTTGACCGTGGTGCGGCGCTCCTCATCCATGATGCCCATCTTCATGGTGTTGGGCGCCATGCCGACAAGCTTTTCGACCCGGCTGAAGATTTCGTTGGCGAAGGCCACTTCCTCCGGCCCGTGCATCTTCGGCTTGACGACATACATGGAGCCGGCGCGGGAATTCTGACGCCGCCCGGATGGACCGACATCATAGAGGGCGATCAACGCCGTGACGACGGCGTCCATGATGCCCTCGGGCACCTCCCGACCGTCCCTGTCGAAGATCGCCGGATTGGTCATAAGATGACCGACATTGCGCACCAGCATCAGGGAACGGCCGGGCAGTGTGAGCGCAGAACCGCTGAGAGCGGTATAATAACGATCCGGGTTGAGGCTGCGGGTGAAGGTCTTGCCGCCCTTGGAGACTTCTTCGGTCAGGTCGCCGCGCATCAAGCCAAGCCAGTTGCCATAAACCAGCACCTTGTCTTCGGCATCGACGGCGGCAACCGAATCCTCACAATCCATGATGGTCGTGAGCGCGGATTCGAGAATGACATCGGAGATTCCCGCCTTGTCACCCTTGCCGATTTCGGTCGTGAGATCGATGACGATTTCGGTGTGCAAACCATTCTTGCCGAGCAGGATCGTTGCAGGCTTTGCCGCTTCGCCGCTGAAACCCTCAAACTGGGCTGCATCCTTGAGACCAGTCCTGGCGTCGCCGATAGCAAGCTGCAACAGGCCATCCTCGATCCTGAAACCGGTCACCTCGGACCAGCTTCCCGTTTCCAGCGGCGCGGATTCATCGAGGAAGTTTCGCGCCCAGGCAATGACCTTTTCACCGCGCTTCGGATTGTACCCCCTGCCCTTCTCCGCACCGTCGGCGTCAGAAATAGCATCCGTGCCGTAAAGCGCGTCGTAGAGCGAACCCCAGCGGGCATTGGCCGCATTCAGCGCATAACGCGCATTCATGACCGGGACGACGAGCTGCGGGCCGGCGACGGCGGCGATTTCCGGGTCGACATTGCTGGTTTCCACCTGGAAGCCGGGACCTTCCGGCAGCAGATAGCCGATTTCCTTCAGAAAGCCCTCATAGGCGTCAAAATCCGCCGGCGCGCCATTCTGCCGATACCAGCCATCCAGCTTTTCCTGCAGGGCGTCACGCTTTGCCAGCAATTCGCGGTTCTTCGGAGAAAGCTCGTGAACAATGGTCGAAAAACCTTCGAAGAACGCCTCGCTGTCCAGACCCGTGCCGGGCAGGACGTCGTCAGTCAAAAAGGCATAAAGCCTGTCATCGATGGAAAGACCGAATTTATTCGTGCGGCTCACATGCGCCTCCTCTATTCTGAAGGCACAGATTGGACGCGGAGACGGCCGCTCGTCAATTGCGGCGGACAGCCAAATATTATTTCCATTTTGGAAACAATGCGAGTGATAGTCGCCTTTTTCTACAAAAGCGCCTGCAGATCCTTGATCCGGTCATTCACCAGCCAGCCGTAATAATTTTCCTCCGGCAACAGGGGCTGCTCCCCGCCTGCGGCTCGCTGGCGGTTCTTCTGGGCAAGAGCGGCAGCACGCTGCTGCGATCCGCCGACATTATAAAGCGTCGAGGTCACACCCGGATTTTTCGAAATATCCATGTCGGCAATAGATCTATAGTCGTCGATAGACTTGCGGATGGACGCCGCCATGAAAGCGAGCGACCGATCAGGATCCATGATGGCGGTGTAGACGGCGGTGGCGTCGTTCTCATCCAGCTTCTCATAGCCCGAAGTTCTGGACACCATGTCGGACAACATCAGCGCGGTCAGCGGGTTGATCTGGCCGAGGCCGAAGGTCTGGCCGGCATAGAAGGGCTGGAAAAACACGGCGCTGAAACGGTTGTTCGGGTAGGCGACACCATCGACCGTCTTGCCGCGGAAACTGTCTTCCCAGACATCTTCCCGACAGTTCCAGAGGCTGTATGAATCCCTCTTCGACTGGCATTTGGCAAATTGCGAATGGGTCAGGAACTGCGCAATGGTTTCGTCCTTGTAGCCGAAACGGAAGCTGTTGCCCGCGTAAGAAGCCGCCTTGACGTAATAGGACTGCAGCCGGTCATAGGCGTCGACATTATAAGTGTGTTCGCCAACGATCGCGCCGATCATATGGATCGGATCGATGCCGTAGCGCCCGGCCGTCGACTTGATCTTGGCGATCAGCGCCTTGTCGGAGGACAAAAGATCGATGACCTTCTGGTACTTGCGCTCGAAAGAGGTGTTGGACGCCTTTGTTCTTTTTGCGGAAGCGCCGGGAACGCCGGGCTGTTCGGCATTGCGATTGCCTGGCGGAACGACCGTCGCGGCTTCGACGTAAGAAGACGCGGTGACGGTGAACGTCAAAGCAGCGGCAAATGCCAGAAGAGTTTTGCGCACGAGCGAATGCCTTTTCTCAAGCCTGCGGCTTCCGCCAGCGAAAGGTGCTGGGAAAACCGGATCATTCCACTAAAGCGGTTCCAACCGGAATGCAGCCCTTCCCATAAACAAAATGCGGGCTGAATGCGAGACAAGGCGGATAAAATAAAAGAGTGCGGCAAATATGGCCGCACTCTTCTTTCTCGTATCCCTGAAATCTTCAGAGAATATAGCGGGACAAATCCGTATCGGCGGCGAGATCGCCGACATGTTTGCGGACATATTCCTGATCGATCTTGACGGCGGAACCGCCGCGATCCGGCGCATTGAAGGAAATTTCGTCCAGAACACGCTCCATCACCGTCTGCAGGCGGCGGGCACCGATATTCTCAACCGAGGAGTTGAGATGAACCGCCACATCGGCCAGAGCATCGATTGCATCGTCGGTGAAATCGAGATCCAGTTCTTCCGTCGCCATCAGCGCCTTATACTGGCGAATGAGGCTTGCTTCCGTCTCCGTCAGGATGCGGCGGAAATCCTCCTTGGTCAGCGGCTTCAGCTCGACGCGGATCGGCAGACGGCCCTGAAGCTCCGGCAGAAGATCCGACGGCTTCGCAACATGGAAGGCGCCCGATGCAATGAAGAGGACGTGGTCGGTTTTGACCGGTCCATATTTCGTCGAAACCGTCGTGCCTTCGACAAGCGGTAGCAAATCGCGCTGCACGCCTTCGCGCGAGACGCCGGCACCCATGCCGCCGTCGCGGGCGGCGATCTTGTCAATTTCGTCGAGGAAGACGATGCCGTCATTTTCGACCGACTTCACCGCCTCGCGCTGGATCATTTCATTGTCGAGCAGCTTGTCGGATTCATCGCGGATCAGATCGGCATAGGATTTCGATACCGTCGTGCGCACCTTCTTGGTGCGTCCGCCCATGGCCTTGCCGAACATTTCCGACAGATTGAGAACGCCGATATTGGCGCCCGGCATGCCGGGAATTTCGAAACCGGGCATGCCCGATCCGCTATCCGCCACTTCGATATCGATTTCCTTGTCGTCCAGTTCGCCGTCGCGCAGCTTCTTGCGGAAGCTTTCGCGCGTGCCGGGCGAGGCGGTTGCGCCAACCAGCGCATCGAGCACCCGCTCCTCGGCGCTCTGGTGCGCCTTGGCCTGTACTTCGGCGCGCTTCTTTTCACGCACGAGGCCGATACCGATCTCGACCAGATCGCGAATGATCTGCTCGACATCGCGGCCGACATAACCGACTTCGGTGAACTTGGTCGCCTCGACCTTGATGAAGGGCGCGCCGGCCAGCTTCGCGAGGCGGCGGGAAATCTCCGTCTTGCCGACACCGGTCGGCCCGATCATGAGAATGTTTTTCGGCATGACTTCGTCGCGCAGACTCTCATCGAGCTGCTGGCGGCGCCAGCGGTTACGCAGCGCAATCGCGACCGCACGTTTGGCCTCATGCTGGCCGATGATGAAGCGGTCGAGTTCCGAGACGATTTCCCGGGGAGAAAAAGTGGTCATTCTATCCTCTCGGCTTTCCTGTTCCGGCCGGCCATTCCGGCCCGGCCCACAGGACCCTTGGGTGAGAAATGGGGGTGAGAAAACTGGCTTATTCGGCGTCGAGCGTTTCGACGACGAGATTGTGGTTGGTATAAACGCAGATATCGGCGGCAATATCGAGCGACTGGCGCGCCACCTCTTCAGCCGATTTGTCCGTATCCATCATGGCGCGGGCAGCCGCAAAGGCGTAGTTGCCGCCGGAACCAATGGCGATCGCGCCATGCTCGGGCTCCAGCACATCGCCATTTCCGGTGATGGCGAGCGTTGTGGATTTATCGGCCACCAGCATCATGGCTTCGAGATTGCGCAGATATTTATCCGTGCGCCAGTCCTTCGCAAGCTCTACGGCGGCGCGCATGAGCTGGCCCGGATATTGCTCGAGTTTCTTTTCAAGACGGTCAAGCAGCGTAAAAGCATCCGCTGTTGCACCGGCAAAACCGGCAATCACTTCACCCTTGCCGATGCGGCGAACCTTGCGGGCATTGCCCTTCATGACGGTCTGGCCAAGGCTTACCTGACCGTCGCCAGCCATGACGACCTTGCCGCCCTTTCTGACTGTAATAATTGTTGTCATCAAACACCTGTCTGCCCTGCCGGGCCTGCGGTTAACGGGCCGGGATGCGGCCCTTCTCGGGTTCTATGTAAGTTTGCTTTTTGCGATTGCAATCTTCGAGGCGACGCACCGTTTTGAGCATGTCAGGCAAGACGATGGAACAACTGGATATTTGTGTCCCGTGCTGATAAGGAACGGCAACATTTTCACGGAGCGGCCAAAATGGCAGAACGTAAAGGCGAGATTATCCGCAAGACCAACGAAACCTCGGTTTCGGTGCGCGTGGATATCGACGGCACCGGCAAATCGAAAATTTCCACCGGCGTGGGATTTTTCGACCATATGCTGGACCAGCTCAGCCGCCATTCGCTGATCGACATGGAAATCGAAGTTCAGGGCGACCTGCATATCGATGACCACCACACCGTGGAAGATACCGGCATCGCCATCGGCCAGGCCATTGCCAGGGCGCTGGGCGACCGGCGCGGCATTACCCGTTATGCCTCGCTCGATCTTGCCATGGACGAGACGATGACCAAGGCCGCCGTCGATATCTCCGGCCGGCCTTTCCTCGTCTGGAACGTCAATTTTTCCGCGCCGAAGATCGGCACCTTCGATACCGAACTGGTGCGCGAATTCTTCCAGGCGCTGGCGCAGAATGCCGGCATCACACTGCATATCCTGAACCATTACGGCGCCAACAACCATCATATCGCCGAAACATGCTTCAAGGCCGTTGCCCGCGTTCTTCGCACGGCAACCGAGATCGACCCCCGGCAGGCAGGCCGCGTTCCCTCCACGAAGGGCATGCTGGCCTGACGCCAAAGCTGTCAGGAAGCCCATGACAAGCTATCTCGTTCTGGAAGCCCCCAACGGGCCGGACAGGGACCACAAGACGACCCGCTTCATCGCAGACCGTTTCGTCTGGCTGGCTCTCATTGCGCCCTGGCTATGGCTCGCGATCAACCGGCTGTGGCTGGCAACGGCTATCGTTGTCATAGCGCTTCTTCTGGCTGGGCAGGTCTCGATATTAGCCGGATTCGAACCGATCGGCATTCTCTGCGGTTTCGCCATCGGGCTCATCACGGCGCTGGAGGGACGCGATTTTCTCGTCCGGCACCTGATCCGTAAGGGTTGGACGCTGACATCCGTCGTTTCCGCCCCTGATCTTTCGAGCGCCGAAGACATATATTTCTCCGGTCTCTCCGAAAACACCGAGATGGCGGAAGAGCTGTCCCAGCCGGTCTGGACCCCTTCGCCGCAAAAGAGCGGCAACAAAAACTTCGTCAACGATCCCGCCGGATCGTTTCTTTTCGACTTGAATGGAAGGCGCTGACATGCGTGTCGCGATCATCGACTACGGTTCGGGCAACCTGCGTTCGGCCACAAAAGCTTTCGAGCGTGCCGCCCGCGAAGCCGGCATCAATGCAACCATCGACCTGACCGACAAGCCGGATCATGTCGCCTCGGCGGACCGCATCGTGCTGCCGGGCGTCGGCGCCTATGCGGATTGCCGCGCCGGTCTCGACGCTGTTCCCGGCATGCATGACGCACTCATCGAAGCCGTGGAGAAAAAGGCCCATCCCTTTCTTGGTATCTGCGTCGGCATGCAGCTCATGTCCTCGCGCGGGCTGGAAAAGACGGTCAGCACCGGGCTCGGCTGGATCGAAGGCGACGTCGTGGAAATGACGCCGTCCGATCCGAGCCTGAAGATTCCGCAGATCGGCTGGAACACGCTGGAAATCCGCCACGCCCATCCGTTGTTCGACGGTATCAAGACCGGCGCGGACGGGTTGCACGCCTATTTCGTGCATTCCTATCACCTGGCCGCCAAGCACTCGACGGATGTCATCGCCACCACCAATTACGGTGGCGCGATGACGGCTTTCGTCGGCCGCGACAATATGGCGGGTGCGCAATTCCACCCGGAAAAGAGCCAGACGCTCGGCCTTGCCCTGATTTCCAATTTCCTGCGCTGGAAGCCCTGACATGATTCTTTTTCCCGCAATCGACCTTAAAGACGGCCAGTGCGTTCGCCTGAAACTCGGCGATATGGAGCAGGCCACCGTTTATAACGAGGACCCCGGCGCACAGGCCAAGGCCTTCGAAGACCAAGGCTTCGAATGGCTGCATGTCGTTGATCTCAACGGCGCCTTTGCCGGCCAGACGGTCAATGGCGAGGCGGTCGACGCCATTCTGAAAGCGACGAAAAATCCGGTACAGCTCGGCGGCGGCATCCGCACGCTCGATCATATCGAAGCGTGGCTGAGCCGCGGGCTTGCGCGCGTCATTCTCGGCACTGTGGCGGTGCGCGATCCGGTTCTGGTTCTTGAAGCCTGCAAGCGTTTCCCCGGTCAGGTCGCCGTCGGCATCGATGCCAAGGGTGGCAAGGTCGCTGTTGAGGGCTGGGCGGAAGCGTCCGAACTCGGCGTCATCGAACTAGCCAAGCGCTTCGAAGGTGCCGGTGTCGCGGCCATCATCTACACAGATATCGATCGCGACGGCATTCTGGCCGGCATCAACTGGGCTTCGACGCTGGAACTGGCGGATGCTGTTTCCATCCCGGTCATCGCCTCCGGCGGACTCGCCTCCATCGACGACATCAAGCGCATGTTGCAGCCGGATGCGTCAAAGCTCGAGGGCGCGATTTCCGGCCGCGCGCTTTACGACGGCCGCATCGACCCCGCCGAGGCGCTTGCCCTTATCAAGGCTGCAAAGGAGGTAAACGCATGACCCTCAAAGCCCGCGTTATTCCCTGCCTCGATGTGAAAGACGGCCGTGTCGTCAAGGGCGTGAACTTCGTCGACCTGATCGACGCCGGCGACCCGGTCGAGGCAGCGAAAGCCTATGATGCGGCGGGAGCGGACGAACTCTGCTTCCTCGACATTACCGCCTCTTCGGATAATCGCGACACGATCTTCGATGTCGTCTCGCGTACCGCCGATCATTGCTTCATGCCGCTGACCGTCGGTGGCGGGGTTCGCAGCGTCGCGGATATTCGCAAGCTGCTCCTTTGCGGTGCGGACAAGGTCTCGATCAATTCCGCAGCCGTCAAGGATCCGGATTTCGTGGCGCAGGCGGCCGACAAGTTCGGCAACCAGTGCATCGTCGTTTCCATCGACGCCAAGCGGGTTTCGAAGGATGGAGAAGAAGGCCGCTGGGAAATCTTCACCCATGGCGGACGCCAGCCGACGGGTATCGACGCCGTGGAATTCGCCATCAAGATGGTCGAACGCGGCGCCGGCGAATTGCTCGTTACCTCGATGGATCGCGACGGCACCAAGAGCGGATACGATATCGGCCTGACACGCAGCATCGCCGATCAGGTTCGCGTGCCCGTCATAGCCTCCGGCGGCGTCGGCACGCTGGACGATCTGGTGGCGGGCGTTCGTGATGGTCACGCGACTGCGGTGCTTGCCGCCTCCATCTTCCACTTCGGCACCTATTCGATCGGGCAAGCCAAGACCTATATGGCCGAGCACGGCATCGCCATGCGTCTCGACTGATTGCAGGAACTTCCCATGAGCGCATTTTCCCTTTCCGATCTGGAACGCATCGTCGCGACCCGTGCCGCTGCCTCTCCTGACGAATCCTGGACGGCCAAGCTGGTTGCTGCCGGCCAGGAACGCGCGGCCAAAAAACTCGGTGAAGAGGCAGTGGAGGCCGTCATCGCGGCCATCGCGAAAGACCGTGACGGGCTGAAGAACGAGGCCGCCGACCTGCTTTACCATCTGCTGGTGGTACTGAAGATCGCCGACATTCCATTGAGCGACGTTTTTGCCGAACTGGAACGCCGGACGGGGCAGACTGGCCTTGCGGAAAAGGCGGCGAGGCCGACATCATGAATGTCGAGGCAGGCAGCGGGGAGAGAGGCATGCCGAGCACACTCGATCATTTCCGGCCGGATGAATATTCGCCCTACCACTTCTTCAGTTCGGAAGAATGGTCGAAGTTTCGTGCCGATACGCCGCTGACGCTTTCTGCCGACGAGGTCAAACGTCTGCGCTCGCTGGACGACCCGATCGATCTGGATGAAGTGCGGCGCATCTACCTGTCGCTCTCGCGCCTCCTGTCATCGCATGTAGAGGCATCGCAGCTGCTGTTCGAACAGCGCAACCGCTTTCTCAACATGGCGGATGTCAACAAGACGCCTTTCGTTATCGGCATTGCCGGCTCCGTGGCGGTTGGAAAATCGACGACGGCGCGTATCCTGAAGGAACTTCTGGCCCGTTGGCCCTCCAGCCCCAAGGTCGATCTCATTACGACAGACGGATTTCTTTATCCGAATGAGGTTCTGCGGCGCGAGAATCTGATGGAGCGCAAGGGCTTTCCCGAAAGCTACGATATCGGCGCGCTCCTGCGTTTCCTGTCGGCGATCAAGGCGGGCCAGCCGAATGTGAAGGCGCCGCGTTATTCGCACCTGACCTACGACGTTCTGCCGAACGAGTTCACTGTCATCGACCAGCCGGATATTCTCATCTTCGAAGGCATCAACGTGCTGCAATCACGCGACCTGCCGGCAGGCGGGCGGATCGTGCCGATCGTTTCCGACTTCTTCGATTTCTCGATCTATATCGACGCCGACGAGGGTCTCATTCACAACTGGTATGTGAACCGGTTCATGAATCTGAGAAAAACCGCCTTCCGCGATCCCAATTCGTTCTTCAACCGTTATGCCTCGATCAGTGAAGAAGCGGCGTTGAGCATTGCCGAAGGGCTGTGGCAGAACATCAACCTGAAGAACCTGCGGCAGAACATCGTGCCGACGCGCCCGCGCGCCGATCTTATTCTTCGCAAGGGCAAGAACCACCTGATCGACACGGTAGCGCTTCGCAAGCTGTGAAGATGCCGCGCGTGGCGGCACCTTCGGCGGTTAAAACCCGTTATGACGCAAGGTCAGGAATACGCAGAACCTGGCCGGGGTAAATCTTGTCGGGGTGGGTCAGCATCGGCTTGTTGGCTTCGAAGATGATGTTGTTCTTCGCGCCATTGGCCTTGCCGTACTGGGCTTCCGCAATCTTCCAGAGATTGTCGCCCTTCTTGACCGTGTAGAAGACGGGTTCTTTCGCCGGCGCCTCAGTCACTTTCAGCTCACCGGCCTCGACCTTGGAAATGCCGAGCGTATTGCCGACCGCGATGACCGCCTTTTCAAAAACCGACTGATCAGCCACTTCGCCCTTCAGAACAACCTTGTCATCCACCACCTCGACCTGAACCTTGTCCGTGCCGAGATCGTGGGAAGCGAGTTCCTTCTTGACCGCTTCGACATCCGGGGCATCATCGCCGCCGATACCGAGCTTCTTTCCCGCTTCCTTGATGAAATTGAACAGACCCATAGCACCCTCCTTGGTTGTAGGGAGGCTTACCAGACGATATTTGAAGCTCTATGACAAGGGCGAAACATTTGGCCCCTATTCGCCCGAGGGCTTGCCGCGCATTTTCTTGATATCGGAGCGACCGGACTTCGCCTTGAGGCGGCGCTCGACGGAGCCCTTGGTTGGCTTGGTGGCCTTGCGCACCGGCGGCGGAGGGGCGGCAGCTTCGAGGATCAGTTCCTTCAGCCTTTCGCGCGCGTCTTCGCGATTGCGCTCCTGGCTGCGAAACCGGCTTGCCTCGATCATCAGCACGCCGTCTTTCGAAACGCGCCTGCCACCAAGGCGCAGTGCATTGGTCTTTACCCGATCCGGAAGGGAGGGTGAACTGGCAATGTCGAAAAACAGCTGAACCGCCGTCGAGACCTTGTTGACGTTCTGGCCGCCCGGCCCGCCGGCCAGCACGAATTGCTCCGTCAGCTCCCAGCCGGCGATGGTGATACGGTTGCTGATGTAAAGCGGGTCGCTGGCCATGATCTTTCTCCGCGCCGGTGATGCCATAGATCGGCAGGAATGGAAACAGCAGGCCAAACGAAAGAACCCGGCACAAGGCCGGGTCCCCTCCTCCTCATAAATGAGGCTTCATTCATTCAGCCGCGAGCAAAAGGCCCGGTGCGGCGTCGCGAACCTTACTGTCGACGTGGTCTTCGAACTTGGTGAAGTTGGTGACGAACATCGACACCAGCTTCTTCGCCTGCGCGTCATAGGCTGCGCCATCGGCCCAGGTCGAACGCGGATCGAGGATCGCACTGTCGACGCCATCAAGCGACAGCGGTACGGCGAAACCGAAATTCGCGTCGGTGCGGAATTCCGCATTCTTCAGGTCGCCGGTCAGTGCGGCGGTCAAAAGCGCGCGGGTCGCCTTGATGGGCATGCGCTTGCCGATGCCGTAAGCACCGCCGGTCCAGCCGGTATTGACCAGCCAGCAATCCACACCATGCTTGCCTATCAGTTCGCGCAGCAGGTTGCCGTATTCCGCCGGGTGGCGCGGCATGAAGGGTGCGCCGAAGCAGGTGGAGAAGGTCGCTTCCGGCTCGGTCACGCCCTTTTCCGTGCCGGCAACCTTTGCGGTATAACCGGAGAGGAAGTGGTACATGGCCTGTTCCGGCGTCAGCCGGGCAATCGGCGGCAGCACGCCAAAGGCATCCGCCGTCAGCATGATGATCGTCTTCGGATGGCCGGCAATGCCCGTTTCCGATGCATTCGGAATGAAGTGCAGCGGATAGGCGCTGCGGGTGTTTTCCGTCAGCGAGTTGTCGTTGAAATCAGGGACGCGGTTTTCGTCCAGCACGACGTTCTCAAGAACCGTGCCGAAACGGCGGGTCGCGGCGTAGATTTCCGGCTCGGCTTCGGCCGAAAGCTTGATCGCCTTGGCATAGCAGCCGCCTTCGAAATTGAAGATACCGTGCTCGCCCCAGCCATGTTCGTCATCGCCGATCAGCGTGCGCGAAGGATCGGCAGACAGCGTGGTCTTGCCGGTGCCGGAGAGGCCGAAGAACACGGCGGAATCACCCTGCGGACCGACATTGGCGGAGCAATGCATGGGCATGACGCCCTTGGCCGGCAGCAGGTAGTTCAGTACCGTGAAGACCGACTTCTTGTTTTCGCCGGCATAGGACGTGCCGCCGATGAGAACGAGGCCGTTGGTCAGATCGCAGGCGATGACGGTTTCCGAACGGACACCGTGACGGGCCGGATCGGCCTTGAAGCTTGGCAGGTTGATGATGGTGAGCTTCTGCTTGAAGCCAGCCAGTTTCTCCCGCTTCGGACGGATCAGCAGATTGCGGATGAACAGCGAATGCCAGGCAAGTTCGGTGACGACGCGTGTCGGCAGAGCATTTTCCTCATCGGCGCCGCCGATCAGGTCCTGCACGTAAAGCGTCTTGCCGGCGGCATGGGCCAGCATGTCCTGACGCAGCAGCTCGAAATTTTCCGGCGAAAGCGGCTTGTTGTTGTCCCACCAGATGGTGTTCTCGGTGGACGCGTCGCGGACGACGAATTTGTCCTTCGGAGAACGGCCCGTGTGCTGGCCGGTGACGGCGCGCAGCGCGCCATCGATGGTCAGTTCGGCCTCGCCATTGCGGATCGCCTCTTCGTATAATTCGCTCTCGTTGAGGTTATAAAAGACGCGGGAGGCCTCGCCCAGTCCGAGTTCCGCAACTCCATTGGCAGGATTATGAACCCCAAGCTCGTTCATGACGCGTTCCTTGTTAATGACGATAAGGACGTTGAAATTTCCTCGGAAAATACGTGGCAGCTTTTAGAAACGCAAGAGCCGCACTTTAAAAAACTTAGCAATTTCAATATATTAATCGATTTAAAAGATTTTATTTCTTTTTAAATCGGTTGAAGACGCATTAAAATCCAGCTGCGGCCTTTTCGCAAAATCCGCTCCCGCCTGACCGGCGATTTCGGAGCGAGTTTTCCTTTGCCACAATTTGTTCCACCTTTATACTCATGAGAGTGGCTCGCGGCGCACAACCTTGGCTGGGTGAATGTCGGGAGTTACGAGAAAATGACGATGGAGACCAACTACATGCAGACGATCGCGCTTGTCGACGACGACCGGAATATTCTGACTTCGGTATCGATCGCGCTCGAAGCCGAAGGCTACCGGGTCGAAACGTATACGGACGGCGCTTCCGCGCTTGACGGGCTGATCGCCCGTCCGCCGCAGCTCGCCATTTTCGATATTAAGATGCCACGCATGGACGGCATGGAGCTTTTGCGGCGCCTTCGCCAGAAGTCGGACCTGCCGGTCATCTTCCTCACCTCCAAGGATGAAGAGATCGACGAGTTGTTCGGCCTTAAGATGGGTGCGGACGACTTCATCACGAAACCCTTCTCGCAGCGCCTTCTGGTGGAACGCGTCAAGGCCATCCTGCGCCGCGCCAGCAGCCGTGAGGCGTCCGCCGCAACCGGCAGCGTGCTGAAGCCGACCGCCGATCAGCAAGCGCGCACGCTGGAGCGCGGGCAGCTCGCCATGGACCAGGAACGCCACACCTGCACCTGGAAGGGTGAGCCGGTGACGCTGACGGTCACCGAATTCCTCATCCTGCATTCGCTGGCGCAGCGGCCGGGCGTGGTGAAAAGCCGCGACGCGCTGATGGATGCCGCCTATGACGAACAGGTCTATGTGGACGACCGCACCATCGACAGCCACATCAAGCGTCTTCGCAAGAAGTTCAAACTGGTCGATGGCGACTTCGATATGATTGAAACGCTTTATGGCGTAGGATATCGCTTCCGCGAAGCGGCTTGAAGAAGCCGACTCGCGCAGAAGGGACCACCCGATATGGGGGGGGTGAGGACTTGAATACGTGTTGAAGAAAACGCCGGAAACCGTCTCGGACAGCGACGATGCCGAAGAACGCGGCAGCGAACGCCGCCATCGTATCCATCCGCTGACGATCATCCGGCGCATTTTCGGCAATGCGGTGTTTTCCAGCCTCACGCGCCGCATCCTTTTTTTCAACGTCGCGGCGACGGTGGTTCTGGTCGGCGGCATTCTCTATCTCAACCAGTTCCGCGAAGGGCTGATCGATGCGCGCGTGGAAAGCCTGCTGACGCAGGGCGAGATCATCGCCGGTGCGGTCTCGGCTTCCGCCTCCGTCGATACCAATTCGATCACCATCAATCCGGAAAAGCTGCTCGAATTGCAGGCGGGGCAGAGCATTACCCCCGCCCCCAATGACGAGGACTTGAGTTTCCCGATCAATCCGGAACGGGTGGCGCCGGTGCTGCGGCGGCTGATTTCGCCGACACGTACCCGCGCACGGTTGTTCGATGCCGACGCCAACCTGCTGCTCGATTCCCGTCATCTTTATTCGCGCGGCCAGGTGCTGCGCTTCGATCTGCCGCCGGTGACGCCGGAGACGCAGACCTGGGGCGACTGGTTCACCAGCATGTTCAACCGCATGCTGCAACCGAGCAGCCTGCCGCAATATAAGGAAGCGCCTGGCGGCGACGGCTCGATCTATCCGGAAGTGATGAATGCATTGACGGGCGTGCGCGGCGCGGTGGTGCGCGTCACCGAAAAGGGCGAGCTGATCGTTTCAGTCGCCGTGCCGGTGCAGCGCTTCCGGGCTGTGCTTGGCGTTCTGCTGCTCTCCACGCAAGCGGGCGATATCGACAAGATCGTGCATGCGGAGCGCCTGGCCATCATGCGTGTCTTCGGCATCGCCACGCTGGTCAATATCGTGCTGTCGCTGCTCCTGTCCTCGACCATCGCCACGCCGCTGCGGCGGCTTTCGGCGGCCGCAATCCGCGTGCGCCGCGGGGCGAGAACCCGCGAGGAAATACCGGATTTCTCGGCGCGTCAGGATGAGATCGGCAATCTTTCGATTGCGCTGCGTGAAATGACGACGGCGCTTTACGACCGTATCGACGCCATCGAAAGCTTCGCCGCCGATGTCAGCCATGAACTCAAGAACCCGCTGACCTCGCTGCGCAGCGCCGTGGAGACCCTGCCGCGCGCCAAGACCGAAGAGTCGAAACAGCGCCTGACCGAAATCATCTTCCACGATGTGCGCCGTCTCGACCGCCTGATCAGCGACATTTCGGATGCCTCGCGACTCGACGCGGAACTCGCGCGCGCCGACGCCTCGCCGCTCGATCTCGATGTGCTGATGAAGGGGCTGGTGGACATATCCCGCCAGATAAGCACCAAGAAGAAAAGCGTGACGATCGACTATGTCGTTGACCGGAAGGCGGGTGCGAAAACATCATTCGTGGTGAATGGCCACGACCTGCGTATCGGCCAGATCGTCACCAACCTCATCGAGAATGCGCGCTCCTTCGTTGCCGAGGAAAGCGGTCGCATCACCGTGCGCCTTTCCCGTCACAAGGATCGCTGCATCGTGCAGGTGGAAGACAACGGGCCCGGCATTCAGGCCGAAGACATCGACCGGATTTTCGAGCGCTTCTACACCGACCGGCCGGCGAGCGAAGGGTTCGGACAGAATTCCGGCCTTGGCCTTTCGATCAGCCGCCAGATCGCCGAAGCCCATGGCGGCAGTCTGCGGGCGGAAAACGTGGTCGACAAATATGGCGTGATTTCCGGCGCGCGCTTCACCCTGTCGCTGCCGGCGGCCGAAACCCATGAACGCTGAACGCTTCAACCTGCACGCCACCGCCATCACCGTTCAAGACACCGGCATCCTTTTCGTCGGACCGTCGGGCAGCGGCAAAAGCGAGCTTGCCTTCAGTTTCCTGACGGAGGCGGAACGCTGCGGATTGCCGGCGGCGCTGATCGCGGACGATCAGATTTTCGTGTATCGCGATGGCGACAACATCATTGCCGAGCGGCCGGACGCAATCGCCGGTCTGCTGGAATTGCGCGGCAGCGGCATTGTTTCCGTCAAAAGCGTTGCACGCGCTCCACTACATTTTGCGGTCACGACAATTCTTTCAGGGACGAATCCAAGACTTCCCGAAGATGACGAGGTGTTTTCCCTACCCTGCGGCGGGCATATCAGACTTCTGCGCATTCCGCTTTCCAGTCTTACGCCCTATGGAAAATTTGCTGCACTTGCTCAGAATCTTTTTGAAACGAATGTGAAGTGACGATGATTCGGGCGATTTTAGGCTTGCGATTCGCATTTTCCTCATCAAGATGAAATCCCACCGATGGACAGGATTGCCGCGTTGCGATAGTCGGCAATGAGAGTGCGTGTGCAAGGGAGCATTTCATGATCGGACTAGTGCTTGTCACCCATGGCAAGCTGGCTGAGGAGTTTCGCCATGCGTTGGAGCATGTCGTCGGTCCCCAGAAATTGATCGAGACGGTCTGTATCGGTCCCGAAGACGACATGGATCAGCGCCGGCAGGATATCATCGACGCCGTTGCACGCGCCAATGACGGCAATGGCGTGATCATCCTGACGGACATGTTCGGCGGCACGCCTTCCAATCTCGCGATTTCCGTCATGAATAACGGCAATGTCGAAGTCATCGCAGGGGTCAATCTTCCCATGCTGATCAAGCTTGCCGGTGTTCGCAGCGAAGATAATATGGACAAGGCCCTTCAGGACGCATCCGATGCCGGCCGCAAATATATCAACGTCGCCAGCCGCGTTTTGAGCGGCAAGTGAGAAGTCAGCCCATGTCGCCATTCTCCCGGGAACTACCGATCATCAACAAACGCGGTCTTCACGCCCGGGCTTCTGCTAAATTCGTGCAGATGGTCGAAGGTTTTGACGCGACGATCACGGTTTCCAAGGATGGTATGACCGTTGGCGGCACCTCCATCATGGGCCTGATGATGCTGGCGGCAAGCCCCGGCTGCAGCGTTTATGTCGAGGCAAGCGGCAATCAGGCGAAAGAAGCGCTGGAAGCACTGGAGGCGCTGGTCGCCGACCGCTTCGGCGAAGAAGCCTGAGCCGGCACCATATAAAGACATAAAGACTTCTTTATATCATCATTGCCAGATCGTTCGTGGCCTGCTAAACCCCTGCTACGTTTAAGAGCCGGGCCGCAAGGCGCGGCGTTTCTGATCTGGAGAACTTCATGAGCCTTGAGAAGGACTACATCGTCGCCGATATCAACCTTGCCGCATTCGGCCGCAAGGAACTGGACATCGCCGAAACCGAAATGCCTGGCCTGATGTCCTGCCGCAAGGAATTCGGCGAGAGCAAGCCCCTGAAGGGTGCACGCATCACCGGTTCTCTTCACATGACGATCCAGACCGGCGTTCTGATCGAGACGCTCAAGGAACTCGGCGCGGATATCCGCTGGGCGTCCTGCAACATTTTCTCGACGCAGGATCATGCGGCGGCGGCCATTGCGGCAGCCGGCATCCCGGTATTCGCCGTCAAGGGTGAAACCCTGACGGAATATTGGGAATATACCGACAGGATCTTCCAGTGGGCCGATGGCGGCCTCTCCAACATGATCCTTGACGATGGCGGCGACGCCACCATGTACATCCTGCTCGGCGCACGCGCCGAAGCCGGTGAGGACGTTCTTTCCAATCCCGGTTCGGAAGAAGAGGAAATCCTCTTCGCGCAGATCAACAAGCGCCTCAAGGCTTCGCCCGGCTGGTTCACCAAGCAGCGCGACGCACTGAAGGGGGTTACCGAAGAAACGACGACCGGCGTTCACCGTCTTTACGACCTCAGCAAGAAAGGCCTGCTGCCCTTCCCGGCGATCAACGTCAATGACAGCGTCACCAAGTCGAAGTTCGACAACAAATACGGCTGCAAGGAATCGCTGGTGGACGGCATTCGCCGCGCAACCGACGTAATGATGGCCGGCAAGGTTGCCGTGGTCTGCGGTTACGGCGATGTGGGCAAGGGTTCGGCGGCATCGCTGCAGGGCGCCGGCGCCCGCGTGAAGGTCACCGAAATCGATCCGATCTGCGCGCTTCAGGCCGCCATGGACGGTTTCGAGGTCGTTCGTCTGGAGGACGTGGTTTCCTCCGCCGATATCTTCATCACCACCACCGGCAACAAGGACGTGATCCGCATCGAGCATATGCGCGAGATGAAGGACATGGCGATCGTCGGCAATATCGGCCACTTCGACAACGAGATTCAGGTCGCATCGCTGCGTAACCTGAAGTGGACGAACATCAAGCCGCAGGTCGACATGATCGAGTTCCCGAAGGGCAACCGCATCATTCTTCTGTCCGAAGGCCGCCTGCTGAACCTCGGCAACGCCACCGGTCACCCCTCCTTCGTCATGTCGGCCTCCTTCACCAACCAGGTGCTGGGCCAGATCGAGCTCTTCACCAAGCAGGGCGAATACAAGAACGAAGTTTACGTGCTTCCCAAGCACCTCGACGAGAAGGTTGCGCGCCTTCATCTTGAGAAGCTTGGTGTGCGCCTGACCGAACTTTCCGACCTTCAGGCAGATTATATCGGCATCTCGAAGGAAGGTCCGTTCAAGGCCGAACACTACAGATATTAATTTCATAGTTAATATCCACTGAAATTACACAATATCTAGATGCCGTGCGCTTGACAAAGCGCACGGCATCTTTTTTGCGCGCTCCCTTTTCGCAGATTTATGAAGGCGGTATTGTCATCAGACTTGATTCGGACACGCCAAAGGGCGGCGGGGACGAAATGGGATGTCTTGTCGAAGATGCGGCACATAGGACGGAGACAGACCGGGGATGTCGGTTCAAAATTCGGATCTGCGCAAGCAGACAGTTCAACGCGTTGAAAACACGCAAGCGGGCGTGGCATTGAGCGCGGCTCTTGCGCGTTGCCGGCAGGTTGTCAGTGCGGTTCAGACAGGCTTTGCGAGGCTTCCTGTCCTGCTTTCGGGCACGGTTCTCGCCGGCTCGACAACCGTTGTGATGGCCCAGGACGGGCTTGTGGCAAAGACCGGCGCGCGATTGTTCTCATCCGGAGAAACCATCACCTATTCGCTTTTCGTCGGGATGCTTTCAGCAACGCTGTTTTCCGTCGTCTGGCTGGTGCGCCAGCGCGGTAATATCGAGGCCGAAAGCAGCGAATACCGACAGGCGCTTGCCCAGTCCCACCACAAGATCGCGAAATACGAGGCGTTGATTTCCGACAAGAGCCGCCGCATCGTCATCTGGGACGGTGCGGACAAGCGGCCCGAATTTCTGGGACAGCTGCCGGCCGAGACGGGTGTGCCGCAGGCGGATCACGATTTTCTGGCTTTCGGCCGTTGGCTGAAACCGGCATCCGCAAGCCAGCTTGAAAAATCAATCGAAAAACTCCGCAGCCATGCCCAGAGTTTCGACCTGACCATCGAAACGCAGCGCGGTGAAGTCATTGAGGTCCAGGGCCGGGTTTCCGGGGGCAATGCCTTTGCGCGTTTCATCGCGCTTAACAATCTGCGCGCCGAACTCGCTGAATTGCAGGTGGAGCGCGAGCGCCTGATCGCTTCCGTCTCGACCTTTCAGGAACTTCTCGATTCCATTGAGCAGCCCGTCTGGCGGCGCAATGGCGAAGGTGACCTCATCTGGGTCAACCACGCCTATGCCCAGGCGGTGGATGCCCGTGACACCGAACAGGCCGTTCATGAAAAACGCGAACTGCTGAACACGGTTACCCGGCAGAAGATACGCGCGGCCGCGACACCGGAATCGCCCTATCACGACCGTATTTCGACGGTGGTTTCCGGAAACCGCACCTTCTTTGACGTTGTCGACATCAAGACGGCGGGTGGGTCCGCCGGCATCGCCATCGATGCCACCGAGGCCGAGACCATCGGCGAAGAACTCAAGCGGGTTCTGAAGAGCCACGCCGAAACGCTCGATCATCTGGCAACGCCTGTCGCCATTTTCGACGGCCGGCAGCGGCTGCAATTCTACAATCAGGCTTTTGCGGCTCTCTGGGGTCTCGATCTCGTTTTCCTCGAATCCAGCCCTGACAATTCCGAGCTTCTGGACAGGCTGCGCACCGCCGGCAAATTGCCGGAGCAGCTGAACTGGAAGAACTGGAAGGAGACGGCGCTCTCCGTCTACCGTTCGCTGGATACCAAGACCGATCTCTGGCACCTGCCGAACGGCCAGACGCTTCGGGTTATCGCGACGGCCCATCCGCAGGGCGGCGCGACCTGGGTTTTCGAGAACCTGACCGAGCAGGTCGATCTGCAGATGCGCTACAACACGCTTGTAAAGGTGCAGGGCGAAACCATCGACCATCTGGCCGAAGGTGTTGCCGTGTTCGGCGCCGATGGGCGCATTCGCCTGTCCAACCCGGCATTCCGGGCGCTCTGGGGCGTGACCGCGGAACAGGCTGAGACCGGCACCCATATCCGCGCCATCGAAACCGCCTGCACGCAATCCTATGACAGGCCGGATGGCTGGCGCTCCTTCAGCCAGTTCATTACCAGCTTCGACGATGAGCGGCCGTCGCGGCAGGGCACACTGGAACTGCTTTCCGGCCTCGTGCTGGACTACGCCATCATTCCGCTGCCGGACGCACAGACCATGCTGACCTTCGTCAACATGACCGACAGCGTGCGGGCCGAGCGGGCGCTGAAAGAAAAGAACGACGCGCTTCTGAAGGCCGACGAGCTTAAGAACGATTTCGTGCAGCATGTTTCCTATGAGCTGCGCTCACCGCTGACGAATATCATCGGCTTCACCGATCTCCTCAAGACACCCGGCATCGGCCAATTGACGGAACGGCAGGCGGAATATCTCGACCATATTTCCACTTCGTCCTCAGTGCTCCTGACCATCGTCAACGATATTCTCGATCTCGCGACCGTCGATGCCGGCATCATGCAGCTCAATTATTCGGAAAACGATCTGAACGAATTGCTTGAAGACGTTTCGGTGCAGATCGCCGACCGGCTGCAGGAGAGCGGAATTTCGCTCGAGATCGTTGCACCCGCCCATCTCGGTAGTCTAGTGGCCGATCACCAGCGGCTGAAACAGATTCTCATCAAGCTCCTGACCAATGCGATCAATTTCGCACCCGAAGGTTCCTCCGTGCAGCTCTCCTGCCAGCGCAGCGAAGGCGACTTCGTGTTCTCGGTGGCGGATAAGGGTCCGGGCATTCCTGAGGACATGCTGAAGAGCGTGTTCGACCGCTTCGCGACGCGCGGCAATGGCGGGCGGCGAACCGGTGCGGGGCTTGGTCTTTCCATCGTCGAAAGCTTCGTCAGCCTACATCATGGCACCGTCAGCATCGACAGCCGGCCCGGCAACGGCACCATCGTCACCTGCCGCATTCCTTCCGGCACACGGCCGCATTCCATCGCCGCAGAATGAGCGAAGACATCTTGCCGATCACCATTCCCCTTGCGGGAGAAAAGGACACCATCAGGCTCGGTGAAGACCTTGCGCTGGCTTTGAAACCCGGTGATTGTCTCGCACTCATCGGCGATCTTGGCGCCGGCAAATCGACGCTTGCCCGCGCCTTCATCCGGGCAATGGCGGACGAGCCGGATCTTGAAGTTCCAAGCCCTACCTTCACGATCGTCCAGACCTATGCCGCCCGCATTCCGGTCGCCCATCTCGATCTCTACCGGCTTTCGGATGTTTCGGAACTGGACGAACTTGGCATCGATGAGATGCTGGAGGATGGCATCTGCCTGATCGAGTGGCCGGATATGGCCGCCGAGATCCTGCCGCCGGAGCAGACCGTCACGCTCCGGCTGACGCATTCCGGCGAAGGGCGGCTCGCCTCCATCGAGGCTCCGGCAAAGTTGAAAGCACGACTTGAACGGGTTTTCGCCATCCGCGCGTTTCTCGCAAAAAATGGTAAGGGCGACGCGGCCCGGCGTTTCCTGAGCGGTGACGCCTCAACACGCGCCTATGAGACCGTTTCCACTGACGGCCCGGACCTTATACTTATGGATTGGCGACGCCCCCTGAGGGGTGCAATCATTGCGGATGGCAAGACCTACGCGGAAATAGCCCATCTTGCTCAGGACGCCCGCTCCTTCGTTGCGATCGGCAATTATCTTCGAAACAACGGCCTTTGCGCCCCTGAGATTCTGGCGGCGGATATCGATCAGGGTATTCTATTGCTGGAGGATCTCGGGCGGGATGGCGTACTTGCGCCTGACGGAACGCCGATAGAGGATCGCTATCTGCAAAGCGTCGCCTGCCTTGCCGCACTCCATCAGGCCCCGCGACCCGGCCTGCTGCCGGTGGGTGACGGCAGCGCCTATGAGGTTCCCCCGTTCGACCGCCAGGCGATGAAGATCGAGGTTTCGCTGCTGGCGGAATGGTATCTGCCGCATAAACGCGGCAAGCCCCTCACCGATAGCGAAAAGAGCGACTATTATGCTCTATGGGACACGCTGATCGACCAGCTCGCCGACTGCGAGACGGGACTTGTGCTGCGCGATTTCCATTCACCCAACCTTATATGGCAGTCGCAAAACAGCGGCGTCAGGCAGGTCGGCCTGATCGATTATCAGGACGCGATGATCGGCCCGAGCGCTTACGATCTTGCCTCCATCGTGCAGGACGCCCGTGTCACCATCTCACCCGAACTGCAGGCGCGCCTGCTTTCGCACTATCTCGACAGCAGGAGAAGCGCGCCGTCTTTCGATGAGGCTGTTTTCCTCAAGGCTTTCGCCATCATGTCGGCGCAACGCAACTGCAAGCTCGCAGGTATCTGGGTGAGGCTGTTGGAACGGGACGGAAAACCCGGTTATATGAAACATATGCCGAGGACGTTCCGCTATCTCAGTGCAGCGCTTTCGCATCCGGAACTCGCACCGCTCAAAGACTGGTGCCTGCGCATGGGCATGGAATTCGACGACTGAAAGACGGTTGACCACGATGACGATTAAGAATGCGATGGTGCTGGCCGCCGGGCTTGGCACGCGGATGCGCCCGATCACGGATACGATCCCGAAGCCGCTCGTCCAGATCGCGGGCAAGCCGATGATAGATTACGCGCTCGACGCCCTCGTCGAAGCCGGTGCGGAAACCATTGTCGTCAATGTGCACCACCACGCGGAACAGATGGTCGCCCATCTTGAGCAGCGCACCGACGCCGAAATCCTGATTTCCGACGAGCGGAAGCAACTGATGAATTCCGGCGGCGGTCTCGCCAGGGGCCTGAAGCTTCTGGAACCCGGCCCGGTCTTTGTCATGAATGCCGATCTCTTCTGGATTGGCGAGCAGCTGAATGCGGTCAGCAACCTGCGCAAGCTTGCGCAATTCTTCGACCCGACCCGAATGGACATGGCGCTGCTCTGCGTCGACATGGACCGCACCACCGGGCACAATGGCAAGCGGGATTTCAACCTCTCCGCCGATGGGAAACTGACGCGGTATCGCGATGGCGATCCGAATCCCGTGGTTTATGCCGGAGCCATCGCCATGGATTCGCGACTGCTGGACGGTGCTCCGGCGGATGCCTTCAACCTCAATATCTATTTCGACCGCGCCATAGAAGGAGACCGGCTTTTCGGGCTTTCTCTGGATGGCCACTGGATCACCGTCGGAACGCCGGATGCGATAGAAGATGCTGAAAGCATCATCCGCCAATTCAGGGAAAAACGCTCTGCATGACGCTCACCCACCACGCAAAGCGCGTTCTGACGATCGCTGCGGGAACACCGTTCCTCAAGACGCTCGCGGAAACGCTGTGTGACGGGACACTGACAGCTGGCTATAAATACGACCCAACCGATCCGCTGTCGCTTGCCAAGGTGACGATCTACGTGCCGACGCGGCGCTCCGCCCGTGTGCTGCGCTCCGAATTCGTCGATCTTCTGGGCGGCCGGTCCGCCATTCTGCCGCTGATCCGCCCCTTGGGCGAAACGGATGACGACAGCGGCTTTTTCGAGATCGAAAATCCTGAAATCATGGATCTGGCGCCGCCGATTTCCGGCACCGGCCGGCTGATCGAACTGGCGCGTCTCATTCTCGCCTGGCGCAACAGCCTGCCGGACGCCATCCGGGCAATTCACTCGGATTCGCCGCTTGTCGCCCCCGCCAGCCCCGCAGACGCCATATGGCTGGCGCGTGCGCTTGGCGAGGTGATCGATGCAATGGATACGGAAGAAAAGGACTGGGAAGCGCTTCAGCATCTCGATACTGGCGATCACGCCCAATGGTGGCAGCTGACGGCGGATTTCCTGCGGATCGCCAGCGTCTTCTGGCCGGCGCGGCTTTCCGAACTCAACCGTTCCTCGGCCGGCCGGCATCGCAACGCCATCCTGCGGGCGGAAGCGAACCGGCTTGCCAATTTGCCGGATACGGGACCGATCATCGTCGCCGGGTCGACGGGTTCCATTCCTGCCGCAGCCGATCTCATCGCCGCCGTTGCGGCCCTGCCCCAAGGCACCGTCGTACTTCCGGGGCTGGACCTTGCCATGCCGGAGGAGCAATGGGAGGCAATCGCCGAGGACCCTACCGATCCTTCGAGCCGCACCCACTCGCAATATGGGCTTTATATGCTGCTGCAGAAGCTCGGCATCCTGCGCGACGATGTGGTTCAGATCGGCGCCATCGATGGCGACCTGGAAAAGCGCGCAGCCGTGTTTTCGGCCGCACTCGCACCGGCCAAATCCACCAGCGACTGGAATCGCTGGCGTGAGGACAGGGAACCAGGCTTTTTCGACGACGCCTTCGCGACGGCCACACTGATAGAAGCCGCCAATGAGCGCGAGGAAGCGACCGCCATCGCGGTGGCTTTGCGGCTGGCGCTTGAAGCGCCCGGCGCTGGACGTCCGTCTCAGGCGGCGCTGATAACCCCAGACCGCGGACTGGCGCGGCGCGTGGCGACGGAACTCCAGCGCTTCGGCATCGAAGCCGACGACTCGGCCGGTACGCCGCTTTCCGCCACCCCGCAAGCCGGGCTGACGCAGCTGGCGCTGGAAGCCATTCTGAGGCCCGGCGACCCGGTGCCGATTATCTCCCTTCTGAAACATCCGCTCAGCCGTTTCGGGCTTTCCGATGAAGCTTTCGCGAAAGCCTCCAAAGCGCTGGAGCTGATCGCGCTGCGCGGCGGCCGTGTGGAGACCGAAATCGGCAATCTGGAAACGGTTCTGGAGGCGCAGCTTCTGGCGCAGCGCGACGACCGGCATCCACCTGCCTGGCGGCTGGCGCTGCCGGAGGCAAGCGCGGAGGCCGCGCGCGATCTGGCACGGCGGATTGCCGTTGCGACCGAGCCGCTCGGTTCCGCCTTTGTCCGCAGAGATCGATCCGGCCGCGCCTTCACCGATAAATTGCCATTGTCCGTTTGGGCGGAGCGGACGGGCCGCGTGATCGAAGCCATCTGCGCGGATGAAAACAGCGATCTTGCCGCGCTCTGGTCCGGTGAAGCGGGAGACAAGCTTTCCGAACTGTTCGGCGAGCTGATGGAAAGCGGCGAAATCCTCGATGCGGATGGACCGCAATGGATCGATATTTTTGCGGCCCTGGTAGCCGGTGAATCGATCAAGCCAAGATCGATGCGTCATCCGCGCATTTTCATCTTCGGCGCGCTGGAGGCACGGCTGCAAAGCGTCGATACCGTCGTCATCGGCGGTCTCAACGAAGGACTCTGGCCGGGGCAGACGGCGAATAATCCATTCCTGTCCCGCACCATGAAGACCGCCATTGGCCTCGAACCGCCGGAACGGCGCATCGGCCAGCTGGCGCATGATTTCGAGATGGCAAATGGCACCCGACAGATTTTTTACACCCGCGCGCTGAGGCAGGGCTCAACGCCCGCTGTCGCCTCACGCTGGCTGCAGCGTCTTCTGGCGCTGGGCGGCGAGGGTTTTGCCGATAGACTCAGGAAGCGCGGCGAGACCTATCGCCATTGGGCGGGATTGATGGATGAGAGCATCGATCAGGAAGCGGCAAAACGACCTGCCCCGAAACCGCCGGCCAAGTTGCAGCCGACGCGCTATTCCTTCAGCGAAGTGGGCCGCCTGCGCCGCGACCCCTATTCGATCTATGCGCGGCGCATCCTGAAGCTGGACCCGCTCGACCCCTTCAATCGCGATCCGAACGCCGCCGATCGCGGCACGCTCTATCACGCGATTATCGAGCGCTATTCCCGTGAGGGACATATTCCCGGCACACCGGCCTCGCTTTCGGCCATGCAGCGCATTCTGGACGAATGTTTCGATGCGGAAAACCTGCCTCCCCATGTGGATGTCATCTGGCGGCCGCGTTTTGCAGCGGTAGCACGCGCCTTTATCGACTGGGAAAAAGCACGTCATCCATCCATTCGCCACAGCTTCTACGAGGCTCGCGCCGGGCAGGAAATCGTCGAGGCGGGCATAAGACTGACGGGAATCGCAGACCGCATCGACATCAAGACAAACGGTCAGGCGGATATTATTGATTACAAGACGGGGCTTGCGCCTTCCGCCAATCAGGCGCGCGCGCTGCTCGATCCGCAGCTTGCGCTGGAGGCAGCCGCACTGATGCGCGGCGCCTTCCGCGAAGCCGGTTCGCCCACGCCGGAAAACCTCATCTATGTTCGCCTGCGGCCGGGGGAGCGTTTTTTTGCCGATCAGGTCAATAACGAACATTCCAGCCGAAGTGGCAAAAGACCGCCGAAATCGGCGATTGAACTCGCGACGGAATCGATCGAACAGCTCACCAAATTCGTTCATTCCCTGCGTGACGGCGAAAACGGCTTCGCCTCCCGCCTCGTGCCGGAAGAGCAGCAATCCTATGGTGGGGAATATGACCACCTCGCCCGCGTTTCGGAATGGTCGACGGCAGAACCGGGAGACGGCGATGACGATTGATCCCTTCGATGCCGGCCCCGCCGCCGATACGCCTGAAAGCTGGATCGACTGGACCAGCGCCCGGCAGCGGCTTGCGTCCGATCCCGCAAGCTCTGCCTGGGTGTCGGCCAATGCCGGCTCTGGCAAGACCCATGTTCTGACCCAGCGCGTCATCCGCCTGCTTCTGGCCGGCTGCCGACCCTCGGCGATTTTGTGCCTCACCTATACCAAGGCCGCGGCGTCGGAAATGTCCAGCCGCGTCTTCGACCGTCTGGCGGAATGGGCTACTTTGCCGGATTCCGATCTCAAGGACCGCATCGCCGCCATCGAAGGCAAGGCGCCGGATCGCATCAAGCTTGCCGAAGCGCGCAGGCTGTTTGCCAAGGCGCTTGAAACGCCGGGCGGGTTGAAAATCCAGACGATCCACGCCTTCTGCGAGGCGTTGCTGCATCAGTTCCCGCTGGAAGCCAATGTCGCCGGCCATTTCTCCGTTCTTGACGACCGCGCCGCTACAACCCTACTCGCCGAAGCACGCCGTTCGCTTCTGACGGCGGTTTCGACGGAGCGGGACGCGGAGCTCGCGCAATCACTCGCTTACGTGCTCGATCTGGCCGACGAAAGCGGACTGGAATCGCTGCTTTCCGCCATCATCGCCAATCGCAGCGCCCTTCGCGCCTTTCTTCTGGACGCCAAACAGTCGGGCGGCATCGATGCGCGGTTGCGGCAGGCGATGCAGATCGCAGATGGGGAAACAGAAGAAACCGCGGCGGCCGCCTTCTGGCCTCTGCCCGGCCTCTCAGGCCTTGCGCTCGATACGTATCTCACCCTTGCCGACGAGGTGGGTGGAACACGCGTCATCGATGTCGCTTATGCGCTCAGGGAGGCAAAACGGCAGTCGGACCCCGTGCGGCGGATGGAATTCATCGAAGCGGCACTGCTGACAGCCAAGGGCGAAAAGAAATCGGATGCCTATGTCATCAACAAGGGTATGCAGAAATCCGCCCCCGAACTTCTCGATGCGCTGACGCTGGCGCGGGACCATGTCGTTTCCTGCCGCAACCGTTATCGTCTGGTGCGAATGCTGGCGGCGACAAAATGCGCCCTAGTTCTGGCCGAAAGGCTGATCGGCGATTTCGAAGACCTGAAGAAACAGCGAAGCCAGCTCGATTTCGAAGACCTGATCGAGCGCGCGGCCAACCTTCTCAACCGCGATACGGCGGGCGCCTGGGTGCACTACAAGCTGGATCAGGGCATCGACCATATTCTCGTTGACGAGGCGCAGGATACCAGCCCGGTGCAATGGTCGATCATCCAGTCGCTGGCGGCGGATTTCTTCACCGGCGAGAGCGCCCGCCTGGGGCGACGCACGCTGTTTGCCGTGGGCGATGAAAAACAGTCGATCTATTCATTCCAGGGCGCGCGGCCGGAACGGTTTTCGCAGGAGCGCGAAGAAACCAAAAAGCGCGTCGATTCCGTCGATCAGGCCTTTCACCGCATCCGCCTGCCGCTTTCTTTCCGGTCCACGGAGGATGTTCTGGCCGCCGTCGATCAGGTCTTTTCAGACCCGAATAACGCCAGCGGCCTCAGTGCCGATAACGAGCCGGTGGAGCACCGATCCAACCGTGCCGGCCATCCCGGCACCGTGGAGGTGTGGGACATGGTGGCGCCGGAAACCGCCGAAGACGAAGAGGATTGGACAGCGCCCTTCGATGCGCTGCGGGAAAGCGCGCCGGCCACCATCGTCGCCCGACGGATCGCCGCGCGCATCGCCGATATGATCGGAAGCGAGACCATCATCGAAAAGGGCGTCGAGCGTGCCGTGGAGCCGGGCGACATTCTGGTTCTCGTCAGAAAACGTCATGCCTTTGTCAATGCGCTGACGCGCGAGCTGAAACGACGCAAGAATATTCCCGTTGCCGGCGCCGACCGCCTTCGCCTGACCGACCACATTGCCGTGCAGGACCTTCTGGCGCTCGGACATTTCGTTGTCCTGCCCGAAGACGATCTTTCGCTCGCCGCATTGTTGAAGAGCCCGCTCTTCAACCTGACCGAAGATGACGTTTTCAACATCGCCGCCATGCGATCGGAAACGGAGAGCGTCTGGAAACGGCTGCAAATCCTTTCGCAGGAAGAGAATAGTCATCTTTCCGCCGTTACCGCCAGGCTGGAAGGTTTCATCGCGCTTTCTAAAACGGCCACCGTGCATGATTTCTTTGCGGCGGTCCTGACCCTGCATGACGGGCGCAAAAAATTCCTCGGCCGGCTTGGCAATGAGGCGAGCGACGTTCTGGATGAGTTCCTGTCCTTTGCGCTGGATCACGAGAGGACCGGTCTGCCCGGCCTTCAGGCCTTTCTCTCCGTTCTGGAAACCGATTCACCGGAAGTGAAACGCGAGCAGGACAAGGACCGTGGCGAAGTGCGCATCATGACCGTGCACGCCTCCAAGGGCCTCGAAGCGCCGGTGGTTTTTGTCGTCGATGGCGGTTCGAAGGCCTTCAATCACAGCCATGTGCCGAAACTGCGCTTCGTCGAAGCGGGCGAGGACGCCTTCCCGGTCTGGCTGCCCGGCAGCGGCTTTTCCAACCATCTCATTCGCTCGGACGAGGAACGGCTGAAGACGGCCGCCGAAGACGAATATCGGCGGCTGCTTTATGTGGCGATGACGCGCGCTGCCGATCACCTGGTCGTCTGCGGTTATCGCGGCCAGAAGGAAAATCCAGAATGCTGGCATGCCATCGTCAAGGCGGCGCTTGCCAACAATGAAGACCATTGCAAGCCGCAGCTTTTCACGGCTGATGGCGAGGAATGGCAGGGACTTGTCTGGCGTAAATCCGAGGCTCGCGCGACATCTCTTCCGCAAAGGCTGCCGGAAAAGCAGCAGGACGAAGAATATGCTCTTCCGCCCGGGCTGCTTGCTCCCCTGCCTGCCCTGCCCTCCTTGCCAAGGCCGCTCAGCCCCTCCGGTGCAGGCACCATCATCGATGACGATGCGGATGATCTTGCCGTGCGTTCGCCGCTTTTCGGCGAGAAAGCCGATGTCTCTTCGCTGGCGCTGCAGCGCGGCCGGCTGGTGCATCGTATGCTGCAGGCCCTGCCGGATTTTGCCGAGACGGAGCGGGAAGAAGCTGCCCGCCGCTATGCGGAGCGAGCGGCCCGTTTCTGGCCTATGGCCGAACGCGAGCATTTGATCCGGGCGGTTCTGCGGGTCATCTCCGAACCGGCAGTGCAACCGGCCTTTTCCGCCAACAGCCGCGCGGAAATTTCCATCATGGGCACGATGACGATCGGCCGGCAGCACTATGCCGTCTCCGGCCGTGTCGACCGGCTAGCGGTGGATGGTGATCGCGTTATTCTGGTCGACTACAAGACTAACCGGGTTCCGCCGCGCACGGCACGCGAGATACCTTTTTCCCACACCGCGCAGCTTGCCATCTATCGCGAAATTCTTGCACCGCTCTATCCCGGCAAGGAATTTGTCTGCGCGCTGATCTATACGGAAAATGCCGCTTTTGTGCGGGTTGACGATGATGCAATGTCGCAGGCTCTTGCCGCAATAAAGACAAAGTGAGATACCGGGGCATTGAAATTCCGACGCGCCCGCATCACATCGATAGCGGAAAAGTTTAGCTGAAAGGAGAGCCAGATATGGCTACCGTAAAAGTCGATGCCGCCAACTTCCAGTCCGAAGTCCTCGAATCCTCCGAACCCGTCGTGGTGGATTTCTGGGCCGAATGGTGCGGCCCGTGCAAGATGATCGCGCCGAGCCTTGAGGAAATTTCGTCCGAGCTGGCCGGCAAGGTCAAGGTCGCGAAGCTCAACATCGACGAAAACCCGGAACTGGCTGCCCAGTTCGGCGTGCGCTCCATCCCGACGCTCGCCATGTTCAAGGGCGGCGAAGTGGCCGACATCAAGGTTGGCGCTGCTCCCAAGACAGCGCTTTCCGCCTGGATTTCCGGCGCCGCATAAGCGATATCAATGGAATGAAAAAAGCCCGGCAGCGATGCCGGGCTTTTTTATTGGGGAACCGTGCCGTTCAGGGCAAGCGCGTTGCCGGCAAGATAAAGCGAGCCGCCGATCAGGATGCGCGGCGCCGGTCCTTCGGGGTCGAAGCGGCGCGACAGCTCTTCCAGAGCATGCGTGAGAGACGAGGTGGGGGCCGCCACGAGACCGGCATCGAAGGCCGCATGGGCAAGTACCACGGGATCGATCGCCGCATCCGTGCCGCCAATCGGCACGGTGAAGACATATTCGGCAATATCGGCGAAGGCCTTGAAATAACCCACCGGATCCTTGGTATTGATCATGCCTGCAATGATGAACAGTGGGCGTGGCGTCTTTTCTTCAAAGCCGGCCATCGCTTCGGCAATGACTTCGCCCGCGCCGGGGTTGTGACCGCCATCGATCCAGATTTCCGAATCCTTCGGGGCCATTTCAGCGATTTTGCCGGTCAGGATCCGCTGCAGACGGCCGGGCCATTCCACTGAGGTCATGGCTTTTTCGATCATCCGTTCCGTCACCTCGAAACCGGCGGCCTTGACGGCGCGGATCGCGGCGGCGGCATTGGCAAGCTGATGGCGGCCGGGAAGACGCGGCAACGGCGCATCGGCCAGGCCGAACTCATCCTGATAGACCATTCGGCCGAATTCTTCATGGGCGGAAAAATCCTGCCCGTAGACGGACACCGGGCAACCGAGCCGCTCCGCCGTGGCAACCAGCGTTTCGAGCGCCGCATCATATTCCTGATGACCGATGACGACGGGCGAACCCTTTTTCATGATGCCGGCCTTTTCGGCGGCTATCAGCTCCACGCGGTCACCGAGATAGGCCTCGTGATCGAGCGATATCGGCATGATGACGGAGACCGCAGGATTGTTGATCACATTGGTTGCATCGAAGCGCCCACCCAAACCAACCTCCACGATCGCCGCATCGGCTGGATGTTCCGAAAAAAGAAGGAACATCACTGCCGTCAGAATTTCGAAAACGGTGATCTTTTGGCCTTCATTGGCGACTTCGATGCGACGCAACGCGTCCGCGAAAACAGCGTCGTCAACGAAGCGGCCTCTCTCGCCGGCGACGCCTATGCGATAGCGTTCATGCCAGTTTACGAGATGCGGCTTTGTATGGACATGGACAGGAAGTCCCGCCGATTCGAGCAAGGCCCGGCAAAAAGCGCTGACCGAACCCTTGCCATTTGTGCCGGCCACATGGATCACCGGCGGCATTCTGTTCTGGGGATTGCCGAGTTTTTCGAGAAGACGGGAAATTCTGTCGAGTGAAAGATCGAACCCCTTGGGGTGGAGCTGCATCAGCTCCTCAATGATCTTTTCGGCCTCACCGATCGCGGGCTTCGTCATGTCTTCCGTTCGCCTTTCAGGCGTTTTGCTTGCCATTTGTCCGCCGCACTAAAAATGAAATCATGCAACGTATAGCATCATCCCGAAGGCAATTTATGCCTCCGGGCGACATATTTTTTTCCTCAGGCCGAAGCCGCCAGCGGTACGACGGCGTTTGCGTTGTCAGCAGGCGCTTTGGTCATGATCTTGAGCAGATTGGCCAGCGTGTCCGGGATTTCGCGGCGGTCGATGACCATATCTACCATGCCGTGTTCCAGCAGGTATTCCGAGGTCTGGAAGCCTTCCGGCAGCTTTTCACGAATGGTCTGCTCGATCACACGCTTGCCCGCAAAGCAGATTTCGGCGCCCGGCTCGGCGATATGTACGTCACCCAACATAGCGTAGGAGGCCGTAACACCACCCGTCGTCGGGTTCGTCAGAACCACGATATAGGGCATGCCTGCCTCTTTCAGCATGTTTACCGCAACCGTGGTGCGCGGCAGCTGCATCAGCGAAAGAATGCCTTCCTGCATGCGCGCACCGCCCGAGGCCGGGAACATCACGAGCGGGCAACGCTCGGAAATGGCACGCTCGAAGGCCTTGACGATGGCTTCGCCGGCGGCAATGCCGAGCGAACCGCCCATGAACTGGAATTCATGCACGACGGCCACGATCTTCAGGCCCTTCAAGTGGCCGACGCCAGCAAGGATCGTGTCTTCCTGCTCGGTCTTCGTGCGGCTGTCGCGCAGGCGGTCGGTGTATTTTTTGGAATCGCGGAACTTCAAGGGGTCCTGCGCCACCTTCGGCTGCGGCAGGGCTTCATAGACACCGCCATCGAAAAGATCGGCAAGACGTGCCTTGGCCGGCATCTTCATATGGTAGCCGGAAGCCGGGATGACCCACTTGTTATCTTCCAGGTCCTTGTGGAAGACCATCTCGCCCGTTTCCGGGCACTTGATCCACAGGTTCTCCGGAACCTCCGGGCGGCGGCCAAGCATGGAATTGATCCGGGGCCGTACGTAATTGGTGATCCAGTTCAACTGACTACTCCTGACTGGGCCGCGCGCTTATTCCGCAGCGGCAAGGCGCGATGCACGCACGCCCGTTGAAAGTCCTTTTACCAGCGTCGTAACCGCCGGCACGGTATCGGCGGTCGCCTGCCCGTCCTTGGTCAGGCTGCCCGCAATCTGGTTGACGATGGCCGAACCGACCACAACGCCATCCGCAACGGCACCGATCGCTTTTGCATGATCGGCCGTCTTGACACCGAAACCGACACAGACCGGCAGTTCCGTATGCGCCTTGATACGACCGACAGCGCCCGAGATCAACGAGGGATCGGGAAGTGCTGAACCGGTGATACCGTTCATCGAGACGTAATAGACGAAACCTGAGGTATTTTTAAGGACGGCAGGCAGGCGCTTGCCATCCGTCGTTGGCGTCGCCAGACGGATGAAGTTGATGCCGCGCGCAAGTGCCGGGATGCAGAGTTCATCGTCCATTTCCGGCGGCAGATCGACAACGATCAGGCCATCGATGCCGGCCGCGATTGCGTCGTCCAGAAACTTTTCGACGCCGTAGATATAAATCGGATTGTAATAGCCCATCATCACGATCGGCGTTGCATCGTCTTGCTTGCGAAACTCGCGGGCGAGATCGAGCGTCGTCTTCAGCGTCTGGCCGCCCTTCAGCGCACGCTGACCGGCCAGCTGAATGGCCGGACCATCCGCCATCGGGTCGGAAAAGGGCATGCCGAGTTCGATGACGTCGGCACCGGCTTCCGGCAGGGCCTTCATGATGCCGAGCGAGGTTTCGAAATCCGGGTCGCCGCCCATGAAATAGGTAATCAGGGCCGGGCGATTTTCAGCGCGCAGATCGGCAAAGCGCTTGTCCATACGTGCAGTCATGATCTTATACATCCATTCCAAGGAACTTGCTGACGGTGTGGACATCCTTGTCGCCGCGACCGGAGAGGTTCATCAGGATGATTTCATCCTTGCCCATCTTCGGTGCGCGCTTGATGACCTCGGCCAGGGCATGGCTTGGCTCCAGAGCCGGAATGATCCCTTCAAGGCGGGTCAGCATCTGGAAGGCGTCCAGCGCCTCATGGTCCATGATCGGTACGTATTCCACGCGGCCGATATCGTTCAGCCAGGAATGCTCAGGGCCGATGCCGGGATAATCGAGGCCTGCGGAGATGGAATGGCCTTCCTTGATCTGGCCGTCCTCATCCTGCAGCAGATAGGTGCGGTTGCCATGCAGCACGCCCGGCGAACCGGCGGTGATGGAAGCGCAATGCTCATCACCCGAAAGACCCTTGCCGCCGGCTTCGACGCCGACGATGCGGACATTCTTGTCATCGAGGAAAGGATGGAAGATGCCGATGGCATTAGAACCACCGCCGACAGCCGCGACGACCAGATCCGGCAGGCGGCCTTCCGCCTCCAGCATCTGCGCCTTGGCTTCCTCGCCGATAACGGCCTGAAAATCGCGGACCATTTCCGGATAGGGATGCGGGCCGGCCGCGGTGCCGATCAGGTAATAGGTATCCTCGACATTGGTGACCCAGTCGCGCAGGGCCTCGTTCATGGCGTCCTTCAGGGTGCCGTGGCCAGCCGTCACCGGCTTCACTTCAGCGCCAAGGAGCTTCATGCGGAACACATTCGGGGCCTGACGGGCAACGTCCGTCGCGCCCATATAAACGACGCAAGGCAGGCCAAAGCGTGCAGCGACGGTAGCGGAGGCAACGCCGTGCTGGCCGGCACCGGTTTCGGCGATGATGCGGGTCTTGCCCATGCGCTTGGCAAGCAGGATCTGGCCAAGGCAATTGTTGATCTTGTGCGAGCCGGTGTGATTCAGCTCTTCGCGCTTGAAATAGATCTTCGCACCGCCAAGTTCCGCCGTCAGGCGTTCGGCAAAATAAAGCGGGCTCGGACGACCGGTATAGTGCGCGCCGAGATGCTTGAGTTCCGCCTGAAACGCGGGATCGGTCTTGGCCTTGTCCCATTCTGCCTGCAAATCCAGAATGAGCGGCATCAGCGTTTCGGCAACGAAGCGACCTCCGTAAATGCCGAAACGTCCGTCCTCATCGGGACCAGCGCGAAAAGAATTGGGTGTTGGCGCGTCGTTCACTTCAAGCTCCCTTTGGGCCTTTCGACCAATCATTCACCACATCGAAAAATGCGTCGATCATGGATAGATCCTTGACGCCCGGCGCGCTTTCTACACCGGACGATAAATCTAGTCCGCTTGCCCTGGTCTCCGCCAGCGCCTCGGCGACATTGTCCTTGTTCAATCCCCCGGAAAGCATGTAATCCACACTTCCGTCAAGTGATCGCAGGATGGTCCAGTCGAAGGAGACACCGTTGCCACCCGGCAGCTCGGAACCGGCGGGCGCCTTGGCATCCAGCAGAAAACGGTCGGCTATTCCAATATAAGGGTCGATTTTGGCAAGATCAGCGGCATCGCGAATGGAAATCGCCTTCATGACAGGCAGGCCATACAGCGCCTTGATGTTCAGCAGCCGTTCCGGGCTTTCATTGCCATGTAGCTGAAGGATGTCCGGTTTGACGAGATCGACGATTTCATCGAGATAATCATTATCGGCATTGACGGTGACGGCAACCACCTTGGCGGCGCCACGGGCGCCTTCCGCCAGCCTGCCGGCAATATCGGGCTCGATGTTGCGCGGGCTCTTTTCAAAGAAAATAAAACCGACATGGGAGGCACCACGCCTGACGGCGCGCTCCAGCGCTTCCGGTGTCTTCAATCCGCAAATCTTGATATCCGGTTTCATACCCGCGACCTGACATGAAATGCGACAAGAGTCGAGCCAAATCGCATCCATTCCCGATGGAATGTTTCACGTGAATCCAGATGGCGATCCGCGTTGCAGGTTTCAATCGAAATCGATGGCGTGGAGTTTGGATCCGTGACGTTTCAGCCAGCCCTTGGCCTCATCGGTGTGCGGGCACAGTTTTTCGCACAAAGCCCAGAATTTCGGGCCGTGGTTCATTTCCTTGAGATGCGCAACCTCGTGGGCGGCGAGATAATCGATGACCTTTTCCGGAGCCATGACGATGCGCCAGGAAAAGCTCAGATTTCCATCATGGGAACAGGAGCCCCACCGGCTGCGGGTATCCTTCATGCTGATGGAGCGCACCGGCCGGCCGGCGGTGCGTGCATGAACATCCACAAGCCATTCCAGATCCGCCTTAGCTTCCTTCTTGAGGAATGTCGCTATTCGCCGTCTCAGATGTTCCGGCGCGCCGCTGACCTTCAGAACGGCCATCCCATCGGCGTCTTTCGTGACATGTGTCAGCCCTCGCAGGCTGCCAGTATGGTCAATGCGGTGGGCTATACCGCGAATATCGATGGTCGCACCCGGACGCAAACCGTCGTCTGGGCTGAATTTCACAAGCTTGCCTTCCAGCCAGCCCTGATGCCTCTCGAGAAAATCATCCACCTGGCGGTGATGCAAACCCATCGGGATTGTCAGTTTCAGCGCCCTGCCACCGGGTTCGATGCGCAGCGTAATGCGCGTGGCGCGCGGATTTTCCCTGACCGTAATCGGCACCTGCCTGCCCGCCACCGCAACGGTGCGCTGGCTCGGCGCGACCTTCTTTGGGGCCGGTGATTTCAGGGATTTTCTGAGGAGCGAAAACATGAACTCTTCATAACCGATTCGTCCGTCGCTTGGCCATGCAAATGCGCGGCACGGCCGGCCGTCTTGCCCTTAAGCTGTCTGGTGTTTGCGGATAAAATCCAGCATGCGCGGCACGATTTCCTTGCGGAAGCGCGAACCGTTGAAGACGCCGTAGTGCCCGACATCCGGCTGCATGTAATGGGCTCGTTTGTCTTCAGGGATATTCCGGCAGAGATCATGCGCCGCCTTTGTCTGGCCGACGCCGGAAATATCGTCGTTCTCACCTTCCACCGTAAACAATGCGACATTGCGAATGGCTGCGGGATCGACCGCCCTGCCCCGGTGCAGCATGTTCCCTTTCGGAAGCGCATGGTCGATAAAGACGGTTTCCACCGTCTGCAGATAGAACTCCGCCGTCAGATCCATGACGGCCAGATATTCATCGTAAAATTCGCGGTGCTTTTCAGCGGAATCGCCGTCATTCTTGACGAGGTTGAGGTAAAAATCCTTATGCGCCGTCATGTGCTTGTCGAGGTTCATCGACATGAAACCGGAGAGTTGCAGGAAGCCCGGATAGACATTGCGGCCAAAAGCCGGCTGCGGCCACGGCACCTGCATGACGACATTGTCGCAGAACCATTCAATGGGTTTCGCCTTGGCAAGACCGTTGACAGCCGTTGGATTGATGCGCGTGTCGATCGGACCGCCCATCAGCGTCATGGATGCCGGCGCGAATTTATCCCCATCAGCCTCCATAAGGGAAACGGCGGCCAACACCGGCACGGATGGCTGACAGACGGCGACCACATGCGCGCCCGGCCCGATCGCGCGCAGCATTTCGATGACATAGCTGATGTAATCGTCGAGATCGAAGGTGCCCTCACTCACCGGCACCGTACGCGCATCGGTCCAATCGGTGATGTAGATATCCGCCGAAGGCAGCAGGGCTTCCACCGTCCCGCGTAACAGGGTGGCATAGTGGCCGGACATCGGCGCCACCAGCAGCACCTTCGGATCGGACTGGCGGGCTGGATCAAGTTCCTTCTTGAAATGAAGCAGATTGCAGAACGGACGTGACCAGACGGTCTCTTCGACAACATTGACGGTCTGGCCATCGACGATCGTACTGCCGAGAGCGAATTCCGGTTTTGCGTAACGGCGCGTCATGCGCTCAAAGACCTCAAAACCGGCATCGAGGCTTCTTCCGAAAGCCGTGCTGGAAAGCGGGTTGAGCGGATTGTTGCAAGCCTGGCGCATCATGTCGGCGCCGGCGCGCAGCGGCGCCATGGCCGCATGGTTCATTTCATAGAGGTGGTAGAACACTGATGACGCCTCCCTCGCGATCACGCTCTTTTTTCAACCATAGCAGCTTTTCGCAGGTGCACAAAATCGAAGGCGCTGGCGGTTTCCCGCCAGCGCCTCACTTTCCGTTGAACGCCGTGGCGATCAGATATCGGCGACGAAAGTCTGCTTCTGGGAACCGAGGCCTTCGATACCGAGTTCCACGACATCGCCAGCCTTCAGGTAACGCGGCGGCTTCAGGCCCATGCCTACACCGGGAGGAGTGCCGGTGGAAATGACATCGCCGGGATGCAGCGACATGAACTGGCTGAGATAGGAAACGACATGGGCGACGCCGTAGACCATGGTCTTGCTGGAACCATCCTGCATCGTCTGGCCGTTGACCTTCAGCCACATGCCGAGATTCTGCGGATCGGCGATTTCATCCTTCGTCACCAGCCAGGGGCCGATGGGGCCGAAGGTGTCGCAGGACTTGCCCTTGGTCCATTGCCCGGCGCGCTCGGTCTGGAAGGCGCGTTCGGACACATCATGCGAAACGCAATAACCGGCGACATAGTCGAGAGCATCGGCTTCCGAGACGTATTTGGCGGTCTTGCCGATGACGACGCCGAGCTCGACTTCCCAGTCGGTCTTTTCAGAACCGCGGGGAATGGTGACGTTGTCATTCGGACCGACGATGGCCGAGGTCGCCTTCATGAAAATGACCGGTTCCGGCGGTACGGTGGCACCCGTTTCAGCGGCGTGGTCCGAGAAGTTGAGGCCGATGCAGATGAATTTCCCCGTTCCGGCAACGCAGGCGCCGATGCGCTCTTCGTTCAGCACCGGAAGTGTGCCGAGGTCGATCGCGGCGATCTTCTTGAGACCCTCGGGAGAAATGGCTTCACCGCCAATGTCTTTGACATGGGCGGACAGATCGCGGACTTTTCCTTCCGCATCGAGGATTGCAGGTTTTTCCTGGCCGGGCTGGCCGACACGCATCAATTTCATGGAACTCTCTCCCGGTTGTCAGACAAGATGATGCATATATGAACGATGCATTCATACTTGTCACCCCTTGACTGTGCCAAGTTTCGAAAAATACCTTTTCCTTCCCGTCAACCAAAAGGACATGGCCCGTGACGAACAGCAATTCCCGGCAATCCGAATATCCCGTCGATCCCCTTTTCCTCGATCGCTGGTCTCCGCGCGCCTTCGATGGCCATGCCATGCCGTCCCAGCATTTGCTGACCATTCTGGATGCCGCGCACTGGGCGCCTTCCGCCTCCAACTATCAGCCATGGCGGTTTGTCTATGCGCACAAGGATAGCGAAGACTGGCCGCTCTTCGTGGAACTGCTGATGGAGGGAAACCAGCGCTGGGCAAAAAACGCCTCTGTGCTGCTGTTTGTCATTTCCCGCGACTACAACATCTCGCGCGACGGTGAGAAAAAACCATCCGCGACCCATTCCTTCGATGCCGGCGCTGCCTGGTTTTCGCTTGCCATGCAGGCTCACCTGCTCGGTTACCACGCCCATGGCATGGCTGGCATATTGAAGGACAAGATCGTTGAAAAACTGAACATCCCGGAAGGCTACAAGGTGGAGGCCGGGGTCGCCATCGGCACGCTGACCGACAAGTCCGTTCTCCCTGACGATCTGGCGGAACGGGAAGTGCCGAGCAAGCGTCTGCCCCTTTCGGATGTGGCCTTCGAAGGGCGCTTCACCGGCAAAGCCGACTGATTTCCGCTCATGCGGCAAAACAAAAAGGCCCGGCGGAAATTGACCGCCGGGCCTTTTGTTAAATTTTCGTTTCACGTGAATCGTTACGCGAAACACCCCACAGGATTAAATATCGAGGTTGGCGACGCTCAGCGCATTTTCCTGAATGAAGTCGCGGCGCGGTTCCACCTCGTCGCCCATCAGGCGGGCGAACAGGCCGTCGGCATCCGTCGCGTCGCTCACCCTTACCTGCAGCAGGGAGCGAACGTTGGCGTCGAGCGTGGTTTCCCACAGCTGCTCGGCATTCATTTCACCGAGGCCCTTATAGCGCTGCATGGAAAGACCCTTACGGCCGGCGGCGAAAATCGCATCCAGAAGTGCGCGTGGACCGGCCAGTTCCATGGTGCCGTCCTTGCGTTGCAGGACCGGCGGCGTAGCGTAGATATCGCGCGTGCGGGCTGCGAGCTGATCGATATGGCGGGCATCGGCCGAACCGAGCAGTCCCATATCCAGCGTCGAGACTTCCTTGACGCCGCGCACCATGCGCTCGAAGCGCAAGCCGCCATCCTGCAGCACCGTGCCGGACCAGCCACGTTCGGTTTCTTCCGCGATCATATCGAGACGCCGTGCCACTTCGGCAACGGTTTCCTCGGCGCGGGCAGCATCGGCCGAAAGCTCGGGGTTCAGCGCGCCGGCTATTGCCGCCTGTTCCACGATCGAGCGGCTGTAACGCGAATGCAGCCCGTCGATCAGCGAGCGCATGCGCACCGCATCCAGAATGACTTCGCGAAGATCGGCCCCGATACGCACTTCGCCAGAACCGAGCGTCAGCGACGCTTCCTCGATACCCATGGAGATCAGGTACTCTTCCAGCGCCTTTTCATCCTTGAGGTACTGCACGGATTTGCCACGCGTGACCTTATAAAGCGGCGGCTGGGCGATATAGAGATGGCCGCGCTCGATCAGTTCCGGCATCTGGCGGAAGAAGAAGGTCAGAAGCAGGGTACGGATATGGGCGCCGTCGACGTCAGCATCCGTCATGATGATGATCTTGTGGTAACGCAGCTTGTCGGCGTTGAACTCGTCCTTGCCGATGGAGGTGCCAAGTGCGGTGATCAGCGTGCCGATTTCCTGGCTGGACAACATCTTGTCGAAACGGGCGCGCTCGACGTTCAGGATCTTGCCGCGCAGCGGCAGGATGGCCTGGGTTTCGCGCGAGCGGCCCTGCTTGGCCGAACCGCCAGCGGAGTCACCCTCGACGAGGAAGAGTTCGGATTTTGCCGGATCGCGCTCGGAGCAGTCGGCAAGCTTGCCGGGCAGAGAGGCGATATCGAGCGCACCTTTACGGCGTGTCAGTTCGCGCGCCTTGCGGGCAGCTTCGCGGGCGACCGCCGCTTCCACCACCTTGCCCACGAGGATTCTTGCGTCGGAAGGATGTTCTTCCAGCCAGGTGGAGAGCGCTTCGTTGACAAGGCTTTCCACGACCGGACGCACTTCGGAGGAAACGAGCTTGTCTTTCGTCTGCGAGGAAAACTTGGGGTCCGGAACCTTGACGGAGAGAATGGCCGTCAGTCCTTCACGGCAGTCCTCACCCTGCAGGCTCACCTTTTCCTTTTTCAGGATGCCCGAGGTTTCGGCATAGGAGGTCACCTGACGGGTCAGAGCCGCGCGGAAACCGGCCATATGGGTGCCGCCGTCGCGCTGGGGAATGTTGTTGGTAAAGCAAAGCACGTTCTCATGGTAGCTATCGTTCCACCAGAGCGCGACCTCAACCGTAATGCCGTCCTTTTCGCCCTTGATGGCGACTGGCTTGTCCACCAGCGGCTTCTTGGCACGGTCGAGATAACGAACGAAGGCTTCGAGACCGCCATCATACAGCAGCTCTTCCTGCTTGATGTCCGAATGGCGCTTGTCGGTGAGCAGGATGCGCACGCCGGAATTCAGGAATGCGAGTTCGCGCAGGCGATGCTCCAGCGTTCCATAATCATAGTCCGTCATGGTGAAGGTCTGCGGGCTCGCCAGGAAGGTCACTTCCGTGCCCGAGCGGCCTTCATATTCGCCAATGACGGAAAGCGGCGCATCGGCGACACCATGGGTGAAGCCGATTTCATGCAGCTTGCCGTTACGGCGGATCCTGAGCTTCAGCCAGACGGAAAGCGCATTGACCACGGAGACGCCGACGCCATGCAGGCCGCCCGACACCTTATAGGAGTTCTGGTCGAATTTGCCGCCGGCATGCAGCTGGGTCATGATGACTTCGGCGGCGGAAACGCCTTCGGAAGAATGGATGTCGGTCGGAATGCCGCGTCCGTTGTCCGTCACCGTCACCGAGCCGTCGGCATTCAGGGTCACCGTCACCAGATCGGCATGACCGGCGAGCGCCTCGTCGATGGCGTTGTCGACGACTTCATAGACCATGTGGTGCAGGCCGGAACCGTCATCGGTATCGCCGATATACATGCCGGGCCGTTTGCGCACGGCATCAAGGCCCTTGAGGACCTTGATCGAATCGGCTCCATATTCCGCGTTCGCGCCGACTTCGCTTGACGATGTTTCGGTCATAAATACTCTTTCCAAAGTTTTCTCGGGCCAGGTTTCCAGTGAGAGGGCCTGAAGCCAGCGAATCACTCAAATCCGACATGCGACTATAGAAATTCTACACCCAATCCCAAAGGCCGCATGCTTCAGGACGCTGCATAAAGCAGGGGATAGAGGGGTTTCAATCGCAAGAACGGCTTTTTTGCAGCACGGCTGACAGTTCCTCTACCACACTCGGCGGCAGCTTGCGAATATCCCGTGCCAGCCTGTTGGCGAAAGCCGTATATTGCGGCGGCAGACCGATGGTGTCGATCACCACTTTCGGGTCGGACGAACCGGCCAGAAAGAACAATTCCTCCGCCTCGTCCCAGATGATGTTGAAATATCCGGCGATGCGCTGGAGGAGATCGAAACTCGGCTTGCCGCGCTTGCCATGCTCCAGCGCCGAAAGATAGGCCGGCGATACGCCGATGGCGGCGGCCATTTCCTTCTGCGTCACGCCCTTGCGCTCGCGAAGCTGCCGCACGGCCTCCGCAAAGGGCGTCATGACTTTTCACCCCGCCGACGCGCCAGCCGCACATAAAGCGCGCCGTCACCGCCATGATTGGCGGATGCATCCTCATAGGATGAGATCAGGTGGCGATATTCCGGCTTGGAAAACCACATGGGCACCGCCCTTTTCAACGCGCCATCGCTCCCGATGGAACGGCCCTTGCCTGTTATGACGAGCACGTGTCTCAGACCGCGTTCATGCGCGCGCAACAGAAAATCAAGCAGCACCGCATGGGCTTCGCTCTGAAACATGCCGTGCAGATCGATCCGCCCTTCCAGCGGCAGCCGGCCACGGGTGAGCTTGCGTTTGACCGGTTTTTCCATCGGCTGATGAATCTTCGGCTTCTTGTCCGGAGCGGGTGGCGACGGCTCGGCCGGCTCCAAAAGCATGCGCGGAAAAGCGCCTTTGCCGGTCTGCGGAACATCGGGTTCCACCGGAGGTTCCTCTATGTCATCGAAAGCCAGCAGGTCTTCCAGTCTGCCGGAGATCGGCCGCGTGGTTTTTGCGACCTTTCCCCACAGGATGCGCTCTTCCTTGCCGAGCTTGCGACTGCTCTTCATCGCCGATACCTCTGCGCAGCCACCTGCGGTATCAGTATATAAAAATCGGCCTCATTGCGCACCGTACCGGCCAGCTCTCCCGCTTCGAAACCGGAGCCGGTGAAAATATCGCCACGCGCCGGGCCAACGATGGCCGAGCCGGTATCGAGCGCAAGCATCAGCCGCGCAAAAGGTTTTCCGTCATCGAGATGGGTAAGCGACGGCGCATGGATGAAGAAGGGAAGCCCGAACGTATGGATGAGCCTATCCACTGCAAGCGCTCGCCTCGCGACCAACGGAACCTTCGCAGCCGCAATCGGACCCATATCCTGATCGGCGACATCCGCCTCCCGGAAAAAAATATAGGAGCGGTTATGCCATAGCACCCCATCCACCTTATCCGGATGGTCAGCGAGCCATTTGCGGATCGTCTGCATCGACACGGTTTTCGGATCGAGTTCCCCGCGGTCGAGCAGCAGACGGCCAATCGGTGAAAAAGCGTGCCCGGCCTTGGCCGCATAGGTGATGCGCTTTACCGCGCCATCGGGAAACACCAGACGCGCCGCGCCCTGCACATGAACGAAAAACAGGTCGACCTTCGATCTTGCCCAGGCAATCTCAAGGCCCCTGCCCTCCAGATACCCTTCATCGATCGCCTGGCGGTCTGGAAAATAAGAAATACCGTTTTCATCCTCCCTGCCGAAAGCATAGGACGTATCGAAACCGGCAGGACGATTGGCGTCGTCGATATCCACCAGCTCCGACGGCCGGCGGTAAATCGGATAACGCCAGATGTCGTCGGGCTCGGACGACACTTCCAGTTCGGGTTCGTAAAAAGCGGTCACGAAACCGCTTTTTCCCTGAGCTGGAGAAATCCTGAAAGGCACGCAATTGGTTTCAAAAAACCGGCGCGCCTGTTCCGGGCTGCTTGTCTGGTTTTTCTCTGCGCTTTCCAGAAGCGAGACCAGTTCCGCCGCCGTGACCCCGAGCGCGCCGGTCCTGTAGGGTTTTGCATTCCGAAGATGCGACAGGATGGTCGCCATCGCCGGAAAAAGCTTGCCCGGATCGTCTTGCCGCCATCCGGGCAGGTCGCTGAAAGAAACTTCTTCGATCGAAAAGGGCGCGGTCATTGCTCGGATTCGGTAGCGATCAGCTTCCAGTTCGGATCGCGCGAGCGGATATCGCGCGAGAAGGTCCAGATGTCGTCCACCTCCGCAACCGCATCCGGATCGCCATCCACCAGCTTGCCATCCTTGTCATAGGTCGCCGAAATCAGCTGGCTGACGATCCTCAGCGTGATCTGCACTTCGGAATCGCGCACACTGGCCTGGGTGATATCTGCTTTCTCGATACCCACGAAGGTGGACTTCACCACCTCGCCACGACCTTCCCTCTCGGAAATGGCCGCCTCGAAACCATCGAAAACCTCCTTCGACAGAAGGTTCTTGAGCGTCTTGCGGTCGCCATCGGCAAAGCCCATGACAATCATTTCATAGGCCATGCGGGCGCCGTTCAGGAATTCCTTCGGCCCGAAGGATGGGTCCCTTGTCATCACCTCACGCAGCGACGCATTGAGCGGCGTATCGACGGGCGCAAGCGCATCCGCCTCGGCAAAACGGTTTTCGTCGTCACCCTCGCTGCGCCTCGGCAGGGTCACGACCTTGTTATCGTCTGCAACGGGACCCTTCGCCACATCTCGCGGGCTATAGGGGTCGAATGGCGGCTTCTCATTGCCCGTGCGGCGACCGAGGACACTGCGCAGCTGAAAGAAGATCAGCACCGCTGCAACGAGAAAAAACAATGTGATAAAGTCGCTGAAGCCCATCTTTTACCAAAACCGCCATTTAAATTCGAAAACCACACCATCATATAGTCTGCATCTTATCATCATTCAAATGTGCAGATTCAATCATCGGTGTCCCGGGAACCGGCAATCTGCCAGAGATGCACACGCAAGGCTAGAAGATGCGTTTTTCCTTTCTCCCCATCGTCATCCTGATGATGCCCATCCTCGAAATTGCCGGTTTCATCATTGTCGGCAAGGCGATCGGTTTGTGGCTGACATTGGCGCTTGTCCTGTTCACCTCGTTTCTGGGGTTGCTCATCCTGCGGCTGGGCGGCATCGGCATGGTGAGAAATCTTCAGGATGCGGGCCGCACCGGCGCGCAGCCGGCGGATGAGCTGGTGAATGGCGCCATGCGCGTCGTTGCCGGGATTCTGCTCTTCATTCCCGGTTTCATTACCGACATTCTCGGCCTTCTGCTTCTGTCGCCCACCGTGCGGCGCTTTTTCTGGAAAGCCTTCGGGCCGCGCGTCGTCGTTGCGGGTTCCTTTCGGCAATCCGGCCAGCAATCCGGTCCTCAGCCCGGTGATTTTTCCGGCTTTCGGAATGATCCGGGACGTGCGCGCAATTCGAAGGTGGTGGATCTCGACGAGGAGGAGTTTCATCGCGAAGAGCCAAAGGGTTCGCCATGGTCGCGCAAACCGGACGATCGCGATCTGCCCAAACCCTGATCCCGGGCGGAATGGATCGCGATGACCCGATCACGAAGGGTTGTAAGCCCCCGGTCGAAATGATAGACCGCCTTCCACGAATTCACGCCGTGAGGAAATGTAATGACCGCTGAAAATGGTGCACAGGGCGCAGTAAGTCCTTCCCTCAACATTCTTGCCCAGTACATCAAGGATCTTTCCTTCGAAAATCCGGGTGCTCCTCGCTCGCTTCAGGCCCGTGACAATGCACCGTCGATCAACATCAATGTCAACGTCAATGCAAACCCGATCTCGGGTTCGGATTTCGATGTTGTCCTGACGCTGAACGCGGAAGCCAAGGATGGCGACAAGGTGCTGTTCGCGGCCGAACTGGTTTATGGCGGGGTGTTCCGCATCGCCGGTTTCCCGCAGGAACATATGCTGCCGGTGCTGTTCATCGAATGCCCGCGCCTGCTGTTCCCCTTCGCGCGCCAGATCATTGCGGACGTTACCCGCAATGGCGGTTTCCCGCCGCTGATGATCGATCCGATCGATTTCGCGCAGATGTTCGCCCAGCGCGTTGCCGAGGAACAGGCAAAGGCCAAGGTTCAGGCCGTACCGAACTAAGTGATGCGGCTCTGCGCTGCAGAATTCAGACAAAACAAAACCCGGGTTCAAGCCCGGGTTTTTCTTTGACGGCATTCACCGTTTCCGGTGCCTGGACAGGCATCAATTCTGGTAACGGTTCCAGATCGCCTTATCGCCCATGCCGAGAACGAGTTTGCCATGGGCCGCGACCGTTTCCGCATCCAGCCTCGAGGGCAAAGCCCGCGGCCTTTGCAGCGGCTCAAGCGGAACGTCTTCCTCGACGATGATGGTTTCCTGCTTGGCGGCGGAACCGAAACCGAGCGCCGTCTGGCGCCCGCCGATCATCTCAATATAAACTTCGGCGAGCAGTTCGGAGTCGAGAAGAGCGCCGTGCTTGGTACGGTGGGAATTGTCGATGCCGTAACGACGGCAAAGCGCGTCCAGCGAGTTCGGTCCCATAGGGTGCTTGCGACGGGCGAGCGAAAGCGTATCCGTCACCAGATCGGCGGCGACCGGTTCAATGCCGAGACGGGCGAATTCCGCGTTGATGAAGCCCATGTCGAATGTGGCATTATGCGCCACCCAGCGCGCGCCCTCGAAGAAGTCGCGAATCTGGTCGACAACCTCGGCGAATTTGGGTTTATCCTTCAGAAACTCGTCGGTAATCCCGTGAACGGCAAGTGCGTCGGGGTGAACCTTGCGATCTTCCGGGCTGATGTAGAGATGCAGGGTGCGGCCGGTGGGAAAGTGGTTGATCAGCTCGATGCCGCCGATTTCAATCACGCGGTCCAGCTTCGATTCAAGGCCCGTGGTTTCCGTATCGAAAATGATCTCACGCATTCATCTCTCCGCGGCGCGACTCAGCGGCCAGTTTCTGCAGAACCTCTCTTACCTGATCCCGTGCCGCTTCGACACCAGTTCCGGAATCGACGATAAAATCGGCACGCCGGCGCTTTTCCGCGTCGGGCATCTGCCGGGCGAGGATCATTTCGAATTTCTCTCCCGTCATTCCCGGTCGGGACAGAACCCGCTCTCGCTGAATCTCCGGTGCGCAACTGACAACAACGACTTTATCGACCCGGCTTTCCGCCCCGGTTTCGAACAGCAGCGGAATATCGAGGAGGGCGAATTGCCGATCCTCTTTCCTCGCCTGCGCCAGAAACGCCTCCTGCCTTCCACGCACCAGCGGATGCACGATCTCTTCCAGTCTGCTGAAATTAGCCGGATTCTGCCGCAATACTTCGCCAAGTTTCTGCCTGTCCACCGCACCGGAAACGGTAGTGCCAGGAAAGGCCGCTTCGATCAGCGGAGCGGCTTCCGCCCGGTAAAGCCCGTGCACGACCTCATCCGAATCGAGAACCGGAACCCCCTCCCCGGCAAACAACTTCGCCGTCGTCGTTTTTCCCATTCCAATCGAGCCGGTGAGACCGATAACGATCATCAATGTTTCTCCATATCCTCGATGATGAGAGAACGCAGGGCCTCATCGACCTCCGGCGTTTTGCCGAACCATCGTTTGAAACCGGGTTTTGCCTGATGAAGCAGCATGCCGAGCCCGTCGACGGTTGCGATGCCCTGCTCTTCCGCCATTTTCAGGATCGGGGTTTTCAACGGCACATAGACGATATCGGTTACGACGGCCTGATCTGCCAGCGGCGAAAAATCAAGATGCGGCGCTTCCGTTCCATCCATGCCGAGCGACGTCGTATTCACGAAAAGCCCGGCACCCTGCATGACCTCATGAAGCGCCGCCTGGGGATGGGAAAAAACCCGCGGCCCAAAACGGTCGGCCAGTTCGCGCGCCCGTTCGACGGTACGGTTGAGAACGTGGATTTCGGCAATGCCGCGATCACGCAGCGACTGAATGACCGCCCGACTCGCGCCGCCGGCACCCAGAACCACTGCCCGCTCTGTCCTGTCCCAGCCCGGATGCCGCTCATCGAGATTGGAGACGAAACCATAGCCATCCGTATTGGTGGCGTGAAGCTCGCCCTCCTCCATCCAGACAGTATTGGCGGCGCCAAGTTCTTCCGCCAGAGCATCTGGTCTGTCTGCCAGCCGGTAAGCCGCTTCCTTATGGGGAATGGTGACATTGCCGCCGACAGCCGTGCCTGGCCTACCCTGCTTCAGCGTTGCAATGAAATTCGCGAAGTCGTCCGGAGAGATTTCCACCGCCTTATAGGAACCGGCAATGCCGAATTTCCTCAGCCAATAGGAATGTATAATAGGCGATCGCGAATGCTTGATCGGATAGCCGACAACGAAGGCGTTTATGGTTAATGTTTCACGTGAATCAGCCATCGATGACATCCATATCGCGTAATTTCGATAAAAGCGGTAGAAGCGGCAGCCCGAGAATCGTGAAATAATCGCCTTCGATCGAGGTGAATAGCTGGATTCCCTCTCCTTCGAGCTGATACGCGCCAACGCTGCTCAGGGCCTTTTCTCCCACCCGTTGCAGGTGGCGGGAGACAAATTCGGCGCTCAAAGTCCGAACGGTCAGCTCGGCGCTGGAAACGATTTGCCACACTACCTCACCATGTCGGACGAGAACGGCGGCGCTGTTCAGGCGATGGACCTTGCCAGACAATGACAGCAGATGCCCTTCGGCCTCCGCCATGGTTTTCGGCTTGTGATAAACACGGGCGCCGAGCGCCATGGTCTGGTCGCAGCCGAGAACCAGTGCTTTCGGATAAAGCGCGCTGACTGCAAGAGCCTTGGCCTTAGCGAGTTCCAGCGCAACCTCTTCCGGACTGGCGCCGTCTCGTTCCAGCTGTTCATCGAGCGCACGCTCGTCAATATCCGCCGGGATGGCCGAAAATGTCAGCCCCGCATTGCGCATCAGCATCTGGCGGGATGCGCTGGACGAGGCGAGGATCAATTCTTGTTGCATCGACTGTCTGCTCCGAATGGTGCGATTCGGATTATCGTGTCCTCGAACGAAGGGCAAGGATGGCCGCCGCCGTTTCCTCGATGGAACGGCGCGTGACATCGATCAGCGGCCAATTGTTGCGGGCGCAGAGCGCTCGTGCATATTTCAGCTCTTCCATGATGGTGGCGCGATCCGTGTATCGACCACTGTCAAATCCGCCCGTCGCGCCGAGTTCCCGGTTTTCGCGCACCTGCGATATCCGGTCCGATGTCGCGACCAGCCCGACGATCAACGGCCGCGTGGCCGCATAGAGGCTGTCGGGCAAAGGCACATTGGGAACGACCGGTATATTGGCGGTCTTTATCCCCCTGTTGGCGAGATAGATGCTGGTCGGTGTTTTTGAGGTGCGGCTGATGCCGATGATGACGATATCAGCCTCATCATAGGTTTCGGGCATTTGCCCGTCATCATGATCCATGGCGAAATTGAGCGCCTCGATCCTGGCGAAATAATCCGCATTCAAGGCATGTTGCGCACCCACCCGCCGTCTGGACGGCGCACCTAAATAGGTCTGGAAGATGCCGATGATGGGTTCAAGGACGTTCACGCAGGGCACGCCAATCGCATGGCACCGCAGATCCAGAAACTCGGCCAGCTGCTGGTCGACGATCGTATAGAGAACAATGCCCGGTTCCTTATCGATGAGATCGACGACCTGCGCGAGCTGCTTCTGGTTTCGAATCATCGGATAGACATGTTCCACCGGCATGGAGGCGTGGAACTGGGCCGAAACGGCCCGACCGGCCGACATCAGAGTCTCTCCCGTTGAGTCCGAAATCAGGTGCAGATGGAAGAAGCTTTTTTTGTTCTCCACGCTGTTTTTCTCCCGCTGTTGATAAACCGGGACAAATCTCCGAATTGTCCTGCGGGTCGAACCGCGACGTGAATAAGGTGGTGTTTTTCCACAATCCGCAAGTGGCTTCAATCGTCTCCGACGTGCTTGTGAATTGTTGGAAGAATGCGGAACCGTTCAAAATTTTCCCCAGACTATCCACAGTCGAACTGTTTTTCCGGGTCGCCATAAATAACTGAAATTATTTATAAAATTTCTATTTTCCGGATTATTCCAAAACAATTGGGCCGATAACATCCGCAGGCACGCTTGGAATTCTACGGCTGCGGCATTTCGACTGGAATGATTTTAATCCTTGCTACCCACAGACTCTAAGAAATAGAAAATCTTTTAAATCTCTTTGATTTTATTTTTTAGAAGCTGGGTGCCATGAGCGAACGTAAGGTTATGACGGTGTTGAACGGGCAGACGGTCACACCGCCGCCCATATGGCTGATGCGACAGGCTGGGCGTTATCTTCCCGAGTACAGGGAAACGCGAAAGAGCGCCGGTAGTTTCCTCGATCTCTGTTATAGTCCCGAACTGGCGATGGAGGTTACTCTCCAACCCATTCGCCGGTTCGGGCTCGATGCCGCCATTCTCTTTTCCGATATTCTGGTGATACCCGACGCGCTTCATCGCAACGTGTCTTTCAGCGAAGGAAAAGGTCCGGCCATGGACCCGATCGATGTCAGCGGTATCGAGAAGCTGGATGCCGCAAATGTCATGGCGCATCTTTCTCCTGTTTTTGAAACCGTTTCCCGTCTGCGCGCCTCTTTGCCCGATGAAACGACGCTTCTCGGTTTCTGCGGCGCGCCGTGGACGGTTGCGACTTATATGATTGCAGGACACGGAACGCCGGATCAGGCCCCGGCGCGGCTGTTCGGTTATCAGGAGCCGGTGGCCATGGAAAAGCTGCTGGCTTTCCTCGCCGACGTTTCCGCCGATTATCTGGTCGCACAGATCGATGCAGGTGCGGATGCGGTTCAAATCTTCGATTCCTGGGCTGGCGTGCTCGGTGAGAAGGAATTTGAGGATTATGCGATAAAACCCGTTGCCCGCATTATCGCATCGGTGCGCGCCCGTCGGCCTTCGGCAAAAATCATCGCCTTCGCCAAGGGGGCTGGTTATCTTCTCAAGGATTATCGTCGCAAGACGGGCGCCGACGCCATTGGGCTCGACTGGTCGGTGCCTCTCAGCTTTGCAAGGGATTTGCAGAAAGAGGGGCCCGTGCAGGGCAATCTCGACCCCATGCTGATGGTGGCAGGAGGCAGGGCGCTGCAGGATGGTATAGATGCCGTGCTGCAGGCTCTTGCACAGGGTCCGCTGATCTTCAATCTCGGCCATGGCATCACCCCGCAGGCTGACCCGGAAAACGTCACCCGGCTGGTGGAGCGGGTGCGTGCCGGCGGAGCCGGGGCATGAGCGGCGAAAAACAGACATCCACCCGTTCCGGAAACCGGGCGGCATTGCGCGCCGGCATTGCGCTGGGTGTCTTTGCTGCCTTCGTCGCCCTGTTATTTTATGCCGATCCGGCCGATCTCTATCTCTGGATAAAGGCGCTGCATATCATCGCCGTTATTTCCTGGATGGCGGCGATTTTTTACCTGCCGCGGCTCTTCATCTACCACACGGATGCACCCGCCGGTTCGCAGCAGTCTGAAACCTTCAAGGTGATGGAGCAGCGGCTGATCAAGGTGATCATGAACCCGGCGATGATGATATCCTGGATATTGGGACTTTATCTCGCCTGGTCGGTTTATGGTTTTTCCGGCGGCTGGCTGCATGCCAAGATCGCACTGGTGGTGTTTCTGACTGCGACCCATGTTTATTTCACACGCAGTGCAAAACGTTTCGCGCGGGATGAAAATACGCGGCCTGCCCGTCACTGGCGGTTGATGAACGAGGTTCCGACGGTGCTGATGATCCTCATCGTCTTACTTGTGGTTGTGAAACCCTTCGGTTAAGACGGTGCGACGATAAATTTCGCGGAATTCGTGCTTTCCTCTTGCAGCGGCCGTGTTCAATCGCTATTTTCGGGCCACTCATCTTCGTGGCATGTGAATTATTCAGTCATCTGCGGTATCTCCCACAGCATCTGATTCGCGAACACGCCCTCCCCCGACATTACATTATCAAACGGTCTTCTCTTCATGGCTGAAATGAAGCTTCAGGAACTTAAGAGCAAATCGCCTACCGACTTGCTGACTTTTGCCGAATCCCTGGAAGTTGAAAATGCGAGCACCATGCGCAAGCAGGAGCTCATGTTCGCAATCCTCAAGGTTCTCGCGAGCCAGGACATCGAAATCATCGGCGAGGGCGTCGTTGAAGTCCTGCAGGACGGTTTCGGGTTCCTGCGATCCGCAAATGCAAACTATCTGCCCGGTCCGGACGATATCTATATCTCGCCGTCGCAGATCCGCCGCTTCTCGCTGAAGACAGGCGATACCGTTGAAGGCCCGATCCGCGGCCCCAAGGAAGGCGAACGTTATTTCGCGCTTCTCAAGGTCAATACGATCAATTTCGACGATCCGGAAAAGATCCGCCACAAGGTTCACTTCGACAATCTGACGCCGCTTTATCCGAATGAGCGCTTCAAGATGGAACTGGATGTTCCGACCTCGAAGGATTTGTCGTCGCGTGTGATCGATCTCGTCGCGCCGCTCGGCAAGGGTCAGCGCGGATTGATCGTCGCGCCGCCGCGCACCGGTAAGACCGTTCTGTTGCAGAACATCGCCCATTCCATCACGGCAAATCATCCGGAATGCTATCTGATCGTTCTCCTGATCGATGAGCGTCCGGAAGAAGTGACCGACATGCAGCGTTCCGTGAAGGGTGAGGTTGTCTCCTCCACCTTCGACGAACCCGCTGTCCGTCACGTGCAGGTCGCCGAGATGGTCATCGAAAAGGCGAAGCGCCTGGTCGAACATGGTCGTGACGTCGTCATCCTGCTCGATTCCATCACGCGCCTCGGCCGTGCCTACAACACGGTTGTTCCCTCCTCCGGTAAGGTTCTGACGGGTGGTGTGGATGCCAACGCGCTGCAGCGCCCGAAGCGTTTCTTCGGCGCCGCTCGTAATATCGAAGAAGGCGGTTCGCTGACCATTATCGCAACCGCGCTGATCGATACCGGCAGCCGTATGGATGAAGTCATCTTCGAAGAATTCAAGGGTACCGGTAACTCGGAAATCGTGCTCGACCGCAAGGTTGCCGACAAGCGCATCTTCCCCGCACTGGATATTCTGAAATCCGGTACGCGTAAGGAAGACCTGCTGGTGCCGCGTCAGGATCTGCAGAAGATTTTCGTTCTTCGCCGTATTCTCGCGCCGATGGGTACGATGGACGCCATCGAGTTCCTGATCGACAAGCTGAAGCAGACCAAGAACAATTCGGATTTCTTCGAATCGATGAATACCTGATCCGAACTTTAGCCGGATTCATCATAAGAGCTTTAAAGCCGTATCCGTTTATTCGGATGCGGCTTGACTGTTTTAGACCGAGGTGAATGATGCCAGCTTCCGCCGATACGATCTATGCGCTTTCCAGCGGTGCCCTGCCGGCGGGTGTGGCTGTTCTCAGGATCAGCGGCTCGAGGGCTTTCTATGCCTTGGAGATGTTGACGGGCCGGGAACTTCCTTCACCACGAAAAGCTACGCTCTGCTCGATTCGGAATCGAAACGATGAGATCATCGACCAGGCGCTGGTAATTGCTTTTCCAGCGCCAAATTCTTTCACGGGTGAGCATTGTGTTGAAATTCATAGCCATGGCAGTCGCGCTGTCATGGCTTCGATTTTCGCCGAGCTTGAAAATCTAGAGGGACTTCGGCCTGCCGATGCCGGTGAATTCTCTCGTAGAGCCTTCGAGAATGGGAAGATGGATCTCCTTGAGGTCGAAGGCCTCGCCGATCTGTTGCAGGCTGAAACGGAAATGCAGCGGCGGTTGGCGGTGGAACAGAGCACTGGCAAATTGTCGGCACTCTATGATGGCTGGGCTAGCCGCCTGACGCGCGCTCGCGCTCTCATCGAAGCGGAACTGGATTTTGCCGACGAGGAGGATGTTCCGGATTCCGTGGCGGCTCAGGTTTGGGAAGCCATGGCGCTTCTCAAAAAGGAAATCGGCGATCATCTCCAGGGTGGCGAAAGCGGAGAAATCATTCGCGACGGGTTCAAGGTCGCCCTCGTCGGTGAACCGAATGCAGGCAAATCCACTCTTTTGAACGCCCTTAGCGGCCGCGATGTTGCTATCGTTACCGATATTGCCGGCACCACGAGAGATGTCTTGAGCGTTGACATCAATCTGGAAGGATATCTCGTCCGGATATTCGATACGGCAGGAATACGGGAAACACAGGATGTCGTGGAGCTTGAAGGCGTGCGGCGCGCGGTTCTGACGGCGGAGACCGCAGATCTCATTCTGCTGCTGCAGGATAAGGATTCGCTTCCGAAACAATCTCTCGAACCGTTCAAAAACCGGAGCTACTTGCGAGTTAGAACGAAAACAGCGCTTCATTCCCCTATCTTGGATGATGGATTTGATTTGTCTATCTCAGCCAAGGAAGGGATAGGCTTGAACGAACTGCGTTCGATGCTGAAGCAGGAGATAGAAAAACGTGTCGGTGCCGGCCAGACTTTGGTTCCCGCGCGCACCAGGCATAAAAAACGACTTGAAGAGACGCTGAACTATGTTAGTGATGCGCTCAATTCTGGGACCCTGGACCTTGCGATAAGGTCGGAATATTTAAGGCTCGCGGCGACATCGCTTGGACGGATTACCGGCCGCGTTGATGTGGAAGATTTGCTTGGCGTGATCTTCTCGGAATTCTGCATAGGAAAATGATTCACGTGAAACATCGGCGGCCGAGGCGGTGATGTCGATGCTGAGAGAACAGGGCGCAAGGATATGCACCAGTCATTCGATGTCGTTGTTATTGGTGGTGGCCACGCGGGCAGTGAAGCCGCGGCCGCTGCTGCAAGGCATGGTGCAAAAACCGCCCTTGTTACCCACAAACGTGAGACGATTGGCGTCATGTCCTGCAACCCTGCTATCGGCGGTCTGGGCAAGGGGCACCTCGTTCGTGAGATCGATGCACTGGATGGCTTGATGGGTCGGGTTGCCGATGCAGCGGGCATCCAATTCCGCATGCTCAACCGTAAAAAGGGGCCGGCCGTCCGTGGTCCGCGCACGCAAGCCGACCGGCGGCTTTACCGCGAAGCCATGCAGCGTGAGATCGATGCGATTGATAACCTGACCATCATTGAAGGCGATGCTTTCGATATTGAGATGGCCAATGATCGCGTCGCCGCCGTTATTATGAAGAACGGTAGCCGGATTCCTTGTGGTGCGGTCGTGCTGACGAGTGGCACCTTCCTGCGCGGTCTCATTCATATCGGTTCCGAAAAGATCCCGGCGGGACGCGTTGGTGAAATGCCGTCTATTGGCCTCTCGGACACGCTCTCGCGGCTGGGTCTCGTTATGGGGCGCCTGAAAACCGGTACCCCTGCCCGACTGGACGGACGTACCATTGACTGGAATGCGGTGGATCGGCAGGCCGCCGATGAGGACCCTGTCCCTTTTTCCTTCATGACGGATCGTATTCTCAATCCGCAAATAGAATGTGGTGTAACTCGCACCACCCCGGCTGGCCACAAGATCATTCAAGACAATATTCATCTATCGGCGATGTATTCCGGACAGATCGAGGGGGTCGGTCCCCGTTATTGCCCTTCGATTGAGGATAAGATCACCCGTTTCGGTGAACGGGACGGTCATCAGATATTCCTCGAGCCGGAAGGTCTCGACGATCACACCATTTACCCAAACGGCATATCGACGTCCCTTCCCGCTTCCGTTCAGGAGCAATTTATCCGAACGATACCGGGCCTTGAGCAGGTGACGATCCTGCAGCCGGGTTACGCGATCGAATATGACTATGTCGATCCGCGCGAGCTGAAGCCGTCGCTGGAATGCCGCAAGATTCCCGGATTGTTTCTGGCCGGGCAGATTAATGGCACGACGGGTTATGAAGAAGCGGGCGCTCAGGGTCTCGTTGCCGGCTTGAATGCATCGCTTTATGCCGGCGACGCCGATCCGGTCTATTTTAGCCGAACCGAGTCTTATATCGGCGTCATGATTGATGACCTGACGTCGAAAGGTGTCAGCGAACCCTACCGCATGTTTACGTCCAGAGCCGAGTATCGTCTTTCGCTGCGCGTGGACAATGCGGATCTGCGGCTTACACCAGTCGGTCAGATGGCTGGCATTGTCGGCCGCGCGCGGCAGGAACGCTTCGTAAATTTCATTTCCGATCTGGATCGCGGTCGAGAGCTGATGAAGGCGATTTCCATCAGCCCATCCCAGGCGGCGAAGCAGGGGTTGAAACTTAATCAGGACGGTCAACGACGGTCCGTTTATGAATTGCTGGCCTATCCGGATATGACCCTCGAAGTTCTTACCGAACATTGGCCGGAATTGGGCGCCCTTGACGGAAAAGTTGCCGAGGTCTTGCAGATCGAGGCGAGTTATGCGGTCTATATGCAGAGGCAGAGCGCTGATATCGTCGATATCAAACGGGACGAAGACAGAAAAATCCCGGATGACTTTGATTTCAAGTGCCTGTCCGGCCTCTCCAACGAGCTTAAACAAAAGCTGGAAAAAGCCCGTCCTGAGAATATTGCCCAGGCTGCTCGTGTTGACGGCATGACGCCGGCTGCGATATCGCTGCTGCTCGCACTTCTGCGGAAGGATTCCGCAACGCGAAGTGAAAAATTACGCATGCACCAATAGCGAGTCGGATTATGAAGATAAACGGCCAGAGTGTTTCACGTGAAACACAGGAAAGGCTCGAACATTTTGTCGAGCTTTTTAAGAAGTGGAACAAAACCACAAATCTGGTAGCGCCTTCCACTCTCGCCGAGCTCTGGAACCGGCATGTGGCCGACAGCGCGCAAATATTCCAGCTTTCTTCTCAGCCAAAAAAGTGGATTGATCTTGGAAGCGGTGGCGGATTCCCCGGTGTCGTCACTGCGATTTTTCTGGCGGAGCTTGGCGACGGTTGGGTTGATCTGGTCGAAAGCAACAATAAAAAGGCGGCATTCTTGCGAATTGCACTGAAGGAAACCGGTGCAAGAGGTGCAGTCCACCCTGTCAGGATCGAGACAGCACCGGAAATCATCAAAAATTGCGATGCTGTTTCAGCGCGCGCACTCGCCGAACTGGATCTGCTTTTCGATTATATCCATCCCTGGGCGCAGAATAACCCGAATCTCAAGGCCTATTTTAATAAAGGCCGGGATTATGATTCTGAAGTGCAGAAAGCACATGGTCGCTGGGAGTTTGATCTGGTAAAACATCAGAGTGCCATTGAGGCAGATTCTGTTGTTCTTGAAATCAGCAACCTCGCTTTGAGGAGCTGATGAGCTGGCCAGGTGCGGCATGACTTTGGAAAAAAACCGGATTATCGCAGTTGCAAACCAGAAAGGCGGGGTTGGTAAAACAACAACCGCCATCAATCTGGCTACCGCGCTGGCGGCTATTGGTGAACGCGTACTGATCGTGGATCTGGACCCGCAGGGTAATGCGAGCACCGGGCTTGGAATCGACCGCAAAGAACGCAAGCTTTCGTCCTATGATCTTCTGGTGGGAGATCATGGGGTAGCGGAAGTTGCTGTTCCCACTGCCGTTCCCAATCTCGACATCGTACCCTCCACGATGGATTTGCTCGGTTTCGAGATGCAGGTCGCGAATGTTTCCAACCGCGTTTTCCTGCTGCGTGCGGCCATGGAGACACACGAAGCCAGAGGCTACTCCTATATTCTCGTCGACTGCCCTCCTTCTTTCAATCTTTTGACGATGAATGCCATGACGGCCGCACATTCCGTGCTCGTGCCGCTGCAATGCGAGTTCTTTGCACTGGAGGGCCTTAGTCAGTTGCTGAATACGGTCAGTCAGATTCGTGGATCGGTGAACCCGCAGCTGGATATACAGGGCATTGTTCTTACGATGTTCGATGCGCGAAATAATCTTGCACAGCAGGTTGTTTCGGATGTGCGCACGCATCTGGGCGAAAAGGTGTACCACACGCTCATTCCACGCAATGTGCGTGTTTCCGAAGCGCCGTCCTATGGTAAACCGGCAATTCTCTATGATCTGAAATGTGCCGGCAGCCAGGCTTATCTGCAACTGGCGTCCGAAGTGATTCAGAGAGAGCGTCTGCGTAAAGCCGCCTGACGTTTGCCGGAATGTATGGAGTAATATCTTATGAGTGATGATCTTTCCAAGCGTCGGCTGGGGCGCGGTCTTGCCGCATTGATCGGAGAAATGGACCAGCCTGTGCCGGTGGGTGAGCCCCAGCGCGCTGTTAACGCCGATCGTACCATCCCCATCGAATTCATCGCTCGCAGCCAGAGAAACCCGCGGCGTCATTTCGATGAGAATGAGCTGCAGGATCTTGCCGCCTCCATTCGTCAGCATGGAATTGTTCAGCCTGTAGTCGTAAGAACGGTTGGAGTCAACCGATACGAGATTATTGCGGGTGAAAGACGCTGGCGTGCGGCGCAGCTGGCGGGCTTTACCGATGTTCCCGTCATCGTTCGCGATGTGGATGACCGCACGGCGCTGGAACTGGCAATTGTCGAAAACGTGCAGCGTTCCGACCTCAATCCGCTCGAAGAAGCGATGGGGTATGAGCAGCTGATTGCCGAACACGGCTATACGCAGAATGATCTCGGCGAAATCATCGGCAAGAGCCGAAGCCACGTTGCCAACAGCCTTCGGCTTTTGAAGCTTCCCGATCCGGTACGGGACATGCTGGCGGATGGTTCGCTCTCCGCAGGTCATGCCCGCGCGCTTGTTTCCACTTCCGATCCGGCGATGCTGGCGAAAACAATCGTATCCAAGGGACTTTCGGTCCGTGATGCCGAGCGCCTGGCGCAGAACGATATCAAATCGCAGGGCGATGTTGCGGAGAAGCGACCTGCTGCGGAAAAGGATTCCGATACGATCGCGCTCGAACGCAGCCTGTCCGATGCTCTCGGGCTGGATGTTAAGATCAGCCACAAGGGCGGATCGGGGCAAATCCGTATCGGTTATCGGACACTGGAACAGCTTGAAGCGGTATGCCGGCTTCTGGAGCAAAAATAAGTAACTATTTGTTATAAAATATAAAATACCCGCCTTTGGCGGGTATTTTTATTTATGGCGCTCAAAAATCGATGGCCCGGCCTTTTATTTCGTAATCGCCGAAACGCACGGGTTCCGCGCCGCCGCGGCCGCCGGTTTCCGGCGGTAACTGGAGATCGGCCTGTTGCCTGCGCCGTTCTTCCGCTTCTTTCAACGCTCGCTGCGCCGCCGGCGAAAGTCGCTTTACACTTTCCGCGCCACTGTCCGTGGCGTTGTCATTATCTGCATTCTGCATGAAATCCTCCCTATGACGGGATATTGAAATACGTTTGCCGCTTACCAGATTATATAATCCGAGGGGCTTTATAAACCCCGGAATATTCCCGGTGAGTGACAAGGAGAGTTTAACGGATGAACATGATGCGCACGGCAATGCTTCTGGCCTTCATGACCGCATTGTTCATGGGTGTCGGTTTTCTGATTGGCGGCAAGGGCGGTATGATGATTGCCCTGGTCATCGCAGCCGGTATGAATATTTTTTCCTACTGGAACTCTGACAAGATGGTTCTCTCCGCCTATCATGCGCGGGAGATCGACGAGGCGAATGCGCCCGAATTTTTTCACATGATCCGCGACCTGTCGCAGAATGCCGGTCTGCCGATGCCGAAGGTTTATATTTACGACAGCCCGCAACCCAATGCCTTCGCGACCGGGCGGAATCCGCAGAATGCCGCTGTTGCCGCTTCGACAGGACTGCTGGAGCGTCTGACGCCCGAGGAAGTGGCCGGTGTCATGGCGCATGAGCTTGCGCATGTGCAGAACCGGGATACGCTGACCATGACAATCACCGCCACGCTGGCGGGCGCCATCTCCATGCTCGGCAATTTTGCCTTCTTCTTCGGCGGCAACCGGGAGAACAACAATAACCCGCTCGGCTTTATCGGCGTGCTGGTCGCGATGATTGTGGCGCCGCTGGCAGCGATGTTGGTGCAGATGGCGATCAGCCGCACACGGGAATATTCCGCCGACCGGCGCGGCGCGGAAATCTGCGGCAACCCGCTCTGGCTTGCTTCCGCCTTGCAGAAGATTTCGGGCATGGCGCAGCGCATTCACAATGACGATGCCGAGCGCAACCCGGCAACGGCGCATATGTTCATCATCAATCCGCTTTCCGGCGAGCGCATGGACAATCTTTTCTCCACGCATCCGAATACGGAAAACCGCGTGGCGGCGCTGCATGCGATGGCGCAGGAGTTTTCCCCGCAAGGATCGACGCCGCCGCCATCGGGTGATAGACCTCTGCGCAAATCAGGCTCCGTTCCCAAAACAGGCTGGGGACGAGGCAATGAAAACGAGCGCAAGGGGCCGTGGTCTTGACATCCGATATTCAGAATAAGCCGGCGCGGTCCAGAAAACCGAGACCGGCAAATGGGGGGGGCCGTGAAGACGGCCCTTCGTCTTTCCAGGACAAGCCGGGTCTCGCCGCGCGCATCGCCGCCACCCGCATTCTGGCCGCCGTTCTGGAAAAGAAGACCTCGCTGGATGGGATGCTCGATAGCGAAAACGGCAATCCCGTCTATCGAGCCCTGTCGCTTGCGGACCGGGCGCTGGTGAGAGCCATCGTCAACAGCGCGCTTCGCCACCTTCCCCGGATTGAAGCGGCATTGTCGATGCTGCTTGATGGGCCGCTGCCGCAGGGCGCGCGATCGCTGCATCACGTTCTTGTCGTCGGTGCGGCGCAGATGCTTTACCTCGATGTTCCGGATCATTCCGCTGTCGATCTCGCCGTGGAGCAGGCTCACCGCGATCCGCGCAACCGGCGTTTCGTCAAGCTGGTGAACGCCGTTCTCCGACGGCTCGGTCGTGAAAAAGTGGATATCGAGAAGGCCGTCGCTGACGTCCCGGTATTGCCGGACTGGTTCCATGCGCGGCTTGTTTCCGCCTACGGCAATGAGGTTGCGCAAAGGATTTCGGAGGCGCAGCTGACACCCTCATCGATTGATCTGACGATCAAGGCTGATCCTGTTCTCTGGGCGGAAAAACTGGGCGGTACGCTCATGCCGAATGGCAGTGTGCGTCTGGGTGAATTCGAGGGGCAGATTCCATCGCTCGAAGGCTTCGCTGAAGGTGCGTGGTGGGTGCAGGATCTCGCCGCCAGCATGCCGGTTCGGCTTATGGGTAACATAGCGGGCAAACGTGTCGCAGATCTCTGTGCTGCTCCGGGCGGCAAGACGGCGCAGCTTGCGCTGGCGGGCGCCAAGGTGACGGCGCTGGATCAGTCCGGTAACCGTCTTCGTCGTCTCAGGGAAAATCTCGACCGGCTTGGCCTCCGTGCCGAAACGGTGGAGGCCAATATGCTGAAGTACCAGCCGGAACAGCTCTTTGACGCGGTCCTCCTCGATGCGCCCTGTTCTTCCACCGGGACACTTCGCAAACATCCCGATGTCTGCTGGACCAAGGATGAGAACGATATTGCCAAACTCGCTGCCCTTCAGGGCCAAATGCTGCGGCATGCGCTGACCCTTGTTGGCCCCGGCGGTCTCGTGGTCTTCTCCAATTGCTCGCTCGATCCTTCCGAAGGAGAAGCGATGATTGCCGAGGTTCTGGCGGAAAATCCCGACGTGGAGCGTGTTGCCGTCCGCCGCGAGGATTGGCCTGGAATGGAAGCGGCTATCAGCCCCGATGGCGATCTTCGCACGACACCGGACATGTTCGGCGGCGTCGATGGGTTTTTCAGCAGTGTCTTGCGTAAGAAGTAGAAAAAAGCCAAGCTTTCGCGAATCATTAGATATTTATCGAAAACGTTCCGGTCGTCGCGGTTCACTGATAAAAACAAAACATGTGAAACGGGAAACACAGCTTGTTAGGGTCCTTTGCAGGCAGCATGAATGCCGCCGGTCTTCTGTCGCGGATGGCGTATCGTCATCTGTGTGTCGGCCTCACCCCTTTGCGCCTGCATATGTCGCGATTTGCCACTCGTGCGCCAGATGGTCTGGTGGCGGCGCCGACCGATCTCAGAGCCATCGATCCCTATTTCGCCGAGGAACTGTTGCGGGGCCGCATCGCACTGGCGGGGCGTGTCGTCGAAACCGGCGGAGCTTCGCCATTCCAGGTGGAATATCCCTCAGCGGTTTTTGAAGAACGGCTGCATGCATTCAGTTGGCTACGGCATATTCGCTCCGATAAATCGAGCGAGGCCTGCAAACGGGCGCGCCGCATCGTTGCGGAATGGATGGTGCTTCATGGCAAGCGGCTTGCAGGCACTGCCTGGTCGCCGGAAATCGCCGCACAAAGGCTGATTGCCTGGCTTTCGCACTCTCCCGTGGTTTTATACGAGGCCGATGCCGGCTTTTATCGCCGGTTCCTGAAAAGCCTCGTCTTTCATGTGCGGTATCTCGAAAGAATCGTCAGACACGCGCCCGATGGCGAAGCGCGGCTGAGGATCAGGATTGCCTTGGCCATGGCTTCCATCGCCATGCCAACGCGCCTTTCGCGGATCATGCGGAATGGAATGAAGCTGGCTCAGGAAATGGAACGCCAGATTCTGCCCGATGGCGGGCATGTTTCCCGCAATCCACGCGTCATGCTGGACCTGCTGCTCGATCTCCTGCCGCTTCGGCAAAGTTATATCAATCTCGGCCATGATCTGCCCTCCGGCCTAGTGCCGGCGATAGACCGCATGTTCCCGGCGATCCGGTTCTTCCGGCATCAGGGCGGCGATCTCGCGCTGTTCAACGGCGCCACGGCGACGCTCGCCAATGAGCTTGTTTCCGTGCTGCGCTATGACGAAACGGCCGGCCGGCCCTCCAAGGTCCTGCCGGACGTGAACTATCACCGGCTTGCGACGGACGATACGGTCATCATCGTGGATACGGGCTATCCCGGCTCGGCGGAGCTTTCACGCAATGCCCATTCGGGTTGCCTGTCTTTCGAAATGTCCTGCGGCAAGAACCGCTTCATCGTCAATTCCGGCTTTCCGCGCAACGCCGCGCCGGAATATCAGCGGGCCAGCCGTTCCACGGCGGCGCATTCCACCGTCACGCTTGCGGATACATCATCGTGCAGACTGTCACGCTCGCGGCTGCTTGGTCCGATCATGGTGTCAGGTGTCAGCCACGTCGACAGCCGGCGTGAAACGGATGCAAACGGCAATGACGTTCTCTGGGCGTCTCATAACGGTTATTTGCAGAATTTCGGCTGCTACCATGAGCGGGAAATAGAATTGAATGCGGCCGGCACCAAGATAAAGGGTCGGGATCTGCTGCGGGCCGATGCGAGTGCGGTAAAAACGCAATTGCAGTCGGTCACGGCGGTTTCACGTTTCCATATTCATCCCCACATTCAGATACACCAGCGGGATGAGGAGTCGGTCTATCTGGAGGCAGCGGATGGAACCGTCTGGCTGTTTTCCGCACCCGGGCTGGAGCTTTTCGTCACCGAGGATGTCTTCATGGCCGATGCATCCGGTATGCGCCCGTCACAGCAGATCGAACTCCCCTTCAATCTCGCAAATACGCGGGAAATCCGCTGGCTCATCGAACGCCAGGCCTAGACAATTTCCGGCGGTGCGGGTCAAAAACCACCATAGTTTTCTCCGTTCGGCATCCCCGCTGTTTATTAATCCGGTAAGCTGTGTTAACGCGGCGGCAATTGCTGGATCAATCCCATTCCAGCCTGTCCTCCCCGTTAAACGGAGTATGCCTGATGGCCGTCGTGTCCAAGAAAATCCCCGCCCCCGATAAGGTCAAAATCCGCACGGCGCTTCTTTCCGTGTCCGACAAGACTGACATTATCGAACTGGCGACGGTTCTATCGAAGCTTGGCGTCAAGCTCCTGTCGACCGGTGGAACGGCGAAAGCCATTGCCGAAGCAGGCCTGCCTGTGACGGATGTCTCCGACGTAACGAATTTTCCCGAGATCATGGACGGCCGCGTCAAGACACTGCATCCCAACGTCCATGGCGGGCTTCTGGCCATCCGGGACGATGCAGAGCATGTCGAGGCGATGAAGGCGCACGGCATCGAGGCGATCGATCTCTCGGTCATCAATCTCTATCCCTTCGAGGAAGTTCGCGCCAAGGGCGGCGATTATCCGACGACGGTGGAGAATATCGATATTGGCGGCCCGGCGATGATCCGCGCTTCCGCCAAGAACCACGCCTATGTCACTGTTGTTACCGATCCGTCTGACTACCCCGATCTGGTTGAAGCCCTGCAGGCCGATGACGGCCAGACGTCCTATGCGCTGCGCCAGCGTTTTGCCGCCAAGGCCTATGCCCGCACTGCCTCCTATGATGCGGTGATTTCCAACTGGTTCGCCGAGGCGCTCGCGATCGAAACACCGGATTACCGCGCTATCGGCGGCGCGCTGAAGGAAAAGATGCGATATGGCGAAAACCCGCACCAGAGCGCTGGTTTTTACCTCACCGGCGAAAAGCGTCCTGGCGTTGCAACCGCGACGCTGCTTCAGGGCAAGCAGCTTTCCTATAACAACATCAATGACACCGATGCAGCTTACGAACTCGTGGCGGAATTCCTGCCGGAAAATGCGCCGGCAGTCGCCATCATCAAGCACGCCAATCCCTGCGGTGTGGCGACGGGTCCGACACTTGCCGAAGCTTACCGGCGGGCGCTGGCATGCGATTCCGTTTCCGCTTTTGGTGGCGTGATTGCCCTGAACCGCACGCTCGATGCGGAAACGGCGGAAGAAATCGTCAAGCTCTTCACTGAAGTCATCATCGCGCCTGATGTCACCGAAGAAGCCAAGTCCATCATCGCGCGCAAGCCGAACCTGCGCCTTCTGGCCGCTGGCGGCCTGCCTGATCCGCGCGCGGCCGGTATTACCGCGAAGACCGTCTCGGGCGGCCTGCTGGTGCAGAGTCGCGACAATGGCATGGTCGAGGATCTGGACCTCAAGGTCGTCACCAAGCGTGCGCCGACACCGCAGGAACTTGAAGACATGAAGTTTGCCTTCAAGATCGCCAAGCATGTGAAGTCCAATGCCGTCATTTACGCCAAGGATGGGCAGACCGCGGGTATCGGTGCCGGCCAGATGAGCCGTGTGGATTCGGCCCGCATCGCTGCCCAGAAGGCGGAAGATGCGGCGAAGGCTCTTGGCCTTGCCGAACCGTTGACGCGCGGCTCCGCCGTCGCTTCGGAGGCGTTTTATCCCTTTGCCGACGGCTTGCTCGCCGCGATTGCCGCAGGCGCCACCGCTGTCATCCAGCCGGGCGGCTCCATGCGCGATCAGGAAGTGATCGACGCCGCGAATGAGCATAATGTGGCAATGGTCTTTACCGGCATGCGCCACTTCCGCCACTAAACGCGGAAACAACCAGGAATAACGAAGGCCCGGAAATCACTTTCCGGGCCTTTTGTTTCACGTGGGACAGTCTTGGTGCCGCAGGTTCAGGTCACGGCCCCAACCTGCCACGGCACAAATTCATTGTCGCCGTAGTCGTAGATCTCGCTGACGGTCTTGTCGCCGGAAGCGACGGCTAGAATATGCTCGAAAATTCGTTTGCCGGATTCTTCGATGGTTTCAGCACCGGTGACGATCTCACCGCAATTGATATCCATGTCTTCCTTCATGTGTTCATACATTTCGGAATTGGTGGCGATCTTGATGCAGGGTGACGGCTTGAAGCCCGAAACCGAGCCGCGGCCGGTGGTGAAACAGATGACGTTGCAGCCGCCGGCGACCTGGCCGGTGACGGCAACAGGGTCATAGCCGGGCGTATCCATGAAGACGAAACCCTGCTCCGTTACGGTTTCGGCGAATTCATAAACCGCCTTCAGCGGCATGGAGCCGCCCTTGGCGACCGCGCCCAGCGATTTTTCCAGAATGGTGGTGAGGCCGCCAAGCTTGTTGCCGTGGGAGGGGTTGTTATTGAGTTCGTCGCCATTACGGGCGGTATAATCACGCCACCAGTCGATACGCTGTAGCAGCTTTTCGGCGACGGCAGGGGTGACGGCGCGCTTCGTCAGGAGGTGTTCAGCGCCGTAAATCTCCGGCGTCTCGGAGAGGACCGTGGTTCCACCGTTGCGGACGATGAGGTCGGAGGCATAACCCAGAGCCGGGTTGGCCGAAATACCGGAATAACCATCCGAGCCGCCGCATTCCAGTGCCACCTTCAGCTTGGAAAGCGGTTGCTCCGTGCGGCGGGCGGCATTGACCATCGGCAGCATGGCCTTGATCTCGGCAATCGCCGCATCGATCGTCTTGCGGGTGCCGCCATGCTGCTGGATCGTCATGGTGCGCAGCCGCTCACCCTCTTCCATCTTGTAATGTTCGAGAATGGGCGCGATCTGGTTGGTCTCGCAACCGAGGCCGATCAGCAGAATGCCGCCGAAATTCGGATGGCGGGCATAGCCCTGAATGGTGCGGATCAGCAGGCGGTAACCTTCCGATTTCGTATTCAGCGCACAGCCGCCGCCATGGGTCAGCGCCACGACGCCATCGACATTGTCGAAACCATCAAGGCCTCCCTGCTTGTTGAAATAATCCGCGATGTAACGCGAGACCGTGGCGGAACAGTTCACCGAAGCGATGACGCCGATATAGTTTCGTGTTCCGACGCCACCGAGGCCACGGTCATAACCCTTGAACGTCCGGCGTTCGGCTTCCGGAACCATGCCCTTTTCTTCGATATCGACGCTGAACTGATGCGCGTGTTCGGAAGGCACCATGGCGAGATTGTGCAGGTGCACGTGCCGGCCGGGTTCGATATCCTGGGTGGCTATACCAATGACCTGTCCGTATTTCAGCACCTCATCGCCCGATTTGATGAATTTGAGGGCCACCTTGTGCCCGCGCCCGATCAGTTCGAGCGCTGCCAGATCGCCCCTGCCCGTCGCGCCGCCGGCCGGAATGGACCGACGCGCCACTGCGACATTGTCGTTGGCGTTCAGCAAAATGGTTGCCTCGGAATTCTCACTCACGGGTTTTCCTCCTCCCGTTATATTGCCTGCTATGTTTCTAGATCAGTTTTCGACCCAGCGTCTCTTCGAACCTTCCAGATGGGTATGCATGGCGGCCTGCGCCAGCAGCGGGTCTTTCAGTTCAAGCGCCGCCAGAATGGCCTCGTGTTCCTGAAGCGCATGCGTCCAGGTATCGCGGTCTTCGAATTTCACGCGAAGCTGGGCCGAAATGGGGCTGTGGCGTTCATCGAAGAGGTTCGCCACCATTCGGGCCAAAACGCTGTTACCGGATTGTTCGGCGATCGTGACGTGAAACAGCCGATCCTGATCCAGAGGCTTGCGGCCGGCCTCGATTTCCCGCTGCATGGTATTGAGTATCTGGCGGAGGGTCGCGATTGTCTCATCGGTCATCCGGCTTGTCGCCAGCACGATGGTCGCCCCCTCCAGCGCGGCGCGCGCCTGCATCAGTTCGGAGGGGCTGTCACCGAGCGATTTGGTATGGTGGGTCGTCTGTAACGCTTCCGCCGACACATAAACCCCGGAACCCATGCGAATTTCGACGGTGTTGTCGATTTCAAGCGCAATCAGCGCCTCGCGCAAGGAAGGCCTCGATACGCCGAGCTTCTGTGCCAGTTCGCGTTCGGCGGGAAGCCGCGTGCCGGGCAGGAATTCACCCATATCGATGAGTTCGCGTATCTGATCCGCAATCTGCTGATATAACCTGCGCGGTTCCGCTATTTTGGCCTGACCACTCATGTGTTTTTTGACGTGTCCTGTCTGCAATTCGTATTTGGCCTTACCGTAACGCCAAGCGTATCAATACGCAAGGGATTACTTAAATATATGAAATTACTTATTTATTTTCGATTGTCTTGTGATGTAACGCCGTTGTTTTCGGTATGGCTTCGCAAATTTTGGCCTAATTGGCTTGACCATTCTGAAAAACCGGCCTAACCATTTGGCCTGTTCATGACCCCGGTGGAGCGGGGATACGGGTGGGAGGTTTCCAGATGTCGCAGGGCGCATCGACAATTCGGGGCGATTTTTCGCCTGAACAGATGGCGCATGGACAGCGCACGGTGCTCCTGCGCCTTGATAACATCAGCAAGGAATTTCCCGGCGTCAAAGCACTGTCGAACGTGCATTTCGATCTGCGCGCCGGCGAGGTACATGCCGTCTGCGGTGAGAATGGTGCGGGAAAATCGACGCTGATGAAGATCGTCAGCGGCGTCTATCAGCCGAGCGACGGCACCATCCTTCATAAAGGCGTGAAGGTGCAATATGCATCGCCGCTGGAGTCCGAAGCTGCGGGCATCGCCATCATTCATCAGGAACTCAACCTCGTTCCGCATCTTTCCGTTGCCGAAAACATCTATCTTGCGCGCGAACCGCGTCGCGGTTTCCTCGTCGACCGCAAGAAGCTGCGCCTCGATGCCAAGCGCTGTCTCGACCGGCTGGGTGTCGACATAGACCCCGACCAGATCGTCCGCGGCCTTTCGGTCGCCCAGTGTCAGATGGTGGAAATCGCCAAGGCGCTTTCTCTTGACGCTGAAGTGCTCATCATGGATGAGCCTACTTCTTCGCTGACCGAGCAGGAGACCCGGCTTCTGTTCAAGGTCATCCGCGATCTCAAGGCATCCGGTGTCGGGATCGTTTATATTTCCCACCGTCTCGATGAAATGGCCGAAATCGTCGACCGTGTGACGGTTCTGCGCGACGGACGTTACATTTCGACCGACGATTTTGGTTCGATCACCGTTGATGACATCGTCACGCGCATGGTCGGGCGTTCGCTGGAAGACAAATTCCCCGAGCGTACATCGCGCCCCACGGAAGATGTCATTTTTTCTGTCGAGGGCCTGACGCGCAGCGGCGTGTTCCACGACGTCGGTTTTTCGCTGCGACGTGGTGAAATCCTCGGTTTTGCCGGGCTGATGGGTGCCGGCCGAACCGAAGTCGCCCGAGCCATCTTCGGCGCCGATCCGCTCGATGCGGGCAGGATCGTTTTCAACGGGCGGGAGCTTTCGATCAGTTCGCCGCAGGACGCCATCGAGGAGGGTATCGCCTATCTCTCGGAAGACCGTAAAAGCGATGGTCTCGCCATCAAGATGTCGGTGGCGGCCAATACGACGCTTGCCAATCTCGGCGAGGTTTCCAACCGTTTCGGCCTGATCGATTTCAAGAAACATGACGATGTGGCAAAGCGCTACGTCGATCTCCTGAATATCCGTACTCCCTCGATCGGGCAGACGGTGCGGCTGCTTTCCGGCGGCAATCAGCAGAAAATCATCATCGGCAAATGGTTGTTCCGGCAATCTCGCGTGCTGTTCTTCGACGAGCCGACACGCGGCATCGATGTCGGCGCGAAATTCGCGATCTACAAGATCATGGACGAGCTCGCCGCGCAGGGCATCGGCGTCATTCTCATCAGTTCGGAACTGCCGGAAATTCTGGGGCTGACGGATCGTATCGCCGTTTTCCACCAGGGCCGGATTACGGGCGTGCTCGAAACCGCCAAGACCAATCAGGAAGAAATCATGCGGTATGCGTCCGGTTACGGCCGGACCGCGCGGTGAGGAACGACATGGCCAATATTGCAGAAACCAAGAAGAGCTTCGCAGTCAGCGACCGCCAGAAGGACATTATCCAGAAGTTTGCTGCACTTGGCAGCCTCTTTGCGCTTGTCGCGGTCTTTTCCGCCACCAGCAGCGCCTTCTTCACCGTCAATAACGGCATGACGATTGCGTTGCAGGTCACGTCCATCGCCCTGCTCGGCATCGGGGCCACGTGTGTCATCATCACCGGCGGCATCGATCTTTCCGTCGGTTCGGTGCTTGCGCTTGCCGGTGTCGTCGCCGCCCTTGCGGTGAAGGAACTCGGCATGCCGGTGCCGGTCGGCATGTTGCTCGGCATTCTGACGGGGTCGCTCTGCGGGCTCATCAATGGTCTTCTGGTCACGCGTTTCAAGCTGCCGCCCTTCATCGCCACCCTTGGCATGATGCTGATCGCCCGCGGCGTGGCGCTGCAGATCACCGGTGCGCGCGCCGTCTCCGGACTTGGAGAATCTTTCGGCGAACTCGGCAATGGCGCTCTCTTCCGCATCGTCACTATCGGTGACGACGGCTTTCCGAATGTGGTGTTCCCCGGCATCCCCTACCCCGTCATACTGATGGTGGTGATTGCGCTTGCGGTTTCCTTCATGCTCAACCGCTCGATCCTCGGCCGTCACATTTACGCTGTCGGTTCCAACGCCGAAGCCGCGCGCCTTTCCGGCGTCAATGTCGCCCGCGTCACAAATTTCACCTACATCCTGTCCGGCACCCTCGCCGGGTTGACGGGGTGCGTGCTGATGTCTCGCCTCGTCACCGCCCAGCCGAACGAGGGTGTGATGTATGAGCTGGACGCCATTGCCAGCGCCGTTATCGGCGGCACATCGCTGATCGGCGGCGTCGGCACGATTTCCGGCACGGCCATCGGCGCCTTCGTCATCGGCATCCTGCGCAACGGTCTCAACATGAATGGCGTCTCCGCCTTCACACAACAGATCATCATCGGCCTCGTCATTCTGGTCACCGTCTGGATCGACCAGTTGCGCAACCGCCGCTGATCAAGGGCCTGCGGACCCTTTCCGCAAAAAAATCGGCAAGGGGAGGCCCGGTATGCCGACATCACGGAGGAAGAAATGAAGAAAATTGCGACTGCCCTTCTGACATCCGCAATCGCGCTGTGGAGCGTTTCCACCGTGCAGGCCGGTGAAATCGCCGTCATCGTCAAGACCGTCAACTCCACCTTCTGGCAGAACGTCCAGAAGGGCGCTGATGCGGCGATGAAGAACTCTTCCGGCAATACCATGACCTTCCAGGGTCCGGCTGCCGAGTCCGCCATTGCCGACCAGGTCAACATGGTCGAAAACGCCATCAACCGTAAGGTCGCGGGCATTGTTCTGGCGCCTTCCGACCCGGACGCGCTGGTGCCTGCCGTCAAGAAGGCCTGGGAAGCCCGTATTCCGGTGGTTCTGATCGACTCGCAGCTCGCAAAGGGCTCGGAGCAATATTACCAGTCGTTCCTGGCGACCGATAACAAGAAAGCCGGCGAACTGGCAGCGCAGGCGCTGATCGACAAGGTGGGCAAGGAAGGCAAGATCGCCGTCATGTCCTATGTCGCCGGTGCCGGTTCTGAAATCGGTCGTGTCGGCGGTTTCACCGATTACATCCAGATGAATTCCAACCTGAAAATCGTCGGCCCGTTCTATTCGCAGTCGCAGATGGCGACCGCGCTGAACCAGACGACCGACGTTCTGGCCGCCAATTCCGACCTCAAGGGCATTTTCGGCGCCAATGAGCCGACTGCGATCGGCGTCGGCCGTGCGCTGGCCCAGAGCGGCAAGGCCGGCAAGGTCGTCGCCATCGGCTTCGACGGCAACCAGGACCTTCAGGGCTTCGTCAAGGATGGCACACTGGCCGGTATCGTGGTTCAGGGTTCCTATCAGATGGGTGAAAAGGGCGTAGAGACCATTTCCAAGCTCATCGGCAAGGAAAAGGTCGAGAAGTTCGTCGACACCGGCGTCGTTGTTGTCACCAAGGACAATATCGAAAAGCCGGAAGCCAAGAACGTTCTTTATTGATTGCGTGATGACGCGCCGCTTTGCGGCGGCGCGTCTTTCCAAAGACAAGCTGGAAAGTCCCTGCGATGAAAGTCTCCGATACACGTAAATTGCCGCGCCGCGCCGTCGACGTCACCGTCATGGGCCTCGGTTGCGCCCAGATGGGTAATCTCTACCGCGTCACGCCCTATGAAGAGTCCAAGGGTGCGTTCGACAAGGCATGGGAAAGCGGCATGCGTTATTTCGATACCGCGCCGTTTTATGGCTATACGCGGTCGGAGCGTCGCCTCGGCACTATGGTGACGGAGCATGACCGGAACGAATATACGCTGAGCACCAAGGTCGGCCGTGTGATGGTGCCGGACGAGACGGTCGGTCTGGAGGAGGATGCCTATATAGCGCCCCTGCCGTTCCGCCCGGTCTATAACTATTCCTATGACGGTATCCTGCGTTCCTTCGAGGCAAGCCAGCAACGGCTCGGTGTTTTGAAGCCGGATATTCTTTATGTGCATGATATCGGCTCCTTCACCCATGGCGAAAAGCACCAGCATTACTGGGAGCAGCTGACCACCGGCGGTGGCTTCCGCGCGCTTGGCAAGCTGCGCGAGGAAGGATCGACGGGGGCCGTCGGCCTCGGCGTCAATGAGTGGGAAATCGTCAGCGACGCCATGGATGTCTTCGATATCGACGTCGCCATGCTCGCCGGCCGCTATACGCTGCTGGAGCAGCAGAGCCTTGCTTTCATGAACCGTTGCGCCGAAAGCGGTGTCGCCATCGTTGTCGCCGGTGCATTCAATTCCGGCATTCTGGCCGGCAACCGCAAATTCAATTATGCCGATGCGCCTGCCGATATTCTCACGCGTGTCGATGCGCTGCAGGGTGTTTGCGAGGAACTCGGCGTATCGCTGCAGGCGGCCGCGCTGCAGTTTCCGCTCGCCCATCCGGCATCGGTCACGGTCGTTTCGGGTGCGCGCAATGCGCAGCAGCTCGCCTCCAATATCGAGTGGTTCGAACAGTCGATCCCGGATGAATTCTGGTCCGAACTGCACAGGCGCGGCCTGATTGCCGAAGGTTCGCCGGTGCCCGGCGGGAAGGCCTGAGGCGATGCTCATCGACGCCCACCAGCATTTCTGGCTGATGAAGGATCGCGCCGGGCAGTGGCCGCCGCCGTCGCTCGCCGCCATCTACCGGGATTTTCTCCCCGCCGACCTGTCGCCTTTGCTGGCCCCTGCCGGAGTTTCCGGCACCGTGCTGGTCCAGACGATGGAGACGGCGGCTGACACGGATTTCATGCTGGAACTGGCGGAAAAGACCGATTTCATCAAGGGTGTGGTCGGCTGGGTGGACATGAAATCCGCCGATGCAGCGAGTGAAATCGCCCGTCGGGCAAAACATCCGGCGTTCAAGGGTGTCCGCCCGATGTTGCAGGGCATGGAGGATGTCGCCTGGATCGATGATCCGGCACTCGATCCCGCCGTGGCGGCGCTGGTAAAACATGGTCTGACGTTCGATGCACTGGTCCTGCCGCCCAATCTGCCGCATCTCCTCGCCTTTGCCCGCCGTCATCCGCAATTGCCTGTCGTCATCGACCATGGCGCAAAGCCGCTGATTGCTACCGGTCACTACAGCGACTGGCGCAAGGATATGGCCGCTCTGGCGGCTCTCCCGAATGTCCATTGCAAGCTCTCAGGTCTGCTGACCGAGCGCGGTGAGCAGCGCCCGGAAGCGGTACGGCCTTACGCCGAGACCATTCTGGAACTCTTTGGCGGCAACCGCGTGATTTTTGGCAGTGACTGGCCGGTGTTGCGGCTGGCGGGCGATTATCAGGCATGGCTGGATTTCTGCCGCGATATCGTGCCGGCAGAGGACCATGCGGTAGTCTTTGGCGGTAACGCCGTTCGTTTTTATTCCCTTTCCCACAGGTGATGCATGCTGGCGATTTTCTGCGAAACCCCCGGTCAACTCGTCTCCAAGGAACTGCCAAAGCCAGTGCGTGGCGAAGGTGAAGTGCTGGTGCGTATTCGGCGCATCGGGGTTTGCGGCACGGATCTGCACATCTTCACCGGCAACCAGCCTTATCTTTCCTATCCGCGTATCATGGGCCATGAGCTTTCCGGCACGGTGGAAGAGGCGCCGCAAGGCAGCCATCTGTCCGCCGGCGATGTGGTCACCGTCATTCCCTATATTTCTTGCGGCAAATGCAGCGCCTGCCTGAAGGGCAAGAGCAATTGCTGCCGCAATATCGGTGTGCTGGGCGTTCATCGCGATGGCGGCATGGTCGAATATCTGAGCGTGCCGCAGCAATTCGTGCTGAAGGCGGAGGGGTTGAGCCTCGACCAGGCGGCGATGACCGAATTTCTGGCTATCGGTGCGCATGCGGTGCGCCGTGGCGCAGTCGAGAAGGGGCAGAAGGTTCTGATCGTCGGCGCCGGGCCGATTGGCATGGCGGTTGCGGTTTTCGCGGTTCTCGATGGCGGTGAAGTGACCATGATCGATGGGCGCACCGACCGGCTGGATTTCTGCAGGGAGCATCTCGGCGTTGCGCATACGGTGACACTCGGCGAGGGCGACTGGGATCGCCTCTCCGGCATTACCGGCGGCGATTTTTTCGATGCGGTCTTCGATGCGACCGGCAATCCGAAAGCCATGGAGCGCGGCTTTTCCTTTGTCGGCCATGGCGGTTCCTATGTGCTGGTCTCCATCGTCGCCAGTGATATCAGCTTCAACGATCCGGAATTCCACAAGCGGGAGACGACGCTGCTCGGCAGCCGCAATGCCACGCCTCAGGATTTCGAGCGCGTCCTGCAGGCGCTGCGGGAAGGCAAGGTACCGGAAGCGCTGATCACCCATCGCATGACGCTTGCCGATGTGCCCTCCAGATTCGCTGGCCTGACCGATCCGAAGGCCGGAGTTATCAAGGGCATGGTGGAGGTCGCATGACGCCCGATACACCCATCCTGCAATTCGGCACCAGCCGCTTTCTTCTGGCGCATGCGGATCTCTTTGTTTCGCAGGCGCTGGACAAGGGCGAGGCTCTCGGGCGCATCGCGATTGTCCAGACGACCGGCAATGCGGAGAGCCTGAAGCGTGTTGCGGCGCTGAACAGCGGGGCACCCTACCCCGTGCGTATTCGCGGCATCCGCGATGGGCAGGAAGTGGACGAGGAAATTCAGGGCGGGGCTGTCGCGCGGGCGCTGACAGCTGCGACCGACTGGGCCGACGTGCGCCGCCTTGCCTGCGAGGTCGAGGTCATTCTGTCCAATACGGGCGATCGCGGTTATGAGCTGGATTCGGCGGATAATGCCGGGCTTGCTGGCGATTTCACGGTCGTACCGAAAAGCTTTCCGGCAAAACTCTGCATGCTGCTGCTGGAGCGTTTTCAGCGCAATCCGGAAGCACCTGTGTCCATCTTCCCCTGTGAGCTCGTGCCGCGCAATGGCGAAAAGCTGAAACAGGTCATTCGCCGGCTTGCCGATGAGTGGCAATTGCCGGCTGGTTTTGCCTTTTATCTGAATGAGAAGTGCCGTTTTGCCAATAGTCTGGTGGATCGCATCGTCTCCGAGCCTATCGACCCGGTGGGTGCGGTGGCGGAACCCTATGCGTTATGGGCTATAGAGAGGCAGGATGGGCTTGTCCTTCCCTGCACGCACCCTGCCGTGGTGCTGACGGACGATCTCGATCACTATGAAAAGCTGAAGCTTTTCCTGCTCAATCTCGGCCATTCCTATCTGGCGGAACGCTGGTTGCGGGATGCGCGTGCGAAGGACGAGACAGTGCGTCAGGCAATGGCCGACAATGCTCTCGTTGCGGATCTGGAGACGCTTTGGCGCGACGAGGTTCTGCCGGTCTTTGCTGCTGAAGGCATGGGGGATGATGCGCAGGCCTATATTGGCGTGCTGCGGGAGCGTTTGCGCAATCCCTTTCTCGCGCATCAGCTCTCCGATATCGCCGGCAACCACGATGAAAAGAAGCGCCGCCGCTTTGTCCCGGTCATTGCCGCAGCGGAACGGCTGGGATTGAGCCTGCCGCAGTCGAAGCTGCGCACTGCGCTCGCCACCATCAAGCAATAACGGAGTTTTTCATGCAGCGCATGGGCATGGTCATAGGCGTCAAACCGGAGATGATCGCGGAATATAAAAGGCTGCATGCGGCTGTGTGGCCTGAAATTCTGGCGCTTATCAGCGACTGCAATATCCGCAACTACACGATCTTCCTGCGCGAGCCGGAAAATCTGCTCTTCGGCTATTGGGAATATCACGGCAGCGATATCAGCGCCGACATGGCGAAGATGGCCGCAAGCCCCAAGAACCAGGAATGGTGGTCCTTCACCATTCCCTGCCAGCAACCGCTCGAAAGCCGGAAGGAAGGCGAGTGGTGGGCGATGATGGAAGAAACCTTCCACCACGATTGAACGATTTCCTTTGACACTGACCGCGAGTGAACGGCCATGACCAAAATTACTGATCTGCGTGTTTTCGACCTGCGTTTTCCGACGTCCCAGAGCCTCGACGGTTCGGATGCGATGAACCCCGACCCGGATTATTCGGCGGCTTACGTCATTCTCGATACCGATGAGCCGGGTCTCAAAGGCCACGGGCTGACCTTCACCATCGGCCGCGGTAATGACATCTGCTGCATGGCCATCGAAGCGATGCGTCATCTGGTCGTCGGCACCGATCTTGCTACCGTCACCGAGAACCCCGGCAAATATTGGCGGCATCTGACCAGCGACAGCCAGCTGCGCTGGATCGGTCCGGACAAGGGCGCGATGCATCTCGCCACCGGCGCCGTCGTCAATGCCGTGTGGGATCTGCTGGCCAAGAAGGCAGGCAAGCCGGTCTGGCAGCTCGTTGCCGATATGAGCCCGGAAGAAATCGCCGATATCGTCGATTACCGCTATCTGACCGATGTGCTGACCCGGGACGAGGCGCTTGCGATTCTCAAAAAAGCCGAAAGCGGCAAGAAGGAACGTATCGAGACGCTGAAGAACGAAGGTTATGCCTGCTATACCACGTCGGCCGGATGGCTCGGTTATGACGACGCCAAGTTGCGCCGCCTTTGCCAGGAAGCCATCGATGCCGGATTCAATCATGTGAAGATGAAGGTCGGCCGCGATCTGGAAGACGATATTCGTCGTCTCACCATTGCCCGTGAGGTGATTGGTCCCGACCGTTACCTGATGATCGACGCCAACCAGGTATGGGAGGTGGATCAGGCAATCGACTGGGTGAAGAAGCTCGCTTTCGCCAAGCCATTCTTCATCGAAGAGCCGACCAGCCCGGACGATGTCGCCGGCCATCGCAAGATTCGTGCGGCTATCGGCCCGGTGAAGGTGGCGACCGGTGAAATGTGCCAGAACCGTATCATGTTCAAGCAGTTCATCGCCGAAGGCGCCATCGACGTGGTGCAGATCGACAGCTGCCGCATGGGCGGTCTGAACGAGGTGCTGGCGGTGCTGCTGATCGCCGCCAAATACAATCTACCGGTCTGGCCGCATGCCGGCGGCGTCGGCCTTTGCGAATATGTGCAGCATCTGTCGATGATCGACTATCTGGTCGTCTCAGGCACGAAGGAAGGCCGCGTGATCGAATATGTCGACCACCTGCATGAGCACTTCATCGAGCCCTGCGATATCAGAAATGCCGCTTACATGCCACCGAAACTGCCGGGCTTCTCCATCGAAATGAAGCCGGAGTCGATTGAGACCTACACCTTCGAGGAATAGTCAAAGGATGACAGCGCCTCCTTGAGGCGCTGCCACTCCGTTTCGCTACCGGGAAGGCCGAAACGCATGTCGTTCGGCCTTTCATCAAAAATGCGGACCAGAATGCCGTGCCGGCCGAGATGGCTGAACAGGTCTGCCGCGCGGGGATCCCGCACCAGAGCAAACAGTGAGGTGCCGCCGGCAATTGCCAGCCCCGCTTTCTCCAGCATGGCATTCATGCGCCGGGCGTCTTCGGCAAGGTGCCGCCGCATGGATGATTGCCATTCCCCATCCGCCAGAGCCTGTGTCGCGATATGCAGCGCCGGGCCGGAAACGGCCCAGGGGCCGAGCCTTGCCTCCAGTTCAGCAGCGATATCGGGCTGCGCAATCGCGAAACCCAGCCGAACGCCCGCCATGCCGTAAAACTTGCCGAAGGAGCGCAGGACCACCAGCGCATCCTGACCGGCGGCATCTGCGAGGCTTTCGGCACCTCCTGTCTCGATGAAGGCTTCGTCCACGACGAGCAGCCCACCCCTGCGGCGCATGGTTTCGGCCAGCGACAACAATACGGCGCGATCCGTGATGCGGCCATCGGGATTATTGGGATTGATCACCACGGCATAGTCGTGAGCCGACATCGCGTTGACGTTTTCCACTTCAGTCACAGCCAGCCCGGCCATGCGTGCGGTCCGGGCATGTTCCGCGTAGGCGGGTGAAAGAACGGCGCCGCTCTTGGCCCCGCGCGCGATAGCGATCTGAGCCAGTAATGGCATCAGCATCTGGGTGCCGGGGGAAAGCGCCACATGCTGGGCGGAAGGCGCATCGAAATGCGCTGCGGCCACATGTTTCAATTCTTCGGCGGCGTCCGGTTCCGGCAGGCGGGCGAATGCGCTGGCGGGGATCGGCGAATGCGGATAGGAGTGCGGATTGATCCCGGTCGAAAGGTCGATCCATGGTTCCGGCGCTTCAGGAAACATCAGACGCGCCCTGCCGAGATTGCCGCCGTGACGGATCGCAGCTTTCGCCTTTTCTGGTACTGTCTCGCCCATGTTTTTTGCTCTCGCTTTCCTGTCGCTCGTGATCGAACGTCTGACCGGCTATCCAGACTGGCTGTTCAAACGCATCGGCCATCCCGTCACCTGGATCGGTTCGCTTATCGCGCTGCTGGATAAAAAATGGAACCGGGAGAGCGCGTCATTTTCACAGCGCAAGGGGGCAGGCGTGGCGGCGCTCGTCGTTTTCGTCGGGCTGACGCTGTTTGTCGCATGGTTAGCGCAATCCGTTCTGCTTTTCCTGCCCTTCGGCCTTTTGCTGGTTGCCGTGCTTGGCGCTTCGCTTCCCGCGCAGAAAAGTCTCGAGCGGCATGTGGAGGCTGTCGCCACTGCGCTGGAACGAGAGGGTGTGGAAGGCGGCCGCAAGGCGGTATCGATGATCGTCGGGCGCGATCCACAAAAGCTGGACGAGGCGGCGATCTGCCGGGCGGCGATCGAAAGTCTGGCCGAGAATTTTTCCGACGGCATCGTCGCGCCTGCCTTCTGGCTCGGTCTCCTGGGCCTGCCGGGCGGTGCGGTTTACAAGGCGATCAATACGGCCGACAGCATGATCGGCCATCGCTCACCCCGCCATGAGGCCTTCGGCTGGGCCTCCGCCCGGCTGGACGATCTGGTCAATCTGCCGGCCTCACGGTTGAGCGGCGGTCTTTTCGTTGTCGCGGCGTTTTTTGTTAAGGGCGCATCACCCGGTGGGGCCATGGCCGCGATACGTCGCGATGCCCACCATCACCGTTCTCCCAATGCCGGCTGGCCGGAGGCGGCGCTGGCCGGCGCTCTCGGCTTTGCGCTCGCAGGGCCGCGCTCCTATGGCGGGCAGATGATCGAGGCCCGTTTCATGGGCGAAGGCGGGAGGGCGGCGCTGATTGCCGGCGATATTCGCAGGGCGCTGCGGCTCACACGGGTTGCCGACCTCTTATTGATCGGCCTGTTGGGACTTCTGGCAATCCTTATCGCGCTATAGCAAGCAGACGGTCGAGATCGAGGTGCTGTTCCATATGCGCGGCGAGGCGATCAAGAACGGCGTCCACCTGAGCATCGTAGTTCAGTTCCGTGTTCCGTCCTCCAAGCCGCTCAAGCCACGCGCCGCGTTGGCGGTCATCCGAAAACAGGCCGTGAATATAGGTGCCGAAGATGCGGCCGTCAGGCGACACAGCGCCGTCTTCATGCCCATCGATTTTCGAAAACGGCAGGCTGTCGGTTCCGCTCGTGGTTTCACCGACATGCATTTCATAGCCGGATAAACCAATTCCGTCGAAACTCTTCCCTGTAACGGAAACCAGCCTTTTGTCGCCCGTCAGAACAGTGTCTACATCCAGCAGGCCGAGCCCATCGACTGTTGCCGGCGGTCCTTCGATGCCTTCGGGATCGGCGACTGTTTTCCCAAGCATCTGGTATCCGCCGCAGAGGCCCAGAACATGGCCGCCGCGTCTCACATGCGCCTTGATATCGATGTCGAGCCCCGTATTTTTCAGCACGGCAAGATCGGCGATGGTGGCTTTCGAGCCGCAAAGCAGTACCAGCCGGCAATCGGCGGGAATGGTTTCGCCCGGCCGCGCGCGGATGAGCTCGACATCCGGTTCCATATCCAACGGATCGAGATCGTCGAAATTGGAAATATGCGGCAGGATCGGTACGGCAATGCGGATCTTCGCGCCAGGTTTCCGCTCAGCCGGGCCGGAAAGCCCGAGAGCATCCTCTGCCGGCAACTTAGCGGCGTCGGCAAAATGTGGCAGGAGCCCGATGGAGGCCCAACCGGTTTTTTCTGCAATTATCCGCATGCCGTCTGAAAACAGGGCCGGATCCCCGCGAAAGCGATTGACGATAAAACCTTCGATCATCGCCGCGTCTTCTGCGTCGAGCACGGCTTTGGTGCCGACGAGGCTGGCGATGACGCCGCCCCGGTCGATATCGCCGATCAGGATCACAGGCGCGTCCGCAGCTCTGGCAAAACCCATATTGGCGATATCATTGGCACGCAGGTTGATTTCGGAGGCGCTGCCGGCACCTTCCACCAGCACCAGATCGGCCTGTTGTTTCAGGCGGTTGAAGCTTTCGAGCACGCGCGGCATCAGCCCGGCCTTCATGTGCTGATAATCGGCCGCTTTGGCATTGCCGGCGATCTTGCCCTGCACCACCACCTGTGCGCCGGTCTCGCTCTGCGGCTTCAGGAGCACCGGGTTCATGTGCACGGAAAGCGGCACGCCCGCCGCCCGTGCCTGCAGCGCCTGCGCACGGCCAATCTCGCCGCCATCGGCGGTGACCGCCGCATTGTTCGACATGTTCTGCGGTTTGAACGGCGTGACGGACAGGCCGCGCTTGGCGAAGGCACGGGCAAGGCCGGCCACCATCAGCGATTTGCCGACATCCGAGCCGGTTCCCTGAAACATCAGCACGCGTGCAGCCATGTCAGAATTCTATCCCCGCCTGCGCCTTCACGCCCGCCTTGAAGTGATGTTTCACGAGGGTCATTTCCGTCACCATATCGGCCGCGTCGATGAGCGGTTGCTTGGCGTTGCGGCCGGTGACGATGACATGCAGATCGGGCCTGCGGCTGGAAAGCGTCTCGACCACCTCTTCCAGCGGCAGGTAATCGTAACGGAGCGCGATGTTCAGCTCATCGAGGATCAGCAGGCCGATGGTCTCGTCGGCCATCAGGACCCTGGCTTCCTCCCAGGCCTTTGCCGCCGCCGCGACGTCGCGTTTCAAATCCTGCGTGTCCCAGGTGAACCCCTCGCCCATGGTGCGCCACACGACCCTGTCGCCGAACAAAGTCAGCGCCTGCTGTTCTCCCGTCGACCATGCGCCCTTGATGAATTGAACGACGCCGACCCGCCGCCCGGTGCCGAGCATGCGCAGAGCAAGGCCGAAAGCGGCGGTGGATTTGCCCTTGCCGGGACCGGTATTGATCATCAGCAGACCTTTTTCGATGGTCTTTTCCGCAACCTCGGCGTCCTGCACCGTCTTGCGGTTGACCATTTTCTGCCGGTGACGTTCGGCTTCGCTGTCGCTGATGTCGCGTGTCATCGCGTTTTCCTTTTTATCCAGCGGCGCGGGACCCGGTGCCCCAGCCATTCGGAGCGGCGACTATACCCAATTTGCCGCACCCGGCAATGTGCGGGCCACAGGGCCGCGGCATTGACCCTCACGCCCGTTCAGCCTAAGGGTAACGGACTGACGGTCTTTTCCCGGCAACGGGAAAAGCTAAGAGGGAACACGGTTCCAGCCCGATTACCGGGTCATTCCGTGGCTGCCCCCGCAACTGTAAGCGGTAAGCCCGCACCGTAAAGCCACTGGACACCTCAACGGGTTCGGGAAGGCGGTGTCAGGGTGTAAAGCCGCGAGCCAGGAGACCTGCCGTTTCAGGAAAAACGTCTGCCGGGCGGGGTGCTCCGGTCAGTCGGTTAGATCGAACATCCGGTTTGCGCCTGTCCGCATACCGTATTCGACATCCGCACCCCCGAGATTTTTTTGCAAGGCGCGGGAAACGATACGGTTTGGATATTTCAGCGACATCTTCATGTACAGGCGGAAACACGCAGGACGAAACGGCGTCCGGCGTGACCGTCTTCGTTTGCAGAAGCTGTCGCGATGAAGCCGACCCCAATGCCGAACCGCGCCCCGGCTCACGCCTCGCCGATGCCGTCGTCGCAAAGGCGGAGGAAACGGGTGTCACCGTTCGTTCCGTCAACTGCCTCGCCAATTGCAAGCGCGGGCTTAGCGCCGTGCTGCGCAGCGCCAATGGCTGGTCCTATGTTTTCGGCGGGCTGACGACCGGTGATGCGGAAGATTTGCTGACCGGCGCACGGCTGCTGGCTGCCGCCCCCGACGGCCTGATGCCCTGGCGCGGTCGCCCCGAACCCTTAAAGCGCGGCATGGTGGCGCGCATTCCCCCATTCGATTTTACCGAGGAGAGATCATGAGCACCCTTCTGGACCGCGTTCCCTGCACCATCGTCACCGGCTTTCTGGGGGCTGGCAAAACCACGCTGCTGCGCGGCCTTCTCGAACAACTGGACGGCAAGCGGCTGGCGATCATCGTCAACGAATTCGGCGATATCGGCATCGATGGCGAGATTCTCAAAGGTTGCGGTATTGAAAGCTGCCCGGAAGAAAACATTGTCGAACTGGCCAATGGCTGCATCTGCTGCACGGTGGCGGATGATTTCCAGCCCGCCATCGAACAGATTCTGAGCCGCCAGCCGAAGGTGGAGCATATCCTCATCGAAACCTCCGGCCTCGCCCTGCCGAAGCCGCTGGTGCAGGCCTTCCAGTGGCCGGCGATCAAGAGCCGCGTGACGGTGGATGCCGTCGTGGCCGTGGTGGATGGCGCCGCCCTTGCCGAAGGGCAGGTGGCGCACGACATGGAAGCACTCGCCGCCCAGCGGGCCAATGACGAGGCGCTCGATCACGATGACCCGGTCGAAGAGGTTTTCGAGGATCAGGTTGCCTGCGCCGATCTTGTCGTGCTGACCAAGGCCGATCTTCTTGACGGTGCTGGCCTCAACAAGGCCAAGGCGCATGTTCTCGAACATCTGCCGAAGGCGGCAAAGATCGTCGTGGCATCCAATGGCGCCATCGACCCCGCCGTGCTGATCGGTCTTGGCCTTGCGGTGGAAGAGGATATCGAAAACCGCCGTACCCACCATGATGGCGAACTCGACCACGAGCATGACGATTTCGACAGCTTCGTCATCGATCTGCCGGCCGTGACCGACCCGGAAGCGCTGGCAGCCCGTATCGCCGAGACGGCTGCTGCGGAGAATGTCCTGCGCATCAAGGGCTTCATCGAGGTTTCCGCAAAGCCGATGCGCCTGCAGGTGCAGGCTGTCGGCAGCCGCGTCAACCACTATTACGACCGGCCCTGGGCCGCGGGTGAGGAACGCCGCAGCCGCCTCGTCGTCATCGGCGAAAAGGGCATCAACCGAGAAAAGATCGAACAGATGCTGGCCGCCTGACGATGCACATCCTGGCCACCACATCCTCGTCTCTGGACGACCTGATCGAGCCGGTTGATCTCAACCAGCCCCGGTCTGATGTGGTGATGCTGTCGTTTTCGGCAAGCGATCTGGCCGGTTTGGAACAGGCCTGGCGGCGAACAGAGGGTGTGCTCCCCTCCCTGTCAGCCGCCAACCTCTCCGAGCTTCGACATCCCATGTCGGTCGATCTCTGGATCGAAAAGACGGCGGAACATGCCAAGGTTATTCTTATCCGGATTCTCGGCGGTGCGGAACGCTGGCGTTACGGTGTCGATCAGATTTCCATTCTTGCGCGCAGGCGCGGCATCAAGCTTCTGCTTGTGCCGGGTGAGTGCAGCGAAAGGGACGAGAAACTCGAAGCGGCCTCGACCGTCGATCGGCGAATTTTGGCCTCGGTCCTCTCCTTCTTTCGCGAGGGCGGGCAGGAGAATATGGACCGGCTTGCCCTTGGTCTCGCCGCTCTTGCAAGGGGCGAGGCATGGCCGGATATTGAAGCTGAGCCGCTGCCGAAAGCCGGTTTTTACCGGCCCGGCAGGGGCGTTGTGGATAGGGCGGAAGCCTGCGCGGGTTTTCCCGACGGTGCGTCCCTTCTGCCCATCCTCTTTTACCGTTCCATGCTTCTAGCGGCAGATGCCGCACCGGTGGATGCGCTTTTCGAGGCGCTCTCGCGGCGCGGTTTTGCACCCTTGCCGATTTTTGTCAGCGGTCTGAAGGATGGCGAGGCGATCCGTTTCCTCGAAACGGTGCTGCCCGATCTGAAGCCCGCCGCCATCATTGCCGCCACCGCCTTCGCCAGCCAGACGGATGACGACGGCGCAACGCTGTTCGACCGTATCGGCGTGCCTGTGTTTCAAGTGGTGATGGCGACGACGCGGCGGGACGGATGGGCGAAAAATGCGCGCGGTCTCAATCCCTCCGATCTTGCCATGCATGTCGTCCTGCCGGAACTGGATGGCCGGATTCTCGCCGGTGCAATCTCGTTCAAACAGGCGCGCATGGATGGCGGCGCGAGTTTGCTCAATGTACCCGAGGCTGATCGCGTCGAGCAGGTGGCAAATCGCATCGCCGCTTTCCTGCGGCTGAGGAATGCCCTTCCACGGGATCGCCGCGTCGTCATTCTGATGCCGGATTATCCAGGTGCGGCGCCCGGGCGAACCGGTTATGCCGTCGGTCTCGATGTGCCGCAAAGCGTTCTCGAAATGCTGCAGGATCTCGCCGGGGCCGGTTATACGGTCAAGGATATTCCTAAGACCGCGCGGGCGCTGCTCGACTGTGTCGAGCAACAGGAAGCGGCAATTGATCTTTCCACCTACGAGGCTTTTTTCTCCACCTTGCCGCCGGTATCTGCCGGGTCCGTAAAAGCGACATGGGGTGTGGCAACCGATGACGATGCACTCGTCGATGGCGTATTCCGGTTCCGCGCCGCCCGTTTCGGCGAAGTGTTCGTGGCGCTAGCACCTGACAGGGGCCGCAATGAGGATCGTCGGGTGGACTACCACGACCCTGCCCTGCCGCCGCGTCACGCGCTTGTTGCCTTCGGTGCATGGATGCAGCGGATTGCGGGTGCCCATGCCATTGTGCATGTTGGCGCGCATGGAACGCTGGAATGGCTGCCCGGCAAAACGGTGGCGCTTTCCCGCAATTGTTTTCCCGAAATCGTCACCGGCTCGCTGCCGGTGGTCTATCCTTTCATCGTTTCCAATCCGGGCGAGGCGGCGGTAGCAAAACGGCGGATCGCGGCTGTGACCATCGGCCATGTCCCGCCGGTGCTGGTCAATGCCGGGCTTTCGCCGGAACAGTCGGCGCTGGAGCAGCTGGTCGATGAATATGCGCAGGCGGATGGGCTGGATCGCCGCCGGCGTGACCGGCTGGCGAAACTGATCGTCGAAAAGGCGCTGGAGACCGGGCTTGCGGCGGAAGCGGGCGTGGCTGCGAAGGATGATGCCGATGCGGCCCTCTCACGCATCGATGCTTTTCTCTGCGACCTCAAGGATTTCGCCATCAAGGATGGCCAGCATGTTTTTGGTCGCTGCGCAAAAGACGAGACCGATCTTCTGAGGCTCGAAAGCGCCAAATCGGAAAAAGCTGCCCTGCTGGCTGCGCTCGATGGCCGACATATCGTCCCCGGCCCTTCCGGCGCACCTGCGCGCGGGCGGCTCGATGTGCTGCCCACGGGCCGCAATCTCTATGCCGCTGATCCACGCACCATGCCGACGCCGACGGCGTTCGAGCTGGGCCGCATGGCGGGCGAAGAGGTGCTGCGCCATCATCTGCAGTCCCATGGCGACTGGCCGAAACATCTGGTTTTCGATCTGTGGGGCAGCGCCAGCCTGCGCAATGGCGGTGAGGATGTGGCACAGGCGCTACATCTGATGGGGGCGAGACCGATCCACGACCTCGCGACCGGCCGGGTCACCGGCATCGAGGTGCTGCCGCCAGCGAGCCTGGGGCGGCCGCGTGTCGACGTCACCTTTCGCATTTCCGGCCTGTTCCGCGACATGTTCCCGGCGCTGATCGCGCTTCTCGACGCCGCCGCCAAGGCCGTCGCGCGGCGGGAAGAAGCGCCTGGCGACAATCCGCTTGCGGAAGAGGCCGCCACGCTTGGGCATATTCCGGCGCGCATTTTCGGCTCCGCGCCCGGCACCTATGGTGCCGGTATCGAAGAAAAGCTTGCCAGCGGCAAATGGGACGAACGCGAGGAGCTGGGGCAGGCCTATCTCGATGCGGCGAGCCACGCTTTCGGCGGTGCGGACGGACTGGAGATTTTTGAAGATACCGGTTTTGTGGAGCTGGTCAGGCGCGCAGATCTTCTGATTCATACCGGGGACGATCCGGGCCGCGACCTTCTGGACGGTTCTTCGGATGTCGCCTTCATCGGCGGTTTTTCCGCCGCGAAAGCTGTGCTTGGCGGCGTCGCCGATATTGTTGCGCTGGACACGACAGATCCGGCGCGCCCGCGTGCAAGGTCGATGACGCAGGCGCTGACGCGGGTGGTGCGCGCGCGCGCCGTCAATCCCCGCTTCATTGCCGGTCAGATGCGGCACGGTCCGCGCGGGGCGGCGGAATTCCTCGAGGCGGTGGACCGGTTGATCGGTTTTGCCGAAACCACCCATTCGGTGTCCTCCTCGTTGATCGAGGCGCTTTACGATGCCTATTTCGGCAATGAGGATGTGCGCGATTTCATTCTGCGGGAAAACCCGAAGGCGGCGCAGGTGATGGCCGAACGCTTTTTATCCGCCCGTCGTCGCGGACTGTGGCACAGCCGCCGCAACGCGGTGGATGCGGAACTTGAAATGCTGGTCCTTCCGCGCCCCCAAAGGGTGGAGGCGTGATGATGGCCGCTGCCGATCCCGTTCAGCCATTCGGCCGCCGTGGCCTCTGCCCGGCCCTGTCCGCCCCCATGCGCACCGGCGACGGTTTTTTGTCGCGGATCGCTTTCGAGGCGGATATCGACCCGCGCGACATGGTGGTGCTTTGCCAGCTTGCCGAGCGGCATGGCAACGGATTGATCGACATTACCGCCCGCGGCAGCCTGCAATTTCGCGGCCTGACACCGGAAAGCGCCTGCGCTCTGGAAAAAGATGTGCTGGCGCTGGATTTGCCGCTGCGTGCGGGGCTCGCGGTCGAGACGTCGCCTCTCGCCGGTCGGGATGACGCGGAGATTGCCAATGGTGGTCCTCTCGCCGAGAAAATTCGAAAAGAAGCCTACAGGCTCGCTCTCCACGAAAAGCTTGCCGCTAAAATGTCTGTCGTCATTGATGGCGGCGGGCGCCTCTCCATGGAAGATTTGCTGGCCGATATTCGCCTGAAAGCTGTGTCGCTTGATGGGCGGACCGTCTGGCGATTGCTCGTGGGTGGACCGGAAAGCAGGGCGCTGAATGCCGGATTGGTCGAGACGGACACAGCGGCGGGTGTCGTCCTGTCGCTGCTCGTCTATCTGGTCGGCGAAGGGCCGTTTGCCCGTGGCCGCGATCTGGACCATTCGACGATAAAAGAAATCTGCGGTGATCGGCTGCTGGATCGGGTGATTGTGGATGACGCCAGGGCGGCTGCTGCGCCTCTGGGACTGATGATAACGGGAAAGGATCGCTTCGCAATTGCCGTCGCGCCTGCTTTCGGGCAAATCCGGGGCTGCGATTTGTCGCATCTCTGCGAAGCGGCCGGTACCCTCGGCATCAAGGCCCTGCGGCCAGCACCAAACCATAGCCTGCTATTCTTTGGATCGTCATCTGCCTGCGGCGGATTGCTTGAGATTGCAAGGGCGGCCGGTTTCATCACGACGGCAGGTGACGCGCGCTCTTCCATTGCCGCCTGTCCCGGCGCGCCGGGCTGCGCTTCGGCTTTTCTTCCCACCCATGAGTTGGCCGCCTTTGCGTCTAAGGAATGCGCCTCGTTGCTGGATGGCTCCTTCACGCTGCATATTTCCGGCTGCGGCAAAGGTTGCGCGCACCCCGCGCCATCGCTTCTCACTTTTTCCGGCACCGCCGATGGCCTGGCCTTTTCGATTTCGGGCCGCGCCGGTGACCTGCCGGATGGCATTTTACCTTTCCAGCATCAGAGGACGGCGCTTTCGCGGCTTGCCCGTCTTTACGAAAAAGAACATAAGCCCGGTGAAAACGCCGCCACCCTTTTTGCCCGCCTGGGTAAAAAGGCAATCGGCGCGGCGCTTCGACAGGATGACCGATGACCGACTATGACTATATTCGCGACGGCAATGCGATCTATGAGCGCTCCTTCGCCATCATTCGCGAAGAAGCGGATTTGTCCGCCTTTACCGAAGAGCAGGCGGATATCGCCATTCGCATGATCCACGCCTGCGGACAGGTGGAGGCGGCCAGCCATTTCCGCTTTTCACCGGATTTTGTTGCCGCTGCACGTGGTGCTCTACGAGCCGGCAAGCCTGTTCTCTGCGATGCGGAAATGGTTGCCCATGGCGTGACGCGCGCGCGCCTTCCGGCTGACAATGATGTGGTCTGCACCCTTCGCGATCCCCGCACGCCGGAGCTGGCGAAAAAGATCGGCAATACCCGCTCCGCCGCCGCGCTTGACCTGTGGGCAGAGAAGCTGGACGGTGCTCTGGTTGCCATTGGCAATGCGCCGACTGCACTGTTCTATCTGCTCGAGATGCTGGAAAAAGGCGCCCCGCGCCCGGCCGCCATCATCGGCATGCCGGTTGGCTTTGTCGGTGCGGCGGAATCGAAAGACGCGCTGGAGGCAAGTTCGCTTGGCATTCCCTATGCCATCGTCAAGGGACGCATGGGCGGTTCGGCCATGACGGCTGCCGCCATCAATGCCGTTGCGAGGGCTGGCCTGTGAGTGCGGCGCTTTTCGAACATCCGAAGGGTAAACTCGTGGGCGTCGGCACCGGCCCCGGAGATCCCGAGCTTCTGACGCTGAAGGCTGTCCGCGCCATTGAAAATGCCGATGTGCTTGCCTTCTTCTGCAAGAAAGGCAGCAGCGGCAATGGTCGCGGTATTGTCGAAGCTTTCATCCGGCCCGGAACGCTGGAAATGCCGCTGGTCTATCCGGTAACAGTCGAAAGCGATAAAAACGGCAACGATTACCGTGATGCCATCGCCGCCTTTTTCGATCAGTCGGCGAAGGACATCGCTGTGCACCTCGAAGCCGGGCGCAATGTCGCCGTGCTGTCGGAAGGTGATCCGCTGTTTTACGGTTCTTATATGCACCTTCATCTGCGGCTTGCGCCATCTTACCCGGCGGAAGTCGTTGCTGGCATCACGGCCATGTCCGGCTGCTGGTCCATGGCCGGTCTGCCGCTGGTGCAGGGCGACGATATTTTGAGCGTGCTTCCCGGCACGCTCGGCGAAGATGTGCTGACGGAACGTCTATCCGGCACGGATGGCGCGGTGATCATGAAGGTGGGGCGCAACCTGCCGAAGATTCGCCGGGCGCTGGAAAAGGCCGGCAAGCTTGAAGACGCGCTTTATGTCGAACGTGGCACCATGGCCAACAGCCATGCGGTACGGCTCATCGAGCGTGACGCATCGCCTGCCCCCTATTTTTCGCTGGTTCTGGTGCCGGGTTGGAAAACCAGACCCGCTGGAGGCGAAGCGCTATGACCGGCAGGCTGGTCGTTGTCGGCCTCGGCCCGGGCAGTGCGGCGCAGGTGACACCGGAGGCGATCTCCGCCGTCGAGGCTTCGGAGGATTTCTTCGGCTATATTCCTTATCTCGACCGTCTATTGCTGAGACCCGATCAACGCCGCCATGCTTCGGATAATCGTGAGGAAATCTCCCGCGCCGAACAGGCGCTGCGGCTTGCGGCCGAAGGCGGCAAAGTCTGTGTGGTGTCCGGCGGCGATCCCGGCGTTTTCGCCATGGCGGCGGCGGTTTGCGAGGCGATCGAAAGCGGCCCCTCCGAATGGCGCGATATCGATTTCTCCGTCGTGCCGGGTGTGACTGCCATGCTAGCAGTAGCCGCAAAGGCCGGCGCGCCGCTTGGGCATGACTTCTGCGCCATTTCGCTGTCGGATAATCTGAAACCCTGGGGCATTATCGAAAAGCGTCTGATCGCTGCGGCTGAGGCCGGATTCGTAATGGCTTTCTACAATCCCGTCAGCAAGGCGCGGCCGCACCAGCTCGGTACCGCTTTTGATCTGTTGCGGGCGCATTTGCCCGGTTCGGTGCCGGTGATTTTCGGTCGGGCGGCAGGCCGGGTGGATGAGCGTATCCGGGTCGTGCCCCTATCGGAAGCCTCAAGCGATATGGCGGATATGGCCACCTGCATCATCGTCGGCTCGGTTGAAACCCGTCTGATCGAACGTTCCGGCAAAGACCCGCTGGTTTATTCGCCGCGTTTTTCGAGAAGAGAAAGCTGATGGTGGATGGCGGTGAGCGCAGCGGCAATATCCGTCACGGTCGCGCCATCCAGGGACGCGTCGTCCAGCAGTCGCGGCCGGTCGATCATGATGACTGGCAGGCTGAGCTGTCGCGCCGCTTCGATCTTGCCATAGCTCGCGCTGCCGCCGGAGTTTTTCGAGACCACCGTGTCGATGCGGTTTTCTTCCAGCATGCGGATTTCGTCGTCCAACGCAAAGGGGCCGCGCGCGGTAATATAGCGCGCATGCGGCAGTTTCAGTGGCGGCTCCACCGGGTCGACGCTGCGGATGAGATAGTTGTGCTGGGGCACGGCTTCGAAAGGAAGAAGCTCCTGCCGTCCCAAAGCCAGAAACACGCGTTTGCCTTCGCTGCCGAGCGCGGTGACAGCTTGTTCGACGCTCTGGACACCATGCCACCTGTCACCCGGCTGGCGCTGCCAGGCAGGACGCGAAAGGACGACCAGCGGAACTTTGGCAAGCCCTGCGGCCTCAATGGCATTGGCGGAAATCTTTGCCGCATAGGGATGGGTGGCGTCCACCAGAATATCGAAACCCCCGGTGCGAATAAAATCCGCAAGACCGCTCGCGCCGCCAAAACCGCCGCTGCGCATCGGCACCGGCTGTTCGACCGGCGAGAGCGTGCGACCGGCCATGGAGAGCAGGATTCGGTAGCCGGATTCTTCGGCCAGCCTGCCGGCCAGAATGCGGGCATCCGCCGTGCCGCCAAGGATGAGTATGGAGCGTGTCATGACGTCTGAATATTCCGGAACGGGCGATGCTTCCACCGAAAAGAAAGCAAAGCCGTGGCTTTCCATCGTCGGCATTGGTGAGGATGGGCTCGAGGGGCTGGGCCGGAACGCGATTGAGGCGATAGAGGCGGCCGAGGTGGTTTTCGGCGGCAAACGCCATCTGGAACTGGCGGCCGCAGCCATTCGAGGTGAAGCACGGCGCTGGCCGGTGCCGTTCGACACGGATATGGGCGATGTCGTGGCGCTGCGCGGCAAAAGGGTTTGCGTGCTGGCTTCCGGCGATCCGTTCTTTTATGGCGTCGGTGTTACGCTTCTGCGGCGGATCAAAGCGGGTGAGACAGTTTGTTATCCCTCGCCTTCCGCTTTCTCGCTGGCTGCCGCACGGCTTGGCTGGCCGCTGCAATCGGTCGACTGCGTTTCGCTGCACGGGCGTTCCATCGATCTCCTGCGGCCGTATCTCCATGCCGGTGCACGCATCATCGCGCTTACCTCGGACGCCCACGCCCCGGCCTTGATCGCGGAATTGTTGTCCGATTTGGGTTTCGGCCAGTCGGAATTCATTTTGCTCGAAGCCTTGGGCGGAGAGCGGGAGAGGCGGCGGCAGGTCAGGGCGGCTGATTTCGCATTTGCTGATATTGATCCGCTGAACGTGGTGGCGATTGATGTTGTGGCTGATGAGGGTGCGCGTATTCTGCCTTTCACATGTGGGCTTGATGACGGCCTGTTCGAACATGACGGGCAGATCACCAAGCGCGAAATCCGCGCCGTGACACTTTCCTCTCTTGCCCCACGGCGGGGTAAGTTGCTGTGGGATATCGGTGCCGGTTCGGGTTCGATCGGCATAGAATGGATGCTGTCGCACCCCTCCCTCCGCGCCATCGCCATAGAACAACACCCGGAAAGGGCGGAGCGTATCGCCCGCAATGCCGAAGCTTTCGGTGTGCCGGGGCTTGAGGTCATGATCGGCGCGGCCCCTGCGGCTTTTGAAGGCTTGCCTCAGCCGGATGCGATTTTCATCGGCGGCGGCGGCAGTGAAGCGGGCGTGCTAGAGGGAGCTATGGAGGCCCTGAAACCCGGCGGGCGGCTGGTCGCCAATGCGGTGACGCTGGAAATGGAGGCCGTGCTGCTTGCCGCCCACGCGCGGCTCGGCGGCTCGATGATCCGTCTGGATGTGTCGCGGGTGGTGGCTGTCGGTTCCATGTCTGGTTGGCGTCCGGCAATGCCGGTGACACAGTGGAGCTGGAACAAGCCATGGTGACCGTGGCTGGCATAGGTTGTCGCAGAGGCACGGGTTCAGATGCTGTTATTGCCGCCGTGCGCGCTGCGGAGCATGCCTTGGGAATGATGGCGGAATGCCTGGCGACTGCGCCGCTAAAAGCCGATGAAGCCGGTCTTGTGGAAGCGGCGAAAAGCCTGTCGCTGTCGCTTGAAATCGTATCGCAGGAACGGCTTGAGGCGGTTGCTTCGAAAACAATGACATTTTCACAGGCAAGCCTCGATCATGCCGGCTCGCCGAGCGTGAGCGAAGCGGCGGCGCTTGCCGCCGCCGGAGAGAATGCAAGGCTGGTCGCGCCGCGTCTTGTCATTGGCGATGTGACTATAGCCATCGCAACGACTGACGATGCCCCACATGATAGCGGCTGCGCCATCGAATATGGAGAACAACAATGACGGTTCATTTCATCGGCGCCGGTCCGGGCGCCGCCGATCTCATTACGGTGCGCGGGCGCGATCTTATCGCTGCCTGCCCGGTGTGCCTTTATGCTGGTTCGCTGGTTCCGAAGGCGCTTATCGAATATTGCCCGCCGGGCGCCCGCATCGTCGACACGGCCGCGCTTTCGCTTGACGAGATCGAAGCGGAATTCGTGGCCGCAGCAAAGGCCGGCAAGGATGTGGCGCGGCTGCATTCCGGCGACCTTTCCGTCTGGAGCGCCATGGGCGAACAGATTCGCCGTCTGGAGCGGCTGGGCCTCGATTATACCGTCACGCCCGGTGTGCCCTCCTTTGCCGCTGCGGCCGCCACTTTGCAACGGGAACTGACGGTGCCGGAAGTGGCGCAGAGCCTTGTGCTGACCCGCATTTCCGGGCGCGCATCGAAGATGCCTGACGGTGAGACGCTGACGGCTTTCGGTGCGACGGGCGCAACGCTCGCCGTCCATCTCGCCATTCATGCCATCGGCAAGGTGGTGGAAGAGCTGACGCCGCTTTATGGCTCCGATTGCCCGGTCGCCATCGTCGTTCGCGCGTCCTGGCCGGATGAGCGCGTTATCAGCGGCACGCTGTTCGACATTGAGGACAAGCTCGCCGCCGAACCGGTGGAGCGGACGGCCCTGATCTTCGTCGGGCGTGGACTTGCCTCCACGGATTTTCGCGAAAGCGCGCTTTATAGTACCGACTATGTCCGGCGGTTCCGGTCTCCGAAGGAAGATGCAAAGGGCTGATGCGACGGCGTGGAGGCGGTGCGGCCCTTGAGCGCGCCCTTACGATCGAACACCAGAATATCGAGCGCAATGGCTGGCGTCTTCAGCGCCGCCGCTGCGGTTACCCAGGCTTTTTCCGCAACTACCGCACCGAGGTCTATCCCGGCGCCCTCGGCCAATTCAAAGGCGTGTGCGACCATGTTGGCCTGACGGATGGCAATGGCGAGATTTTCATCTCCTCCAGCTTCCGTCGCCAATGCTGCCAGCGCATCGAGATCGGCCAGCCCCTTTTTGGAGTGCACGTCGAGCATGCCCTGGGCGAGCTTGGTCATCTTGGCGACACCGCCGGCAATCGTCACCCGCTCGACGGGGTGGCTGCGCAGATATTTCAGCATGCCGCCGATGAAATCGCCCATGTCGATCAGTGCGGTTTCCGGCAGATCGTAAAGCGCCTGCCCGGCTTTTTCGGAGGTGTTGCCGGTGGCGCCCAGCACATGGGTGCAGCCGGTCGCACGCGCCACATCGATGCCGCGCCAGATCGAGTGGATCCACGCCGAGCAGGAAAAGGGAATGACGATGCCGGTGGTGCCGAGGATGGAAATGCCGCCGACGATGCCGAGCCTGCCGTTCAGGGTTTTTTCTGCCAGTTTCTCGCCATCGCGGACGGAAATCTCGACCTCGAAATCGGCCTCTTCGCCAGCCACTTCGCGAATGGCGGTTTCGATCATCTTGCGCGGTACGGGATTAATGGCGGGTTCTCCCGGCGGCAGGGGCAGGCCCGGCCGGGTGATGGTGCCGACGCCCTTTCCGGCCTTGAAGATGATGCCGCTTCCCGGTTGACCTCGTCTGACCGTGCTTTCGATCAGCGCACCGTGGGTAACGTCCGGATCGTCTCCCGCATCCTTGACGACGCCGGCGCGCGCGAAGTTCTCGCCCTTTTCCTCGGTGGCGAGGGAAAATGCCGGCCTCGCGCCGCTTGGAAGTTCGACCTCGACAGGGTAAGGAAACTCGCCGGTCAGAAGGGCGGCGCAGGCCGCCTTCGTGGCGGCTGCCGCGCAGGTGCCCGTGGTCCAGCCGCGGCGAAGGGTCTTTCCATCCGTATCCATATGAATTTCTATAGCCGGGACGGCTTTTTCCGTCATCGTTAAAAAGCAGCCAGGAAGAATGTCGATAGCGCAGATTTTGAACAGCATTGCCGCAAAAGGTCTGGTCTTCGAGGCCGGTCACGTCTGGCTCGCGGGCGCAGGGCCGGGCGATGTGCGTTATCTGACGCTGGAAGTGGCGCTCGCGCTGTCTCAGGCCGATATTATCGTGCGCGATGCGCTGGTGAGCGACGAAGTCATAGCGCTTGGTCAGCAGGCGGAGATTGTTTTTGCGGGCAAAAGGGGTGGCAAGCCCTCCGCGACACAGGATGATATTACCGCTTCGCTGATCGATTTCGCCGGCCAGGGCAAAAAGGTGCTGCGGCTGAAGGGCGGTGATCCCTTTATTTTCGGGCGTGGCGGCGAAGAGGCGGAGGCGCTTGTCCAAGCCGGCATTCCGTTTCGCATATTGCCGGGTATGACCTCGTCGTTCACCGCGCTTGCTTCCGCCCGCATCCCCGCAACCATGCGCGGCATCAGCCGCGCCGTGACGCTGGCCACGGGCCACGCGGCGGGCACCGAAGAGGATCTGGACTGGCTGGCGTTGGCGAAAACACGCGAACCCATCGTCGTTTACATGGGGCTGAAGAATATCGGCACGATTGCCGATCTTTTGATGCAGGGTGGGCGTTCCGGCGAAACGCCGGTCGCCGTCATCATGTCGGCAACGACGGCGCAGGAGCGGATTTTCATCGGTTCACTGGAAAGCATAGCTGACGATGCAATCAGGCAAAATTTCGAGGCGCCGGCTTTGATCGTCATCGGCGAGATTGTTTCGATGCGGGCGCGTCTTGGAGTTTCCGGTTCATGACGGCGCGGGCGATCATCATTGGCGCGCCACGTTCTGGCTCCGGCAAGACCAGCGTGACTATCGGCCTGCTCCGGGCCTTTGCCCGACGCGGTATCAAGGTGCGCGGCATCAAGACGGGGCCTGACTACATCGATCCCGGTTTCCATGCCTTTGCCACCGGCACGGCCGGTCTTAATCTGGATAGCTGGGCCATGCGGCCGGAATTGCTGCGGCATCTGTTTTTGCAGCAGACCGAGGATGCGGAACTCGTTCTCATTGAAAGCGCCATGGGCCTGTTCGACGGCATTCCGGTTGCGGAAAATCGTACAGGTTCGGCGGCGGATCTGGCGCGGCTGTTCGGTATTCCCGTGTTGCTGGTGCTGGATGTGTCCGGCCAGTCGCAGACGGCTGCTGCCATCGCCCATGGTTTTGCTCACTACGATCCGGCCGTTACCATGGCGGCCGTTGTGCTGAACCGGGCGGGCAGCGAAAGACACCGGACGCTGTGCACGGAAGCCATCGAAAAAATCGACCTTCCCGTTGCCGGCTGCGTGCTGCGTGACCCTTCGCTGATCCTGCCTGAACGGCATCTGGGGCTGGTGCAAGCCAGCGAACATCCGGAAATCGACGCGCATATAGAACGGCTGGCGGATGCGATGGAAAAATCCATCGATCTCGATGCCCTGCTTTCTCTCGCCGCGCCGGTGAATGTGCCTTCCGGCTCGGTGGACACGGCGATTGCACCGCCCGGCCAGCGCATCGCGCTGGCGGAGGATGCGGCGTTCACTTTCCTTTATCCGCATCTCAGGAAGCATTGGCAGGCGGCCGGGGCCGAGATCGTGCCGTTCTCGCCACTCGCGGATGAGGCGCCCGACGGGAGTTGCGATATCTGCTGGTTGCCGGGTGGGTATCCCGAGCTTTTTGCCGGAAAGCTTGCGGATTCGGCTGGTTTCAAGGCGGGTATTGCCCGCTTTGCTGCGACAAAGCCTGTTCATGGCGAGTGCGGCGGTTACATGGTGCTCGGCGAGGCGCTGGAAGATGCGGATGGCGTGACCCATGCCATGACTGGGCTTCTGTCGCATGCCACCAGCTTTGCGACGCGCAAGATGAATCTCGGCTACCGGCAGGCAACAATCGCGGCAAGCGGGCCGCTCGGTACGGCGGGGGATGTTCTGCGCGGCCATGAATTCCACTACGCGCGGGTTACCGATCCCGGCGGCGATGAGCCCTTCGCCCAGATTGCGGATGGGCAGGGTCGTCCGCTCGGGCCATCGGGCGGCAGGAGAGACTTTGTCTCGGGTACCTTTTTCCACGCCATCGCCAGAGGCGGTTGATCGTTTCCACATGTGATCCGTATACCTGCGGCAAAGTGGACCAAGCTGCGAAAGTTTGTAGGCTTGGCTAATGGGAAGGTGCTATAGATCGTTTTATAGGGCATGGAAGACCGGAGTTATCGCCCGTGATCCATGTTCGATGAAGCACGGCCGGACCGAAAGCTGCTTCATATTTCCTGGTCCGAATCTGCTTTCGCGCATTTATATCGAGCGTGCCCACCAATGATGAAACCTGGATTTTTTGTCTCTGCCGCTCTTGCTGCGACCATTTTGCTGGCGCCTTTGGGTCTCGACAGCACGGCTGCCCATGGTGGTGAAGACTATGCGACGCTGGAAAAGCTCGGTGCGGCGCTGTTCGACGATCCCAGTCTTTCGATGAACCGCACCATGGCCTGTTCCACCTGCCACATGCAGGCCGTCGGTTTTTCCGATGCGCGGGAGAGCGATAAGGTGGGGCGGGACGTATCGCTTGGCGATGACGGTATTTCACTGGGTGACCGCAACGCGCCGACTGCAGCTTATGCCCGCTTCACGCCGCCTTTCGGCAGGAATGCGGCGGGCGAGTATGTCGGCGGGCAGTTCTGGGATGGCCGCGCCTCCCTGCTTGAAGATCAGGCGGGCGGTCCGCCGCTCAATCCCCTCGAAATGGGCATGCCGGACAAGGCCTCGGTCGTCAAACGTCTCAGGGAAAACCCGGATTATGTTGCGGCTTTCGGCACGCAGTTCGGCAAGGATGTTTTTGAAAGCGACGACACCGCCTATGCCGCGATGACGAAGGCGCTGGCGAGCTTTGAGCGGTCGGGTGAGTTCTCCACCTTCGATTCCAAATATGACCGCTTCCTGCGCGGCGAGGAGAAGCTGACCGATCAGGAAGAGCTGGGTCGGGTTCTGATCTCCTCGACGCAATTCACCAATTGCAATACCTGCCATGAAATCCGTGGCGCCAAGGGCCTGGAAGACGGCCTCTTCACCAACCACAAATATTTCAACATCGGCGTTCCCGCCAATACATCGGTTCGGGCCGTGAACGGCTCCAAGCCGGGCGCGGTCGATCTGGGGCTGGCGCAAAATCCTGAAGTTGCTGGCGATGCCGCCCAGCGTGGCAAGTTCAAGGTGCCAACGCTGCGCAATGTCGCCGTCACCGGTCCTTACATGCACAATGGCGTGTTCAAGGATTTGCGTACGGTAGTGCTGTTTTACGTGAAATATAAAAGCAAGAAACCGAGCCGCCAGATCAATCCGGAAACGGGCAAGACGTGGGATGCGCCGGAAGTGCCTGAAAATATCGCCATGGCGGAACTGACATCGGCGCCGGCGCTGGACGACAAGCGTGTGGACGCCATCGTCGCCTTTCTGAAGACGCTGACTGATAAAAGATATGAGCATCTTCTGCCGAAGGAAGATGGGCAGGCGAACGCGCCGCCTGCCCAACCGGTTTCGTCTGGCGTTACGCCGAAAGCGCCTTGAATTCGGCGAGAACCGCATCACCCATTTCGGAGGTGCCGACCTGGCGGCTGCCCTCTGCCATGATGTCGGCGGTGCGGATGCCTTTGTCGAGCACGTTTGCGATCGCTGCTTCGAGCTTTGTTGCCTCATCCACCATGTTGAACGAGTAACGCAGGCACATGGCGAAGGACGCGATCATGGCGATGGGGTTGGCGATGCCCTTGCCGGCAATGTCAGGAGCCGAACCGTGCACCGGCTCATACATGGCCTTGCGCTTGCCGGTCTTGGCGTCAGGCGCGCCGAGCGAAGCGGAGGGCAGCATGCCAAGCGAGCCGGTCAACATGGCGGCGACGTCGGAGAGCATGTCGCCGAAGAGGTTGTCGGTGACGATCACGTCGAACTGCTTGGGCTTGCGCACCAGTTGCATGCCGCCGGCATCCGCCAGCATATGTTCCAGCTGAACATCCCTGAACTTGGCGGCGTGGGTTTCGGTGACCACCTGGTTCCACAGAACGCCGGATTTCATCACGTTGCGCTTTTCCATCGAGCAGACGCGGTTGTCGCGGGTGCGGGCCAGTTCGAAAGCGACGCTGGCGATGCGCTCGATTTCGAAAGTGTCGTAGATCTGCGTGTCGATGCCGCGCTTCTGGCCGTTGCCGAGATCGATGATCTGCTTCGGCTCACCGAAATAAACGCCGCCCGTCAGCTCGCGGACGATGAGGATATCGAGGCCTTCGACCAGTTCCGGCTTCAGCGAAGAGGCCGCTGCAAGTGCCGGATAGCAGATGGCCGGGCGCAGATTGGCGAAAAGTTCGAGATCCTTGCGCAGACGAAGCAGACCGGCTTCCGGGCGGTGCTCGTAGGGCACGCCATCCCATTTCGGGCCGCCAACGGCGCCGAACAGGATCGCATCGGCAGCTAGCGCCTTTTCCATATCCGCATCGGAAATCGCCACGCCATGGGCGTCATAGGCAGAGCCGCCGACCAGACCTTCCGAGACGGTGAAACCGGCATTGTGCGCGCTGTTCATATAATCGATCAGCTTGCGGACTTCGGCCATGGCTTCGGGGCCGATACCGTCACCGGGCAGAAGGAAAAGCGAGCGGACTGTCATGATAAACCCTCCTTGGGCGGCGCGCCGAAAAACATCCTGAAGGGTTTTCGATTGCGGCGAGCGCGGCGTCAAACTCATTCCGTCCTGAACATGGCAAATCGTGTCGCAGCCGGACGGGATGGGAGGTCTCTTATCTCCGCCTCAAGGGCTTTTCAAGCAAAGCAAAAGCCGATCCGGTACGGTTTGTACGGGATCGGCTTTTTTGAAGAGCAGAAATGTGGTCAGGCCCAGGGGCGGACCGAGGCGTTTGCCTTTTCGAACGTGTCGATAGCGCCCGAATGTTCGAGCGTCAGGCCGATATCGTCCAGACCGTTCAGCATGCAGTGACGCTTGAATTCGTCGATCTCGAAGGTGATCGTGCCGCCATCGGGGCCGCTGATTTCCTGACTTTCCAGATCGATGGAGAGAACGGCGTTCGATCCGCGCGACGCATCGTCCAGCAGCTTTTCGAGGTTCTCGGGGCTGACGACGATCGGCAGGATGCCGTTCTTGAAACAGTTATTATAAAAGATATCGGCGAAGCTGGTGGAGATCACGCAGCGGATGCCGAAATCGAGAAGCGCCCATGGCGCATGTTCGCGCGAAGAGCCGCAACCGAAATTGTCACCGGCGACAAGAATCTGGGCGTTCTGGTAGGCGGGCTTGTTCAGGACGAAATCCGGATTGGGCGAACCATCCTCGAGATAACGCGACTCGGCGAAGAGGCCCTTGCCGAGGCCGGTGCGCTTGATGGTCTTCAGATAGTCTTTCGGAATGATCATATCGGTGTCGATATTGACCACCGGCATGGGCGCGGCAACGCCCGTCAGCTTGGTGAATTTTTCCATCTGTCGCTTCCCGTGTTTCCCTTCAACAAAATCCGGGGCTGGTTAAAGCCCGCCGGACGTGTTCTGCCGGGAAATACTGCAAAACTCATCACTTTAGAAGCGCAAACCCGCGTTCTTCGGTACGCCGCGCGCGGCGCTCTGGCATTTTTGCCGACTTGAGACGATCTCAGAGATCGATAATCGTGCCCTTGCCGTCGTTCCAGACGCGCATATCGCGCTGGTTACGGGGCTTGACCGGAATGGGGGCCGGCTTCAGACGCGCGGAAAGCAGGCGGGCAGCACTGAGAACCGCGAGCACGCCGATGAAAGCGACCGTGAGCGACGCGGTGAAAAGGGCGACTATCGCCAGAATTGCAATGCCGGATGCGGCGATGAAAAACGAACGTATGCCTTGCATGATCCAAACCTTTCTATCCAGACGAATGTGGGCCTTCTTCTTCCGGCTTGCAAGAGGATTCAGTGGATTGTCAGCTTGCAGATGTCACAAAAGCTTGACACAAGTGCGGCATGGTCAACTTTTCCGAAAATATTCTTGTGAGACCACGTCGTTCGTTGCTCTCCGTGCCGGCCATCAATGTCCGGGCACTGGAAAAAATCCGCGATCTCGATTGTGACGGAGTGATCCTCGATCTGGAGGATTCGGTCGCACCCGGGATGAAGGACGGGGCGCGGGACAATCTGCAAAAGCTGTTTTCGGAAGCGCCTTTTGCAGCGGGCGAGACCATTATCCGCATCAACCCGCTTTCCACGCCCGACGGGAAGGCGGATTTGGAGCTTGTGCTTTCCTGCCGGCCGGATGCAATTCTTTTGCCGAAGGTGGAGCAGCCGGCCGATATTCACGATGTGGCCGATCTTCTGGCCGAGGCGGATGTGTCGGATCACCTGAAAATCTGGGCGATGATCGAAACGCCGCTTGGTGTCCTGAATGCCGCCTCGATTGCTGACGCGGCCCATACGCCGGAAGCGCGGCTTTCGGCTTTTGTCATCGGGCTCAACGACCTGCGTAAGGCAACGCGGGTGCCGGCCCTTCCCGGACGCACTTATCTCGTATCCTGGATGATGCAGGTGGTGCTTGCCGCCCGTGCGTATGGTCTGGATGTCATCGACAGCGTCTCGAACGATTTCCGCGATATCGCCGCTTTCGAAGCCGAATGTGAGCAGGGTCGCGCCATGGGGTTCGACGGCAAGATGCTGATCCACCCGGCACAGATCGAGCCGGCCAACCGGCACTTCGCCCCGGACGAGGCAGCGGTTGCGGAAGCCCGCGAGATCATTGCCGCTTTCGCAAAACCCGAATCTGTGGAATTGAACGTCATCAACATGAACGGGCGGATGATCGAACGGCTGCATGTGGGGCAGGCCGAAAGGCTGGTCGCCATGGCCGATATCATCGCACAAAGAGAGGCAAAGAAGACGTGAAGGTCTATCGTTTCATAACCGGTCCGGACGACGCGAAATTCTGTCACCGGGTCACCGAGGCGCTGAACAAGGGATGGGAACTCGCGGGTTCGCCAAGCTATGCCTTCAATGCCGCAAGCGGCGTCATGCATTGCGGCCAGGCCGTGACCAAGGTGGTCGAGGGCAAGGAATACCATCCGGACATGAAGCTCGGCGAGCAGTGATCTTAAGTAGAAAATCGAGTGATTCGGGTCCGTCGATCTGATTCTCTCGATTTTCTTGTTTGTTACTGAGTCAAAACGAATATTACGGCGTATTATTCACAGCCCTTGTACAAAATTGACGAAAATACATTAAGTTCATGTTTTTAAAAGATAAAATTTGAAAATCGCATCGTGTCTTGAGATGAAATTGCCGTTGTACATAAAGTGAACAGATACGGCCTATCGCCCTAAGCTTGACTCAAAATATCGAGTCCCAACATATGTTTACGAGCTTGGGGGCGGTCTCTGAGCTGGCACGACAAAGCCGAGGGTGCAACCTCGGCTCCGTGTCGAAACCACAATACCTTAGAAAGCTTGCGGATCAGCATATACACGGAGCAAAATACGCTCACAGACTCTTCTGTCAAGTTTGTCCAAGGTTGAAACCTAACAGGACAATCACATGCATCAACAGTCTTATAAATTGACCGAAAAAGACGCGGTAGAAATTTGGTTGCGGTACTGGGGTGGTGAGTTTCAGCACCACATTGCAGCTTCTTACGGTGTAAACCCGGGACGGGTTAACGAAGTGATTAAGCGCAAACGTCTTGTGGGCAGCGAGACGATTGCACTTTCAATGAGACGCGACCACTAGTGGCTTGAGGGCCGGCACCGTAGTTTTTCGGTGTCGGTCTTTTAACGTTCGGCGGCGGCCTCGTCTGCGCTTTCCTCTATCCGCTCCATGTCGTCGTCCGACAGGCCGAAATGGTGGCCGATTTCGTGGATGAGGACATGGGTGATGATATCGCCCAACGTTTCCTCGTTCTCGGCCCAGTAGTCGAGAATGGGACGGCGATAAAGCGTGATGCGGTTCACCATCTCGCCCGTTTCCATGGTGAAACGTTCAGAGATGCCGCGTCCTTCGAACAGTCCGAGAAGATCGAAGGGTGTTTCGAGCGCCATGTCTTCGAACACGTCATCGGTCGGAAAATCGGCGATCTCGATGATGAGATCCTTCGTTAAGGCGCGGAATTCTTCTGGCAGGTGGCCATATGCCTCGATCGCAAGCGACTCGAAGGCGGAAAGTGTCGGCGCATGGCGGTCCCGCCAATCGTCGGTCTGGTCTATGCGGGCCATTTCTGCTCCTTGTTGGAAGGCCCATATAAACACTTGCTGCGCAAATTTCGAGACCCGACTGCTTCACCTGCCGAAAAAGCATGAAATTCTTGGCGTTACAGTTACTTTTCAAGCCGTCGTCATCTTGACATAAACGGGCGTCTCGCGTAATCGGCACCCAAATTGATGGCGTAGTGCGCCTTCTGTTTATTCCGCCCTTCAAAAAGGCGGCTTCACCGGCAGACATTCAAAGGGGCATTCAGTCCTGACGGATTTCCGCTACTCCGACTGATAAAAAGACGGCCAGCTTGCATTTGCGGGCAGAGCCGGAACGAACATGAAAGGATAAAAAATGTTCGCAGTCATCAAGACCGGCGGTAAGCAGTACCGCGTAGCGGCCGACGCCGTGCTGACCATCGAAAAGCTGGAAGCAGAGGCAGGCGCAACTGTAGAATTCACCGAAGTTCTCGTTGTTGGCGAAGGCGCCGACGCCAAGTTCGGTGCACCCTTTGTCAAGGGCGCCATCGTCAAGGCTGAAGTTGTCGAGCACAATCGCGGCAAGAAGGTCATCGCCTTCAAGAAGCGTCGTCGTCAGAACTCCAAGCGTTCGCGCGGCCATCGTCAGCATCACACTGTCGTCCGCATCACGGACATCGTTGCTGCCTGATCGGCGCGACACGGGAAACAAGGTTTAAAGGAGAACTCCAATGGCACACAAAAAAGCTGGCGGTTCCTCGCGTAACGGTCGCGATTCCGAATCCAAGCGCCTTGGCGTAAAGAAGTTCGGCGGCGAAGCTGTCATTCCAGGCAACATTATTCTGCGTCAGCGCGGCACGCAGTGGCATCCGGGCGCCAATGTTGGCATCGGCAAGGACCACACGATTTTCGCACTGACCGCAGGTAACGTGAACTTCCGTACGAAGGCCAACGGCCGCGTATTCGTATCCGTGGCACCGAAAGCGGAAGCCGCAGAATAAGCCGGTAAGCGTCATATGCAGCCGGTGTCCCATCGACCCGGCTGAGACGTATCAGGTTCAGTCAAGAAAACAGGGGAGATGGGGCACCACCCAACTCCCCTTTTTCTTTAACCCCAAGGAGGGACTGAACCATGCAAGCTGAATTGTTGAGGGTTGACCAATCACGGTCACCCGAGGAACGGCCGAGGCCCGATCGGTCGAGGAGCGATTGCCCCGTTTTACTGTCGCAGAGGCTGGTTTTGCGCAAGCCTCACGAAGAAGACATCGACGCCCTTGCCCATCTTGCCAACAATGCCAATATCGCGACCATGGTGTCGCGTATGCCGCACCCTTACACGGCCAAAGACGCCGCGGATTTTGTGCGACGCTCCAAAGCTGGCGAGATTGGCAAGTGCGTCTATGCGATTACCCGCATGGACAATGGCGAGTTTCTGGGCTGCTGCGCGCTCGAACCCCAGGAAGATGAAAAGACGCTGGAAATCGGTTACTGGCTGGGGGAACCCTACTGGAACCGGGGTTACATGACGGAAGCAGCGCATGCGCTGATCGACATGGCCTTCCGCACGCGTGAAATCGACCAGATCGATGCCCGTTGCCGGGTCACCAACATCGCGTCGCGCCGCGTCATCCAGAAATGCGGTTTCCAGTTCCAGGGCTCCGGCATGGTCGGTTCGCTGGCGCTTGGCGGCATGGTGCCGGTCGAATGGTACAGGCTGGACCGCAAGACCTGGGTTTCGCTGAAGAGCTGGGGGGACATGGGATGAGCACGATAGAGCTTACCCGTCGCCGCGCCGCCACTGCCGTGGCGCCGCCCGGCCCCTGCCCTGTCATCGAGACAAAGCGTCTGGTGCTGCGGCCGCAGCGGCTTTCCGATGCCGGCAGCATTGCGGAATCGCTTGGCGATTTCGCTGTGACCAGAATGCTGGCCCGCGTTCCCGCGCCCTACCACAGGCAGGATGCGCTAGAATGGCTGGTCTTGCGCACTTCTGGCACCCTGCCCGACTGGGATTTCGCCATTACCAGCGGCGACGATACCCTGATCGGTGTCGTCTCAGTGGAATTGCGGCACGGCGAGTGGCATCTCGGCTATTGGCTGAACCGCTTCTACTGGGGCAAGGGTTACATGACCGAGGCGGTGGCCGCCGTGGTAGAGCGGTTCTTCCGCCGCATGCCGGGGGTGACCCTTCACTCCGGCGTATTTGCGGATAACCCCGCTTCGCTGCGCGTGCAGGAAAAACTCGGCTTCCGTGTGACCGGTTGCCATCAGGTCTACGCCACGGCGCGCGCCGCCATGGTGGCGCATATCGGTACGATGATTAAGGCTGAGGATTTCATTCAGCCGCATCGTACTTGAGGAGCATTGCAAGGCCGGTTTGATCCAAACCGGCCTTGTCTCGCGCATGGGCTTCCCGCACGATAGTCTTTGACCTCGTGAAGAAGCGCTTGTATTCGAAACGACGATATTTTTGTTCGACGCAACGGCAAGATTGTTGCGTCCGCAAACCGACAGAACGGCAGTCCGATGAAATTTCTCGATGAAGCAAAAGTCTATATCAAGTCCGGCGACGGCGGCGCGGGCGCCGTTTCCTTCCGGCGCGAAAAATTCATCGAATTCGGCGGTCCTGACGGTGGCGATGGCGGACGCGGCGGCGATGTCTGGGTTGAGGTGGTCAACGGCCTCAACACGCTGATCGATTTCCGCTTCCAGCAGCATTTCAAGGCCTCGATTGGACAGCACGGCATGGGCAAGACCCGCACCGGCGCCAAGGGTTCGGATGTGGTGCTGAAGGTGCCCGTCGGTACGCAGATCTTCGAGGAAGACAATGAGACGCTGATCGTCGATCTGACAAAAGAAGGCCAGCGCTTTCGTCTTGCCGCCGGCGGCAATGGCGGTTTCGGCAATGCCTATTTCAAGTCGTCCACCAATCAGGCTCCCACCCATGCCAATCCGGGCCTCGCAGGCGAGGAAAAGACGGTCTGGCTTCGCCTGAAACTGATCGCCGATGCCGGTCTCGTCGGTCTGCCCAATGCGGGTAAATCCACGTTCCTTGCGACGGTCACCCGTGCGCGGCCGAAGATCGCCAACTATCCCTTCACCACACTTCATCCGAACCTGGGCGTCGCGACCATCGATGGCCGTGAATTCGTGCTGGCCGATATTCCGGGCCTAATCGAAGGCGCGCATGAGGGTGTGGGCATCGGTGACCGTTTCCTCGGCCATGTGGAGCGTACCCGCGTGCTTCTGCATCTCGTTTCCGCGCAGGAGGAGAAGGTCGGCAAGGCCTATAAGACGGTCAAGGCCGAGCTGGACGCCTATGGCGGCGGGCTGACCGACAAGCCGGAAATCGTGGCGCTGTCGCAGATCGACGTGCTTGATGAAAAAGAGCTGAAAAAGAAGGCCAAGGAACTGGAGAAGGCCTGCGGCCGTCCCCCGCTACTTCTCTCCGCTGCCGCCCATATCGGCATGACGGAAGCGCTGCGCGCCCTTCGCGATGTCATCGTCTCGGCGAGCAATGGCGGCGAAACCGCCCTGCCCGACCGGTCGATGCCGCATGAGGACAGCGAGGCCGAGGAAGAGGACGACCGTCTATGAGCCTGACGCGCAAGCCGCTGGCGAGCCATCACCGGATCGTCATCAAGATCGGGTCGGCGCTTCTGGTGGACCGGAAGACCGGTCTCAAGAAAGACTGGCTCGACGCCATCTGTGAGGATATTGCCGCGCTGAAGAAAAATGGCGCGGATGTGCAGGTGGTGTCTTCGGGCGCTATTGCGCTTGGCCGCACCGTGCTTGGCCTGCCTTCCGGTGCATTGAAGCTGGAGGAAAGCCAGGCGGCGGCGGCTGTCGGCCAGATCGCGCTGGCGCGGGCATGGTCGGAAAGCCTGTCGCGGCATGAGATCGTCGCCGGCCAGATTCTTCTGACGCTCTCCGATACCGAAGAGCGTCGCCGTTATCTCAATGCGCGTGCCACCATCAACCAGTTGCTGAAGATCGGCGCTATCCCGATCATCAATGAAAACGATACCGTGGCGACCACCGAGATCCGTTATGGCGACAATGACCGTCTGGCGGCGCGTGTGGCGACCATGACGGGCGCCGATCTTCTGGTGCTGCTTTCGGATATTGACGGGCTTTACACGGCTCCGCCGCATCTCGATCCCGACGCGAAATTCCTTGAGACGATCGCCGATATTACGCCCGAAATCGAGGCCATGGCAGGCGGTGCGGCATCCGAGCTTTCACGCGGCGGCATGCGCACCAAGATCGATGCGGGCAAGATCGCGACCGCTGCCGGCTGCGGCATGATCATCGCCTCCGGCAAGACGCTTAATCCCTTGAAGGCTATCGAAAACGGCGCGCGCTCCTCATGGTTTGCGCCTTCGGGCACGCCGGTGACGGCGCGCAAGACCTGGATTGCCGGGCAATTGCAGCCGGCCGGCGAAATCCATGTGGATGCCGGTGCGGAAAAGGCTCTCTATGCCGGAAAAAGCCTGCTTCCGGCGGGCGTGCGACTGGTGAAGGGCAATTTCGGCCGTGGTGATGCAATCGCCATTATCGGTGCGGAAGGCCGTGAAGTCGCTCGTGGTCTTGCGGGCTACGATGCTGAAGAGGCGCGTCTTATCATCGGTCACAAGTCCCACGAGATCGAGGCGATCCTCGGTTATGTCGGGCGGGCGGCCATGATTCATCGTGACGATCTGGTGATGACGGGCGCTGCCGTCAAAGTTAAAAATGCAAAGAAGGATGAGGTCCATGCCTGAACAGGCCGTGAAGCAGAGCCATGATATTGACGCGCTGATGATCACCATCGGCGCTCAGGCGAAAGCTGCTTCGCGACCGTTGTCCATCGCCGGTACAGACCAGAAGAACCGCGCGCTGCTTGCTATGGCCTCCGCCATCGAGGCATCCAGGGATGCGATCCTTGCCGCCAACAGGAAAGATCTGGCTGCGGCGGAAAGCGCAGGTCTTGCCGCTTCCTTCGTGGACAGATTGACCCTCAACGATGCAAGGATCGCCGGCATTGCTGAAGGCATCCGTTCGGTTGCGGCGCTGCCCGATCCGGTCGGCGAAGTCATCGCCGCCTGGGATCGTCCGAATGGGCTGAAGATCGAGCGCGTGCGCACGCCGCTCGGCGTCATCGGCGTGATCTACGAAAGCCGCCCGAATGTGACGGCGGATGCCGGCGCTTTGTGCCTCAAGGCGGGCAATGCCGTCATCCTGCGCGGCGGCTCGGATTCGCAACATTCATCGCGTGCTATCCATGCCTGCCTCGTGGAAGGCCTGAAGATCGCCGGTCTTCCCGAGCATGCCATTCAGCTGGTGCCGGTGACCGATCGCGCCGCTGTCGGCGCGCTTCTGAGTGGATTGAACGGCACGGTTGACGTTATCGTGCCGCGCGGCGGCAAAAGCCTCGTGGCGCGCGTGCAGTCGGAAGCCCGTGTGCCGGTCTTCGCGCATCTGGAAGGCATTTGTCATGTCTATATCGACAAATCGGCCGATCTCGACATGGCGAAACGTATCGTCGTCAATGCCAAGATGCGCCGCACCGGTATTTGTGGGGCGGCCGAAACGTTGCTGGTGGATGCCGCTGCCGTTTCCACCCATCTTGCGCCGCTCGTCAAGGCCTTGATCGAAGCCGGCTGCGAAGTGCGCGGTTCGCAGGCCGTTCGCGACGTGGTGGCGGGTCTCACGCCGGCGACGGAAGAGGACTGGCGCACCGAATATCTCGATGCGATCATTTCCGTCGCCGTGGTGGAGGGTATTTCGGGCGCGATCGAACATATCGGCACCTATTCGTCCAACCACACCGAGGCGTTGATCGCCGAGGATCCCGATGTGGTCGCGCGTTTCTTCAACGAACTCGATTCGGCCATTCTGCTGCACAATGCTTCGACGCAGTTCGCGGACGGCGGCGAATTCGGCATGGGTGCTGAAATCGGCATTGCCACGGGCAAGATGCATGCGCGGGGCCCGGTTGGCGTCGAGCAGCTTACCTCGTTCAAATACCGGGTGCACGGCACCGGCCAGATACGGACCTGATATTTGCCGGCTGACAAGCGCCTCGACAGACGTTATCTCACCATGCCGCATGTGGAGCGCGGCATGGTCGTTGGCCTGTTCGGTGGTTCTTTTAATCCACCGCATGCGGGTCACGCGCTTGTGGCCGAGATTGCGCTACGCAGGCTTGGTCTCGACCAGCTCTGGTGGATCGTCACACCGGGCAACCCCCTGAAAAGCCGTTCCGAGCTGGCGTCTCTGGAAGATCGCATCGCCGCCTGCGAAAAGCTGGTCCACGATCCGCGCATCAAGGTGACGGCCTTCGAAAAATCACTGGGGATGAGCTATACGGCCAATACGCTCGCCAAGGTGAAGGCGAAAAATCCGCATGTCCGTTTCATCTGGATCATGGGAGCGGACAATCTGAAAAGCTTCCATCGCTGGCAGAAATGGCGGCGGATCGCCGAGACATTCCCGATTGCCGTGATCGATCGGCCAGGCTCCACGCTCTCTTATCTCTCCTCCACCATGGCGCAGGCCTTCAGCCATGCACGGGTGGATGAGGACGATGCCGGCGTTTTGTGGAAAAAAGCGGCCCCTGCCTGGGTTTTCATTCACGGTCCGCGCTCCACGCTCAGCTCCACGGCGCTGCGCAACGGTCGTAAATGACGTCTTCGATCACAAATGATGTATGTGCCGGGTGTCGAAGGGTCCATATCTTGAAAAGTTAATGCTTTGATGCCACCTTCATTGTGTGACGCAGAGAATCGCGTCGCCAGTACCTGTTTTGTCATTCTTGGAAAGGAAAACCTCTGACAACAGTACACGCCAAGGGAAGAGCATTTGTTGCTATCCCGAAGGGCCAGGACAGTGGCGCCGATGCCGCCGGCCATGCCCTCGAAACCGTCCTCGCGAGCCTCGAGGACTCCAAGGCTGAAGATATCGTCTCTCTCAACATTGCCGGAAAATCGGCGCTTGCAGACTACATGGTCGTGGTCTCCGGGCGGTCGAACAGGCATGTTTCGGCGATTTGCGAGCATCTTCTCAAGGACATGAAGGATGAAGGGTTCGGAAACGCCCGCGTCGAAGGTCTCGAGACCGGAGACTGGGTGCTGATCGATACCGGCGACATCATCGTTCACGTGTTCCGCCCGGAAATCCGCGCCTTCTACAACATTGAAAAAATGTGGGCGACGCCGGACATGCCGGAAGAGACGCTGCATTGATGCGGTGAGCCTTTGAGCGAGTGCATCGCTTTTGCCGAAGATCATATCTGACTTCGGAAACGGTGCCTCTGGCTGGAAATCAGACCGGCCGCATAGGAATCCGCAGGCTATGCTGTTAAGAGCGTGACCCTGTTGGGTCACGACGAATGCAGGTTTGCGATGCGGATTTCAATTTTTGCGGTGGGACGGCTGAAATCCGGCCCCGAAAAGGATCTTGCGGCCCGTTATATCGAGCGCCTGGCAAAGACCGGCCCGGCGATCGGGCTGGAGTTTTCGCGGGTGATCGAGGTTGCCGAAAGCCGCGCTTCCAATGCGGAGACCCGCAAGCGCGAAGAAGCCGCGATGCTGGAAAAACATCTGGTTGACGGAGCAGCCCTCGTCCTGCTGGACGAGCGCGGAAAGGCGCTGGACAGTCCTGCCTTTGCTTCATTCTTTGGCGATTTGCGCGATAGCGGCAAGCGAGACCTCGTGATCGCCATAGGCGGAGCCGATGGGCTCGATCCCGCGCTTTACGACAAGGCGACGGCCGTTCTCAATCTCGGCAAGCTGACATGGCCGCATCAGATCGTTCGTATCCTGATCGCCGAGCAGCTTTACCGTGCCGTCACGATCCTCTCCGGTCATCCCTATCATCGCGTTTGATCGGGTTTCGATTCGGAGAATTGTCTCAATTTCAACATGAAGCTTCGCGACACCGCTGACAGCGCACGGCTTTGGCGGCGGCCTTTCCAGGGCCTCTTGGAAGATCGCAGCAAAATCCCTAATATCGGTGCTTCTGCTTCGGCATCAAAGAAAGTTCACATGGACAACAGGCCTCAACGAAAACGGCACGCTGCCCTTGCGGGCGCGGTTATTGCTGCTTTCGTCATGGGGATCGGTCCGACCTATTCGCGCGACGATGCGGGCGCCGTTCCCGCTGCAGGCGATGATTCGTCGCCGGATGCCTTGCAAACGCTGGAGAAGCGCCGCGACCAGAACCGGCAGGATCTGGAGGAACTGGTCGACAGCATCGGTCTTTCGGAAGACAAGACAAGGAAGCTTGAGGAAAGCATCGCCTCCCTCAATCAGGACAGCGCACGCATCCGGGAAGAGCTGATCGCATCGGCTGCCCGGCGCAAGGCGCTGGAAACCAAGATCAGCGACGGTGAGGATCGCCTGGCCAAGCTTTCCGTGCGCGAGGATGGCGTCAAGGCGTCGCTGCGGGAAAGACGCGGCGTGCTGGCGGAGGTTCTGGCGGCGTTGCAGCGCATGGGCCGAAACCCGCCCCCCGCCCTTCTCGTCTCGCCGGAGGATGCGCTGGCGTCCGTGCGAAGCGCCATTCTTCTCGGCGCCGTCGTGCCCGGCATTCGCGGTGAAACCGACAAGCTGGTCGCCGCTCTCAAAGAATTGACCGATCTGAGGCAGGCAATCGCTCGCGAAAAGGACGATCTTACGGGTATGATGACGGCAAGTCTGGAAGAGGAAAAACGCCTCGACCTGCTGATTGCCGAAAACGATCGCAAGAATACCCAGACGACGGCGGAGCTGGAGGCGGAACGCAAGCGATCTGAGGAGCTTGCAAGCAAGGCGACGAGCCTCGAGGGGCTGGTCAGTTCGCTCGAAGGCGAGATTACCTCGGTGCGGGAGGCGATGGAAAAGGCGCGGGCGGAAGAGCAGCGCCTGGCTCGTCTTTCGGAGGCGGAACGCGAAAAGGAGCGGGCCGCGGCCGAGGCTGGAATGCCCGATAAAAACCGTATTGCGCCCGCATATCCCTTCGCGAGTTTGAAGGGAAAGCTGGAGTTGCCGGTTACCGGCGAGGTGCTGCGGCGCTTCGGCGATGCGGACGGAACGGGCCACTTTTCCAAGGGAATTGTCGTCGCGAGCGGACCGGAAGCCATCGTGACGGCGCCTGCAGACGGCTTCGTGGTGTTTGCCGGAGATTTTCGCAGTTATGGCCGGATGATCATCCTCAATACGGGTGATGGATATCATGTGGTGATGACGGGCATGGACAATGTGAGGACGCGGCAGGGAATGTTCGTGTTCTCCGGAGAGCCCATCGCCTCCATGGGTGCAAAAAGAGTAGCGAGTGCAGCAGCATTGGCGCTGGAAACCGACAGGCCAACGCTCTACATTGAGTTCAGGAAAGATGGTGTACCGGTTGATTCTCAACCGTGGTGGACCGCAAAAAATACCGGAAGGGCGCACAATGATTCGTAAGGTTTCGCTTCTCCTTATCGGTGGGCTTATGGGCGCCACGGCGATGAGCGTGATTTATTCGGCGAGCATGCCGGCACAGGCGGCCGGGCCTTCGACCTATAAGGAATTGTCGATCTTTGGCGACGTGTTCGAGCGCGTGCGCGCACAATATGTGACGCCGCCGGATGACGAGAAGCTGGTGGAAAACGCCATCAACGGCATGCTGAGCTCGCTCGATCCGCATTCGAGCTTCATGAATGCCAAGGATGCCAACGACATGCGCACCCAGACAAAGGGTGAATTCGGCGGTCTCGGCATCGAAGTGACCATGGAGAACGAGCTCGTCAAGGTCATTACGCCGATCGACGACACACCGGCTTCCCGCGCAGGCATTCTCGCCGGCGACTTCATTTCGGAAATCGACGGTACGCCGGTTCGTGGCCTCAAGCTGGAACAGGCGGTCGAAAAGATGCGCGGCGCGGTGAAAACGCCGATCAAGCTGACGATCATCCGCCAGGGCGCCGACAAGCCGCTCGAATTCACCGTCATGCGCGATGTCATTGCCGTGCGGGCCGTCAAGTCCCGCGTCGAGGGCGACAATGTCGGTTATCTGCGCGTCATCTCCTTTACCGAGAAGACCTATGACGATCTCGAAAAGGCGATCAAGAAGATCAAGGCGGATGTGCCGGCCGACAAGCTGAAGGGCTATGTGCTCGATCTGCGCCTCAACCCGGGTGGTCTGCTCGATCAGGCGATCAATGTCTCCGACGCCTTCCTCGAGCGCGGTGAGGTCGTTTCGACCCGTGGCCGTAACCCCGACGAGACCCGCCGCTTCAACGCGACGGCTGGCGATCTGACCGATGGCAAGCCGGTAATCGTGCTCGTCAACGGCGGTTCGGCTTCGGCCTCGGAAATCGTTGCCGGCGCCCTGCAGGATCTGCGCCGTGCGACCGTGGTCGGCACGCGTTCCTTCGGTAAGGGTTCGGTCCAGACGATCATTCCGCTCGGCGAGGCGGGCGCGCTGCGCCTGACCACGGCGCTCTATTACACGCCGTCGGGTAAATCGATCCAGGGTACGGGCATTACGCCTGACATCAAGGTCGAACAGCCTTTGCCGCCGGAACTGCAAGGTCGCGTCACGACCGAGGGCGAATCCAGCCTGACCGGCCATATCAAGGGCCAGAGCGAAACCGACGAAGGTTCGGGTTCCTCCGCTTATGTTCCGCCGGAAGCCAAGGATGACATCCAGCTCAACTATGCGCTGGACCTGTTGCGCGGCACAAAGACGGATCCGTCTTTCCCGCCGAACCCGGAAAAGGCTGTGGTCAACAAGCAGTAAGATCTTGCGCCGGTCAGCCGGCGCATTCCATCTATTGCCCAACCGTTTGGACGGATCGTTCATTGCCTTCGGACCTGCGAAAACCGCTTCTGGGTCGTCAGAAAAAAAGCGCCGGTATCAACCGGCGCTTTTCCGTCATTATGGCTCTGTCGGTGCTTGCGGTTTTCTCAATCGGCGGCCTGTCCGTCTATACGGCGCTTTCGCCCGGCAATTTGCAGAAGACGGCGAGCGGGCCGGATGCACAGCCTCAGCTTGCCGAAAAGACACCTGAAGCCCTAGCGGCCGAGGCAACGGCACCCGCTGACGCTGCCGCTCTGCAGCCGCAAAGCGGTCGCTCCGGCGCCAATGTCAATCGCGAGACGATGCCGGATGGCAATGTCGTATCGGTGTACTCTCCCCGCCCGCGCGAGGGCGACGGGCCTGTTTTGATGAGTGGCCAGACCTATGGTCAGGATCCGCGCATGGCGACGCGACCCAATGAGGAACTGCTGGAAGAAACCGCGTTTGGCAGATTGCCGGTTGTCGGTGCGGACGGTTTGCGGCCGATGGAGCAATATGCGCGGCCCTGGTCTGGTGCACGCGGCACCCGGGTGGCGATCGTGGTCGGCGGGCTGGGTCTTAGCCAGACGGGATCGCAAAAAGCGATCCGGGAGCTGCCGCCGGAGGTGACGCTCGGTTTTGCCGCCAGCGGCAACAGCCTGCAGCGCTGGATGCAGGAGGCGCGCCGTCAGGGACATGAAATCCTTCTGCAGATACCGCTTGAGCCTTTCGGTTACCCCGGCACCAATCCCGGCCCTTACACCCTGCTGGCGGGTGATCCCGCCAAGGTCAACATCGACCGGCTGCATCGCTCCATGGCGAAGATCACCAATTACACCGGTATCATGAATTATCTCGGCGGGCGTTTCCTTGCTGAGCAGGCGGCGCTGGAGCCGGTAATGCGCGACATCGGCAAGCGTGGCCTGCTGTTTCTGGATGACGGCTCTTCGGCGCAATCGCTGAGCGGCGGCATTGCCAAGGCGATTTCCGCCCCGCAGGGTTTTGCCGATATTCTGCTCGACGGCGAAGTCACCGAAGCTGCCATTCTGCGCAAGCTGGACGAACTGGAGCGAATTGCACGGCGTAACGGCCAGGCGATCGGCGTTGCTTCGGCTTTCGATGAAAGCGTTGCCGCGATCTCCAAATGGTCGCGCGAGGCTAGCGGGCGCGGCATCGAGATTGTCGGTGTTTCTGCGCTTGTTTCCGGGCAGGCAGGGCAGTAAACCTTGCGTGCGGCCATTTCTGGCGCTCAGACAGTGCGGGTTTCCCATGACAATCAAAGCAGAAGATTTGCCTTATCGTCCCTGTGCGGGAATTATGGTGTTGAATGCCGAGGGCCTTGTCTGGGCCGGCAGGCGCATCAAGGAAGGCAATTCCGAATATGATGGCTCACCGCATCTGTGGCAGATGCCGCAGGGCGGCATCGATGACGGCGAACGGCCTTTGACGGCCGCCATTCGCGAACTCTACGAAGAAACAGGCATGAAAACGGTGAGCCTGCTTGCGGAGGCGAGCGACTGGATTCACTATGACCTGCCACCCGAACTGATCGGTATCGGCCTCAGGGGCAAATATCGCGGGCAGGCGCAGCGCTGGTTTGCTTTTCGTTTCGAAGGCGACGAAAGCGAGATCCAGATCGATCCGCCGCCGACCGGGCACACGGCCGAATTCGACGCGTGGGACTGGAAGCCGATGGAAAGCCTGCCGGAGCTCATCGTGCCGTTCAAGCGTGCGGTATACGAGCAGGTCGTGGCGGAGTTCCAGCACCTTTCCGGCAAATAAAAAAGGCGGCCTCGGCCGCCTTTTCTGTCCTGTCGCCAGTGCTTATTCCGCTTCGTTGGCGGAATCGGCGTTGAGCTGGCCGTATTTTTCCTCGCCGATCTTGCCGAGCAGTTCGAGCTGGGTTTCGAGAAAGTCGATATGGCCTTCCTCGTCGATCAGCAGTTCTTCGAAAAGCTTCATGGAGACGTAGTCTCCGGCCTCATAACAGATATCACGCGATTTCTTATAGGAGGTGCGGGCGTCATATTCGCCGGCAAGGTCGGATTCCAGAACTTCCTTGACGTTCTGGCCGATGCGCAGGGGCGAAACCGTCTGAAGGTTGGGATGGCCTTCAAGGAAGATGATGCGTGCGACCAGCTTGTCGGCGTGCTGCATTTCCTCAATGGATTCAGCACGTTCCTTTTTGGCGAGCTTCGTGTAGCCCCAGTCTTCCAGCAAACGATAGTGAAGCCAGTACTGGTTTACCGCACCGAGTTCGAGAAAAAGGGCCTCGTTAAGCCGCTCGATGACTTTTTTGTCGCCTTTCAATGTCCGCTCTCCTGTTCTCTTCATGGAATTGCTTCAGGCGGGACATAAAATCAAAAACATCGGCCTCAGTCGAGTGGCGACGGGCATGATATTCTTCAGTGGTTTTGATGATCAGGTCGACAACGGTGGGGAAACAGCCGCAGCAGCGGCCACGTTTTTCCATGGCGTGATACACTTTTGCAGGAACGATGAGCTGCCAACAGTCCTCGTCGAGGAGCTCGTTGATGACGTCCCGGATATCGTGATCGGTGATGTAATTGCAGCTGCAAACCAGCATGATGGACTGCCTGTATGACGCAACACGTTGTTTTCGTTCTTAAACCAAAACAGGACAGCAAATGTCAAGAAAAACCTCTTAATGAGTCGCCGAGGATTTTCTAGACTCATTCTAAACTATACAAAAACTATCGTATTTTCATTAGTTTAGGCTGCGTGTCATTCCAGTATTTCATCTTCAAGTTTTTGTGCGCGGCAAAATTCTCGAAGCTGAGATCACGGAAAGTTTACTGGTTCAGGCCGCCGGGAAGTCAGGATCGACGGCCTCAGGAGAAATATTGTCCGCCATTGGCCGTCATGGTCGAACCGGTGATGAAACCCGCCTCGTCGGAAACCAGAAACAGAACGCAGCGCGCGATTTCTTCCGGCTCACCCAGCCGTCCAACGGGAATTTGCGGCACGATCCGTTCCGCCAGAACCTTCTCCGGTATCGCTCTCACCATCTCCGTGCCGATATAGCCGGGGCAGATGGCGTTGACGGTGATATTGCGGCTGGCGCCTTCCTGGGCGAGCGCCTTGGTGAAGCCGATGTCGCCCGCTTTGGAGGCGGAATAATTGGCCTGTCCCGCCTGACCTTTCTGGCCATTGATGGAGGAGATGTTGACGATGCGGCCGAAGCCGCGGTCGCGCATGCCCGGCCATACGGGGTGGGTCATGTTGAACACGCCGGTGAGGTTGGTATCGATAACCTCGCGCCATTGCTGCGGCGACATTTTATGGAACATCGCATCGCGGGTGATGCCGGCATTGTTGACGAGCACCTCGACGGGACCGAAGGTCTCTTCCACTCTGGCTATGCCATTGACGCAGGCGTCATAGTCGCGCACGTCCCACTGAAAAGCGGGGATGCCGGTTTCTTTCTGGAATGCTTCCGCCCTGTCCGTCGTGAAGGCGTAATTGACGGCCACCCGGTAGCCGGCCGCCTGCAGGGCGCGGGCGATTGCGGCGCCTATGCCGCTCGTCCCGCCGGAAATCAACGCAACCCGGCTCATATCGGCCTCCATGACCTGTCACTGAAGCGCCTGCATATGCGAGGATGCTTCCATATCTTGCAGAACTTGTTCGTCGTGCTCACCGGCCACAGAAATGCGGCCAATGGGAGGCCGCTTCTACCCTATTGCGCGCTGAACCGGAATTGCTTTTTGCCAAGTCGTGCGGCAGTTTCAGAGTGCTTCGATGCACATGGCGACACCCATGCCGCCGCCGATGCAGAGCGTTGCGAGACCCTTCGACACGTTACGGCGGCGCATTTCGAAAATCAGGGTGTTGAGGACGCGCGCGCCGGAGGCGCCGATCGGATGACCGATGGCAATCGCCCCGCCATTGACGTTGACGATCGCAGGATCAAGGCCAAGTTCGCGCACCACGGCGCAGGACTGGGCCGCAAAGGCTTCGTTGGCTTCCACAAGGCCAATATCGCTGATCGACCAGCCGGCCTTGGCCAGCGCCTTGCGGGAGGCGGGGATGGGGCCGGTGCCCATGATCTGCGGATCGACACCCGCCGTCGCCCAGGAGGCGATACGGGCGAGCGGCCTGATACCGCGCTTTCCTGCTTCCTGTTCCGACATCAAAAGCGTAGCGGCGGCGCCATCGTTCAGACCGGAGGCGTTGCCGGCCGTGACCGTCCCTTCCTTGTCGAAGGCGGGGCGCAGCTTGGCCATGGTTTCCAGCGAAGCCCCGGCGCGGATATGCTCATCTGTATCAATGACGATATCGGCCTTACGGCCCTTCACCGTGAAAGCCACGATCTCATCTGCAAAACGGCCGGCGCTTTGCGCGGCTTCGGCCTTGTTTTGCGATGCGACGGCGAATTGGTCCTGCTCGTCGCGGGAAAGCTGCCATTGGCGGGCGATGTTTTCAGCGGTGATGCCCATGTGATAGCCATAAAAGGCGTCGGTAAGACCATCTTTCAGCATGGTGTCGATCATCTTGAAATCGCCCATCTTCACGCCGCCGCGCAAATGAGCGCAGTGAGGCGCCATGGACATGGATTCCTGCCCGCCGGCAATGACGATGTTCGCGTCGCCGGTCGCGATCTGCTGCATGCCGAGGGCCACGGCGCGCAGGCCGGAGCCGCAAAGCTGATTGAGGCCGAAGGCGGTCGCTTCCTGTGGAATGCCGGCCTTCATGGCAGCCTGCCGCGCCGGGTTCTGCCCCTCGCCCGCCGTCAGGACCTGACCGAGAATGACTTCATCGATTTCGTTTGCCGCGACACCGGCGCGCTCCAGCACGGCGCTGATGACGGTCGCCCCGAGCTCATGGGCTGGCGTATTGGCGAAGTGGCCATTGAAAGAGCCGACGGCTGTGCGCGCGGCGCTGGCAATCACGATTGAAGGCAGGGTCATCAGTTTTCTCCTCACTTGCGGGCGGAGACTGGCAAAGCTTTCAATACAAGTCAAATGGCGAAAGTTGCTTTAAAAGATGTTGCTAAATCACGCCGAAATCTTGCGGAAAATTGCTGCGCAAAAAACAAACTGTTGCGATGCACAAAACATTTGTCAGAGGGCTCGTTTTGCGCATACACTTTGCGGCGGGAAGAGCAATAACACCAAAAAACAAGAAAATACCATCATCGCGAGGAGGCGGGCATGGCGAAACACGACGGCGAAACAATCATTAAAAAATACGCCAACCGGCGGCTCTACAATACCGGCACCAGCACCTATGTGACGCTCGATGATCTGGCGCAGATGGTTAAGCGCGGCGAGGACTTCAAGGTTCAGGATGCCAAGTCCTCCGAAGACATCACGCATGCGGTGCTGACGCAGATCATCGTCGAACAGGAGGCCAAAACCGGCAATACGTTGCTGCCGACGGCGTTTCTGCGGCAATTGATCTCCTATTACGGCGACCAGATGCAAATGGTCGTGCCGACATTTCTCGAACATTCGATGAAGACCTTCTCCGACCAGCAGAGCCAGATGCAGGAGCATATGGCCAAGGCTTTCGGCGATGGTTCGCTTGCCCGCAATTTTCAGGCGCCGCTGCAAATGATGGAAGAGCAGATCCGCCGCAATACGGAACTGTTCCGGCAGGCGATGCAGGGTTTCACACCTTTCGCAATGCCGCAGGCGCCCAAGGAAACCCGCAAGCCGAATGCATCCGAAATCGACGAGCTGAAGGCGCAGTTGCGCGCATTGCAGCAAAAGCTCGATCAGCTCTGATCCTGTCGGGCCGATGCCCGGTTTCAGCAAACCGCATCGGCTTTTGCTTCAGACTTTCAGCCTGTCGTTCTTTCCGGCACGCGCAGCAACAGCAGGAAGCCGGATCCCAGAAATACGATGAGCGTCGCCATGCCGATATGGGCGGAGCCGCTTATCGTGGTTGCTATGGAAAACGACAGCGTCGCCATGAAGCTGGTGGCGCGTCCGGAGAGCGCATAAATGCCGAAATAACGGCCCGCCTCCGCCACGGTGATGTTGCGGGCGAGATAAGATCGTGACGAGGCCTGAACGGGGCCGAAGGCAAGGCCGATCAACACACCATAAAGCAGATAGGCCTTTTCCGCGCCGGTGGCGAAGATGCCGCCATTATCTGCGGTCGACAATTGTATCCAGCCGAACAGGGTGGAGCCCTTTTCCGTCGAGACGATTCCGAGCGTTGCCAGCAGCAGAAGTACCAGACTGATGAGGATGGTGATGCGCGACCCGAGCTTGTGGTCGACGCGCCCGGCGGCAAAGCAGCCGGCAATGGCAACGATATTGAGCAGAATTCCGAAGAGGCCGATTTCCATCGTTGCCCAGCCGAACATGCCAGCAGCGAAGGCCCCGCCGAGAATGAGAACGCCATTGACGCCATCCTGATAGAGCATGCGCGCAATCAGAAACCGCAACAGCACGGGGCGGTATCGCAGTTCGCGCAGCGTGATCTTCAGCTCCCCCAATCCCGAGCGGATCGCGGCTGCGAAGGGCAAGCCCTTTTCAGCATCGGGAGTGAGAAGAAACATCGGCAGAATGAAGATGAGATACCAGAGCGCGGCGAGCGGGCCGGTTATTCTGGCATCCTCGCCGGTTGCAGGATCGAGGCCGAAAAGAGGCTTGATACCGGCGATGGTCACCCCGGTCTGTGGATTGGCGGCCAGAAGCGTCACCACGGCAATCAGCACCACCATGCCGCCGAGATAACCGAGCCCCCAGGCGAGATTGGAGATACGCCCGACATTTTGCGGATTGGTCAGCCGCGGCATCATGGAATCGTTGAAGACGATAGAAAATTCCGCCGCGATGGAGGCGAGGATCATGCAGACGATTGGAAGGATGAGCGGCGAACCGGGTGCGGCAAACCACAGGAAAAAGAGACTGACGATCTTGATGACGGCAAAGAAGGCGATCCACGGCTTGCGTGCGCCGGACTGGTCGGCGATGGAGCCGAGAATGGGGGAGAAGAGAGCGATGATGATCGAAGACACCGTTGCCATATTGCTCCATGTCGCCTGCGCCGAAATCGGATCATCGGTGAGCCGTGCGACGAAATAAGGCCCGAAAACGAAGGTCGTGACGACCGTGAAAAACGGCTGTGCCGCCCAGTCGAACATCACCCAGCCCCAGATGCCGCGTTTGGCAACCACTGTTTCCGCATTTGGGGAAGGGACAGTCATTCATCGTCCTATCGGAAAATCGGGAAATAAAATGCGCGATGCGGGTGCATCCATCTTGTCTGGCGCCATCCGGGGGGACCCGGATGGCGTTTTTGAGGCTACCGATCAGCGTGCCTGAACGATATCGCCAAGCAGCCCGGCCGCGACCGTCAGACGGGCAAGGTTGGTATCGCCGCTGTCGCTGAGCGCGCCGAGTTCGGAGACGATTCGGTTGACCCGCACGCGGTCTGCCGCATACCAGGCCTGAACCGGATCCTTTTCCCTGGCATATTCGGTCAGCGCGGAGATGACGATCCGGCGTCTCGATGAGGAGATCTGGTCCTGGCTGCGCAGGAGAGCCAGACTCTCATAATGATCCGCCGGGGTGATGCGCTGGCTTGCATCCAGCAGACGCGCGACGCGGAATGTCGACGAGACGGTGGCATAGCTTTCGGCGGCGCGGGCAAGCGTGGTGCCGGCGCTTTCGGCGATGCGCATGATCTCCGGCACATAGACGAGCAGGGAAAGCGTATCGAGTTCCTCCAGAAGACCGGAAGGAACGCCGTCGATTTCCGTGACGCCGAGTTCGCGACGATACTTCGCCGCTGCCGGCGATAGCGTCTTGATGGCGGTTTTCAGTCGCTCGATTTCGGTCGCCATGTCGCCTGCGGCCGCACCCGCGCTCCCGGTTTGCAGGTAGAGCCTGCTCGCATCCGAGAAGATGCGCGTGATCGTGGCATAAAGCCCGTTCTGGACTTCACCGCCGACCTTGCCGTCAAGCGCGTCGACTTCGCTCCACAGACGTTTGAGACCGAAACCATCCTCGACGATCACCGCAGCCTTAACGACGTCGGCCGCTAGAAGGCCGCTCGCATCGGCAAGTTTCTGCACGAAGCCCGGGCCGCCGCGATTGACGACGGCATTGGCGAGCGCGGTCGCGACGATTTCGCGATGCAGACGATGCGACTTGATATCGTCCGCATAGTTCTTCTGCATCTTGGCCGGGAAATAATCGACTAGAAGATGCTGGAGATAGGGTTCGTCGGGAAGCGTGCTTGCCACCAGTGCGTCGAACAAGGTGAGCTTGGCATAGGAGAGGAGCACGCCGATTTCCGGTCGGGTCAGCGGTTTGCCGGTGGCGTATCTTTCGCTGAATTCGGCATTGTTCGGCAAGGTTTCGACCTTGCGGTTCAGTTGCCCGGTCGCCTCCAGCGCGCTCATCAGGCGGCCGAGTTCTTCGCGGTTCGAAAGGCCCAGCCGCTCCGTCAGCGAGATCGCCAGCGATTGCAGGTAGTTGTTGCGCAATACCAGCTGCGCCACTTCCGGCGTCATGGAAGCAAGAAGCTGGTTGCGTTTCGGCATCGTCAGGCGACCGCTGTTAACGGCGGAGGCAAGCGCGATCTTGATGTTGACCTCCACGTCCGAGGAGTTCACACCGGCCGAGTTGTCGATGGCGTCGGAATTGCATCGCCCGCCCGAAAGCGCATAGGCAATGCGGCCCTTCTGGGTGATACCCAGATTGGCGCCTTCGCCGATGACCTTGGCGCGCAGCTCGGTTGCGTTGACGCGGATGGGGTCGTTCGCCCTGTCACCCACCTCGGCATTGGTTTCCACCGCCGCCTTGATGTAAGTGCCGATGCCGCCGAACCACAGAAGATCGGTCGGCGCCTTCAGGATGGCCGTCATGATCTCGAAGGGCGTGGCGACAGATTTGTCGATGCCGATGGCGGCCACGGCTTCCGGTGTCAGCGTCACCGATTTTTCGGAGCGCGAGATGATCATCGCGCCGCCGGAGAGGGCCGAACGATCGTAATCCTGCCAGCTGGAACGCGGCAGTTCGAAAAGCCGCTTGCGTTCGGCAAAGGACCTGTCGGTATCGGGATCCGGATCGATGAAGATGTCGCGGTGATCGAAGGCGGCGATAAGCCTGATCTTTTCCGACAGCAGCATGCCGTTGCCGAAGACGTCGCCGGACATGTCGCCCACGCCCGCCACCGTGAAGGGGGTGGTCTGGATGTCGGTGTCCATTTCACGGAAATGGCGTTTCACCGTTTCCCAGGCGCCGCGGGCGGTGATGCCCATCTTCTTGTGGTCGTAACCGGCCGAACCGCCCGATGCGAAGGCGTCGTCCAGCCAGAAACCGGCCTCATGGGCAAGACCGTTCGCCGTATCGGAGAAGGTTGCCGTTCCCTTGTCGGCGGCGACGACGAAATAGGGGTCGTCACCGTCGAGCCGCAGCGTGTCGGCTGGCGGCACGATGGCATCGTTGACGATATTGTCGGTGATGGAGAGCAGGGTGCGGATATAGGTCTTGTAGGCTTCGCGGCCGGCATTGAAGACCTCGTCGCGGGAGCCGCCGGCCGGCAGGTTCTTCGGAAAGAAGCCGCCCTTGGCGCCGACCGGAACGATCACCGCGTTCTTGACCTGTTGCGCCTTGACGAGGCCGAGCACTTCCGTGCGGTAATCCTGGCCGCGATCCGACCAGCGCAGACCGCCGCGCGCGACCTTGCCGAAGCGCAGATGCACGCCTTCGACCTCTGTTCCGTAGACGAAGATTTCGCGGAAAGGCCGTGGGTCGGGCAGGCCGTCCAGATGTTTCGGATCGAACTTGAAGGCCAACAGGTCACGCGGCGTACCATCGGCATTTTTCTGGAAGTAGTTGGTGCGCAGCGTCGCGTCGATGGCGTTGACGTAACGCCTGAGCGTGCGGTCCTCATCGAGATTGGGAACGCCGCTCAACGCCGCTTCGATTGCCTTGTGTATTTCGGCGAGTTTCTTCAGCCGCTTCTTTTCGTCGACGGACGGATCGAAGCCGGCCTTGAACAGCGCGAAAATATTGCGGGAAATCGCCGGATACTTATAGAGCGTTTCGGAAATATGCTCCTGCGAATAGACGATGCCGGTCTGGCGGAGATAACGCGCATAGGCGCGCAGCACGGAGACTTCGCGCACGGTGAGGCCGCAGGCGAGGATCAGGCGGTTGAAGTTGTCATTGTCGACCTTGCCGGAGAAGGCGGCGAGGAAAGCTTCTTCGAGTTTCTGTCCATAGTGCGGCAGATCGAGCGTCGTTCCCTTGGCGACGGACAATTCCATGTCGTGCAGCACGATGTCGCGCTTTTCGCCGTCTGAAACGACGCCGATATCGAAGGTGCGTTCGCTGATGACATTGAAACCGAGATTTTCGAGCAGGGGCACGCGGCGTGAAAGCGGTAGATGGCCGTCGCGGTGGAAAATCTTCAGCGACAGCGTCTCCGCTGATTGACCTTCCTGCTGGTAAAATTCGATGCGGACCGGCTCGCCCTTCGCGGCGCCGAGAATATCCGGCATGTCGCCGATCGCTTCTTCCGGCGTGAAGGCTTCCTGATAGGCTTGATCGACCTCCAGCACCGGCGCTCCCGGCTCGGAGAGGGCGACGAAATGGTCTATCCAGCGCGCTGCAATGTCGCTGACGGCGTCTTCGAGCTTGTCCTGGGCGATGCGCGGCGTCTTGCCTTCCGTTCGGCCGACAATGAAGTGGACGCGGGCGACGGCGCCTTCGGGGAAGGCGGGGTAATAGGCGGAAATATGCCCGTCATAGACCCTGCTCAGATAGTCGCCGATCTTCTCGCGTACATAGGAATTATACTCCTCGCGCGGAACGAAGATGATGGCCGAAACGAAACGGTCGAAACGGTCGATACGTGCAAGCACGCGCACGCGCGGCCGGTCGCTCAGTTCCATGATCTGCTCGACGAAGCGGATCAGAAGATCGGCTTCGATCTGGAAAAGATCGTCACGCGGATAGGCTTCCAGCGTGTTCTGCAGGATACGCCCCGAGTGGCTGTTCGGATCGAAGCCGAAATGCCGCTCGACTTCCGCCACCTTGGCGCGCAGCAGCGGTATCTGCTTGACCGAGCGCGTATAGGCGGTGGCGGTGAAGAGGCCGACGATGCGCAATTCGCCGATGACATTGCCGTCCTCGTCGAAGCGCTTGATGCCGATATAATCCATATAGGCGCGGCGGTGCACGATGGATTTCACATTGGCCTTGGTGACGATGAGGAAATCCGGGCCGTCGAGGAAGGCGAGAATTTCGGGTGTCGTCGTCACGGCATTCTTGCCGAGGCGCAGCACGCGCACATCCGGATCGCTGAGGCTGCCGAGACCGACGCCATCACCGCGCTCGATCTTCGCGTTCTTTCCCTTGCCGGAATAGGTGTAGTCACGCATGCCGAGGAAGGTGAAATTGTCGTTGCGAAGCCAGTTGAGGAATTCGACGGCTTCCGCACGCTCGGTCTTGCGCCGTGACGAACCGCGCTTGGACAATTCATCCAGCGCCTCATCGAGTTTCGCCAGCATGGGCCGCCAGTCGCGATAGGCGAACTGAACCTGCGTCAGCACGAAGCGCAGTCTTTCTTCCAGCGCTGCGGCGGCTTGCGTCGTGAGCGGCGCGATATGGAGCTGGATGAGGCTGATATTTTCAGCGGGGTCATCCTCGGGTTCCGCGAGACGATAGCCCGCCTGCGCGCTTTCGTCGCGCACCAGGATCGGGTGCACCGCGAGATAAAGACCGCGATAGCTGCTGGTGACCTCGCCCATGACGGAATCGTAAAGGAAGGGCATATTGCGGCCGATAATGGTCAGGACCGTTACCGGAATATCCCGCGGCGAAACGCCCTCCACCTGGGAGATGCCGATGTACGGAACGTCTCCGGTCCAGTGCGAAAGCGCCTCGAAACTGTGAGCGGCGCTCGCAGCCAGCATCTCTGCGGAATAATATTCTATATCGTCGGCGCTTGCCCTTCCATAAAGAATACCTGGGTCAAGAAATTGGACATTTTCGGCAATTGCCTGCTGGCGCGCTTTTTCGATCTGTTTTTCGCGTTTTGGATTATTTCTGTAGCCCATTTGACGTGGATTCCTCCAAAAATCACACTTTAATATAAAAAAGCATCGCCAATTTGCGGATTTTGCCTTTTCAGTCGAATCGGATATTGGCGTGGAATTACGAAGAGTTTAAGAGGCTTTCGTGTTTCTTCGGTCGGTAAGTGAAATTTTTTTGCTCCTTTTGCCATGAGGGCCTGTCACGAAGCATTTTGACAGTATTTCTGCGGCTAATTTTTAGGCGGTTCTTTGGCTGCCATGTGATGTTGCGGCCACGGTCGAAGCAAATTATTGATTTGCGCCTATTTTTGTGGTACACCAACGACACTGATCCACAGCGTGGCATTTGTGTGCCCAAAAACACCACGAAAGCAACACCTCTTTTGCACGCGGTTTCCGTGACATATCGAGCGTTTACGTTATCGAACCCCGCAAGACGGGAAGGTGTGTTTTTGCGTGCACGGCTGGACCAGTGCGGAGTCACCTGACGGTTCCCCCGTCTCATCAGGGCCTGACCGACCCAACCCCGGCATCCCCGGGTATGTAACAGGGAGTTTTTAGAACGAATGACGACCCAGCAGAAGAAATCTCCAGCACATCACGGTTTCAAGACCGGTGAAGCGATTGTGTATCCCGCTCATGGTGTCGGTACCATTTCTGCCATCGAGGAACAAGAAGTCGCCGGCATGAAGCTTGAGCTTTTTGTCATTGATTTCGAAAAAGACAAGATGCGTCTTAAAGTTCCCGTCGCCAAAGCCGTCAGCATCGGCATGCGCAAGCTTTCCGAAGGCGATTTTGTTGAGCGGGCGCTGAAAGTGGTGCAGGGCAAGGCGCGTGTGAAGCGTACCATGTGGTCGCGCCGCGCGCAGGAATATGATGCGAAGATCAATTCCGGCGATCTGATCGCGATTGCGGAAGTCGTGCGCGATCTCTACCGTGCGGAAAATCAGCCGGAGCAGTCCTATTCCGAGCGTCAGCTTTACGAAGCTGCTCTCGACCGCATGGCGCGCGAAATCGCCGCTGTCAACAAGATGTCTGAAACCGAGGCTGTTCGCCTGGTGGAAGTGAACCTTGCCAAGGGCCCCAAGCGCGGCAAGACCGTCGAAGAGGACGATTCTCAGGACGAAGCCGCTTAATAACCGGCTTTTTCCCTCTAAAAAAACCCGCCTTGATGGCGGGTTTTTTGTTGCCCGATTGCAGGCTGAAATTCACAGGATGCGGATTTTCGTGCCTTTGCGCAGATGCGGCAGGATGCGCCGCATGTCACGGGGATGGAGGGCGACGCAGCCTGCGGTCGGCTCATATCCCGGTCTGATCAGATGCATGAAGATTGCCGAGCCGCGGTTGCGGCTTCTCGAGGTGATATTCCAGTCGAGCACCAGGCAGACGTCGTAGAGGCTGTCCTTGCGCATCATCTCTTCATGGCTCGGGGCGAAGGGCGCTTTGACCAGTCTGTTGTAACTGGGACTACGGGGCTCGTCGCACCACAGCATGGACTTGCGTGTTCGCTGCATCGGCAATGCCGTGGCGATGCCGGCAAGGCGGTCGCCGCGATAAAACCCGTGCAGCAGGCCGATGGTGGAGATGGGAGATTTTCCGTCTCCCTCGCGTTTCAGCGCAGTGCGGCCATTGCGTCCGATCGCGGCTGGAAAGGTGAGATGCCCGAGCTGGACGATGGCGCGGCTGATTTTCGAGGGAGCCGGCCGAACCATGAGCGTCGATGCGCGTTTACGTTGTCTTACGGGCTGGGTGCTCATGTTTTTCACGAGATTTTGCTTTGCAGGTTATTTAACGTGAAGTCATAGCACTTCGTTATATCATGGCAATGGGTTGACCTTTTATCGGCAAACCGCTGAATTGGCTGATAATTAGAGCGCCGGGCGTCTTTGGGGATGCACAAGGCACGCTCTAACTCTTTTAAACTACGCATCGTGTCTCTCGAAAATCGAGCCTGATTTTTGGGCCGATGCGCTAAAGTAAGAAAGGCTGAGAATCCGAATGACGGCTCGCACTATCCTTCTGGTGGACGATGACGACGATCTTCGGGAGACGCTGACCGAGCAATTGTCTCCCTATGAGGAATTCTCGCTGCTCAGCGGCGCCAATGCCGCGCAGGCGATGCAGACCGCCAAGACCGCCCAGGTCGATCTTCTGATCATGGACGTAGGCCTGCCGGACATGGACGGCCGTGAGGCGGTAAAGCTGTTGCGCAAGGGCGGCTTCAAGGCGCCGATCATCATGCTGACCGGGCATGATACCGATTCCGACACTATTCTTGGGCTGGAAGCCGGGGCGAACGACTATGTGACGAAACCCTTCCGTTTCGCCGTGCTTCTGGCGCGTATCCGGGCGCAGCTGCGTCAATACGAGCAGAGTGAGGATGCGGTTTTCACCGTCGGTCCCTATCAGTTCAAGCCCAGCCAGAAGCTGTTGACGACGGAGGACGGCAAGAAAATCCGGCTGACGGAAAAGGAAGCGGCGATCATTCGTTATCTCTACCGCGCCGGCAGCACCGTCGTTACCCGCGACGTCCTGCTGGAAGAGGTCTGGGGTTACAATTCCGGCGTGACAACGCACACGCTGGAAACGCATGTCTATCGTCTGCGCCAGAAGATCGAACGCGACCCGTCCAACGCTGAAATTCTGGTGACCGAGAACGGTGGATACAAGATCGTTCCCTGAGCAGGGGGCTCTTTGCACCTGTCACATGTTCAAAGCTCACGCTGCGCGTCCGAAAAGGCGCGCGGCGTTCTAACAGCTTGTATTTTGAGGGCCGATATTGGAAAACCGCTATAGTGATGCAGGCGTTTTTCCGGAGTAACGATCGACATGGCCTTGACGGACGATATCATGCTGCTGGGGCAAGTGCCGTTATTTGCTGGTTTCAGTGATGACCAGTTGCGGCTTATCGCCTTCGGTGCGGAGCGCCGCCGTGTATCGGCCGGACAGACATTGTTTCGGGAACACTCACCGGCCGAATGCGCTTTTGCGGTGACGGCTGGCCATTTCGAGCTTTTCACGGCCGGGCGGGATGGCAAGCCCGTGCTGCAGGCGACGCCGGGCAAGGGGGCGCTGCTTTCGGAACTTGCGCTTTTCACGCTCTGCGAACGGAAGTTCACTGCCGTGGCAGTGGAGGATTCCGAAGTCATCCGCATAACGCGCATCCTCTTCCACCGGCTGGTGGAGGAGTTTCCGGAGGTTGCCGATATCGTGTCGGCGCGTATTCGCGACAATATCGCGTCGCTGGCGGCGGGTGCGGCCCGTTTGCAGAACCGCTTCGTCTAACGCCAGAATTCCGCCTGTTCAGAACCGGAAATGGGCGGTGACGGGAACATGGTCGGATGGCCGGTTCCAGCCGCGGGCCTCGCGCAATATGTCGATTTTTTCGAGTGAGGAGCCGAGATCCTGCGAAGACCAGATATGGTCGAGGCGGCGGCCGCGATCAGCCGCTTCCCAGTCCTTGGCGCGGTAGCTCCACCAGGTATAGATCTTTTCCGTCTCCGGCACGTTCAGGCGCATCAGGTCGAGCCAGTTGCCCTGCTTCATGATGTCAAGCATGCCTTCGGTTTCGACAGGCGTATGGCTGACGATCTTCAGAAGCTGCTTGTGCGACCAGACGTCATTTTCGAGTGGTGCGATGTTGAGATCGCCGACGAGAATGGACGAGGTGCCAGGCACGCCATCGGCGCGCAGCGCCTTCATTTCCTCGATAAAATCCAGCTTGTGGCCGAATTTCGGATTGATCGAGCGATCCGGCTCGTCACCGCCTGCCGGCACATAAAAATTATGCAGTCGCACGCGGCGCGATCCGACCTGAAAAATCGCGGAAATGTGGCGTGCGTCGCCGATACCACAATAGTCCTGTCGATGATCTTCGGTCAGCGGAATCTTCGAGGCAATGGCGACGCCGTGATAGCCCTTCTGGCCATGGATGATGACATGCTCATAACCGAGCGCTTTCAGCGGCTTCATCGGAAACTCGCCATTCGGGCATTTCGTTTCCTGCAGGCAAAGAATGTCGGGTTTGTAACGTACCAGAAACTGCTCAACGATCGGCATTCTGAGCCTGACCGAGTTGATGTTCCAGGTGGTTATCGAAAACGACATGCATGTGCTCCGCTTTTACTGCCGCGAACCGCTTGGCTCGTGACATGTTTCCGGGGCGCAGGCTTATAACATCGCGACGAAAACGGGAATGTATTTTAGCGGTAAAATGAAAAAGGCGACCGCAGGGTCGCCTTTCGAAGAATTTCCTTGGGGCTTAAAGCCTCAGCCGCCTTTGCGAACTTCCTCGTAATTGATGTTGAAGACGCGTTCATCGAGGTTCACGCCGGTCTGGACGTTGAAGATCATGACGGTCGTGTCCTTGTTCTGAGCGTCTGTCGTGGTCCATTGCCTCAGATCGAAGGTCTTCGGATCGAACATCAGGGTAATGGTGGAATCGCCGAAGACGCTCTTGTCGCCCAGCACGATGGTGGTCAGGTCCGATTCTTCCTTGACGTTGCGAACCTTCTGATTGCCGAGATCGATCTTGTCGGACAGAAGCAGGCTGAGCGGCGTCTTGGAAAGCGGATAAAGATCCCAGGTCTTGAGCTTCATATTGCCGATAACGACGTTCTTGCCATCGGCGATGACCCGCATGGGCGAGGGGTCTTCGTAGTTGAAGCGGAGTTTGCCGGGGCGTTCGATGTAGAACTTGCCACCGGTCTGTTCACCGCGCGGGCCGAACTGGACGAATTCCCCCATCATGGTTTTGACCGACGAGAAGTGATTGGCGATTTTCTGCGCTGTCGCCGTGTTGCCGGCCGCCTGGGCAAAGGCGTCAAGCGGCGACAGGCCGGCCATGATTGCGGCCATGGAAAATGCCGTCAGCACGCCACGACGCGTCACGCCGTTTTGCGGTGTGTTTGCGTTGGCCGTTTCGCCGGTGGTCAGGTCGTTCATTCTATTCTCCTTCATCGCAGCGATTGTCCGCATAAAAGGCGGCGGCTTCATGACGTTGAAAGCGTGTAATAACGCTTCTTCGCCCCGCTTGGTTGCGGACGTTACCGCTCGATGATGTCTGCTTCCGTCGGTACGAGTATTTCACGTTTTCCGGCGTGGTTGGCGGGGCCGATAATGCCTTCCTGCTCCATGCGCTCGATCAGCGAGGCGGCGCGGTTATAGCCGATGCCGAGACGCCGCTGCACGTAGGATGTGGAGGCCTTGCCATCGCGAAGCACGACGGCCACGGCCTGATCGTAAGGGTCCTCGGAATCGGAGAAACTGCCGGTGCCGGCCGGGCCGCCGCCATTGCCTTCCTCGTCGTCTTCCTCGGTAATCGCTTCCAGATATTCCGGTGCGCCCTGTGTCTTCAGATAGGCGACGATTTCTTCCACCTCGTTGTCGGAAACGAAGGGCCCGTGCACGCGCTGAATGCGCCCGCCGCCTGCCATATAGAGCATGTCGCCCATGCCGAGCAGCTGCTCGGCGCCCTGCTCTCCAAGGATGGTGCGGCTGTCGATCTTCGACGTCACCTGGAAGGAGATGCGGGTCGGGAAGTTTGCCTTGATCGTGCCGGTGATGACGTCGACGGAGGGGCGCTGGGTGGCCATGATGACATGGATGCCGGCGGCGCGCGCCATCTGTGCCAGGCGCTGCACCGCGCCTTCGATGTCCTTGCCGGCCACCATCATCAGGTCGGCCATCTCGTCGATGATGACGACGATATAGGGCAGGGGCTTCAGATCGAATTCTTCCGTCTCGTAGATCGCCTCGCCGGTCTGGCGGTCGAAGCCGGTCTGCACCGTGCGGGTGAGGATTTCGCCCTTGTCGAGCGCCTGCTGCACGCGGCTGTTGAAACCGTCGATATTGCGCACGCCGATCTTCGACATCTTCTTGTAGCGCTCTTCCATCTCGCGCACCGTCCATTTCAGCGCCACGACGGCCTTTTTCGGATCGGTAACGACGGGAGAGAGCAGATGCGGAATGCCGTCATAGATCGACAGTTCGAGCATTTTCGGGTCGATCATGATCAGGCGGCACTGTTCCGGCGACATGCGGTAAAGCAGCGACAGGATCATGGTGTTGATGGCGACCGACTTGCCCGAACCGGTGGTGCCGGCAACGAGCAGATGCGGCATCTTGGCGAGATCGGCGATGACAGGTTCGCCGCCGATGGTCTTGCCGAGCGCCATGGCGAGTTTGGCCTTGCTGTTTTCGAAATCGCGGCTGCCGATCAGTTCCCGCAGGAATACGGTTTCGCGCGTCTGGTTCGGCAGTTCGATGCCGATGGCATTGCGGCCGGGAACGACGGCGACGCGGGCGGCGATCGCGCTCATGGAGCGGGCGATGTCATCGGCAAGGCCGATGACACGCGAGGATTTGATGCCGGGTGCCGGTTCCAGTTCGTAGAGCGTGACGACCGGGCCGGGGCGGACATGAATGATTTCGCCCTTGACGCCGAAATCCTCGAGAACGCCTTCCAGAAGGCGGGCGTTCTGTTCCAGCACTTCCTCGCTCAGCATATTGTCGTGAACGACATTCTTCGGCTCCGCCAGAAGATGGACTGTGGGTAACTGGAAACCGTCTGCGGCGATGAAAGAGGCCTGCGCCTCCCTTGCCACGCGCTCGCTGGGCTTCGGGCGCGCGGAAGGGGCGGTTATTCTGGGTTGCCCGCGTCCCGGCGCCTGTCGGGCGGTGAATTTCTGGTCGGACTCGTCGTCGGAGAGAATGCCGTTCGGCAGCCGGCGTCCATCCGCGTCGAAGGGTTGTTCGTCATCCATGTCCTCGTCATGATCGAGCGCGATGGAGGGAGGTGACATCTGGCGACGCGATGCGGCGCGTTCTTCGAAAGACGGCTCTGCGCGCTGGTCGAGACGGTTGATCGCGGTCTTGAGGCGCGACGGTTCGTTCAGCGTGCCGAATTCATATTCGTTGAAGTCGTAAGGATGTTCGAATTCATCGTGCAGGGATTTAGACTTCAGACCGAACAGGCGGCGGAAGCGCGCCTGGGTGATGTACCAGTAATGCGCCAGCGCGCCGAAGGCGAGCATATTGGCGAAGAAACCCTCGCCGTCGTCTTCATCATCCTCTTCGGCCTCACGGGCGGCGCGGGCCTTGCTGGTGGCGACGGGAGCGGCTTCTTCGCGTTCCAGCTCGTCATCCAAACCGCCAACGACACCGGCGGCAAACAGCATCAGCCATGCGGCGGGTGCCGCAAATATGACACCCAGTACCGTGGCAATCGTGCCGGTGGGGTAAGCGCCGATGAAAAGGGCGGGAAAACGCAGGATCATGTCACCGATGACGCCGCCGATGCCGTTCGGCAGCGGCCATGTCACGGGGGCCGGAAAACAGCCCAGCGAGGCGGCGCAGACGATGGCGCCTGCGACCCAGGCTACGAGGCGAACGGGTATGCGGTGGAATTTGCGGCCGGCGATCAGCGCGATCGCCCAGGCGATGACGGGCAGGAGCGAGATGATTGCGGAAAGCCCGAGGAACTGCATCACGATATCGGCGAAAATCGCACCGCCGTAGCCCAGAAGATTGGTGGGCTGGTTTCCTGTCGCGTAGGAGAGGCTCGGATCCGCGACATTCCATGTCGCGAGCGCGGCGATGCCCAGTGCAATCGTGGCCAGCAGAGCGAAACCGGCGAGAGCCATGATCTGACGCACGAAAAACGCCGTCAACACGAAGCGCGTGTGACGACCATCGAATGTCGGAGAATGCATTCTGCCCATGTCCCTGAACCCGTCGTTTTATGGTTTCGGCAAGATCCGGCAGGAGACCTGATCCCGGATTGACAGGGAAAACTAACCGCTTGCTGGTTAATGTCGTGTTAACCATGCGGTTTTTTGAGGCGCTTCGGCTTTACGGCAAAGAAAAAGGCCCGCCGGAGCGGGCCTTCTTTTGGGAGAGGGGATGGAGAACCCCTTTTCCCGGATATCAGGAGTGGTAGGCGGCTTCGCCGTGGGTTGCGAGGTCGAGGCCTTCGCGTTCGGCTTCGACCGGAACACGCAGACCAACGATCACGTCGACGATCTTGTAGAGGATCGCGGAGACGATGGCGCACCAGACGATGGTGATGGCCACGGCAACGAACTGCGTCCAGAGCTGCGAGGCGATGGAGAATTCAGGCTTGCCGGTGCCGCCAAGCAGCGGCGAGGTGAAGATGCCGGTGCCGAGAGCGCCGATGATGCCGCCAATGCCGTGGACGCCGAAGACGTCAGCCGTGTCGTCGTAACCGAACTTGTTCTTCACCACGGAGACGAAGAAGTAGCAGATCGGCGAGACGATGAGGCCGAGAACGATGGCGCCCATCGGGCCGACGGAGCCGGCGGCGGGGGTGACGGCGACGAGACCGGCGATCATGCCCGAAGCGGCGCCCAGCATGGAGGCCTTGCCGCGGGTGAAGCTTTCAACCAGCGACCAGGAAACGATGGCGGCTGCGGTTGCGAGGAAGGTATTCATGGTTGCGAGAACCGCACCGCCCGATGCTTCGAGGTTGGAACCGGCGTTGAAGCCGAACCAGCCGAACCACAGCATGGCTGCACCGACGAGGGTCAGCGTCATCGAGTGGGGGGCCATCATGTCCTTGCCGAAGCCGGTACGCTTGCCGACCATGATCGCACCGATCAGACCGGCGATACCGGCATTGATGTGAACGACGGTGCCGCCGGCGAAGTCGAGGGCGCCCATGCCGAAGATCAGGCCGTTTGCATCCCAGACCATGTGAGCGATCGGGAAATACACGAAGGTGGCCCACAGGATGGTGAAGAGGATGACGGCGGAGAATTTGACGCGTTCTGCGAAGGCGCCGATGATCAGCGCCGGCGTGATGGCCGCGAAGGTCATCTGGAAGGCGATGAACGTATATTCATAGATCACGACGCCCTGGGAGAAGGTTGCCGAGGTGCTGTCAAGCGAAACGCCCGACAGGAACAGCTTGCCGAAACCGCCGAAATAAGGGCCGGTGCCGCCGCCAAAGGCGAAGGAGTAACCGTAGATTACCCAGACGAGCATCATGACTGCGCCGACGACCGTGCACTGCATGAGAACGGAGAGCATGTTCTTGGTGCGGACGAGACCGCCGTAAAACAGGGCGAGGCCCGGAATGATCATGAAAAGCACGAGGATCGTCGCGACATACATGAATGCGGTGTCGGCTTTTTCCGGAACGGGCGCTGCGGCTGCTGCCGGCGCGGCATCCTGGGCAAAGGCGATGGCCGGAGCCATCAGGGCCGCCGCTGCGGCGCCCAGCTTGCCGAGCGTTGAAAACTTATTGAGTTGCATAGCTAGAAAACTCCCCTGTCAGCCGTGCTTCAAAGCGCTTCTGTGTTGGTTTCGCCGGTACGGATGCGCACGGCCTGTTCGATAGAGTAGACGAAGATCTTGCCGTCACCGATCTGCCCGGTCTTTGCCGCAGACGCGATCGCTTCGACGGCCTTGTCGACGACGTCGGATGGAACTGCGATCTCGATCTTCAGCTTGGGAAGGAAGCTCACCGCATATTCCGTGCCGCGATAAATCTCGGTATGCCCCTTCTGGCGTCCGTAACCCTTTACCTCGGTCACGGTCAGGCCCTGGATGCCGACGCCGGTGAGCGCTTCGCGCACTTCATCCAGCTTGAACGGCTTGATAATGGCCATCACAATTTTCATCTGGTTTCCCATCCTTTGTTTTGTCCTCGGCACGGAGCCGACTCTCCTGCCGCTGGCAGATCAGTAACAGCGACTGCGGACATACATTCAAAGGGCGTGCCAGTTTTGAGTGTGTATCTAACTTATTGAAATATAAAACTTATATGAAGGACGTCTGAAAAAGGGGCATTTGTCGCCAAAATTTGCGTCTATTAAATGTGCGATTTTCAGAAAAAGCACATTATTTAATCATTTGCCCTTTTGCGGATCAAACCCTCCTGCGCCACGGAGGCGACCAGTTCACCCTGTCTGGTGAAAATATTGCCACGAGTCAAACCGCGTGCGCCGGAAGCGCTGGGGCTGTCCTGTGTGTAGAGCAGCCAGTCATCCAGCCGGCAGGGGCGGTGGAACCACATGGCGTGATCGAGGCTCGCCACCTGAATCGAGGGATCGAAGATGGTCGTGCCATGGGCGTAGAGCGAGGTGTCGAGCAGGGTCATGTCTGAGAGATAGGCGAGAATGGCCGATTGCAGACGCGGATCATCAGGCACGTTGCCGACGGCGCGAACCCAGATATCCTGCTGCGGTTCGAGTTTTTCCTTGGAGATATAGTGGGTCAGCGATACCGGCCGTATCTCGATCGGCCGCTTGTTGCTCCAGTATTTGCGGATAGAGGCGGGCGCCTTGGCAAGAAAGGCTGCCTGCATCTGCTCTTCGCTCATCAGTTTTTCAGGCGGTGTCACGTCAGGCATTTTGATCTGATGGTCGAAGCCGTCCTCGAAAATCTGAAACGAGGCCGACATGGAAAAAATGGCCTTGCCATGCTGGATGGCGACCACCCGGCGTGTGCAGAAGCTCGCGCCGTCGCGGATGCGCTCCACCTGGTAGACGATAGGCACCAGCGGATCGCCGGGGCGCATGAAATAAGCATGCAGCGAATGCACGAAACGGTCGTTATCCACGGTCCTCTGCGCGGCGATCAGGGCCTGCGCGATGACCTGGCCGCCGAAAACGCGCTGCCAGCCGATCTGCGGGCTTTCGCCCCGGAACAGGTTCTCTTCCAGCTTCTCAAGATCGAGTGTGGCGATGAGATTGGCCATCGGGTCTGACGTTTGCGAGGGATGCGACATTTTTTCGGCCTGCTCCGGCTGTAGGAAGACGTCACATGGTCTATAGTGCGCCGATGATGCGTGCACAAGATTTGAGGAGAAGCGCGATGCTGGACGTAGTGGTGGCAGGCGGCGGATATGTCGGTCTTTCCGTTGCTGTCGCAATCAAGCAGGCGGCCCCGCATCTTGATGTGCAGGTGGTTGAGGCCTCTCCCGAGGATGTCTGGGCGAAGGACGTTCGCGCGTCCGCCATTATTGCGGCAGCCACCCGGATGCTCGATGTTTTCGGCATATGGAACGAGATCGAGCCGGAAGCCCAGCCGATACACAAGATGATCGTCACCGATTCGAAGACCGCCGATCCGGTGCGTCCCGTGTTCCTGACGTTCGACGGCGCCGTGGAAGAAGGCGGGCCGTTTGCCCATATGGTTCCGAACGTCGCTCTGGTGCGCGCATTGCGAGGCCTGTGCGAGCGTCTTGGCATAAAAATCCGTCACGGTCTTAGTGTTTCCGATTTTACTGCGGGTCCGCAGTCGACGGCCATTCGCCTTTCCGATGGGTCGACGCTCGAAGCGCGATTGCTGATTGCCTGTGACGGCGTTCGCTCCGCGCTCAGGGACATGGCTGGCATCAAGACCGTGCACTGGGCTTACGATCAGTCCGGTATCGTGACGACGGTTGAGCATGAGCGGCCGCATGAGGGCTGCGCCGAGGAGCATTTTCTGCCATCCGGCCCCTTCGCCATCCTGCCGCTGAAGGGAAATCGCTCTTCGCTCGTCTGGACCGAACGCACGGCCGATGCCGACAGGCTGGTGGCTTCCGACGATCTGGTGTTCGAGGAAGAACTGGAGCGCCGGTTCGGTCACAAGCTCGGTCCTCTTCGTCCGGTCGGTCCCCGCCGCGCCTTCCCATTGGGTCTGACGCTGGCACGCTCTTTCGTTGCACCGCGTTTCGCGCTTGCGGGTGATGCGGCGCACGGCATTCACCCGATTTCCGGGCAGGGCCTCAATCTTGGCTTCAAGGACGTGGCGGCTCTCGCCGAAACCGTGGTCGAGGCCGACCGGCTCGGCCTCGATATCGGCTCACTCAACGTTCTGGAGCGTTACCAGTCCTGGCGGCGTTTCGACACGTTGCGGATGGGCGTGACGACGGATGTGCTGAACCGGCTTTTCTCCAACGATATTGCACCCATCCGTATCATGCGTGATTTCGGTCTCGGCGTCGTGGATCGTTTGCCGGGTCTCAAATCCTATTTCATCGGTCAGGCCGCCGGCACGACGGATGCGAATGCGCCGCGTCTGCTTGCCGGCGAGGCGCTCTGATCCGACCCTTCCTGCATGTTTCTGATCGGCTTTTCCGGGATTGCCGCTTGACAGCCGATTCCGGGATTTTCTGCCCGGTGGCTTTACCGTAAAGCCGAATCCGGCCAAGGACTTATCCGGATTCATAATCTGGTATGGTCTGCGCCCTGGCCAACCAGATATTGCGGAGAACAAAAGCTGAATCCCATCGAGTCAGCGATTCGTATTCGATTCGTTCGCAGACTGTTCCGCAGCCGAATCGATTTCATTTTTGCCGGATTCTTTTTGTTTGCTCAACTGGCTGAATCTGAATGGAAAATTCCGTCGACAGGTCGCCCTGAGCCACTTTGCGGATGAGGCCTATTGCCTTTGTCTGCGGGCATTGCCATGTGTGGTGCGTGCGGCCTGCATCAGCAATGCCGGGTGCACGGCAAGCAGATGAAGTCGATTCGCGGATACTACGTTGAATTTTCGCCCCATGATCCTGAGCGGCCGCGGTGTCACGGCCGTTCTCGGCCCCACCAATACCGGCAAGACCCATTACGCGATCGAGCGGATGGTCGCGCATGGCAGCGGTGTCATTGGCCTGCCGCTGCGTCTTCTGGCGCGGGAGGTCTATACCCGCCTCGTTGAAAAGGTGGGTGCGCCGAATGTGGCGCTGATTACCGGCGAAGAAAAAATCGCACCGCCTAAAGCCAAATATTCCGTCTGCACGGTGGAAGCCATGCCGCGCGAGACGACGGCCGCCTTCGTCGCGATCGACGAGGTGCAGCTGGCGGGCGATCTCGAACGCGGGCATATCTTCACCGACCGGGTGCTGCATCTGCGCGGGCGGGAGGAAACGCTGCTGCTTGGCGCCGGCACGATGCGTCCTATCCTCGAAAAACTGCTGCCGGGAATTACCGTTGTGGAACGCCCGCGCCTGTCGCAGCTTTTTTATGCGGGTCAGAAGAAGATTACCCGCCTGCCGCAACGCACGGCGATTGTCGCCTTTTCCGCCGATGAGGTCTATGCCATCGCCGAGCTGGTGCGCCGTCAGCGCGGTGGTGCTGCCGTGGTGCTGGGCGCGCTTTCGCCGCGCACGCGCAATGCGCAGGTGGGGCTCTACCAATCCGGCGATGTCGAATATCTGGTGGCGACGGACGCCATCGGCATGGGTCTCAACCTCGATGTCGACCATGTCGCCTTCGCGCAGGACCGCAAATTCGACGGCTATCAGTTCCGCAATCTCAATCCCGGCGAGATCGGCCAGATCGCCGGCCGCGCCGGCCGCCATCTTCGCGATGGCACATTCGGCGTGACGGGGCGTGTCGATCCGTTCGATGACGAGCTGGTGGCGCGGATCGAAACCCATCAGTTCGATGCGGTTAAGGTTCTGCAGTGGCGGACGAAAAATTTCGATTTTTCCTCCATCGCCAATCTGCGCCTGAGCCTCGATGCCGCGCCGGCGATCCAGGGACTTTCGCGCGCCCTGCCGGCAATCGACCAGCAGGCGCTGGAATATCTGTCGCGTTATCCCGAGATCATCGATGTGACGACGAGCGATGCGCGGGTGGAAAAACTCTGGGAGGCGTGCGCTCTTCCAGACTATCGCCGCATTGCTCCTGCCCAGCATGCGGACCTGATCTCCACGCTCTATTTCGACCTCGTCAAACGCGGGGCGGTGAACGAGGATTTCATGGCCGAGCAGGTGCGTCGCGCCGACCGGACGGATGGAGAGATCGATACCTTGTCTGCGAGGATTGCGCAGATCAGAACATGGACTTATGTATCGAACCGCCCAGGATGGCTTGCCGATCCGACACACTGGCAAGAAAAGACTCGGGAAATCGAGGATCGATTGTCCGATGCGCTACATGAAAGGTTGACGAAACGCTTTGTTGATCGCAGGACATCTGTGCTCATGAGGCGCCTGAGAGAGAATGCGATGCTTGAAGCTGAAATCAGTGTAAATGGTGATGTCTTCGTAGAAGGTCATCACGTCGGCCAGTTGGCCGGGTTCCGGTTCACGCCGGTGCCGGGAATGGAAGGGCCGGATCAGAAGGCCGTGCAGGCTGCGGCGCAGAAGGCGCTTGCGCTCGAATTCGAGGCGCGTGCCGCGCGTCTGCATGCCAGTGGAAATGGCGATCTCGCTTTGAGCTCCGATGGTCTGGTTCGCTGGTTGGGCGAACCGGTTGCCCGCCTTTCGGCCGGCGACAACATCATGAAGCCGCGGGTGATCCTGCTTGCCGACGAGCAGCTGAACGGCAATGCCCGTGATCACGCGCTGGCGCGCGTCGAGCGTTTCGTCAATCATCAGATTGCGACCGTGCTGAAGCCGCTGGACGATATTTCCCGCGCCGAAGACCTTCAGGGTCTGGCGAAGGGTCTGGCGTTCCAGCTCGTGGAAAATCTTGGCGTGTTGTTCCGCCGCGACGTTGCCGAAGACGTGAAGTCTCTGGATCAGGATGCGCGCGCCTCCATGCGCCGCTACGGCGTGCGTTTCGGCGCCTATCACGTTTTCCTGCCGGCGCTTCTCAAGCCCGCTCCGGCGGAGCTTGTGACGCTGCTCTGGGCTTTGAAGAATGACGGTCTCGGCAAGCCGGGTTACGGCGACCTCATTCCGGTGCTGGCCGCAGGCCGTACCTCGGTCGTCACCGATGCCAGCTTCGAGCGCATGTTCTACAAGCTCGCCGGTTTCCGCTTCCTCGGAAAGCGCGCCGTGCGTATCGACATTCTCGAGCGTCTGGCCGATCTCATCCGCCCGCTGCTGCAGTGGAAACCCGGTCAGCAGCCGCGCCCGGAAGGCGCTTATGACGGTCGCCGTTTCACGACAACGACCGCCATGCTTTCCATTCTCGGCGCGACGCTTGACGACATGGAAGAAATTCTGAAGGGCCTCGGTTACCGCGCCGATCAGGTGACGGCGGAAGAGGCGCAGGCCTTCCTCGCCAGCCACGCCGGTGCCTCTGCTCCGGCTGCCGCGGAGGCGGCGACGGCTGAAGAGGAAAACGTCGAGACCGAGGAACACGAGCCGGCTTCCGAAGAACAGGTGTCCGAGACGGCGGCTGCTGTCGAAGGCGAAGCTGTCGAGGCGCCGGTTGCGGAAGCTGCCAGCGAAGAGGCTGTCGCAGCCGAGGCCGTGTCGGAAGGCGCCGAGGCCGCCGAGCCCAAGCCCGTTCTTCTGTGGCGTCCGGGTGGTCGCAACGAAAATCAGCGTGGCGAAAACCGTCGTCCCGGCAATCGCGGTCAGGGTCGTGGTGAAGGAGCGCGCGAACAGGGCGAGCGTCGTGGCGAAGGCCGTCGCGACAATCGTGACGGTGCAAGTGCCAATCGCAGTGGCGACGGCGAGCGCAAGCGCGATGGCGGCCGTCCGGACCGTGGCAACAACCGCAACAACGATCGTCACGATCGCGGGGAGCGCAAGGACCGGCCGGAACGCAATGACCGTGGCGGAAAGCCGCAGGGTCAGCAGCGCTTCGAAGCCAAGCCGCCGCGCAAGGAAAAGCCGCTCGATCCGGATTCGCCTTTCGCAAAGCTCGCTGCTCTCAAGGAGCAGCTGAAGAAGTAAGCCCATGGGAAGCAGCGAACAGCCACTGGAAAGCACGCGTCAGCGTCTGGACAAGTGGCTGTTCTTTGCCCGCATGGCCAAATCCCGTTCGCTTGCCCAGAGCTACATTCAGTCGGGCCACGTCAAGGTCAACGGCATTGCCATTCGCCAGTCCAGCCATGTGGTGAAGGCGGGCGACAGGCTGGAGATCGACTTCGAGCGGATGGACAAGGTGCTTGTCGTCAAGTCCGGCGGAACACGGCGTGGACCCTATGAGGAAGCCAGACTTCTCTATGACGACGAGACGCCGCCACGGGAACCTTCCGACAGGCTGACACCTCTCGAGCAGGCGTTGCGCCAGCCGGGCAGCGGGCGTCCCACCAAAAAAGAGCGCAGGGCGCTCGACAGGTTTCTGTCTGACAGCGACGGAAGCAAAGATTAGAATAAACCTCCGGGTCGCACCCCTTTTTCAGAATTGTTTATCCTTGCTATCTGCAAGCAAAGGCATTACGTCACTTGCGAAATTGCCCTGTCTGAATTCCGGGCGACGGCTTGTGTTCCGAAGCCCACAGACCCGGCCTGCATATTCTGGAGTTCATCATGACATATGTCGTGACCGACAATTGCATCCGCTGCAAATATACCGATTGCGTTGAGGTCTGCCCCGTCGACTGCTTTTACGAGGGTGAAAATTTCCTCGCGATCAATCCCGATGAATGTATCGATTGCGGTGTGTGCGAACCGGAATGTCCCGCCGAAGCCATCAAGCCCGATACGGAGCCGGGTCTCGACAAATGGCTGAAGCTCAATGCCGAATATGCGGCAATCTGGCCCAATATCACGATCAAGCGCGACCCGATGCCGGAAGCCAAGGAAATGGACGGTGTCGAAGGCAAGCTCGAGCTTTATTTCTCCGCCGAGCCCGGACAGGGCGACTGAGTTTTTACGGCCTGACCGCGAAACCATGATTTAAAAAGCCCTCGCAGCAGCGCGAGGGCTTTTTGCTGGGCCTCATCCGCCGCGGCCGGATTGCAGCGTGGTCGACAGCAATGTCAGAAGGGCCACGCTTTCCTCCAGGCTTTGCCGCTGACGGCTTTGCAGGATAGCGGCCTGCAGACGGTTCATCTCGCGGGCGATCGCCGCTGGCTGCCAGGTTCGCAGGGCTCTTTCGATGATGGGTTTTCTGCGGAAATGGATGTGGCGTCCAAGTGTCTGCATGACCTGACCGGCCTGCAGTTTTTTCTCATCCATTTCGGCCCGCATCTGGTCGAGCAACTGGAATTGCTTGAGGCACCCCTGGAGCACAAGAAAGATCGGGGTCTTCGAAGAGACGATCTTCTGCGTCGCGTGGAAAAAGGCGTTTCTGTCGCCTTTCAGAATGGCGTCGACGGCATCGTCTGCGGAAACTGTGCTGGCATCACCGATGATCGCCAGCACATCGTCTTCCTCGATCACGTCGGCTCCGCGGCAATAGAGCGCCAGCTTGCGGATTTCGTTGCGCGAGGCGATGCGGTCACCACCCAGGGATTCGATTAGCCTCTGTTTTGCGGCTGGCGCAATGCGCAGATTATCGGCGGAGAGTTCCTGATCGATCAATGCGTTCAATGAGCGCGCATCGTCGGCATAGCAGGGAATCGCAGCGATGGAACGCGCCGGTTCTGCGATCTTGCGCAGTCCCGTACCCTTCTTGATGTCGCCTGCTTCGATGATGAGGAAGCTCGCTTCCGGCGGTGTCTCGGCAAGAATCTGCAGCGCATCCACCAGCGCCTTTTCCGCCGCAGCACCTTTGACCCAGACGAGTTTTTCGCCGCCGAAAAGGCCGATGGCATTCACCTCGTCGAGCAGACGGCCGGGGTCGCCCTGCAGATCGGATGCGGTCAGTTTCAGCGATGCGAAAGCGTCATCGGGATCGATACCGGTCTTTTTGGCGATGACGCCTGCGCGTTCCGACACGAGACCGCGATCCGGGCCGTAAAGGACGAAAATGCGAAAGCGCTCCGCCGGATTTTCGGCGAAGCGCTCAAATTCATGGGACTTTATCTCTGTCACGGCCGCCGCTCTCAGCGGCCGAGCGTGGCGGCGATATCGGTGCGGATGATTTCAGCCAGTTCCCGGGCCGCACGGTTCTCGGCGTCGCGGATTGCCCGGATCTTGGCGAATTCCTGCTGCGGCAGGTCCACCTGTGCTGTTACGCTGCGGCGTGCGGAGCGCAGGATTTGACCGTCGGAAACGCGTGTCAGCACATATTGACCGCTCATCACGACACGACCAGGGTAGGGACCATCGTAATTGTTGTTCGCACGGGTCGTCAGGTCGTAATTCTGCACTTCCGTTGACGTGGCGCTCGAGCTTACGGAAATCTTGACGTTATATTGCGCCGTGGCCGGTTGGCCTGCGCCGCCGGCCATCAGAAAGATCAGTTGGTTGCGGACTTCCTGCCCGACTCTGCCACCGACGTCGGAGACGCTGACGGCCGCCAGTCTTTCCTTGGTTCCGGAAGCTTCCCCATAAAGCGGGCGCACCTGGCAGCCTGCCAGAAGACCAGCCATCGTCACGACGGAAATCGCTGCCGCGACGCGGCCCCATCTTGAAAAAACGTCAGACAACAATGTTCACAATCCTCTGCGGAACCACGATGACTTTCTTGGGCTCGCCACCGGCAAGAATGGATTTGACGGCATCCAGCGCAAGGGCGGCCGTTCGGACCGCATTTTGATCCGCATCGCGCGCGATTGTCAATTCGCCACGCTTCTTGCCGTTGACCTGCACGGGCATGACCACATCGTTTTCCTCGACCAGCGAAGCGACGAAGCTTGGCCATGGCGTCTGGGCCACGAGGCCCGTATTGCCCAGTGCGGACCAGCATTCTTCCGCCAGATGCGGCGTCATGGGGGCAATGATGCGGATGAGGATTTCGACGGCGTCGCGCGCGGCCGCCTTGACGTCCTCAGGCTTGCCGCCAGAAGCAACATCGGCAAGCGGACCGGCCAGCGCATTGACCAGTTCGTAGATGCGGGCGATGGCCTTGTTGAAGGCGAGCTTGTCCAGGTCTTCCTGAACAGCCTTCAGCGTCTTGTGGGCCGCCTTGGAGGCCGCCAGCCCTTCGCCTTCGATCGCAGGCTTCGGCTGGACGGTTCTCAGCTCTTCCGACGCTTCGCCGATGATGCGCCAGACGCGCTGGACGAATCGGTTTGCGCCTTCCACCCCGGCTTCGGACCAGATGACGTCGCGATCGGGCGGAGAGTCCGACAGCACGAAGAAGCGGGCGGTATCGGCGCCGTAGGATGCGATGATATCGTCAGGGTCGACCACGTTCTTCTTCGACTTCGACATCTTCTCAATGGAGCCGATCTTCACCTCTTCGCCGGACGAGAGCAGGAATGCGCGGCGCGCGCCGTCGCTTTCCTCGATCCTGAGTTCGGCCGGCGGCACCCATTCGCGTGCGGTGCCTTCGCCGCGGCTATAGGTCTCGTGCACCACCATGCCCTGCGTGAACAGGCCCTTGAAGGGTTCCTTGACGCCGACATGGCCGGTTTCGCGCATGGCGCGGGTGAAGAAGCGCGAATAGAGCAGATGCAGGATCGCGTGCTCGATGCCGCCGATATACTGATCGACCGGCAGCCAGTGGTTGGCGACCTTCGGATCGGTCGGTGCGTCTTCCCACGGCGCGGTGAAGCGCGTGTAATACCAGCTGGAATCGACGAAAGTATCCATCGTGTCGGTTTCGCGGCGCGCGTCATGGCCGCATTGCGGGCAGGAGACATGACGCCAGGTGGGGTGCCGGTCCAGCGGGTTGCCGGGCACGTCGAACGTCACGTCGTCGGGCAGCTTGACCGGCAGGTCCTTTTTCGGAACCGGAACGACGCCGCAGACTTCGCAATGGATGACCGGGATCGGGCAACCCCAATAACGCTGGCGGGAAATGCCCCAGTCGCGCAGGCGGAAATTGATCTTGCGCTCGGCCTGCGGCGTGTTGCCCAGCGTCTGCGCAGAAAGCTTCTGCGCCATCGCCTCAAAGGCGTCAGCCGTCTTCATGCCGTTCAGGAAGCCGGAATTGATCATCACGCCGTCATCGGTGAAGGCGGTATCATCGATGGTGAAGTTTGCAGCATCGGGGCCTTCAGGGGCGACGACGGCCACGACCGGCAGGCCGTATTTGCGGGCGAAATCCAGATCGCGCTGGTCACCCGACGGGCAGCCGAAGATCGCGCCGGTGCCATAGTCCATCAGCACGAAATTGGCGACATAGACCGGCAGTTCCCAGCTGGGGTCCAGTGGGTGCACGACCTTGACGCCGGTATCGATACCCTTCTTTTCAGCCGTTTCGAGTGCTGCGAGCGAGGTGCCATGGCGGCGGCATTCGTCGCAGAACTCGGCAATCGCCGGGTTGTTCGCGGACAGTTCTCTCGCCAGCGGGTGGTCGGCGGCGATTGCCAGGAAGGAGGCGCCGAACAGGGTGTCCGGGCGTGTCGTATAGACGGTGATGTCGGAGAAACCTTCCGGCGCCGTGTCGGCGACCGTCTGCCAGCGCAGCGACAGGCCTTCGGAGCGACCGATCCAGTTCTTCTGCATCAGGCGTACTTTTTCCGGCCATTGGTCGAGCGTATCCAGCTCGTCCAGCAGGTCCTGACTGAAATCGGTGATGCGGAAGAACCATTGCGTCAGTTCGCGCTGTTCGACCAGCGCGCCGGAGCGCCAGCCGCGGCCGTCGATCACCTGCTCATTGGCGAGAACCGTATGGTCGACCGGGTCCCAGTTCACCTTGGACTGCTTACGGTAGACCAGACCCTTTTCCATGAAATCGACGAACAGCGCCTGCTGGCGGTGGTAATATTCCACGTCGCAGGTCGCGAATTCGCGGGTCCAGTCCAGCGACAGGCCCATGGATTTCAGTTGGCCGCGCATGGTGGCGATGTTCTGGTAGGTCCAGTCCTTCGGGTGAACCTTGTTCTGCATGGCGGCGTTTTCGGCAGGCATGCCGAAGGCGTCCCAGCCCATCGGGTGCAGGACGTTGAAACCGCGGGCGCGCTTGTAGCGGGCGACCACGTCGCCCATGGCATAGTTGCGGACATGGCCCATGTGGATGCGTCCCGACGGATAGGGAAACATCTCCAGAACGTAATATTTCTCGCGCGGATCGCTGTTGTCGGTAACGAAAACCTTGTCTTCGTTCCATTTCTGCTGCCAGCGCGGCTCGGCGTCGCGAGGATTGTAACGTTCGATGGCCATTGTTTAGAATTCCGGGTATCGAGGGGAAAAATTTGCGCTGACCTTCACCATGAAACGACCGGGGCGTCAAGTTTGGCGGGGCATTCGGGCGTTCAATCTTGGCCAGCGTGCCTCAAATGGTGCTAAACCCGCTTGGCATCAAGGCAATCGGCGTCTAGTTAGCGTTGCGAATGGTTCAAATGAAGGTCTTGTGATGGAAATCGAAGCACGTCTTGAGGATGTCAGGCAGCGCATTGCCGATGTTGCGGAAAAATCCGGACGCAAGGCGGCGGATGTTGCCCTCGTCGCGGTCTCGAAGACCTTCGAGGCGGAGGCGATCCAGCCGGTCATCGATGCGGGCCAGCGCGTGTTCGGCGAGAACCGCGTGCAGGAGGCGCAGGGCAAGTGGCCAGGCCTTAAAGAGAAGACGCCTGATATCGAGTTGCATCTGATTGGCCCGCTACAGTCCAACAAGGCGGCGGATGCCGTGGCGCTGTTTGATGTGGTGCAGAGCGTCGACCGCGAAAAGATCGCCCGCGCGCTTGCCGAGGAATGCGGCAAACAGGGCCGCAGCCTTCGTTTTTATGTGCAGGTCAATACCGGGCTTGAGCCGCAAAAGGCGGGCATCGATCCGCGTGAGACAGTTGCATTCGTCGCTTTTTGCCGGGATGAGCTGAAATTGCAGGTCGAAGGACTGATGTGCATTCCGCCGGCGGATGAAAATCCGGGTCCGCATTTTGCGCTTCTGGCGAAGCTTGCCAAACAATGTGGGCTTGAGAAGCTTTCCATGGGCATGTCCGGCGATTTCGAAACTGCCGTGGAATTCGGTGCGACGACTGTTCGTGTAGGCTCGGCGATCTTCGGTACGCGATAAGGCTGCAAATAAAAAACCCGGCGCTGAGGCCGGGTTTTCAAACTCTAAAAGACGTCCGATCAGTAGTGATCGTCCTCGTCTTCGTCCTTCTGCGTAGACTTCAGCGAGCTGAGCTTCTTGAAGACCGCATCTGCGTCGATCTGCTCGTCTTCCTCGCGCTGGAAGCTGTAGTCCAGACCTTCCGTCGCCGTTGCCGGCTGCAGCGTATTGTCGAGCTCTTCCGCGGTCGGCAGCGGACGGCCGCGCGAGGCGCGTTCGACTTCGAGGTCGAGATCGATCTGGCTGCAGAGGCCGAGCGTCACCGGGTCCATCGGCGTCAGGTTGGCCGAGTTCCAGTGGGTACGGTCGCGAATCTGCTCGATCGTCGACTTCGTGGTGCCGACGAGACGCGAGATCTGCGCATCCTTCAGTTCCGGATGGTTGCGAACGAGCCAGAGAATGGCGTTCGGACGGTCCTGACGCTTGGAAACGGGGGTGTAGCGCGGGCCGCGGCGCTTGGATTCCGGCACGCGGACCTTCGGTTCGGAAAGCTTGAGCTTGTGGTTGGGATTGGCTTCGGCGCGGGCGATCTCGTCGCGGGAGAGCTGCCCGGTTGCAATCGGATCGAGACCCTTGATGCCCTGTGCGGCTTCACCGTCGGCAATCGCCTTGACTTCAAGCGGATGCAGTTTGCAGAACGTGGCGATCTGATCGAACGACAGCGCGGTGTTGTCAACCAGCCATACAGCCGTAGCCTTTGGCATGAGCAATTGTTGAGCCATAGATACAGTCCTTCTGTCCGTCCGCGCCGGTGTCGCGGGCCGTGGGTATCAACCACTAATTTCCGGGATATGGGGGCTCTATAGCCGCATTGCATCAGAATTGCAATTCTTTGCGAAACAAATGACCTTTGTCTAATTGCCGTGCGGATTTGAACTGCTATGAATTCAACACATGCCTGAGGTGGGAGTCTCGGGCCACGTTAAAAGCCATATCGGTTCCAGGAGGAGTTCATGTCTGCCAAAATCTACCCGGTTCTCAAATCGGCGAAGGCCCGCACGCTCATCGACAATGAGCGTTACCAGAAATGGTATCAGGAGAGCGTCGAGGATCCGGAAAAGTTCTGGGACAAGCACGGCCGGCGGATCGACTGGTTCAAGCCCTATACCAAGGTCAAGAACACGTCCTTCAAGGGCAGGGTGCCGATCAAGTGGTTCGAGGACGGCCTGACGAACGTTTCCTATAACTGTATCGACCGGCATCTGAAGACGCATGGCGAGCGCACGGCGATCATCTGGGAAGGCGACAACCCCTATATCGACAAGAAGATCACCTATAACCAGCTCTATGACTATGTCTGCCGTCTGGCGAATGTGCTGAAGAAGCACGGTGTCAAGAAGGGCGACCGCGTCACCATCTATATGCCGATGATACCCGAGGCGGCTTACGCGATGCTCGCCTGCGCCCGCATCGGCGCCATCCATTCCGTCGTGTTCGGCGGGTTCTCCCCGGAAGCGCTGGCAGGCCGCATCGTCGATTGCCAGTCCACCTTCGTCATCACCTGCGATGAGGGCGTGCGCGGCGGCAAGCCGATCCCGCTCAAGGAAAATACCGACAAGGCGATCGATATCGCCGCCAAACAATATGTCATCGTCAACAAGGTTCTGGTGGTGCGCCGCACCGGCGGCAAGACCGGCTGGGCGCCAGGCCGCGATATCTGGTACCATCAGGAAATCGCTACTGTGAAGCCGGATTGCCCGCCGGTGAAGATGCGTGCGGAAGACCCGCTATTCATCCTCTATACGTCCGGCTCCACCGGCAAGCCGAAGGGCGTGTTGCACACGACGGGCGGCTACCTCGTCTATACGTCGATGACGCATGAATATGTCTTCGACTACAAGGATGGTGAGGTTTTCTGGTGTACGGCCGATGTCGGCTGGGTCACCGGCCATTCCTATATCGTCTACGGGCCGCTTGCGAACTGCGCGACGACGCTGATGTTCGAAGGTGTTCCCAATTTCCCGGATCAGGGCCGTTTCTGGGAAGTCATCGACAAGCACAAGGTCAATATCTTCTACACCGCGCCGACAGCGCTCAGATCGCTGATGGGGGCGGGCGACCAGTTCGTCCAGCGCTCCTCGCGCGAGAGCCTGCGGCTTCTCGGGACAGTCGGCGAGCCGATCAATCCGGAAGCCTGGGAGTGGTATTACCATGTGGTCGGTGAGGACAAGAGCCCGATCGTCGACACCTGGTGGCAGACGGAAACCGGCGGCATTCTCATTTCGCCTCTGCCGGGCGCGACCGATCTGAAACCCGGTTCGGCCACAAGGCCGTTCTTCGGTGTGCAGCCGCAGCTCGTCGATGCCGAGGGCAATGTGCTGGAAGGACCCGCCGACGGCAATCTCTGCATCATCGATAGCTGGCCGGGCCAGTCGCGCTCCGTCTATGGCGATCATCAGCGCTTTGTCGATACATATTTCTCGACCTACAAGGGCAAGTACTTCACCGGCGACGGTTGCCGGCGTGACGAGGACGGTTATTACTGGATCACCGGCCGCGTCGATGACGTGCTGAACGTTTCCGGTCATCGCCTCGGCACGGCCGAGGTGGAATCGGCGCTGGTGTCGCACCACCTTGTTTCGGAAGCAGCCGTGGTGGGTTACCCGCATGCCATCAAGGGCCAGGGCATTTATTGTTATGTCACGCTGATGGCGGGCCAGAATGGCGACTATGCGTTGCGCGAGGAGCTGGTGAAGCACGTGCGCAACGAGATTGGGCCGGTTGCGACACCTGACAAGATCCAGTTCGCGCCGGGTCTGCCCAAGACCCGCTCGGGCAAGATCATGCGGCGCATCCTGCGCAAGATCGCCGAGGACGACTTTGGTGCGCTGGGGGATACGTCGACGCTCGCCGATCCGGCGGTGGTCGAAGACCTCATCGCCAACCGGCAGAACCGCACCGCGTCCTGATCTTCTGGAAAGGCTGCTTCGGCAGCCTTTTTCCATCTGTGATTTTCACAAACAAAAACACCCGGAGGCGGAACCTCCGGGTGTTTTCAATTGTATCCGGTAAGGATTACTGGCCGCGGATCTTCTTCAGGTCCGCCAGAACGGCGTCGACGACGTCTGCGCCGATCTCAGCCTTGTGCTTTTCGTAGACGACCATCGACTTTTCGCGGATACGGGTCTGCTCTTCGGCAGACAGCGTGTTCACTTCGAGGCCGGCAGCCTTGATCTTCTCCAGCGACTTCTGGTTCAGGTCGCGGATGACCTTGCGCTCTTCGTCGCGGCCGACGACTGCGCATTCACGCAGGGCGGCCTGTTCTTCGGGCGTGTAGCTGTCGAAGATCGGCTTGGAGAAGAGGAAGAGGAACGGCGTATAGGCGTGGTTCGTCTCCGTGATGTATTTCTGCACTTCGTAGAACTTCGAGGTGTCGATCGTCACATAGGGGTTTTCCTGCGCGTCGATCGCGTTGGTTTCCAGCGCCGAGAAGACTTCGCCGAAGGCCATCGGCGTTGCATTGGCGCCGAGGTTCTGGAAGGTGTCGAGGAAGATGTTGTTCTGCATCACGCGAACCTTGAGGCCCGAGAAGTCTTCCCACTTGTTCACGGCATGCTTGGAGTTCGACAGGTTGCGGAAGCCGTTTTCCCAGTAGGCCAGGTTTACGAGGCCCTGTTCTTCCAGCTTCTTGTTCATCATGTCGCCGAAGGCGCCGTCCATGACGGCATCGGCTTCCTTGGCGTTGGCGAAGAGGAACGGCAGGTCGAAGACGCCGAGCGACGGGATGAGACCGACGAGCGGCGACGAGGACGTTACGACCGCTTCCTGAACGCCGGAGCGCAGGGCCTGCGTCGCCTGAAGGTCACCGCCGAGAGCGCCGCCCCAGAATGCCGTCAGCTTCAGCTTGCCGCCGGACTTGTCGTCAAGGCAGGCCTGCATCGCCTTGATGCCGTTGCCGACCGGGTGATCCTGGTTGATGCCGTTCGAAACGCGGATATTGCGGCTGTTGAATTCGGCCATTGCCGGAGCGGCGGCGCCAACTGCGAAAGCGATGGCCGTGGTGGTCAGAAGAAGCTTTCTCATAATATCCTCCCTTGGATTGTTTGCGAGAAGCAGGTTGAATTAACGGAGATACTGCAGCGGTACGAGGACGATGTCCGGGAAAATCACCAGCAGCGCCAGTACGATGGTTTCGGCAACGAGGAACGGCCATACGCCAACCGTCACCTTGCCGAGCGGGATGCGGCCGACGCCGCTGACGACGTTCAGCACCACGCCAACCGGAGGGGTAATCAGGCCGATGGCGTTGTTGATGATGAAGAGAACGCCGAAATAGACCGGGTCGATGCCCGCCTGTTTGACGATGGGCATCAGAACAGGCGTCAGGATCAGGATGGTCGGCGTCAGGTCGAGTGCGGTTCCGACAATGAAGACCAGCACCATCATTGCGGCCATCAGAAGCATCGGGCGGTCGATCAGCGGCTCGATATAGCCTGCGACTTCGTTCGGAATGTTTGCTGCCGTGATAAGCCATGCGGATACGAGTGCCGCGCAAACCAGGAACATGATGATGGACGTGCTCTTGGCGGCGCGCAGAAGCACGTGGAACAGATCCGCCGGTTTCAGTTCGCGGTAGATCACCATACCGACGAAAAGCGCGTAGACAGCCGCAACGACGGCAGCTTCCGTCGGCGTCATGATGCCCGCCTTGATGCCGCCGAGAATGATGACAGGCATGCCGAGCGCCCAGCCGGCGCGAGCAGTGGCGGTCAAGCGTTCCTTGGCGGAGGTCTTCGGCAGCGGCTTGACGTTATCCTTGCGGACCACGATCAGCCAGGCGACGATCAGCGAAATGCCCATCAGAATGCCAGGAACGATACCTGCAAGGAAAAGCTGGGTGATCGAGACGTTGGCGGCAACACCGAAAACGATGAAGGCCATGGACGGGGGAATGACCGGGGCGATGATGCCGCCTGCAGCGATGAGGCCGCCGGAACGCGGAATATTGTAACCGGCCTTCGCCATCATCGGGATGAGGATTGCGGCAAGGGCTGCGGTATCGGCAGCGGCCGAGCCGGAAATGCTGGCCATGATGATGGCTGCAACGATGGCCACGATGCCGAGACCGCCACGGATATGACCGACGAGCGCGATTGCAAAGTCGATGATGCGGCGGGACAGACCGCCGGAATTCATCAGTTCGCCAGCCAGAATGAAGAAGGGGATGGCGAGCAGCGTGAAGGTGTCCGCGCCCGAAATCATGTTCTGGGCGATGATGGCGGTGTTGAACATGCCCATGTACCACATGAGCACGACGCCGCAGAACATCAGCGAGAAAGCGACGGGAACGCCAATCGCCATGGCTCCCAGCAGAGAGCCGACAAAAACGAGAAGTGTCATGGTATCAGCGCTCCGAAAGCTGTTCGATCGTCAGATTCTCGCCCGCGAACTGGGCGATTTCGTCTTCTGTCACGCCGCCCCTCAAGTAACGGTACAGGCGTTCCAGTGCGATGATGAACATCAGGCCGCCGGTGAACATGCCGACGCCATAGACCCAGATCATCGAAAGCTTGGTGACGGGCGCATGCATGCTGGCATTGATGCCGGACTGCTTCCAGGTGCCCCAGAAGAAGATGGCGGAACAGGCCAGAATGATGATGTTCGACACGATCATGCAGACGATGCGGGCGCGACGGGACAGGAACATCACGAGCGTTTCGATGCCCATGTGGCTGTTCTCACGGAAGGTCAGCACGGCGCCGATGAAGGTCAGCCACACGAAGAAATAACGCGACAGTTCTTCCGAGACGTTGATGCCGGAATTCATCGTATAACGCATGACGACGTTGACGAAGACCATGATCGACATGCCGGCGAGCAGCAGGACGAGAATGATTTCGAGAATCCGGTAAAAGAGATTGATGGTCTTTTGCATTTTCCCCTCCCGAAGAAATATCTAGAGCAGCCCTCGTTTCGCCAGGTTGCGCATCAGGGCCGCGGTGCCGAATGTCCATTCCGGGCATTCGTCGGTCGTGGTGACCCAGTTGATCAGCTTACCGAGCTTGGGCGTGGAGATTTCAACACGGTCACCCTTTGAATGGGTGAAACCGAGGCCTGGGCCATGGCGATCCTTCACCGGCGCGAACATCGTGCCGAGGAAAAAGACGGCGCCGTCAGGATATTGATGGTTACGGTTCAATAGCTGCGAAGCGAGGTTTTCCGGCGTGCGGCTGATCGCTTCCATGGGGCTCACACCCGTCATGGTGAAACCGTCTTCGCCTTCGACCAGAAGCGATATCTGCGACTTCTTCACATCTTCAATGGTGAAGTTGCCGTCGAACAGGCGGATAAAGGGACCGATCGCGCAGGACGCATTGTTGTCCTTCGCCTTGCTGAGCAGCAGGGCGGAACGACCTTCGAAATCGCGCAGGTTGACGTCGTTGCCGAGCGTCGCGCCAACGATGCGGCCGTCGGAGGTGATGGCCAGCACCACTTCCGGCTCCGGGTTGTTCCATTGCGATTTCGGGTGAACGCCGATCAGCGCGCCGCAACCGACGGAAGCCATGGCCTGCGCCTTGGAGAATATTTCCGCATCCGGTCCGATGCCCACTTCCAGATATTGCGACCAGAGGCCCATTTCCTGGAGCAGTTTCTTCACTTCGGCAGCTTTTTCGGAGCCGGCCTCAAGTCCCTTGAGATTGTCGCCGAGAACCGGCGCGAGCCGTCCGCGAATTTCCTGCGCACGCAGCGGATCGCCCTTGGCCTGCTCCTCGATCACGCGTTCCAGCATGCTGTCGGCGAAGGTGACGCCGGCGGCCTTCACGGCCTGAATGTCGTTGGGGGCAAGGAGTTCGCCGGCGGACCCGTCCAGAAACGCCTCCAGTGCGCCGAGTGCGACGAAAGTGCCGGTGTCGGCGAGCCGCTCCACCAGATCGGTCTTTTCCAGAAGTTCGGACATGGTAGGGGAAATCGAAGTGAGGTCATAAAGCACGCCGCCCTTCAGCAGGACGGGGCAGGGGCCGCCTTCGCTTTTCGACCAGACGCGGCCGACGAGCAGCGCGTTTTCGAAATCTTCAGGCAAAATTGCGGTAGCGTCGATGGACCTTATACCGGTCATGTAGTCCTCCCCTTCAGCATCCGACAGGCCGCCTCCTGCGGTCTTATTGTCTGGATGTCTGACAACTTAATCCCATTCTTCTTAGTATGACTTTTGTTACGAGTCTAGCGGCCTTGCCGACAAAATTATCGTGTTTCGCGTCTCAATTCTCGTAAAGCCGTAAACCTGTCCTATAGCTTTACCGGCATGCACATTGCTGCTCAGAAGATATCCAGTTCGAGATTGACCCGGCTGGCTGCGCCGATCAGGTGCTTGCGCATGGCGTTCTTGGCGGCAGTGGCATCGGCCTTCTCCACGGCTTCGTAGATTGCCACATGTTCGGCGATCGTCACCTCAAGAATTTCACCAAAAACCGCACGCGAAAAAGCAATGTTGATGGCGGAGCTGATGCGTTCTGCGATGAAGCCGAGGAACATCAGGAAATATTCGTTCTCAGTCGCTTCCGCCAGAATGCGGTGGAAGTCGAGATCGGCGGCAACGCCTTCCGTCGACCAGTCATCGGCGGTTTTCATCTTTTCCAAGGCTGTCGCCAGCCGCGTCAGCTGCTGCGGGCTGCGGTGCAGTGCGGCCAGCCCCGCCGCTTCTATTTCCAGCGGCATACGAAGCTGGAAAAGATCGCGGAAATTTTCCGGGTCGTTCAACCGGGACCGCTCGATGCGGATGGACAGTCTTTGCCGGGGATCGGTGACGAATGCGCCCACGCCCTGCCGGGTTTCGACAAAACCTTCGTTGCGCAATTGTGCGATCGCTTCGCGGATGACCGAACGGCTGACCCCGAAGGTTTTTGCCAGAACATGTTCGGTCGGCAGCCTGTCACCCGGTCCGAGCTTCGAATCATTGATTTCGCGCGCAATCTCCGCGGCGATCCGGCCGGGCAGATGATCGTTGCGATGTATCTGATTGAACTCCAGCGTCATGGTTGCTCCCGTTCCACAGAAACGATTGGGTCGTTTTCCCGCGGCAGGCGACTTCCTCCTTCGCCGTCAGCGGGGGTTTCAAAGGCGGCGTTTTCGGCCGCCTTTGCCGTTCCTCGATTAGCTATCCGGTTGCAGGGTTATCTGGCAACCGGGATTCATCCGCAAATCAGGGTCGAAGGTGTTTTTCAGGCCGGTGATCATCCGGCGCTGTACGTCGGATAGCCGGCTTTCGAAATCGGAGCGTTTCAGGCGGCCGATGCCGTGCTCGGCGCTGATGCTGCCGACGTAACGGTCGAGGACCTCGTTGACGAGTGTCTTGGACTTGTAGATGAAGGCGTCTCGCTCTTCCGGCGTCGAACCGTTCGGCGGCAGCACGTTGAGGTGGACGTTGCCGTCTCCGACATGGCCATAGGAAACCGCCAGGCACTCCGGCAGTTTTTCCGCCAGTTCCGCCTCGGCTTCGGCCACGAAAGCCGCAAGTTTCGACAAAGGTACGGAAATGTCGGTACGCATATGCGCACCCCGCAGCGCTTGGCCTTCGTTCATGCCTTCGCGGAACAGCCAGAGCGATTGCGCCTGTGCCCGTGAAGAAGCGATCACGCCGTCCAGCACCAGGCCGTCTTCCATGACGCCCTCGAGGAAGCGTCCCATCAGGTCGGCCGTGTCCACCAGACCGGAGCCTGAAATTTCCATCAGCACATAAGCGGGGTAATCGCCGGCAATCGGCATTTTCAGGTCGGGGATCGCTTCGATCGCCAGCGTGAAAGCGACAGGCGGCATGAATTCGAAGGCGGACATCAGGTCGCAGCATTCGCGACGGGCGCGGCGGTAAAGCTTGATGGCATCGTCAAGCGAATTGAGGCCGAGCAGCGCCGTCTCGACATGTTCGGGATTGGGGTAAAGCTTGACGGCAATGGCGGTGATGATGCCGAGCGTTCCTTCCGCACCGATGAAGAGCTGCTTCAGATCGATGCCGCGATTGTCCTTGCGCAGCGTGGATAGCCCGTTCCAGATGGTGCCGTCAGGCAATACGACTTCCAGACCCAGCACCAGTTCGCGGGTCATGCCGTAGCGCAGGACATTGATGCCGCCGGCATTGGTGGAGACGTTGCCGCCGATGCGGCAGCTGCCCTGTGCACCGAGCGACAGAGGGAAAAACATGCCCTTGTCCTGAACGGCATCCTTGAATTCCGAGAGAATGCAGCCAGCTTCCACGACGGCGGAAAAATCGTCGCTATCTATGGTGCGGATGGCGTTCATGCGCTCGAGGCTCAATACGACCTGATGCTTGGGGGCATCGGGAATGCCGCCGAGCACCAGTCCGGTGTTGCCGCCCTGGGGGATGATGGCGAGGCCGAGTTCCGCGCAGGCGCGAACGGTGTCGGAGACTTCCTTGGTCGACCGGGGACGGATGACGGCCACGGCCGAGCTGGTGACATCGCCGTGCCAGTCGCGGCAATAGCGCAGCATGTCTTCCTGCGATGTCAGCAGCAAAGCCTCGCCGAGCCTGTTCTTCAACGAGAACCGCAATTCCTCGATATTGGTTTCGCTCACGATCGTCATTCCACCCTCTCCGTCCAATCCGCCCTAAGTTTCCGGACAGGGCTCTTTCGCCCTTGCTTTTGCCGGTTTGTGAAAAAATACTATTTTCAATCCGATCATATAAGGTTATCAGACAACCTTACAAGCTAATTTATCGGCGACTGGCCGATGATGTTTTTTCGGTCCCGGGAGAATGGCCGGGACAAAGAGGAGGAAGACATGCATATCGCAATCATCGGCGCCGCAGGCATGGTTGGCCGCAAGCTGACGCAGCGTCTCGTCAAGGATGGATCGCTTGGCGGCAAGCCGATCGACAAGTTCACGCTTATCGACGTGTTCCAGCCCGAAGCGCCCGCCGGTTTTTCCGGTACCGTCGATGCGCGTGCCGCCGATCTCTCCGCGCCGGGTGAGGCCGAAAAGCTGATTGAAGCCCGCCCCGATGCCATTTTTCACCTCGCCGCCATCGTCTCCGGTGAAGCCGAGCTCGATTTTGACAAGGGCTACCGCATCAATCTCGATGGTACGCGTTATCTCTTCGATGCCATCCGCATCGCCAATGGCAAGGATGGTTATAAGCCGCGCGTGGTCTTCACCTCGTCCATCGCCGTTTTCGGTGCGCCGCTTCCCTATCCGATCCCGGATGAATTCCACACCACGCCGCTGACCAGCTACGGTACGCAAAAGGCGATCTGCGAATTGCTGCTGTCCGACTACAGCCGCCGCGGTTTCTTTGACGGCATCGGTATTCGCCTGCCGACCATCTGCATTCGTCCCGGCAAGCCGAATGCGGCTGCTTCCGGCTTCTTCTCCAATATTCTGCGCGAGCCGCTGGTCGGCCAGGAAGCGGTTCTGCCGGTGCCGGAAAGCATTCGCCACTGGCACGCTTCGCCACGTTCCGCCGTCGGTTTCCTGATCCATGGCGCAACGATCAATGTTGAAAAGGTCGGCCCGCGCCGCAATCTGTCGATGCCCGGCCTCAGCGCCACCGTCGGCGAGCAGATCGAGGCGCTGCGCAAGGTCGCGGGCGAAAAGGCCGTTGCCCTCATCCGCCGCGAGCCGAATGAGATGATCATGCGCATGTGCGAAGGCTGGGCCCCCAGTTTCGAGGCCAAGCGCGCCCGCGAACTGGGCTTCACGGCCGAAAGCTCCTTCGAAGAGATCATTCAGGTTCATATCGAGGACGAACTGGGAGGTTCACTGAAATGAGTGTCGACGGGGAGGAGAAGAGGCGGTCTGTCGCCTTTATCGGCACGGGCCTGATGGGCGGGCCGATGGCCAAGCGTCTGCTGGGCGCCGGCTTTTCGGTCACGGTCTGGAACCGTAGCGTCGATAAGGCCGAGGCGCTTGTTGCCGATGGCGCGGTCGTCGCGGCATCGCCGGCGGAGGCCGCCAGGGGTGCCGATATCGTCATCACCATGCTGAGCGACGGCAAGGCTGTAGGCGAGGTGCTGTTTGAGGCCGGAGTGGCCGAAGCGCTGAAAAAGGGTGCGGTCGTCATCGACAGCAGTTCGATTGCGCCGCCGATTGCACGTGAACACTCCTCCCGGCTTGAGGCGATGGGCATTCATCATGTCGACGCGCCGGTTTCCGGCGGTGTGCCGGGCGCGACCGCCGGTACGCTCGCCATCATGGCCGGTGGCGATGAGGCGTTGATCTCGGGTCTTGCCGATGTTTTCGCGCCGATGGGCCGGCTCACCTATGTCGGTCCCTCGGGCGCGGGCCAGCTCTGCAAGCTCGCCAACCAGCAGATCGTCGCCATCACCATCGGCGCGGTTGCCGAGGCGATGATGCTGGTGGAAGCGGGCGGCGCATCGCGTGAAGGGTTCCGCAACGCCATTCGCGGCGGTTTTGCCGAAAGCCGGATCCTGGAGCTGCATGGCGACCGCATGGTGAAGCGCAATTTCGTGCCGGGCGGTCCCTCCAAGTTCCAGCTCAAGGATCTGAATGGCGTGCTGGCGACGGCGAAGGATTTGTCTCTCAACCTGCCGCTTACCCAGCAGGTGACGCGGGAATTCGACGACTTCGTCGGTGACGGCGGTGCCGATATCGACCATAGCGGCATCCTGCTTTACCTCGAAAAACTAAACAACCGGGAACAGGGCTGAGGCAGGCTTATGAGCGACGAGAAGACACCGATGCGCCGTTTGCGGTCGCAGGACTGGTTCGACAATCCCGACCATCTCGACATGACGGCGCTCTATCTGGAGCGCTTCATGAATTACGGCGTGACGCCGGAAGAACTGCGTTCCGGCAAGCCGGTCATCGGCATCGCCCAGAGCGGCAGCGACCTGACGCCTTGTAACCGCGTCCATGTGGAACTGGTCAAGCGGGTGCGGGACGGCATCCGCGATGCGGGCGGCATTCCCATCGAGTTTCCGACCCATCCGATGTTCGAAAACTGCAAGCGCCCGACGGCGGCGCTCGACCGCAATCTCGCTTATCTTAGCCTTGTGGAAGTGCTTTACGGTTATCCGCTCGATGGCGCCGTTTTGACCACGGGCTGCGACAAGACCACGCCTTCAGCGCTGATGGCGGCAAGCACGGTCGATATTCCGGCCATCGTGCTTTCCGGCGGGCCGATGCTCGACGGCTACCATGATGGGGATCTGGTCGGTTCCGGCACGGTGATCTGGCGCATGCGCCGTAAATACGGCGCTGGCGAAATCACCCGCGAGGAATTCTTGCAGGCGGCGCTCGAATCCGCTCCTTCCGTCGGCCATTGCAACACCATGGGTACGGCGTCGACCATGAATGCCATGGCAGAGGCGCTCGGCATGTCGCTTACCGGCTGCGGCGCCATTCCCGCCGCTTACCGTGAACGCGGCCAGATGGCCTATCGCACTGGCCGCCGTGCCGTCGAGCTGGTTGTCGAGAACATCAAGCCCTCGGACATCATGACCCGAGAGGCATTTTTGAACGCGATCCGCGTCAACTCGGCAATCGGCGGTTCCACCAACGCCCAGCCGCATCTGGCAGCCATGGCGAAACATGCGGGTGTGGAGCTTCGCGAGGAAGACTGGCAGGTCCACGGTTACGACATTCCGCTCATCGCCAATGTCCAGCCAGCCGGCAAATGGCTGGGTGAAAAATACCACCGCGCCGGCGGCACGCCCGCCATCATGTGGGAGCTTCTGAAGGCCGGCAAGCTCGATGGAAACTGTCCGACCGTGACAGGTAAGACCATGGCAGAAAATCTGGAAGGCCGGGAATCCACCGACCGCGATGTGATCCTGCCTTATGACAAGCCGCTCAAGGAACGGGCCGGTTTCCTTGTCCTCAAAGGCAACCTGTTTGATTTCGCCATCATGAAGACGAGCGTGATCTCGGCGGAATTCCGCCAGCGTTATCTGAGCGAACCGGGCCGCGAGGGCATTTTCGAGGGCAAATGTGTGGTGTTCGATGGTTCGGAAGACTATCACGCCCGCATCAACGATCCGTCCCTCGATATCGATGAGCGCACCATTCTCGTCATTCGCGGTGCGGGACCGCTCGGCTGGCCGGGTTCGGCTGAGGTCGTCAACATGCAGCCGCCGGATGCGCTGTTGAAAAAGGGCATCACCAGCCTACCGACGATCGGCGACGGCCGGCAATCGGGAACGGCGGACAGCCCGTCCATCCTCAACGCCTCGCCGGAAAGTGCTGCCGGCGGTGGGCTGGCATGGCTCCGTACGGGGGATATGATCCGCATCGATTTCAATGAGGGCGAGTGCAATGCGCTGGTGCCGGATGAGGAGCTTGCCGCCCGCAAGGCCGATGGCATTCCCGCTGTTCCCGCGGATGCGACGCCATGGCAGCGCATCTACCGCCAGTCGGTGACCCAGCTTTCGGATGGCGCGGTTCTGGAAGGGGCCGCGGATTTCCGCCGGATCGCCGAGAAGATGCCCCGGCACAATCATTGATCACATATGACAAAATCCCCGGCTACGTCCGGGGATTTTTCTTTCCGGGCGGTTTCGCAATTGATTGCGACCTCTTAATGTATGCGCAAATCCGCATCACAGGGGCAGGACATGACAGATATTTCGATGATAGAAGCCGCGCGTGGGCGCATCGGCAACCATGCGGTTCGCACACCGCTTCTCTCATCGTCTTTTCTGGACGAGATTGCCGGGCGGAAGCTGTTCGTAAAGGCCGAATGCCTGCAAAGAACGGGTTCCTTCAAGTTTCGTGGCGGATGGTCGGCTGTCTCCGGCCTTCCGGCGGAAGTGCGCGCCAAGGGCGTGATCGCCTTTTCCTCCGGCAACCATGCGCAGGGCGTGGCGCTTGCCGCCCGGCTGCACAATGTCCCTGCCGTCATCATCATGCCGTCGGATGCGCCGAAGATCAAAATCGACAATACCCGCGCTTATGGCGCAGAGGTCGTGCTCTATGACCGGGCAAACGAGGACCGTGACGCCATCGGCGACCGCCTGTCGCGCGAGCGCGGGCTGACGCTGATCAAGCCATTCGACGAACCGCTGGTCATTGCCGGTCAGGGCACGGTGGGGCTGGAGATCGCCGAACAGGGCGCCGAGCTTGGCGTCGGTGCGGCCGAGGTTCTGGTGCCGTGCGGCGGCGGCGGTCTCACCTCCGGCATTTCGCTCGCGCTCGCCGCAAAGGCTCCGAATTACAAAGTAAGGACCGCCGAGCCCGAGAATTTCGATGACGTGGCGCGCTCGCTCGCCTCGGGCAAGATAGAGCGTAATGCTTCGACATCCGGTTCTGTCTGCGATGCGATCATCACACCGCAGCCCGGCAACATTACCTTCCCGATCATGGCGGGGCTTTGCGGGAGAGGCGTTGCCGTTACCGAGGAGGAAGCGCTGAGGGCGATGGTTCTCGCCTTCAACCGGCTGAAGATCGTTGTCGAACCCGGCGGCGCGGTGGCGCTGGCGGCGGCGCTGTTTCATGGCAACGAACTGGAAAGCGAAACGGTGATCGCAGTCGCTTCCGGCGGCAATGTCGATCCAGAGATCATGGTCGCCGCGCTGTCCCGTTTCGGCTGAGGTTGAGGTCAGGCCTCGAGCCGCGCCGCGACCTCATCGGCAATCGCCAGAGAGGCGGTGAGGCCGGGGCTTTCTATGCCGAAAAGATTGACGAGGCCGACAAGGCCATGCGTTTCCGGCCCCTCGATGCGGAAGTCCATGGCCGGTTCGTCCGGGCCGGAAATCTTCGGCCGGATTCCGGAATAGGCCGGGATCAGCGCGTTATCGGGAAGGCCCGGCCAATAGCGACGTATCGCATCGCCAAAACCCTCCATGCGGCGGGGATCGACGGCATAGTCGATGGTGTCCACCCACTCCACATCCGGCCCGAAACGGGCCTGGCCGGCGAGATCGAGCGTGAGATGCACGCCGAGGCCATGGGTGTGCGGTGCGGGGTAGATCAGCCGTGAAAAGGGCGACTTGCCGGCCAGCGAAAAATAGCTGCCCTTGGCGAAACGCGCCTGCGGGATCCCATCCTCCGGCAATCCTTCGATCTTTCTCGCCACCATGGGTGCAACAAGCCCGGCGGAATTGACGAGCAGCCGGCATGTCAGGCTGGTGGGCTCCGTTCCGCCGACATGAACGCGGAAACCATTGCCCATCGCCTCTGCCTTTTCGAAGGGTGCGTTCAGGGCAAGGACCGCGCCATGATCCTGCGCATCACCAAGCAGCGCCAGCATATAGCCGTGGCTATCGATGATACCGGTCGAGGGCGATATTAGGGCTGCGACGCAGGCGAGCGCGGGTTCGAGCAGGAGCGCCTGTCGCGCATCGATTAGCTCAAGGTCGTTGCAGCCGTTAGCTTTGCCTTTTTCGCGCAGGGTGGCGAGTATGGCCGTCTCTTCATCGCTCGTAGCGACGATGAGCTTGCCGCAGCGGCGATGTGCCACGCCATGGCTTTGGCAGAAGGCATAGAGCCCCTCCTTGCCCTCCACGCAAAGTCGGGCCTTGAGGCTTCCGGCCGGATAATAAAGCCCGGCGTGGATGACTTCGCTGTTGCGGGATGAGGTGGCAGAGCCGAATTCCTTCCCGCTTTCGAGGATGATGACGGAGAGGCCCCGCATCGCCAGTTCACGCGCTGTCGCGAGCCCTATCACCCCGGCTCCGATGATGATGGCGTCGATATCCGTCATGGTCTTTTCCGTGCCCGCCACCGGTTTTGAACGGAAATGCCCTCCACCGCGTTGATCCTGCGCAATGGGTAGATTGATGCTTGCCGGTGGGCAAGTCGCAATCGGTATTTTTCCCGATGCGCCAATCTTATGGAATTTTATCTCTACTGAAACAGTGGGGAATAAAGCTATTCTATAAGTGAAATAAGCAATGCCCGCTTTGAAGGGCCGAGCAGGAAGGGAGTGTACAATGTCTTATTCCAAGGCAGGAAAAGTAAAAGACTTTGTCTCGCAGCCCCAGTCGCCGCGAAACTGGAAAGATTCGGTTCATGCGGCTCTTGTCGGCGTCTGCGTGGCTTTTGTCGCTGCGGTCATTTTCGGACTCGTTCCCTGATCCTCCCGATTTTCTCATCAGGTAATTTGAGAATAAAAGGCCGGTCGCTCCTCCGACCGGCCTTTTTCATGCCCATTCACGCCTTCAGGTAATCTTCCGCCAGATCGACCCAGAATGCGGTTCCGATCGGCAGGATATCGTCGTTGAAGTCGAATTTCGGATGGTGCAGCGGCGGGTCGTTATCCGTGCGGGCGGTGCCGAGGAAGAAATAACAGCCGGGTCGTTTCTCCAGCATATAGGCGAAGTCTTCCGCACCCATCGATGGGCGCTGCATCTCGGCCACCTTTTCAGGGCCGGCAAAACGCCGGGCGAGATCGGCGACATAATCCGTTTCCGCCTTGTGGTTGACGGTTGCATTATAACCGCGCTCGTAATCGATGGTGACGCTCATGCCGTAGCTGGCCGCCTGGCCTTCGGCTATCGCCCGGATGCGCTTTTCCAGCTCGTCGCGCACGCCCGGATCGAAGGAGCGGATGGTCAGCAGCATTTCCGCCGTTTCGGGAATGACATTGCTGGCAGCACCGGCATGGAACGCGCCAACGGTGACGACCGCCGATAATTGCGGATGGATGTTGCGGGACACCACGGTTTGCAGCGCCATGATGATGCTTGCGCCGGCAACGATGGGGTCGGCCGCATCCTGCGGTTCGGCGCCGTGGCCGCCGTAACCGTTGACGGTAATCTTGCACTCGTCGACGGCGGCGAGGATCGGCCCGTCGCGTAGCACGAATTGCCCGAAGGGCACGCCGGGGTCGTTATGAAGGGCAAAAACCGCATCGCAGGGAAAACGTTCGAACAGTCCGTCCTCGATCATGATGCGGGCGCCGCCGAAGTTCTCTTCCGCCGGCTGGAAGATCAGATGCAGGGTTCCATCGAAATTTTTGCGCTCGGCAATGATCTTTGCCGCACCAAGCAGCATGGCGGTGTGGCCGTCATGGCCGCAGGCATGCATCACGCCCTGATTGGCGCTCGCATAATCCGCACCGGTTTCTTCATGGATCGGCAGGGCGTCGATATCGGCGCGGATGCCGAGCGTGCGGGTGCTGTCGCCATTGCTGAGCGTGGCGACGACACCGGTTCCGGCTAGTCCCCGCGTGACCTCATAACCCATTGCCGCCAACTGTTCGGCAATAAAATCCGACGTCTTGAACTCCGAAAGGCCGATTTCGGGGTTTCGGTGCAGGTGGCGGCGAATGGCCACCACATCCGGCATATGGTTGGCAAAGGATGCGAGATTTGCGGTCTGTCTGGTCATTTTTAAAGTCCCGGGTTCGGCCGTTTTTTCCGGCGTCTTTTGTAAATGACATAGCAGCATATGCAGCCATGCGTAAGGGGCGTAGCCTGCCCGGAAATGCCCCGAAATTCAGCGCTTGCATCGTGCCGCGACAGGTGGCATGGAACTATTGACGTCCTGGGGCATTAGCTTCTTTCGGATGTAGCGCGGGCCTCTCGGTTCGTGTTGCCCTTCAGGTTGTCAACGGGGGATTATCGGACGTTGCGCGAACAATTTTCGCCATCGGGGAGGGTGCGAAATCCGGTCGGAACGGCATTGCCGGGCCGAACGACGCCATTTTCTTCCCCTCATCGAAAACGCCCTGTCCGCGCCGATCTCCAGTTTCGCAGACATTCCGGAATAATGACGCTGCAGCATGACGCGCCTGCGGATATTCTGCACTTGACGATCCGTTCCGCACAGCGTCCGGTCCGGTTCACCGAAGGTTCAGGATAAGTCATAAATATAGCGTGGCCCGATTTTCGTGTGTGTTCCCGCCACGGACGAAATGCCGGTCAAGTCGAACAAGTTTCCATAAAGTTCAGAATACGAGCCCGATGTCATTTCATATTACCCCGACCGCCGCCGCCCGTGATTCCGAGACGAAGCAGATCGATCACAACGATTCGATCCGCGCGTCCTATATGACGGTGGAGGAACTGCATGATGCGGGCGCCGCGCTTTCGCGCGATGGCGCCGACAGTCTTCCCGGCTTCATGGAGTTCGATTTCTTCGAGCGTCATCGCGAGAACGAGAAGGAAATCCTCAGGGTCTATCGTACCACGGCCGTCGATGCGGAAAATGGCGCGACGATAACGCCGGCGGCGGAATGGCTGCTCGACAATCACTACGTCATCGAAGAGGCGATTCAGGAAGTCCGCCGCGATTTTCCGCGCAAATTCTATCGCCAGCTGCCGACGATGACGGTAGGCGGCGTGACGATCCCGCGGGTCATGGCGCTCGGCTGGCTTTATGTCGCCCATACCCACAGCACGGTTTCGCGCGAAAACATGACGGCGCTGGTGGATGGCTACCAGACGTCGAAAACGCTGCAGATCGGCGAATTGTGGGCTTTGCCGTCGATCATCCGTTTCGTCCTCATCGAAAATCTCCGCCGCATCTCCATCCGTGTGGAGCGTTCGCGCCGCATGCGCCAGAAGGCGAATGAGGTCGTCGATGAAATCATCCGCCTGAACGATGCCGAGGCGTCGGCCGCGCTTCTCAAGCAGGTCGATTCGCTGGTTGACGATCCGACTTTCGCGACGCAGTTCCTTTATCGTCTGAGGAACGGTTCGCAGACCTCCGGTTTAGCGGTGGCCTGGCTTGAAGAGCGTCTTCACGCTGCCGGCACCGATGCCGAAAACGTCATGATGTCGGAACATAATCGCCTGGCATCCGGCAATGTGACGATGGGCAACATCGTCAAGAGCCTGCGCGAAATCGACGATACCGAATGGTCGGTGTGGTTCGAGGAAGTCAGCCATATCGACAAGGTTCTGCGCGAAGAGACCGACTACGAGGTTCTCGATTTCGGTTCGCGCAACACCTACCGCAACACGATCGAACTTCTGGCGCGCCGTTCTCCCAAGACCGAAGTCGAGGTTGCGCGCGCCGCTGTCGAAATGGCGCGTTCGGAGACGCCGGCGGGTGCCGATGAAACCCATCGCGTCAATGTCGGCTCCGTGCTTGTCGGCCAGCGCCGCTTCGAGCTTGAAAAGGCTTTGGGTTACCGGCCGCTGGTGTCGCAGCGCATCGTGCGCTCGATGCGCAAGTTCAACTGGCTGGCAATCGCCGCGCCGGTCCTTCTCATCACCGCGCTCGCCATGCTCGCTGTCGGCTGGTTCCTGGCGCAGGCGGGCATGCCCTGGTACGTCGTGACCGCCTTCCTGCTGATGTTCGCATTGCCGGCATCCGAAGGCGCGACCGGCCTCTTCAACACCCTCGTCACCTTCTTCGTGAAACCGTTCCGGCTGGTCGGATACGAGTTCAAGAACGGCATTCCGCAGGATGCCCGCACATTGGTCGCTGTGCCCTGCATGCTGACTAGCCGCGACAGCGTCGACGAGATGATGCGCAATATCGAGGTGCATTATCTCGCCAATCCGCATGGCGAGATCTACTTCTCGCTGGTGAGCGACTGGCGCGATGCGCAATATGAGCAGTCCGACGACGACCTCGAGATTCTCGATTATGCCAAGCGCGAGCTTGCGGCGCTGAACAGCCGTTACGCCTTCGATGGCAAGACACGCTTTTACCTGCTGCATCGCCGCCGCCTCTACAATCCGGCCGAAGGCTGCTGGATGGGCTGGGAGCGCAAGCGCGGCAAGCTGCATGAGCTGAACATGCTGCTGCGCGGTGACAAGGATACGACGTTCCTCGGCGGCGCGAACATCGTGCCGGAGGGCGTGAAATACGTCATGACGCTGGATGCCGATACGCGCCTGATGCGCGATGCGGTGACCAAGCTCGTCGGCAAGATGCACCACCCGATCAACCGTCCGGTCATCGATCCGGTATCCGGGCGGGTTGTCGAAGGCTACGGCCTGTTGCAGCCGCGCGTAACACCCTCGCTGACGACCGGCAAGGATGCGTCCGTCTTCCAGCGCGTCTTCTCGATCAACCGCGGTATCGATCCCTATGTCTTCACTGTTTCCGACGTCTATCAGGATCTGACCTCCGAAGGCACCTTCACCGGCAAGGGTCTTTACGATGTGGATGCCTTCGAGGCGGCGCTGAAAGGCCGTATCGAGGAAAACTCCATTCTCAGTCACGATTTGCTCGAAGGCTCTTTTGCGCGCTGTGCGCTGGTGACCGACGTGGAACTGGTGGAGGACTTCCCGACCCGGTATGAGGTGGAAGTGTCGCGCCAGCATCGCTGGGCGCGTGGCGACTGGCAGCTTCTGCCCTTTATCCTCGATCGTGCCCGTGGCGTTACCGCCATCGGTCGCTGGAAGATGGTCGACAATCTGCGTCGCTCGCTGACGCCGATCGCCTGGTTCTTCGCCTCGATCCTCGGCTGGTATTTCATGGATCCGCTCGGTGCGCTGATCTGGCAGATCCTGCTGATCTTCTCGCTGTTCGTCGCGCCCACGCTGTCCCTGCTGTCCGGTCTCGTGCCGCGCTCCACCGATATCGTGCCGCAGGCGCATTTCCATACCATCTGGTCGGAAATCCGCGCCACCAATGCACAGGTGGCGCTGCGCATCGTCTTCATCGCCGATGCCGCCTGCATGATGACGGATGCGATTGCCCGTTCGCTTTACCGCCTGCTCGTCAGCCACAAGCTGATGCTGGAATGGCGTACCGCCGCCAGCATGCAGTCGAGCGCGCAGGGCAGCATCGTCGATTATTACCGCCAGATGTGGCATGCGCCCGTGGTGGCGATGCTTGGCCTGTTGTTTGCGGCGCTGCCGGGCGACAACGCTTTCCTGATCGGCATTCCATTCACGCTGCTCTGGGTTTTGTCCCCCGCCGTTGCCTGGTATGTTAGCCAGTCGGCTGAAACCGAAGACCGGCTGTTCGTTTCGGAACACGTCTCCTTCGAGCTTCGCAAGATCGCGCGTCGCACCTGGCGTTATTACGAGGCCTTCGTGACGCCGCAGGAAAACCACCTGCCGCCTGATAACTTCCAGGAAACGCCGGAACCGATCGTCGCTTCGCGTACATCGCCGACCAATATCGGCGTCTATCTGCTTTCCATTATTTCGGCCCGCCAGTTCGGCTGGATCAGCTTTGCCGATACGCTGGAGCGGATCGAGAACACGATCCAGACCGTCGAGAAGATGGAAAAGCATCGTGGCCATCTCTACAACTGGTATCATACCGACACCTTGCAGACGCTTGGGCCGCGCTATGTTTCGGCGGTGGACAGCGGCAATCTCGCCGGCCACCTGATCGCGGTTTCGTCCGCCTGCCGTGATTGGGCGGAAGCGCCCTCCGCGCATCTTCAGGGCAATCTTGACGGTATCGGCGATCTCGCCGGCATTCTGCGTGAAACGCTGAAGGCGCTGCCCGACGACCGCAAGAACCTGCGACCGCTGCATCGCCGCCTCGAGGAGCGCATCATCGGCTTCTCGAACGCTCTGGCCTCGGTCAAGCGCGAGCATGAATTCGCTTCGATCCGCGTCATCAATCTCGCGGTGCTGGCGCGCGACATCCAGAAGCTCGCCACCAATGTCGATCATGAGGTGAAGTCCGCGCAGAGCGCGGAAGTGACCCGCTGGGCGCAATTGCTCGTCGATTGCTGCGAGGCGCATATTTCCGACAGCGCCATCGACCTCACCAATATGGAGCCGCTGCGCCAGCGCCTCGCATCGCTGCGCGACCGCAGCCGCAACCTCGCCTTCTCGATGGATTTCACGTTCCTTTACCGAAAGGATCGCCGTCTTCTGTCGATTGGCTACCGCGTCGAAAGCAAGGAGCTGGATGAGGCCTGCTACGACCTTCTGGCTTCCGAATGCCGCCTGACCAGCCTGTTTGCCATCGCCAAGGGCGATCTGCCGACCGAACACTGGTACCGTCTCGGCCGCCAGGTCGTGCCGATCGGTGCGCAGGGCGCGCTGGTCTCCTGGTCCGGCTCGATGTTCGAATATCTGATGCCGCCGCTCGTCATGCAGGAGCGTCAGGGTGGCATTCTCAACCAGACCAACAATCTGATCGTCAAGGAGCAGATGAACCACGGCCGCCGTCTCGGCACGCCATGGGGCATTTCCGAAGCGGCATTTAATGCCCGCGATCACAACATGAACTATCAGTACACCAACTTCGGTGTGCCGACGCTCGGCCTCAAGCGTGGCCTTGGCCAGAATGCGGTGATCGCGCCTTATGCGTCGATCCTCGCCAGCCAGTATGATCCTGACGGTGCGCTCGAAAACCTCGACAAGCTGCGCAAGCTTGGTGCTCTCGGCCAGTACGGTTTCCATGATGCGGTGGATTTCACGCCGACGCGCGTACCGGACGGCAAAGTCTGCGCAGTGGTCTACAATTATTATGCCCACCACCATGGCATGTCGATTGCGGCCGTCGCCAACGTCGCTTTCGACGGCGTGCTGCGCGAACTCTTCCACTCCGATCCGGTGATCGAGGCGGCCGAACTGCTGCTGCAGGAAAAGGCGCCGCGCGAAGTGCCGGTCATGAGCGCCAAATACGAGCCGGAAACCCCCGGCAAGGAACAGGCCGACCTCCTGCGCGCCGAAGTCCGGTCCATCGCCGACCCGGCCGTGCGCGACCGCGAAGTGGTGTTCCTGTCGAATGGCCACTACTCGACCATGCTCACCTCCACGGGTGCCGGTTATTCGAAGTGGAACGGCCAGGCGATTTCCCGCTGGAAGGCCGACCCGACCGAAGATCGCTGGGGCACCTTCATCTTCCTGCGCGACACCACCAATGGACAATGGTGGAGCGCAACGGCCGAGCCGCGCGTCATCGAAGGTGAAAAGACTAAGACGATCTTCACCGATGACAAGGCCGAGTTCCACAAGACCACCGGCGACCTGCAGAGCGTGGTCGAATGCATCGTCGCCACCGAGCATGATGCCGAGGGTCGCCGCGTCACGCTGCTCAATGTCGGTTCCGAGGATCGCTATATTGAAGTGACCTCCTATATGGAGCCGGTCATCGCGTCGGAGGATGACGACAACGCCCATCCGCTGTTCTCGCGCATGTTCGTGCAGACGGAGATCGGCCGCCGTGGCGACGTTATCCGCGCCTGGCGCAACCGCCGCAGCCCGAACGAACCCGGCACCGTCATCGCGCATCTTGCCGCCGACAATGCCGGCCCGTCGCGCCCGACGGAATTCGAGACGGATCGCGCCAAGTTCATCGGTCGCGGACGCTCGCTGCGCGAAGCGGCGGCTTTCGATGCCGGTGCGACGCTTTCCAGCACCGACGGCTTCACGCTTGATCCGATCCTGTCGTTGCGCCGCACGGTGCGCGTGCCGGCGGGCAAGAAGGTGAGCGTGATCTTCTGGACGATCGCCGCGCCGAGCCGCGAGGAAGTCGACAAGGCGATTGATCGTTACCGTCATCCGGACGCTTTTGCCCATGAACTCGTGCATGCCTGGACGCGTACGCAGGTACAGATGCGCCATGTGGGTGTGACCTCACAGCAGGCGGCCGCTTTCCAGCATCTCGGCCGTTATCTGACCTATCCCGACATGCATCTGCGTGCGGATTCGGAAACGCTGAAAACGGGCCTCGCTTCGCAGCGCGCTTTGTGGCCGCTTGCGATTTCGGGCGATTTCCCGATCTTCAGCCTGCGCATCAACGACGATATGGACATGGATATCGCCCGTGAGGCGCTGAGCGCCCATGAATATCTGCGTTCACGCGGTGTGATCTTCGATCTCGTCATCGTCAACGAACGGGCTGCGTCCTATGCGCAGGATATGCAGCATGCGCTGGATCATATTTCCGAGGCGCAGCGCCGCATCAATCCCGCCGACGGCGGACGTCCACACGTCTTCTCGGTGCGCCGCGACCTGATGGATGAAGAGACCTGGAGCGCGCTTCTCGCCGCTTCCCGCGTCGTTCTCCACGTGCGCAACGGCAAGATCGTCGACCAGATCAACCGCGCGGTATCGCTGTTTGCGGCCCATCGCGGTCCTGACGGCACGAGCGATGCAGCACAGGCCCGTCTGCCTGTGCCGGTCTTCCCTGTGGCGGAGCCGGTGGAGGATGCGGGTGATCTCGATTTCTGGAACGGTTTCGGCGGTTTTGCCAGAAGCGGTCAGGAATATGTCGTGCGCCTCAATGGCGGGCAGTCCACGCCGCATCCGTGGATCAACGTCATCTCGAACGAGAATTTCGGCTTCCATATTTCGGCCGAAGGCGCCGGTTTCAGCTGGAGCCGCAATTCACGCGACTATCAGCTGACGCCCTGGAGTAACGATCCGGTCATAAACCGGCCGGGTGAGGCCTTCTATGTCGCCGATGTGGAGACAGGAAAGCTCTATACGCCCTGCGCCGCGCTGTCGCGCGACCCCGAAGCCATGTTCGAAACCCGCCATGGTCTCGGTTACTCCGTGTTGACGGGCGTGGCCGATACGCTGGAGGTGGAGCTGACGCAGACCGTGGACCGTGAAAAACCGGTCAAACTCTCGCAGGTCATCGTTCGCAACAAGGGCTCGAAAAGCCGCCGTCTGAAGGTCTATGCCTATGTGGAATGGGTGCTCGGCAATAACGGCCAGAAATCTGCGCCGTTCATTCTGAGCAGGCACGATGCCGGCAACAACGCGATCTTCGCGTCGAACCCCTACAGCATCGATTATAGCGCCCGCACCGCTTTCCTAACGCTCGATAGCGAAGCGAGCGGCTTCACGACCAGCCGCCGGGAATTCATCGGCCGCTTCGGGTCGGCGCAGGCGCCGCAGGGCATCGTGTCCGGCACCGCACTCAGCGGCAGCACGGAGGTTGACGGCGATCCCTGTGCTGCGCTGATGCAGGAAATCCACCTGAAGCCCGGCGAAGAACGGCACATGACCTTCATTCTCGGCGATGCCGACAATGCGGAAGAGGCCGAAGCGCTGGTGAAGGATGTTCGCCAGGCGGACTTCCAGACGGTGCTGAATGAGAGCAAGGCGTTCTGGACGGGCTTTACCGGCCAGTTGCAGGTTTCCACGCCCGATTCCGGTTTCAACCACATGGTCAACAACTGGCTGCCCTATCAGGCGCTGGCATGCCGCATTCTGGCGCGCACCGCCTTTTACCAGTCGAGCGGCGCCTTCGGCTTCCGCGACCAGCTTCAGGATACGCTGGCCTTCCTGCTCTACCAGCCGGATCTCGCCCGCAAGCAGATCCTGCGCGCGGCAGGCCGCCAGTTCCCGGAAGGCGATGTGCAGCACTGGTGGCTGCCGCTGACGGGCGCCGGTGTTCGTACCACCATTTCCGACGATGTGGTCTGGCTCGCTTATGCGATCAACCAATATGTCTCGGCCACGGGTGATGCCGCCATCCTCGATGAAAGCATCCCCTTCCTGAAGGGTGCGGCATTGATGCCCGGCCAGCATGACGCTTTCTTCCAGCCGGAAACCAGTGACAGATCCGCCACGCTTTACGAGCATGCGGCGCTGGCGCTCGATCTTGCCATTCATCGCACCGGCGAAAATGGCCTGCCGCTGATCCTCGGCGGCGACTGGAACGACGGCATGAACCGTGTCGGTGTCGGCGGTAAGGGCACCAGCGTCTGGCTCGGCTGGTTCCTGTCCGGAGCGTTGCGCGATTTCATCGAGATTGCGGAAAAGCGTGGCGATACCGACCGCGTCGGCAAATGGGCGGCGCACCGGGAAAAGCTGCGCAATGCGCTGGAAACAGCGGGTTGGGATGGCAGCTATTACCGGCGTGGTTATTTCGATGACGGCACGCCGCTCGGTTCCGCCGAAAGCGAGGAATGCCGGATCGATTCGCTCGGCCAGAGCTGGAGCGTTCTCTCCGGCGAGGGCGAAGAGGCTCGGTCGCGGCAGGCGATGGATGCCGTCATGGAGCATCTGGTCGATGAGCAGACCGGCATTATCCGGCTGTTCACGCCGCCCTTCTCGCGTGCGCCGCATGATCCGGGTTACATCAAGGGATATCCACCGGGTGTGCGCGAAAACGGCGGACAATATACCCATGCGGCGACCTGGGTGGTTCTTGCCCTTGCGAAGCAGGGTAGGGCGCAGGAAGCATGGAACTGCTTCAAGCTGCTCAACCCCGTCAATCATGCGCTCGATGCGGCAGCATCGGAAACCTATCGGGTCGAACCCTATGTGGTGACTGCGGATGTCTACGGTGAAGGCGCTTATGCGGGCCGTGGCGGCTGGAGCTGGTACACGGGTTCCGCCGGCTGGCTCTACCGCGCCGCTGTCGAGGGTATTCTCGGCATCACCCGCACCGACGGCAAGCTGCATATTTCGCCGTCGCTGCCGGAGGACTGGAGCGGTTTCTCGGTGAAGATCACGCTCGATGGTAAGGCCAGGGATATCGTCGTAAGCCGCAAGGCCGATACGGCGGAAGTCTCCGTTTCCGTCGATGGCAAGGCCCTGTCGGCAGATGACCGGGTGATCCCCTTCGACTGAGACGATCAGGTCTCCGTTCGCCTTTAAAATCAGGCTCCCGTGGTAACGCGGGGGCCTGAATCTTTATGGGCTACCCTGGCCTCCGACTCAGTTTATGAGTCGGATCATGGCACGGCACCCAGGCCTCCTTCGCAGCATCGGCTGGAAGGTGCTGCCGCACCGAGATAGGATCATATTGGCGAAGGCTTTGATGGCGCGGTGCCGGATCGTCGGTGCGGACTGTCTCGTCAATCTCTTTTCGAGAAAAGCAGCAGTCGCGAATAGTCGGTCGATCGGAGGGGAGTTATCTTGCAATTCAGAGCATCTTTCACAGAGCTTGCACTGTTGGCGTTGCTCGCCATTCTTTCCCTGGCGTTGTCCTGCTGGTTGGCGCGCTACCCCCGGAAAACGAGTGTCGGAATAATGCTTGGCGTATTGCTTGGAGTTTTCCTGACCAATCTCGCAGCAGGTATTGTCGCCATTCTGGGAAATCTCCTCCCCTTCGGGCAGATCGATTTCTGGCTGGCGAGTTCCTTGACCGGAATTCTCCGATAGGCGACCTGTGATCTGGTAGGCTGTCGGGAAGCGCAAAAAGAAAAAGGGCGGACAACTTGCTGTCCGCCCTGTCTTCATTCCGTCAGCCAAGCCTTCAGGAGGCAATGGCCTTGGGCCGTGGCTGCTGGTTTTCGTCTTCCGTCAGCAGGCCGCTGGTGCGCAGCAGCGAGGTGAAGCGTCCGCCGCGCTGGCTCAGCTCATCGAAAGTACCCTTTTCGATGATCCGGCCCTGATCGAGGAAGAGGACGAGATCGGCATCGCGGACCGTGGAAAGGCGGTGGGCGATGATGAAGGTCGTACGGTTCTTTCTCAGCGCGTCGACAGCGGCCTTCACCCGGGCTTCCGTTTCCACGTCCAGCGCACTGGTCGCTTCGTCCAGAACCAGAATGGGGGCGTTCTTCAGGATGGCGCGGGCAATGGCGATGCGCTGGCGCTCGCCGCCGGACAGGCGGTTGCCGCGTTCACCCACCTGGGTCAGATAGCCGTTGATGCGGCTGTCGATGAAATCCGTCGCCGCTGCGGCTGCCGCTGCTTCCACCACTTCCGCATCGGTGGCCGATTCACGGCCGAGGCGGATGTTTTCGCGAATGGAGCGGTTCAGCAGGCCGGCATCCTGAAACACGGTGGCGATGGAGTTGCGGAGCGAATTTTTCGTCACCGTCGAAATATCGGTCCCATCGATCAGAATCTGGCCGGAATCGGGATCGTAGACCCGTTGCAGAAGGTTGATGAGCGTGGTCTTGCCGGCGCCTGTCGGTCCGACGATCGCGACTGTCTCGCCGGCCTTGGCCGTGAACGAAACGTCGTGAACGCCCTGCTTGGTGTTGGCGAAACCGAAATTGATGTTGCGGAACTCCACGGTGCCGGAGACATTCGACAATTCGCGCGCATCGCCCGGCTCTTCCCGTTCCTTGACGGAATCTTCCAGCACGAAGAAATCCTCGAGCTTGGCGCGGGCTTCGAAAATCTGCGTCACGAATTGGCGCATCTGGTCCAGACGGCCGATCAGGAGATTGGCGAAACCGATGAAGGCGATGACATCGCCCACGCGCAACTCGCCGTTCTTCACCAGTACGGTGCCGATGACGAGGATGATCATCATCGAAACGGTGGAGGCCGTGCGGTTCAAAGCACTGGCAAAGGCCCACCAGTCGAGCACGGGATATTGCGCGCTCAGCAGCTTTTCGGTGAAAGATTTCAGCGCCTTCGTTTCGGCCTCGATGCGGTTGTAGCTGTGCAGCACCGAGACGTTGCTGATGGAATCGCTGACATGGGCAAAAACGCTGTGATAGTGTTCTTCGACCGAAGCCTGGCCGTCTTTGGTGCGGCCCATCACCCACTTACCGATGAACCAGTAGACGATACCGAGGCCGATCAGCACGAAGCTGAGGCGCAGGTCCATGGACATGGCGGTTGGCACAAGCAGCACCAGTGCGACGAAGGTGGCCAGATGCGTGCGCATGAATTCGAGCCAGAGGCCGAACAGCGTCTCGCTGGCGCGCAGCAGCGTGTGCAGGGCGTTGGATGTACCGCGCTGATGGTGCCAGGAGAGCGGCATCGAGATGATGCGCCCGAAGGCTTCCGTCAGCAGCGAAGCGCGCCGGCCATGGGCCAGCCGGTCTGCCTCGCGGGCGACAGCCACATAAGCGACGGTGTTGAAGACACCGAAACCCGCCCAAAGGATAAGGATCGGCGTGACGTTGGTGCCGGAAGAGATGGCGTCGATGATCCGGCCGAACAGCACCGGTTCGGCGATGGTGATCGCTGCAAGAATGACGTTGGCGATGACGACCACCGTCACCCGCCATTTATGTACGGTCAGATAGCGCAGAGCGCGTGTGTAAACCTGAAACAAGGTCAAATTTTCAATCCAGTCCGAGCGTCTTTTTCGAGCGGTTGTTTGTTCGGCCTCAAGGCAAGTTATTTTAGCAAGGTTGCATGAGACGGCGAAATTTGTGTAATTATCGCTCTTTCTGTCTGAATGGCGGCTTAACAGATAGACCGCGCGTGCGAACCGAAAAAAAACGAACCCGATGTTTCCCGGGACCTGCCGTCACAAGATTTCGCATCTTCGTTTCAGGGATTGCTAACGACGATATGTTCAATCTCAACCGACCGGCGCCCGAGTAACATGACGTCATCGCGGGACCACGTCCTTCGTGTCATTCCCTTCAAGCCAAGCTCCGGACCACGTGTCTTTATGCATGATATTCTTCACTTCATCTCTGCGTGTTACCAGGCGGGAAGCGCCGACCGCGTTCGTTCCGAATTTGCAACGCTCATTCGCGAATACGGTTTCGAATATTTTCTAGTCAGCAGGCGGATGACCGGGGAGCTCGCCTCCACCGGACACATCCTTGCGCAACATCTGCCCGAAGGCTGGCTGGAGGTCTACAGGGCCAAGAAATACAATCTCGTCGATCCCGTCCGCAAGGTGATCGGCATGGTGCACAAGCCATTTCAGTGGAAGGAAGCGCTGGAGGGCCTGCCGCGTGCTATGCATCGCAAAAGGGCGAGCGTCTTTTTCCACGATGCCGGCCGGTACGGTCTGCAGGGTGGTTACGCCTTTCCCGTACATGGCCGTGCGGGCTTCATCGGTGCGGTCTTCATTGGCGGCCAGGATCGGCAATTGCCCTCTTTGCAGGTGGAACTGCTTGATGCGGCCACGCGTGCCGTGTTCTGGCGCCTGCTCGATCTTTCCGGGCAGGCCCATGGCTTCAGCAATGCCCCTGACGTTTCTGCCCTCGAGCTTACGAGGCGCGAAATGGAGGTGCTGACGCTGATGGCGGACGGTATGACATCCACCGAAATTGGACGCCAACTATCGATCTCCAACCACACGGTCGACTGGTATATCAACGGAATTCAGCGCCGTTTCAGCGCCAAGAACCGGCAGCATACCGTGGCGCTTGCTTTTCGTCATGGTTTGCTGAGCTAGCGCAAACAGGACAGTTCTCGCCGGAATTGCCCTTTCCAAGACCGGGTTTTGCTGCTTAATTCCGCAGTGCAGCAGAAATTTTGTTTTGGCGTGTGGGGAGACCGTCTTGAAAATATCGAAAATACTTGTTGCCAACCGATCCGAAATTGCGATCCGCGTTTTCCGGGCAGCGAACGAGCTTGGGATTAAAACCGTTGCGATTTGGGCGGAAGAGGACAAGCTGTCTTTGCACCGCTTCAAGGCGGACGAATCCTATCAGGTCGGCAGGGGGCCGCATCTCGCCAAGGATATGGGACCGATTGAGAGCTATCTTTCGATCGAGGAGGTTATTCGCGTAGCCAAACTCTCCGGAGCGGACGCGATCCATCCCGGTTACGGCCTTCTGTCTGAAAGCCCCGAATTCGTGGAGGCCTGCAACAAGGCTGGCATCACCTTCATCGGACCGACGGCGGATACGATGCGCCAGCTCGGCAACAAGGTGGCCGCGCGCAATCTGGCGATCTCGGTCAACGTCCCCGTTGTTCCAGCTACCGATCCGCTGCCCGACGATATGGCGGAAGTGGAGCGCATGGCCGAGGAAATCGGCTATCCGGTCATGCTGAAAGCCTCCTGGGGCGGCGGCGGCCGCGGCATGCGCGCCATCCGCAGACGAGAGGATCTCGCCCGAGAGGTGACGGAAGCCAAGCGCGAGGCGAAGGCCGCCTTCGGCAAGGACGAAGTCTATCTGGAAAAGCTGGTCGAGCGTGCGCGTCACGTTGAAAGCCAGATTCTCGGCGACACACATGGCAATGTCGTGCATCTGTTCGAGCGTGATTGTTCGATCCAGCGTCGCAATCAAAAGGTGGTCGAGCGTGCGCCCGCGCCCTATCTCACCGAAGCGCAGCGTCAGGAACTGGCTGCCTATTCCCTGAAGATCGCCGCCGCGACTAGTTATATCGGTGCCGGCACGGTCGAATATCTGATGGATGCCGATACCGGCAAATTCTACTTCATCGAGGTCAATCCGCGCATCCAGGTGGAGCATACCGTCACCGAAGTCGTGACCGGTATCGATATCGTTAAGGCGCAGATCCATATTCTCGAAGGCGCCGCCATCGGCACGGCGGAATCCGGCGTGCCGCGCCAGGAGGATATCCGTCTCAACGGCCATGCGCTGCAGTGCCGTATCACCACTGAAGACCCGGAACATAACTTCATTCCGGACTACGGCCGTATCACCGCCTACCGTTCCGCCTCTGGCTTCGGTATCCGTCTGGATGGCGGTACTTCCTATACCGGCGCTGTCATCACCCGCTATTACGATCCGCTGCTCGTCAAGGTAACGGCCTGGGCGCCGCAACCGGATGAAGCGATCAACCGCATGGACCGCGCGTTGCGCGAATTCCGTATTCGCGGCGTGGCAACGAACCTCACCTTCCTCGAAGCCATCATCGGTCACGACAGTTTCCGCAACAATACCTATACGACCCGCTTCATCGATTCGACGCCGGAACTGTTCGCGCAGGTCAAGCGTCAGGACCGTGCCACCAAGCTCCTGACCTATCTTGCCGACGTGACCGTCAACGGCCACCCGGAAACCAAGGGTCGCGCCAGGCCGTCCGAAAAGGCGGCAAAGCCCGTCGTGCCTTATATCGATGCGCCGACGCCCGATGGCACCAAGCAGTTGCTTGACAGGCTTGGCCCGAAGGGCTTTGCGGACTGGATGCGCAATGAAAAACGCGTTCTGGTTACCGATACGACCATGCGCGACGGGCACCAGTCGCTGCTGGCCACCCGCGTTCGCACCCATGATATTGCCCGTGTCGCCAGCGTTTACGCCAAGGCGCTGCCGCAGCTTCTCTCGCTGGAATGCTGGGGCGGGGCGACGTTCGACGTTTCCATGCGCTTCCTGACGGAAGACCCATGGGAGCGTCTTGCGCTGATCCGCGAAGGCGCGCCGAACCTGCTGCTGCAGATGCTTCTGCGCGGCGCGAATGGCGTCGGATACAAGAACTATCCCGACAACGTCGTGAAATACTTCGTCCGTCAGGCCGCAAGGGGCGGGGTCGATCTCTTCCGCGTCTTCGACTGCCTGAACTGGGTGGAGAATATGCGCGTCTCGATGGATGCGATTGCCGAGGAGAACAAGCTCTGCGAGGCGACCATCTGCTATACCGGCGATCTGTTGAATTCGGCTCGTCCGAAATACGATCTCAAATATTATACCAACCTTGCCGCCGAGCTTGAAAAGGCCGGAGCTCATATCATCGCCGTGAAGGACATGGCGGGCCTGTTGAAACCAGCTGCGGCCAAGGTTCTGTTCAAGGCGCTGCGTGAGGCGACCGGTCTGCCGATCCATTTCCACACCCACGATACCTCGGGTATTTCCGCCGCGACCGTTCTTGCGGCCGTGGATGCCGGTGTCGACGCGGTGGATGCTGCAATGGATGCCTTCTCCGGCAATACGTCGCAGCCATGCCTCGGCTCGATCGTGGAGGCGCTGGCGGGGTCGGAACGCGATACGGGTCTTGATACCGAATGGATCCGCCGCATTTCCTTCTATTGGGAGGCGGTGCGCAACCAGTATGCCGCCTTCGAGAGCGATCTCAAGGGACCGGCTTCGGAAGTCTATCTGCATGAAATGCCGGGCGGCCAGTTCACCAACCTCAAGGAACAGGCGCGTTCGCTGGGTCTCGAAAGCCGCTGGCACGAGGTGGCGCAGGCCTATGCCGACGCCAACCGCATGTTCGGCGATATCGTCAAGGTGACGCCGTCTTCGAAGGTCGTTGGTGATATGGCGCTGATGATGGTCAGTCAGGATCTGACGGTGGCCGACGTTGAAAACCCCGATCGTGAAGTGTCTTTCCCGGAATCGGTGGTGTCGATGCTGAAGGGCGATCTTGGACAGTCGCCCGGCGGCTGGCCAACAGCCCTGCAGAAAAAGGCGCTGAAGGGCGAAGCGCCCTATACGGTTCGTCCTGGTTCGCTGCTGGAAGATGCCGATCTCGATGCCGAACGGAAGGTGATCGAGACCAAGCTGGAGCGTAAGGTCGACGATTTCGAGTTCGCGTCCTATCTGATGTATCCGAAGGTGTTTACGGATTTCGCGCTGACAGCCGAGACCTATGGCCCGGTTTCGGTGCTGCCCACCCATGCCTATTTCTACGGTATGGAGGATGGCGAGGAACTGTTTGCCGATATCGAACGCGGCAAGACGCTTGTCATCGTCAATCAGGCCTCGTCCGGCACGGATGACAAGGGCATGGTGACGGTGTTCTTCGAGATCAACGGCCAGCCGCGCCGCATCAAGGTGCCGGATCGTGCCCATGGTGCTTCCGGCTCCGCCGTGCGCCGCAAGGCCGAGCCCGGCAATGCCGTTCATATCGGCGCGCCGATGCCGGGCGTGATCAGCCGCGTCTTCGTCAACCAGGGCCAGGAGGTCAAGGCCGGCGACGTGCTGCTCTCCATCGAGGCCATGAAGATGGAAACCGCGCTTCACGCCGAACGCGACGGCAAGATCGCAGAAGTTCTGGTGCGCCCCGGCGACCAGATCGATGCGAAGGATCTGTTGATCGCTTACGGGGAATAAAGCCGTATCCGATCTTGATGAGTGTCAGACGCCCGCCTCTCCGGCGGGCGTTTTTTGTTGCGCAGCCGTAAAAACTCGAATATGCATGTTCGTGCACGTTTATTCCTGTTTATGCATGAGTTCCGATGAGCGATCATTTTGTCAGCGAGCGGCAGGCGCTCATCCTTGCGCAGTTGCGGCAAAGCGGCCGGGTGCTGGCGCAGGATCTCGCGCAGAATTTCGGCGTTTCCGAAGATACCGTGCGCCGCGACCTGCGTGAGATGGCAGCCCGGGGAGAATGCCTGCGGGTTTATGGCGGGGCGTTGCTTTCCGACAGCAAAACGGTGCCGCTGAAGACGCGCATTGCCGAGGATGCCGACCGCAAGGCCCTGCTGGCGCGCGCCGTTGCCCCGCTTCTCGAACCGGGCATGGTCGTCTTCATCGATGCCGGTTCCACCAATCTTGCCATTGCAAGGGCGCTTCCCGCCGGGCTCAACCTGACTGTGGTGACGAATACGCCCGCCATTGCCGCTGAACTGACGGGGCGGGCCGATATCGATCTGGTGCTGATCGGCGGCAAGGTTGATCCGGCCGTAGGGGCTGCGATCGACGCCATGGCGCTTCGGCAGCTCGAACTGATGCGGCCCGATCTCTGCATTCTCGGTGTATGCGGCGTTGCGGCTGAGACGGGTCTGTCGGCCGACGTTTTCGAAGATGCGGTGTTCAAGCGGCTTGCCTGCAGCGCCAGCCAGCGGATTGTCGCCGCCATCACCACGGAAAAGCTCGGCCACAGGGCAGCTTTCCATGTGCATGATTTTTCTCCACCTCTTTCCCTCGTGCTGGAACTGGATGCCGACCGTGCATTCGTCGAGGCGCTGTCGGCAAAGGGCGTACAGGTCTATTGCGGCGAAGATGACGCCGTTCAGTTTTCTCATGGTCAAGTCTGAAGGATATTGCCGATGAATGGCCCCACGACATTTTCGCCGACAGGCATACGCTCGTCCTATCTGACGCGGCACAGGCTGGGCGTTTCCCTGCTGTTCTTGATGAACGGTTTCATGATGGGGTCATGGGCGCCCAAGATTCCGGAATTTGCGGCGCGCCTGTCCCTCAGTGAGAGCGCGCTCGGCCTGATCATCCTGGTTTTCGGCATCGGTTCGCTGGTTTTCATGCCGATTGCCGGTTCGCAGATCGCCCGTTTCGGCTCACGTACGGTCAGTCTCGTCACAGCCGCGATCTTTTTGCCGACTCTGCTTTTCATTTCCTGGGCGGGCACGGTGTGGGCCGGGGTGATTGCGGTGTTTCTGTTCGGCGGGCTGACGGGGGCGATGGATGTCGCCATGAACGCCAATGCGGTAGCGGTGGAACGGGATATGCGCCGCGCCATCATGTCGTCGTGCCACGCCTTCTGGAGCCTTGGTGGCCTGATCGGCGCCGGTCTTGGCGGTTATCTCATCACGGCCATCGGTGTGCAGGGACATGCCATTGCGCTAACCGTCATCGCGCTCGTGCTGCTGGTCATCGCGTGGCCGCGCGTCCTTGCGGATCGTCCGCATCCGGAGGAGGAACGCCCGAAAGGCGGCCTGCCGCTGACGCCGCTGCCGTGGATCATCGGCCTGATGGCGCTGTTCTCGATGATCCCTGAAGGCGCTATCCTCGACTGGGGCGCTCTTTATCTGCGCAATGAACTCGGTGCTTCGGTATCGCAGTCCGGTTTCGCCTTCGCGGCCTTCTCCATGACCATGGCGGCCATGCGGTTTGCCGGCGATCTGGTACGTGACCGCTTCGGCGCCGTGACGACCCTGCGCTTCTGTTCGGCCATGTCGATTATCGGTCTCCTGATTGCCGGCCTTGCGGGAAATTCCACTATTGCGATCATCGGCTTCGCGATTGCCGGCATCGGCATTTCCAACATGGTGCCCATTGCCTTTTCCGCCGCCGGCAACATGCCGGGACTGGCGCCCGGCATTGGTCTCTCGGTGGTCACCACCATGGGTTATTCCGGTATTCTGGTGGCGCCATCGGCCATCGGCTTTATTGCCGAACATACCGGCCTTGCCAGCGTCTTCATCGCCCTGCCGCTCTTGCATGTGGTGGTTCTGCTGCTTTCGCGGCTCGCCCGCCATGCGGATGGCGCGGGCAAGGAATAGGCGTCTCGAATTTTGCCATGATTGCGGTAAAGTAGAAGCTCTCATGCGTTGGGTGTTGACAAGCAGGCTTGCCTGTTTCACCTCAATTGCCAGACCTTGCCGCAAGCTCCAGAGACCGCCATGACGTCACATGCCGATTACGATCCCAAGCCCCGCCGCGCATCCGTCGCCGTAGACGTGGGCGGTGTCATCGTCGGTGGCGGCGCGCCCGTCGTCGTGCAGTCGATGACCAACACCGATACGGCGGATATCGACGCCACCGTCAGCCAAGTCGCGGCGCTCTCCCGGGCCGGTTCGGAAATCGTGCGCATCACCGTCGACCGCGACGAGAGTGCGGCCGCCGTGCCGAAAATCCGTGAGCGGCTGCTGCGTCTCGGGCTTGATGTGCCGCTTGTCGGCGATTTTCATTATATCGGCCACAAGCTTCTGGCCGATCATCCGGCCTGCGCCGAAGCTCTGGCGAAATACCGCATCAATCCGGGCAATGTCGGCTTCAAGGACAAGAAGGACAAGCAGTTCGGCGAGATCGTCGAAATGGCGATCCGCTACGACAAGCCGGTGCGAATCGGCGTCAACTGGGGGTCGCTCGATCAGGAGCTTCTGACGACGCTGATGGACAAGAACAAGGAGCAGGGTTTCCCTCTCTCCGCCCGTCAGGTCACGCGTGAGGCCATCGTTCAGTCGGCGCTGATTTCCGCCGAGCTTGCCGAAGAGATCGGCCTGCCGCGCAACCGCATCATCCTGTCGGCCAAGGTCAGCCAGGTGCAGGACCTGATCGCCGTTTATTCCATGCTGTCGGAACGCTCCGATCACGCCCTGCATCTCGGCCTCACCGAAGCGGGCATGGGCTCCAAGGGCATCGTCGCCTCGTCCGCCGCCATGGGTTACGTGCTGCAGCACGGCATCGGCGATACGATCCGCGTCTCGCTGACGCCTGAGCCGAATGGCGACCGCACCCGCGAAGTGCAGGTGGCGCAGGAACTGCTGCAGGTCATGGGTTTCCGTCAGTTCATTCCGGTCGTTGCGGCATGTCCCGGCTGCGGGCGCACCACGTCGACCGTCTTTCAGGAACTTGCCCAGAACATTCAGAACGATATTCGCAAGAACATGCCGATCTGGCGTGAGAAATATCCGGGTGTCGAGGCGCTCAATGTCGCTGTCATGGGCTGTATCGTCAACGGCCCCGGTGAAAGCAAACATGCCGATATCGGCATTTCCCTGCCCGGAACCGGCGAAAGCCCGGCAGCGCCCGTCTTCATCGATGGAGAGAAGGCGCTGACCCTGCGTGGTCCCAATATCGCCGCCGATTTTGAAGCGCTTGTGATCGATTACATCGAAAAGCGTTTTGGCCGGAAAGATGCGGCGGAGTAAAGAGTACCGTGAAAAGGCCGGAATTCCACTGTCATACCTCCTGAACCTCTCGGAGCATCAAAACACATGATCAAAAAAATCGCGATCGTCGCCCTTTGCGGGACCTATCTTTCCGCCTGCACCACCACCGATCCCTATACGGGTGAACAGAAGATGTCGAACACGGCGGGCGGCGCCGGCATCGGCGCCGTCGTCGGTGCTCTGGGTGGTCTGGCTGTCGGCGGTTCGCCGACCGGTCGCCGCAATGCCGCGCTTATCGGTGCGGGCATCGGCGCGCTCGCCGGCGGCGCCATCGGCAATTACATGGATGGCCAGGAAGCCGAGCTTCGCGCCCAGCTTCAGGGAACCGGCGTTTCGGTTACCCGCCGAGGCGACAGCATCGTTCTCAACATGCCGTCGAACATCACCTTCGCGACGGACCAGGATCAGGTCATCCCGCCATTCTATCAGACGCTCGATTCCGTCGCCATCGTGCTGAACAAGTTCAACCGCACGCTCATCGACATCAACGGCCATACCGATTCGACCGGCAGCGCCGGTTACAATCAGGGCCTTTCGGAGCGTCGTGCCGCATCGGTCGCCAATTATCTCGGCGCGCGCGGCGTCGATCAGCGCCGTATTTCGACGCTCGGCTTCGGCCCGTCGCAGCCGATCGCTTCGAATGCAACGCCGGATGGCCGCGCCCAGAACCGTCGCGTCGAAGTGCTGATCTCGCCGCTCAAGGGCTGATTGGGTGATGAAAAGCTGGGTGGAAGCCGCTCAGCTTTTTCGTTCAGCGATGAATCTGGCGGCCGCGATGAGAATCGCGGCCTTTTCGCCATAAGGGGCCAGCAGTTCGCTGGCTTCCGCCACTTGCTCCCGCAGCTGGCTGCGCGCCCAGTCCTCGCCGCGCAGCGCCACAAGCGTTCCCTTGCCGCGCGCGGCGTCCTTGCCGGTTGCCTTGCCCATGGTGGCGGCATCGGCCGTCAAATCCAGAAGGTCGTCGGCAAGCTGGAAGGCGAGGCCGATCTTTTCGCCGAAGAGACGCAGCCTTTGCCTCTCGGAAACATCGCTGCCGGCGATGATTGCGCCCGCCTCGCAGGCAAAACGCAGCAGTGCACCGGTTTTCATAGCCTGCAATATAATGACGCCGGCTTCATCCGGTGCTTTTTTCTCAGCAGCGAGATCGAGCGCCTGGCCGCCGGCCATGCCGCCAATGCCCGCCGCGCGGGCAAGCGAAAGTACGAGCGCGGCCTTACGCTCGGCCGCAAGCGGATTTTCGTCCGAAGCGATGATATCGAAGGCCAGTGTCAGCAGGCTGTCGCCGGCGAGAATTGCGGTCGCCTCATCGAATTTGCGATGCACGGTCGGCTGGCCGCGGCGTAGGTCGTCATCGTCCATGGCCGGCAGATCGTCATGAACAAGCGAATAACAATGGAGGCATTCCAGTGCCGCGCCGACATAAAGGGCGGCTTCGGCATTCCCGCCCGCAAGGGCGGCACTTTCGATGACGAGGAAGGGCCGCAGGCGTTTACCGCCGTTCAGCACGCCATGGCGCATGGCGTCGAGCAGGTTTTGCGGGCGCGTGATCTCATCCGCGCGGGTTTCGCCGGAAAGCAGGCGGCCAAGCAGGGCTTCGGTTTTGGCCGCGTTTTCGCGCAGCTTCGTTTCGAAATTTGTCATCGCAGCGTCCATGCCGCGCTCTTTGGCATGCCGCGCGAATGCAGGCAAACCTTTTCGTGATTCCAGAGGTGCAACTATTTGAGCGGACTCGCCTTGAAGGCGGCAATGGACTATGAAAGGCTTCAATTGGTGCGGGGCTTTGACGAATATTGAGCAGTACGCCTGAAAGCGACGCAGATTACGCCGTGCTGGCGGAAGACCGGAGCAGTCCGAAGGTGGATTTTCGCACGTTGGCAAAGCGTATCGTCATGACCTTGCTGGCTTTGCTGATCCTGCCCTATCTGCTGATTCCGGTTTATGCGCTGCCGTTTATCCGGCCGGTCTCGACGCTGATGCTCGCCGATCTGGTGACTCTGCAGGGATATGACCGGCGCTGGGTGCCGCTTGAGGATATTTCGCCGCGCCTTGTGCAATCCGTGATGATGTCCGAGGACGGGCAATTCTGTTTCCATGGCGGCGTGGACTGGAACCAGATGCAGTCCGTGGTGAGCAATGCGCTGGACGGGGCTTCCACCCGCGGCGCAAGCACCATTCCGATGCAGACGGCCAAGAACCTGTTTTTATGGAATGGCCGTTCTTTCCTGCGCAAGGGATTGGAACTGCCGCTGGCGATCGCGGCTGATTTCGTCTGGTCGAAAAAACGGATGATGGAGATTTATCTCAACGTTGCCGAATGGGGACCGGGCATTTATGGAATCGAGGCTGCCGCGCAGCACCATTTCAAGGTGCCGGCCGCAAAACTCAGCTCCCGTCAGGCGGCGCTGCTGGCGGTTTCGCTGCCTAATCCCATAGACCGCGTCGCCAGCAAGCCGGGACGCGGGCTGCAACGGCTTGCCGGCCTTATCGAACGGCGCGCGCGTGCCTCCGGCGGCTACGTCGGCTGCGTGCTGGATTGACCCCGGCGCGCCGCGTCAGCCTTTCTTGAAAATATAGTCGGTTTCCTGACGCAGGGTTTCACCCGGCCGCAGGATGGCGTGCGGGAAATCCGGGTGGTTGACGGCGTCCGGCCAAATCTGCGTTTCCAGGCAGAAACCGGCAAAGGGGCCGTAGTGACGGCCATCAAGGCCCGGAACGGGAACGTCCAGTTTGAAGGCCGAATAAAACTGCACACCAGGTTCGGTGGTGTGAACCTCAAGGGCGATATCGGATGCCGGCGAATAGGCGCGGGCGACCTTGCGTTTTGCGCGGCGCTCGGGCGACAGGCAGAAATTATGGTCGTAGAGAACCTGCTCGCCATTCTCCTTGCGCCGCATCGGTGTCGGGTGGCGCAGGTCGAAGACGGTGCCTTCGACGGAGCGGATCTCGCCCGTCGGTATCTGCTTGTCATTGGTGGGCAGGTAAAAATCAGCCGCGATGCTGATCTCATGCCCAAGCGCGGTGTCTGCGCCATCGAGATTGAAATAGGAATGCTGGCAGACATTGGCGATGGTCGGCTTGTCGGTCACCGTTTCATAGACCACCGAAAGCACGCCGCCGTCGAGGATCGTATAGGTGGCCGTGACCGTGCAATTGCCGGGATAACCGGCGCGACCGTCGGGATCGATGATCTGCAGAACCGCATGGCTTTCGCCATGTTCCATCAGCATCCAGTTGCGCTTGCCCATGCCGTCGCTGCCGCCATGCAGGTGGGTTACACCCTTTTCATTGAGCTCCAGCTGGTATTCGTGCCCATCGATCGAGAACCGGCCGTCGCCGATGCGGTTGGCGTTGCGGCCGGGGGTGGCGCCGAAATAGGAGGAATATTTGTAGTCCTCGAACCTGTCGAAGCCGAGAACGAGCGGCGGCTGGTGACCCTCTAGGCGCAGATCCTGAATGACCGCGCCCCAGGTGATGACCTTGGCCGTCAGCCCGCCTTTCGAGATGGTGACGCGTTCGACTTTTTCGCCGGTCGCCGTGAAACCGAAATTCTCCCGCGCCGCCGCGTCGCTCATCTCGTCATTCTCCCTGGTGTTGCGAATTGCCGGGCGGACGTTGCGTCATTTTCCGGCAATTCGCAATCCCGCAATTCAAAGCATGTCTCCCAAAAGTGCGCCGCGGTTTTGGGACAAAGACATGCTTAAAACAAAAACGAAAGCGCGTCGCATGCCGTTCGATAAAACGCGACGCGCTTTACGCGGCCAGTTGCCCGATGGCTTCGAGATCATAGGGTGTCGTCTGGTATATCTCGTTGATCCAGTTTCCGAAAAACAGATGGGCATGGCTGCGCCAGCGGTTGAGCGGGGCGAGCTCCGGGTCGTTGTGCGGAAAATAATCATGCGGCAGCTTGATGGGCACGCCGGCATTCGCGTCACGGAAATATTCGTCCGAAAGCGATGTCGAATCATATTCGACATGGTTGAACATATAGAGCCGGTTACCCTCTTTCTCATGCACCAGACAAACGCCCATTTCCTCGGATTCCATCAGGATTTCGAGTTTCGGATGTTTTTCGATATCGGCGCGGCGTACTTCCGTCCAGCGCGAGACGGGAACCTGGAAATCGTCCGAAAAGCCGTTCAGATAGATCGATGAGGGGCAGAGATTGCGGTGACGATAGACCCCGAACGCCTTTTCCTTCAACTCGTGTTTCGGCACGCCGTGGAAATGATAGATGGCGGCCATCGCGCCCCAGCAGACATTCAGCGTCGAATGAACGTTGGTCTGCGTCCATTCGAAAATCTTCTGCATTTCGTTCCAGTAGGTCACGTCTTCATAGGCCAGCGTCTCCACGGGTGCGCCGGTAATGATGAAACCGTCAAACTTGCGGTGGCGCACTTCTTCCCACGTCTCGTAAAAGGACAGAAGATGTTCTTCCGGCGTGTTCTTGGCTCTATGGCCGCCGATCCGCACCAGCGACAGCTCCACCTGCAGCGGCGAGGCGCCGACGAGGCGCGCCATCTGGATTTCCGTCTTGATCTTGTTCGGCATGAGGTTGAGAAGCCCGATCTGGAGCGGGCGGATATCCTGCCGGATGGCCGCCGTTTCGGTCATGACCCGCACGCCCTCATGAACGAGGGTCTCAAAAGCGGGAAGCGTATCGGGAATCTTGATCGGCATGTCGAACTCTCTTTTCCGGATCACGTAAAGAACGTTGCGAAAACAAAAAAACCGGCAGCGAAATCGCGGCCGGTCCCAGGAAATTGCCTTTTTCCTCGACCCTTTAGCGACTTCTTTAAAGTGGCTGCAAGCCGGTCGGCAAATCACCACTGAGGCGTTTCATAATCCCGAAGCCGGCGAAAATCAATATAGGCCGATTTCATCGGGTTTCCGCTTTCCATTTTTGGCCGAGGTGCGATAAGGCAGGGCATGGATAAAGAGCGCTTCACCATTCTGCTTGGCGGCGATGTTACGGTGACCGATCGTCTCAAAGAGGCGGTCGCGGATAGCCGTGTGATTGCGGCCGACGGCGGCATGCGCCATGCCGGACCGCTTGGCCTTGCGCCGGAATTGTGGGTCGGGGATTTCGATTCCGCCAGCAAAGAGTTGCTGGAGGCCTGGCCCGATGTAGCGCGGCAGCCATACCCGGCCGCAAAGGCGGTGACGGATGGCGAAATCGCGGTATCGGAAGCTCTCTCCCGTGGAGCGCATTCGCTGGTGCTTGTCGGTGCCCTTGGAGGCGCGAGAAGCGACCATGCGCTTCAGCACCTCCTTTACGCGGTCGCACTCGCCGAACGTGGTATCGACGTTACGCTGACCTCCGGTGAAGAAGAGGCGCGGCCGCTGCTTGCCGGTTCGCTGGATGTCGATTTACCGCCCGCCTCGCTGTTTTCGGTTGCCGGATTTACCGCCCTTGAGGGGCTCGATATCGGCAATGTGCGTTATCCGTTGAAGGATTTCGCGCTTGCTTTCGGTTCGTCCCGTACTATTTCCAATGTCGCGAATGGCGGCCCCGTGCATTTCTCGCTGAAAAGCGGAAAAGCCATCGTGCTCGCCCGCCCTTATGATCTGACCGGAGCCTGACGCCTTGGCACCCCCAATTTTGAAACTCGATGACATCAAGCTGACCTTCGGCGTGACCCCCCTGCTCGACGGCGCCAATCTACAGGTAGAACCGGGCGACCGCATCTGCCTTGTTGGGCGCAACGGTTCCGGCAAGTCCACCCTGATGAAGATCGCCGCGGGTCTGGTCGAGGCGCAATCGGGCGAGGTTTTCCGGCATCCGGCCGCCACCATCCGTTATCTGGAGCAGGCCCCGGATTTTGCCGGTTACGACACGGTTCAGGCCTATGCCGAAGCGGGGCTCGGACCCGGTGACGACCCCTATCGCGTCACCTATCTTCTGGAGCATCTCGGTCTCACCGGGCAGGAACATCCGGCGAGCCTTTCCGGCGGTGAAGCGCGACGTGCGGCCCTTGCCCGCGTCATGGCGCCGGAACCCGATATCCTGATGCTGGACGAACCGACCAACCATCTCGATCTGCCCACCATCGAATGGCTTGAAAGCGAGCTGCAGCAGACGCGCAGCGCGCTGGTGCTGATTTCGCATGACAGGCGTTTTCTCGAAAAGGTCTCGACCTCGACCGTCTGGCTGGATCGTGGCCAGTCCCGGCGTCTCAATCGCGGTTTCGCCCATTTCGAGGAATGGCGCGACAAGGTGCTGGAAGAGGAAGAACTGGAACAGCACAAGCTAGGCAAGGCCATCGAGCGTGAAGAGCACTGGATGCGTTATGGCGTGACCGCAAGGCGCAAGCGCAACATGCGCCGCGTCGGCGAGCTTCAGGCCATGCGGGCGGAATATCGCGGCCATAAGGGACCGCAGGGCACGGTGCAGGCGACCGTTACCGAAGGGCGTGAATCCGGCAAGCTGGTCATCGAGGCGGAGGCCATCACCAAGGCTTATGGCGAGCGCGTGATCGTCGCGCCGTTTTCGCTGCGCGTCCATCGTGGAGATTGCATCGGTTTCGTCGGCCCGAACGGTGCCGGTAAAACCACGCTTCTGAAGATGCTCACCGGCCAGCTGGAGCCCGATAGCGGCACGGTGAAGCTCGGCACCAATCTGGAAATCGCGACGCTCGACCAGAAACGCGAGGATCTCAATCCCAACGATACGCTCGCGCATTATCTGACCGATGGTCGCGGTGAAAATCTGCTGGTCAACGGCGAATTGAAGCATGTGACGGGCTATATGAAAGACTTTCTGTTCCAGCCGGAACAGGCCCGCACGCCGATCCGCAACCTTTCCGGCGGCGAGCGCGCGCGCCTTATTCTAGCACGCATTCTGGCGCGGCCGACCAATCTTCTGATCCTCGACGAGCCGACCAACGATCTCGATATCGAAACGCTCGATCTGCTGCAGGAAATCGTTGCGGGCTTTTCCGGCACCGTTATCCTCGTCAGCCACGACCGCGATTTTCTCGACCGCACCGTCACCTCCACCATCGCGCCCGTCAATCCGGATGAACCGGACGGACGATGGATCGAATATGCCGGTGGCTATTCGGACATGATGGCGCAGCGCAAGGGCGCGGCGGAAGAAAAACGCAAGGCTGAGAAACAGGAAAAAGCGAAGGCCGCACCTTCGGCCTCTGCATCGCAGGATCCTTCAAAGGCCAAGGGCAAGCTTTCCTTCAAGCAGAAATTCGCGCTCGAAAATCTTCCGAAGGAGATGGAAAAGGCGCAAGGCGAAATCGCCAAGCGCGAGGAGCGCATGGCTGATCCTAATCTCTTCACCAAGGATCCGGCCACTTTCAACACGCTGGCGAAGGAAATGACGAAGCTGCGTGAAAAGCTCGAGACCATGGAAGAAGAATGGCTGGAGCTGGAGATGCTGCGCGAGGAACTGGAAGGCTGAAGGCCGCAGGCCCCTCGTTTGATCGACCCTCCTTCGGTCTTTGACAGAAAAGCGGAATTGCCGTTCTATGCTGGTTCGTTTGGAGGAGTTGTGAAAATGCGCATGATTTTCGTCAATCTGCCGGTCAAGAATATCGAGAAATCAAGAAGCTTCTTCACGGCTCTCGGTTTCAGCTTCAATCCGGAATATTCTGACGACCGCACGCTCTGCATGATCGTGGAAGAAAACATCTTCGTGATGCTTCTTCAGGAAGGGCGTTTCCGCGATTTCATCAACGGCGACATCGCCGATGCGACGCGCACCACCGAGGTTCTGACCTGTCTCACGGCGGGAAGCCGCGACGAAATCGACCGGATGATCGCAACGGCGCTTGCCTCCGGTGGCAGTGATTGGAAACCCGTGCAGGATCACGGCTTCATGTATGCCGGCAGCTTTCAGGATCCCGACGGGCACGTCTGGGAGCTGGTGCATATGACAGAGCAGGGCTGACGGCTGCCATCTTGCCAAGCAGGGACGACGGGACTACACCATCATCTTGATCTAACGGGGTGTCTTTTGCGCTTGCGTGCAAAAGGCTGAGAGGCTTGCCAACCCGAAGAACCTGATCCGGTTCATACCGGCGGAGGGATTAGACGGCTTCAAGGCAGGCGGCTATTTCCCTTTTTGTTTTGAGGAGATACCCGTGCGCCGTCGTCTTTTCCTGAATTCCCTTGTTGCCGCTTCGCTGTTCCTGCCCGGTCTTGCCGCCGCGCAGGACAAGCAAGAACTGACAGTCTATACCTATGAGAGCTTCGTTTCCGAATGGGGTCCCGGTCCCAAGGTAAAAGAAGCCTTCGAGAAGGTCTGCGGTTGCACGGTCAATTTCGTCGGTGTTGCGGATGGTGTGGCGCTTCTTAACCGTCTGAAGCTTGAAGGCGCAGGGTCCAGGGCGGATGTGGTCGTTGGTCTCGACACCAATCTTGTTGCCGAGGCGAAACAGACCGGTCTTTTTGATGTTAGCGGCGTCGATGCGTCGGCGGCCAAGGTGCCGGGCGGTTACAGGGACGATGTTTTCGTGCCTTACGACTACGGGCATTTTGCCGTCATCTATGACACGCAGACGGTGAAGAACCCACCGGCGAGCCTGAAAGAGCTGGTGGAAGGCGACCCCTCGCAGAAGATCGCCATTCAGGACCCGCGCACCTCCACGCCGGGGCTCGGCCTGCTGTTGTGGGTAAAATCGGTCTACGGTGACAAGGCCCCGGAAGCATGGGCAAAGCTCAGGAAGCGCATTCTCACCGTCACGCCGGGCTGGTCGGAATCCTACGGCCTTTTCACCAAGGGGGAGGTGCCGATGGTGCTCTCCTACACCACCTCGCCCGCCTATCATATGGTCGCCGAAAAAACGGATCATTATCAGGCCGCAGCTTTTTCCGAAGGGCACTATATCCAGATCGAAGTGTCCGGCCTTCTCAAAAACGCGCCGCACAAGGAGCTGGCAAAGCAGTTCCTCGCTTTCACGCTGACATCAGGTTTTCAGGATGCCATTCCGGAAAACAACTGGATGATGCCGGTTGCGGCAACGTCCAATCCCTTGCCGGAGGCTTTTTCCAAACTCGTGGTGCCGCAGAAGACTTTCCTGATGGATCCGGAAGAGGTGGCGAAGAACCGCAAGGCGTGGATCGACGAATGGCTTGTGGCCATGAGCATGAATTGAGGAAGAGGCACGCCCGCACATGATGCTGCGTCGCGACTATCGGCGGTCGATCATTTTCGGAACGGCGGCTTTTGCCGCCGTTTTCCTGTTCATGGCGCTCGCCGTTGCGGCCCTCCTGTCTTTTGATGCGGGCGCGTCTGCTGCCGGTATCATGGATGCCTATACGCTGCGCATCCTGCGTTTCACGCTTTATCAGGCAACGCTTTCCACCCTTCTTTCCATTGTTCTTGGCCTGCCGGTGGCGCTGGCGCTTTCCCGGCAACGCGAGTTTCCGGGAAGGATCTGGATCATCAGGCTGATGGCGGTGCCGATGGGTCTGCCTGTCATCGTTGGCGCCTTCGGCATCGTCACCATCTGGGGCAGGCAGGGTGTTTTGAATACGGCCCTCGTTTTTGCCGGTGCGGATGAACCTTTCAGCATTTACGGCCTTTCCGGCATCCTCATCGCCCATGTGTTTTTCAATCTGCCGCTTTCGGTCCGGCTGATGCTGGCCGGGCTTGAACGTATTCCGGGCGAATATTGGCGCATGGCAGCAAGCCTCGGCATGGGGCCGGTCTCGGTTTTCCGTTTTATCGAATGGCCGGCGGTCGCGCGTCTCGTTCCCGGTATCGCCGGGCTTATCTTCATGTTGTGCGCCACCAGCTTCACGCTCGTGCTTCTTTTAGGCGGCGGGCCGGCAGCCACGACACTGGAGGTGGCGATCTATCAGGCGCTGCGGTTCGATTTTGATCCGCAGCGGGCGATTACGCTTTCGGTTTTGCAGATTGCCCTCACCGCAATTCTGCTCGGCCTTCTCGCCTTTTTGCCGTCGCCCGAAGCGGAAATCCCTTCGCTTGGTTGTTCCCTTCGCCGTTTCGACGGCAAGAGTATCGGCGCCCGTTTGTGGGATGGGGCGGCAATTGTCTTCGCTGTTCTGCTGATCGGCCTGCCGCTTGTCGCCATAGCAGTCTCGGGTTTGAGTGCCGATCTGCCGCGTCTTCTGTCCGCGCCGATTTTTCTACGCGCGGCTGCGACCAGCCTTGCAATCGCCGCGCTTTCCGCAGCCCTTGTCGTGTTCTGCTGCATGGCGATCATCGGCGCGCGCCAGGCTGTAGGCTCTAGACGGCAGGTGGGGCAGCCTCTGCGCTTGCTCTCCGCCATGCTTGGGGCGGGGTCTTCGTTGGTGCTCTTGATGCCGCCTGTCGTGTTGGGAAGCGGGTGGTTCCTGTTATTGCGGGTTTTCGGTGATGTCAGCTTCTATGCTCCCGTTCTCGTGGCGCTTATCAATATGCTGATGGCTTTGCCGCTTGCCATGCGGGTGCTGGAGCCGGCCTTCACCAGTCATTTTTTACGCACCGGCCGGCTTTCCGCCAGTCTCGGGCTTCAGGGCCTCACGCGGCTGCGGTTTGCCGATCTGCCGGTTCTGTGGCGGCCGCTGGCTATGGCGTTTTCCTTCGCCATGGCCCTGTCGCTCGGCGATTTAGGCGCGGTTGCCCTGTTCGGCTCGGAAAATTTCGTCACCCTGCCGTGGCTGGTCTATAGCAATATGGGCAGCTATCGCACCAATGATGCCGCCGGGTACGCCTTCCTTCTCGGCATCGTCTGCCTGCTGCTTGCCGCAGGCGGCGTTTCACGGCAATCCCAATCAGCAAGGGCGAGCATATGACAGTCGATGATTTTGCCGTTGAACTGGACAAGGTCAGGCTGCGGCTTGGAACACAAGATTTCGAACTTGATTGTTCGTTCCCTAAGGGGCAGATAACCGCCGTTGTCGGTGCATCCGGCTCGGGAAAATCTACGCTTCTCAATCTCGTCGCCGGTTTCGAGGAACCGGATTCCGGCCGCGTAATGATCGGCGGGCAGGACGTGACGGCGCTCGATCCTTCGGAAAGACCGGTCTCATCGATCTTTCAGGATAATAATCTGTTTGCGCATCTCGATATCTTCACCAATGTCGCTCTCGGTGTCAGCCCCGGGCTGAAATTGCGGGTGGAAGACCGGGAACGGATTGAGATGGCGCTTGCACGTGTCGGTCTGGCGGGTTTCGACAAACGTTTGCCGGGCACGCTTTCCGGCGGAGAAAGGCAGAGAGCGGCGCTGGCGCGTGCGCTGGTCAGGAAAAAACCGGTCATGCTGCTCGATGAGCCCTTTGCCGCACTCGATCCGGGACTGCGAGCGGGTATGACCTCCCTGCTTCTCGACTTGCATGGAGAAACAAAAAACACGGTGATTATTGTCACCCACCATCCCGAAGACATAAAGAAGCTGGCGCAGCAGGTGGTCTTTCTTGATCGCGGCCGGGTTGTCTATGTCGGCTCGACCGCAGATTTCTTCGCCACACAAAATGTGAAGGCGGTGGACAGTTTTCTGAACGGGTGATCGCCTTATTTTCGACGTGTGCCGCTGGCAATCGCTTTAGATGACTTCAATGGCGCTAATTTGCACTTGCCAGTTTCAAGTTGTTGCCCGAGAAAAGATGGGAATTATTGCGTTCTTCAGGAATAATCCGGACTTGATGGATCGTTTTTACCGTTTCGGCATTCATCGCCCGTTGGGGCGAATCTGTTATTCTGGTCTGCAATTAACGGATGATCAGGAACGTTAGGGGCAGGCATAGAGAATGAGAAATAGCATGACTGCACAGTGGAGGCTCTTCTCCCGTTCAGGCCTTCGCCGTTCGGGCAGGATGGCTGCAGCCTGTTCCGTGCTGACCGCGTCTGCGGTGTTCCTGTCGTCGTGCCAGTCTCTCTTCAGCCCGGCCTACCAGTCCACCCTGCGCCCGTCGGATAATCCGCAGACCGTGGAAGAGGTGCAGAAGAATGATCCCCGCGCCCAGATGGGCGCGCGCGAGCATCCGCGCATCGTGGCGAGTTATGGCGGTGAATATCGTGACGCCAAGACGGAACGGCTTGTCGCCCGTATCGCCGGCGCTCTGACCGCCGTTTCGGAAAATCCGCAACAGTCTTACCGCATCACTATCCTCAACTCGCCGGCCATCAACGCCTTTGCGCTGCCGGGCGGATATCTTTACGTGACGCGCGGCCTTCTGGCGCTTGCCAACGATGCTTCGGAAGTGGCCGCCGTGCTTTCGCATGAGATGGGCCATGTCACCGCCAATCACGGCATCGAGCGCCAGCGCCGCGAAGAGGCGGAGGTGATTGCCAGCCGCGTGGTTGCCGAAGTGCTGTCGAGCGATCTTGCCGGCAAGCAGGCGCTTGCGCGCGGCAAGCTGCGGCTTGCGGCCTTTTCGCGCCAGCAGGAATTGCAGGCGGATGTGATCGGCGTGCGGATGCTGGGCGAGGCCGGTTACGACCCCTTTGCCTCGCCACGTTTTCTGGATTCCATGGCGGCCTATGCGCGGTTTTCTTCGGCTGATCCCGAAAACGACCAGAGCCTCGACTTCCTTTCCAGCCACCCCAACACGCCGCAGCGCATCGAGCTTGCGCGCCGTCATGCCCGCGCCTTCGGTCAGGACGGTCAGGTCGGGGATCGCGGTCGCGACTGGTTTCTGGATGGCATAGACGGCCTGCTCTATGGCGATAGCCCGCAGGAAGGTTATGTCCGCGGCCAGACGTTCCTGCACGGAACGCTCGGCATTCGTTTCGATGTGCCGGAAGGTTTCGTCATCGACAACAAGGTCGAGGCCGTTCTGGCGACGGGACCGGGCGATATGGCCATTCGTTTCGACGGCGTTGCCGATCCGAAACAGACGAGCCTTGCCAATTACCTGACCAGCGGTTGGGTTGCCGGCCTGTTGCCGGAAACAGTCAAGGAAACCCAGATCAATGGTCTGGAGGCCGCGACAGCCCGGGCAAGTGCGGATAAATGGGACTTCGACGTGACCGTCATTCGTGTCGGCCAGCAGATATTCCGTTTCCTGACCGCCGTGCCGAAGGGCAATACGCAGCTCGATTCCATCGCCAATACATTGCGCACCAGCTTCCGCAAGATGACGCCGCAGGAAATCGCCTCGCTGAAACCGCTCAGGGTACGGGTGGTGACGGTGAAGCCCGGTGAAACCGTGGCGACGATGGCGGCGCGGATGATGGGAACCGACCGGAAGCTCGACATGTTCCGCATGATCAATGCCATGAGCGCCACGGCCACCATTCAGCCGGGCCAGCGGGTGAAGATCATTTCGGAATGAGCTGACAGCCTCTCATTCACCGGTTGCCTGAGACAGGTAGGCGTGAACGAGTGCAATCATTTCCCGTCTGACTTTGGGCGACTGCAACTCTCCGCGGCGGGCGGCATTGTGAATGATGCCGTCAATGGCATCGGATACGATCAGCGCCGCGGTTCTGCTTTCGCCCTTTGTGCCGGCCGTCATATGTGCCGCGAGCGCTGCAGCGTAGAGACCGAGATATTCCTGTTCGAAAACGCTGTTGGGATCGTTCGTCCCTTCGTGGCTGGGCGCATCGTCCAGAAGGACCTTGTGAAGACCGGGATGGATGCTGTGGACCCCGATCATGCCGGTCACGAGCTCTTCCACGAATTTCGCAAGCGATTGCCGCTTTTGCGAGACGCTCTTCATGACGGAGAGACAGTCCTCGAGGTGACGATGGCGCACCGCTTCCACGATTGAAATCTTGTCCGGGAAATATTGATAGAGCGAGCCGATGCTGACGCCGGCCGTTTCGGCGACCCTGTTCGTGGTAAAACCCGCCCAGCCATGATCGCTCAAAATGCGAGCCGCCGCGTGAATGACGGCATCGACCGTGGCGCGGGAACGCTCCTGACGCGGCTCCTTGCGCATCTCGGTCTTCCGCTTTGCAATGCGAGTAGACAAGGCATCCTCCATGGCAAAAATATAAACATAGTGCTCACATTTTTCAGATGTAAAGGATATTCTGATGAGGGATCTGCTCAGGAGCCTGCTCGGCTATCACCAATGGGCGAACAGGGACTTGTTCGAGAAGCTGAAACACCTCGATTCCGTCCAAAATGCATCCGAACGGCACACGGCAATCCGGCTGATCAATCACTATTACGTCGTCGCGAGGATTTTTTCGGGTCACCTCACGGGAACGGCACATGGCTTTCTCTCGGATAATACCGAGGCAACGCCGCAGCTGGATGATCTTGCGAAGGATGTCGCCGCTCTCGATGGCTGGTATCTCGATTATCTCGAGAAAACATCGCCGGCATCGCTTGGCGAATTCGTCGCCTTCACCTTCACGGATGGGGACAAGGGTTACATGTCCCGCGCTGAGATGATCTCACATATGGTTCTGCATGCGGGCATTCACAGGGGCGAGGTCGCGCGTATTTTGAGCCAGCTCTCCATCACGCCACCCTGGGATACTTTTGCCGTGTTTCTGCACGGCACGCAGCCGCAGCGGCGTTTGCAGGGGCTATAATAAAAACCACCCGCCCCCTGCGGGGGACGGGTGGCTTTTCTGCAACGATGGCCTCAGGAGCTTATTGCCACTCACGCACGTCGACGAAATGACCGGCGATCGCCGCCGCCGCCGCCATGGCGGGGGAGACGAGGTGGGTGCGGCTCTTATAGCCCTGACGGCCCTCGAAATTGCGGTTCGAGGTGGAGGCGCAGCGTTCGCCGGGTTTCAGGCGGTCGTCATTCATTGCAAGGCACATGGAGCAGCCCGGCTCGCGCCATTCGAAACCGGCGTCGAGGAAAATCTTGTCCAGACCTTCCTTTTCCGCCTGTTCCTTCACGAGACCGGAGCCAGGCACGATCATGGCCGAAACGGTGGGAGCGACTTTACGGCCGTCGACGATCTTCGCCGCCGCGCGCAAATCCTCGATGCGGCCGTTAGTGCAGGAGCCGATGAAGACACGGTCGATGGCGATATCGGTGATGCGCGTGCCGGGCTTCAGGCCCATGTAGTCAAGCGCACGCCACTTGGAAGCGCGCTTGTTTTCTTCCTCGATGTCATCGGGATTGGGAACAATGCCTTCAACGGAAGTCACGTCTTCCGGAGACGAGCCCCAGGAGACGATCGGCGGCAGGTTGGCCGCATCCAGCACCACGACCTTGTCGTAATGGGCGCCTTCGTCGGATTTCAGCGTTTTCCAATAGGCGATAGCCTGTTCCAGCGTTTCGCCCTTCGGCGAGCGCGGCTTGTCCTTGATGTAATCGAAGGTGGTTTCGTCCGGTGCGATAAGACCTGCGCGGGCTCCGCCCTCGATGGTCATGTTGCAGACCGTCATGCGGCCTTCCATGGAGAGCGAACGGATCGCCTCGCCGGCAAATTCGATGACGTGGCCGGTGCCGCCAGCTGTGCCGATCTCGCCGATAATGGCGAGGATGATATCCTTGGCGGTAACGCCATCAGGAATTTTGCCGTCGACACGCACCAGCATGTTCTTGGCTTTCTTCTGGATCAGCGTCTGGGTCGCCAGAACGTGCTCAACTTCCGAGGTGCCGATGCCATGCGCCAGTGCGCCAAAGGCGCCGTGGGTCGAGGTGTGGCTGTCACCGCACACGATCGTCATGCCCGGCAGGGTGAAGCCCTGTTCGGGGCCGACGATGTGAACGATTCCCTGGCGCTTGTCGCGCTCGGAATAATATTCGACGCCGAAATCCTTGGCGTTCTGTGCAAGCGCTTCCACCTGAATGCGGCTTTCCTCGTTCTTGATGCCTTCCAGCCGGTCGGCCGTGGTCGGAACGTTATGGTCGACGACGGCCAGCGTGCGGGCAGGCGAGTGCACAGGGCGACCGGCCATGCGCAGGCCTTCGAAGGCCTGCGGGCTCGTCACCTCATGGACGAGGTGACGGTCGATGTAGAGAAGACAGGTTCCGTCCGGGTCACGATTGACGACGTGGTCGTCCCAGATCTTGTCATATAAGGTGCGGGGTGCGCTCATGGCTCTATGCCTTGTCATGGAAAAGGGTAATCAGGGTTCAGAAAGGCGTGGACAGCGGTGCTGTCAGGCGAGCCTAAGTCGGCTGGTGAGCGCCCCGGAAACACGCGCAAAGAACCGTGCCGGCAGACGCTTGTGGTCCTGCAGCACATAAACATTCTGCGCGAGACATCCGAATTTAGATCCCATGGCAGCCTTCATAGCAGATCGCCGGTTTTACGGCAATATCAATGCGCATAGCACGGAACGCGACGGCTCGGCATTTTCTATATGCACTGCATTATGGCTGAAGGCCCGTAACGGGCCTGTCCTGCCGGGGTGCTCCAATGGTTATGATGCAATGCAACTTGCGTATTTTGCGATGCACATATAGATGGGTTCCCTTATCATTTGCATTTCGACGAGAAATCGAAGGGAGGGAAAAGCATATGGTATCCGAAAAAGCCCTTATCTCGAAGATCACCTGGCGGCTGATGCCGTTTCTTGGCCTTCTCTATCTCATCGCCTATATCGACCGCCAGAATGTCAGCTATGCCAAGCTGCAGATGGTGGATGCGCTGAGCCTCAGCGAATATGCCTACGGTCTTGGCGCTTCGCTGTTCTTCATCGGTTACTTCATCTTCGAAGTCCCGAGCAATCTGTTCCTAAACCGTTTCGGCGCCAGCAAATGGTTTGCCCGCATTCTGGTTTCCTGGGGTGCCGTCACTATCGCGCTTGCCTATACGCAGAACGCCACGATGTTTTACATCCTGCGCTTCCTGCTCGGGCTTTGCGAAGCGGGTTTCTTCCCCGGTGTATTGTTCCTGATGACGCTCTGGTTCCCGCGCGATTATCGCGGCCGCATGATCGGCCTGTTCATGATTTTCAGCGCGCTTGCCAATGCCATCGGTGCGCCGCTCGGCGGCATGCTGCTCGATCTGGATGGTTTCCTCGGTTATGCCGGATGGGAATGGGTATTCCTCGCCACGGGTATCCCGGCCGTCATCGCCGGCATCGTCACCTTCTTTTATCTCGACGACACCCCGGAAAAGGCGAAGTTTCTGACGCAGGATGAGAAAAACTGGTTGAAGAACCGGCTGGCCGAAGAAAACAAGGGCATGGAAGAGCATGCGGAGGACGGCTTCAAGGCGCTGGTCAATCCGCGCGTTCTGTTCATGGCGATCTGCTATGTCGGCTTTCCGCTGGCGGCCTATGGTCTCAGCTACTGGCTTCCAACCATCGTGAAGAGCTTCGGCGTTTCCAATACCGCCAATGGCTTCATCAACATCATCCCCTGGGTGATCGTGGCCATCGCCCTGTTCGTCGTACCCTTGGCCGCCGACAAGGCAAAGAACAAGACGCCCTATATCGTCGGTCCTGCCTTCATCGGCGCCTTTTGCCTGTTGATGTCGGCATTGCTGAGCGATCCGGTCTTGCAGTTCGCCTTCCTCTGCATCGCCGCTGCAGGCATCTTTGCCGGCCAGCCGGTATTCTGGAGCCTGCCGGGCCGCTTCCTCAAGGGAGCAGGTGCGGCCGCCGGCATCGCCGCGATCAATTCCGTCGGTAATCTGGGTGGCTTCGTGGCGCAGAATGTGGTGCCCTGGATCAAGGATCAGACCGGCAGCACCACTGCGCCGATGTTCTTCCTTGCCTTCTGCCTGGCGCTTGCCGGGGTGCTGGTCATCGTCGCAACGCGTAGAATGGGCACTCAGGCCAAGCCTGCCTGACTTTGGAAAATAGCGACGGCTGCCACGAGTGTCGGCGGTCGCATATGAAAAAAATCGTGGCCCGGATGTTTCCGGGCCACGATCATTTTAAGCGGCAAATAATGAATTCTCTTCGAGAGAATTACGCGGTGAACCAGTCGCTACCGGTCAGGTGAACACCGGCGACAACGATCTTTTCGCCCTTGTGCTCGCCAGTGACATTGTAGGTGAGGATGGTGTCGCTATCGTCTATCCTCACCGCCCAGTTGTCGATGGTGGTACCAACCAGTTTCAGCTTGTCCATGGAGGCGTTGAAGCCTTCGATGCTGTCGGTGGCGGAGCTCTTGGCCATGTCGCCGAGATTGAAGACGAAGGTATCGGCGCCACCGCTTGCCTTGATGTGGTCGATGCCCTTGCCGCCAGTGACGAGCGATGAAGCGAGGTTCACGCCGCTCAGGTCGATAGAGTCGTTACCTGCACCGGCATCGATCTTGACGGAGGTGAAGCTGCCGTCGGTGACGCCAGCGCCACCGTTCACGACGTTGGTACCGGCAGCAACGCCGCCGTCGAACGCCGTGCCCGCCTTGACCACGATGGTGTCGTTGCCGGCGCCCGTGTCGATGTTGAAGGCGTTTACCCAAGCCTTGTCGTTCGATACGACAGAGACAGTGACCGTGTCGTTGCCTGCACCGGTCGAGATGTTGCCACGCTTGGCATTGAGAACTTCCACGGTGGACGAACCGGTGCCGCCGAGATGAACGTCGACTTGAACGAAATCCTTGAAGATAAGGTTTTCAGAAGTGTCGGACTGGGCGAGAGCGTTCTTTACCGAATTCCATGCCGACGACACGTCAAATTTGAAGCCGTTCGAGCTGGGGTCATAGCCCACATCGACCGTGCCGCCCGCGCCGGTGCCGGGAACCGATACCGCGCCGACATTGACCACGCCGGAGTCGAGCGAAGAACCGTTTTTGACCTGTGCTGTGGATTCGGTGAGGAGCTTATAAGCTTCCTGATCGACCAGGTTGGTGAGCGAAGAGACCGAAGCAGCGCCACCATTACCAAAAGTTACTTTTAACGCCATTTTTACACTCCCATAAATTTTTGAGAAATCGATGAATTGAAATTAAATTTATAATAAATATTGCGGGTGATATTTAATACGTAAAAAATGATAATACAATATAAGAAATTGTTTTTTTGAATAAAGTGCGTCTTTAACGTGTTGCGGAAATCCTTTCGCAAAATTATGCAATGGAAATTGTTTATTCCTGCACGAAGGTCTTTTTGAGCCTGTCCTGGAACGGCTTCACAAAATAAGAAAGAACACTCCTTTCGCTGGTTTGTATGAATACTTCGGCCGGCATGCCGGGATATAATTTCCCGCCGGGCAGATGACCCATTCCGGCCTTGTCGGGTTTGATGCGCAGCGCGTAATAAGATGTGCCAGTTCGGGAATCTGTCTGCAGATCGGGGGCGACGACAGCAACTTGCGCGCCCAAATCCGGCGTCGTGCTTTGATTGAATGCCGTGAAACGAATGGTTACCGGCTGCCCGACGTAAATCTGATCGATGTCTCGCGGGGTTATATTGGCCTCGATGGCAAGCTCTTCCTGCTCCGGCACCACCAGCATCAGTACTTCACCCGGTTGAATGACGCCGTTTATATTGTGCACCGAGAGCTGGTAGATGCGACCGGCAATCGGCGAGCGGATGTCGAGGCGATCCAGCTGGTCGCGCGTTGCCGCCAGTCGCTCTTCATATTCCGCGACGGTCGCTTCGATCGATGTCAGATCTTTCGTGACTTCCGATTTCCGGTCTTCATCGAGCTGGAGCAATTGCAGATCCAGCTCGCTCAGCTTGCCCACCGTCTGCGCACGAGCGGCAATATACTGGCCCTGCTGGCCTTCGAGATTGGAAAGCTGGCGCTTGAGGAGATTGAGGCGCTGAAGCGTGACAAGCCCTTTTTTGAAGAGCTCGTCCGTTTTGGAAACATCTTCCTTCACAATGGCTAGTTCGTTGTCCGTCGCCTTCACCTGCACCTCGAGGCCACGTGCCTCGTCGGCGAGCTGGTCCTTGCGTGTTCCCAGCTGCTTTTTCATGCCGATCAAGGCGTTGCGACGGCTGCTGAAAAGGTTCTGTTCGCTGTCGATAAAGGTCTTGGCCGCCTTGGGACTTGTCAATGCCGCCAGATCTTCCTGCACGGTGAAAGACGGCGCCTCGGCAATTTCCGCACGCAGACGAGCCCGACGCGAATAAAGCTGCGCAAGCGTATTTTCGACGATAGAGAGGTTCGCCTGCACGACGGTGGCGCTCAGCCGCAACAGGACCTGACCGGCCTCGATCCTGTCGCCTTCGGCGACATTGATCTCGCTGACGATGCCGCCCGAAAGATGCTGGATTTTCTTGGAGTTGCCTTCAACGACAACCCGGCCCGTGGCTACCACCGCGCCGGCAAGCTTTGCAAAAGCTGCCCAGCCGCCCAATCCGACGAGAAGGCCAAGGGCGAGAACGGTCACTGCGGTCGAGTGCCTGAGAATGGAGGCATTCGTCATGCCGGGTTTTTCCGCCTCAACCATTTTCGCTCACCCGGTTTTCAATCTTGCGCGTTTCTTTCTCCTCAGGCACCTGGCGGATATTCTGCCGCAGGATTTGCGCGAGCACCTCTTCCTTGGTGCCAAAGCGAAGCATTCGGCCGTTGCTCATCACCATCACCAGATTGACGCTTTCGATGGCGCTGGGGCGATGGGCAATGACGACGACAATGCCGCCACGCGCCCTGATGTCGCCAATGGCATTGCGCAGGGCCGCTTCGCCTTGGCTGTCCAGATTGGAGTTCGGCTCATCGAGAAGAACGAAGAAGGGTTCGCCAAACAGTGCGCGGGCAAGGCCGATGCGCTGTTTCTGCCCGCCCGATAAAGCCTCGCCCCGATCACCAATATAGGTATCGTAACCGTTGGGCAGGTTGAGGATCAGCTCATGCACCTGCGCGGCCTTGGCTGCGGCGACAATCGCTTCCGCTGTCGCATCGCGGTCGAAGCGTGAGATATTCTGCGCCACGGTCCCCGGCATCAGCTCCACCTGCTGGGGCATGTAACCGATGGATTTGCCGAGAAACTCGAAATCCCACTGGTTGAGCGCGGCCCCATCGAAGCGGACGGAACCACGTTCATAGGGCCAGATGCCGGTCAGCAAGCGTGCCAGCGTGGATTTGCCGGAGGCGCTTGGGCCAATGATGCCGAGACCATCGCCTGCGTTCAGCGTGAAGGAAATATCGGCGACCGTATCGCGTGCGCCATTGGGCGGCCCGCCGGTTACACGGTCAACCGCGACGGTAAATTGCGGGCGAGGCAGAGAGAGCGGTGGTGAGGGTTCAGGCACCAGCTCCAGGAACTCGTTGACGCGTTTCCAGCCCTGTCTTGCGGTCATGAAGCTGCGCCAGTTTGCAATCGCATGTTCGACAGGGCCGAGCGCCTTTGCCGAGAGGATCGAGCCTGCGATGATGCTGCCCGCCGATGCATCGCCGTCGATGACAAGCACGGCGCCGATGGCCATGACGCCGGATTGCAGCAACAGGCGGAAGGTTCGCGACATGGCGCCGAGCATGCCGGCCGTATCGGATGTCGACAGGGTGACGGCGCGATATCTGGAATGTAGCTCGTCCCACATGGATGTCACCGCCCCCATCATGCCCATGGTCTTGATGGATTCGATGTTGCGCTGGCTGCTGCCGACGAGGACGTTTCTTTGGCCTCGCGTGGTATAAGCCTGCTTTGTCGCCCTTTCGGTCAGCCAGTTCGTAAGGAGCGTCAGCACGATGAGAACTACAGCTCCGCCGAGCACAGCGAACCCGATCCACGGATGCAGGGCAAAACAGATCAGCAGATAGATGGGTAGCCAGGGAATGTCGAAAAAGGCCGCCGGTCCCGGTCCTGAGAGGAACTGGCGGATCTGATCGAGATCGCCGACGATCTGCAGCCCATCGACCTTTCCCGAGGCAAGGAGCGGCGCACTGATCGACGCCCTGAAAAGCTTCTGATTGAGCGCGTCGTCCATATTGTCCGAAATGCGCGCCAATATGCGGCCTCGCAGCGCGTCGAACCCCATCAGGAACGCGTAGAGAACGATCAGGAGAACGACCAGTGCCACAAGGGATGGAATGCTCTTGCTTGGCAAAATGCGGTCGTAAACTTCCAGCATGAAAAGCGAGCCGGAAAGATTAAGAATGTTCATCAACGCGCTGGCGAGACCAACGGCGAAAAAAGCGGACTTATTTTTTGTTAAAAAAGAATTAAATAAAAACATAATAACACCTGAAACAGCAAGAAAATCGCACAATAAATGCATTTAGGCAATGCTGTTCGAGGATGGTTTAAAAGACTCGAGCAAGAAATCAGGCAGGCATTTGTTGCCGGTCGAAATCTGCCGCATCTTTCCGCAAAGGAAATGACTGAAAGAGCTTCGGTATTCTCCGGCCAGCCAATGCTCGCCAAACGCGGCTTTCAAGCCGCATGCGTGCCTTGCTATGTTATATCGTCGCAACAAAAAAGGCGGCCCGAAGACCGCCTTTTGATCAATCCATCGAAATGGAAATCTTATTCCGCTGCGGTTTCAGCAGCCTTTGCTGCTTCTTCCGCTGCCTTGGCTTCTGCGGCTTCGGCTGCTGCCTTCTCGGCGGCGAGAGCCTGTGCTGCTGCTACCTTTTCGGCTTCCAGACGTGCCTTTTCGTCGGCAAGCGCCTGACGCTCGGACTCGTTTAGCTTGCGGGCGCGCGTACCGGTGTTCTCAACGATACGGGCAGCCTTGCCGCGACGGTCGCGCAGGTAGTAGAGCTTCGCGCGGCGAACCTTACCGCGGCGAACGACTTCAACGCCTTCGACCAGCGGGGAGTAGATCGGGAATACGCGCTCGACGCCTTCGCCGTAGGAAATCTTGCGAACGGTGAAGCTCTCGGAAAGACCGCCGCCGGAGCGGGCGATGCAAACGCCTTCGTAAGCCTGAACGCGGGTACGGTTACCTTCGGTAACGCGCACGTTGACGCGCAGGGTGTCGCCCGGAGAAAACTCGGGCAGGGTGCGCTTTGCTTCGATCTTGGCGGCCTGTTCGGCTTCCAGCTGCTGAATGATGTTGGTCATGTTAACCTCTGATTTCTTCTGAAACAGCCAGAGCGCTCAACGGTTCGTCTGTCGGTCAATGCCTTCAGACCATGCCTTTCGGCAGGAGCGGGTTCGCCATTCTTTGCTTTCGGTTGGGATATTTCCCATTTCCACGCGGGCACATACACGAGGATGCGCCGTTTGTCATCCCTTTCATGACAATATTTTATCAATTACGCGCCGCGTTCCGGCAGTTGCGAAGCGGCGCGCTGGCGGATATGGCATGGGAACCTTGGGAGGGGCCATGTCCATATTCATTATTCTCATGCTGTTCGCCACCGGTTTTCTGTCGGGTGTCGTCAATGCGATTGCCGGTGGCGGCACCTTCCTGACCTTCGGGGCGATGACGCTGGCCGGTCTGCCACCCATCGTCGCCAACGCCACGTCAGCCATCGTGCAGTTTCCGGGCTACATCACCTCCGTGATCGCCTATGGGCCGGAAATCCGCGCCCATTGGCGCGAGGCGATCCTTTTGTCGGGCGTTTCAGTCGTCGGCGGGCTGGCCGGATCGCTGCTGCTTTTATCGCTCGACAATCCTTCCTTCCGTCAGCTCGTGCCATGGCTGCTTCTTGCTGCCACCGCCGTTTTCGCTGCCGGCCCGTGGCTGCGGCCGAAGGCGAGCGCCGAACGTTCGCCCGGAAATCTGCCGAGCCTCGTCTTTCAGGGTCTCGCTTCCGTCTATGGCGGGTTTTTCGGCGCCGGCATGGGCATCATGATGCTGGCCATCCTGGGAATAACCTCGGGCGGCAGCTATCATCATCTGAATGCGCTGAAGAACCTCTTGTCAGTCGTGATCGCCGTCATCGCAATCACAATCTTCGTCAGCGGTGGCGTCGTTTCCTGGTGGGCGGCGCTCATCATGTTCCCCGCGGCCGCACTTGGCGGCTATGTGGGCGTGCATACGGCACGGCGGGTGCCGCAATGGATCATCCGCTGGCTGGTGATCGCCGTCGGGCTGGTGCTGACCGCCTATTATTTCGTCTCGGCCTGAGCCTTTTCCAGAAGGTCCGGACGTCTTTCCTGCGTCAGCTTCAAAGCCTGTTCATGACGCCACCTGTCGATGACGGCGTGGTTGCCGGAGGTGAGGACGGCCGGAATATCGCGGCCTTCCCAGACCTGCGGGCGGGTATAGTGCGGATGTTCCAGCAGTCCGCCCTCGAAGCTTTCATGCACGCCGGAAAGATCGTTGCCCATGACGCCCGGCAGGATGCGGACGACGGCATCAAGAAGCGTCAGCGCCGCCGGCTCGCCGCCGGAGAGGATGTAATCGCCGATCGACACTTCCTCCAGCCCGCGTGCCTCGATCACCCGCTGGTCGACGCCTTCGAAACGGCCGCAGACGATGATCGCGCCTTCTCCGGCCGCCAGTTCACGCACACGGTTTTGCGACAGCGGTTTGCCACGTGGGCTCATCAGCAGCCGCGGCCGTGTGTCGCCATCCGAAACATGGTCGATGGCCGCAGCCAGAACATCGGGCTTTAGCACCATGCCGGCGCCACCGCCTGCCGGTGTGTCATCGACGCTTCTGTGTCTGTCGGTGGCAAATTCGCGGATCTGCACAGCGTCCAGCGACCATTGCCCCCGCTCCAGCGCCTTGCCCGCCAGCGAATATCCGAGATGCCCCGGAAACATTTCCGGGTAGAGCGTCAGAACGGTAGCCTTGAAGGTCATGACTTTATTTCTTGCCGAACGGCGATACGCCGGTTTCGTCCTTGTCGTCAGGATTGTCGATCAGGCCGGCGGCCATCGGATCGATGAGAATGCGACCGGCTTCGAGGTCGATTTCCAGCACGGCTGCTTCCGAAAAGGGAATGAGGGCAGGGCGACGGCCTGCACCTTTCAGCTCCAGCAGATCACCTGCGCCGAAATCATAGACGGCGCTGACGGCGCCATAACTTTTGCCATCGGCATCGACGGCTTCCAGCCCTTCGAGGTCGGCATAATAAAACTCGTCATCGTCAAGCTCGTCGTCAGGCAGATTGTCACGGTCAATGAACAGTTCCAGACCGTTCAGGCTCTCCGCCGCATTGCGGTCGTTGATGCCCCTGAAACGAACGACGACGACGTTCTTGCCCTCGCGCACTTCCAGAATTTCGAAAACACGGCCATCGGCGGTAACCAGATTGCCATAATCGCCAAGCGCCATCGGATCGGCCGTATAGGTGCTGACACGGACTTCGCCCCGCAGGCCCTGTGCGCCGCCGATCTTTGCCATGAGTACCGGGTTTTCCAGCTTTGCCATCGGGCCGTCCGTCTTCTGGTGTTGGTTGCGTCAGCTTTAAGGTTTGTTGACGCCAAAATAAACAAAAAACGGGTGGCATGGAAAACCACACCACCCGTTCTTCAAAAGATTCCGTGCAGATTATTCTGCAGCAGAGGCTTCCGCAGCAGCAGCGGCTGCATCTTCAGCCTTCTGCTTCTTTTCTGCAACGCGTTCCAGAGCGCGCTTGCCCGGCTTTGCTTTTTCCGGGTTGCTGCGAGCGGCGCGCTCGGCAAGACCTGCCTCTGCGAGGAAGCGCAGAACGCGGTCGGTCGGCTGTGCGCCCTTGGCGATCCATTCCTTGATGAGATCAGCCTTCAGCTCAACGCGCTGCGGGTTGTCCTTGCCGAGCATCGGGTTCCAGGAACCGACCTTCTCGAGGAAACGGCCGTCGCGGGGCGAACGGGCGTCAGCAACGACGATCTGGTAATACGGGCGCTTCTTGGAACCACCGCGTGCGAGACGAATTTTCAGTGCCATGTTATTTACTCCTTAGGATGGCTTGTCCGCCGTTCAGGCGGTCTTTTCGGTGCCGCCATGTTCGGCGGCGATTGCTTCATGATGCCGGATGACTTCCTTGATGATGAAGTTCAGGAACTTCTCGGCGAAATCCGGGTCCAGATTGGCATCCTTCGCCAGGAGGCGAAGGCGTTCGATCTGGTATTCCTCGCGCGCCGGGTCGGCCGGCGGCAAATTGTACTTTGCCTTCAGCACGCCCACCGCCTTGGTACAGCGGAAACGTTCGGCAAGAATGTGAACCAGTGCGGCATCGATATTGTCGATCGACTGGCGGTATTCGGAAAGCTGGGCTTTCACCTCTGCATTGTTCACTGGTGTCCCCCTCACTTCTTTTTCGGAAAGCCGGGCAGGCCCGGCATGCCGCCAAGACCGGGCAGCTTGGCGCCACCCAGACCCGGCAATCCGCCCGGCAGACCGCCAAGACCGGGCATTGCGCCCGGCTTGCCGAGACCGGCGGCTTCCGCCTGCTTCTGGAGCGCCTCGAGCTGCTTCGGATCGATGTTCGACAGATCAGGCATGCCGCCGCCAAGGCCACCGAGGCCCATCTTGCCGGCAAGGCCGCCCATCATCTGCTTCATGATGCCGCCTTTGCCCTTGCCGCCCATGGCCTTCATCATGTCGGCCATGCCGCGATGCATCTTCAAAAGCTTGTTGATTTCAGCAGCGTCCGTGCCGGAACCGGCGGCGATGCGCTTCTTGCGGCTGTGCTTCAGAATGTCTGGATTGGCGCGTTCGGCCTTGGTCATGGAAGAGATGATGGCGATCTGGCGGTCGAACATCTTGTCGTTCAGACCGGCCGAAGCCATCTTGTCCTTCATGCCGGCCATGCCGGGCATCAGCCCCATGATGCCGCCCATGCCGCCCATCTTCTTCATCTGGGCAAGCTGGTCGGAGAGATCGTTGAGGTCGAACTTGCCCTTGGCCATCTTCTCGGCCATGGCGCGGGCTTTTTCCGCATCGATGTTTTCGGCGGCCTTTTCGACCAGCGAGACGATGTCGCCCATGCCGAGAATACGGTCGGCGATACGGCGCGGATGGAACTCGTCGAGTTCGTTCATGCGCTCGCCGATACCGATCAGCTTGATCGGCTTGCCGGTGACGGCACGCATGGAAAGAGCCGCACCGCCGCGTCCGTCGCCATCCATACGGGTCAGCACGAGGCCGGTGATGCCGACGCGCTCATCGAAGTTGCGCGCCAGGTTGACGGCGTCCTGACCGGTCAGCGAATCCGCGACCAGCAGGATTTCATGCGGGTTGGACTTCTTCTTGATGTCGGCCATTTCCAGCATCAAGGGTTCGTCGATATGGGTACGGCCGGCGGTGTCGAGAATGACGACGTCGTGGCCGCCGAGTTTTGCTGCTTGCACTGCACGCGCGGCGATATCGGTCGGCGATTGGCCGGCAATGATCGGCAGCGTGTCGATGCTCGTCTGGACACCAAGCTGGCGAAGCTGTTCCTGGGCGGCCGGACGACGCGTGTCGAGAGATGCCATCAGCACCTTCTTCTTATCGCGGTCGGTCAGGCGCTTGGCGATCTTGCCGGTGGTGGTGGTCTTGCCCGAGCCCTGCAGACCCACCATCATGATGACGACGGGGGCGGGGGCATTGAGATCGATAGAGACGCCTTCGGTACCGAGCATCTCGACAAGCTCGTCATGCACGATCTTGACGACCATCTGGCCGGGTTTGATCGACTTCAGGACGGCGGCACCAACAGCTTTTTCACGCACCCTGTCGGTGAAGGAACGCACGACTTCCAGTGCAACGTCCGCTTCCAAAAGCGCACGGCGAACCTCGCGCAGGGCGGCGGCAACATCGGCTTCCGTCAGCGCGCCACGGCCGGTCAGTCCATTCAGAATGGAACCAAGGCGGTCCTGGAGGTTTTCAAACATCGTTTCTTCCTTCTTCGTTCCGGGGTTTCCGAAACGTCGGTGCTTTCGCTGCCAAAAACAAGACGCAAAGCCAAAAAGCACCCGAGGGCGCATCGCGCTGTCGGGTGTTGACCTCCGGGATCTCTTTATACCTTTGCGGGTCCTGGTCGGCGGCTTGGAGTCGTGAAACTGCCAGCTGATGGGCGGGATAAACAGGAAAGTGCGGGAAAAGTCAAGGCGGCGCGGGTTTGTGGACGAAAAGGCCCGCATTTCATCTTTGCGTGATTGGCCGCAGGCGGCCATTGCGGCGCTTGAACGGGCCCCTTTCGCTCCCTATACCTTTGTCATGAAACGTCGAAACTTCTTTCGTTTTTCCGCTCTTGGTCTGCTCGCTCTGGCGGGTGGGGGCCTCTATGCCCGCCGTTCGAACGCGAGCGCCTATTATAGCGGCCCGATCTCCGATCATTTCGACGGGGTGCGCTTCTTCAATCCCGGCGGTTCGCCGCCCGGCAATTTCATGGGCCTTATGAAATGGCGCTTCAATGGCGAGCGCGCCACATGGCCGGAAAGCTATCCGAGCCCCTTTCCCTTCGCAAAACCGGAAGCCCGGATCGAAGGCAGGGATATGCGCGTCACTTTCGTCGGCCATGCCTCGTTTCTCATCCAGACGGCGGGGCTGAATATTCTCATCGATCCGGTGTGGTCGCAGCGCACCAGCCCGTTCAGCTTCGCCGGTCCCAAACGGGTCAATGCGCCCGGCATCCGTTTCGAGGAGCTGCCGCCCATCGATCTGGTACTCGTGACGCACAATCACTACGACCATCTGGATATGGAGACGCTGAAGCGCCTGCATGTGGCGCACAAGCCGCTTTTCATCACGCCGCTCGGCAATGACGCCATCATCCGCACCGGTGTCGAAGCGGCGCGTATCGAAGTGGGTGACTGGAACGATGTGATTGAGGTGGGCGCAGTGAAAATTCACTTCGAGCCTTGCCACCATTGGTCAGCCCGCGGTCTGAACGACCGGCGCATGGCATTATGGGCAGCCTTCGTCATCGAAACACCCGGCGGCAAAATCTACCATATCGGTGATACCGGCTTCCATGAAGGCCGCAATTACTACGCCGCGCGCAAGAAGCACGGCGATTTCCGCCTCGCCAACCTGCCTTTCGGTGCTTATGAACCGCGCTGGTTCATGAAGGGCCAGCACCAGAACCCGGCGGAAGCCGTGGAAGGCATGAAGCTTTGCGGTGCGGCGCATGTCTGCGGTCATCACTGGGGCACCGTGCAGCTGACCGATGAGGCGGTGGACGCCCCGCTCGTGGCGCTCAAGGCGGCACTCAAGGAGCAGGGGGTGGATGAGAGCCGTTTTCAGCCCATGCGCCCCGGCGAAGTCTTCGACGTACCTTCCGCCTGACCACTGCCGCGTTTGCGCCGCAACAGTCTGGTAATTTGCTGTCCTTTCCGCCATATAGGGCGAAAGTGCGGGGAAAATCCCTATGCAATCCGATTTTCAGACAGTTTTCAGGTTTAGGGCAATGGCGGATACGGTCGAATTTGCGAAGATGAACGGGCTTGGCAACAAGATCCTCGTTATCGACATGCGCGGCCGTAAGGATATGGTCACGCCAGCGGCGGCGATTGCGCTGAACGCCGATGCTGCCACACAGTTCGACCAGATCATGGCCATCCACGATCCGCGTGTCGGTGGCACGGATGCCTTTATCGACATCCTCAATTGCGATGGCACGAAGGCGCAGGCCTGCGGCAATGGCACACGCTGCGTGGTACAGGCGCTGTCTTCCGAAACCGGCAAGACCAGTTTCACCTTCCAGACGGTGGCGGGCATTCTGAATGCCGTCGAACATGAAGACGGCATGATTTCCGTCGATATGGGCCTGCCGCGTTTCCGCTGGAGCGATATTCCGCTTTCGGAAGAATTCCATGATACCAGCCGCATCGAATTGCAGATCGGGCCGATCGATGCGCCGATCCTGCATTCGCCGGCCGTGATGTCCATGGGCAACCCGCATGCGATTTTCTGGGTGGATCGCGATCCGATGGAGTTCGATCTCGAACGTTTCGGACCTCTGCTCGAAAATCACCCGATGTTTCCGGAAAAGGCCAATATCACGCTGGCGCAGGTAATTTCCGACAGCGCGCTGCGCACCCGTACCTGGGAGCGCGGCGCCGGGCTGACGCTCGCCTGCGGTTCGGCCGCCTGCGCTTCAGCGGTTTCAGCGGCGCGCACGGGCCGCACTGGCCGGAAGGTCACCATCGATGTCGCATCAAGCCCCATTCGTGTGCCGTTGACCATTGAGTGGCGCGAGGACAACCACGTCATCATGACAGGCCCTGCCGAATGGGAATGGTCGGGTTCTGTCGATCCCTTCACCGGCGCCTGGGCGCGCGATGCGGTCGAGCGGGGGGCTGTATGAGCGGCGTCGAGGTCATAACCTTCGGCTGTCGTCTCAACACCTATGAATCGGAAGTGATGCGGGCGGAGGCCGAAAAGGCCGGGCTCAACAATGCCGTGCTGGTCAATACCTGCGCGGTGACTGGTGAGGCGGTGCGCCAGGCGCGCCAGGCGATCCGCCGGGCAAGGCGCGACAATCCGCATGCGCGCATCATCGTTACCGGCTGCGCCGCCCAGACCGAGAAGCAGACCTTCGCCGAGATGCCCGAGGTGGATGCGGTGCTGGGCAATGAGGAGAAGCTGAAAAGCGCCTCCTATCGTGCGCTGCCGGATTTCGGCGTTTCGGCGGAAGAAAAGCTGCGCGTCAACGATATCATGAGCATCAAGGCCACCGCGCCGCAGATGGTGAAGCACATAGATGGGCATGTGCGCGCCTTCATTCAGGTGCAGAACGGCTGCGATCATCGCTGCACCTTCTGCATCATTCCCTATGGGCGCGGCAATTCCCGCTCCGTGCCGATGGGTGCCGTGGTGGATCAGGCGCGCAGGCTGACGGAAAGCGGCTATTGTGAGATCGTGCTGACCGGGGTGGACGCCACGAGCTATGGCGCGGACCTGCCGGGCGAGCCTTCCCTCGGTTATCTCGCCAAGACTTTGCTGAAGCAGGTGCCGGACATCTTGCGGCTGCGGCTCTCCTCCATCGACAGTATCGAGGCCGACCGCCATCTGATGGATCTGATTGCCGATGAGCCGCGTTTCATGCCGCATCTGCACCTGTCCCTCCAGCATGGCGACGACATGATCCTGAAACGCATGAAACGCCGCCATTTGCGGGCTGATGCCATTCGCTTCTGCAACGAGGTGCGATCACTGAGGCCCGATATCGCCTTCGGTGCGGATATGATTGCCGGTTTCCCGACCGAGACGGAAGACATGTTCGAAAACGCCGCGACGCTTGCGGAAGAATGCGGCATTTCCAGCCTGCATGTGTTTCCCTATAGCCCACGTGCCGGCACGCCGGCGGCGCGCATGCCGCAGCTTGACCGGGCTTTGGTGAAGGAGCGAGCGGCGAGGCTTCGGGAGCGCGGCGAGGCGCTGAAGCTGGCGCATCTACAAAATATGGTCGGTTCGGTGCAGACGATCCTCGTTGAAAACAACGGTTTTGCCCATACCGACAATTTCACGCTGGTGGAGGCACCGCATCTTGCCCCGCGCACTCTTGCGCAGGTTGCGATTACCGGCCACAACGGCAAACATCTGAACATGAAGCTTCTGGCGGCGGATGCGGCCTGAGGCGGCACAAGAGAAAAGACACGGGAACGACCATGGCCCTCGGCTTCATCAAAAAAGTCTTTTCGTTCGGCAAGGACAAGGCCGAAACGGACGACCGGCCGCAAGAGGACGCCGCGCCCGAGCGCGGCAATGAAAACGCCTCCTTCGAAGCGGCGCTGAGCGATGCCGAAGCGCATGGCCCTGTCGACAAGGACCCGGTTTCCGAACTGGAGATGGAGACGGCCGGCGGGCCAGCCCCGGACGAGGCCACGGACGTGGTCCTTTCCGACGATGACGAGGAAGAGGACGCACCGCTTCTGCCCGGTGCCGAGCTTTCCGGCGATGTGGGTGTAGTGCCGCTGTCGTTGCTACAGGCGGAAGCAGCCGCCGAAGAGCAGGTCGAATCTGCCCCCGAAGCAGCGGATGTCGTGCTGGATGCGGATGCGATGGATGCGCTGCTTGACGAGGCCGAAGCCGCGACTGCCGCCGAGCCCTCTGCTATACCGCCAGCTCTACCAAAGGGTTTTTCGTCCGCCAGTGAGCGGCAGGAGCCTGCCCCTGCCGCACCGCAGGTAAAACTGACATGGTTTCAGCGCCTTCGGGCCGGGCTTGCCCGCACGTCGTCGCAGCTGACCACGCAGATTTCGGCGCTCTTCACCAAGCGCAAGCTGGATGAGGATACGCTCGATGAGCTGGAGGATCTTCTCATCCAGTCCGATCTTGGCGTCGAGACCGCCATGCGCATCACCGGTGCCCTGTCTTCCGAGCGTTACGGCAAGGATGTGAGCGGCGAGGATGTGGCCCGCATCATGGCAGGCGAGATCACCAAGGTCCTGAAGCCTGTCGCCAAACCGCTGGAACTCGATCTTTCACACAAGCCGCATGTCATTCTCGTTGTCGGTGTGAACGGTACGGGCAAGACGACGACTATCGGCAAGCTTGCCGCCAAGCTTTCCGGTTCGGGCCTCAAGGTGATGCTGGCGGCCGGCGATACGTTCCGCGCGGCGGCCATCGAGCAGCTCAAGATCTGGGCGGACCGCACCGGTTCGCAATTCATAGGCACCAAGCTCGGCGCAGATGCGGCGGGGCTTGCCTATGACGCCTATGAGCAGGCGCGGGCGCAGAAAAGCGATGTGCTCATCATCGATACGGCCGGCCGCCTGCAGAACAAGACGGAGCTGATGGCGGAGCTGGAAAAGATCGTGCGCGTGCTTGGCAAGCTCGATCCGGACGCACCGCACACCGTGCTGCAGACGCTGGATGCGACGACCGGCCAGAACGCCATGAACCAGGTGGAAATATTCCGCAATGTCGCGGGTGTTTCGGGCCTGATTATGACAAAATTGGATGGCACGGCGCGGGGCGGTATCCTCGTTGCCATCGCTGCCAAACACAAGCTGCCGGTTTATTTCATCGGTGTGGGTGAAGGTGTTGATGATCTGGAGCCCTTCGAGGCGGAAGATTTCGCCAAGGCCATTGCGGGAGTTTGAGTATGGATATTGAAAGCAATTCCAAGGAAAGCGAAAAGATGGTGGCGGAAATCAGCCCGCTCCTGAAATTCGTGCTCGAGCTTGGCCCGCTCATGGTGTTCTTCTTCGCCAATTCCCGCGGCGAATGGCTGGCGTCGACTTTTCCGGTTCTGACGGAATTCGGCGGGCCGATCTTCATCGCCACCGGCCTGTTCATGATTGCAACGGCTTTGGCGCTTTCCGTCTCATGGGTGCTGACGCGCAAGTTGCCGATCATGCCGCTCATATCGGGCATCGTGGTGTTCGTGTTCGGCGCGCTGACGCTTTGGCTGCAGAACGACACCTTCATCAAGATGAAGCCGACCATCGTCAACACGCTGTTCGGTGTCATTCTGCTCGGCGGCCTGTTCTTCGGGCAGTCGCTGCTCGGTTATGTCTTCAACTCGGCCTTCAGGCTGACGGATGAGGGCTGGCGCAAGCTGACGCTGCGCTGGGGTGTATTCTTCCTCTTTCTTGCGGTGCTGAATGAGGTGGTGTGGCGCATGTTCACCACCGACACCTGGGTTGCCTTCAAGGTGTGGGGCACGATGCCGATCACCATCATCTTCACCATGGCGCAGATGCCGCTCGTCATGCGCCATTCGCTGGAACCGCTCAACAAGGACGAAAAATGACAGTTGCAGAGATGTCGGCTTCCCGTTCGCGCTCGCTCAAATGGTTCGGCGTGGCCGCCGGGCTGCTTCTCCTGCAGATCGTCATCCTCTACGCCATGGGCCGCATTCCGATCTGCGAATGCGGTTATGTGAAGCTGTTCGAGCCGGGCGTGAACACGCCGGGCAATTCCCAGCATCTGGCCGACTGGTATACGCCCTCACATATCATTCATGGCTTCCTGTTCTACTGGTTCGCCTGGCTGCTGTTCCGTAATAAGCCCCTTTCCATGCGGCTTTCGCTCGCGGTTCTGGTGGAAGCGGCATGGGAAATCCTCGAAAACTCGCCTCTCATCATCGATCGTTACCGCACCGCGACGATGGCGCTGGGTTACACCGGCGACAGCATATTGAACTCGGCGATGGATACGGTTTTTATGGTGCTGGGTTTCCTCTTCGCCGCCCGCGTGCCGGTGTGGCTGACGGTTGTGATCGCCATCTTCTTCGAAATCTTCACCGGCTGGCTGATCCGTGACAACCTGACGCTGAACGTGGTCATGCTGCTCTGGCCCGTGGACGCGATCAAGGAATGGCAGAACGCGCTCCCGCAAATGTGAACGGGTTTTCCTGGGCGGCGGGCCGAAAGGCACGGAAGCCGCGCAATATATGCAGGTTTTCTTAATGGCATTGCGGTAGTGTCAGGCAAAGGCTCGTATCTCCCTCCGGCAGAACCCATTGCAAGACAACTTCGCCTATCTTCTCCCCTTCATCATGCTGACATTCGGCGTGGTGTTCCTGTTCCTGCAAAGGATCGGCCACGCTTCCGCCCGCTATTGGGGTATAGGATATCTTTCGGCGGCCTTCGGTTTTGCGACACCTTTGGTGCTTGGCGGCCTGCCCTTCGAAATACAGGCGATTGTTTCGAACCTGTTGTTCTTCTCCGCCTTCTTCCTCTATGGCCACGCTCTGCTCGTCCATTTCGGGCGTCCGCTTTATATCACGGGCAGGCTGTCGATCGTGGTTGCCGCGGTTTTGCTGGTCTCTTTCCATGTCTTCGTCACGCCGGATCTGAAACGCGAGCTCGTCATCGGCGATCTCGTCTGCGCCCTTTTGCTCGCGATCCCGGTCTGGATCGTGCGGAAGCGGCCGGTGGCGCTTGCCGACAGGCTGATGGTGGGAATTGCCTGCCTTGTGGTGCTGGAGACGCTGGTGCGCATCGGCATGCTGCTGGTGATGACGCCGAGCGGCTCGATGATCGAACTCAGCGAATTCTTCGAATCCGACTATGCTTTCTACATGCAGCTTGCCGCCAGCATCTTCGGCTTCCTGCTGGCGCTCTCCGTGCTCGCGAGTCAGATTTCCGTCACCGTCGACCGGCATCTGCATGCGGCAGAGCATGATCCGCTGACGGATGTGCTGAACCGGCGCGGCTTTGATCGCCGTGTTCCCGATTTTCGCAACGATACGCCTGAGGGTGCGGTCATCGCCTGCGACATAGACCACTTCAAGCGCATCAATGACGTCTACGGTCATGCGGCCGGCGATATCGTTCTTATCGGCCTTTCCGATCTTCTCAGAAGAAACGCGCCCGGGGATGCGCTGGTGGCGCGCTTTGGCGGTGAGGAATTCGTTGTCTTCCTGCCCGGCCAGACAGCTGCCGCAGCCGGCCAGCTGGCCAATGGCATGCGGACAGGTCTTTCGTCGCTCGATTGGCGCAACCGGGGTGTAACCAGCCAGATCACCGCGAGCTTCGGTGTCTCGGCCGTCGCGAGGGGAGATCATTCCATTCATGACGCCATCAAGCGGGCCGATGACAGTCTCTATGCCGCAAAACACGGCGGTCGCGATCAGGTGGTGCTGGAAGGCATACGTCTGCCGGCTGAAGGCCCTTCGCTGAGGGTCGTTACCAAGGGGTGACGCCTTGCGGAGCGGGTTATTTCCCGGCTGCGGCCGTAATGGCTGGCAGCAGGTCGCGCTCGACGCTGCGGGCATCGAAGGGGCCGACCTTTTTATAAAGGATCGTGCCATCCGCGCCGACCAGATAACTCTCCGGAATGCCGTAGACGCCCCAATCTATCGCGGCCTTGCCGTTCGGATCGACGCCTATCGCAGCAAAGGGATTGCCGAGCTCGCCGAGGAAGCGCAGCCCATTATCCTGCTTGTCCTTGTAGTTGATGCCGACGACGGTGATGCGGCTGTCTTTCGCCAATTCCTGAAGCAGCGGATGCTCCTGCCGGCAGGGAATGCACCAGGAGGCGAAGACGTTCACCAAAGTCAGCTTGCCCTTGATGGCGGCATCGGTCAGCGCCGGCAGGTTGGAGCCTTCCAGCGGCGGTAGCGACAGGGTGGGCGCCCTGGTGCCGATCAGCGCCGAGGGAATGGCGCTGATATCCAGCCCGTTCACGTCCTGATCGTAAAGCATCTTGCCGGCGACGAGGGCGAAACCGCCGAACAGCAGCAACGGCAGCAGCGCCAGCGCATAGCGTGCACGGCCTGTCGTTTTGGCCTTGGTGTCCCGGTCAGCCTGCGTCATTGCGCGTCACCTGCGGAACCGGCTCTCGCCCTGCGGCGTACGCCGGATGCCTCTAGTTCCTTCAATTCCCGTTTGCGTGCCTGACCGTCCACGACGACCCAGGCGATGAGACAGAGAACGACAAGGCTGGTCGCCCCATAGGACATGCCGATATAAAAGGCGTGCGTCATCCCCTCAGCCCTCCCGGTTCGCCATGCGGGCGGCGAGACGCCGCTGCGCGGCCACGCGCCGACGCCAGATTTCGTTGCGCATGGCGGCGATGTGCAGGGTGAAGAACAGCAGTGTGAAGCCCACGGCCATGGTCAGCAGCGGCCAGAGGAATTCCGCATCGATGGCGGAACCGCCCATGCGGATGACGCTTGCCGGCTGGTGCAGCGTGTTCCACCACTCGACCGAAAATTTGATGATGGGGATATTCACGAAACCGACGAGGATCAGCACGGCGCTGACGCGGGCGGCTCTGGACGGGTCGTCCATGGCGCGGTTGAGCGCTATCAGCCCGAGATACATCAGGAAGAGGACGAAAACGGAGGTCAGCCGCGCATCCCAGACCCACCAGGTTCCCCACATGGGTTTACCCCAGAGCGAGCCGGTGACGAGCGCAATCAGCGTGAAGGCGGCGCCGATGGGGGCGGCGGCCTTGTGGCTGACATCCGCCAGCGGATGACGCCAGACAAGCGTGCCGATGGCCGAAACCGCCATGACCGAATAACACATCATGGCAAGCCAGGCTGAGGGCACATGCACATACATGATGCGCACCGTGTAACCCTGCTGGTAATCGCCTTCGGTGGTGAAGGACAGATAAAGACCGGCGGCCAGCACCAGCGCCGTGAGCGCAGCGAGCCATGGCAGAATACGTGCCGCCAGCGCCAGAAACCGGGTGGGATTGGCGAGATCACTGAATTTGGTGATGGTGAAGGTCTGCTCGTTCATGCCGTTTGTGTAACCCGAGAATGGCCGCCCCGCAATTGATCCCTGTCAATCGGGGATCGTCTGGCGTGGTTTCATCAATCCATAACATTGCGCAGCGCCAAAGCGGCGAAGAAAGGTCCGGTCACGGCTGAAAATAACGTGATCGCACACAGAATGAGAAATGGCGGCATGAAGGGCGCTGGATCCTGCACCGCCGCATAGGAGGCGCTGACGCCGAAGATCAGCACGGGAATGGCGAGCGGCAGGACGAGGATGGAAACCAGAAGCCCTCCGCGTGGCAAAGCCACGGCAACCGCCGCGCCCACCGCGCCGATGAAGGTGATGGCGGGCGAGCCGACGAGAAGGGTAAGCATCACGGCGCCGATCGCCACTTCGTCCATGTTCATGAAGAGGCCAAGCAGAGGGGATGCAAGCACCAGCGGCAGACCGGTCGTGACCCAGTGTGCCAGGCATTTTACGAACACGGTCAGCACCAGCGGAGTTTCCTGCATCAGGATCAGATCGAGGGATCCGTCATCCCGCTCGGCCTGAAACAGCCGGTCGAGGCCGAGAAGGGCGGAGAGCAGCGCGCCGATCCAGACGATAGCGGGGCCGATGCGGGCGAGCAGGTTGAGATCGGGGCCGACGCCGAAGGGGATGACGGCAACCACTGTCATGAAAAACAGCACGCCGATCAGCGCGCCGCCGCCGGCGCGGATGGAGAGTTTGATGTCGCGGAGGAAGAGGGCGGTCATTGGGACGCCCTCGAGTTCGCGGCGTTACCCCCCTCTGCCCTGCCGGGCATCTCCCCCTCAGGGGGGGAGATCGGCAAGAGGCTCTTCCGCTGCTTTATTCTCAGACGTAGAGATGGGCGAGACCTTGCCGCAGATCGATCTCCCCCCTTGTGGGGGAGATGCCCGGCAGGGCAGAGGGGGGTATGCCCCGCGCACATCGCCCTCATGCCCAAGCCTCCACACCCGCAAACCCCGTCATCCGCAATTCCCGCGCGCTCTCCAGCCCCAAAGGCTGATGGGTAGCGGCCAGAACGATGCCGCCTTTCCCAAGGTGGTTTTTCACGAGATCGGTAAACATCCCGTCCGCAGCCTTATCAAGCGCCGCCGTCGGCTCATCGAGAATCCAAACCGGCCGCCATGCAATCAAAAGTTTGGCCATGGCAAAACGCCGCTGCTGGCCGGCGGAGAGATAACCGAAGGGCAGGTGGGTAATGCCGGCGAGGCCGACGATTTCCGCCGCCTCATCAATCGCCACGCCCGCACCGCCGGAAAAATCGCCGAGGAAGTCTTTCCAGAACCGAAGATTCTCCGAAACGGTCAGTTCGGTTTTCATCGCATTGCGATGGCCAAGATAATGGCAGGCCTCGGACGGGCGCATGTCAGCTTCAATTTCTTTGCCGGCTATCTTTATTCGTCCCTGTTCGGGCCGCAGCAGGCCGGCCACCGTGCGCAGCAGGGTGGATTTTCCCGAGCCGTTGCGGCCGGTCAGCACAAGAGCCTCACCGTCGCTTAACTTGAAGGAAGTATTCATGAATATGAAATCTTCGCCGCGTCGCACGCCAAGATTTTCCGCCGTCAAATCCATGCTGCGGTTCCGATTATGATTTCGTCGTCTCGATCATAAAAAAATCGATTAGGTTCGTTGAATGGTCTGGCACGTTTTAGAGAAATTATCTATATGGGTGTCAACACGCCAGCGGCCGGCGTGAACATCATCTTGCGCCGGACTTGACGATTGCGAGGAGCAATTTTCACGTGCGGACAGCGGAAATGGTCGTACCCGCATCCTGATGTGCATGAGTGCATAGGTGTCCGCACGCACGTGTTGGCTATCAGAGTAAGCGGGGTTTTCATCCATGCCCAAATCACTCGACAGTTTCCAATGTCGTTCCGTCCTTACCGTTGACGGTAAGGAATACGTCTATTTTAGCCTTCCCAAGGCTGAAGCCAATGGCCTGAAGGGCGTTTCCAAGCTGCCCTATTCCATGAAGGTTCTCTTGGAAAACCTGCTGCGTTTCGAGGACGGCCAGTCCGTCACCAAGGAACACATTCTGGCGGTTTCCGAATGGCTGAACAACAAGGGCCTGACCGAAACCGAAATCGCCTATCGCCCCGCCCGCGTTCTGATGCAGGACTTTACCGGCGTTCCCGCCGTTGTCGACCTCGCCGCCATGCGTGATGGCATCAAGGCCCTTGGCGGCGATCCGGAAAAGATCAACCCGCTGGTTCCCGTCGATCTCGTCATCGACCACTCGGTCATCGTCGACGAATTCGGCACGCCGAGCGCCTTTGCCCGCAACGTCGAGCTGGAATATGAGCGCAACGGCGAGCGTTACCGCTTCCTGAAGTGGGGCCAGCAGGCGTTCGAGAATTTCCGTGTGGTTCCGCCCGGCACCGGCATCTGTCACCAGGTCAACCTCGAATATCTCGGCCAGACCGTCTGGACGAAGGAGGAGGATGGCGAGACGATTGCTTATCCGGATACCTGCGTCGGCACCGATTCGCACACGACCATGATCAATGGTCTCGGCGTTCTCGGCTGGGGCGTGGGCGGTATCGAGGCTGAAGCGGCCATGCTCGGCCAGCCGGTCTCCATGCTTCTGCCCGAGGTTATCGGCTTCAAGCTGACCGGCAAGGTGAAGGAAGGTGTGACCGCGACCGACCTCGTGCTGACCGTGGTGCAGATGCTGCGCAAAAAGGGCGTTGTCTCCAAATTCGTCGAATTCTTCGGCCCCGGCCTCGATTCGATGTCTCTGGCCGACCGCGCCACCATCGGCAATATGGGCCCGGAATATGGCGCGACCTGCGGCTTCTTCCCGGTCGATAACGAGACCATCAATTACCTGACCATGTCCGGCCGTGCCAAGGATCGCATCGCGCTCGTCGAAGCCTATTCGAAGGCGCAGGACATGTGGCGCACCGGCGACGGTTCCGACCTCGTCTTCACCGATACGCTGGAACTCGACCTCGGCGACGTCGTGCCCTCCATGGCGGGGCCTAAGCGTCCGGAAGGCCGCCTGCCGCTCGAAACCATCGCGCCGAATTTCGCGACGGCTCTTGAAAATGACTATAAGAAGCCCGGCCAGCTTTCGAGCCGTTATGCGGTCGAAGGTGAGGCTTTCGATCTCGGTCATGGCGATGTGGCGATTGCCGCCATCACCTCCTGCACAAACACTTCCAACCCCTCGGTTCTCATCGCTGCCGGCCTTCTCGCCCGCAACGCGGTCGCCAAGGGTCTGAAGTCCAAGCCGTGGGTGAAGACGTCGCTCGCGCCCGGATCGCAGGTCGTTGCCGAATATCTCGACAAGTCCGGTCTGCAGAAGGACCTCGACGCGATCGGCTTCAACCTCGTCGGCTTCGGCTGCACGACCTGCATCGGTAACTCCGGCCCGCTGCCGCCGGCGATCTCCAAGACGATCAACGACAAGGGCCTGATCACCGCCGGTGTTCTCTCCGGCAACCGCAACTTCGAGGGTCGTATTTCGCCGGATGTTCAGGCGAACTATCTGGCCTCGCCGCCGCTCGTCGTGGCCTATGCCCTTGCCGGCACGGTTCAGAAGGACCTGACCAAGGAGCCGATCGGCGACGATCAGAACGGCAATCCGGTCTACCTCAAGGATATCTGGCCGACCTCCAAGGAAATCCAGGAATTCATCCTGAAATACGTCACCCGCGAGCTTTACGAAACGAAGTATGCCGACGTGTTCAAGGGCGATGCGAACTGGCAGGCGGTTCAGGTTCCTCCGGGCCAGACCTATGCCTGGGACGACCAGTCGACCTATGTTCAAAACCCGCCCTATTTCGTCGGCATGGGCAAAAAGGGGTCGGGCCTCAAGAACATCAAGGGCGCGCGCGTCCTCGGTCTCTTCGGCGACAAGATCACCACCGACCATATTTCTCCGGCCGGTTCGATCAAGGCTGCTTCGCCTGCCGGCGCCTATCTGACGGAACATGGCGTCGCCGTGGCCGACTTCAACCAGTACGGCACGCGTCGCGGCAACCATGAAGTGATGATGCGCGGCACCTTCGCCAATATCCGCATCCGCAACCACATGCTCGGCCCGAACGGCAAGGAAGGTGGCTACACCATCCACTATCCGTCCAAGGAAGAGATGTCGATCTATGACGCGGCCATGAAATACAAGGCGGAAGGCGTCCCGCTCGTCATCTTCGCCGGTGTCGAATATGGTAACGGCTCGTCCCGCGACTGGGCGGCTAAGGGCACCAACCTGCTCGGCGTCAAGGCTGTCATCGCGCAGTCTTTTGAACGTATCCACCGTTCGAACCTCGTCGGCATGGGCGTCGTTCCCTTTGTCTTCGAAGAAGGCACGACCTGGGCGAGCCTCGATCTCAAGGGTGACGAAATCGTCGAGATCGACGGGCTCGAAGGTGAAATCAGGCCGCGTGAAAAGAAGATCGCCAAGATCACCTATAGCGACGGTTCGGTGAAGGAAGTTCCGCTTCTTTGCCGCATCGATACGCTGGACGAAGTGATCTACATGAACAACGGCGGCATTTTGCAGACCGTTCTTCGCGATCTGGCCGCATAAAGCTTCAACAATCGAAGACGCCGGGAGAAATCCCGGCGTCTTTCCATTTCATCGTCTCTTTTTTTGTGATTGTCGCTCACCCCTTCGTGACTTTCTATTGAAGGGCAATAGACGTTATTTTCCGGTTTGCATCCCGGCAGGATTGATCGCATCAATTCGTCTGGATCTCTTCCGGACAAAGGTTTTTGTAATGCCGCTGAAATTCCCCCTGTCGATATGTCTTCTCGGCACGTTCCTCGTCACCTCCGCGCAGGCGCAGGAGGCCGTGAAGGGCGTCGTCGAATTGTTCACGTCGCAGGGATGCTCATCCTGCCCGCCGGCCGATGAAGCCCTGCGCAAGATGATCCAGAAGGGCGATGTCGTCGGTCTTTCCTACCATGTCGATTACTGGAACTATCTCGGCTGGACGGATTCGCTCGCCTCGAAGGAAAATACCGACCGGCAATATGGTTATATGCGCGCGCTCGGCCGCAACGGGGTCTATACGCCGCAGGCCATTCTGAACGGCCGCGACCACGTCAAGGGTGCCGATGTTCGCGGCATCTATGACAGGCTGGATGCGTTCAAGCGCGAGGGCAAGGGACTGAACGTGCCGGTCTCGTCGAAATTTGCCGGTGACGAGGTGGAGATCGATATTGGCGCCGGCAGCGGCAAGGCCGATGTCGTCGTCGCCTATTTCACGCGCGAGCAGACCGTGGATGTGCAGAAGGGCGAAAACCAGGGGAAAAAAATGTCCTACTGGCACAGCGTCTATGATGTGCAGACGGTCGGCATGTGGGATGGTTCGCCGATGACGGTGAAGCTTCCGGCGAGCGTGGTGGCCAAGGTGAAAAAGGGCGGCTGCGCCGTGCTGTTGCAGACGGCCAATGCCGGCGGCGATCCCGCGGCAATCGTCGGCGCAAGTATCCTGCTTGGAAACGAAAACCCCTGATCGCCTGTCGGGCGATGGAAGATCCGGTCCGGGCATTGGGGGCTGGGGGTAAAGGGTCAATGCACCGGACCGGGTCATCTTGGTGCCTAGGCATCAATTGACAATAGGACTATTCCACCCAATTCGGGCCATGGTTTGACCGAAATACGGCAGCCCATGTGAAAATGGCTGCCTAAATGGTTACCATTTTTAACCCCTGCTTTTGCCGTTGGCAGCGCTCGTCGGGGAATCGGCGGGCGCAATTTGGCGCTGCCGTCTTCCGGTTACTCTGCGCATCGAAGGCTTGTCGAACCTTTCCCGGAATTCCCTGTCCCGTGCGCCATGCCGGTGCAAAGACTTGCAATTTCGCCCTCTCAGGCTCACACTGCACGGATGATTTGGGTGGAATCGGAGGTATTGGATGACCGATCAACCGGATGTGCAGCAGGTGCAGACCGCTTCACGTGACAATTCCACCGTTATCGATCTCCGCGAATATAAAAAGAACAAGGACCCTTTGCCGGTCACTTTTCACCGCCGCGAGCTGGATGCGATCCTGCGCATCTATGGCCGCATGGTGGGAGAGGGCGAATGGCGTGACTACGCCATCGATCACCTCAAGGAAAAGGCGGTGTTTTCCGTCTTTAAGCGTTCAGGTGAAATGCCGCTTTTCAGGATCGAGAAAAACCCCAAGCTGGCTGCGAAACAGGGCGCCTACTGCGTGGTGAACACGGATGGCCGCATTCTCAAGCGAGGGCATGAGTTGCCGCAGGTTCTGAAGGTCTTCGACAAGGTTTTGAAGCTCATCGAGTGAGCTTTCGCAGAAGCGGACTGCCCGCCTTTGGGGGATAAGGGTGAAGAATCTTCCCAAATAAAAAGGCGGCCGAAGGGCCGCCTTTCGTATGTCTGGCAATCGAACCCTTAACCTTAGTCGTCGCGGTTTCCGAGGAACTGCAGGAGGAAGGTGAAGAGGTTGATGAAGTCGAGATAGAGCGTCAGTGCGCCCATGATCGCCTTGCGGCCGGCCACGGCAACATCGTCAGCATCGAAATACATTTCCTTGATCTTCTGGGTGTCGTAGGCGGTCAGGCCTGCAAAGATCAGCACGCCGATCGCGGAAATCGCGAACTGCAGCGCGGAGGATGCAAGGAAGATATTGACGATGGAAGCGATGATGAGGCCGAACAGACCCATGATCAGGAACGAACCGAAACCGGAAAGGTCCTTCTTCGTCGTATAACCGTAAAGCGAGAGCGCGCCGAACGAGGCGGCGGTCACGAAGAACGTCTGCACGATGCTCTGGCCGGTGAAGACCAGGAAGATCGCCGACAGCGAGACGCCCATCAGCGCCGCATAAATCCAGAATGTCGTCTGGGCGGCGGAAACGCTCATGTTCTGGATACGGAAGCTAAGGAAGAAAACCAGTGCGAGCGGAGCCAGCATGACGACCCAGCGCAGCGGCGACGCATAGAGCAGCTGGGCGAAAGCCGGGTTGGAGGCGGCAAGCGTATAGGTGCCGAACGCTGCAACGCCGGTGATGACCAGAGCCAGCGCCATCAGGTTATAAACCTTGAGCATATAGGCGCGAAGACCTTCATCGATCATCGCACCAGACTGGGCACGGGTCTGCGCCATGCGGTTCTGGTAGTTATTGAAGTCAGCCATTGTTTCCTCTTTTGAGCTCCGTGATTGCTACGGTGTCGGGATACCTCCCGGGCGCCGCTGCGGAGCTTCAGCAAGCCTGTTCAAGAATATGATGGCAGAACGTGTTCGATACAAGGCCTTTTCCCGTCGAAAAGACACCATATGCGCGAAAAGCGCTCACGTTTTGGCGATCATTACAAAGAATTAATCGTTAAAGTTAAGCGGTGCACAACCGACGATCATTCACCTGCCTGCCGGAGAACCGGGGCCGCTTTCTGCCCGAGAATCCGCCATGTGCCGATGAGGCCGATGCCCACCGTCATAACGAGGGCGACAACGAGCGTTCCGATCGCCACATCCGGCAGGAAGCTGGAGGGCAGCTTCATGATGCGGGCGATCACGAACCATGCGGAGACGCCGCCGGCGAAAAGTGCGAAGACGGCGGTGGCGAGGCCGAGCATCATATATTCGTAGGAGAAGGCGCGGATGAGCAGGTTTCGTGTGCCGCCCAGCGTTTTCAGGATGACCGCGTCATGGGTGCGGGCGCGGTTTCCGGCGGCAAGAGCGCCGGCGAGAACGAGGACCGAGGCGATGAGGGCGACGGCTGCGGCGGCGCGAATGGCGGTGGCAAGCTGGCCGACAAGGCGGTTGACGACGTCGAGCGCATCCTTCACGCGCACGCTGGTGATCGTCGGATAGGCGTTGGTGACGGCGCGCAATATGCGGCCTTCGTCGGCGGCGGTTGCGGAGGGGTCGGCGAGTGTCGCCAGCCACGCATGCGGTGCGCCGCGGAAGGTGTTTGGCGAAAACACCATGACGAAATTGATCGACAGGGATTCCCATTCGACATTGCGCAGATTGGCGATCCTTGCCGTTATGCTGCGGCCGAGCACGTTGACGGTCACCGTGTCGCCAATCTTGAGACCCAGTTCCCCGGCTTCCTCGGCCGCGAAGGAGACCAGCGGCTCGCCGCTATAGTCCGGTCCCCACCAGCTTCCTTCTGTGAGAGTCGCGTTTTCGGGAATATCCTGCGAATAGGTGATACCCCGGTCCCCGCGCAGCACCCAGCGTCCGGCCGGAGGCACCTCCATTTTCGTGACGTCCTCGCCGTTGAGCGCCAGGATGCGGCCGCGCAGCATCGGCACTTCGGTCAGCGCGCCTTCCGGCGCTTCCCGCTTCAGAAGATCGCGGAAGCCCTGAAGTTCACTGCCCTGAATATCCACGAAGAAGAAATTCGGTGCGCGGTCCGGCAGGCTGTCCGTCAATTCGCGGCGCAGATTGCCGTCGATCAGCGTGAGCGTCACGAGCAGGGTCAGGCCGAGGCCGAGCGAGAGGACGACAGACGGGGTGAGCGCACCCGGCCGGTGAATATTGCCGATCGCCAGCCTGAGCGCAGCCGAATGAACGCGCGGACTGCGCTTGGCGATGGCTTTAACGCCAGAGGCAACGAGCCGCAGCACCACAAAGGCAAAAGCGATGGCCGCCAGGAAGACAGAGGCGATGAAGCGGTCTTCCGCCGAAAAGATGGCCAGCGCGGCGAGCGCCGCCAGCAGCAGGCCGGTTGCGGCCAGATAGGGCCAGGATGGCCAGCTGCCCTCCTCGAAACCCTGTTCGCGGAAAAGCGCCGTTGCCGGCACTTCGCGCGCCTGGCCAAGCGGCACGATGGCGAAGGCGAGCGTCGTCAGGAGGCCGAACAGGGCGGCGAGGCCGAGCGCGCCGGGATAAAAGGCAAGCTCCTCCGGCACGGGCAATACGCCCTCCAGAAACCGCATGGCGATGAGGGGCGCGACGGCGCCGACCACGAGGCCGATGACGATGCCGACGGCGGCGATGAAGGCGATCTGGAAAAGATAGGTCATGGTGACCACCGAGGCCGGCGCACCCAGGCATTTCAACGAGGCGATGGTGGTGCGCTTGGAATCCAGAAACGCGCGAACGGCATTGGCAACGCCAACACCGCCGACGATGAGGGCGGTGAGGCCTACCAGCGTCAGGAATTGCGAGAAGCGATTGACGTTTTCGGTGAGCGATGGGGCCGCCCGATCACTGGTGCGGATGGACCAGCCGGCATCGGGAAAGGCCTTGTTGGCCGCATCGGTCATCGTTGACCGTGCCGAAGGATCGTTCAGCCTGATCTTGTAGGCATGCTCGACCAGACTGCCGTTCTGAACGAGACCCGAGGCGAAAAGGGCGTCGCGGCTGAGCATAAGCCTTGGCGCGAAACCGAAACCGTCGGAGAGAGCATCCGGCTCGTCGACCACGGTGCCGGTCAGTTTCAGCTTCACATTGCCGAGCAGGATTTCATCACCGACTTTGATGCCGAGCCGTTCCAGCAGAAGCGGCGCGGCAATGGCGCCATAGCTATTGCCGTCGCCAGCCAGAAGCTCGCTTATCGGTCGGTTGGGTTCGGCTACGAAGGTGCCATAGAGTGGGTAAGCGCCGTCTATGGCTTTCACTTCAGTCAACGTCTGTTCGGAACCGTCGGCAAGACGTGCCATGGAGCGCAGACCGGTGGACACCGCGACGCTGCCTAACCCATCAAGGTAGGCCCGCTCTTCTGCCGTCGCTTCCCTGTTGCGCAGTTCGAAACGCACATCGCCCGCCAATATGGACTGACCTTCGGTGGCGATGGCGCTGGTGACCGCGCGTGAGACGGAATTGACGGCGGCAATGGCGCCGGTTCCAAGCGCGATGCAGGCGAGGAAAATGTAAAAGCCGCGTAACCCGCCGCGAATTTCGCGCCGGGCGAGCCTTGCGGCGTTTCTGATATTGGCAAGAGACGGGATAATGGATCCGGTCATGCCGACACCGCCCGCGCCATATGGGAGGTGGCGCTGTCGCCCTCTATCTCGCCGGAGCGGACCTTGATCTGGCGCGAGCACCGGGCAGCAAGCGACGGATCGTGGGTGACGAGGATCATCGTCATGCCGCGTTCGGCCTGTTTGGCAAAGAGAAGATCGGCGATCTGCCTGCCGGTATCGGTATCGAGATTGCCGGTCGGTTCGTCAGCAATCAGCACGGCCGGTGAGGGGGCAAGCGCGCGGGCGATGGCGACACGCTGCTGCTCGCCGCCGGAGAGCTGGCCGGGATAATGATTGAGGCGTTCGCCGAGACCGACGGCGACGAGCTCGCGTCTGGCGATCTCGAAGGGGTTCGGGGTGTTTGCCAGTTCGAGCGGAACCGCAACGTTTTCCAGCGCCGTCATATTGGCGATGAGATGGAAGGACTGGAAAACAATGCCGATGTTGCGGCCGCGAAAATCCGCCAGTGCGTCCTCGCCGAGCTTGTGCAGTTCCGTATCCGCGATGATGATTTCACCGCTATCGAGCCTCTCGAGACCGGCAAGCACCATAAGAAGCGTCGACTTTCCCGATCCGGAGGGGCCGACGATACCAACCGCCTCGCTCTCTCCGATTGAAAGATCGATGTTCTTGAGAACGTGAACGGAGGCGGCGGCATTGCCGAGCGTGAGGTCGGCTTTCTTCAGCTCTATGATGCTTTTCGTCACAATTCTCGTTCCTATATAGGGTGATGAAAACGGTCTGGTGGTCGATGCGGTCGGTATTTCAGACAATGGGAACCAAGTTAGGAAAGCCGTGATGAGATTTAAAGCTGCCCTGTTTCACTTCATCGTCATTTTTGCCGCTGCCTTTTCTGCAACTGTTGTCATGGCTCAGGAGCGGACATTGCAGCTGGTCGGACTCGGAGACAGCCTGATGGCCGGTTACCAGCTCCCCCCCAACGACAGCTACACCGCACAGCTTGAGGCTGCATTAAAGGGCAAGGGCGTTAACGTCGCCATCGCCAATGCCGGTGTGTCCGGCGATACCTCTTCCGGCGGTCTGGCGCGGGCGGAGTGGTCGGTTCCCGATGGTACGGACGGGGTCTTCCTGGAACTCGGCGCCAATGATGCGCTGCGCGGAATCCCCCCCGAACAGACCGAAAAGAACCTCGATACCATCATTTCCGGTTTTCAAAAGCGCAACATAGCCGTGTTGCTGGTCGGCATTATGGCGCCGCCGAATATGGGCGATGATTATGCCAGGCGCTTTAATCCGATCTTTCCGAAGCTCGCCGGAAAATACAACCTGCCGCTTTATCCCTTCTTTCTGGATGGCGTGGTGACGGACGATGCGCTGAAGCTGGATGACAAGATGCACCCCAATACGAAAGGTGTGGCAATGATGGTGGAGAAATCTTTGCCGGCTGTTGAAAGCTTCATCAAGACAATCGGTGCGCAAAAAAAATAAGCACTTGCGCCCGTCTGCATTGCGTGATTCGCTATGCTTGTTCTGCCAAGAGATTCGGGGAGCTCGCCATGCCGAGACTGTTTACCGCCCTCGAAATTCCGCGCAATGCGGCTATGAGCCTCTCATTGTTGCGCGGTGGTCTGCCGGGAGCCCGGTGGATCGATGTGGAGAATTATCACATAACCCTGCGTTTTATCGGTGACATCGACGGGCGGACCGCCGATGAGGTCGTTGACAGGCTGGATCGGATCGAAAGGCCGGAATTCCAGCTCAGTCTCACCGGTATGGGGTCCTTCGGTTCCAAGAAGCCGCATTCCATCTGGGCCGGGGTTTCTCCCTCGCCGGAAATGCATGCGCTTCAGGCGGAAATCGAGCGGATCTGCCAGAGGATCGGTCTCCCGCCCGATCCGCGCAAGTTCATGCCGCATGTCACGCTGGCGCGGTTGCGCTCCTCCCGCGTGGACGATGTGGTGCAGTATCTTTCCGGACGCGGCAACTTCCGCACCTCGCCCTTCACGGTCGGCCGTTTCGTGCTGATGTCGTCGAAGGAATCGGTGGGCGGCGGACCCTATATCGTTGAAGAGGCGTTTCCGCTTCACGAGGCGCGGTCCAGCTCCATCTTTTCGAGCAACGATCTGCATCCCGCCAAGAGCATGTTGTAGACCTTGAGGAACCCGTCCTCGGCCCCGTAATAGGGATCGGGGACGTTCTCGCGGCGGCCAGTGGCATAGTCCATGAAGAGATGGATCTTGTGCCGCTGCCTTTCCGGGCTCGATTGCAGCAGGTTCGCCAGATTGTTTTCGTCCATGGTAAGTATCAGGTCGAAGGTCTCGAAATCCGCAGGGGTGACCTGTCTCGCCCGCTGCCGGGAAATATCGACGCCATGCCGTCGCGCCATGGCGATGGATCGCGGATCGGGTGCGTCACCCGCGTGCCAGCCGCCGGTGCCGGCGGAATCGATGGTAAGCCGATCAGACATGGCCGCGCCGTCGGCAAGGTGTCTTAAAACCCCTTCGGCCAGCGGTGAACGGCAGATATTGCCCATGCAGACAAAAAGAATAGCTGTATGTTTCATGGAATATGCGTCGATCCGGTCGTTGAAGCGTTAATGGGTCTCAAGCGGAGGCAAGTTCATGAAATATCCCAGACTCGAACCGGACGCCATCCGGCAGGCCCTGTCGAAACTCGAGGGCTGGTCCCTGCGCGAGGACGGGGCGGCGATCGTCCGTTCCTTCAAGTTTTCAAGTTTTGCGGAAGCCTTCGGTTTCATGGCCGAATCCGCACTTGTCGCGGAAAGGCTCAATCACCATCCCGAATGGTCCAATGTCTATTCGCGGGTCAAGGTCTGCCTTACCACCCATGATTCGCAGGGTGTGACGGAGCGGGATTTTCTTCTGGCCGAGGCCATGCAGAAGGCGGCTGCGGGCCGAAGCAATTGAACGGCGGACCTTAAATCCCATATAATAGCCGTGACCGGAGGACCGTCGATCATGGATGATGTGAAAATCGGTGAAATTCTTCTGCCGGGTGAAACTGACAGGCAGCAGGAGCGTGAGACTGTGGTGCGGGCGAAATTCTGGCCCAAGCTGAAGCGTGTGATGTCGAAGGTGCCTTTCGCACGCGATGCCGCGGCTGCCTATTATTGCGCGATCGACCGCGATACGCCGCTGCGCGCCAAGGGTATCATTCTGGCGGCGCTCGCCTATTTCATCATGCCGATGGATGCCGTGCCGGATGTGCTGGCCGTTATCGGATTCACCGACGATATTGCCGTCATCACGGCGGCGCTGGCCATGATCCGCGCCCACATCAAGATGGAGCATTACGAGGCGGCTGACGCCATGCTGAAACGGCAGCAGGAAGCCGGGTAACGCCTCTGTGATCTGCCTGTTCGGGTGAGCCCGACGGGCGACAAATTCTTGCCTGAATTTATGTGTCATACACACGGAGGAAGGGTGTTTCGCGCCCTTCTCCTCAGGGCGTCGGGAGTCGCCAATCTGTAACACCGCAAGACGTTTCCGGCATTTTATGCGTGTTGTTGACGGTTTGGTAACCGCTTCCCGACCACAATGAGAAAAGACGATCCGCACCTGAACGTGGCCGATCCAGAAACTGGGCTCGCCGATGCTTCGGGCCAATGGAAGACAATAACCCGGCAGGAAATTCTATGTTTGTAAGAAGTGTAGCAACCGCAGCGGCCATTTTGCTGACCAGCGTCGGCATAGCATCTGCACAGTCGCCCACGCGCATCCAGCAGTTCAATGCATGGGGTGCCTATTCGTACAAATCGGGCAACAGCACCGTCTGCTACGTTCTTTCCATTCCGACCGCCAAGGAACCGGCAAGCGTCGATCACGGCGATATCTTCTTCATCGTCTCGCAGCGTCCGGGCCAGAACATTTCCTATGAGCCGCAGGCCATGGTGGGTTATCCGCTGAAGCAGGGCTCCAAGGTCAATGTGACGATCGACAACAAGAACTTCGTCATGTTCACCAAGGACAAGGCCGCCTGGGTTGAAAACGCTGCCGAAGAACCGGCACTCGTTGCCGCCATGAAGGGCGGCAAGTCGATGACCGTCAAGGCAGTTTCCGGCCGTGGCACCGCGACCTCCTATTCCTATTCGCTGTCGGGTATTTCGGCGGCTCTCAAGCAGATCGAGAGCTGCAAGTAACCCTGACGCTTTATCGCATTCAACGATGGCCGGTCATTGACCGGCCATTTGCGTTTTTGCTTGTTTGATGCTAAAGGCGCGGCAACATTGACAGGCGGATGCGCGAAAAGTGCTCCGCCTTTGATTTTCTCGACATGCAGACGATTTTCCGCCTATCCGAACGGCTGGTCGTGCGATGCATGGAATGGTGGGATAGCGTGATGTCCGTAATGCAAGCCCCTGCCGGTCTGGCAGTCAAAACCCCGCTGATCGCCAATAGCGATCTGATGTCCGGCAAGCCGTCGCTGATCGGCCTGACGCGTGAGGACATGGGCGAGGCGCTGGCCGAGATCGGCGTGCCGCAGAAGCAGGTGAAGATGCGCGTCAGCCAGTTGTGGAACTGGCTTTATGTGCGCGGCGTCTCCGATTTCGACAATATGACCAATGTCGCCAAGGAGCTTCGCGAGAAGCTGAAGGCGGCCTTCACCATCGCTCGCCCGGAAATCGTCGAGGAGCAGATTTCCAATGACGGTACCCGCAAATGGCTGATGCGGTTCCCGCCGCGCGGTGCGGGACGTCCGGTCGAAATCGAGACGGTTTATATTCCCGAAGAGGGTCGCGGCACGCTGTGCATTTCGAGCCAGGTGGGCTGTTCGCTGACCTGTTCCTTCTGTCACACCGGCACCCAGCGCCTCGTGCGCAACCTGACGGCTGAGGAAATCCTCTCCCAGCTTCTGCTGGCTCGTGATCGGCTCGGCGATTTTCCCGATGGTTCGACGCCGGTTGGCGCTTATGTGCCGAGTGAAGGCCGCAAGGTTTCCAACATCGTGATGATGGGCATGGGCGAGCCGCTCTATAATTTCGAGCATGTGAAGACCGCGCTTCTGATTGCTACCGATGGCGATGGCCTCTCGCTCTCCAAGCGTCGTGTCACGCTCTCCACCTCGGGTGTTGTGCCGGAAATCTTCCGCACCGGCGATGAGATCGGCGTCATGCTGGCGATTTCGCTGCATGCGGTGCGTGACGAGCTGCGCGACATGTTGGTGCCGATCAACAAGAAATATCCGCTGAAGGAACTGATCGAGGCCTGCCGCAAATATCCGGGCCTCTCCAATGCCCGCCGCATCACCTTCGAATATGTGATGCTGAAGGATGTGAATGACAGTCTGGAAGACGCCAAGATGCTGGTGCAGCTTTTGAAGGGCGTTCCGGCCAAGATCAACCTCATTCCGTTCAACCCATGGCCGGGCACGAACTATCAATGCTCGGACTGGGCACAGATCGAGAAGTTCGCCGATTTCATCAATCAGGCGGGTTATGCCTCGCCGATCCGCACGCCGCGCGGCCGCGATATTCTCGCCGCCTGCGGCCAGCTGAAGTCGGAATCGGAGCGCATGCGCAAGACCGAAAGGTTGGCTTTCGAGGCGATGATGATCGCCAACCATGGCGCAGATGACTGAATAAGCCGCAATTGCCGCCTGAAAGCTTGTTTTGCAGCGGTTCTCCGATTGATTTCGGGCTGTCTTGTTCCTAAGAAGACGAAAACAGGGAACCAACAGGAGGATATCCATGCGCGCATTCATTCTGGCTCTCGCTGCCGCGAGCGCCCTCGTTCTGCCGGCCAAGGCTGAAAACGTCACCGTTGCCGTCACCGCCATCGTCGAACATCCGGCGCTTGATGCCGCCCGTGATGGTGTCAAGGCCGCGCTTGCCGAAGCCGGTTACAAGGAAGGCGAGAACCTCAAGTTCCTTTATGAGTCCGCGCAGGGCAATCCCGGCACCGCGGCGCAGATCGCGCGCCAGTTCGTGGGCGATGCACCGAACGTCATCGTGCCGATCTCGACGCCGTCCGCGCAGGCCGTCGTTGCCGCAACGCGCGACATTCCGGTCGTCTTCACGGCGGTTTCCGATCCGGTCGGCGCACAGCTCGTCAAGGACATGCAAAAGCCCGGCCGCAACGTGACCGGCCTTTCCGACATGCTGCCGGTTGGTGAACATCTGGCGCTCATCAAGGAAATCTCCCCGAACGCCAAGTCCATCGGTTTCATCTACAATTCGGCCGAGGCCAACTCCGTTTCGACGCTGGCCCTCTTGAAGGCCGAAGCCGAGAAGGCGGGTCTCAAGGTTGTTGAATCCGTCGCCACCAAGTCCGCAGAAGTGCAGGGCGCAACCCGCGCGCTGGTCGGCAAGGCCGATGTGATCTACGTTCCGACCGACAACACCATCGTTTCCGCTTTCGAAGCGGCTGCCGGCGTTGCATCCGAAGCCAAGATCCCGCTTTACGCCGCCGATACGGATTCCGTCGCCCGCGGTGCGGTTGCTGCCCTCGGCTTCAACTATTTCGACGTGGGCAAGCAGACCGGCGCCGTCGTCGTCCGCATCCTCAAGGGTGAAAAGCCGGGCGATATTCCGGCAACCGTTGCTGTCGGCACTGATCTGGTGATCAACAAGAAGGCCGCCGAAAAAGCTGGCGTCACCTTCCCGGAAAGCATCACCAAGCGCGCCACCAAGGTCATCGACTGAACCGAAACCAAACTGAATAACGGGCGGCGGCAAATTCGCCGCCCGTTTTACGTGGCACGAGACGGTGCCCGTCTCCGCCTGATGGCGGCAATAACAAGGACATTACCGTGAGCCAAATCGCCTTCTGGGGTGCCGTGGAGCTGGGACTGGTCTTCGCTTTCGTGGCGATCGGCGTTTATCTCGCTTTCCGGGTGCTTGATTTTCCTGACCTGACCGTGGACGGTTCGTTTCCGCTCGGCGCTGCTGTCGCTGCCGTGCTGATCATCGCCGGTCTGAATGCCTGGGTCGCGACGGCGGTTGCGATGGTGGCCGGCGCCGCCGCCGGCATCGTGACCGCGACGCTCAACGTTCGTTTCAAGATTCTCAACCTGCTTGCCTCGATCCTGACGATGATCGCGCTGTTTTCCGTCAATCTGCGCGTGATGGGAAAGCCGAATGTGGCGCTGCTCAATCAGGATACGATGATCTCGCCGTTTTATGGCCTCGGCCTGTCGGAATATCTGGTGCGGCCGCTTTTCGTCGGCGCGCTGGTGGTGATCGCGGTCATCCTCGTCTGGCGTTTCCTTGAAAGCGATGCGGGCCTTGCCATGCGCGCGACAGGCGCCAATGCCCGGATGGCGCGGGCGCAGGGCGTGAAGACGGGCAACCAGATCTACCTCGGCATGGCGCTTTCGAATGCGCTGGTCGCTCTCGGCGGCGCGCTGTTTGCGCAGACCAACGGCTTTGCAGATGTGACCTCCGGGGTCGGCACCATCGTCGTTGGCCTTGCCGCCGTCATCATCGGCGAAACGCTGTTCGGCGCGCGCGGCATTCTGATCGCGCTGATCGGCTGCGTTTTCGGCTCCATCGCCTATCGTCTCGCCATCCAGCTTGCCCTGTCGAGCGATGTGCTGGGCCTCAAGGCGTCTGATCTCAATTTCGTAACGGCGGTATTGGTGGCCATCGCATTGATCCTGCCCCGACTGCGCCGCGGGGGAGCAACATCGTGATTTCCCTTTCTGATATCCAGGTTGTCTTCGGGCGCGGCACGCCGCTGCAGAAGCAGGCGCTCTCCAAGATCGACCTCACCATTGAGGATGGCTCCTTCGTCACCGTCATCGGCTCCAATGGTGCCGGCAAATCGACGCTGCTCGGCGTTCTGGCGGGCGATGTCCTGCCGACGGCGGGCAAGGTGATGATCGGCGGTGCCGACGTTACCCGCAAGCCGACCGCCAGCCGGGCGGGACGGGTGGCGCGCGTGTTTCAGGACCCGCTGGCGGGCAGCTGCGGCGCGCTCACCATCGAGGAAAATCTGGCGCTGGCGGCGTCGCGCGGCGAGCGTCGCGGCCTTCTGCCGGCGCTTGGGCGCGGCCGTCGGGATTTTTTCAAGGAGCGTATCGCTTCGCTCAATCTCGGGCTGGAAAATCGTCTGAAGGACCGCATGGACCTTCTGTCCGGCGGTCAGAGGCAGGCGGTCTCGCTCGTCATGGCGACGCTGTCCGGCTCGGATGTGCTGCTGCTCGATGAACATACGGCTGCTCTCGATCCCGGCATGGCCGAATTCGTGATGGAACTGACCCGCAAGGTCGTGTCGGAGCGCAAGCTGACGACGCTGATGGTCACCCATTCCATGCGTCAGGCGCTGGATTATGGCACCCGCACGATCATGCTGCATGCCGGTGAGATCGTGCTTGACGTCTCCGGCGATAGCCGCAAGGATCTCGAGGTCGAGGACCTGATCGACATGTTCCGCAAGATACGCGGCCAGAAGCTCGACGATGATGAGTTGCTGATCGGTTGATTGTAAAAAGGCGCCGTAAGGCGCCTTTTTTGTTTGCCGTCAGCGCGCCTGCGTGAAGAAAATCTTGACGGCGAAAAGCGAAAAGACGCCGGCGATCGTATAATCCAGTCCGCGCAGAACTTTCCGGTTGCGTTGCAGCCAGGCTGAAAGAACATCTGCGGCGATCACGATGCCGATGCCGATCGGCAGCGCTACGATGATCGACCAGATGCCGAGGAAGATCAGCTTGCCGGTTACATGCGGGTCGGATGCGCTGACGAATTGCGGCAGGAAGGTCATGAAAAAGATGATGATCTTCGGGTTCAGCAGGTTCACCCAGATGCCGTTCAACAGCGCCGATTTCAGGGAGGACTGCGCTTTTTCGCCTGTGCTTTTCACCATCACGAAATCCGAGCCCTTGCGGATCGCCTGAATGGCGAGCCAGACGAGATAGGCGGCCCCGCCGGTCTTCAGGATCATGAAAGCGGTCGGCGAAGCGACGATGAGGGCGGCGACGCCGAAGGCGACGAGCATCGTGTGCACGGTAATGCCGATATTGGTTCCCAGTAGCGTCATGAAACCCGCCGTCCGGCCCTCGCGCAGCGAGCGGCTGATCCACAGCGTCATGTCAGGCCCCGGCGTCACCGCCAGAAGCAGAATGGCGATGGTGAAGGCGATCAATGTTGGCAGGCCTGGAACGAAATCCATCGCGGCACCCGTAAAATCTGGAGGTTGCCGTGCTTAACGCGATTTCGCGCTTCTGCCAATGTTTTTGAGCGCCAATGCATCGGCGCGAAAAGCCGCCGCAACGGTCCATCGCGGCGGCCCGGAACATTCAGTTTTTCAGGAAGCTGGTGAAGGCGGCGGAATATTCCGTGTGCCAGCGCGACAGCGGCGGGCGGTTCTGGACGATGTCATAGGCCGCCCAGAGAATGCGCTTTTCATCCGTCCGGCGGTCCACCTCGCCATCAGGGCAGAGAATGTAGAAATCACCCCGGCCGATACTTTCGACCATGAAGTCGACGGTCTGTTCGCCGGTCCATGCGCCTTCCGGCTTTTCCGTTCTGCCATGGGCGGTGAGGCCGGTGAAAACGTAACCGGGGATCAGCAGATGGGCGGAAACCGAGCCGTTCGGAATATTGCGCAATTCGTGCTGAAGCGCTTCCGTGAAGGTTTTGACGCCTGACTTCGAGACGTTGTAGGCGGGATCGCCGGGAGGTGTGGTGATGCCCTGTTTCGAGCCGGTATTGATGATGAGCGCCGGCTCGCCATGGGCGATCATGCCCTGGCCGAAAACACGGCTGCCGTTCACGACGCCCATCAGATTGACGTTGATGATTTTGTCCCAATTGGCCTGCGGGCCGAAAATGGCGCTGCCGGGCTGGATGCCGGCATTGTTCATCAGAACGTGAACGCGTCCGAAACGCTGGATCACGGCGCGCTCCAGCGCCTCCAGTTCATCGAGTTTGGATATGTCGGTCGGGATGGCGACGATCTGCGCTTCGCCGTCCTTGGCGACGGCCAGAATATCCGCATGGGCTGCGGCAAGCCTGTCGCCGTCGAGATCGACGAGCACGACACTCATGCCGAAACCGGCGAATTTGCGGGCGGCGGCAAGTCCGATGCCGGATGCCGCACCGGTGATGACAGCGACATTATCTTCCTTGAATGCGGGGTGGATGGTCGTCATAGGTTTCTCCTTCGCGTCGTTTCGGCTGTTTCCAGCGGTTTGCAACGTTGCCTGAACCTGAGTGGCTTCATTCACGGTCTTCAAGTCGATCGCGCCGCTTATGATAAAGCGCGAATTTTCATAATGCATGTGACAATTGCTTCGTTCCCATCGATGCGCCCGGTCATCGCCCGCTATCGTACCCGCCCATCAATTGTTTTGTCGCTTATCTCACGGAAAAGCGCTTCACACATTTCGGGTTGCACTGTAAAAGTGCCGAAATCCCAAGGAAATGGCGGTGTCCCAATGCCGTCATCATGCAGATGGACATCACTATGGCACTTCCGAAAGACGTTAAGAAAGTCGTTCTCGCCTATTCCGGCGGTCTCGACACCTCGATCATCCTGAAATGGCTTCAGACGGAACTCGGCGCGGAGGTCGTGACCTTCACCGCCGATCTCGGCCAGGGCGAAGAACTTGAGCCGGCGCGCAAGAAGGCCGAGATGCTGGGCATCAAGGAAATCTTCATCGAGGACGTCCGCGAAGAGTTCGTGCGTGATTTCGTGTTCCCGATGTTCCGCGCCAACGCCGTTTATGAAGGCGTCTATCTGCTCGGCACCTCCATTGCCCGTCCGCTGATTTCCAAGCACCTGATCGAAATCGCCAAGAAGACCGGCGCCGACGCCATTGCCCATGGCGCCACCGGCAAGGGCAACGACCAGGTCCGTTTCGAGCTTTCGGCCTATGCGCTGAACCCGGATATCAAGATCATCGCTCCCTGGCGCGACTGGACGTTCAAGAGCCGTACCGACCTCCTGAACTTCGCCGAACAGCACCAGATTCCGGTTGCCAAGGACAAGAAGGGCGAGGCGCCTTTCTCGGTCGACGCCAACCTGCTGCACTCCTCTTCCGAGGGCAAGGTTCTGGAAGACCCGGCGCAGGAAGCACCGGAATATGTGCATATGCGCACCATTTCTCCGGAAGCCGCGCCCGATAAGGCAACCGTCATCAAGGTCGGTTTCCGCAAGGGCGATGCCTGCTCCATCAACGGCGTCGAAATGTCGCCGGCGACGCTTCTTGCGACACTGAACAACTATGGCCGCGAAAACGGCATCGGTCGTCTCGATCTGGTTGAGAACCGCTTCGTCGGCATGAAGTCGCGCGGCGTTTACGAGACGCCCGGCGGCACCATCCTGCTTGCCGCGCATCGCGCCATCGAATCCATCACGCTTGACCGGGGTGCAGCCCACCTCAAGGACGAGCTGATGCCGCGTTACGCCGAGCTTATCTATTACGGCTTCTGGTTCTCGCCAGAGCGCGAAATGCTGCAGGCACTGATCGACAAGAGCCAGGAACATGTCGAAGGTGAAGTGACGCTGAAGCTCTACAAGGGCAATGTCATGGTAACCGGTCGCGAGAGCGCCAAGTCGCTTTATTCCGACGCGCTGGTGACCTTCGAGGACGACCACGGCGCTTACGATCAGAAGGATGCAGCGGGCTTCATCAAGCTCAATGCGCTGCGCCTGCGCACACTGGCCAAGCGTAACCTCAGCAAATAATTCTGCTGGAATGGAAATAATGAAACCCGCGGGCGGTGACGCCGGCGGGTTTTTTTATGTCTCTCTTCTGGAAACGATGCGGAAGCCGATATAGCTGGCAACGGCCGTGAACTCCATCACCGGAATGATGATGCCGAAGCCGGTGAGTGGTGAACCGATAAGCGAGGCTGCAGTACCGCCCGCAAAACCAGATCCCATCTGAATGAAGCCCATCATTGCTGATGCCGAGCCGGCAATATGCGGAAAAGGGGCAAGGGCTGCCGTTACCATGGATGGCGTCAGCAAAGCGATGCCGACCGTCGCGACCGCCACGGGTCCCATGATCGAGAGAAAGGATGGCGGTATCAGGAACACTGACAGCAGAATGAGAAGGCCGCCTGTCGCCGAAAAACAGAGGCCGAGGACGACCGAACGACGGTCACCCAGCCGCGGTGCGATGTAACGCAGGGCAATGGAGCCGAAGAAATAAGCACCAGTCTGCATCAGCATGCCAACACCGAAAGCGGTGGGTGTCATGCCGACCTCGTTGATGAGGATGAAGGTCAGCATGGTGGCCTGCGCATAAAGCGCGCCGATGGACCCGCCAAGCACCAGTGCGGCCAGAAGAAAGCGCGGCGCGCTCAGCAAGGTCTGATAGGCCGACAAAAGGCGACGTGGGCGGATCAGGCTCTTGTCCGGGATCGTCGTCTCGCGCAGAAAAACCACGACGGAGAAGATGGCCAGAGCCCCGAGGCCGGCCATGAGGAAAAATACCGATTGCCAGCCAAAAGCCGCAAGTGAAAGCCCGCCGATTGTCGGGCCCATGGCGGGGCCAACGGCCAGCATGATACCGATGAGGTTCATGATGCTGGAAGCATCGGCGCCGGTGAACTGGTCGCGCACCACGGCGCGCGCCACTGTCATCCCGACGGAGGCCCCGATGCCCTGGATAAGCCGGGCAAAGAGCAGCACTTCGATTGTCGGTGCGAAAATGGCAAGCAATCCGCCGCCCAGAAAGATGGACAGGAAAACGAGGCTTGCCTTGCGCCGCCCGAAGGCGTCGGAGGCTGGGCCGGCGAGCAGTTGCGCGATCGCGAAACCCGCAAAATAAAGCGAGAGGCTGAGTTTTATGGCGGACTCTGTCGTGGCGAAAACCCGCGTCAGTTCCGGCATGGCCGGTGTGTAGATGGCCATGGAAATCGGCGCCAGCGCCGTCAGCAACGCACCGAGCATGGCCGTGCGCTTTCTGGACATGATCGTTTCTGGCGACATTGCGATCAGCAGCTCTGGCCCGGCTGTTCCGGCTGGAGATTGTTGCGAAGCGTCTGCAGGAAGCTGCGGAAAAGCGCGACCTCCTCTTCGTTCAGGCCCTGTGTGGCGTGCCGCACGAGTTCATCGATTTCCTGGCGCACGGCTTCCAGCATCTCGGCGGAGTTTTTTGTCAGCACGATGCGCTTGGAGCGCCTGTCCTGCGGGTCCTGCTGGCGTTCGATGAGATCGAGAGATTGCAGCTTGTCGAGATAGGCGCAGATCGTCATCGGTTCGATGCCGAGCCGGGCGGCGATATCCGACTGCTTGCTGCCATCAACGACGGCAACCGTCAGCAATGCGCGCGCTTCGCCGGGCGTCAGGCCCAGTCCGGCTTCAGAAATTCGGCGCTCAAACGCACTGTTCAGCAGGCGTGCGCCGCTGTTCAGTAAAAATGCCAATGAGTCTTTTTCGCGTTTAGTGCCCATGCTTCGCCTTTTCGTAAGTCAGCCTTACTAAAATCCCGGCGATAATCAATGGCGCATAAATCATATTGTTGAAAATCGAGTAAAGTATGTGTCAGTTCGATTGCGTTACGATCGGCAACATAATCGACGATTGTTACGCCAAAGCAAAGAAGATCGGACATCCCGCGTTTTATTTCATCTGCCATGCCGGTCCGTATCGTCGGTCAGGTCCCTTTTATCGGCCACCTGCCATCGGTATCCGGCGTCTGCGCCGGCAGTCGGGGCAAAAGCAAAAATCAGGTCGTAGCCAATCTTCCTTACACCAAAGTCCGGCATTGAATTGCCGGTGGAGGCGTGCCCATATGGGCTTAAACCGGAATTGTACAAGGAAGATGAAATGCCATCCAAGACCGCGCTTTATCCCGCACTCTTTGACTGGAACGGCCACAATGGTCTGCCGAAATTCGATGCGGTCAGGGATGAGGATTTCGCTCCGGCCTTCGATGCCGCCCTTCTGTCCCACGAACAGGAAATCGATGCGATTGCTGGCAATGCTGAGAGCCCGAGCTTCGAAAACACCGTGACCGCGCTCGAAATCGCCGGAGACGATCTTTCGCGCATTTCGGCGCTGTTCTGGAACAGGGCAGGCGCCAATACCAATGGTGTGATCCAGGCGCTGGAGCGGGAGATCGCACCGAAACTGTCGCGGCACTATTCGAAGATCGGCATGAACGAAGCGTTGTTCAAGCGCATCGATACATTGTGGGAAAAGCGCGGAACGCTTGGGCTGACGGGTGAGGAGAGCCGCGTTCTTGAGCGGCACTGGAAGGGTTTCGTGCGCTCCGGCGCCAAGCTGCCGAAGGACCGGCAGGAACGACTGGCGGCGATCAATGAGGAACTTGCGGGTCTCGGCGCGAGATTCGGGCAGAATGTGCTGGCGGATGAAAAGAACTGGAAGCTTCTGCTTTCCACGGAAGAGGAACTTGCCGGCATTCCCGGTTTTCTTCGCGACGCGATGGCGGGTGCGGCCCGTGAGCATGGCGAGGACGGCAAATTTGCCGTTACCCTTTCCCGTTCCATCATCGAGCCTTTCCTGACCTTTTCCGAACGCCGCGATCTGCGCGAACAGGCCTTCAGGGCCTGGGTGGCGCGCGGCGAGAATGGCGGCGAGACAGACAATCGCGATATCGTCCACCGCACGCTCGAACTGCGCGAGGAAAAGTCAAAGCTTCTCGGTTACGCGAATTTCGCCGCCTACAAGCTTGATGACACGATGGCGAAGACGCCGCATGCCGTGAACGGTCTTCTGGGGCAGGTCTGGGAAAAGGCCGTGCGCCGTGCGGGCGAGGAAGAGGCCGAACTGGCCGCCATCATCGCCGAGGAGGGCAGGAATCACGAAGTGCTGCCCTGGGACTGGCGGCATTATGCCGAAAAGTTGCGGGCACGGAAATTCAGCTTCTCCGAGGCGGAGCTGAAGCCCTATCTGCAGCTCGAAAAGATCATCGAGGCCTGCTTCGATGTGGCCGGGCGGTTGTTCGGGATTCGAGCGGTCGAAGTCAAAGGCGTCGCCGCCTATCACCCGGATGTGCGGGTTTTCGAAATCCGCGATGAAAAGGGCGATCTGAAAGCCATGTTCCTCGGCGATTATTTCGCCCGCCCCTCCAAGCGCTCCGGCGCGTGGATGAGCTCCTTCCAGTCGCAGCACAAGCTGCCCTTGAAGAATGGCACGGTAGGAGAAATTCCGATCATCTACAATGTCTGCAATTTCGCCAAACCGGCTGAAGGCAAACCGGCGCTGCTTTCGCTCGACGATGCGCGCACGCTGTTTCACGAATTCGGCCACGCGCTGCATGGCATGTTGTCAAATGTCACTTACCCTTCCGTTTCCGGAACGGGCGTCTCGCGCGATTTCGTCGAATTGCCGTCGCAGCTTTACGAACATTGGCTGACGGTGCCGGAAATTCTGGAAAAATACGCCCTGCATTATGACACAGGCGCGCCGATGCCGAAGGCGCTGCTGGACAAGGTTCTGGCCGCGCAGACCTTCAATGCCGGTTTCAGCACGGTGGAATTCACCTCGTCGGCGATTGTCGATATGGCGTTCCACACTCGGGAAAACGTGAGCGATCCGATGGTCGTGCAGGGTGAGGTGCTCTCCACCCTGAACATGCCGAAGTCTATCGTCATGCGGCATGCGACCCCGCATTTCCAGCACGTTTTCTCCGGCGACGGATATTCGGCCGGCTATTATTCCTACATGTGGTCGGAAGTGCTGGATGCCGATGCCTTTTCGGCCTTCGAGGAAACCGGCAACCCCTTCGATGGCGAAATGGCGCGCAAGTTGAAAGACAATATCTATTCCGTCGGCGGTTCCATCGATCCGGAGGAGGCATATCTTGCTTTTCGTGGCAAGATGCCAAGCCCGGACGCCATGCTTTTGAAGCGTGGTCTGGTATAAGGCTCCGGTATAAAAGACTGTCATATTTCTGAGCTAGAACCTGAGTGCAGGGGGCTTATGACAAGGCCCCCCCTTTCGCATTTGCAAAAAAAAGGTTATGAGCGCGCCAAACTAAATTGGCGTTTCTCATCGATATAGCGCCCAACCTCAGAGATTTTGAACAATGGCACTTCGCAACATCGCGATCATCGCGCACGTTGACCATGGAAAAACGACGCTCGTGGACGAGCTTCTGAAGCAGTCCGGCTCGTTCCGCGACAACCAGCGTGTCGCCGAGCGCGTGATGGATAGCAACGATCTCGAAAAGGAACGTGGCATCACCATTCTCGCCAAGGCGACCTCGGTGGAGTGGAAGGGTGTCCGCATCAACATCGTCGACACCCCCGGCCACGCCGACTTCGGCGGCGAAGTCGAGCGTATCCTGTCGATGGTGGACGGTGCTATCGTTCTGGTCGATAGCTCGGAAGGCCCGATGCCGCAGACCAAGTTCGTGGTCAGCAAGGCGCTGAAGGTCGGTCTTCGCCCGATCGTCGCGATCAACAAGATCGACCGTCCGGATGGCCGCCACGAAGAAGTCATCAACGAAGTCTTCGACCTCTTCGCCAACCTCGACGCCACCGACGAGCAGCTCGACTTCCCGATCCTCTACGGTTCCGGCCGTGACGGCTGGATGAACGTCAACCCGGAAGGCCCGAAGGATCAGGGCCTTGCGCCGCTGCTCGATCTGGTTCTCGAACATGTTCCGGAGCCCAAGGTTGAAGAAGGTCCGTTCCGCCTGATCGGCACCATTCTTGAAGCCAACAACTTCCTCGGCCGCATCATCACCGGCCGCATCGCTTCCGGCTCCATCAAGCCGAACCAGGCGGTGAAGGTTCTCGGCCAGGACGGCAAGGTTATTGAAAACGGCCGTATCTCCAAGATCCTCGCATTCCGCGGCATTGAGCGCACGTCTATCGAAGAAGCCCATGCCGGCGACATCGTCGCGATTGCAGGCCTCTCCAAGGGTACTGTTGCCGACACCTTCTGTGACCCCTCCGTCACCGAGGCGATGACCGCGCAGCCGATCGACCCGCCGACCGTTACCATGTCGTTCATCGTCAACGACAGCCCGCTGGCTGGCACCGAAGGCGACAAGGTCACGAGCCGCGTTATCCGTGACCGTCTGTTCAAGGAAGCCGAAGGTAACGTTGCGCTGAAGATCGAAGAAGCCGAAGGCAAGGATTCGTTCTTCGTTTCCGGCCGTGGCGAATTGCAGCTGGCGGTTCTGATCGAAACCATGCGTCGCGAAGGCTTCGAGCTTGCCGTTTCGCGTCCGCGCGTCGTGATGCACAAGGATGAGAACGGCACCCTGCTGGAGCCGATCGAAGAAGTCGTGATCGACGTTGATGAAGAACATTCCGGCGTCGTCGTCCAGAAGATGTCCGAGCGCAAGGCTGAAATGGCCGAGCTTCGTCCTTCCGGCGGCAATCGCGTTCGTCTGAAGTTCTATGCGCCGACCCGTGGCCTGATCGGCTACCAGTCGGAGCTTTTGACCGACACCCGCGGCACGGCGATCATGAACCGCCTGTTCCACGACTATCAGCCCTTCAAGGGCCAGATTGCCGGCCGCGTGAACGGCGTTCTCTTGTCGAACGGTTCGGGTGAAGCTGTCGCTTATGCCATGTTCAACCTGGAAGATCGCGGCCCGATGATCATCGAGCCGGGTGAGAAGGTTTATGCCGGCATGATCATCGGTATTCACTCTCGCGATAACGATCTCGAAGTGAACGTGCTGAAGGGCAAGCAGCTGACCAACATCCGCGCTGCCGGCAAGGATGAAGCCGTGAAGCTGACGCCGCCGATCCGCATGACGCTCGATCGCGCGCTCTCCTGGATTCAGGACGATGAGCTGATGGAAGTGACGCCGAAGTCCATCCGTCTGCGCAAGATGTTCCTGGACGCCAACGATCGCAAGCGTTTTGAAAAGGCCAAGCTCGCTGTCTGATTGCGGCTTGTCGTTACGAATTTGAAAGAACCCGGCCTCGAGCCGGGTTTTTTTATGCGTTCGTTTTTATGTGTGCATGAGTCGAAAGGCGCTTTGCCAAAGGTTAAGGATGCGTTAATTTTTATCGGTCGTCCACATGAATAGGCTGTGGGTAAGCTTGCCGGCGTTAACCTTTATGACTGGTAAGTTTCCGTGGCCGGGGCCAGAATCGCGTTATGAAAACGTTATCCATCGATGTTCGCCGTGCTGAACCGCATGATGCGCGCGCCATCTCAGAGGCGCACCGTCTGTCGTGGCAACAGGCCTATGCCGGGCTTATCCCGCATCGGCCGTTGACGCAGATGCTCGAGCGTCGTGGAGAAGTCTGGTGGAAAAAGGCAACCAAAGGCTCCGCAACGATGCTGGTGGTGGAGGTGGCCGGTGTGGTCGCCGGATATGCGACGCTGGGCCTCAGCCGGGCACGCGGGCTGCCGCAGGACGGCGAGATTTACGAACTGTATCTCCGGCCGGAATATCAGGGCATCGGGCTTGGCTCGCTGCTGTTTACGGAAGCGCGCAGACTGCTGACCTCGCTTGGCTGCAACGGCATCGTTGTCTGGTGCCTTGAAGACAGCGATGTGGCCAATCGCTTTTTCCGCTCTCACGGTGGCCGCGATATCGCCGAAGGCATGGAAGATTTCGACGGCAAGTCGCTTCGCAAGGTCGGTTTCGTCTGGAACTGACAAACAATGCCGGGTGATTTGGCCTTGGGTTCATTCTCGCGGCCGACCATGCGCAATTGCGATAGCCTCAAATCTCGCATTCTGCCTTATCCGCCCAAAGCCATGTTGCAATGCGGCGACTTTCCCAGTATCGAAAACCAAATCCAACCCGTCGAATGAGGGAAGCGAATGCGTATCGATGCAATTTCCGTAGGCAAGAATCCGCCGGATGACGTGAATGTCATCGTTGAAGTGCCGGTCGGTGGACACCCGATCAAGTACGAGATGGACAAGGATGCCGGTGCGCTGATCGTCGATCGCTTCCTCTACACGCCTATGACCTATCCGGGTAACTATGGTTTCGTACCGCACACCCTGTCCGACGATGGCGATCCGATCGACGTTCTCATCTGCAACACCCGTCCGCTGGTTCCGGGCTGCGTCATCAATGTCCGCCCCATCGGCGTAATGATCATGGAAGATGACGGCGGCAAGGACGAGAAGATCCTCGCCGTGCCGGTTCCGAAGCTGACGCGCCGTTACGACAAGGTCCACAACTACACCGACCTGCCGGAAATCACGCTGAAGCAGATCGAGCACTTCTTCGAGCACTACAAGGATTTGGAGCCCGGCAAGTGGGTGAAGATGGGCGGCTGGCAGGATGTCGACGTCGCCAAGAAGCTGATCGTCGAAGCCATCGAGCGCTACAAGGCGCAGGGCTGATCTAAAGCATGTCTCCCAAAAGTGTGCAGCGGTTTTGGGACCAAGACATGCTTAAAAATAAAGATCTAAAGCGCGTCGCATGAATCAGATTAAACGCGATGCGCTTTAGTTTTCGAGCTTTTTGAATAGCTCTTCGAAATCCTCCGGGTCGGTGTCGATCCGGAGGATTTTTTTACGCGCCGTTTCGCCTGAAACGAAGCTGATGGAGGATTTCGGCAGGCCGAGTTTTTTCGCCAGCAAAACAATCAGGGCCCTGTTGGCCTTGCCGCCTTCCGGCACGGCGCTGACGCGGGCCTTCAGATGCGCGTTTCCCTCTGCATCCTTTTCCACGCCGTCGATGGCGTCCCGTCCGCCATTCGGCGTGAGGCGGACGGTCAGGCGGACATGGTCGCTATGCTTCTGCCAGCAGCCGCTCAAGCGACCATCGGGTAAAGCGTGTTCCACATGAAGGAGCGGATGAAGAAGATGATCAAGAGCACGATGATCGGCGAAATGTCGATGCCGCCGAGATTGGGCAGAATGCGGCGGATGGGGCGCAGAACCGGTTCCGTGACATTGAACAGAAAGCTGCCGATGGCGTTCACGAACTGGTTGCGGGAATTGATGACGTTGAAGGCGTAAAGCCAGGAAAAAATAGCGCTGGCGATCAGCACCCACGTATAGAGGTTCAAGGCCAGATCGATGGTCTGAAACAGGGCAAGCATCAATATCTCCGTATCTTGGTTGCAAGACATTTAGACATTGAACCGTGAACCGGCAAGTGTCGCGCCGGATCGTAATGATCTTTGGTCTGATCGACCGGCGATCATCGCAATCTGGTTCATGGCTTTGTAGAGGGATTTCAGACGAAAACCGCTCACACTTTTCGTCATCCCGCTGGTGAGGGCTGGCGATTCCTGTGATATCGCTCTATTGCAAAGCTCTCATATTGTCTCGCGAGCACCCAGCCGATGTCCCTCCCTTCCGCCGAAAACCGTTTCGGTGCATTCCGGCATAGTTCCTATCGCCGCTTTTTCAGCGCCCGGTTTTTTTCGGCCTTCGCCATCCAGATCGTCAGCGTCTCGGTCGGCTGGCAGATGTATGAGGTGACCGGCAACGCTTTTTATCTCGGCCTGATCGGTCTTTTCCAGTTTCTGCCGTCGCTGCTTCTGATCCTCGTCACCGGAACGGTCGCCGACCGGCACAATCGTCGGCGCATCATGGCCATATGCCTGCTGATTGCGGCGCTGTGCGCTGCCGCTCTTCTGGGTCTTACGCTGACGCACAGCTTTTCTCCCTGGCCGGTCTTCGCCATTCTTGTCGTCTTCGGCATAGAGCGCGCCTTCATGGGACCGGCGGTTCAGTCGCTGGCGCCCAATCTCGTGCCGGTAGAGGATTTGCCGAACGCCATCGCCTGGAATTCCTCTTCGTGGCAGATGGCGTCCATTCTCGGTCCCGTCGCCGGCGGCCTGCTTTATGGCCTCGGTGCTTCCGTCGCCTATAGTGTGGCATTCGTGCTCTTCATCGTATCGGCCACGCTTGCGGTGACGATCCGCAAGCCGGAACAACGCGGCCCGGCAAAAGCCGTCAGTCTCGAAACCATGCTCGCCGGGTTCAAATTCATCGCGCAGGAAAAAATCGTTCTCGGTGCGATCTCGCTCGATCTTTTCGCGGTGCTGCTGGGTGGCGCGGTGGCGCTGATGCCGATTTTTGCCAAGGAAGTGCTGACGCTTGGGCCATGGGGCCTCGGGCTTTTGCGCGCAGCACCCGGCATCGGGGCCATCACCGTTGCGGTCATTCTGGCCTTCAAGCCCATTCGTCACCACGCCGGCCTGCTGATGTTTACCGGCGTCGGCCTCTTCGGCATCTCCACCGTGGTCTTCGGGCTTTCGCAAACCGCGTGGCTGTCCATCGCCGCGTTGGTCGTCATGGGCGCATCCGACATGGTGTCGGTTTATGTGCGCGAGACCCTGATCGCGCTGTGGACGCCGGATGAGGTGCGTGGGCGTGTGAATGCCGTGAACATGGTGTTCGTCGGCGCATCGAACGAGCTGGGCGAATTCCGCGCCGGCACCATGGCGCATGTCGTCGGGGCCGTGCCGGCCGTTGTCATCGGCGGGGCCGGCACGCTTGCAGTGGCGGTTATCTGGGCGCTCGGTTTCTCCAAGCTGCGCAGAATCGACAATCTGGATGCGCCGCGCTGATGGCGATGGGTCTTAGATCGTTTTGGCTTTTCTTCGAATCGCAAAAACGATCTAACCTTTTGTTTTTAAGCATTTTCCGGACGTAAAACCGCTGCGCACTTTTACTGGAAATGCTCTAGCGCTGCGCCTTGCCCTCAAAAACTAGATCGAGGAAATTGCCGAGCCATGCCCTGAGCGGCGTGTCGAACAGCATGCGGCCTTCCAGATGCTGGCTGCCCACCTGCGCATTGGGCATGCCGAAGCGCTGCGCGCCGCGCACCACCCAGCTATGCATCATGGCGCGGGTCAGCTCGGCGTGAAACTGCAGGCCCCAGGCATTTTTTCCATAGCGATAGGCCTGATTGGGATAGGTTTCGCCGGAGGCCAGAAGTTCGGCTCCGCGCGGCAGCTCGAACCCTTCCTTGTGGAAATGATAGACCATCTTCGGCCAATGGGGCATCAGAAGCCGCCCATGTTCGGTGGCATGAAGCGGATACCAGCCGATCTCCACCTTGCCCTCCCTGTCGGCCTCCACCTTGCCGCCGAGATGTTTGGACAGCATCTGCGCGCCGAGACAGATGCCGAGAAAGGGTTTGTTTTCCTTCAACGGCACCTTCAGCCAGTCGATTTCGGCTTTGACGTAGTCATGAGAATCGTTGGCGCTCATCGGGCCGCCGAAAATGATGGCGCCCGCGTGTTTCTCCAGCGTTTGCGGCAGGTCGTCGCCGAGTGCAGGGCGTCTTATATCCAGACGATACCCTTTTTCCACCAGCATCTGGCCGACGCGGCCGGGCGTGGAACGTTCCTGATGCAGGACGATGAGCAGCGATGGTTGTTTTCTCTGTTGCCTGGAAGGGTCAAACAGCATCGTCTTCGTTTTCGCTTTCTTCAGCGGGCCCGGACCTCGTGGCGGCCTGCTGACGTTGCAGAACCCTGTCGCGCACGGATACACCAAGCAGGTCGGCGACTCGCCAGATCACATGGTCTTCCATTTCGCTTCGTTCGCCGTCAGCGTAAACAATATCCCATAATATGCCAATAAGCTCCACGCGCTGATCTTCATCGAGATGGCGGCGTATATCGGTGGTGAAGCGGTAATAATCGACGGCTTCCTTGCCGGCCTCCTGGCCGGCGGCGAGAAGCGCGTCCAGCTTGCCGGCATCGAGATGGTAATAATCCTGCAGGATTTCGCGCAGGCGTTCACGCTCGCTTTTCGAGACGGTGCCATCCGCTTCCATGACCTGGAAACAGAGGGCGGCCACCGCCACCCTCAGATCGTCCGGACTGAAATCATCCCCATGCGGGCCGACGAGGTTCTGAATAAACGACTGTATTTGCTGGAACATCGATATCCTGTTCGTCAGAAGAGTTTGAGCCGGGTCTTGGGTTCGGCTTCCGCACCGGGTTTCTTGACGCCCGGATCATCCGGCGCGCCGCCGAAAAACGGCACGGCTTCCGCCTTTTCATCCGTAACATCGGTTTCCACTGGCGCTTCGATTGTGACCGGCTTTTTCTCCTGCGGGACCGATACGGCCGGCTTGACCTCGATCGGTGCGGCCGGGGCGGGTTTCGGTTCGGTGCGTGTCTCCGGCGCGGCTTCGACAATGATCGTCTTCGCGGCCGGTTCGGCCCGTGCGGGCGCTGCGGCAATCGCGTTTTCGATTGTCAGGTCTTCGACTGGAGCTTCGAGCTGGCCGAAAGGCGCTTTCCATTCGAAAGCATCGAGACGGCCGGTGACCGGCGAGACCGGCAGCCATTTTTCCGAAACGACGCCGTCTGCCACCCAGGCGGGGTCGCGCGGCGCGCGCAGCGCCTGCGCCATCCAGTAGCGCACACGGCCCTGGTCGCCGGTTTCGGCCTCCTCGATATCGGCCATCAGCAAGAAGATGCTCTCGCGCGGCTCGATCCGGGCGGCGGCCTCGGCCTTGGCCCGCGCCTTGGCGAATTCCTTGGCATCGAGCGCTGCCTGCGCCACCGCGAACAGGGATTCGATGTTGTTGGGCTTCAGGCTTTCCAGCCGCTCAGCCCGTTTCAGCCGGTCGATGGCGGTATCGCCGCTGCGTGCGCGGACATAAAGTTCGGCGATCTGCGGGTGCGGATCGTTTTTCCAGACGGGCTCCAGAACCGTGGCTGCCTTGCGCAGATTGTCTTCCCGGAGATAGGATTTCGCCGCGATCAGCGCTGCCGGAACCAGGCTCTTGGCAAGCTTGAGAGCGTGCTTGGCATCCTCGCGCGCGCCGACCGGATCGCTTTCCAGCTTTTCGCCGGCCTTGGCGGTAAGAAGCACGGCTTTCAGACGTTCCGCCTCACCGCGTTCGATGACGCCGGCTGCCTTCTGCTGGTCGAGCAGGCGGATGGCATCGTCCCACTGTCCGTTGCGGCAGCGGTTTTCCAGCGTCGCCTGCGCGGCCCAGGGCAGATAGGGAGCCTTTTCCGCTGCATCCTCGGCATATTGCTGGGCTGCTTCATAGGCGCCCTGACGGCGGGCCTCGATATAAAGACCGCGAAGGCCAAGTTCGCGTGTCTCGGGATCGCGGGCCATGGCTTCGAATTTGCGCCGCGCCTCGTCATATCTGCCCTCAATCAGGTCAGCCTGCGCATCGAGCAGATGGATCAGCGGCTCCTGATCGGCGCTGAGCAGCCCTTGAGTGCGGGCTGTCATCTTGCGGGCGAGGATGGCATTGCCGGCCCCGGCGGCGATGAGCCCGGTGGAGAGCGCCTGATAACCCCGGTCGCGTTTGCGGGCGCGGAAATAACGACGGGCGGCATTGGGTGAGGTCCAGATGGCATTGACGATCCACCAGACCAGCATGACGGCGGCGACCAGCGCCGCGATGATGGAGGCGGCGACCATCAGGCTCATTTCGATCAGCTGGCCCCGCCAGACGATGGAAAGGACGCCAGGCCTGTCGGCCAGCCAGGAGAAACCGAAGCCGAGAGCCAGAACGATAACGGCGAAAGTCAGAATTCTGGTCATGCCCTTACCCCTGCCTGCCGGTGCTGGTGATGGCGCGGTTCAAGGTGCCGCCGACCAGATTTTCGACCTCGATGCGCGCATCCAGCGATTTTTTGTAATCGGCGGATGCCGTCTTGGCGGCATCGGGAAGCCCGTTCCACTCAAGCGCTGCGCCCTGCAGATCGCCGTTGCGCAGCTTGTTTTCCATGCGCGCGATCTTGGCCTCAGAGGTCTCGCCCTCGATATTTCCGACCGGGCGTACCTTCACCAGCGAAAAGGCGCTTTCTGTCAGGCGTTCCATGATGCCCTGATTGGGGTCAGGCTGGTTGATGGCGGAAAGCATTGCATTGGCGACGTCTGGGAATTTCTGCATCAGCTCTGAGCGCGACGGCACACCGGTTGCGGCGAAGGATTGCAGCGATGCAATGGCCGGATCGTCGGGCGTTACCTTGGACAGCGTGTCGAGTTCCGTCAGGAACGGCCCACCGCGATCGATCGCGGCCTTCAGGGCGGCGGAAGCGATGGCGCGGGCGACTTCGATATCGTCGCGCGGCTCGTTGATCTTGGCTTCCGCATCCGCAAGACGGCGTGTCAGTTCCGCCGTCGCCGATGCCTGCGCGGATCGCTCCGACTGGAGGGTGGATTCCAGCGCGGCGATTTTTTCCGACAGCCCATCCACCTGCGGGGCCTCACCCTTTGCGCCTTCGAGGGTTGCGATGCGCTGTTCGAGCGCCGAGGTGTCGGCGGCTGGCGCACTGGCAAGCTGTTGCCGCAAGCTGCCGAGATCGGTTTTCAGTGCGGCGATTTCCTCGCTTCCCGTCCTGCCTGCATTGAAGGAGGGCAGGATGCCGGCATATTGCATGCTGCCGGCGGCGGCGAGCGCCACAAGGCCGCCGACGATACCTGCCGCGATCAGGCCGGAGGTCGCCGCCTGTTTGCGCTCCGCCTGCTGTGATGTGGAGGGCTTTGCCGGTCCTGAGGCGGAGGTCGCTGTCGTTGGTCTTGCAGCGGTGGCGCCGCTGGATGCGCTGGAGGACGCTGTGGAGCCGAAGGCCGGCTTCGCAGCAGCTGCTGCAGCCGCAGCCGCGCTCGTGTCAGTGGTGCCCGTCGACGGTTTTGTATCGGCTTTGGGCGGAACAGGGGCCGGCGAGACGGGCTCTTTCTGCGTGTCTGTGGGGCTCTCAGCCTTCGGTGCCGTGGCTACGGATTCGGCTTTGCCGACATTGGGTTCGGGCTCGATAGGGGTTTTCTTGGGCTGGTCCCAGATGGGCGCGGGGTTGCCCGTTGCGGCTGCTTCGGGCTTTGTCTTCGAAACTCCGGGCTCTGCGGTGGCCTCAGGTGTTTTGTCACCGGCCTTTTCGTCCGTCTTGGCAGCGTCCACGTCGGCGGAAATTGCTTTCACGTCTTTGGCGTCCAGGTCGATGGTGACCGGTTCGGCTTTGGACTTGGAGTGGCGTGGCGGCTTTCCCGATACCATGACAACCTCATTTCTGCCTGCAGTAATCTAAACCTAGTCAGTGACGGCGGCAAAGGAAAGAGGCGAGCTCGAATTAGGTTCCAGAGTTATGGCGTAGAAGTTCGAACATCGCGGCCTCGCTCGGTTCTTTGGCCGCAATGGCGTTTGCGCGGAAGATTTCCGGAACGAGAGAAAAGACGTTGCGGCTTATGCAGATGAATTGTGTCATTGCCAGCGCCGCCACATATTTTTCCGTCGATACATGATGAAAAAAGGCCCGCGCCGCTTCCGATGAATAGAGCAGGACCACATCGGCAGCGCTTTCGACAAGCGCCGTCTCTAGCATCGTCTCCGAAATATCGGAGGGCAGCATCTCGTAACACTCGACCGTTCTGAAGGGAATGCCGGCGGCGGCAAGGCCTTCCTCGAAGACGGCGCCACGGGGCCTGCCGGCGAGATAGAGCAGCGGTTTTTCTTCGGAAAATAGAGTCCGGTGCTCAGTCACCAGCGCGGTCAGACTCACGGCGTCGCCGGAGGCGGTGAAAATTTGTTCGAAGCCGGTTTTTTCCGCCGCTTCCGCCGTTGCTCCTCCGACGGCAAAAAGCGGTTTTGACAGATAGGGAGCCAGCCCGTCCCGTGATGTTTCCAGCGCTCGCAGCGCCTCGGCGCTGGTCACCGCGATGGCCGCCAGCGGGGCGGATAGCGCCGAGACGGCGCGTTCCCCATGATGGGCGGGATAAAACAGCGGAAGAAGCACCGGCGCATGGCCAAGCCCTTCAAGCTTTGCGGTCGTCCTTTTGCCCGAACGCTGCGGCCGGGTGACGACGATCCGCATCGGCTCAGCTCCAGCCTTCGAAGAAATTGCTGCCGGCCTTGGCGCGCACGTCTTCGCCGGCCTGCCGGCCGAGCTTTGCCGCATCGCGGCGGTTGCCGGACGCTTCGATGCCGTGGCTCGTCTGGCCATCGGGGGTGAGGATCAGGCCGGAAAAATGTAGTTCCTCCCCGTCGCAGGTGGCGTAGCCGGCAATCGGCGTGCGACAGGAACCATCGAGTGCTGCCAGAAACGCGCGCTCGCATGTGACGGCATCATGAGTGGGCCTGTCGTTTATGGGTGCGAGCAGTTCGTCCATGCGCGTATCGCCGATGCGGCTTTCCACGCCGATTGCGCCCTGGGCCGGAGCAGGAGGGAATTCCTTCGGGTCGAGAATTTCCGTCGGCACATTGTCCTTACCAAGTCTCTTCAGGCCGGCAAAGGCGAGAAGCGTCGCATCCGCCTGACCTTCCTCCAGCTTGCGCAGGCGGGTATCGACCTGACCGCGAAAAATGATGACGCTCAGATCCGGCCGCAGGCGGCGGATCAGCGCCTGGCGGCGCAGGGATGCGGAGCCGACCACGGCGCCCTGCGGCAGTTCCAGCAGCTTCGGTGCGGTGCGACCGATGAAGGCGTCGCGTATATCTTCGCGCGGTAGGAAAGCGGACAGATAGAGCCCTTCGGGCAGAAGGGTCGGCATATCCTTGGAGGAATGCACGGCCATATCGAGTTCGCCGGACAGAAGCTGGCTTTCCAGCTCCTCCGTAAACAGGCCCTTGCCGCCGATCTCCGACAAAGCGCGGTCGGTTATCCGGTCGCCTTTGGTGGACAGCACGACGATTTCGAACATTTCTTCCGGCAGGCCATGCGCCGCCATCAGCCGGTTGCGCGTCTCGTGAGCCTGCGCGAGCGCCAGCGGGCTGCCGCGCGTGCCGATTCGGAAAGGTTTTGTTTGCATCCGCGTCTATCCATTGTTACCGGAGTTGTCTTAGACCAACTCAGCGCATGATCGCAATGAACGAACAGATTTGATGACCCCCTTTCTTCGTATCCTCGGCATAGAGACAAGCTGTGACGAAACCGCCGCATCCATTGTGGTTCGGCATGCGGACGGCCATGGCGAGATCGTCTCCGACGTCGTTTTGTCGCAGCTTGAGGAACACAGCGCCTATGGCGGCGTGGTGCCGGAAATTGCCGCGCGCGCCCATGTCGAGGCGCTGGATACGCTGGTGGAAGAAGCACTGGAGCAGGCGGGCGTGACCCTTGCCGATGTCGACGCCATCGCCGCCACCTCCGGCCCCGGCCTCATCGGCGGCCTGCTGGTGGGTTTGATGACGGGCAAGGCCATCGCCAAGGCGGCCGGCAAGCCGCTTTACGCCATCAACCATCTGGAAGGCCACGCGCTGACGGCGCGCCTTACCGACGGCCTGTCTTTTCCCTATCTGATGCTGCTCGTCTCAGGCGGCCATACCCAGCTCGTGCTGGTGCGTGGCGTGGGCGATTATGAGCGTTGGGGCACCACCATCGATGACGCGCTGGGGGAGGCCTTCGACAAGACCGCGAAACTTCTGGGCCTGCCCTATCCCGGTGGACCAGCGGTCGAGAAGGCGGCGGCGAAGGGTGATCCGAACCGCTTTCCGCTTCCGCGTCCCATGGTCGGCGAAGCACGGCTCGACTTTTCCTTCTCCGGACTGAAGACGGCGGTGCGGCAGGCGGCTACCGCCATCGCGCCGCTTTCCGAGCAGGATATCGCCGATATCTGCGCCTCGTTCCAGAAAGCGGTGTCGCGCACGCTCAAGGATCGGATCGGCCGTGGCCTTGCCCGTTTCAGGCAGGAATTTCCGCATACAGAAATCGAGCCTGCTCTGGTCGTCGCCGGCGGCGTCGCCGCCAACCAGGAAATCCGCCAGACGCTGCAATCGCTTTGCGATACCCATGGCTTCCGCTTCGTCGCGCCGCCGCACCGGCTCTGCACCGATAATGCCGCGATGATCGCCTGGGCGGGGCTGGAGCGCATGGCGGACGGCCGGGACCCAGATCCGCTCGAAATCCCGCCGCGCTCGCGCTGGCCGCTGGATGGCAGTGCGGAGACATTGATAGGTTTCGGTAAAAGGGGAGCCAAGGCCTGATGCAGCGGGAGAAAATCGTCGTCATCGGCGCCGGCGCCTTCGGAACCGCGCTTGCTGTGGTCATCGCGCTGGAAAACCGGCATGACGTGACCCTGCTCGGCCGCGACCCATCGCTGATGGCCGACCTCAGGAACGACCGCGTGCACGAGGCGGCCCTGCCGGGCGTCGATCTGCCGGATGCGCTTGAATTTTCCGCCGAGCCCGATGTGCTGGCCGGCGCCGGCATCGTCCTCTTCGCCATGCCCTCGCAAGCTCATGCCGATGCGGCCCGTCACTACGGCCCTTATCTGGCTAATGACTCTATCATTGTCACCTGCGCCAAGGGTATCGACCGCAGCTCCGGCCGGCTGCTGACGGAACTTCTGGAAGCGGAACTGCCGCATCATCCGATTGCGGTTCTGTCCGGTCCGGGCTTTGCGGCCGACATAGCGCGTGGTTTGCCGACGGCCATGGCGATTGCGGCGGAAGATGCGGCGATAGCCGAGCGGCTTGCGACCACGATTTCCGGCAAGACCTTCCGGCTTTATGCCTCGACCGACCGCATCGGCGTGCAGCTGGGCGGCGCGCTGAAGAATGTTCTTGCCATTGCCGCCGGCATCGTCGAAGGCGCGGGTCTTGGCGATTCCGCGCGGGCGGCGCTGATTTCGCGCGGTCTTGCCGAAATGTCGCGTCTCATCGTTGCGATGGGCGGCAAGGCGGACACGGTGCGCGGCCTCTCGGGCCTTGGCGATCTGGTGCTGACCGCCACCAGCCACCAGTCGCGAAACCTGCGTTTCGGTATCGCGCTTGGCCGGGGTGAGGGCAAGGATATGTCCGGCGGGCTGGTGGAGGGCGCTTTCGCGGCAGCCGTCGCCGCCCGGCTCGGGGAAAGTCACGCTGTCGACATGCCGGTTACCGAAGCGGTGGCCGCTATCATCGACGGCAATCTGGATGTGGCGAGCGCCATGCAACAATTGATGACACGGCCCATCACCACCGAATGAGGGCGGGTCTTCGCTCCAAACCGCTGACGCGTTTGGAAGACAGTTTTAACGAGGAGACGAAAATGCTGTTTGCCTTTATCTGCAAGGACAAGCCCGGCCATCTGAATGTGCGTATGGAAACACGCCCGGCGCATCTGGAGCACCTGAACAAGCTGAATGCCGAGGGCACGCTGAAGATCGCCGGCCCGTTTCTGGATGCCGAAGGCAAGCCGAATGGCAGCCTCGTGATCGTTGACGCCGCCGATATCGATGCCGCGAAGGCTCTCGCCGATGCCGATCCCTACGCCAAGGCCGGCCTGTTCGAAAGCGTTGACGTGAAGCCCTATAATTGGGTCTTCAACAATCCGGGAGCATGACCGGATATGGCGAATTACTGGCTTTACAAGTCCGAGCCGTTCAAATGGTCCTGGGAAATGCAGAAGGCCAAGGGCGAGGCGGGCGAAGAATGGACCGGCGTGCGCAACTATCAGGCGCGCAACAACATGCGGGCCATGAAGATCGGCGACAAGGGTTTCTTTTACCACTCCAATGAGGGGCTGGATGTCGTCGGCATCGTCGAAGTCTGCGCATTGTCGCATCCGGACTCGACCGCCGAAGGCGATCTGAAATGGGATTGCGTGGATATCCGCGCCGTGTGCGACATGCCGCAGCCCGTTTCGCTGAAGGATGTGAAAGCCAATCCGAAGCTGGCGAAGATGTCGCTTGTCACTTCCATGCGGCTTTCCGTGCAGCCGGTGACGGAAGAGGAATATCTCGAGGTCTGCCGCATGGGCGGTCTCGCCAATCCACCGAAGTCACCGGATTGATGCCTCGGTGAGGACCGATCCCGAACGCTTCATTCTCGACAATACCGCCATCATGCATCCGCCGCATGTGCCGGAGTTGCGTCTTCATCTCGCCACCGAAGCCCATGAGCTGTGGTTGAAGACGGAAGAGGAGCTGGAAGCGATCGGCCTGCCGCCGCCCTTCTGGGCCTTCGCCTGGGCCGGTGGGCAGGGGCTTGCCCGCTACGTTCTTGATCATCCCGACAGCGTTTCCGGCATGCGCGTGCTGGATTTCGCCAGCGGCTCCGGTCTGGTCGCCATCGCTGCGGCAAAGGCGGGCGCGGGCGCTGTTCTGGCGGCCGATATCGATCCGTGGACAGAGACGGCCATTCGGCTGAATGCGGCTCTCAATGGCGTGGACATTGCTTTCACCGGGCTTGATCTGGTTGGGAAAGCGGTCGAAGCGGATGTTCTGCTGGCCGGCGACGTGTTTTACGACCGCGCCTTTGCTGAACTTCTCGTACCGTGGTTTCTGGAACTGACGGAAAAAGGCGTGACCATCCTCGTCGGCGATCCCGGACGCGCTTATTTGCCCAAAGAGCGGCTCCGCGCGGAGGCGACCTATCAGGTGCCGGTGACGCGGGCGCTGGAAGACAGCGAAGTGAAGAAAACCACGGTGTGGCGTTTCATCTGATCAGCGCATCACGCATTTGCAGTAAAACGCTTCATGCTTTTACCGGAAATACTCTATGGCCGGATAATGCAGACACCATGCTCGTAGGCGCAGGCGTCGCCAGCGGTTTCAGCACGGACATCGATGATTTTCGCCTTTGGCGCAAGTTGCGCGCCCGTCGCAACCGCTGCGCCTTTCCGTGAAAGCCCGCCGCCAATTGCGAAATAATTGCCGTTGCCGCGATCGCGTAGCGCCGATATCGCACCGACGTAAGTGCCGCCGGAGAGGGTGGATGGCAGCCCGTCCGTGGAGAAGCTTACCTGCGATTGACGATGTTGATAGTTGTGCTGATAATCACGGCGGCCATAAGAATTCTCTGCCGCCGCTGAAGGCACCACAGTGAAAATGACGCCTGCGACCATCATGGTCAAAGCGGCGATTCGGCGCTGTAACATGAGCCTCATTCTCCGGATTTTCTTGGTTAACCAAAGGTAAATTACACGATTCATGAATTACGTAAAGGTAAATATTTTAGGGGCGTAAATCTTGGAAACGCTCGATTTTTTATTTTGACGCAAAAAAATTCCAAAAAAAATTCGTGAACCAATCGATTAAATTGGAATCGGCCATGAAATGTGCTTGTCGTGATGCTCCCATGTGATTAAACGTCGCGGTTGGTGCAATGCACATTCTTTCGTCATGTGCTGTTGCTTGGGGGCGTCCTGTCTGATGGGCGCACGGGAAAACGCCGCGAGGTTCTGATGGCGAATGCGACTAATAACCGGCCTCTGTCGCCGCATCTTCAAGTTTACAAGCTGATTCCGACGATGGTTGCATCCATCGTGCACCGCATCACGGGCGGCGCGCTTTATTTCGGAACGCTTCTGGTTGCCTGGTGGCTGATCGCTATCGCCTCGGGTCCTGCCTATTACGACTGGGTCAACTGGGCGATGGGTACGATCATCGGCAGGCTCATCCTGATCGGATACACCTGGGCTCTGGTTCATCACATGCTTGGCGGCCTTCGCCATTTCATGTGGGATTTGGGCTACGGCTTCGAAAAGCACTTTACCACCAAGCTGGCAAAGGCCTCGTGGGTGGTGTCGATCTGTCTGACCGCGCTGATCTGGGTCATTGCCCTGATCGTGCGCTGAGGAGATTTTTCATGGATATGCGTACACCTCTCGGAAAGGTTCGCGGCCTCGGCTCCGCCAAGGAAGGCACCGACCATTTCTGGCGTCAGCGCGTGACTGCGGTCGCCAACGTTCCGTTGCTCATCTTCTTTGTCGTCTTCCTCATCAGATATGCCGGCGCGCCCTATCCTGAGGTCGTTGCGGCGCTGTCGAACCCGCTCGTTGCGGTCATCATGGCTCTGGTTTTGGTTTCCGGCCTCATCCACATGAAGCTCGGCATGCAGGTCATCATCGAAGACTACATTCACGCCGAGGTTTCGAAGCTCGTTCTTCTGATGCTCAATATGTTTTTCGCGGTTCTCATTGGCGGCCTTTCGATCTTCGCCATTCTGAAAATCGCATTCGCAGGATAATCCCGCCATGGCATCGATCAGTTCACCTTCCCAGAATGGCAAGGCTTACACCTATGTCGATCACTCCTATGATGTGATCGTGGTGGGCGCCGGCGGCGCGGGTCTGCGCGCAACGCTCGGCATGGCGGAACAGGGTTTCCGCACGGCCTGCATCACCAAGGTTTTCCCGACGCGCTCCCACACGGTTGCGGCGCAGGGCGGCATCGCCGCATCGCTCACCAACATGACGCCCGACTGTTGGCAGTGGCATCTTTACGACACCGTAAAGGGCTCCGACTGGTTGGGCGATGTTGACGCCATGCAATATCTCGCCATGGAAGCGCCGAAGGCGGTCTACGAGCTGGAACATTACGGCGTGCCTTTCTCGCGCAACGAAGAAGGCAAGATCTATCAGCGCCCGTTTGGCGGTCACATGCAGAATTACGGCGAAGGCCCGCCTGTGCAGCGTACTTGCGCCGCCGCCGACCGTACCGGCCACGCCATTCTGCACACGCTTTATGGCCAGTCGCTGCGCAACAATGCGGAATTCTTCATCGAATATTTCGCGCTGGATCTCATCATGTCTCCGGACGGCCGCTGCACCGGCGTCGTCGCCTGGAACCTCGATGACGGCACGATCCATCGCTTTGCCGCCAAGATGGTGGTTCTGGCGACCGGCGGTTACGGCCGCGCCTATTTCTCGGCGACCTCGGCCCATACCTGCACCGGCGACGGCGGCGGCATGATTGCCCGCGCCGGCCTGCCGCTCCAGGACATGGAATTCGTGCAGTTCCACCCGACCGGCATTTATGGCGCAGGCTGCCTGATCACCGAAGGCGCGCGCGGCGAAGGCGGTTATCTCGTCAACTCCGAAGGCGAGCGCTTCATGGAGCGTTATGCGCCTTCGGCAAAAGACCTTGCGTCGCGTGACGTTGTCTCGCGCTGCATGACGATGGAAATCCGTGAAGGCCGCGGCGTCGGCAAGAACAAGGACCACATCTTCCTGCATCTCGATCACCTCGATCCGGCAATCCTGCATGAGCGCCTTCCCGGCATTTCCGAAAGCGCGAAGATTTTTGCCGGTGTCGACGTGACTCGCGAGCCGATCCCGGTCCTGCCGACGGTTCACTACAATATGGGCGGCATTCCGACCAATTATTGGGGTGAAGTGCTGAATGCCGATGCCAACAACCCGGAACGTATCGCGCCCGGCCTGATGGCTGTCGGCGAAGCCGGTTGCGCCTCGGTTCACGGTGCGAACCGCCTTGGTTCCAACTCGCTGATCGACCTTGTGGTCTTCGGCCGTGCCGCCGCCATTCGCGCTGCCCAGGTCATCAACCGTGACGAGGCAGTTCCCGCACTCGACATTGCGGCCTGCGACAAGATCATGGAACGCTTCGACAGCCTGCGTTACGCCAATGGCTCGACGCCGACGGCGGTGCTGCGCGACAAGATGCAGCGCGCCATGCAGGACGATGCGGCCGTGTTCCGCACGCAGGAATCGCTGGAGAGCGGTTGCCAGCGTCTTTCCGCCATCTGGAAGGAACTGCCCGACGTCAAGGTGACCGACCGCTCGATGGTCTGGAACTCCGATCTGGTCGAGACGCTCGAGCTGCACAACCTCATGGCCAATGCGATCACCACGGTCTATGGCGCGGAAGCGCGCAAGGAAAGCCGCGGTTCGCACGCCCGCGAGGATTTCGTCGACGGTCCGTTCGCCGGTCGCGACGACGTGAACTGGCGCAAGCACACGCTTGCCTGGGTCAGCCCGGAAGGCGACGTCAAGCTCGACTACCGCCCGGTTCACACCGACCTCATCGCTGACGGGATCGATCCGAAAAAGATCGAACCGAAGGCGCGCGTCTACTGATTTGAGGAACTGGATATGGTTGAACTCGCTCTCCCCAAGAATTCCCAGATCAGCGAAGGCAAGGTCTGGCCGAAGCCGGACGGCGCCAAGAATGTGCGCGAATACCGCATCTATCGCTGGAACCCGGATGACGGTCAGAACCCGCGCATCGACACCTATTATATCGATGTCGACGATTGCGGGCCGATGGTTCTCGATGCGCTTCTCTACATCAAGAACAATATCGACCCGACGCTGACGCTGCGCCGCTCCTGCCGCGAAGGCATCTGCGGCTCCTGCGCCATGAACATCGACGGCACCAATACGCTTGCCTGCACCAAGGGCATGGAAGAGATCAACGGCACGGTGAAGGTTTATCCGCTGCCGCACATGCCTGTCGTGAAGGACCTCGTTCCCGATCTGTCGAACTTCTACGCCCAGCATCGCTCCATCGAGCCCTGGCTGAAGACGGTTTCGCCGACGCCCGCCAAGGAGTGGAAGCAGAGCCATGAGGACCGCCTGAAGCTGGACGGTCTTTATGAGTGCATTCTCTGCGCCTGCTGCTCCACTTCCTGTCCCAGCTACTGGTGGAATGGCGACCGTTATCTCGGTCCGGCCGTTCTGCTGCAGGCCTATCGCTGGCTGATCGACAGCCGCGATGAGGCAACCGGCGAGCGTCTCGACAATCTCGAGGACCCGTTCCGCCTTTACCGCTGCCATACCATCATGAACTGCGCGCAGGCTTGCCCGAAGGGTCTGAACCCGGCCAAGGCGATCGCGGAAATCAAGAAGATGATGGTCGAGCGTCGCGTTTAAAGGCGATTCGCTGACGACAGAAAATCTAGCGGGCCGCGGTCTCGACCGTGGCCCTTTTTACAACCCGGCGTGGGAAAATTCGATAAAAATCGACCGAAATGGTAATTATCCCGGCCATCGCTTGCGCAAGATAAGGCTTTGGTAATAATTCAGCCTTCTTGTTTGATCATGATCTTTCCGGAAGCGAGAGAATCGGGAGCTTGATATGCAATTCAGATATGTGGTGACGGGCCTTGCGGTTGTGATGACTCTCGCCGGTTGCCAACGTACCTCCTACGATTACAACAACAATGCCAGCAACAATCCCGGTTATACGCCGCCTTTGCAGGCGCAGCCGGTGCCCTCCGTCCAGTCCGGCGCCCTGCCGCCGCCCGGTGGCGCCACGGGCGGCCAGTTCCCGTCGGCACCTGCCTCGGCCGCCCCTGGCGGAACCAATGTCGCTTCTGCCGCTCCGCCGGCAGCCGCACTTGACGTCACCAAGGAATCCATGGTCGGCAACTGGCGCGTTTCCAATGGCGGCGCCAATTGCGACATGTTCCTGACGCTCACCAACCTCGGCAGCGGCTCGCGTGGCGGCACGCGCGGTTGCGCGGGCGAGCTGACGGCGATGGGGTCCTGGGAAGTGTCGGGCAAGATGGTTCTCTTCAAGAATCGTTCGGGTGACACGATCGGCCGCGTCTACAAGAGCGCCGATGCGCGCTTTGATGGCACCACCAATAGCGGCCAGCCGCTCAGCCTCAGCCGATGAGTCTTTCCGGTGCAGCCGGAACGCTCTTTTCGCTCTAAGCCTGTTCATTCGTCGCGGGTGCCTTCGTGCGCCCGCGTCCGAGGCGTTTATCCATGAAGCCCTTGCCCGATTACAATCATAGTGTCGTTGAACAGCTCAACGCATTGACGGCAGCTGGCACCTTGCAGGCCGATGCCGCCCAGCTTGGCGTGGCGGCGCATCTGGACCGTATCCTTGCCGATCTGAAGGCGCGCAAGCCCGCCAAGAAGAAGAGCGCGCTCGGCTGGATGTTTGCGCGCAAGTCCGGGCCTGCCGCCTTCGTCAAGGGGCTGTATGTCTATGGCAGCGTCGGCCGCGGCAAGACGATGCTGATGGACATGTTCTATGAGATGGCGCCCGTTTCCTCCAAACGGCGCTGCCATTTTCATGAATTCATGGCGGATGTGCACAATCGCGTGCATGCGCATCGGCAGAAGCTGAAGAATGGCGAAACCAAACAGGCCGATCCCATTCCGCCTGTCGCGGCCCAGCTTCTGGCGGAAGCGGAGCTCCTTTGCTTCGATGAGTTCACCGTCACGGATATTGCCGATGCGATGATCCTTGCGCGGCTGTTCAGCGAGCTGTTCGCCAATGGCTGCACATTGGTGACGACATCCAATGTCGTCCCCGACAATCTCTACAAGGACGGGCTCAATCGCGGCCTGTTCCTGCCTTTCGTCGATCTCTTGAAAAAGCATGTGGAGGTGGTGACGCTGGACAGCCCCACCGATTACCGGATGGAGAAGCTGGAAAGCCTGCCCGTCTATGTCACGCCGCTCGACGGTTCGGCGGATCAGGCGATGGACATGGCCTGGCGGCACATGATTGCCGGTCACCTCGTTGCGCCGACCGAGATACCGATGAAGGGCCGTTCCATTCTGGTGCCCCGCGCCAGCGGCCGGGTCGCCCGTTTTTCCTTTTCCGATCTTTGCGAAAAGCCGCTTGGGGCTTCCGACTTCCTTGCCATCGCCAATCGTTTCGACACGGTCTTCATCGACCATATCCCGTTCTTGAACGCGGACAAGCGCAACGAGACCAAGCGTTTCATCATCCTCATCGATGCGCTTTACGACCACAGCGTCCGGCTTTTTGCCTCCGCTGCCGCCATGCCGGAAGACCTGCTCGGCAAGCGCAAGGGGACCGAAGGTTTCGAGTTCGATCGCACCGCCTCGCGCCTGTTTGAAATGCGCAGCGCGGATTATCTGGCGCTGCACCACGAAAAACGCCAGAAAGTTTGACACTTTCGTGACGTATTTTCTTACGTTTACGTAAGAAAATAATGATCTAAACGATTGAAAATATTCACCAGAAAAGAATCTGTTGCCAATTTTAGCCAATGGGGCTAATCGGAGTGCGACAATTTGGCTGCCGGTTTGGCGCGGTGAAATTGAATTGAAGCTCAAGAGGAAGCATTCGATGGCTCGCAAAAAAATTGCACTTATTGGTTCTGGCATGATCGGCGGCACGCTGGCGCATCTCGCCAGCCTGAAGGAACTGGGCGATATCGTCCTCTTCGATATTGCCGACGGCATCCCGCAGGGCAAGGGTCTGGATATTGCCCAGTCCGGCCCGGTTGAAGGCTTCAATGCAAAGCTCACCGGCGCTTCCGATTACGCCGCCATCGAAGGTGCTGACGTCTGCATCGTCACCGCTGGCGTTGCCCGCAAGCCGGGCATGAGCCGCGACGATCTTCTCGGCATCAACCTCAAGGTCATGGAGCAGGTCGGCGCCGGCATCAAGAAATATGCCCCGAACGCTTTCGTCATCTGCATCACCAACCCGCTCGACGCCATGGTCTGGGCGCTGCAGAAGTTCTCCGGCCTGCCGAAGAACAAGGTCGTCGGCATGGCCGGCGTTCTCGACAGCGCCCGTTTCCGTCTGTTCCTCGCCGAAGAATTCAACGTTTCGGTTGAAGACGTCACCGCCTTCGTTCTCGGCGGCCACGGCGACACCATGGTGCCGCTCGCACGCTACTCCACGGTTGCCGGCGTTCCGCTGACCGATCTCGTCAAGATGGGCTGGCTGACCGCCGAGCGCCTTGAGCAGATCATCCAGCGCACCCGTGACGGCGGCGCGGAAATCGTCGGCCTGCTGAAGACCGGTTCGGCCTATTACGCGCCGGCCGCTTCGGCAATCGAAATGGCTGAATCCTACCTCAAGGACAAGAAGCGCGTTCTGCCCGCCGCTGCCCACCTCTCGGGCCAGTATGGCGTTGACGACATGTATGTCGGCGTGCCGACCATCATCGGTGCCGGCGGTATCGAGCGCATCATTGAGATCGAACTCAACAAGGAAGAAGAAGCCGCCTTCCAGAAATCCGTCGGTGCCGTCGCTGGTCTTTGCGAAGCCTGCGTCAACATCGCTCCGTCGCTGAAGTAATAGCCTAGCGGCTCCAAACAGGGATTATTCCATGAATATTCACGAATATCAGGCCAAGGCTCTTCTGAAGGGCTACGGCGCGCCGGTTGCTGAAGGCGTCGCCATTCTCAAGGTCGAAGAAGCCGAAGCTGCCGCCAAGCAGCTTCCCGGCCCGCTCTACGTCGTCAAGAGCCAGATCCACGCTGGCGGCCGCGGCAAGGGCAAGTTCAAGGAACTCGGCCCGGACGCCAAGGGCGGCGTTCGTCTGGCGAAGTCCATCGACGAAGTCGTTTCCCACGCCAAGGACATGCTCGGCAACACGCTGGTAACGGCGCAGACCGGTGAAGCCGGCAAGCAGGTCAACCGTCTCTACATCGAAGACGGTGCCGACATTGCCCGCGAACTCTACTGCTCGCTGCTGGTTGACCGTTCCGTCGGCCAGGTTGCTTTCGTGGTTTCCACGGAAGGCGGCATGGACATCGAAGCTGTCGCCCACGACACGCCCGAGAAGATCCACACCATCGCCATCAACCCGGAAAAGGGTGTAAGCGACGCCGACGTTGCTGCGATCTCCAAGGCTCTCGCGCTTGACGGCGTTGCAGCCGAAGACGCCAAGGCGCTCTTCCCGATCCTCTACAAGGCCTTCAACGAGAAGGACATGGCTCTCCTCGAGATCAACCCGCTGATCGTCATGGAAAATGGCCATCTGCGCGTTCTCGACGCCAAGATGTCCTTCGACGGCAATGCGCTGTTCCGCCATGACGACGTCAAGGCGCTGCGCGACGAGACCGAAGAAGACGCCAAGGAAATCGAAGCCTCCAAGTGGGACCTCGCTTACGTCGCACTCGACGGCAACATCGGTTGCATGGTCAACGGCGCTGGCCTTGCCATGGCGACCATGGACATCATCAAGCTTTACGGCAAAGAGCCGGCTAACTTCTGCGACGTCGGCGGCGGCGCCGGCAAGGAGAAGGTTGCGGCAGCTTTCAAGATCATCACTGCCGACCCGAAGGTCGAGGGTATCCTCGTCAACATCTTCGGCGGCATCATGAAGTGCGACGTTATCGCCGAGGGCGTCATCGCCGCGGTGAAGGAAGTCGGTTTGCAGGTTCCGCTCGTCGTTCGCCTCGAAGGCACCAACGTCGAACTTGGCAAGAAGCTTCTCAACGAATCTGGCCTTGCGATTACGGCTGCTGACGATCTGGACGACGCAGCCAAGAAGATCGTCGCGGCGATCAACGGCTAATTGAGGGACCGGAAATAATGTCTATTCTTGTTAATAAAGACACGAAGATCCTCGTTCAGGGTCTGACCGGCAAGACCGGCACCTTCCACACCGAACAGGCGCTTGCCTATTACGGCACGCAGATGGTTGGCGGTATTCACCCGAAGAAGGGCGGCGAAACCTGGACCGGTTCCAAGGGTGAAAGCCTGCCGATCTTCGCAACGGTTGCCGAAGCCAAGGAAAAGACCGGTGCAGACGCATCCGTGATCTACGTTCCGCCGGCAGGTGCAGCAGATGCCATCATCGAAGCCATCGATGCGGAAATTCCGTTCATCACCTGCATCACCGAAGGTATCCCGGTCATGGACATGGTTCGCGTCAAGGCTCGCCTCGACCGCTCCAAGTCGCGCCTGCTCGGCCCGAACTGCCCGGGTATCCTCACGCCGGAAGAATGCAAGATCGGCATCATGCCGGGCTCCATCTTCCGCAAGGGTTCCGTCGGTATCGTTTCGCGTTCGGGTACGCTCACCTATGAGGCCGTGTTCCAGACCTCCAATGAAGGCCTCGGCCAGACCACTGCTGTCGGTATCGGCGGCGACCCGGTCAAGGGCACCGAGTTCATCGACGTCCTGGAAATGTTCCTCGCTGACGACGCCACGCAGTCGATCATCATGATCGGCGAAATCGGCGGATCGGCTGAAGAAGATGCGGCACAGTTCCTGATCGACGAAGCCAAGAAGGGCCGCAAGAAGCCGATGGCCGGCTTCATCGCGGGCCGTACGGCTCCGAAGGGCCGCACCATGGGCCACGCCGGCGCTGTCGTTTCCGGCGGCAAGGGTGACGCAGAGTCCAAGATTGCGGCAATGGAAGCAGCCGGTATCAAGGTATCGCCCTCTCCGGCGCGCCTCGGCAAGACGCTGGTTGAAGTCCTCAAGGGCTGAGACCACATGACATCGGTAACGGGCGGCGCGGCTTCAATGCCACGCTGCCCGATGCCGCAAGGAACGACAGACAGAACGGCATACCGCCCCGGCGGCAGACAGCAATAATCAAAGCGGCAGGCCGGCGAACGGCCCTAACGGCATCGAGGAGGCGGACGGATAAGTCCGCAAGAACACAATGGCAAGGCAAGAAGCGAACGAGCAGTTTCAGATCACGTCGTTTCTGGACGGCGCGAATGCAGCCTATATCGAGCAGCTCTATGCCCGGTACGAAGAGGACCCCTCTTCCGTGTCGCCGGAGTGGCAGAGCTTCTTCAAGGCGTTGTCCGATAATCCGGAAGACGTGAAGAAGGCGGCCAAGGGCGCCTCCTGGAAGCGCGCCAACTGGCCGATCCCGGCGAATGGCGAACTGGTATCCGCACTCGACGGCAACTGGGCCACGGTCGAAAAGGCCATCGAGAAGAAGGTTCAGGCGAAAGCTGAGGCTAAGAGCGCCGACACCGGCAAGCCGGTCAGCCAGGCGGAAGTTCTGCAGGCGACCCGTGACAGCGTTCGCGCCATCATGATGATCCGCGCCTACCGCATGCGCGGCCACCTGCATGCCAAGCTCGATCCGCTCGGCATCGCGGTCGCGGTTGAGGATTACAACGAGCTGTCGCCGAAGTCCTACGGCTTCGAGGAAAGCGACTACGACCGCAAGATTTTCATCGATAACGTGCTCGGCCTCGAATATGCGACCGTGCGCGAGATGATCGATATTCTGGAGCGCACCTACTGCTCCACCATCGGCGTCGAATTCATGCACATGTCAAGCCCGGAAGAAAAAGGCTGGATTCAGGAGCGCATCGAAGGTCCGGACAAGGGCGTTGCCTTCACGGCTGAAGGCAAGAAGGCCATTCTGTCCAAGCTGGTCGAGGCCGAAGGCTACGAGCAGTTCCTCGACGTGCGTTTCAAGGGCACCAAGCGTTTCGGCCTCGATGGCGGTGAATCGCTGATCCCGGCGCTGGAGCAGATCATCAAGCGCGGCGGCCAGGAAGGTCTGGAAGAAGTCGTGCTCGGCATGGCTCACCGCGGCCGCCTGAACGTTCTGACGAACGTTATGGGCAAGCCGCATCGCGCCGTGTTCCACGAGTTCAAGGGCGGTTCGTTCAAGCCTGACGATGTCGAGGGTTCGGGCGACGTGAAATACCACCTCGGTGCCTCCTCCGACCGCGAATTCGACGGCAACAAGGTTCACCTGTCGCTGACGGCCAACCCGTCGCACCTGGAAATCGTCAACCCCGTCGTCATGGGCAAGGCCCGCGCCAAGCAGGACCAGCTGGCCAAGCAGTGGGACGGCGACATCATTCCGCTGTCGGAACGCGCCAAGGTGCTGCCGCTGCTTCTGCACGGCGATGCCGCTTTTGCCGGTCAGGGCGTGGTTGCGGAAATTCTCGGCCTTTCCGGTCTGCGCGGTCACCGCGTTGCCGGCACCATGCACTTCATCATCAACAACCAGATCGGCTTTACGACGAACCCGGCCTTCTCGCGTTCGTCGCCCTATCCGTCCGACGTTGCCAAGATGATCGAAGCGCCGATCTTCCACGTCAACGGCGACGATCCGGAAGCGGTTACCTATGCGGCCAAGGTTGCGACCGAATACCGTATGAAGTTCCACAAGCCTGTCGTCATCGACATGTTCTGCTACCGCCGCTTCGGCCATAACGAAGGCGATGAGCCGGCGTTCACGCAGCCGAAGATGTACAAGGTTATCCGTGGCCACAAGACAGTTGCGCGCATCTATGCCGACCGCCTGATCGCGGAAGGCCTGATGAACGAAGGCGAATTCGAGAAGATGAAGGCCGATTGGCGCGCTCATCTCGAGCAGGAATTCGAAGCAGGCCAGTCCTACAAACCAAACAAGGCCGACTGGCTGGACGGTCAGTGGTCGGGTCTGCGCGCTGCCGACAATGCCGATGAGCAGCGTCGCGGCAAGACCGGCGTACCGATGAAGCAGCTGAAGGAAATCGGCAAGAAGCTGTCGACCATTCCGGAAGGCTTCAGCGCCCACCGCACGATCCAGCGCTTCATGGAAAACCGCTCGCAGATGGTCGAGACGGGCGAAGGCATCGACTGGGCAATGGCGGAAGCGCTTGCGTTCGGTTCGCTCGTTGCCGACGGCCACAAGATTCGTCTTTCCGGTCAGGATTGCGAACGCGGCACCTTCTCGCAGCGTCACTCGGTCCTCTACGATCAGGAGACCGAAGAGCGTTATATTCCGCTCGCCAACCTTTCGCCGACGCAGGCCCGCTACGAAGTCATCAACTCGATGCTTTCGGAAGAAGCCGTTCTCGGTTTCGAATACGGTTACTCGCTGGCCCGTCCGAATGCGCTGACCCTTTGGGAAGCCCAGTTCGGCGACTTCGCCAACGGCGCGCAGGTGGTGTTCGACCAGTTCATCTCTTCGGGTGAACGCAAGTGGCTGCGCATGTCCGGTCTCGTCTGCCTTCTGCCGCATGGTTACGAAGGTCAGGGCCCGGAACACTCGTCCGCCCGTCTGGAGCGCTGGCTGCAGATGTGCGCCGAAGACAACATGCAGGTTGCCAACTGCACGACGCCGGCCAACTACTTCCACATCCTGCGCCGCCAGGTGAAGCGCGACTTCCGCAAGCCGCTGATCCTGATGACGCCGAAGTCGCTGCTGCGTCACAAGCGCGCCACCTCTTCGCTGGCCGAGCTTGCAGGCGAGTCCTCCTTCCATCGTCTCCTGTGGGACGATGCGGAGGTCATCAAGGACGGTCCGATCAAGCTGCAGAAGGATTCGAAGATCCGTCGCGTCGTCATGTGCACGGGCAAGGTCTATTACGATCTGCTCGAGGAACGCGAAAAGCGCGGTATCGACGATATCTACCTGCTGCGTATCGAACAGCTTTACCCGTTCCCGGCCAAGGCGCTCATCAACGAGCTGTCGCGCTTCCGCAATGCGGAAATGGTCTGGTGCCAGGAAGAGCCGAAGAACATGGGTGCGTGGTCGTTCATCGATCCTTACCTGGAATGGGTTCTGGCGCATATCGACGCCAAGTACCAGAAGGTCCGTTACACGGGCCGTCCGGCTGCCGCCTCTCCGGCGACCGGCCTGATGTCCAAGCACCTGGCGCAGCTTGCTGCGTTCCTGGAAGACGCGCTGGGAGAGTGAGAACTCTCCCGCATCGCCCCGCAAAAAAGACACCTGAATAACGGAACTAGATCATGGCCACTGAAATCCGCGTACCAACCCTCGGCGAATCCGTCAGCGAAGCGACCGTCGGCACCTGGTTCAAGAAGGTCGGCGACACCGTCAAGGCCGACGAACCGCTCGTTGAACTGGAAACCGACAAGGTTACCGTCGAAGTCCCGGCGCCTGCGTCCGGCGTTCTCACCGAAATCGTTGCGCAGAACGGCGAAACCGTCGGTCTCGACGCGCTTCTCGGCCAGATCGCCGAAGGTGCTGCCGGTGCAGCGACCTCTGCACCGGCTGCCGAACCGGCAAAGCCTGCTGCTGCCGCAGCCGCGGCTCCGGCTCCCGCTGCTTCTGCCGCCAGCGCCATGCCGCCGGCACCTGCTGCTGGCAAGCTGCTTGCTGAAAACAACCTGTCTGCCGATCAGGTCGATGGTTCGGGCAAGCGTGGTCAGGTGCTGAAGGGCGATGTGCTCGCTGCTGTCGCCAAGGGCGTTTCGGCACCCGCCGCTGCTCCGGCTCCGGTTGCTGCTGCTCCCCGTCCTGTTTCCGCCGAGCAGGATCAGGTTCGCGAAGAGCGCGTGAAGATGACCCGCCTGCGCCAGACGATCGCCCGTCGCCTGAAGGACGCGCAGAACACCGCCGCCATGCTGACCACCTATAACGAGGTGGACATGAGCGCCGTCATGGACCTGCGTAACCGCTACAAGGACGTGTTCGAGAAGAAGCATGGCGTCAAGCTCGGCTTCATGGGCTTCTTCACCAAGGCCGTGACTCACGCGCTGAAGGAACTGCCCGCCGTCAACGCTGAAATCGACGGCACGGACATCATCTACAAGAACTATTGTCACGTCGGCATGGCTGTCGGCACCGACAAGGGTCTTGTCGTTCCGGTCATCCGCGATGCCGACCAGCTCTCCATCGCCGGCGTCGAAAAGGAACTCGGTCGCCTCGCCAAGGCGGCGCGTGACGGTTCGCTCGGCATGGCCGACATGCAGGGTGGCACCTTCACCATCACCAATGGCGGTGTCTACGGTTCGCTGATGTCCTCGCCGATCCTCAATGCGCCGCAGTCGGGCATTCTCGGCATGCACAAGATCCAGGAGCGTCCGGTCGCCATCGGCGGTCAGGTCGTCATCCGTCCGATGATGTATCTTGCGCTCTCCTACGATCACCGTATCGTTGACGGCAAGGAAGCCGTGACCTTCCTCGTCCGCGTCAAGGAAAGCCTGGAAGATCCGGAACGTCTGGTTCTCGATCTCTAAGACTGAAACAGGGGAGAAGAGGGATGGAAAACCTGGCCGGCGGGAATGGACCTTTCGTGTTCCTGCTGGCGCTCAGCGTCATTCTTCTTCTCCTGCATATCTGCCTTCAGGCCATGTCCGCGACGCGGGAACTCGGCCTTGCCTGGAATGCGGGCGCACGCGATACGCGGCAGGACCTCAAAGGGGTGTTTGCTGGACGTGCGCAGCGCGCCTCGGATAATTTTCGCGAGACCTATCCGGCTTTCGTCGGTCTCACTCTCGCTCTTGCGATCGCCGGTGACGCTTCCGGCTGGGGGCTGACGGGCGGCTGGATATGGACCATGGCGCGCATCGTCTACATCCCGCTTTATCTGGCAGGCGTCCCCTATGTACGGTCGATCGCCTGGGTCGTGTCCCTTGGCGGTCTGGTCCTCATGCTTGTCGCGCTGATCTGAGGTCGAGCCTATGCATCAATATCTCATCGAACTTGCATCCCTGATGGCGATCTTCTCCTTTGCGATCGTCTCGCCCGGCGCCGATCTCGCGATGGTCATGCGCCAGGCCATGGTGCACGGTCGCAAACAGGCCATCATCACCAGCTTCGGGGTGGGGACGTCTTTGATGTTCCACGTCACCTATACGATCCTCGGACTTGGCCTCATCATCTCCCAGTCGATCTATCTCTTCAACATCGTCAAATGGCTGGGCGTCGCCTATCTGATCTATATCGGCATCAAGGCGCTGCGCGCCGGCAAGACCGAATTGCCCGCCGCTGAAGGTGAAGGCGTTCAGGCGAAAAGCAGCCAGACTGCGCTTAAGGCTTTCACGCTCGGTTTTGCCGCCAATGCACTCAACCCCAAGCCGGTGTTTTTCTTCCTGTCGATCTTTTCGACGGTGGTTCACGCTCACACGCCGGTCGCCATCAAGTTCGGATACGGTCTCGTCATGGCGAGCTGCCTTATCCTGTGGTTCGTCGGTGTCAGCCTGTTCATGACGACGCCGCGCATGCGCGCTGCATTTCAGCGCGCCAGCCAATGGATCGACCGCACCAGCGGTGTGGTCTTCATCGCTCTCGGTATAAAACTCGCAACGGAAAAAGCGGCCTGAGTTTCAGGTCAAACGCAAGCAGGGCAATGATCCGGCATCTTGCCCGACATCAATCAGGAAAACGAACATGGCATATGATGTAGTTGTAATCGGCACGGGCCCCGGCGGTTATGTTTGCGCGGTCAAGGCGGCACAGCTCGGCCTGAAGGTCGCTGTCATCGAAAAGCGCGCGACCTATGGCGGCACCTGCCTCAATGTCGGCTGCATCCCCTCCAAGGCGCTGCTGCACGCGTCCGAAACCTTTGCCCATGTCGCCCATGGCGTCGATACGCTCGGTATCGAAGTTGCCGCTCCGAAGCTGAACCTTGAAAAGATGATGGGCCACAAGGACGGCGTGGTGAAGGCCAATGTCGACGGCGTGTCCTTCCTGTTCAAGAAGAACAAGATCGATGCCTTCCAGGGCACCGGCAAGGTGGTTTCCGCCGGCAAGGTTTCCGTCACCAACGACAAGGGTGAGAGCCAAGAAATCGAGACGAAGAACATCGTCATCGCCACGGGTTCGGATGTTGCCGGCATTCCCGGCGTTCAGGTCGATATCGATGAAAGCGTCATCGTGTCCTCCACGGGCGCGATCGCTCTTTCCAAGGTTCCGGAAAAGCTCATCGTTGTCGGCGGCGGCGTCATCGGTCTCGAGCTCGGTTCGGTCTGGTCGCGTCTCGGCGCGAAGGTTACTGTCGTTGAATATCTCGACAATATTCTCGGCGGCATGGATGGCGAAGTTTCCAAGCAGGCCCAGCGTCTGCTCGCCAAGCAGGGTCTCGATTTCAAGCTCGGCGCCAAGGTGACGGCTGTTGAAAAGACCGCTGCCGGTGCAAAGGTGGTGTTCGAGCCGGTCAAGGGCGGCGCTGCCGAAACGCTGGAAGCGAATGTCGTGCTGATATCCACCGGCCGCAAGCCCTACACCGAAGGTCTCGGCCTTGCGGAAGCCGGCGTTGTGCTGGACAGCCGCGGCCGCGTTGAAATCGACGGTCACTACAAGACCAATGTCGACGGCATCTATGCGATCGGCGACGTGGTGAAGGGCCCGATGCTGGCGCACAAGGCGGAAGACGAGGGCGTTGCTCTCGCGGAAATCCTCGCCGGCCAGCGCGGCCATGTGAATTACGACGTCATTCCGGCCGTGGTCTATACGCAGCCGGAAATCGCGTCCGTCGGCAAGACCGAGGAAGAACTGAAGGCCGCTGGCATCGCCTACAAGGTCGGCAAGTTCCCCTTCACCGCCAATGGCCGTGCCCGCGCCATGCAGGTGACGGATGGTTTCGTGAAGATCCTTGCCGACAAGGAAACCGACCGGGTTCTCGGCGGCCACATCGTCGGCTTCGGCGCTGGCGAAATGATCCACGAAATCACCGTGCTGATGGAATTCGGCGGTTCTTCGGAAGATCTGGGCCGCACCTGCCATGCGCACCCGACCATGTCGGAAGCCGTGAAGGAAGCGGCGCTGGCGACCTTCTTCAAGCCGATCCACATGTGATCGGTGTTGGAGCCCTCTGCTCCAACATTAAATTTCAGTCATCTGCCAAACCCCGGCTTGCCATGTAGGCCGGGGTTTTCCATACTCGCGCCACAGCCTGTCTAACCTTTTGATAAAAGGCAATAAAATGGCGTTTCCAAATCAAGTTTCCTTCACCGTTCCGCAGCGCATCATTCATTGGGCGATGGCGCTTCTGATCTTCTTCAACCTGTTGTTTCCCGATGGGATGGAACATGCCTATCGGCTGATGCGGCGGGGCGAAACGCTGACGCCGGAACAGGTATCTTCGGCCAATATTCACGCCTATGTCGGCTTCACCGTTCTGTTGCTTGCAGTGCTGCGCCTCTGTCTACGCTTCTTCCAGGGCGTGCCGCCGCATCCCGCCGAAGAACCGAGGCTGTTTCAGATCGCGGCGAAGGTGGCGCATTTTACCTTTTATGCCCTGTTCCTCGTCCTGCCCCTGTCCGGTATTGCCGCTTATTACTTCGGCGCTCAGCCGGCCGGGCAGCTGCATTCCGGACCCTTCAAGGCGCTGATGTGGGTGTTGATCGCCGGTCACGTCGTCGCCGTTCTGGTTCACCAGTTCTACTGGCGCACCAATGTCCTGAAGCGCATGACGCACGGCTAAGCGGCGGTTTGTCGCGTTTCCGGCTCCCTGGAAAAAGAGGAATATGACCCTTGCCGCATCGTGCGGCCGGGGTTCGGGAATGCAGGATTTCGAAGACATATTGCCGGGCGCAGACTGGCGGGATCGCTATCAGGGAGAGATGGTGACGCCGGAGCCGTCCTCACTCGATGTGAGCAGGCTCCTTCTCGATCATCCTCCGGCGTGGATCCGCAGCCTTATGGCGCTTCGAAACCGCGTGGTGGCGCTTTTCGGTTTAAGAACGGTCGAAATGGTGGCTGGGACGTCGGCGGGTGGTTTTCCCGTCCTGTCCTCCACGCCACAGCGGACTGTGCTGGGCTTTGACGACCGCCATCTCGATTTCCGGATCGTCGTCGATCTCGAAGAGAAGGAAAACCGCCAGCTGGTGAGTGTCACCACCATCGTCAGGCGCAAGAACCTGTTTGGGCGGCTCTATCTTCTTGTCGTCGGACCGTTTCACCGCCGCATCGTGCCGGCGACGATGCGGCCGTTCTGCGCCAATGTCCGGCCCGTCAGCATCGGGAGTGAGCGGGTCAATCGACCCGCGTGAGGGTGAAGCCTTCCGCGCGCAGCAATTCGACAAGGCCTTCCTCGCCCGGCAAATGCAGTGCGCCCACGGCCATGAAAACATTGCCCCTGGCAAGCTCGGGGGCCGCCCGTTCCGCCATGACATGGTTCCGGTCGGTGATGATGCGCTGTTCGAAGGCGGCGTAGCCCTGTTCGCTTTCTGCCGCTGCCTTCTTGGGGTCCAGGCTTTTCAGCATGGGCATGGTCATGCCGATATCGCCGGCGACGTAAAGATCGGTCATGGTTGTCATGATGTCATCCATGCGGTCTCCCAGTTCGAGCGTTTCGATCAGCGCCTGAAGATGAAATTCCATCGGCAGCTCGGACATGGCCGTCAGCTGCTCCACCATGGTTTCCAGCCCGACAAGGTGTTTTCCGTCCGCGATGGCATCTTCGGCCAACTTCTTGTCGAGAAAGGAGAGGCCGGTGGCCTTGCGGGCGAATTCACAGGCGGGAAGGGCGACGAAGCTCGAAAGCATCCATGGCTTCATGCGCGATACGGCGTTCAGCGGAATGCCGCGCTCCTTGAGGCCCTTTTCCAGACGCGCGACATTTTCCGGCGACAGGATATCGGTGATCGATTTGCCGTCCAGAAACATGGTGAGTTCGGGCTTGCTCAGCAGCGAGGCCGCGACCTTCTTGTCATCGGCGATTTCGTCCGATTCCACGATCACCGTCGCGGCTTTTTCGAAGGCGGGGCTGGCGGCGGCAGGCATTTCCAGAACACGCGGATCGGTGACATGCATGGTGCCGAGAAGATAGGACGTGGGCGTTCCCGCCTTTTCGATGCGCCAGAAATTGCCCTTGCCGTTGGGGATCGCGGCCGCTTCCTGTTCGATCTTTGCGAAAGCTTGCGGATCGGTCTTGCGCATCTCCACGAGAATGTCGCTGCCCGTGCAGGTAATCTTCTGCTCTGCGGCCCCCGCTTCACTGAGTGACAGCAAGGTCATGAGCAGGATGGCAACGGCAGTGACATGCAGGGCCGCCAGCAGCCAGAGCAGGGCGTCGCCGGTCTTGCCCATCAGGGTGGCGGTGAGATTTTGTGGTTTTATCAGGCTGTGCATCGGTCCAATCCGGTTCTGGTTCGCTTATAGAACGGCGATTTGGACGTCTGGTTAATGTTTATGGTTAACCATCTCCTACTTCATGCGCGCGGGTGGGCATTATCGTAGATTTCCAGCAGTCGCGCTGTATCGACGCCGGTATAGACCTGCGTGGTGGAGAGGCTCGCATGGCCGAGCAGTTCCTGAATGGTGCGCAGATCCCCACCGCCGGCCAGAAGATGGGTGGCGAAGGAATGGCGCAACGCATGCGGGGTGGCGTTTTCCGGCAGGCCGAAAGCGCCCCGCAGCTTCTGCATTTCGCGCTGGATGATGGCGGGCTGCAGCTTGCCGCCGCGTGCGCCGAGGAACATGGGCTCATCCGCCGACAGGCTATAGGGGCAGAGCTTCTTGTAGGCGTCGACCGCTTCCGTCACCACCGCCAGCAGGGGCACGATCCGCGTCTTGTTGCCCTTGCCGGTGATGCGCAGGCTCCGGGCACCGGGTGGGAAATTAGCTGGCGTGAGACCCAGCGCCTCGGAAATGCGCAGGCCACAGCCATAAAGCAGTGAGAGGACCGCGGCATTGCGGGCGGCAATCCATGGTTCTTCGTTCAACTGAGCCTCGGCCGTGGTGATCTTTAGCGCCTGACGGTCGGTCAGCGGCTTCGGCAGGGATTTTGGTTGTTTTGGCGCGCGCATGGCAGTCGCGCCTGCGGCGTTGACGAGGCCCTTTTTCTGCAGGTGGTGCAGCAGGGAGCGCAGACCCGCCAGATGCCGCCCAAGCGACCGCGCGCCAGCACCTTCCTTGCGTCGGTTGGCCAGAAAGGCGCGGAGATCGACAGGGCGCAGATCGGCTATATCGCTTATAGCCGCGGGCTTGCCGATGTAACTAGTGAGGAAAATCAGGAACTGGCGGGTGTCGCGCTCATAGGCCTCGACCGTATTGTCGGAAAGACGACGTTCGCCGGCAAGGGCGGCAAGCCAGGACTGGCGCTCGTTCAGGAGTTCGGGTTCGGCAAATGTCAGGATTTCGGTCACGCGGCGCTCCATTCCATGCCTTGAAACTATGCGCTTATGGTCAGCATTTGGTTAAGAGGTGGACTTTGCAAGGCGCGCCCACTACATCCGGGCGGTTTCCTTTTTCCTGTCTCCGGGGCATGGTCGCCACATCATGGCAAAAGATTCGTCCGATCTGTTTGGGGCTCTGTTCGACCCGCCGTCGCCCACGCGCACGGTGCCCGTTCTCGTGCCCATGCCGGCGCCCGGGCCTTATAGTTATGCCGTGCCTGAGGATATGGTGGTCGAAACGGGTTCTGTCGTGCAGGTGCCGCTTGGTCCCCGACAGGTCTTCGGCGTGGTGTGGGACGATGCCGGAGAGAAGGGCGTCGACCCGAAGAAGCTGCGACCCATCACCAAAAGTTTCGAGTGCCCGCCGCTGAAGGCGGAGATGCGCCGCTTCGTGGACTGGGTTGCCGCCTACACGCTTTCTCCGCCCGGCCTCGTCGCACGCATGGCCCTGCGCGCCCCCGCCGCTTTCGATCCCGAACCGATGATCGAGGGGCTGAGGTTGACCGAAGGCAGGCCGGAACGCCTCACCCCCGCCCGCGAGCGGGTGATGGAACTGGCGGCCGAAGGGCATGGCTGGACGAAGAGCGGGCTTGCCCATGCCGCCGGCGTTTCGACCAGCGTTATCGATGGTCTGGTGAAGCAGGGCGTGTTCGAGACGGTTTTCCTGCCGGCGCCGCCTGTCGTCGCCGAGCCCGACCCTGATTATGTCGAGCCGCGGCTGGAAGGTCCCCAGAAACAGGCCGCTTCGGAGATACTTGAAGATGTACGCAAGGGTGGTTTTCACGTCTCGCTGATCGATGGCGTAACCGGCTCCGGCAAGACCGAGGTTTATTTCGAGGCGGTGGCCGAGACGCTGAGGCAAGGCAAGCAGGTCCTCATCCTGCTGCCCGAAATCGCTCTGACGGCGGCGTTTCTTGAGCGCTTTCAGGATCGTTTTGGTGCGAAACCGGCGGAGTGGCATTCGGACCTGTCTCCGCGCATGCGCGAAAAGGTCTGGCGGCAGGCCGTCACTGGTGAAGTTAAGGTGGTCGCCGGCGCGCGCTCGGCGCTTTTCCTGCCGTTCGACAATCTCGGCCTCATCATCGTCGATGAAGAGCACGACCCAGCCTACAAGCAGGAAGACCGCGTCTTTTACAATGCCCGCGACATGGCTGTCGTGAGGGCGCGGATCGCCGAATTCCCGGTCGTGCTGGTCTCGGCCACGCCTTCGGTGGAAAGCCAGGTCAACGGTAGTTCCGGGCGTTACAACACCATTCATCTGCACACGCGCTTTGGCGATGCGGCAATGCCGGACCTGCATCTTGTCGACATGCGCCGCCACCCGCCTGAAAGGGGAGGGTTTCTCTCCCCCGTCCTGCTGCGTGGCATCGGCAAGACGATTGAAAAGGGGGAGCAGGCGCTGCTCTTCCTCAATCGGCGCGGTTATGCGCCGCTGACGCTCTGCCGGGTCTGCGGCCACCGTTTCCAGTGCCCGCAATGTTCCAGCTGGCTGGTGGAGCATCGTTTCCGCAATCAATTGCAATGCCACCAGTGCGGCCACAACGAGCCTACGCCCGACCATTGCCCGGAATGCGGCACCTTCGATCATCTCGTGGCCTGCGGGCCGGGCGTGGAGCGCATTGCCGAGGAGGTGGAAAAACATTTCCCAGAGGCCCGTACTATCGTGCTCTCCTCCGATCTCATGGGCGTCAAGCGGCTGCGGCTGGAGCTGGAGGCGATCGTCAAGGGCGAGGCGGATATCGTCATCGGCACGCAGCTTGTCGCCAAGGGGCATAACTTCCCGCTGATGACGCTCGTCGGCATCGTTGATGCCGATCTCGGCCTTGCCAATGGCGATCCGCGCGCTGCGGAGCGAACCTTCCAGCTTCTCTCACAGGTGACCGGCCGTGCCGGACGTACGGGGTTGAAGAGCCATGGCCTGCTGCAGACCTACCAGCCGCAGCATCCCGTCATGCAGGCGATCGTCTCCGGTGATGCCTCGGCCTTTTATGAAAGGGAGATCGTCGAGCGGGAAAAGGCCGTTCTGCCGCCCTTCGGCCGTCTCGCCTCGATCATCGTCTCCGCAGATACGCGCGGGGAAGCGGAAACTCATGCGCGTGGATTGCGGGCGGCGGCGCCGCAGGTAACGGGCATCATGTTGCTCGGCCCGGCGGAGGCACCGCTGGCACTCATCCGTGGCCGTCACCGTTTCCGGTTGCTGGTGCACGGGCGGCGCAATTCCGACATGCAGTCTTTTCTTCGCACGCTTCTGGCCAATGGCCCGAAGGAGCGCGGCAGCGTGCATGTGCAGCTTGACATCGATCCGCAAAGTTTCCTTTGAACTTTGCCAGAGAGGGCGTTTTCCCGCTGTCGTGACCGTGTCATAACGCGAGCGAACAACACAATGATTTGGGGAACGAGATGGAGTTTTATTTTCCGGCCGAATTCGGCGAACAACTGGCCTTCGGCGCGGCGGTGGTATCGGCCATCATCGGCCTGTTTTTCATGTTTGCCCCAGGTTTGACGCTTCGTGCTTTCGGTCTGCAGCCGGCCGGCGAGCGCAGGGACGGTTATGCGCTGGTGCGCTCGTCGCTTGCGGGGTTCTATCTCGGTCTCGGTGCTGCCGCCCTGCTTCTCGCGCAGCCCATGGTCTATCTCGCCTTTGGTGCGGCATTCGGCCTCAGCGTGTTCGGCGGCATTCTCTCCATACTGTCAGATGGTGGCGCAACCATGCGGAATTTCTTACTTCTGGTTGTGCACTTTCTGCTGTCCGCACTCGCGTTGAGCTACGTCTTCGGACTGGTCTGAAGCGGGGTTTTTGGCTTTTGTGCCGCAGATGCGCCGCATCCTGAGCGAAATCGGAAAATTTAAACGCATTCCCCCTTGCCCAAACGGCGCTTTCCGCTATTACGCGTGTTGCGAGTCCCGGCGTCCTATGCTAGACGGACCGCGAAATTGGGAAAAGGCAGGGGGAATTCCGGTCTTTTTCGGGGAAATTGAAACGATTTCAAGAATTTGATGCGGTGGAGCCCCATCGCTGAGGGTCTTGGACGATTAGCAGGGAAAAAGTGCCCGTGGCAGACACCTCCCAGGGAACATCCGGTGTAGCGGAAAGGTATGCGTCGTCGCTTTTCGAGCTTGCTTTGGAAGCGGGTACGGTCGAAGCGGTTCAGTCCGAACTGGACAAGTTTGGCGCACTTCTCGACGAAAGCGACGATTTGAAGCGTCTGGTTGCGAGCCCGGTGTTTTCCGCCGAGGATCAGTTCAAGGCAATCACCGCGATCTGCGAAAAGGCCGGTATCTCCGGTCTCGCTCTGAATTTCCTCAAGGTTGTTGCGAATAACCGCCGTCTCTTTGCCGTTCCCGGCATGATCCGCGCCTACCGCACCATCGCTGCCGCCCAGCGCGGCGAAATCACCGCCGAGGTTACCTCGGCACATGCGCTCGACGAGGCGCAGGAAACTGAACTGAAAGCGGCGCTGAAGAGCGTTACCGGCAAGGATGTGACGATTTCCGTTACCGTCGACCCGTCGATCCTCGGCGGCCTGATCGTCAAGGTCGGCTCTCGCCAGATCGATACGTCTCTTCGCACCAAACTTTCCACCCTTAAGCTTGCACTGAAAGAGGTTGGCTGATGGATATCCGCGCCGCGGAAATTTCCGCAATTCTGAAAGATCAAATCAAAAATTTCGGCAACGAGGCGGAAGTCTCGGAAGTCGGTCAGGTGCTTTCCGTCGGTGACGGTATCGCCCGCGTTTATGGCCTCGACAATGTTCAGGCCGGCGAAATGGTCGAGTTTCCCGGCGGCATCCGCGGCATGGCGCTCAACCTCGAAGCCGACAACGTCGGTGTGGTTATCTTCGGTTCGGACCGTGACATCAAGGAAGGCGACACCGTAAAGCGGACTGGCGCTATCGTTGACGTTCCCGTTGGTCCGGAACTGCTCGGCCGCGTCGTTGACGCGCTCGGCAACCCGATCGACGGCAAGGGCCCGATCAATGCCGCCAAGCGTTCGCGCGTTGACGTCAAGGCTCCCGGCATCATTCCGCGCAAGTCGGTTCATGAGCCGATGTCGACCGGCCTCAAGGCTATCGATGCTCTCATCCCGGTTGGCCGCGGCCAGCGCGAGCTTGTCATCGGCGACCGCCAGACCGGCAAGACCGCCATCATTCTCGACACGATCCTGAACCAGAAGGCCATTCACGACAATGGCCCTGACGGCGACAAGCTTTATTGCGTCTACGTCGCTATCGGTCAGAAGCGTTCGACCGTTGCCCAGTTCGTCAAGGTTCTGGAAGAGCGTGGCGCGCTGCACTACTCGATCATCGTTGCCGCAACGGCTTCCGATCCGGCTCCGATGCAGTACCTTGCTCCGTTTGCCGGTTGCGCCATGGGCGAATACTTCCGTGATAACGGCAAGCACGCTCTCATCGGTTACGACGACCTTTCCAAGCAGGCCGTTGCCTATCGTCAGATGTCGCTTCTGCTGCGTCGTCCTCCGGGCCGCGAAGCTTATCCGGGCGACGTTTTCTACCTTCACTCCCGTCTTCTCGAGCGCGCTGCAAAGCTCTCCGACGAAATGGGCGCTGGCTCGCTGACGGCTCTGCCGGTCATCGAAACCCAGGGTAACGACGTTTCGGCCTTCATTCCGACCAACGTGATCTCGATCACCGACGGCCAGATCTTCCTTGAAACCGACCTGTTCTATCAGGGCATCCGTCCGGCTGTTAACGTCGGTCTGTCGGTTTCGCGCGTTGGCTCTGCCGCTCAGATCAAGGCGATGAAACAGGTTGCCGGTTCGATCAAGGGTGAACTCGCCCAGTATCGTGAAATGGCCGCCTTCGCCCAGTTCGGTTCGGACCTTGACGCCTCCACGCAGCGCCTGCTTAACCGCGGTGCCCGCCTGACCGAGCTTCTGAAGCAGCCGCAGTTCTCTCCGCTCAAGACGGAAGAGCAGGTTGCGGTGATCTTCGCTGGTGTCAACGGCTACCTCGACAAGATCCCGGTCGCGCAGGTCGGCAAGTTCGAGCAGGGTTTCCTCTCCTACCTCCGCTCGGAAGGTAAGGCGATCCTCGACACCATCCGCACGGAAAAGGCTATCAGCGACGACACCAAGGGCAAGCTCAAGGGCGCTCTTGATACCTTCGCCAAGTCTTTCTCTTAAATCAGGGCTCTTTTACTCGGACGGATAACGGATGCCTTCACTAAAGGATCTGAAAAACCGCATTGCCTCCGTGAAGGCGACGCAGAAGATTACCAAGGCGATGAAAATGGTCGCCGCGGCGAAGCTTCGGCGCGCCCAGGAAGCTGCGGAGGCCGCCCGGCCTTATTCTCAGCGCATGAGCGCCGTTCTTGCCAACATCGCCACGGCGGTCGAGGCGGACGTTGCTCCGGCGCTGATGACCGGCACCGGCAAGGACGACGTGCATCTGCTCGTCGTCTGCACGGCTGAACGTGGTCTTTGCGGTGGTTTCAACTCGCAAATCGCCCGCTTTGCCCGCGATCACGCTCGCAAGCTGATTTCGGAAGGCAAGACGGTCAAGATCATCACGGTCGGCAAGAAGGGTTACGACAGCCTTCGCCGCGAATTTGCAGCCAACATCATCGAGCGCGTCGAACTGCGCGAAGTGAAGAAGGTCGGTTTTGAAAATGCCGACCAGATCGCCAAGAAGGTGATCTCGCTCTTCAACGCGGGTGAGTTCGATGTCTGCACGCTGATCTATTCGGAATTCAAGTCCGTCATCAGCCAGATCCCGACCGGCCTGCAGCTTATTCCCGCCGCAACGCCTGTTGTGGAAGAGGATGCCGCGACGCAGAGCGCCGTCTACGAATATGAGCCGGATGCGGCTTCTATTCTGGAAGACCTTATTCCGCGCAACATTTCGGTTCAGGTTTTCCGGGCTCTGCTCGAAAACGTTGCCGGTGAAATGGGCGCCAAGATGAGCGCGATGGACAATGCAACGCGCAATGCCGGTGAGATGATCAACAAGCTGACGCTTTCCTACAACCGTCAGCGTCAGGCTCAGATCACCAAGGAACTCATTGAAATCATTTCGGGCGCGGAAGCGCTCTGAGGTAAGGAAAGAGGGTAAGGATAATGGCTAAGGCAGCTACCCCCAAGAAAACCGCAGCGGTGAACGGCGCGGGCAAGGTTACCCAGGTTATCGGCGCTGTTGTCGACGTGGCGTTCGAAGGCGAACTGCCTCCGATCCTGAACGCGCTCGAAACCGAGAACAATGGCAACCGCCTCGTTCTGGAAGTCGCGCAGCATCTCGGCGAAAACGTCGTTCGCACGATCGCCATGGACTCGACCGAAGGTCTGGTTCGCGGTCAGGGCGTCGTCAACACGGGTGCGCCGATCGAAGTTCCGGTCGGTCCCGAAACGCTCGGCCGCATCATGAACGTTATCGGCGAGCCGGTTGACGAAGCCGGTCCGATCACCACGGCCAAGAAGCGCGCCATCCACCAGGACGCGCCGTCTTACGTCGAGCAGTCGACGGAAGCACAGATTCTCGTCACCGGCATCAAGGTCGTCGACCTTCTGGCTCCTTACGCCAAGGGCGGCAAGATCGGCCTGTTCGGCGGCGCCGGCGTTGGCAAGACCGTTCTTATCATGGAACTCATCAACAACGTCGCCAAGGCGCACGGCGGTTACTCGGTATTCGCCGGTGTTGGTGAGCGTACCCGTGAAGGTAACGACCTCTATCACGAAATGATCGAGTCGAACGTCAACAAGCTCGGCGGTGGCGAAGGCTCCAAGGCAGCACTCGTTTACGGCCAGATGAACGAACCGCCGGGCGCCCGCGCCCGCGTCGCCCTGACCGGTCTGACGATCGCTGAAAACTTCCGTGACGAAGGCCAGGACGTTCTGTTCTTCGTGGACAACATCTTCCGCTTCACGCAGGCTGGTTCGGAAGTGTCGGCTCTGCTCGGCCGTATTCCTTCGGCCGTGGGCTACCAGCCGACGCTCGCAACCGACATGGGCCAGATGCAGGAACGCATCACCACCACGACGAAGGGTTCGATCACCTCGGTTCAGGCCATTTACGTTCCCGCCGACGACTTGACCGACCCGGCACCTGCCACCTCGTTCGCCCACCTTGACGCAACGACGGTTCTGTCGCGTTCGATCGCTGAAAAGGGTATCTACCCGGCTGTTGACCCGCTCGACTCCACCTCGCGTATGCTTGACCCGATGATCGTCGGCGAAGAGCACTATGAAGTGGCTCGTAAGGTTCAGTCGACCCTGCAGCGCTACAAGGCTCTCCAGGACATCATCGCCATCCTCGGCATGGACGAACTGTCGGAAGAAGACAAGCTGACGGTTGCCCGCGCCCGCAAGATCGAGCGTTTCCTGTCGCAGCCGTTCTTCGTTGCTGAAGTCTTCACCGGTTCGCCGGGCAAGCTCGTCGCTCTCGAAGACACGATCAAGGGCTTCAAGGGCCTGGTCAACGGCGAGTATGACAACCTGCCGGAAGCTGCTTTCTACATGGTCGGTTCGATGGAAGAAGCCATCGAAAAGGCAAAGAAGCTGGCTGCCGAGGCTGCCTGATCATGAATTGGCGGGCGCGTGGCTCTAGCCGCGCGCCCTGCCGACAATGGTGGCGAACTGGAACGGGTTTCGCCTGCGTTGTAAAAGACAAGTCCGTGACGCCCGCGTAATTGAAAAGAAGTGAATAGCCATGGCTGACAGTTTCAAATTCGATCTCGTTTCCCCGGAGCGTCTGCTCGTTTCCGAGACGGTTACGGAAGTCGTCATCCCGGCTACGCTGGGTGAGATGACCGTTCTGGCCAATCATGCGCCGACGATGACCACGATCAAGCCGGGTCTGGTAACGGTGAAGTTCGCTTCCGGCGAGACGCATAAATATGTCGTCTTCGGTGGTTTTGCCGATATTCTGCCGACCGGCTGCACGCTTCTGGCCGAATCCGCTGTTTCGGCCGATGACATGTCTCCCGACACGCTGCAGAAGCGTATCGATGCGGCCAAGGCCGAAATCGAAGAGGGCAATCATCATCACGAACATCTGACCAAGCTTGAAAAGCACCTTTACGAACTGACGAACCTGCATGAGGTTCTCGTCGCTGCTTGAAAGCACCGGGCGGGTTCGAAAGAATGACTGCCCACAAAAAACCTAAAGCAGAAAGCGGCCGTTTCGGTCGCTTTTTTGTTTTGGGCTGTTGCCTCCCCATATCAGGCGAAGCATGGCTGCTTTCGCACAGAAGCCCGTCACTTGGCCCGGTCTGAGCTTCCGAACGGCGTTGGCGGGATGGCATCAGTGATGCACGTGCGGAAAATGGGTAAGGCAGGGAGCGCCTTCAACGGGTACACCGGGAAACCAATTACGATTTTCAGGGCTTTCGGTTAGATGTGATAACCGGGAAGAAATGCTGCTTTGAGATCGTGAGACGAAGCAGATTTTCGTCATGGAGGAGTGATCGGGTGTCGGCAAAGGCAAGTTACAGAAGGGTCGCAAGAACCGCTTTGCGCGAAGGGGTCATAGTGGAGGGCGAGAGGGCGGTGCCGGAGGAGGTGCCGGTTGCCTTTTCCTATGGCGGCAGCACCCATGCCGTGATGATGGCCAGCCCCGCCGACCTTGTCGATTTCGCGGTCGGTTTCAGTCTTACGGAAGGCATCATATCCACAAGGGCGGAAATCCGTTCCATCGAGGTGATCGAGGCCGGGCAGGGCTTCGATGTTCAGGTGGATTTGCAGGATGCCAATGCGGATGCGCTGAGGGCAAGACGGCGGCATATGGCAGGCCCCGTCGGCTGCGGTCTTTGTGGCATTGAATCCATAGAACAGGCGGTCCGCGTGGTACCGGAGTTGAGCGGCGTGGACGTCTCCGTTGATGGTGATGACATCGTTGCTGCGGTGAAAGCGCTGAACGGGGCGCAAAGCCTCAACCGCGAAACGAGGGCAGTGCACGGCGCGGGTTTTTACAATCCTCAAGGAGGGCTGCTTGCCGCCCGAGAAGACGTCGGCCGCCATAATGCGCTCGACAAGCTTGCAGGTGCGGTTATCAACGCGAACCTGTCTCCCGATGCGGGCATTGTGGTGGTCACGAGCCGCCTGTCGGTGGAAATGGTCCAGAAGACGGCCATCCTCGGCAGCCCCATTCTGGCAGCGATCTCCGCGCCCACCGCGCTTGCCATTGAAACGGCTGAGAGCTCGGGTATCACGCTTGTGGCGCTGGTGCGGGGTGAGGATTTTGAAATCTTCACCCGGGCGGATCGTATCATCCTATAACGCTGAGGCCGCCGTTTCCCGGCGGCCTTCCGGCTTCTGAACGGGCCTAGAATTCCGCCCATTCCGCCGCTGCGTTTCCGTGAGGCCTTGGCGCGGCGGCATATCGAGGCTGCGGCGCGGGAAGTCTGGTGACGACGGCAGGCTTTTTGTCCGCCGGGCGGGTGGGTGATGCTGATGCTTCGTGTGATATTCTGAACTGCCGCAGCAACTCGTGCAGATTTTCCGCCTCGGTGGCGAGGCCGTGGCTGGCGGCAGTGGTTTCCTCCACCATGGCGGCGTTTTTCTGGGTGGCCTGATCCATGACGTTGACGGCCTGATTGATTTCGCTGAGACCATTCGCCTGTTCGCGCGAGGCTTCGACGATCGCCGAGACATTGGTGTCGATCTCGCTCATCTGCGACTGGATATCGCGGAGCGCGCCGCCGGTTCTGCCCACCAGATCCACACCGTTGGCGACCTGCTCGCGGGAGGTGTTGATGAGGGATTTGATTTCCTTGGCCGCAACGGCGGACCGTTGTGCGAGTTCGCGGACCTCCTGCGCCACGACGGCGAAACCCTTGCCCGCTTCACCGGCTCGGGCGGCTTCGACACCCGCATTCAGGGCCAGAAGATTGGTCTGGAAGGCGATGTCGTCAATGACGCCGATGATATTGGTGATTTCACCCGAGGAACGCGAAATCGCATCCATGGCGGAAATTGCCTGCTGGACGATATCGCCGGAATGTTCGGCATGTTCTCTCGTCCGCAACACCAGCTTTCCGGCCTCGCCGGCGCGCTGGCTGGCATCGGTAACGGTGGTGGTGATTTCCTCCAGCGCGGCTGCGGTCTCTTCCAGCGAGGCGGCCTGCTGCTCGGTGCGCTGCGAAAGCTGATCGGCGGCGATGCGGATTTCACCGGAGCCTGAGGCGATTGTCGAGGCATTGTGGGCGATGGTCTGCATGGTGGCCTGCAGCTTGGCGACGACTTCGTTGAAGTCCGCGCGCAGCTTTTCCATGCTGGGCACGAAGCTGTTGTCGAGGCGCTGCACAAGATCACCTTCGGCCAGCGCCCGCAGGGCATCGGCAAGCACACTGATGGCGCTCATGCGCGGCGTGACATCCGTGGCGAATTTCACCACTTTGACCACCTTGCCCGCCTCGTCCAGCACCGGATTATAGGCGGCCTGGATCCATATTTCCTTGCCGTTCTTTCCGTATCGGACAAATTCATCCGAGATGAATTCCCCTGCCGCCAGTCGCGGCCAGAAATTGCCATAGGCGGGCGAGGCGGCATAGGCCGGGTCGCAGAACATGCGGTGATGCCTGCCCTCGATTTCCTTGAGGTCGTAATTCACCGTGGCGCAGAAATTCGGGTTGGCGGTAATGATGGTGCCGTCCGGGAAAAATTCGATTGTGGCCTGCGAACGGGAGAGCGCCTCCAGCTTGCCCGCATCGTCCACGGCCCTGATTTTCTTGGCAGTGATGTCGGTGGCGATCTTCACGACCTTATAGGGTTTGCCGGAACGGAAGACCGGGTTGTAAGAGGCCTCGATCCAGATAACCGAGCCATCCTTGCGGATACGGCGATATTCCCTGGCCTGGAACTCGCCACGGGCGAGAGACTCCCAGAATTCCTGATAGGCCCGCGACCCGGCAAGCTCGCTGCCGCAGAAGATGCGATGGTGCTTGCCGACGATCTCGGTGAGATCATAACCCAGCGTCGTGCAGAAATTTTTATTCGCGGTGAGGATATTACCCTTGAGATCGAATTCTATGATCGCCTGCGATCTCGATATCGCATCGAGCATATTTCTGTTATCTGCGCTTTTCCCTAACCCCAGCATTATACGTCCCCCAAAAACGGCCCACGGCGCGGCGAGCCGCACAGGATATGCGGTCCACGTCGTATCATGTTGAACAACGAACAGGTTTGCCGCCGAAGGCAGCAATGCAGGCACTTCCGTCTCTCCGCCTCGGTCAGGTATCGGGCCAGCGTGATATTCGTGCCGGCGCGATACTGTTCCGCGGCTTTTAATATTAGATATCCATAATATTAAAATGTTCTTATTTAATAAGACGAGGTAAAGAGGAAAAACAAAACCGCCGGGCGAGTGCTCCGGCGGTCTGGATCGATCGATAGTCTTCGTGTGGCGTGGCCTGACAAAAAGGCCCGATTAGGCCGCGAGATCTTCCGCTTCTGTTCCCTTGAACATTTTCGCAAGGTTCAGGAAGCAGATCATTCCGTGTTCGTTAGCGATAATGCCTTCCGAATAGGACTTGTCGAAGGAGGCCGAGATTTCCGGAACAGGCTGAACCTGGTTTGCCGGGATCGTCAGAATGTCGGAAACGCGGTCGACGAGCATGCCGATGACCATGTTGTGCACTTCCGCAACCACGATGGCGCTTCTCTCATTGGCGACGGTGCTCTTCATGCCGAGCTTGTGAGCCAGATCGATGATCGGAATGACGGAGCCGCGCAGGTTCATGACGCCGATGACGTCTTTCGGCGCGTGGGGAATGGGCGTCGAAGGCGCCCAGCCGCGAATTTCGCGGATGGTCGTCGTCTTCACGCAGAACTCCTGATCATGCAGGCGGAACGCGATGATTTCGAGCGTCTCACCGCCAAAATTGGTAGAGTTAATCATTGCCATCAGAATTCTTCCCAATGCTCGCTGTGGAGGCCGGCGCAAGTGCACCGACACTTGCATATGCGGATTTGGCGTTCTGCCTGGTGCCTGAACAGCCGGAAACAATATTTCCGTCTTCAATGGATGATTTGTATCATCAGATGGTTTCGCAAACCTAAATGCGAAGCGGCGCTTGAGTGTTTTCGCTTTCCTTCGAAACGCGAAAATACTCTTTTTGATTTTACGCATTGTCCGGACGTAAAAACCGCCACGCACTTTTACTGGAAATGCTAATATTCCTTCTCGTAAAATATGCCGGCTGCGCCTTCACCATCGCCACCCGCTTCCCCGCGTAGCTTCACACCCCGTCCGACGTCGAGGTTGATGATGGCTTTTGCGCCGGATTCGCCGCTTTGCTGCAGCTCGAGATAGGTTCTTTCGTTCAGATATTTACCGGCGGAAACGCGGGCCTGCCCTTCGGAATCGGTCGAAATATCGAGATCGTCGACGCCGAGATTGCTTCTGAGCTTGTCGAACAGCGAGGTGGAACGCCCACCGGCCAACTGGGCGGCGGCATCGGCCAGCCTTGCGATTTGCAGAGCCGAGAGTTTCGACATGGACTGGCCGAAGATCAGCTGCGCCATAACTTCATCCTGCGGCAGGGCGGGCGCCGAGGAGAAAGCAAAGGTCGGATCGTTGGCGTTGCCGGAAACGGCCACGGTGATGGTCGTCGAACCGACCGTCGAGTCGGCCTTCATATCGAGGACCGGAACGAGGCCGCCGCCGAAACTGATATTGCCGGTGGTGAAATCGAGGCGGCGAGTGAGGATTTCGAGCCGGCCACGGCGCATTTCGAAGCCGCCGGAAATGACGGGAACGGCTGCCGTGCCACGGATCGTCAGACTGCCCGTGAGTTCCGCATCGATGCCGCGCCCGCGCACGAAGATGCCGCTCGGTGCGTTCACCTGCAGATCGAGATTGATGGTGGACGAACTGCCGCTTCCGCCCTGATCAGCCCCGAGCGCCTTGGCCTGCGCGCGCACCTTCGGCGGGGCGTTCTTGTGCTTGACATCGATCTCCGTCAGCGAGGCCGGAAGCTTTTCAGGAATGGTGATGGCGCTTCTGTCCAGCATCAGGTTGCCGCCCAGCACGGGGGAATTCAGTAGCGGGCCTTTCAGCGTCAGCGTGCCGCTTACCACCGTCGTCACCAGCGTGCCGTCATTATAACCGGCGCGATTGAGCGTGATCGATATATCGGCGGGAAAACCCGAACCACCGGATATTCCGACGCTGCCGGTTCCCGAGATCGTTCCGCCGCCCGCCAGCTTGCCCGTCAGTCGCGAAATGACGGCACGGTCGCGGTCGAAGGTGATGGTGGCGCCCAGATCGTTGATGGTCAGGTTCCGGCGCACATCGGTCAGGCGCGTACCATCGGTGGTGATGCTGCCGGTCACGACAGGCGCGGAAGCGCTGCCGGAAATCTTCACATCGATGGCGGCGGTGCCGTCCACATCGAGGCCCTGCGCCGCGGTTTGCGCCGCGATGGCGGAGAAGGGCAGCCTGCCGGAAAACGCCATGGAAAGCGGACGATTGCCGGCGATGCCGAGCGAGCCGCCGCCGGAAAGCGACATGCCGCCCTGTCCGGATACATTGGTGTCGATCTGCAAGGTGCCGCCGGCAAAGCGGCCGTTCGCCTTGATGCCGAGCGCGGCGAGGCCTGCTGCACGTGTCTGCGCGACCTCGGCATTGGTCCAGTTCAGATTGTAGTCGACCGCGGGGTTCGATGCCGCACCCTTGGCGCTCACCGTGCCGGAGATGCTGCCTGCCGCATCCAGTCCGGCGGCGAAGGCATTTGCGAGACTGGCGGGCAGCGAACGGATATCGGCATTGATGTCGAGCGTCGACCCGGCGCTGCCGTTGACCTCAACGCGTCCTTCACCCGTGATGATGGTCAGATCGGAGATGCGGGCCGTGCCGTTCTGGATGGCGATGGTGCTCGGTTTTTCAAGCCGTACTGCAATGCCCTTGGGCGCGGCGGAAAAGGCGTCAATCCGCACCGCCATCGGCGATCCGCCGGTCTCAGCGCTACCCTTTACCACCAGCGGCGCGTTGTCGTAACGGCCGTTGACGTCGAACTGTGTCGTCGTGCCGGAATGGCCGATGGTGGCATTCAGGCCCGATATCGCGGCGGCGCCGGCATTGACGCTATCGGCGCTGACCTTGCCATTGATGGCGAGAGCCTGAAGATCATCGATGGAAATATCGGCGGCGAGTTTGGAGATCGTTGTCGTGCCCTGGCGGATGCTGCCGCCATTGGCCTTGATCGTCGCGGCAATCCGGCCATTGGCGTTGCTCAGGGCGATATCGCCGGCAATATCGCCATCCGCCTGCTGCGCGGCGAGGGCCGCGAGCAGGGCAAGGTCGGGGAAATTGAAGGAGAGATTGCCCGATGGCAGGAATTGCTGCGAGAATTGCAGCTGCCCGTTCAGGATATTCCGGCCTACGGCCACATGCAGCTCGGGGATGGCCGTGCCGTTTTCGGTCTGCACCACATCGGCATTGGCGTCGATCTTCTGTCGGTCGATACTGCCGCTGGCGGTGAGCTTTGCCTGAGGCGCGGCGGGATCGGCCTTGCCCGTTGCATTGACCTTCAGCGATTCGAGTGTTCGCCCGGCAAGGATTGCGCTTTCGGAACTCAGAGTGACGTTGAAATCCGGTGCTGCTAGCGCGCCGCTGGCCTCGATTGCAAAATCGGCGACGCCCTTCGCCTGTGGCGTCAGTTTTTCAAGAGCGGGAAATTTACCCGTCAGGCTGGCGCTCAATGCATCGTTTTCGAGGCCGACATTGCCGGTTGCTTCGATGGTTCCCGACTTGACGACGAGGTTTTCAAGGCTGGTGCGTCCGCCAATGGTCACGTCGATATCGCCCTGGAGGGCGATGGTGGTGTCGAATTTTTCCGCAAGGGCGGGTGGAAGGGTGGCAGGCAGCGCGAAGAGCTGCACGCTGGAGGTCAGGCGATTGCCGGCAAGATCGAAACTGCCGTTCAACGTCCCACCGACACTGGCGCTTTCCAGCGTCGCGCCGTCGAAACCGATGGCGGAAGAGGTGAGGCTGAGCGGCGTCTTAATGGTGAGAGGCGCCCGCACCAGCCGGTCGATATCGGGACTGACGAAGGAGGATTGCGACACGGACAGCACTGTCGCGATCGTGCCGCTGCGATTGGCGATGTTGAGATCGGCGCTCTCGGCCGTTAGCTTGACGTCATCGAGCCTGCCTTGCGGCAGGGAAAGGCTGCGCAACGATACCGTCGTGTTGAGATGCGCGGCGTCTGCACCGCCCTTGAGGGAAAGATCGAGGCCATTGAGGAGGGCCTGAACCTCGCCATTCTCCAGCGGCCAGCGAAAATCCACGGGGCCGGCGGTGCCAATGAGATTGGCTGCGAGATCGTTCTGACCGTTCGGATCGACCGTGCCTGACGCCGTCAACAGCAGGGTGCCGGTCTCCAGCGTGCTGCTGCCGATTTCGATGCGGCCCTGCGGCGAAAGGGTTGCATTTGCGTCAAGCTTTGTCTCGCCAGCAAAAAGCTGGCGGAAAGCGGGGGGCAAAAGCAGGTCCGGCTGGCCGCCGCCTGCAATTTCGATACGGCGGGTGCCATCATCTGCAAGAAGGTGGCGGCCGGTGACGTTGACGACAGGGTTGCCGGCGACATTGCCGCGCAGGGTGCCCGTCCAGTTGGAAAGCGGGCCTTCGCCGTTGAGGTCTATCGCCACCGCAGGTGTTCCCGGAAGCGAAAGCAGCGTGGCAAGAAGACCGCCCTCAGGCTCCTTCATCTCCGCTTTCAGCTTCAGGACATTCTCATTCGGAAGGAAGGCGATGTCGGCATTAACCTCCGCATCCGGCGCATTGAGCCGATGGGCGGTGAGCGATAGCCGCATATCGTCCTGGGCAGCCGTCAGGTTGCCTTCCGCGTTCAGATCGAAGGGACGGCCGAGAAGCGATTGGCCAAGGCTGATATCGGGAAAGCTGAACTTGTCGACGGCGATTTCGATCGGCAGCGAGGAATTGCCGGAGCTCTTGGTCGATGTCTGCTCCGGGGCAAGCGGTTTGCGCTCGACATCGATCGATCCGGCCGAGACCCGGTCGGCATGGAAGGAGCCGGTAAGCAGCGAGAGCGGCGACCAGTCGACGGCGATCTGGTTCACGCGGGCATAGGGTCCCTGCCGGTCTGAAAGCGTGACATTGTCGAGCCGCAGGCGGCCGGTCAAAAGGCCGCTTGGGGGAGAAATCTCGATTACCTGATCGGGCGTGGAAACGAGCGATGAAATCTGCTTTGCGGCAATTCTTGCGCCCATCGGGGTAAAACCGACGAACAGAACCGCAAGCAACACCAGCACCACGCCGCACAAAGCAGCGTAGCCCAGCCATTTCAGCAATCGAATCAACGTTTTCATAAAGGGTAATCTACACTCTGTTGCAAGGGTGTTCGACTGCGGCGTTTAAAAAGACTGACCGATGCCAGCATAAATGCCGAAACTGTTGCCGCCATCGTATTTGTCGAGCGGCATGGCGACATCGAGACGCAGAGGCCCGAAGGGCGTCGCGTAACGCAGGCCGATACCGGCGCCAGCCCGGATATCGGAAAAATCGGGTGTCACGTCATCCGAAACCACACCCGCATCGATGAAGGGGACGATGCCGATCGTATCGGTGACCTTGATGCGGGCCTCAACGGAGCCGACGACATAGGAGCGGCCGCCCGTCGCGTCGCCGGCGGCATTATAGGGCGATATTTCCTGGTAGCTGTAGCCGCGTACCGATCCGCCGCCGCCGGCATAAAAGCGTCTGGTGGTTGGTATGTCCTGCAGATCGCTGCCGCCGACCAGCACGCCGCCGGAAAGCTTTCCGGCCATGATCAGCCGGTCCTCGGCGCCAAGTCCCTTGTAGCCCGAAATGGAGCCTTCGAAAGACGAAAAGAAGGTGCCGTTCAGTGCTTCATAGCTTGGTTTTGCGGCCACAGAGGCGCGAAAGCCTTCGGTCGGGTTCAGCTTGTCGTCGCGTGTATCACGAACGAATTCCAGCGGAATGGAGGTGGTAAGATATTCGTTCTTGCCGAATGCGTCTTCCGTATCGGCCCATTGCACCTCGAGGCCGGCTGCGGCTGTATCGGTATCGTTCAGCTCGTAGGCGAAACCGGCCGTGCCAGTCACGGTCTTGGCGTCGTATGTATCGGGGTGTTCGGTCTTGGCAATCAGGCTGGTCTTGAAGGTGGTGCGCGGATTGAACATGCCGGGCTTGGTGAAAGTGATGCCCGCCGAATAATCCATGCCTTCGACGCTCGATGCTTCGGCGATGCGCGAAACCGAACCTTCGATACGCAGCGATTCGGCCTGTCCGAACAGGTTCCGGTGGCCCCAATAACCCTGGAGGCCGATACCTTCGGTGGTGGAATATTGCGCACCGACGCCGAAATAGCGGTGCTTGCCTTCCGAAACCTCGATGGTAAGCGGAATGGTGCCGTCGCGCGCCAGCGTTCCCGCTTCCTTGATGGTCAGGCTGGAAAAGACGCCGAGCTGTCGCAGCCGGTCGGCGGCCTTGCGCAGTTTTTCCGGCGAATAGGGCTCGCCGCCATTGAGGCGCGAATAACGGCGGATAAAATCGCCATCGACGGTTTTTTCACCCGTAACGGTCACCGTGCCGAGGGGCGCCACGGGACCACCTTCGGCCGCCATGGTAATGTCCACCGTGTTTGTCGCGTGGTTGGCGACGGCCTCGCGTTTTGTCAGCTTCGCAAGCGGACGGCCTTCGGCCTTCAGATCATCGATCAGCTTGTTGCCGGCGCGGATGATGGCGAGAGAACCCGCGTCGCCGCCGGTCGTCAGGCCATATTCCTCAAGGTTGCGGCCGGTGACATCGCCTTCAAGCCTGACATTGCCGAGTTTGAAGACCGGGCCGGGTGTAACCGTGATGACCACGGGTACCGGAGCGGAATGATCGAACACCGGATTGGGCGGGAGGCTATCCACATCCTTGCCGGCGACGGTGACCTTGACGATGCCGCCATAACGGGCGTTTTCATAAAGCGCCGCGATCAGCCTGTCCCGGTCGTCTCTCGCCTTTATCAGAAGGCCAAGATCGCCGGAGGCCGGCTTGTCCTTGTCGGCAAGAAGAAGCGAGCTGTTTTCCAGGCTGTCTTTCAGGGATTTATCGGCGTCCGCGGCATCGAGCGTGACGGCGTATTTAACGGGGTTGATAACCTCGACCTCCGGTTCTTCCGAACCCCAGAGGCGCATGCCGAACAGTTTGAAGGCAAAGGCATCACGGGTAAACGCCGGATACAGGGCGAACGTCACAGCAACCGCAAGTGCGGTGCCAGCTTTCCGATACGCAATACCTGTCTTCGGGTTAGTTCGTGTTCTTCGCATAAGCTGCTTTATGGTTGAGCCTTTATTGTCGCCCTAACCCGTTTCCTGTCCGTTAACATTGCAATTTAATCATAAATAAACGGCTTTGAGGACCCTTGCGCTTGTGTTTTGCCGCCCAAAACGCAAAAAGCCCCGGGTGACCGGGGCTTCTGTGCAACGGTATTTCGCGAAGCGATTAGCGGCAACGCGCCGTGTAACGCTGACCGTACTGGTCGCGATAATAGCAATAGCCCGGTTCGGAAGCATTGCCGATAAGGGCACCGCCCACACCGCCGATTGCCGCACCCACTGCCGCGCCACGAACGTTGCCCGTGATAGCGCCGCCGAGGACAGCACCGGAAACGGCGCCGATCGAAGCTCCCTTTTCGGTCTGCGTGCAGCTTGCGAGCGACAGGCCGACCAGCGCAAATATGATTGCCTTTTTCATGAAACTCTCTCCAACGTTACAATGAGCTCTTGTGGCTCGGTAGGCGTCCCATATTTATCTGCGGCGACTGCTACCTCCGACCGCCACAGATAACTAACAATTCGATGTCGTTTAGGGAAGCCTCCTGTTTCGGGGATTCCGCCGAGCGTAAATCGATTGTGTGCCAGACAACGGCGCGGCGCAAAAAAGGTTCCAAAAATCCGGGTTTTTTGATGTGAATCAATTTTGTACTTTTCATCAGCTTCTATAAACGGTTTATTGGAATGGTTCAAAACAACGGCGAATTGACGCAGACTCGGTTAATGTGGCCCGCAAGGGTTGACGGTCCCGGTGTCGAGGCAGAAAACGATCTGGTCAATTCTGGAGCATGGCATGGACTTCGAGGCATTTTTCACGACGGAACTGCAAAGCCTGCATTCTGAGGGACGCTATCGCGTTTTTGCGGATATCGAGCGCCAGCAGGGCAATTTCCCCCGTGCGACACGGTATAACGCCAATGGCGAGCGCAAGGATGTGACCGTCTGGTGCTCCAACGACTATCTCGGCATGGGCCAGAACCCGAAAGTCATCGAAGCCATGAAAGCCGCCATCGATCACTGTGGCGCGGGTGCGGGAGGCACCCGGAATATTTCTGGCACCAACCACTATCACGTCCTGCTCGAGCGCGAACTTGCTGACCTCCACGGTAAGGAATCGGCGCTGATTTTCACCTCGGGTTATGTCTCCAACTGGGCCACCCTCGGCACGCTCGGTCAGAAGATTCCGGGCCTGATCATTTTCTCGGATGCGCTCAACCATGCATCGATGATCGAAGGCATCCGTTACGGCCGCTGCGAGCGGGTGATCTGGAAACACAACGATCTCGAAGATCTCGAAGCCAAGCTCAAGGCGGCGGATCCGAATGCGCCGAAGCTGATCGCCTTCGAATCCGTCTATTCGATGGATGGCGATATCGCGCCGATCAAGGAAATCTGCGATCTGGCCGACCGTTATGGCGCCATGACCTATCTCGATGAAGTTCATGCCGTTGGCATGTACGGACCGCGCGGCGGCGGCATTGCCGAGCGCGAAGGCCTGATGGATCGCCTGACGATCATCGAGGGAACGCTCGGCAAGGCCTTCGGCGTCATGGGCGGCTATATTACCGGTTCCACGGCGGTCTGCGACTTCATCCGTTCTTTCGCTTCCGGCTTTATCTTCACGACGGCCCTGCCGCCTTCGCTTGCCGCCGGCGCGATTGCGTCGATCCAGCATCTGAAGGCAAGCCCCTTCGAGCGCGCCCGTCATCAGGACCGGGTGCGCAAGCTGCGCGGCCTTCTGGATGCGCGCGGTATTCCGCACATGGACAACCCAAGCCACATCGTGCCTGTCATGGTGGGCGATGCCGCCAAGTGCAAATGGATTTCGGATATCCTGCTCGACAATCACGGTGTCTATGTGCAGCCGATCAACTATCCGACCGTGCCGCGCAAGACCGAGCGCCTGCGCATTACGCCGACACCGCTGCACAGCGATGCCGATATCGAGCATCTGGTCGGCGCGCTGCACCAGCTCTGGTCGCATTGTGCGCTGGCGCGCGCTGTGGCGTGAGGCCGCAATTTAGATAAGAGAAGACCGGGCCGCGTTTACGCGGCCTTTTCTTTGGTGGCGATCAATTCGCGGGCGTGACGACGGGCCTCCTCATCCGCTGCGAACACATCTTCAATCGTGGCGGCGGAGCGGCCGTCATGCATGCGGTCCATGACCGTTTCGACGATCTCGGCCATATCGAGAAAACCGATATTGCCCGCAACGAAAGCGTGGAAGGCGGTCTCTTCGGCGGCATTCAGGGCGGCGCCCTGCAAACCGCCGCGCTCCAGCGCGGTACGGGCCAGACGGATCGCCGGGAAACGGGCTTCATCCGGGGCTTCGAAATCGAGCCGCGCCAGTTTTGCGAAATCCAGCCGCTCGACACTCAGATTGCCGCGTTGCGGATAGGTGAGGGCATAAGAAATAGCGGTGCGCATGTCGGGAGAGCCGAGCTGGGCGATATAGGAGCCGTCGGTGTAACCCACCATCGAATGGATGATCGACTGCGGGTGGACGATCACCTCCACCTGATCGGGCCTCAGATCGAAGAGATATTTCGCCTCGATCATTTCCAGCCCCTTGTTGAACATGGAGGCGCTGCCGATGGAGACCTTCAGTCCCATCGACCAGTTGGGATGGGCGCGGGCGATATCCGCCGTGACATTGGCCATCTCCTCGCGCGACCAGGTGCGGAATGGGCCGCCGGATGCGGTCAGCACGATGCGTTCCACGGCCTGCTTATGTTCGCCCGTCAGGCATTGGAAGATTGCGCTGTGTTCGCTGTCGACCGGGATCAGCCTGCCGCCGCCCTGCTTGACCGTGCGCAGAAAAACATCGCCAGCCGAAACCAGGCATTCCTTGTTGGCGAGCGCTATGTCTGCGCCACGCCGTGCGGCTGTAAGAGTAGGTGCAAGGCCGGGGGTTCCGGCAATCGCCGCCATCACCCAGCCGGCATCCGTCGACGCGGCCTCTTCGAGGCCGGATTTGCCTGCCGCAACCTCGATGCCGGTGCCGGCAAGGGCCGATTTCAGCGCTTCGTACTTGTCGTCCTCGGCGGTAACTGCCAGCCGCGCGCCGAATTCCCGCGCCTGCTCCGCCAGAAGCGCGATGTTGCCCGCGCCGGTCAAAGCCGTGATCTCGAACGCGTCGCGGCCACCCAGCTGGCGGACGACATCCAGCGTATTGGTGCCGATCGAACCGGTCGAACCCAATATTGTCAGCTTGCGTGGCATTTCACTGGCATTCGTCATTTTCAGTCCGTCGGTCGTTTCCGGTTCGCACCTCTCGGTGAACGTCGTTTTCCCGAAAACGCCATGCACTTTCGGGCAACATTCCTTAGCCTCTACCCGCGAAAACCAGCCATAACAAGGACAAAGCCGGGGCTATTGTTTTTGCGGAAGGCAAAGCCATATGCAAGAAAAACAATGAGAGGATATCGATGCGACGTTTTCTGGTTTCCAGCGGGTGGATTTTTGCGGCAAGCCTTGTGCTGGTCCTTGTCTTCATTCCTTTTGATCCGCGTCTTTCCGAAAGCGCGCAGGCGCTGCCAGGGGGCGTGGTCTCCTTCAATCGCGCCATTACCGATTTCGGAACCTTCCGCTGGATGCTCTATTCTACCGGCCTTCTGGCGATATTGGCCTATGTCGCCGCACGGGTTTTAAAGGCGCAGACCTATAATGGACGGCTGAGGACGGCATGGCGGCTTCTTACCTATTTCTTCCTGACGATCGGAACGGCGAGCATTCTCGTCCATACGCTGAAATTCCTGATAGGACGGGCACGGCCGGAGCTTCTGCTGGAAATGGGCGCCTATAGTCTCACCCCATTTACCGGCGACAATCTCTATGAAAGTTTCCCCTCGGGCCATTCGACCGCCGCCGGGGCGTTTTTCGGCGCTTTCGCCATGTTGATGCCGCGCTTCCGCTGGGCGTTTCTCCTGCTTGCCCTTGTCATCGGTGTTTCGCGTGTCATCGTCGGCGCACATTATCCAAGCGATGTCGCCGCCGGGCTGTTGCTCGGCATGTGGACGGCCATGGCCTTCGCCTTTATCTTTGCCCGGTCCGAAATGCTGTTCCGGTTCGATGCGCAGGGCTGGCCGCAGCCGAAGAATGTAAACCTCCCGGCGGCGGATACACGATAAGGACCTCAAGCGGGATGTAGGGGGAAGGTGATGGAAGAAGCGACAATCGCTCCGGGAAATGACGGCGGGGCCGTTCAGCACATCCGCACGTCCGTCGTCGTGGCCGGCGGCGGGCCGGCGGGCATGATGCTTGGCCTGCTGCTTGCGCGCAGCGGGATCGATGTCGTGGTCATCGAGAAACACGGGGATTTTCTCCGCGATTTTCGCGGCGACACCATCCACCCTTCAACGCTTGAATTGATGGAGCAACTCGGTTTCATCGATGAGTTCCTGAGCCTGCCGCATACACGTGCGCCAAGGCTGAATGCGGTTATCGGCGGCGAGCGTATCACGATAGCGGATTTTTCCCGCCTGCCGGTCCGCCACCGCTTCATCGCCTTTATGCCGCAATGGGATTTTCTCAATTTCATTGTCGGCAAGGCGGGACAATACGAAAATTTCCGATTGCTGATGAATGCGCCGGTGACCGGACTGATCGAGCGCGGCGGCCATGTCGGCGGTCTCACGGTCAGCACGCCGGAAGGCATCATCGAGATCGAAGCCGATCTGGTGGTGGGGGCGGATGGGCGCAACTCCACCGTCCGCGAGGCGGCGGGGCTGGAAGTGCAGCGTTTCGGCATCCCGACGGAGGTGCTGTGGATGCGCCTTTCGAAACAGCCCGACGATCCGACGGAAACCATGGGGCATGCCGGCTCGCGGCAGGGTTTCGTCATGATCAACCGGGGCGATTACTGGCAATGCGGTTATGTGGTGCGAAAGGGATTTTTCGCCGACATAAAGCTGCAGGGAATTGAAGCCTTCAGGGACAGGGTTGCGGAAATCTGCCCTTTCCCACGCGAAAGGCTCGATGAGCTCAAGAGTTGGGACGATGTGCATCTCCTCACCGTCCGTATCGACCGGCTGAAGCGCTGGTGGAAACCCGGCCTGATCTGCATCGGTGATGCGGCCCACGCCATGTCCCCCGTTGGCGGTGTCGGCATTAATCTGGCCATTCAGGATGCGGTTGCGGCGGCCAATATATTGGTGCCGGTGCTCGTGTCCGGCCGGGCCATTGCCGATGATGATCTCGCCGCGATTGAAAAGCGGCGATCCTTTCCGACCAAGGCCACGCAATTTCTGCAGCGGATGATGCGTATCGGCGGCAAGAAGGGCCGGGCCGATGCGGAAAAACCGAAAGGACCGCCAGCCTTTGTGCTGGCCATCATGCGGTTTCCGCTTCTTTCCCATTTGACCGGCCGGCTGGTGGGGCTGGGTTTCCGCCGGGAAAAGATCGAGACGATGTGATGCCGCTCAAGCAGTGCCGGCGGCCTCTTTCTCATATTTGAGCCCGATAACGGCGGATCCGATCAGCCCCGGCTCGATGCGGCAGATGGCGGGTACGACCAAGGGGCGATCGAAGCGCCTCAGAATGCGGCTCCTTACCACCTCGTCCAAAGCGGCGAGAAGCGCCTTCGAATTCGAAAGTCCGCCGCCGACCGGCACGATGGTTGCGCCGGTCACGTTGATTACCATTGCCAGAGGTGAGGCGAGAATATCGATAAGGACATCGATGGTTCTTGCGGCCTTCGGATCGCCCGCCTGCCAGGCCGAAATAATATCTTCGCTGGTCATCGCCTGCTGGTGAAGATGCGAATGCAGTTTTTCCATGCCACGGGCGCTGCCGATTGCGTCGACGCAGCCGGTAAGCCCGCAACCGCATTCGAAACGCGGCAGCGAAACCGGCGGATTTCCGGCCAATGTCGCGGCCACCGGCCCATGTCCCCATTCGCCGGCGAAACCGCCGTCGCTGTTGATGAGCTTGCCGTCGATCACCAGCCCGCCGCCGACACCCGTTCCGAGGATGACGCCGAAGACCACGCGATGACCCCGTCCGGAACCGATTTCCGATTCGGCGATCACGAAGCAATCCGCATCGTTCGATACGATGACGGGAAGGTTCAGCGCCTTTTCCAGCTCGTCTTTCAAGACCCTGCCATGGATGCTCTGAATATTGGCGACAGTGGCCTTGCCGGTGTCGGGATCGATGACGCCTGCAATCGACAGCGACACGCAGGCGGGTGTGCCGCCGCTATTGTCGATGACGGATTTCAGGCCGGCGGCGAAGTCTTCGAAACTGGTCTTGGGCGTCGGGATACGCGGCACGGGCCGAATATCGTCGGGAGCGTAGGCAATCGCGCCCTTGATGGTCGTTCCGCCTATATCGAAACAAACGATCATGATTCAGGCTCCGGTACGGGTGGCATCGTGGATTTTTTCTGCGCCGATCCATGTCGAATGCATCTGAAGGTCGGGTGTCAGCATGACGAAATCCGCATCGAAGCCGGGCAGGAGCTTACCCTTGCCAGAAGCGCCGACCGCCTCGGCGGGATAAGCGGACGCCATTCTCAAGGTCTCGTCCAGCGGTGTGTCCAGCTTTTCATGCATGAAGCGGACGCAGGAGAGCATATCGATATCCGCCCCCGCCAGCGTGCCGTCGGCCAGCGTCAGTCTGCCGCCGTTGCGATAGACGCGCCTGCCGTTCAGTTCGAAACCGTCATCATCCGTGCCGATGGTGGACATGGCGTCGGTGACGAGGAAAATGCGGCCGGGATTATTCTTGGCGCGAAGCGCAATGCCGATTGCTGCAGGATCGACATGGAAACCGTCGGCGATCAGCCCGCAATCCAGCTTGCCGCTCGAAAGTGCCGCGCCCACCAGTCCCGGTTCGCGATGGCCGAGCGGGCTCATGGCGTTGAAGAGATGTGTCACCATGGATGCGCCGGCCTCGGCATAGGCCGCCGCGACGCCAAGGCCCACATCGGTATGGCCGAGGCTGACGACGACGCCGGCTTTGTGCAGCGCTGTGACCTGCGCCTCGGTTACGTTTTCCGGGGCGATGGTTGTCAGCACGAAGGGAAGCTTCGCCTTGCAGTCCGTCAGAACCGCAAGATCGGCCGTTTCCATCTTTCGGATCAGCGCCGGATCATGGGTGCCCTTGCGTGCGACGGAAAGATGCGGGCCTTCGAAATGCAGGCCGAGAAAGCCGGGCACCCCTGCCTTGTGGGCGGCGATGCCGGCTTCGGCGGCTTTGGCCGTGATATCCGGCCGGTCGGTGATGAGTGTGACCATCAGCGCCGTGGTGCCGAATTGCGCATGGGCCGAGCAGATGCGGGCAATGCCTTCCACATCCGGCTCGTTATTGAACATCACGCCGCCGCCGCCATTGACCTGAAGGTCGATGAAGCCCGGCGTAATGAACAGTCCTTCCGCATCGATGATTTCGGCGTCTGCGGGTACGGACATGCGGTCGACGATGTTGGCAACCTGGCCGTCACCGGTCACGAGCGCTTTGCCATCGTGCCACGCGACGCCATCGAAAATGCGGGCGCCGACAAATGCCTTGCTGCTGCTCATTGGGTTTCCGTCACCTTCTTCAATGCCACGGGCGCATCCGGGTTGAAGCCGCGGGCGCGCGACAATTGCTCGATGAAGCCGTAAAACGGCGCGATCAGCAACAGGGCGTCGGTCAGCGGGTGATTGGTTTCCACAAACGGCAGGGGCTTGGCCGGGCTGCCTTTTGCGGAGGTGACGAAAACACTTGCGCCCTTGCCGGCGAGACCGGCCGCGATATCCGTCACGGAGGTTTCGGCACGGTCACGCGCGGCAAAAGCGATGACGGGAAATTTCGGTGCGATCAGCGAAACGGGGCCGTGCATGACTTCCGCCGATGAATAGGCCTCTGCGTGGAGTTCGCAGGTTTCCTTGCATTTCAGCGCGGCTTCCGCGGCAATGGCAAGCGCCGGACCGCGGCCCAGCATATAGAGCGATTCCTCACCCTTGACCGCTTCGCCGATCTGGCTCCAGTCGAGTGCGATGGCCTTGGCGAAATTCTGCGGCAAGGCGCTGACGGCTTTGGCGAGCAGGCTGTCTTCCGTCCATTCGGCAAGGATTGCGAGGCCAGCGACGATGGAGTTGACGAAAGATTTGGTTGCGGCCACCGCCTTTTCAGGGCCTGCCTGGATATTGATGGCGTGATTGGCCGCATCGCCGAGCGGGGAGGGCAGGGTGTTGACAAGCGAGAAGGTGAGCGCGCCGCCCTTGCGGGCGCTTTCCGCCAGAGCGACGATGTCAGGGCTTTTGCCGGATTGCGAGACGGCGAAGGCCGCCGCCCGGTCCAGCCGCAGTTTCGTCTGGTAGATGGAGGCGAGCGAGGGGCCGAGCGAAGCGACCGGAAGCCCGGTCTGCAATTCGATCGCATATTTCAGGAAATGCGCGGCGTGGTCGGAGGAGCCGCGTGCAACGGTGACGATAACGGCCGGGTCACGGGCCTTCAGCCTGCCTCCGGCTTCGTGGAAGTCGGCATTGGCATTGTCCAGCAGGCGGGCGACTGCATCGGGAATCTCATCGATTTCCTGGCGCATCAGGGTTGTCATCGTTTCGTGTCCTTGATCAAGAGATTGTCACTCAGGCCCCATCGTCAGTTCGGCGACGAGGTCATAGGCGTCGCTGCGGTACAGCGCGCGGGATATTTCCATGAGGCGCCCGCTTTCCAGATAGGCCATTCGCTGAACGGAAAGCGCTGCCGAGCCCGGCGGAACCCCAAGCAGCAATGTTTCCTCATCGGTGAGGTTACGGGCGGAGATGCGCTGAATGGCGCGCACCGGGCGAATGCCGTTTTTCTCGAGCTCCAGATAAAGCGAGTTTTCCACCAGTTGCGGGTCAGGCAGGATATCGCCCGGCAGGCTGGTGACTTCGAGTGCGATTGGCTGGTCATTGGCAAGGCGCAGACGCGTGAGCCGCGCCACCATGGCGGATTGGGAAAGGCCGAGCGCCATCATCTCGTCGCCGGTCGGGTGGAACAGGCCTCTGTCCAGCCAGCGGGTGCTCGCCGTCATTCCACGCCGGCGCATGTCCTCGGTAAACGAGGTGAGTTTGGTCAGGGGCTGCTGCATGCGGGTGATGGGCTTGACGACGAAAGTACCCGAACCGTGCCGGCGAACGAGAAGGCCGTCGCGGACGAGATCGTCCACCGCCTTGCGCACCGTGACGCGGCTGACGCAGGCGCTTTCGGCGATATCCCGCTCCGGCGGCAAGGCGTCGCCGTGCTTCAGGCGGCCGCCATTGATGGCGTCTTCAATCGTCTGGCGCAGTTTCAGGTAAAGCGGGCCGCCGCCTGATTGCAGGTCGTCCAGATTAAGCGCTGCCCCGTTCATCCATAACCTCTGTCACGATCCATGTGGTCGGCGATATGGCCGGCTCTGGCTATATCATATGCCACGCAATCGGCAATACCAAAATAGAACCATTGCTAGATTTGTACGATTAATCGGTGGTTTTTTCGATATTTTGCCGAATAATAAGGCTACATGCTTGATATTTTCGCATTAACCAAAAAAATTTTCTCGATAACGGAATTGCTCTGGACGATTGGCATTTTTTTGGTATTGTTTTTTGCATCGGTGGTCGGCGGCGATCCGTTTCGCATCCGTCACGCCGGGAAAATCGGTTTCCGACTCGCGGCAACGTTTGCGAAATCGAATTTAGCTTGACCGTTGTGAAAATTAATTTCATCGTGGCAGGAAATTATCGCAGATAACTGGATGACCAGCACAGAAATGGTCGCTTCTGCGAAAATGAATTACGAATGAACAGGGAACAAAGTTCATGAAGGTGGGAATTATCGGACTCGGATTCCGTCTGGGTTATCTGGGCTACGTTTTTCATGAGATCGACAAGGATTTCGAGATCGTCGGTTACGTCGATCCCGCGCCGGCGGGCCTGCCGGGCCTGCAGGAAAAGGGCATTTCGGCCGGCAAGGCTTACGATAGTCCCGAGGCGCTGATCGCAAACGAAAAATTCGATCTCTTGATGATCGGCTCACCGAACCACATGCATCTGGAACATATCCGTATCGGGCTTGAGGCCGGCTGCACCATCTTCTCGGAAAAACCCATCGTCGTCAGCATCGAGGAAAGTCTTGAGCTCGCCCGGCTGCTCAACAAGCACGGGCATGAGCGGCTCCTCGTGGGCCTGGTTTTGCGTTATTCCCCGCTCTACCGCGATCTGCGCGCCGCGCAGGCGGAAGGCAAGCTGGGCGATGTCGTTTCCATCGAGGCCTCGGAGCATATCCCGCCCTATCACGGCGCATTCTTCATGCGCGACTGGCGGCGTTACGAGAATTATTCCGGCTCCTTCATGCTGGAAAAATGCTGCCATGACCTCGATCTCTATAATGGCGTGGTCGGTGCACGGCCGCGTTTCGTCTCGAGCTTCGGCGGGCGCAAGAGCTTCACGCCGGCAAACGCGCCGCAGCATGACGGCATCAACGACATGGAGGTTTACCATCGCAAGCCGAGCGGCTGGATGGGCTCCGACAAGGTCTTCGACAGCGACGGCGACATCATCGATTACCAGACGGCGATCGTCGAATATGAGAACGGCGCATCGCTCGCCTTCCATACCAATCTCAACGTTCCCGACGATTTCCGCCGTTTCTGCGTCATCGGCGCCAAGGGCATGGCCGAGGGCGATTTCGTGCGCGGCTTCCTGAACGTGCACAATGCCCGGACCAATGAAAAGACCGTGGCCAAGACCTATTCGGCGGCGACCGCGCTCTCGCAGCATTACGGGGCGGACGAGCAGATGGCCGAGGACGTCATCGCCCATATCGTCAAGGGTACGCCGCTGCCTGTTTCCGCGCTCGATGCGATCGAAGCCGGTATTCTGGCGCTTGCCATGGATGAAGCGCGCCATGGCCGTAAAGTGATCGATCTCAAGCCGGTGTGGGAGGAATACGATCTGGCGCTGCACGGGCAGCCGAAATCCCCCGCTGTGAAATCGGCTTGAGGGGGCGGCGCGATGGATGCGAAACGCAGCGCGGTCGTCTTTGCCTGGCTTCTTCTTCTGCCGGCGCTTTTATACATCACGGTTATCGTTGCTTATCCGCTCGTCGATACCTTCATCCTGTCCTTTACCGATGCGTCGCTTAGAAAAACGACGAATTGGGTCGGCTTCATCAATTACGAGAAGATTTTCAACGCGACTTTTGCCGAGGTTATCACGCGGACCTTTATCTGGACGTTCTTTTCCGTCTCGATAAAGATGATCATCGGCACATTCGGTGCGGTCTTGCTGAATTCGGCCGTGCCCGGCCGGGCGCTGTTCCGTATCCTGACCATGCCGCCATGGATCGTGCCGATGGCTATCGGCATCTTCATGTGGGGCTGGATGTATAACGGCCAGTTCGGCATGATTTCCGGGGTGCTCCAGAACCTCGGCCTGGTGGATGGTCCGGTCGCGTTCCTCGCCTATGGCAGAACGGCCTTCTGGGCAACGATCGTCACCGACGTCTGGATCGGCGTGCCGATGGTGACGCTTTATCTGCTGGCGGCCATCCAGGCCATTCCGCAGGATCTCTACGAGGCCGCGTGGACAGACGGGGCAAGCCGCTTCTACCGCTTCCGTCGTATCACGCTGCCGCTGATGCTGCCGGCCATGATTACAATGTCGATGATCTCGCTGATTTCGACCTTCAATTCCTTCGATATCATCTGGATCCTGACGCAGGGCGGTCCGACCGGCCAGACGACGACCATGATCATCGACACGTACAAGACGGCGATCGGCTCCTACAAATACGGTGAAGGTGCGGCCCGCGCCGTGCTGATCTGCATCTTCCTGTCGATCTTCACCTATTTCTACTTCCGCATCACCAGCCGCATCTCGCAGGAGGCCAGCCGATGAGCGACAAGAATGCGATGATCAACCGCTACAGGTGGTATGAAATCGTCGGGATTTATTGCGGCATCGCCGTGTTCCTGACCTTCGTGCTGGCGCCCTTCGTGGAAGGTTTTCTGGTTTCGCTGAAGCCGCTCAGCCTGCTTTTCTCCTCGCCCTACAAGTTCTGGCCGGAAAACGGTTCCTTCGAGGCCTACCGGACCATGTGGGTCAGCGTTCCGGGCTTTGCCCGCTACGTTTTCAACTCCTTCTTCATCTCCACCATTTCGACCATCATCGTCCTCATCCTGGTGGTGCCGGCCTCCTATGCTTTCGCCCGTTTCGAGTTTCGCGGACGTGGGCAGTTGCTTGGCGCATTTCTGGCGATCAACATGTTTTCGGGCGCGGTGCTTCTGATCCCGCTTTACCGGCTGATGCGCAACATGGGTGTGCTGAACACCTATCTGGCGATGATCATTCCCGGCGCGGCCTTTTTGATCCCCACCGCCATCTGGCTGCTGCGCACCTATATGCTGCGTATCCCGCGGGAACTGGAAGAGGCGGCCTATGTGGACGGTGCGAGCTATTTCTACACCTTCCGCCGGGTGATCCTGCCGCTGGCGATGCCCGGCATCGCCGTCGTCTCCATCACCACCTTCATCGGCGCCTATGCCCAGCAGTTCATCTTCGCGCTCACCTTCAATTCCAAGACCGAATATATGCCGCTGCCCATCGGCCTTTTCGCCTATTTCGGTCGCCAGGAAGTCATCTGGAATGAGTTGATGGCGGCCAGCTTCGTCGGCATTGCGCCGGCCATGGTCGTGATCTTCTTCATGCAACGATATCTCGTCAGCGGTCTTACCGCCGGCGCGGTGAAATAATCAACAACCGGAACGACCACCAAACGGGAGACTACCTATGGCACTGAAACATTACGGATTGGCGCTCTGCGCTTTCGCATTTGCCGGTTCCACTGCCCTTACGACGGTGACGGCGCACGCTGCCGACAAGGAGATCAGCTGGATCTATTGCGGCGACAAGATGGACCCCATCCATGAGAAATACATCAAGGAATGGGAAGGCAAGAACGAGGGCTGGAAGGTCGTGCCCGAGGTCGTCGGCTGGGCCCAGTGCCAGGACAAGGCGACCACGCTCGCCGCTGCCGGCACCCCGGTCGCCATGGCCTATGTCGGTTCGCGCACGCTGAAGCAGTTCGCGCAGAACGATCTCATCGTTCCGGTGCCTATGACCGAAGACGAAAAGAAGAGCTATTACCCCAACATCGTCGACACCGTGACCTTCGAGGACACGCAGTGGGGTGTGCCGGTCGCCTTCTCGACCAAGGCGCTTTACTGGAACAAGGACCTGTTCAAGCAGGCGGGTCTCGATCCGGAAACGCCGCCGAAGACCTGGGCCGAAGAGATCGCGTTTGCCAAGCAGATCAAGGAAAAGACGGGCATTGCCGGCTACGGCCTGCCCGCCAAGACCTTCGACAACACCATGCACCAGTTCATGCACTGGGTTTACACCAACAACGGCAAGGTGATCGACGGCGACAAGATCACGGTCGACAGCCCGCAGGTTGTTGCAGCGCTGAAGGCCTATAAGGACATCACGCCCTATTCCGTCGAAGGCCCGACGGCCTATGAGCAGAACGAAATCCGCGCCATCTTCCTCGATGGCAAGGTCGGCATGATCCAGGCCGGTTCGGGCGCCGCCACGCGCCTGCAGGAAACCAAAATCAACTGGGGCATCGCCACGCTGCCGCTCGGTCCGGAAGCAAAGGGTCCCGGCACGCTGCTCATCACCGACAGCCTTGCGATCTTCAAGGGAACCGGCGTGGAAGAAAAGGCGACCGAATTCGCCAAATTCATCACCTCTCCCGGTCCGCAGGGCGAATACGAACTGCAGGGCGGCGCGGGCCTCACCCCGCTGCGTCCGTCGCCGAAGGTCGATGAATTCATCGCCAAGGATCCCTTCTGGAAGCCGCTGATCGACGGTATCGCCTATGGCGGTCCCGAGCCGCTCTTCACGGACTACAAGGGTTTCCAGGACACGATGATCGAGATGGTGCAGTCTGTCGTCACTGGCAAGGCAACCCCGGAAGATGCCGCGAAGAAAGCGGCTTCGGCTCTCGAGCAGTATAAATAATCTTTCATGAGCACGGATGCGGGCGCTGGCCGTCCGCATCCGGCAAGTTTCGCCGTGGGAATGCCCTGCGTCTTCCGGGATGCTCTTTCCCCTGTTTTCAACGGTTCCGATCCGGTGTGGCTTTGCCCCTGTTTCGGAACATCTCTGAACGTGGCCAGATGTCGGCCGCTGACGGGAGAGGCAAGTCTTGGGTCAGCTTTATCTCAACAACGTCCGCAAGAACTATGGACATTTCGAAGTCATCAAGGGCGTTCAGCTCGACATCAGGGATGGCGAGTTCGTCGTTTTTGTCGGCCCCTCGGGATGCGGCAAATCCACATTGCTGCGCATGATCGCCGGCCTTGAGGATATTTCCGCTGGCGACGTCGTCATCAATGGCGTGAAGGTCAATGACTTGCCGCCGGTCAAACGCGGCATCGCCATGGTGTTCCAGTCCTATGCGCTCTATCCGCATATGACGGTTTTTGAAAACATCGCTTTTCCGCTGCGCGTCGAGAAGATGGAGGAGGACAAGATCAAGCAGAAGGTGGAGGGCGTCGCCAAGATTCTCCAGCTCGATCAGCGTCTGCAGCAGCGCCCCGGCATGTTGTCCGGCGGTCAGCGCCAGCGCGTGGCGATCGGCCGCGCCATCGTTCGCGAACCGAAGATATTCCTGTTCGACGAGCCGCTTTCCAACCTCGATGCAGCACTTCGCGCCGATATGCGCATCGAACTCACCAATCTTCACCGGACGCTGAAGGCGACGATGATCTATGTCACCCACGATCAGGTGGAAGCCATGACCATGGCCGACCGTATCGTGGTGCTGAATGCCGGCGAAATCGCCCAGGTCGGTGCGCCGCTCGAGCTTTATCACAAGCCGGCTAACCTCTTCGTGGCAGGTTTCATCGGCAACCCGAAAATGAATTTCCTGAAGGTCACGTGCAAATCCGTCAGCGCCGAGGGTGTGACGGTGGAATATGAGGGCCAGACGATCACCGTGCCGGTGGAGCCCCGCGCCGGTCTTGAAGGCACGCAGCTGACGCTCGGCATCCGCCCGGAACATACCGGCCTCGAAACGGCCGACCTCAATGTCACGGTCGCGCCCAGCGTGATCGAGCGGCTCGGGGTCAATACCATCGCCTATGGCGTCGCGCCGACGGGTGAGAATTATTGCGCGCTGCTTTCCGGCTCCGCACCTGTGGTCGTGGACGAGCCCATCGTCACCGGCATCAAGGCATCGGATTGCCATCTGTTTGACGAAAGCGGCATTGCGCTGGAGCGGCGCGTCGATCTTTCAGTCCTCAAGTTGATCCAGTAAGGCGCAGGAGCCGGGCCATGTTATCTGTTTTTCCATGCCCGGCTGTTCCTGACGCGATCCGTCCCCGGCAGCATTTTTCCGCCCCTTCCAGACGAAAAAACAACGCCGGGCTTTCGGCCCGGCGTGCAAAGCTTTTCCAGATGTCTTCTGGATCACGGCATGGGGTTGGGCATGTAGCCGGTGAAACCGCTGATCTTCCAGCGTCCCTGATGCAGCCGGCAATAATAGAGTGTCTGCCATTTCATGACGTCGAAGCTGCCATCGGCCTTGCGAAGCCCACCGTCGAACTTCTTGCGCACCAGCGCGGTCTCACCTTCCACTTCGATTTTTTCCAGCGTGGTGGTCGCAAAGATCGCATCGCGCGGGTCCTCTGCGAATTGCTGGGTTTGAAAATCCTGCGCTTGCCGCAGCCACTCGTCGCGATAGGCGCTGAGAGAAGGGAAGGACATGCGCCAATTGTCCGGGTTCGTATCCCGGTTGGCGTTGATGCCGAGAAAGCCGTCCTCGACGAAATCATCCGCGACCTTCGACCAGTCGGCGGCCAGAAAAGCGTCGATGTCCCGCGTTACCAGCATCTCCCAGATGGAATGGCGGGCGATGTCTGTTTCGGGAAAGGGGTTTTTGAAGGGATCACGCATGGTTTGGGTCCATTATTGAAATTATTTTCAAGATTTGGAGATTTCTCTGGTGTTGATTGTTGGCATATGCTCATCTCTCGATCAACAGAGAAAATAATTTTCAAATCAAAGGTGTGCGTGGTGTCGTCAGCAAGACGAAACATCCTCGATTCATGGATCTATGCGGTTGACGGGCGCGCTTTCTTAGGGTGCATCGGAAACGGGGCCAAGCCTTAAGTTTTGGCGGAACGGAGACCGGTGAACATGGATATTTTCGCAAGAATACAGGAAGACAGGGGACAATTCTCGCAGTCGGAGCGGCGGATTGCCGATATTCTGGTTTCGGACTTCGAATTCGCCGTCAATGCCTCGATCATCGAGCTGGCGGCCCGCGCCGAAGTGTCTCCACCGACCGTGACGCGGTTTTGCCGTCGGCTGGGGTGCCAGAGCTTTTCGGATTTCAAGGTCAGCCTCGCCAAGACGGCCTATGTGGGTATCCGATACCTCACCTCCGAACCCTCCAGCACGGGTCCTTCGGATGTTGCGGAAGAGGTGCTCGCCAAGGCGCAGGAAGCGCTTTTCCTGTTGCATAGGACGCTCGATCCCGCCCTTGCCGATGAAGCGGCGAGCAGGATCGCCAATAGCGGCATGATCTATGCCTTCGGCGCAGGCGGCAATTCCTCGATGATCGCTTCGGAAATCCAGAACCGGCTGTTCCGCCTGGGCCTGCGTGTTTCGACCAGTGCCGATCACAGCATGCAGCTGATGATGACGGCTGCGGCGCGCAAGGAAGATGTCATCATCGGTTCGTCCTTTTCCGGCCGCAACATGGAACTGGTGAAATGTTTCAGGCTGGCGCGGGAAATGGGGGTCACCACCATTGCGCTTACCCAGAGCGACACGCCTGTTGCCGCGGCTGCCGACATGGTGGTGGCCGTCAATGTGCCCGAGGGAAACAATATCTTCCGCCCCACCTCATCGCGCTACCCCTATCTGGCCGCCGTCGATGTTCTGGCGACGCTTGCTGCCTATCATCAACGGCAACGATCGATGGTGACGTTACGTCATATCAAGCAGCAGCTCGTGGAACATCGTGACCCGGATGACAAGCAATTGCTCGGTGACTGAGGCGGGCTGACGAAAAACACAGGCTGCTTTGCCTGAGACCCGCTTTGTGGCGGGTCGGAAAGCTTCAAGGGAGTTGTAGGAGATGAAGGACAGGAAAGACCAGCTCGCCGTCGTTACCGGCGCGGCAGGTGATATTGGCCGGGCAATTGCCACGGCGCTCGCTGAAAGCCATGCAAAGGTCGTGTTGGTCGATATCGACCCCGGCGCCCTTTCGAGCGCGCTATCCCTGCTTTCCAGTCCCCGCTTCGTTGCGAAAACCTGCGATGTTACAGATCCGCAGGACCTTGAAAGGCTTGCTGCCGAGGTTGCGGAGCTGGGCGATGTTGTAACCCTCGTCAACAATGCGGGCGCGGCAAGAGCGGTCAGCCTGCACGACACGACTGCCGATATATGGCGCAGGGACAATGCCCTCAATCTGGAAGCGCCGTTTCTCTGCTTCAGGGCTTTCGAAGAGGCGCTGAAGCGAACCCAGGGGTCGGTGGTCAATATCACGTCCGTGAACGGCATGGCGGTGTTCGGCCATCCGGCCTATAGCGCGGCGAAGGCCGGGCTGATCCATCTGACCAAGCTGATCGCCGTGGAATACGGCAAATTCGGCATACGTTCCAACGCCGTTGCGCCGGGCACCGTGCGCACCCAGGCATGGGAGGCGCGGGCCGCCGCCAATCCTCAGGTCTTCGAAGAGGCGAAGCACTGGTATCCGTTGCAACGCATCGTGAGGCCCGAAGATGTGGCCAACGCCGTCGCCTTTCTGGCCGGCCCGCAGGCGGAGGCGATCAGCGGCGTGTGCCTGCCGGTCGATTGCGGACTGACGGCGGGGCAGGCGCCGCTGGCCCGGACCTTCTCGCAATCCGAACATTACTGACCGAAGCCCTCCTGAGGGCTCAATGCGCAATAAAGGGGAGCATCATGGCGCTCGCACATTATCGTCTCGAAAATTCCTGGCATCCGCTCAAAGATTCCGCCTCGGGCGGTTTTACCTTTACCCTGGTCAATCTTTCCCGCGAGCCGTTGAAGGATTTTCGCATCGTCTACACGTCGTTGACGCGGACGGTAGACAAGCCCGCTTGCGACAATGCCGTTTATCTGCGCCGCAACGCCAATTTCCATGAGTTTGCACCGCCGTCGGGCTTCGTGCTCGAGCCGGGGAAATCCTGGCGCTTCACCGTCGATGGCCTGCTACGACCGGCCCGGCATCGCACGGATGGCGCGAAATCCGCCTATGTCAGCCTTGCCGACGGAACGCATCGCGCCGTCGATGTCGGTGACCTGATGCTGGATGGGCGTCACAGCGAGCCGGCACCGGTGCTGCTTCCCGAAGGCAAGCTCGATCTGCCCTTTTCCATCCAGCCCTGGCCCGCTGAAATCGACGCCGAACCGGGCGAGGGTTTTCCCGTCGCGCTCTTCCCGGCGGAAGATGCGGGTGCAGAAGAAGTGCTTGCGGTGGAAACCGTGCTTTCGCTGTTCCGCAGGCTCTTTGCCGTCGGGCACGTGCCCTTCAGCCTTGCGCCGGTTCATGAGGGAAAACCGCTTCGTTTCAAGCGGCATAGCGGGCTGGAAGCGGAAGGTTATCGCCTCACTTTCTCAAAAGAAGCGGTGGTTGTGGAATATTCGGCCGCTGCCGGTCTGCAATATGGCCTGACGGTTCTGGCGCAGCTGCTGCATGGCGCGCGCATCGATCCCCAATTCCGCTTCCCGGCCTCCGGCACTATCAGCGATGCGCCGCGTTATAGCTGGCGCGGCTGCCATCTCGATGTCTCCCGGCAATTCTATCAGACAGGCGATGTCCTGAGGCTTATCGATATTCTCGCATGGCTGCGCATGAACCGCTTCCATTGGCACCTGACGGATGACGAGGCATGGCGGCTCGAAATCAAGGCCTATCCGCTGCTGACCACCGTTGGCGCCACGCGCGGTCCGGATGCGCCGCTTCTGCCGCAGCTCGGTAACGGGGCTGAGCCGGTGTCGGGCTATTACACGCAGGATGAGGTGCGCATGGTCGTCGCGCATGCGGCGGCATTGAACGTCGAAATCGTGCCGGAAGTCGATATTCCGGGCCACAGCACGGCGGCTCTCGTGGCCTATCCGGAGCTGACGGACGGGCAGGAAGCGCCGGACAGCTACCGCTCGGTACAGGGATATCCGAACAATGCGCTCAACCCGGCCATCGAGCCGACCTATGAATTCCTCGGCAAGATATTCGACGAGATGGTGGAGCTGTTCCCGTCGCGGCTGATCCATATCGGCGGCGATGAGGTTGCGGATGGGTCATGGCTGGCCTCGCCGCTTGCCAAGGCGCTGATGGAAAAGGAGGGGCTCGACGGCACCTTCGGCATCCAGTCCTATTTCATGAAGCGCATTCAGGGGATGCTGCATGAGCGCGGTCGCCAGCTTGCCGGCTGGGACGAGGTTTCCCACGGCGGCGGTGTCGATCCCGCCGGAACGTTGCTGATGGCGTGGCAGAAGCCGGAAGTCGGGCTTGAGCTTGCAAAGCAGGGCTATGACGTGGTGATGACGCCGGGTCAGGCCTATTATCTCGACATGGTGCAGGATGAAGCATGGCAGGAGCCGGGCGCAAGCTGGGCCGGCACCGTTCCGCCTTCGCATACTTATGCCTATGAGGCTGTCGGCGAATTTCCCGAAGAGTTGAAGGAGCGGATGAAGGGCGTTCAGGCCTGCATCTGGTCCGAACATTTCCTCAATCGCGCCTATTTCAACCATCTGGTTTTCCCCCGTCTGCCGGCGATTGCCGAGGCGGCGTGGACGCCAAAGGCGCAAAAGGACTGGCTGCGTTTTGCGGCCATCGTCCCCTTGAACCCGGTTTATTGAGGAAGGCGACATGCGTATTGCCGTGGGTGGAATTCATACCGAATGCAGCACCTATTCGCCGGTGCTGATGGGCGAGCAGGATTTTCGCGTCTTTCGCGGCGCGGAACTGCTGGAGGCCGAGTATTTCAATTTCCTCGGTGAAGGCGGGGCGGACGTGTTGCCGCTTCTGCATGCGCGGGCGGTGCCGGGCGGCCCGGTGTCGCGTGTGGCCTATGAGACGTTCAAGGCGGAGTTTCTCGAACGCCTTAAGGCCTGCCCGCCGCTGGACGGGCTTTATCTCGCCATGCATGGCGCGATGAATGTCGAAGGCATGGACGATGCGGAAGGTGACTGGATTTCAAGCGCCCGCGCCGTCGTCGGGCCGAATGTCGTGGTCTCTGCGAGCTATGACTTGCATGGCAATGTCAGCCAGACGATCATCGATCAGCTCGACATATTTGCCGGCTATCGAACTGCGCCGCATATCGATGTGCGCGAGACGATGGTGCGGGCGTGGACGATGCTGCTGAAGGCCCTGAAGACGGGCGAAAAGCCCGGCGTCGCCTGGGCGAAAATCCCCGTTCTGCTGCCGGGTGAGAAGACATCCACAGAAGACGAACCCACCAAAAGCCTTTATGCCGTTCTGCCGGATCACGATGCGCGGCCCGGCATTTGGGATGCGAATTTCATGATCGGCTACGTCTGGGCGGACGAACCCCGGGCGACGGCCTGTGCGGTGGTGACGGGAACGGACAAAGTGGCCGCACAGGCAGTCGCGACCGAGATCGCGCAATCCTACTGGAATGCCCGGCAGGATTTTCGTTTCGGCCCCGTGACAGAGCCGCTCGAGGCTATTCTGGATATCGCCGAAAACACGGCAACGCGGCCGATCATCTTGGCCGACTCCGGCGATAACCCGACCGGCGGTGGGGTTGGCGATCGCGCCGATGTTCTCGCTGCGCTGATTGCGCGCAACTGGCAGGGCGCGTTGCTGGGCGGCATCACCGACAGGCCGGCGGTCGAAGCCAGTTTTGCGGCCGGCGAAGGTGCCGCGCTTTCCCTGAAGATCGGCGGCAGTCTCGATCCGCAGAGCCCGTCCGTGACCGTCGAGGCCCATGTTGTGAAACTGGACGATCCCGGTGCTGCTGACCAGCGGCAGGCAGTGGTCGCCATCGGCGGCATCACGGTCATTCTGGCGGCGCGGCGCAGGCCTTATCACATGATTTCCGATTTCACCCGTCTCGGCTTTAATCCGAAGGAGGCGCGGCTGCTGGTCGTCAAGTCCGGTTATCTTTCACCGGAGCTTGCGCCTATCGCCAATCCCAACCTCATGGCGCTGACGGAAGGGGTCATCAATCAGGATATCGAAAAACTTCCCAATCGCCGCCGGGACGGCGATTTTTACCCATGGAAGCCGCATTTCGATTATACCCCTCAGCCCATCCTTTCGGCCCGCTGGCGATGACAGCGGTTCGGTAGCTTTTACCCAGCGATCCGGCGGTGCCGGATCATCTCAGGCGAATATCCATGCCGTCGGCTCTTTCCATCGTCATCAACAATCCGTCGATCCGCATCGGAGCGCTCGCCATCCTGTTCTTCGGGTTTTCGAATGCGGCGACCGCCCCCTATCAGGCGGTCATCGGCATTCGCGAAATCGGGCTGAGCAACAGCGTCTATTCGCTGTTGATGCTATTTGCCGCCGTCATCAATGTCAGCGCCAGCGTGTTGATGGGCATTGTCGCAGACAGGCTGGGTGAATATCGCAAGCCAATGCTCTATATCGCGCTCTTCGGTGTCAGCGGTTATCTGCTGGTCTATCTGGCCGGCAACGCCACCGCCTTCGTCGCCGCAAAGCTGGTGCTTCTGCCGATTTTCGGAGCGATGAATTCGTTGATCTTCGCCCATGTGCGCGCCGACGCGCGTAACCTTTCGACGGGTGAGATGATCGCGGTGAATTCGATCATGCGGGCAACCATCTCGCTTTCCTGGGTGCTGGTGCCGGGCATTGTCGGTGTTTTTCTGGTGAATTCCGGCAATATGCTGATGGCATTCCTGTTTTCGGGCATCTGCGCGCTTGTCTGCTTTCTGCTCGTCGCCTTCTGTCTGCCACGCGCCGCCACGCCGGCTTCGGCGAATACCGAAGCGCGGTTCGGCCTGCGCGCCTCGCTTGCGGAAATCGGATCGCGGCGGGTGCTGCTGCGGATCATCGCGATTGCGCTCATCTGCTCGATGCTGCATCTCAACGATTCCGTGCGCTCGCTCATCATAACCGGACAGGCCAAGGGCACGGTGGCGGATATCGGCATTGTTGCGGGTATCGTCGCTGCGCTGGAAATCGTCTTCATTCTCCTGTGGGGCTGGATCGAGAAGAAGGTTCCGCAGACGCTGACACTTGCGGCGGGAGCGGGGCTTTACGCCATCTATCTCATTCTGCAGGGGCTTGCTTCAGCGCCGTGGCATATCTACGCCCAAACGGTCATCAGTGCGCTGGGTGCTGCCGCGATCATCAGCATTCCAATTACCTATCTGCAGGAACTGATCGCGGACCGGCCGGGACTCGGAAGCTCGCTGATCGCCGTCAACATCTTCCTCGGCGCTGGTCTGGGCGCGTTGATTTTTGCCGTTGGAACCCTTGTCTCCAGCTATTCGGGAACCTCCATATTGGGGGCGATCGTAGGGCTCGGCGGCGTTTATATGCTTTACGCGCTTGATGGAAAGGGCCGCCGCAGGTAACGGCCACTCAAATGAAAGAGGTTACGATGATTCTCGAAATTTGCGTGGACGATGTCGCCGGTCTGGAAGCGGCGGTCAGCGGCGGAGCCGATCGGATCGAGCTCTGCGCGGCGCTTTCGGGCGGCGGTGTAACGCCATCGGCGGGTTTCATGCAGCGCGCTGCGTCCTGCGGGGTACCGGTGAGCGTCATGATCAGGCCGCGCGCCGGTGATTTCGTCTTCACGCACGACGAAGCGGATGTGATGAAACGCGACATTGATGCGGCAAGGGCAGCCGGTCTTTCCGGCGTGGTGCTCGGCGCATCGCGTGGCGATGGTTCACTCGATATCGGCTTGCTTGAAGAACTGCGCAGTCATGCCGACGGGCTGGATGTCACGCTGCACCGGGCTTTCGATGTCGTGCCTGACATGGACGAGGCGCTGGAAGCCGCCATCGCGTTGGGGTTTCCAAGAATTCTCACTTCCGGCGGCGCGCGTTCGGCGCTTGAGGGGATTGAGGCCCTGGCACACCTATCCGAGATGGCCGCAGGTCGGATCGTCATCATGCCCGGTGCCGGCGTGCGTCCGCAGAGCGTTCAGACCTTGCTGGATCGCTTTCCGATCACGGAAATCCATGCATCCTGTTCCGCCGTTCCATCCTTTGATCCGGAAAGCAGGGTGGCGAAGCTCGGTTTCACGGGCGCAGGGCGCAAGGTTACCGATGAGGCGGCGGTTCGCGAGTTGAAGACAATCCTCACCGCTCATCGTAAAGACGGCGTAGCGCTCTAGCCGTTCCGGCCGCGCCATCGAGATCGAGCGTGATCGCGCCGGGTGCCGGCAGGGACAATGCCGCCTTGATGGCATCGGCCATCGCTTGCGCTGAAATATCCTTCTCCTCCAGCACATGCGCCAGCCCCAGCCGTGCCAGCCGTTCGGCGCGGGCGCTCTGTTCGGTTTCGCCCCCGGCTGCGAAGGGGATCAGAAGCGAGCGGCATTTTGCCTGAAGAATATCGCAGACGGTGTTGTAACCGGCCTGTGAAATCGAAAGCCGTGCGCCGGCGAGCAAACTTGCGAAATCCTTGCGGAAACGGAAGACGGACACATTGCCCGCCGCCCGCGCCGAGATCGCATCGAAATCCGCCTGCGGCATGTTGGGACCGGTCACGAGGCACCAGTTCTTGATGCCATCCAGCAGGGGGGCAGCCTCGAGAGCAGCCCGGACAAGTGCGGCCCCAACGGCGCCGCCGCCTGCGGAAACCACGATATCGAATTTTTCCGCCGGTTCCGGGGGCGGAAGGGGGGCGACGAGGCCGGTATAGACGATGCGCTGGCTGATCTCGCCTGCGAGGGGAAACGTGTCTTCCAGCCGGGCGAAATCCGGATCGCCATGGACGAGCACCGCATCGAAATGTTTCTTCACCAGTGAAACGGTCTCTTCGTCCCGGCCCGGTTTGGTCTTTTCCTGCAAGATATCGCGCAGCGACGCCATGACGAGCGGGCGTGGTTCGCTGTCTTCTATCTCATCGAGAAGCGGCAACAATTCGAAACGCACCTGCCTGCGACCGAAGGGGAAGGCCTCGATGATAACGATATCGGGTTTTGCGCCGTGATAGGCGCCGATCAGCATATCGGTTCTCAGCCTCTTGAAGTCGTCGTCCACCGGTTTGCCGGAACTGTCGACCAGGCCGGCAAAGCTGCCATCGCTGACGGCGATGGGCGGCAATTCGACATGGCGGATGCCCTCGCCCGGAAAGCCCGGAACCGGCGTGCCGCCCGTGACCAGCACGACATCGAAACCTTTCGCCTGAAGGGCGTTGGCAATGCGGCTGGCGCGGGCGATATGGCCGATGCCGAGAAGGTGCTGGACGTAGAAGAAGACGCAGGGGCGTTTTTCCGTATCGGTCATGGCGTTTTTTCCCACTCGGTCTCGAACAGGGCCTTCAGCTCGACAATGCTGGTGCGATGGTCGAAGGCGGTGCGCACACGGTTTTCGGCGGCACTGCCAAGACGCTGGCGCAATTGCGGATCGGTGATGGCCGTGCGCAGGGCCTCTGCGAAGGCGGCCGGATTTTCCGGTTCCGTCAGCAGGCCGTTTTCACCACTGACGAAGAACTCCGGAATACCGGAAATATTGGTGGAGATGCAGGTCAGCGCCTGGCTCGCGGCCTCGACCAGCACATTTGGCAGGCCGTCGCGGTCGCCATCGCTGGTGATGCGGCAGGCAAGGGCGAAGAGGTCCGCTTCCCGGTAGTTCTCCAGCACCTGCTTCTGGTCCATGGCGCCGGTCCAGACGATCCTGTCGGCGACGCCGAGTTCGTCTGCAAGTTTCTTCAGGGAGGCCAGTTCATCGCCGCCGCCGATATGGGTGAAACGCCAATGGATATCCTGCGGCAGCGAGGCGAGCGCACGCAGGAGAATATCGATGCCCTTTTTCTTGACCGCCCGGCCGACGCTCAAAATCCTTACCGGATCATCGGCATCTGAACCATCTCTTGCCGGTCGTGGCGTGTCGAAATGCGGGAAACGGGTGAGATCGAGGCCATGATAACTCAGATGCACATTCTGCCCGGCCCCGGAAAGGGTCTGCAGATGCCGAAAGCCGCCGGCAGTGCATGTCACGGCCCAGCGGGCGCTTTGCAGCTTGGCGGCAAGGTCGCGGTCGTTCGAGGTCCAGATGTCCTTGGCGTGGGCCGAAATCGTCCAGGGCGTGCCGGTGATGAGGTGGGTATAGGCGGCGACCGAGGCGGGCGTATGGATGAAATGGACATGCAGCCATTCGGCATCCGCCGGCCATTCGTGAGCTAGCACGGCGGCCTGCCCGAAACGGCGGAAGCGATTGCGGCTGAGATCATGTGGCAGATCGCTGAAAAAGCGGCGGAGCGCCTTGGTGAAGCCCGGCTTCCTGCGGCAGGCCCAAAGCGCCTTCAAAACCCGCAGCGGTTCCTCGTGCAGATATTCCGGCAGATATGTGACGGGCGCGCGGATTTCATCGTGAACGGGGTGGCGCTTCTTGTCCGTGGGCCGGCGCATCGACATGAGTTCGAGTTTCAGTCCGGCTTTCTCCAGCCCCAGAAGCTCCTGGGCGATGAAAGTCTCGGACAGGCGCGGATAGCCCTTGAGGAGCACCACGATTTTTTTTGTATCGGTCACGTTGCGCGTGTCTCTTTTGAAGCGGTGTTTGTCGGGGAACCGGTCACGCAGTCAGCGTGATCGGCGCCTTGTCGCCCTCGGGCGGCAGCCATTCGGCTATCCGGCGCGATATGTTTTCCAGACCGTCCAGCTTCAACCCGCGCGCATTGACGGAAGGCCGTGCGCGGTTCGGCAGCGCTTTCAGAGCAGCCGCCATTTTTGCCGGGTTTTCGGCATCTTCCGGCAGAAGCATGTCGAAAAGGCCAAGCTCCGAGGCGCGGCTGGCGCGGATAAGCTGCTCTTCGCGCGGCACCGTGCGCGGCACGACGAGGGCGGGTTTGTCGAAGGACAATATCTCGCAGACGGTGTTGTATCCGCCCATGGAGACGACGGCCTGCGCGCCGGCAACGAGATCTTCCATGCGGTTGTCGAATTCGATGATTTCGATATGCGGAATATCGGCAACGCTGCTCATGAAGCGCTGGCGTTGATCCGCCGGCATATAGGGGCCGAGCACCACCAGCGCCTTGTGCGTCAGTTCGCTGTCATGGCGATAGGCGTTGATGACGTCGTCGATCAATTCGCTGCCATCGCCGCCACCGCCGGTGGTGACGAGAAGGTAATCGCCTTCCGGCCGATGCGATACGGTCTCGGCCTGCGTCTTGGATCTTTGCAGGAAACCGACGAAATCCATCTTGTCGCGCACGGTGTGCGGAACGTCGAGCCCCGTCAGCGGATCGTGGAAATCGGGTGGGCCATAAATCCAGACGTGGTCATAGAACTGGCCGATCTTGGTCATGACATTGTTGCGCTTCCACTCCGCTTCGAGCAGCTGCGGCGCATCCATGACGTCGCGCAGGCCGATGACGAGCTTGGTGCCGTGTCCCTTGAGATAGGCGAGCGTTTCCTCCACCTCGCCGCGCAGGCCCATGGGTTCCTTGTCGACGATGAAGATATCCGGCTGGAAGCTTTCGGCGGTGTGGTAGATGATGGAGCGGCGCATCTTCAGCGTTTCCTGAAGATCGATATGCCTGTCCATGGACGTATATTCGCCGTTGCGCAGCTTGATAACGCTCGGGATTTTCACGAAATCGACGCGGGCGCGGTAATCGAAAGCGCCGGCAATCGTCGCGCCTGAAATGATGAGGACGTTGAGGCCGCGATAATCCTCCACCAGAGCATGCGCGATGGTGCGACAACGCCGCAGATGCCCGAGGCCGAAGGAATCGTGGCTGTACATGAGGATACGCGCGTCGTTCAAACGGGAGGTCATGGGCCACACCTCTTTTTGCCTTTCACAAAAAAGGCGATGGTGGAAGGGCAGTTTATCAAAGGGTGTTCCATTTTATCTGAAGGGATCCGCAGCATCACGTAGTCCGTCACCGAAGAAATTAAAGGCCAGAATGACGAGAACGACCGGGATCGTCGGGATGAGAAGCCATGGATATAGCGCAATGACGCTGACGCTGCGCGCTTCCGTGAGCAGAATTCCCCAACTTGTGATCGGCGGCCTGAGACCGAGGCCGAGGAAGCTCAGCGCGGTTTCGCCGAGAATCATGCCGGGGATCGTCAGGGTGGCCGATGCGATCAAGTGCGACATGAAGCCGGGAATAAGGTGCCTGCCGATGATGCGCGGCGTGCTGGCACCCATTAATTGTGCAGACAAAACATAGTCTTCTTCGCGAAGCGCCAGAAGTTTCGAGCGCACGGCGCGTGCAAGGCCCGTCCAGTCCAGCATGCCGAGAATGATGGTGATGCCGAGATAGACGAGGATGGGGCTCCAGGTCACCGGCATGATCGCCGCAAGCGCCAGCCAGAGCGGAATGCTCGGGATGGATTGCAGGACCTCGATGATACGCTGGACAATCAGATCGAATGTGCCGCCGCGATAACCCGCCAGACCGCCGATCACAATGCCGAGAACGAAGCTCATGGCGACGCCGAGAAGGCCGATGGTCAGCGAAATGCGCGCGCCATAGATGATGCGGGACAGCACGTCACGGCCGAGACGATCCGTGCCGAGCAGGAACAATTCACCACCCTCCGCCGGGCAGACGAGATGGGTTCTGCCCTCGAACATGCCCCAGAAGCGATAGGTATCGCCCTTGCAGAAGAAACGCAGTGGCTGGATATCCGTCGGCACATCTCGGTAGACCCGTCTCAGATTGTCCATGTCGAGCGTCATTTCCCGGCCATAAACGAAGGGGCCGACAAATTTTCCGTCATTGAACAGGTGGATGGCCTGCGGCGGCGCGTAGATATGCTCGATATTGCGGGTGTGGAGATTATAGGGTGCGAGGAATTCGCTGATCAGGATCGAAAGATACAGCACCACCAGAAAGGCGCCGGACCACACCGCGATCTTGTGCTGACGGAACTGCCACCACATGAGGCGCAGCTGTGAGGCCTTGCTGAAGGCCGCCATTCCGGATGTGTTGGGTTCGATCAGCGACGGGTCGAAGGGCGCGGTCGAGACATAATGGGGCAGCGCTTCGCCGGGTTTCGGAATGGATGAAGTCATTTGACGTTACCACCTCCGAAGCGGATTCGCGGGTCGAGTATGGCAAGGGCGATATCCGACACCAGAACGCCGATCACCGTCAGGAATGCGAGGAACATCAGGAACGAACCGGCCAGATACATATCCTGGCTCTGCAACGCCCTGATGAGCATGGGACCGGTGGTTTCGAGCGACAGCACGACGGCGGTGATTTCCGCGCCGGAGATGATGGCGGGCAGGATCGAGCCGATGTCCGAGATGAAGAAATTCAGCGCCATGCGCAGCGGATATTTGGTGAGCACCTTGAAGGGGTGCAGCCCCTTGGCGCGGGCGGTGACCACATATTGTTTCTGCAATTCATCGAGCAGGTTGGCGCGCAGACGGCGGATCATGCCGGCGGTGCCCGCCGTTCCGATGATGAGGACGGGGATCCAGATGTGTTCGAGGATCGACTTGAACTTCGCCCAGCTCATCGCCTGGTTCAGATATTCCCGATCCATCAGATGGCCGATGGAGATGCCGAACCAGATATTGGCGAAATACATCAGGATCAGCGCCAGCATGAAGTTGGGAATGGCGATGCCGAGCAGGCCGAGAAAGGTGAGCCCGTAATCGCCCCAGCTGTATTTATGCGTGGCGGAGTAGATGCCGATCGGGAAGGCGATAAGCCAGGTGACGATGATGGTGACGAAGGAGACCAGAACCGTCAGCCACAGGCGGTCTCCCACCACATCGCTGACCGGCAGCTGATATTCGAAGGAATAACCGAAATCGCCGACCAGCATGCCGGTCGCCCAGCGGAAATAGCGGATCGGGGCTGGCTGGTCGAAACCGTAGCGGACACGCAGCTCCTCGATTTCGGCAAGGTTCGCCGTCTCGCCCATGGCGCGCAGCTCGGCGACATAGCTTTCGAAATAATCGCCCGGCGGCAATTCGATGATGGTGAAGACCAGCATCGAGATCAGGATCAGTGTCGGGATCATGACGAGGATGCGCTTTAAAATATACCGCAGCATATCAGGCGTCTCCGTCATACCAGAAGCTATCCGGCATATAGACGCCGAGATAGGATGTGGGCTCGTAACCGAAAAGCGCCTTGTCCGGCACATTTCGCATGCGTTTGACATGAACGACGGGTTGCAGCGCGCCGTTGACGATGCCGATGGAAAACACCTGCTGCGTATAGATCCCCAGCATTTCCAGCCAGATGGCTTCGCGCTCCTGTTCGGTGACGCTTCTGCGCCATTTTTTCAGGAGATCGAGCAGATGCGCCGCCTCCGGCAGATCGGGCTCCTTGCCCTCGCGGCCGCCGGAAAGATAGTGGACGCCCCAGACCGGCCATTGCAGCTGGTCGTCGCCGGTGGGCGCGAGGCCGGAAGGCAGCATGTCCGGCGTCGGTACACCGTTATCCATGCCCATCCATACCGACATCAACACCTCGCCGCCCATGGCGCGCTTGCGGAAGACATCGCGCTGGGTGGGGCGGACGGAAACGGCAATGCCGATATGCCGCCAGTGATCCGTCACCAGTTCCATCACGTCGGTTTCAAGCGTGCTTTCGCCTGTCGTTTCGACGATGATATAGGCCGGGCGGCCATCCGGCAGGAGCCGAAGGCCGGCATTGTCGCGCTTGTCGAGACCGGCTTCATCGAGCAGCCTGTTGGCCGTCGCCCGGTCGAAAGCGCTCCAGGCGTCCGCAAATTCCTGCCGGTAAAGCGGGCTTTCCGGCAGAACGGTATCGGCGCTTTCCTTGGCCAGCCCGTAAAAGCAGACCATGTTGATTTCGTGCCGGTTTATCGCGAGCGATAGCGCCCGGCGCACGCGCACATCCTGAAAAGCGCTGCGCCAGACCGGGTCGGCACAATTCAGATTGGGCAGCAGCGCGATGCGCGAACCCTGAGAGCGCTTGTAGAGGTTCACCTTCAGGGGAAAACGCTTTTCGGCATCCTTCAGAAAGGTGTAATCGGCGAAATCGAGGCCGAAATATTGCAGATCGCTATCGCCCGACGCCGTCTTGGCCGAGATGATGTCGGACGAAGTGACGTTGAGCAGGAAACGATCAAGATAGGGCAGTTGCAGGCCGTTTTCGTCGACCCGGTGATAATAGGGGTTACGCTCGAAGACGAATTGTTCGGCCGGCGGCGCGGTGGTGTTGCGCCAGGCATCCAGCGTCGGCAGATCGGGATTTTCGGGCCGCACCTGCCGCGACATCTTGATATGCAGCCCGCTCCAGTCATCCGTCTTGTTTTTCTTGATCAGCTTGGCGAGCTTTTCCGCCGTCTGATATTTGACGTGGAACTGTTTCATATAGGCGGCGGGCAGGAACAGCCGGGCCGGTGAGGCCGCTGCGAGCTTCGCCAGAAAATCCGGGTTCGGACCGTTCCAGGTGTAGCGCACGGTCAGCCGGTCGATGACTTCGATAAGCGGCGGCTTGCTGTTGACCAGAAGTTCGATCGGCGGGCCGCCCTTGTGGATTTCCCTGTTGAGGGCGACGTCCTCCCAGAAATAGCGGAAATCCTCGGAGGTGAAGTCGCTGCCGTCGGACCATTTGTGGCCTTCGCGCAGCTTGAAGGTGAAGATGCGTTCTTCCTGAACGTCGTAGCTTTCGAGAATATCCGGATGAAGCTCGAATTTCTCGTCATAGCCGACAAGGCGGGCATAGCTGCTGATCGGCATCAGGCGAATGTCGCGCTGGCCGCCAATGAGCATACGCACCGAGCCGCCATGTTTTCCCGGCTCGCGGCCAAGCGCTTTCATGTCGATGACGCGCGGGTTTTTCGGCAGGCGTTCGGCCACGTCGGGCAATTCACCCTTTTCCCGTTTTTCCTTGAAATAGGCGGGGTCGGTATAGGCGGCCCGCGCATAGGCCGGCAGGAAGACGGAAGCCAAGAGGGCAAGGGTGGTGCGACGCGTGATCAAGGGCGAAGCTCCCGGATATCGGCATTGCCGTTTGCGAGCACGAAATGGCCTTCGCCGAGATCGGCGGAAATCATGTCGCCATCACCCTCGTCGCGGAACTGTTTGCCCCAGTCGAATTTGCCCGTCGCGCTGATCTTGCCGATGGTGCGGAAATCGAGCGGGCGGTCGAGATCGGGGAAAGGCACGGCCGCCAGCAGGGATTTCGTATAGGGATGAACCGGAGAGCGCATCAGGATTTCGCGCGGCGCCAGCTCCACGATGCGGCCCTCGCACATCACCGCCACGCGGTCGGCCATATAGTCCACCACCGCCAGATTATGCGAAATGAAGAGATAGGTCAGCCCGAGATCCTGCTGCAAATCCTTCAGCAGATTGAGGATTTGCGCCTGCACGGAGACATCGAGGGCGGAAACGGGTTCGTCGCAGATGAGAAGTTCGGGACCGAGCGCCAATGCCCTGGCGATGCCGATACGTTGTCTTTGGCCGCCCGAGAAACTGTGCGGGTAACGGTTGAGCGCGCTTTCTCCGAGCCCAATGGCCCTGACGAGATTGCGCACTTTCTCCGCGCGGTATTTCGCATCGCCCCGTCCGTGGATTTCCAGCGGCTCGCTCAGGATGTTGCCCACGGTCATGCGTGGAGACAGCGACGATATCGGGTCCTGGAAGACCATCTGTATCTTCGACCGCAGCTCTTTCAGGTCTCCGTCCCTGGCATTGAGGACGTCGATGTCGCCCTCAGGCCGGTGAAAGGTCACCGAGCCTTCATCCGGGCGAACGGCGCGCATGAGGATTTTGCTGACGGTGGTTTTGCCGCTGCCGCTTTCACCCACCAGCCCGAGGCATTCTCCGCGGCGAATTTCAAAACTGACGCTGTTGACCGCTTTGGTGGCATTGGAGTCGCCTTTGCGGAACCAGCTGGACTTCCGGGTCGTGAACGTCTTGCTGATATTGTCCACGGTCAGAAGCGGGCCGGGGGTCTTGTTCACCGCGGCGTTTTTTTTGCCCACGAGGCTTTCGTGGTCAATGTTGATTTCGCGAAGCGCCTTCAGCCTTTCGCCGGGCTTCATGTCGAAATGCGGCACGGCGGCCATCAGACCCTTGAGATAGGGATGGCTCGGCGACTTGAAAATCTCGTCGACCGTACCGGCCTCCATGATCTCGCCCTGATAGATCACGGCAACTTCATCGGCGATGTTTGCCACCACGCCGAGATCGTGGGTGATGAGCAGCATGCTCATGTTCAGACGGCTCTGCAGATCACGCAGCAGCTTGAGGATCTGCGCCTGTATGGTCACGTCGAGCGCCGTCGTCGGCTCGTCGGCGATCAGCAGCGCCGGGCGACAGATCAGTGCCATGGCGATCATGGCGCGCTGGCGCATGCCGCCCGACAGCTCGAAGGGATACATGTTCACGACCTTCTTGGGTTTGGAAAACCCCACGAGGTCGAGCGTTTCATGCATTTTTTCCGCACGTTCGGCCGGTGACAGGATGCTGTGAATCCTGAGCGCCTCGTCGATCTGGTTGCCGATGGTGTGCAGCGGCGAGAAAGACGTCATCGGCTCCTGAAAGATCAGGCCGATGCGATTTCCGCGTATCGAACGGATTTCCCGGCCGTCCTTCGGCAGTTGTAGCAGATCGACAGGGCCGGCCGCGGCATTTTCCGGATCGGTGAACAGCACGCGGCCATTCACGCGAGCCGTCTTGGGATGGATGCCCATGATGGTCTGGCCGATGACGGATTTTCCGGAGCCGGACTCGCCGACGAGAGCAGTGACTTTTCCCGGAAGAATGCGAAGGCTCGCGCCCCTGACGGCATCGATGGTGCCGCCCATGAGAGAAAACGAGACCCGCAGATTTTCAATACGGAGCAAATCTGCGCCTGCGCTCATGCCAAAGGGTTCCTTGCCGTCTCTTTATCGTTGCCTTGTGACAATTTGCTCAGGAGGGCTTAAATCCACGTTATCGCAGGGTTTGTTGTCTGTCTATGCCTCTGAAACATCGAATTGTTTAGCGAATTCAAAGCCGGCTTCCGAAACACGACGGCTTGCCTGACGCCTTTTGTTTGGCGATATGTTAACGAGCGTTTCTGGATGAGGATCCATGTCCGACAAGAAATATTACGATGCCCAGCTGGATAAGGCCCGGCAGTTGCAAAATGGCGGCCAGTATGCGGAAGCCAACGCGCTTCTCTTATCGCTGGTTGCAGCAAAGGACGGCCACCTGATGGGTGAGCAAACGGTGCTCGGCCTGCCGCGCCGGCTGCACGCGGCACGGCTGCGCCTCGCCAAGGCCGAGGGCGATATGGTCGCCAAGATCGGTTATCAATATACGCTTGTTCCGCCCCCGCAGGTGCTGGAGAAATATGCGCGGTTTTCCACGGAAGAACGTCGCACGATCAGCGTCAAAAGCCGTGAAGATGTGCCGAGGCTCATCCACCAGATATGGATCGGGGAAAAAGCCCCGCCGGTATCGGTTGAGGCATGGGCCGCCCACGCTTCCAACCATGGTTACGACTATCGGCTCTGGCGGGAGGCCGATCTTGAGCGGGAAGGCGTGTTTTCGAACGGCGTCTTCAAAACAATGCTGGACAAGGGCGATTATCCGGGCGCGGTGGATGTGGCCCGCTATATCCTGCTGGAGCGGTTCGGCGGCATCTATCTCGATTGCGACTGGTATCCGGCGCGGGACGATGTGAGTTTCGATACATTCCTGCCTCTGGCGGGGCTGACGGTGTTTGACGAAAAAACGCCGCGGGACACGGGGCAGGGCAGCATGCTGCTTGCCAATTCCTTCATCGCCGCGCCTGCCGGACATCCGGTTTTCAGCAGGATGCTGAATGCCTTTCCCGGGATTATCGAAGACATGCCTCGCGCACCTGCCTGGTGGTCGACCGGCCCCTTGATCTTCACCATCATCGCCCGGGCGGGAAGTATCAGCCTCGCGCCGGCGGGGTTCGTTGCCGCGTCCCTTCCCGACCGCGCGCCCTTTGAAACGGTGGAAGCGGTCAGGCGGAAACTTTCCACTGAAGCGAGCGGGTTGCTGATCGCCTGGAAATCATGGTGAGATGTCGTCGACGAGGTCTTTCGAAGAACGCCAGCGGGCAGCGGGATGGTCGGCGGTCACCTCGAAAAGCCGTCTCAGAAAGCGCCAGACATTGTCGTCATGGACGAGATGGTGGGTGAGGATGCCGGTCGTGCCGCCGTTTTCGGCGGCACTCAAGATGCGGGTGGCGGTCTCCGCGAAGAGCACGTCGTCGTCGCGGCCACCGCGGCTGCCGTGCCAGTCGATCACATCGACATGGGTGTTCAGGCAGGGCGGCGGGGTGCTTTTCTCCGGGCCGAAAACGGATAGGGCGCGATATCCGAGGCCCGCCAGTGCCTTCACGATACCGGCATCTATGCGGTTCCACGGCGGCACGAGCATCGGCACCAAACGCCCGCCATGCAGATCGTGCAGTTTATCCAGTCCGGATTGCAATTCATCGAGAACGACAGCGGGATCGCGATGCGATCCGAGTTCCTGTTTCTTTTCCTTCTCGCCGGCATAATTCGTATGGGACCAGCCATGCACGGCGACCTGGGCAATGTCCGACGCATCCAGATGCCGTGCGAGCTTATCGGTCGTCATCTCGGGGATGACCGCGAGCGTGACCGGAGCGGAAAAGCCGCCGCAAAGATCGAGCAACGTGTCGAGCGCGGGCGTCGGCTCCACCGCATCGTCGTCCCGGAGCCAGAGATCGGCGGATATGCCGCGCCGCCCGCATTCGTCCAGTGCCGCAACGAGTTTTTCCAGACTCATGATTTTCGCGCCTTTGCTTGCAGCAGGATATGGTTCAGTTCTTTTGCGGCATTTTCCAGAGACCGTTCGTTCCTCACGAATTGCCGGGCCGCCCGTGCCAGTTCTTCGCGCTGTCTGCCATCGCCGAGCAGGGTTTTAATCGCGTCGGCATAGGCGGCTCTATCATTTTCTGGTGTCAGTAATCCTGTGGCGCCGGATTTTACCACCTCGGGAACGCCAGCCACTTCTTCGGCCACAACGGGCAGGCCGGCAGCCTGCGCCTCGAGATAGGCGAGACCATAAGCCTCGCCATGGCCCGGCCAGACATAGAGAGAGGCTTTTGAAAGGAGCATTGCGATCTCGGTCGCGGTTTTTTCCCCGTGCCAGACGAGACGGTGGTTGGGAAACGCGCTGAACATGGCCTGTACGGCCGTGCGTTCCGGTCCGTCGCCGACGATATCCAGCGTCCAGTCGAGATCATGCGGCAACAGGGCGAGCGCTTCGGAAAGGGCGCGATAGCTGTCGAGCTTGTCACCCGCCCGCATCATGGCGACGGTGATGAGCCTTGCGGGTGTCGGCTGGGGCGTGTTCTTGAGAAAGGCCTCGGCATCGATGAAAGGCGGCAGCATGGCCCAGCGAAGGGCGGGCGAGGCCCGCACAAGCCCTTCACGATCCCGTGCGGTGAAGCAGATATTGATGGCGGCGGCGTTCAACGCGGCCAGCAACCCATCCTGAACCGCCTGCCATCCCATCCCATTCCGTTTCGGCGAATAGGACGCTTCGGCGCTGGCATAGGGGATGTCGAAACGTTTGCTCAGTTCCGGTCCAAGCAAGTCCGGAGCCTTGTAATAGGGGTGGTAACAAAACCAGAGATCCGGCACGCCATCCCGTCGCCAGCGCCGTGTGACGATCTCGATTTCGCGCTCGGCCTCCTCGGCGAGCAAGGCCCTTGCCGGGTCATCCGGCTGTTTCAGGAAGCTGCGCAGTTCCGAAGCGACGGAAACATCGTGACCGCCCATCGTGATCGCCGTCATTAGCAAACGGGCCATCAGCCGGTCGCCGGAGGGAACGGGATGGTTGGGTGATTTGAGCGGCGCATAAAAGGCGATCTTCATGGCGATGGTTGTGCGTTGCCGGTGGCTTGGGCGTCAACCGGAATTTGAAAGGCCCGAGCCTTGACAGGTCAGTCATTCTTGCCCAACTGAAAGGCATCTTTTGCACATGCGCGGAGCGTGACACGCTTTGACTTCCCCAGACATTTCCCGGAACCTGCTTTCCAGCATTGAAAACAGAAGCGCCAAAGCGGGGGTGATCGGCCTCGGCTATGTCGGTCTGCCGCTTGCCATGACGATCGCGAGGGGCGGTTTCAAGGTTGTCGGTTTCGATATCGATCCCGGTAAAATTACCGCGATCGAGACCGGGCGCAGCTATATCGAGGCCGTTTCCGACGAGGTGCTGGCGAGTACGCGACAGGATGACGGCTTTGTCGCCACCTCGGATTTCTCCAGGCTGGCCGAATGCGATGTCGTTGCCATCTGCGTGCCCACGCCGCTTACGAAATATCGCGAGCCGGACCTTTCTTATGTCGAAAAGACCTGTCGCGATATTGCCGCCCATCTGCGCAAGGGCCAGCTCGTGGTTCTGGAATCGACCACCTATCCCGGCACGACTGACGGGGTGGTGAAGACCATTCTGGAAAGCACGGGGCTCGTCTCCGGCGTCGATTTCTTCATCGGCTTTTCACCCGAACGGGAAGATCCCGGCAATCGCGATTTCGAGACCTCGACCATTCCGAAGGTTGTCGCTGGCGATGGCGAGGCGGCCGGAAAGCTGATGGCGGCATTTTACGGTTCGGTGGTCAAAAAGATCGTCCCCGTCTCGACAAATGCCACGGCCGAGGCGGTCAAAATCACCGAAAACGTCTTCCGCGCCGTCAATATCGCGCTCGTCAACGAACTCAAGGTCGTCTACGAGGCGATGGGGATCGACATCTGGGAAGTGATCGACGCGGCGAAGACCAAGCCGTTCGGTTTCATGCCGTTTTATCCCGGTCCGGGCCTTGGCGGCCATTGCATACCGATCGATCCTTTTTACCTCACCTGGAAGTCGCGGGAATATGAATTGCCGACGCGGTTCATCGAACTGGCCGGCGAGATCAATACCGGCATGCCGCGTCACGTCATCGGGCGGGTCGCGGAGGCGCTCGATATTCATTCCGGCAAGGCGCTCAGCCGCTCGAAGGTGCTGGTCGTCGGCCTCGCCTATAAAAAGAATGTGCCGGATATTCGCGAAAGCCCCTCGCTGAAGCTCATCGAGCTTATTCAGGAGCGTGGCGGCGAAGCGGCCTATTTCGATCCCCACGTGGCCGAAATCCCGAAAACCCGGGAATATAGCCACCTGATGGGCATGAAATCCGTGCCGTGGGACAGGCAGGCGATCGGCGCTTTCGACGCCGTTCTCGTTGCGACCGATCATGACAATGTGGATTATGCCGCTCTAAGCGAATGGGCGCCGCTTATCATCGACACGCGCAATGTTTTCGCGCGTCGGGATATAGCCGCAAAACACATCATCAAGGCCTGATAACATGAGCAGACTCGATAGTTTCATTCGCCGGCTGACCGCGCAGCGCGATATCCTCAACCATGTCGCGGCCGATCTCGATATGCCGGGTGAAGGCGCGCTTATGGAAATCGGCCTTGGCAACGGGCGCACCTTCAATCACCTGCGGGAACTGTTCCCCAACCGCCGCATCATCGCTTTCGACAGGGCCATGGGTGCGCACGCCTCCTCCGTTCCGGCGCAGGAGGATCTGGTGATCGGTGAAATATCGCAAACCGCTCCGACTTTCATCGGCTCGGAAGCAGCATTCGTGCATGCCGATATCGGCACGGGCTATCCGGAAAAGGATGCGGTCACCCTCACATGGTTGCCCGATCTTGCGGCGGGCATGCTGGCGAAAGGCGGTCTTGCGGTCAGCGGCCTGCCTCTGGATCATCCCATGTTGAAGCCGCTGCCGGTGCCGGCAAGCGTGCCGACGGACCGTTATTTTCTCTATCGCAAGATTTGAGATCGGACGCCCCGACAGGTGTGACGGGGCTATCTCATAAATAGCGTTCGCTCTCTTCTTTCGAGAGCAGGAAGACCTTCATTTGCGAGTTGCGGCCGCGAATGGCGATTTCTTCGCTTCTGAGATCGGCAATCTCCTGTCCCGCCTGAATGATGGCCGGTTCGGAAACAACGATGGCTGCGCCGAATTCTTTGGCCTTGGATTCGAGCCTGCTTGCCACGTTGACGGTATCGCCGATGGCCGTCAGGGTTTTGGCCGCGCCATATCCCATGACGCCGACGATGCTCGGACCGGAATGTATGCCGACGACGACTTCCAGGCGGACGGCGAATTGTTTCTCCAGCCCCTCGTTCAGAATTGCTATATCCCGCAATATGGTCGCGGCCGCCTTCATGGCGTTGCGGCAGGCATGCTCCGCGTCCTCGCCAAGTCCGAAAAGCGCCATGGCGCCATCGCCGATGAATTTGTCGAGATGGCCTCCCGCCTGCTCTACGGCCTGGCCGACGATGGTGAAATAGCGGTTCAGAAGGAAGACGACATCATAGGGCAGCTTCGCTTCGGAAAGCGTGGTGAAGTTGCGCAGATCGCAAAAGAGGATGGCGATTTCTTCTTCCCGGCCGGGGCGGGCCGGTTGTGCATCGGCCGGCAGGTCGCTTTGCTGGGGCGGCGAAACGAGAAGGGCGATATCAATATCGCTGGTGGGGCGTAGCTGACAGCCGAGCCGGACATCCGAATCGGCATGGATGCGCCGCAATGTGGTTTGCTCGATGTCTCCCGGTGGCGGTAGCGGGCCTTTGCTGTTCAGAACCTTGACGCGACAGGTTGAGCAGCGCCCTTTGCCGCCGCAGACGGAGTAATGCGGAATTCCCGCAAGGCGGCTGGCTTCCAGAATGCTGAGCCCGGCAGGTACATGTGCCTGCGCGCCATGTTCATAGCGGATTTCGATCGCCGTCAATCGTTGCCGAAAGCTGCGTACGCCACGCATGGCGAAAACCAGCATTACCGCGCCGACGAACAACGTCTCCGCCGTGCCGGTGATGAAACGGATCTGTGTTTCCATTTCCCGCTGCAGTGGCAGCTCGTCCTTTTGAATCGTATTGTCGGCAAGTCCGGGTGGAAGCGCATATTTTTCATCGATTTCCGCCAGCCAGCGGCCGGCATCGCTGAAGCCCAGCAGCGCCAGGAGCGGCAGCATCACGGCCACCGTCATGAACAGCCCGGCTATCCGCGGATACCAGTCCCGGTAACGCAGCCAGAAATAGAGGCCAATGCATCCGTGGACCCAGATCACGATCAAGGCGAGGCTTTGCCAGGCGCCCTGTATCGGGTTGTTGATCCACAGCCTGCGGATGACGGAATAATAGCCGACATCGATGCCATAAAGCATATGCGACACGCGGATATTGACGGCGTGGCCGATGATCAGGAACGGGATCGACAGGCCGAATATGACCTGAAGCGCTTCGCGGAGCGGCATGCGCAGCGTTCTGCGCAGATAAAGCGAGCGCAGAACAAGACAGACATGCACTAGAACCGAACCATAAAAAAGCAGGCTGCTGACGGGGTTGAGCCAGATCAGGCTGAACCATTTTCGCGCCCGTTCGGCGGTATCGATGGAGATGAGTGCGAGGGAGTGATTGAAAAGATGGGAAAATACGAAAGCAAATATGATGAGGCCGGATAAAATCCGGGCGCGTCTCAAATTGGTTTCCGAAAAGAAACGGATCATGCAAATCCCATCATGTGGTCATCCAGCGCAGAATCATCATGTAGTATGTGGTGGCACCCTTATTGCAGGCCGTCTCATGGCAATATCGTGGAGCAATCCATCGGAAACGGTCAATTGTGCGTGTTCGAACGCCCGCATGGCAAGGGATGTCGAAATCAGGGTTTCGAAAACGCGGTCGGACAGCTCGACTTCGCCGGAGCCAGACTGCGTCAGAGTTCGATGATCTGGCCGTCCATGGCCGCGAAGGCCCCACTGAACTGGGCTTTCGCCTGTTTTTCGATATTGTCCAGTTCTTCGTCGCTGCGGCTTGGGGCGTGGTGGATGAAGCCGACATTTTTTGCGCCGGCGCGTTTGGCGAGGCGGATCGCCTGTTGCCAGGATGAATGGCCATAGCCGCGGTAAAGGCTCATTTCCTCATCGGTGAACATAGCGTCATAGAGGAAAAGGTCGACATCCCTGATCAGGTCGAGCACGGTTTCGTCCATATCGCCCGGCTCATGTTCGGTGTCGGTGATGATGGCGAGGGACTTTCCTTCCCAGTCCAGCCGATATCCGATGGCGTTGCCGGGATGGTTGAGCATTCCGGTTCTGATCGAAAGTCCGGGATGTACATCGAGCGCATCGCCCGGCATGAAGTCCCGCGTGTCGATTTTTGCGCAGCAGATTTCCAGCGGCACGGGGAACCACGGCGGGCTCATGAAGTCCTTGAGCATTTCCCGGGTGGTCATGGTGCCTGCGAGGTGCCCCGACCAGATGGCGACATCGTTGGAGCTATTATAAAAGGGCTTGAAATAGGGGAAGCCGACAATGTGGTCGTAATGACAATGCGAGAAGAACAGATTGACGTCGGTAATGCCTTCCGCCCGCAGAGCAAGGCCAGCGGGATGCAAGCCCGAACCCGCATCGAACAAAAGAACGTGATCGCCGCATCTTACCTCGATGCAGATGGTATTTCCGCCGTATTTTCGGAAGTTTTCACCTGAAACAGGAAGCGTTCCCCGCGCACCCCAGATCTTTACCCGAAAATTTCTATTACTTTCCCGACTTGCTGTGTCGGAATCGAACGCCATGACACACCCCAATAACAACGGAATCTTGCACGCTTTCCTCCCATGAAGCCCGTTGTCTCTATAGATTCTTATATCCGCTCGTTTCTGGCGGACGCCTTTACCCCTTATTCAGTCAGCATTTCATTTATATTGCAATAGTACGACATTTATTTTTCCAATATCGCCATTCACGGTAGCAAGGAATTGTCGTTTATGTCCGGGCACCCGCCCGCGCTTTGCTCAGTTCCGCCGTCGTCTGGGTAAGGCGTTCGGCCAGAACGCGCATGACCTTGATGGTGATGTCGGGGAAATCGGACATGAGCTTGAAGAACTGTTCCTTGCCGATGCGCAGGGCTTCCACATTGGTGGAGGCGCGAACGGTCGCGGTTCTGACGCTATCGCAAAGGATTGCGATTTCGCCGACAATGGCATTGCCGGTCATTTCGGCCACTTTCAGCGTGCCTGAAGGGGAATCGACCAGAACATCGACTTTTCCGGTCAAGACGACATAGGCCGCATCGCCGACATCTCCCTGATGAAACAGCACGTCGCCAGCATGATAGGACACCCGGTCGGATGCGAATGCCAGTAGTTTGAGCTTTGACGGTTCCATTTCCGAAAAAAACGGCACCCTTTTCAGCATCTGAATTTCGTCTTTAAACAGCATTGACTTACCCTGTTCTTGTTCCACCTCGGTCACCTTCTTGGATTTATGTTGCGACCATGTCCTTGAATGTACCGTTTTCCTCGGCGAGAGTCTCGTAACTTCCGTCGGCGGTGATCAGGCCCTGATGAACAACGATCACCCGCTCGAACATGCGGGAGAGCGTCGCATTCGACAGGACCCATATGATCGACGGGTTATTGTTGTTCTGTTTCAGGAGTGTGATGACCCGCTCGACAATTTCCTCCTGCTGTCGGGGATCGAGGCCGGGAAGAGGGCGGTTGAAGACGTAATAATCGGATTTGCGGATCAGCGCCCGCGCGAGATTGAGCTTCTGGCGCTGGAGCGGGCCAAGCCGCTTGCCGCCGGCGCCGAGGTTGAAGTCCAGGCCCACCGCCAGCACGCGTTCATAGACACCCTGCTTGCGCATGACATCGGCGACGATGCGGGTTATGCGCCGCGAGGCGTCGGTGTAGCGATGGCTGACCTTGCCGAACAGGATGTTGTCCAGCAGGCTGGTGGCGCTCATATATTTGGTCGGATCGTAGATTTCGATCACGTTTTTCAGGCCGTCGGGCAGGTTCTCATGGAACATGTGCCGGACTTCGACGATCCGGTTCATGATCTCCGGCGACAGCAGGCCGAAACGCTGGCGAGGCTCGATGTAGAAGAAGCTGAGCCGCAGCATTGCGCGCTTTTCGCTTTCATTGGCCTCGTCGAAACTCCGGCTCTGAAGACGTTGCAGCATCTGCTGATACACCGGAATGTCGTCGGGCGTCATGAAGGTGAGCTGCTGGAAGAAGGGGTGGTCTCCCGGCAGGTCGGCGAAGATTTCCACGATGTTTTCGGCAATCGTGTAACCCATCTCGAACAGGGTTTTTACGAGGCCGGTTTCGCGCATCAGGGAGCGGAAATAGTCGCTTTCGATGACGGTTCGGATCGTCTGGGAAGAATCCCGCATGGTGCCGAACAGCAGGTTTTCGCCGACCGTCGCCTCGCTGTTATAGCTCTCCAGTTCAAAAGGTGCGATGAGGCCGCTCAGATTTTCCTTTTCGAGCTCCGCACGCAGCACATGCCGCAGTTCAACGATGCGCGCGGCAAGATGCAGGTCGGTCAAAGGGTCGATCGAGGAACGCAGCGCAAACTCCAGAATATCCTGCGACAGCTCCACGCTGTCGAGGACGGCCAGAATGGCCTGGATGAGATTTTCCGGCCTGCCGTCGCCGGCCGGGCTTGAAGCGTAATCGATCCATTCGCTGTTGATATCGATCAGCGGATTGCCCGCCATCTTGGCTTCGCGGATTTCCCACTTGCGATGTTCCAGCGCCGCCCCCTCATAGTCCCTGTCCGCAAGCGGGGCGTGTTTGAGGCCGTAAAGCAGATTGTCCTTCAGGCTGGCGTGGAAGAAATAGCTGTCCGAGGATACATAGGAAATGCGCCGCCCGGTCAGCGATTCCGGCAGTTCCAATATGTCGACGTCGTTGATGCTGATCTTGCCCGAGGTTGGCCAGAGCGTGCGGCCGATCGCATCCGCCAGCGCCTCGGCGCCCGAGCCGCCGACGATGGCGATCACCTCGCCCGGCTCGACCTTCAGCGATGCCTGCTCCAGAAGCCGGCTGCCGCTATCGTCCTCCAGCGTCAGATTGGCGACGACGATCGGGGCGCTGATCGCCGCGACGGCGCCGGGAGACAGTTTCTGCACCTTCTCGTCGATCATGTTGGGAGCATCGAACTGCTCGAAGACCTGCTCGTATTTCACCTGCACGTCCTGACGCGCCTGATCCCAGTCGATCAGTTCCTTCAGCGGTCCGGGCAGTTCCTTATAGGCATTGATGACGGCGACCAGCTGCCCGACATCGAGGCTGCCTTTCAGTGTGAGATAACCGCCGAGCGCATAAAAGAAGAAGGGAGTGAGCTGTGCGAGGAAGTTATTGATGAACTTGACCAGAAACTTCCACTGGTAGAGATCGTAGCGGATCTTGAAGATGTCGCCGAGACGGTGTGAGGCATCCGCACGCTCGTAATTGGACGTGTCATAGGCATGGATGGTGCCGATACCGTCAACCATTTCGCCGATGCGTCCGGCAAGCTGGCGGGCGCTGAGTTGCCGCTGGCGGCCAAGCTCGATGAGGCGGCGGCGCATTTTGGGAATGATGCCCACCTGAATGGCAGCCATGAAAGCCGCGATCAGGCCCAGCCAGAAATTCTGAACGAGAATGAAGAAGAGCGCGGAGAGCGCCTGACCGCCGAGAAGGGCCGGCTGCACGAAGGCGTCGCCGGTAAATCCGCCGAGCGGCTCCACCTCGTCCTTCACCATGCTGGAGATTTCCGCGCCTTTGACCCGCTTGAAATGGGACGGTGGGAACCGCAGGATCTTGTCGATGAGCTCGAAGCGGATGCGCCGCAGAAGCCGCTCGCCAAGGCGGCCCTTATAGGTATTGATGTAATATTTGAAGAGCCCGTTGATGATGACAAGCGCAAGGAACGTCAGGCTGAGCGCCATCAGCATCGACATGCGGTTGAGCTCGAGCCCGGGGAATAATGTCACGGTGCCCCAGTAGGGAATATCGACCGTGAGATGCATGAAAAGCTGCGTCGCATTCGCCCCTTCGAAACCATCCCCCTGAATTGGGCCGTTGACGATCTGCTTGGGCAGATCGAAGGCGAGGAAATAGGGGATCATCGACAGGGCCACGATCAGCAGAATGAAAAGCTGCTGCCGCCTCGTGTGCGACCAGATATAACGCGTAAGGCTTTGTTCCATATAAAACTTCTATGACCTGTCGGGCGTGGCCCGGCGTGTTGGTTTGCGCGGTGTCTAGACGATCCGGTGGCCGGGTGGCGCAACCTCCTCCTGCAAATAGGTATGGGACTCGCTATTTATCAGTATATTCAAGCGGTTTCGAGTAAAATAGCGGCCCAGCCTGGACTTGCCCGTCATCCCGTCATTCATTTTTGCAACGTGCGGCCGGTAATGGATATAAATGCGACTATATTTTTAGACTTCTCTAATGTTGTTGTTTTTATTGTAGATCAGGCGGTAAGACGTTTCGATACAATGATCCCGTAATGGTTGAGCCAGACACTGGCGCAATGATGGCAAGGCCGATGGCGATAGATATTTCAGAGCGTACAGGCGGCGATCCGTCTCTTGATGCATTGTCGCTTTCCGGCATTGCCTCGAATGGGGCGGTTGCGCATCCGGTCTCTTTTGATGGGCTCACCGGGATTTTCCATCCGGCGCGCAAGGACGTCAGACAGCGCCATGCCGTTCTTTTCGTCAGCCCATGGGGTATGGAGGAGCTGTGCAGCCGCAAGTTTCAACGGGTACTGGCCGAGCGGCTGGCCGCTTGCGGTGTCGCCAGCCTGCGATTCGATTATCTGGGCGCGGGTGACGCCTTCGACCCTGATGATGCTGGCCGTGCAGCGGACTGGATTTCCGACGCGCGCGCTGCGCTCAACCGTCTGAAGCGTCTTTCCGGCTGCGCCGAAGTGGTCGTTGTCGCTCAGGGCCTCGGCTGCCTGATTGCTGCACAGGCGTTTGCCGATGTGGCTGAACTGGGTTCCATGGCGCTTCTGGCGCCTGTCGTTTCCGGCCGCGCCTATCTGCGTGAGCTGGCGATGTGGTCCTCCATGATCGACGATGGCCTCGGTCTCCGGCCCGCGCAACGGATGACGGAGGCGGGATCGATTGCCGGCATGGCCATGCCTGCCGGTGTTGCGGATGCGATCAGGAAGGCCAATCTTTCAAATCTGACCGCTGCTCCGGCGCGCACCATTCTGGCGCTTTCCCGGCCGGGCCGCGTAACCGATGCCGATTTCGCCAGGCATCTCGTTGCGATTGGCGGTGCGGTGGAGGAGGCGGAGTTTTCAGGTTACGACGATCTCGTCTCCAGCCCTACGCTTTCGAAAATATCCGACGATGTAGTCAACCGGCTGGTTGATTGGGTTCTCTCCCAGACCCATGCCGAGAGTCCGGCGATCCCCCAGGAGGATTTCATAGTCAATGCCCCGCAGCGTGGGCGCGGTTTTCTCGAGCAGCCGGTACAATTTGGAGAAGGCGGACGGCTTTTCGGTATTTTTTGCGGGCCTGACGACCGGGAGGTGATTTCTTCGGTTCTTCTGCTCGGCGCCGCCTATGACCGGCATGCGGGCTGGGGCAGGCTTTCCGTGCAGATGGCCCGTACATTGGCGCGCGAGGGGGGAGCATCGCTTCGCTTCGATGCGGCCAATATTGCCGACAGCCCTCCGGTCAAAAACGTGCCCGAGCAGGTTCTTTACGATGCCGCGCAGAATGACGACGTGGCTGCCGCACTCGATTTTCTCGGCAAGCGCGGCAAGGGACCTTTCATTGCGGCGGGCCGGTGCAGCGGCGCTTATCTCGCCTTCAACGGTGCAATCGCCGATGAGCGGATCGACGCCGTGGTCGCGGTCAATCCGGTCGTCTTCCATTGGCGCAAAGGCCGCTCGGTGGATGAGGCCCTGCATAAACGCCCGCGTTCCTTCGGGGAATACAGCCAGCGCTTTCGACAGGGCGCGACATTCAAGCGTCTCATCAGCGGCGATGTCGATGTGGCAAGTGCGGGGCTGAACATCGTCAAGGCGACGATCAAGAGGCTTTCGACAAAAACGGCGAGGCTGTTCCGCAGGGGCAGCGAGGAAGGGCGTGCCGTCTATGGTGCGTTCGACAAATTGAAGGCGAATGATACCGCCGTTCATCTGCTCTACAGCGACAACGACGATGGTCTGGAACATTTCCAATATTACTTCGACGCCAATGGCAAAGGACTGGCCGCCTATAAGAACGTGTCGCTGACCATTATTCCCGATGCCGATCACAATCTCTCAACGCCGGAAGCCAGACAAATCTATATCGACGCGGTGAAGCGGCTGGCTCTCGCGCATTTGCGGTAAAAATGCCTGGCCGTCATGCCCTAGAAGGAAAATCGCCGGCTGGAACCCAGTGACACGACCTCTCCGGAAGGAGGAGCTTCCGTCGCCGGGGTCTCCGGCAGGAGGCTGATTTTTCTGGTTTCGCCGGGGCCGAGATGGAACCAGTTTTCCGAGGCGTAATAACCATGCACCTCGACATGGACGGACTGCGCCAGCCGGTCCGTGCCGATTTCAAGAGACCAGTTGCCGTTCGTTTCACCGATCGCGACCTGAAGGTTTGCGGCGTGCAGCGCCTTTTTACGGCCCAGAGGGAAATGGAATGCGTCCGCGATGACGTGTCCTGTCGCAACGTCGCGAAGCCGGGCGACCGTTACATCATGGGACGGAGGGCCGAAACGATAGGCATAGGTCGTATCGAAAAAGGCGCCGAACAAATCTGTTGCGGCAATGGTCTGGCTCTGTCGCGGCGAAAGCGTGAGCGGTCGTTTGGCGTGGACGACGGGTTGCACACCTTCGCGCAGGCAGGTCAGCTCCAGCATGGCTTCGAGGCCGCCGCCGGTCTCGTTGGCGAGGTGTATATCCAGCCCGTTCGTGCCCTCATCGGAAAAAGTAACCTGGATGGGGCGGAACGCCCTTTTCAACGCGTGCCAGACGGATTTGGGCCGGCCAGTCGCATCGATGACACCCCAGCCTGCGCCGGGAACGAGATCCTGCAGGGTCCAGACCAGAGCGCCCTGACAGGAGGAGCCGCTGCGCCGCCATTCGGCGAAAGTCGCCTCCATGACCTCGGCCGTGGCGGCCCGGGACATGTCGAGATAAAGGCTGCCGTCTTCGCGACGCAGAACATCCGGTTCGACGTCGTAGAGCAGGTTCAGATAATGGTCGCGAACATCCTCGAAGTCCCAGGATGCCCCGCGATCGCGCGGTGCGCGTGCCTTCCATCGCGGATCGTGCACGGCCACGCCAGGTAGATATCTGTCCAGCGTCTCCTGTTCGGGAATATTGGCGAAGGCGAGGCACTCGGCGGCGAAGCGCAGATCGGCGCGGCGCGCATCTTCCAGCGGGCGGCAATAGGCGCCCACGCCGTAATAATGGCCGACCCCGACGTTGGGAAAAAAGGGCAATGCGCCGCCGGAGGGGGAATTGGCGACATAGGCTGCGTCCGGGCGTTTCTCGGCAAGGAGTTCCGGCAGAACCTCCTCGGTGAGCGTTCCCTTCCATATCTGTTCCGGCAGACCGAGCATCGCGCCCTGCTGGTACATTTCACTGCCGCCGCAGAAGACGGTGAGCGATGGAGAAAGCGCGGTGGCTTCGAGGAACTGCGAAATTTCCGTGACGATATGCTGGCGCAGGCTCTCGTCCTTTGCCGGGTAATCGAAATTGGCGAGCATGGCGTCCTGCCAGACCATGATGCCGAGTTCGTCGCAAAGTGTGAAAAATTCCGGCGTCTCATAAGCCATGGTGCCGCCGATGCGGATCATGTTCATGCCGACTTCCGCGGCTTTTCTAAGCCATGGCTCGTAGTCCGTCCCTGTTCCCGGCAGGCGCACAATATCGGCCGTTGTCCAGACCGCGCCGCGGCAGAAGACCGGCTGACCGTTCACCTTGAGGCCGAAACCATTACCGTCTTCGCCATGATCGATCTCGATCCGCCGGAAGCCGGTACGCCCCAGCCTATGTTGTTCGCCGTCCAGTTCCAAAAGTGTGTCGTGCAGCGCAGGCCTGCCATGGGTGTGCGGCCACCATGGTTCGACTTCGGGTATGTGGAGCTCGCCGGAAAACTTGCCGTTCTCATCCCTGGAAAGATCGGCGCTATAACCCGCGCAGCCAAGCCGTGCCGATTTTATGGGCCGTTCGGTTTCCAGCGCAATGGCGACCGTTCCCGTTCCTGCCTCGCCCAGCGAAGATTGGAGCGTGCAAAGCACCGCTTCCTGTCTGATCAGACTGATGGGCCGCCATGGACCGGCGGCGTGGATTTCCGGGCACCAGCCGGGCATGTAACCGAGTGCGGTGGTGCGGATCAGTCGCAAACCCTGGGTATTCATCATCTGCGGCCGCCAGCGGGCGCGGGGACCGGTTTTTTCAAGCCTCGGCGCAAGCGCCCGGAAGCAGATGCAAAGCTCGTCCGCGCCCGTGAGTTCAACCGGCACTTCCAGCCTTTCGAACATGCTCTGGCTCGCGGCGATCAGCTCGCCGTTGAAGAAGATTTCGCCAATGGTGGAGAGACCGTCGAAGCGAAGTATGGCGCGTTCGCGCGTATCGGAAATCATCGTCAGCCGATACCAGGCATCCCTGTCATTGAGAGGCGCCGGGGCAAGGCGGTCGAATTTTCCAGCCGCTTCCAGAGCCTGCGCCACGGTGCCGGGAACGGAGACGTGAAGGCTTTCAAGCGATGCGGGAATATCGGACGGTGTCTCACAGGCATCGGCGGGCGTCAGCGTCAGCGTCCAGCCTTCGCTCAGCAATTCCTCGCTTTCGCCGGGAAGATAGGTCCTCACGCGGCCTCGCTGGCATCAGTGAGTTTAGTCGCAAGCGCTTCCATCACGCCATCCCATGCATCCGCTGCTGGATCGAGCACGGTGGCCAGTGCATCAAATTTGCGGCGGGTGACGGCGCGGGCGAGCTGGAACTGCACGGTCTTGGCAACCTCGGAAATCTTGAGCGCGTGGTTTCTTGCTTCAGAAAAACCGTCCGCGTCCAGCCATTCGAAGTGGCTTGCCGCCAGTTCGAAATTGGCGCCGAGCTGGCGCAGCGTGTTGAAGGCATATTTGTGGAAAAAGCCGAAGGGTCGGTCGGCGACCTTTTCCACCTGCGCCGGAAAAACGCCGGCAAAAGCACGGACCGGGTTGGCGGAGGGCCGTCTGGAAAAATGAAACTTCAGGAGCCGTTCGGCCGTCTTGCGAATATGTGCGGGCGAGGGGCTGCTGTCCGCAAATTTTGCAAATTCGGTATAGGGCAGGAAAGGCGGGTCGGTCTCGGCCAGATGATGCTGGAACAGACCGTCGAAGTCCTCGCCGGACAGATGGAAGAAGCCGGCATTGTGGAAATAGTCGAGTTCGCGCTTCGCTAGGTCGAGCCGGTTGATGGCGATGGTGGTCTTGCCATGTTCCTTCCGGTAGCCCACCCCATGGGTATCCGGCATATAGAAGCTGTCCATCTCGATCAGGCAGATGCGGCCGCGTGCGAGCTGCGCCTCGATGTGGTTTTCCACGCTGTCGAAGATCGCAAGTTCGGTGGCGCGAACGCCATAAAGCGCCTCAAGGTCTTCCAGCGGCACCTTGAAGAAGGTGAACTGGTCGCCTTCGAAATCCTGCGTGAGCGTGAAACCGAACATGGCTTCCGGCGGCAGTCCTTTCGAGGCCAGCACCTCGATCCACAAATCGATGTAGCAATTGGTCTCCGGCCACATTCTCTCGGAGGAATGGAGCGGATGCTGCACATAGTTTTTGGGATCGAGACCGGGAAAAATCTGCCGCATGAATGATCAGCCCCAGAGCGTTTCCACGACCTTCGCAGGCCATTTCTTCACGTCGAGACCGTGATGTGCAAACAGCGCCAGCGCGATGCGCTCAAGGCCGAAACCGACGCAGGCGGTATGGGCGACATCGCCATTGGCGAGGTTGAGGCCCCATTTCTGGCCGAAGGCATCCTGATGATAATTAAAGCTCATGCAGGCCGTCGGGCTGGTCGTGGATGTGACCGGGATCAAGAGTTCGAATTTCAGGTTCTGGTCGCGCTGGTTGTTGGCGAGCATCTTGCCGGCGCGGCCGAAGAAGGGATCGTTGGCGACATCGATGGTGACATCGAGCCCGACCGCCTTCATCATCTCCACGCCGCGATCCATCCAGGTCTGGCGGAATTCGGTGACGTCGGATTCGGTGCCCATGCAAACATATTCGCGCATGCGGAAAAGCTGCTGGCGGGCCGGGTCCTTGGAGGGTTCATGACGGAAGCAATAGGACTGGATGTCATAGAGACCGCCGCCGGCAGGTAGCGCGCCGCGCTTGGCGATCGTCGGATAAAGCGGGTAGCAGGCCGCAGGCGTCAGCACGATGTCGGTGGCTTTCTGGTCCTTGGTCCAGTCGCCGCCCTCATCCATGGTTTTCAGCAGGCTGACATGGTCGAGCTCACAGCCGCAGAAGGAATGGACCGTGCCGGCGAGCTGTGGGAAGCTCTTCATATAACCGCTCTTTTCGAAATAGGCGCGGTTGATGCCGGGCGGAAAGCGGATCGCTTCGGCGCCGTCACTGCCACCCGTGCGGTCGATCAGCCGCTCGAAGGCGGCAATGACATCCTCGAACTGGCCGCTGCGGCCATAAAGACCGTCCACACCGGTTTCAATCAGCAGGCCTTCTTCGAACAGTCGATCGAGAAACGATGTTTGCATGTCCATGGTCTTATCCCAAGAGGCTGGTGTCCTGCTTGTGAACCAGCAGGAGATTGGCGGAATTGCCGAGAATGCGGTCGTTGGAAATCATCAGACGGGCGGAGTGCGCGTCGCGCAGGTGCCGGCCGAGGCTGTAGGGCGTGCCGTTCTTGTAGCCCATGATGCCGCAGACCAGCATGGCATGATCGATGATCTCGAGAATGGTTTCCGAAGAGCAGATCTTCACATTGTTCATGGCGACGGCAAAGGCCATGGACATCAGTTTTTCGGGGTCGCTCTTGGTGTCCTCGTAAGCCTTGATGCCGGCGATGATGTTGGATTTCACGACCTGCAGCTTGGTGGAAACCTCCGCAAGGCGGATCGCGCCGGGAGGGGCGGTGCCGGGCGATTTGCGCGCCGCTGCTCTGACGAAAGACTGGGCGCGCAGCACGGCATCCGAGGCGATGCCGTACCAGACGGCGCTCCACAGGAGATGCGAGCTTGCAAGCATGGATTGTGCGGCGATTTCCGCAAAGGGTTTAGGGAATATCTGCGCCGCGGGCGCTTCGCCGCGGAACAGGAAACCATCCGAACAGGTGCCGCGCATGCCGAGCGTATCCCACACATGGGTCTTTTCGAGCGTGTACTGGTTTTTCAGGAAGACTGTCATCACCTGATCGGCGGGCGCGGCATCCTTGTGGGCGCGCGAGGTGATGAGGATCGCATCGGCATTGCTGCCATAGGAAATGACGGTGGCGTCTTTTTCCAGCCGGCAGAAATCGCCTTCGACCTCGATTGCACAGATGGAATTGCGCAGATTGCCGCCAATGCCGCCTTCGGTGGTGGCGGAGCCGAGCAGAAGCTGTTCGCTGGCGATGCGGCTCATGAAGCCGGCATGCCATGCGCTCGTCTCGCCGTGTTCCACCAGGCTGGATGCCTTGATATGGTGCATGGCGAAAATCATCGCGGTTGCCGAACAGGCCTGACCGAGCCGGGCGCAGATATCGGCGATTTCTTGTAAGGAAGCGCTTTCGCCGCCCAGCGAAGAGGGGACCTGGATGCCGAGCAGACGTTCCTGTCGCAAGGCGTCGACGGCTTCCTGCGGGAAGCGGCCGGTGACATCCACCTCATCCGCGTGTTTGGCGGCGATTGCCGCGACACGGCCCGCGCGCGCGGACAGCGTTTCATCCTGCGGCGCTACGGTGACGTTCATCAGGCTGCCTCTTTACCATCCAGAATGAGCTTAACGGTGTCTTCAATGGCCTTGATGCTCGCAAAAGACTTGCGGTTCAGCAGATTGTCGGGGAATTCGATATCGAATGCTTCTTCGATGCCGAGCATCAATTGCACGGATGCAAAGGAAGAAAGGCCCGCCGCATAAAGATCGGCTTCATCTGCAATCGTATCGACAGGGGTTGGAAGCTGGCCGAATTTGGCCAGTATTTCACGAATAGTCGCGTTCATTCCGACGTATCTCCCATGAATTTCACATCAGGATGGTTTGTGCTTATCGTTATGTTGCAAACGATAATATTCGCCTAAACCGTTAGGTTAATTACAACTAACGGCAGCATGCGCCATTCCCGCACCTTTGCCAAGCATGGATCGTCGGCCTTGACAAATGCCGGTCGGTGTTTTTTGCTGTGGTCATTCACCAGGGGTGTCCCGTCAAGGGGCTGAGATTCTGCTTTCATGCGCAGTGACCCGTTGAACCTGATCCAGTTCATACTGGCGTAGGGACGGTGCAAAGACCGAAGGTCGGGCGGGCGTATGACGTCGCGTTTCGGCAATTCGGTATTTTCCATCATTCCGGCTCGAACTGGGTCTCCACTGTTAAACTTTGGAGCCTCAAGATGAATATCGCTGCCAAGACTATCCCGCTGTCGGTTACCACCGGGCCGCATGCCGCCTCCACGAAAATCCATAAACCGGGAATTTTGCATCCCCATATCCGCGTGCCGATGCGCGAGATTGCGGTTCATCCGACGGCGGGTGAACCGCCGGTGACGGTTTACGATTCCTCCGGTCCCTATACTGATCCTTCGCATCCCGTTCTGATTGAAAAGGGTCTGCCGCGTCTGCGTCATGACTGGATCGTGGCGCGCGGCGATGTCGAGGCCTATGACGGCCGGCACGTCAAGCCGGAGGATAACGGCTTTGCCACCGGCGAACGCCTGACGCCTGAATTTTCCGTGCGCCACCAGCCGCTCAGAGCCACGGCCGGTAAAGCCATGACCCAGCTTGCCTATGCGCGGGCAGGTATCATCACGCCGGAAATGGAATTCATCGCCATCCGCGAAAATCTCGGGCGCGAGGCGGCCAAGGAAAAGCTGGCGCGTGACGGCGAGAGTTTCGGGGCGCATATCCCTGACTACGTCACGGCGGAATTCGTGCGTCAGGAAGTGGCGGCCGGCCGCGCCATCATCCCTGCCAACATCAATCATTCGGAACTTGAGCCGATGATCATCGGCCGCAATTTTCTCGTCAAGATCAACGCCAATATCGGCAATTCCGCCGTTACCTCCTCCATGGCGGAAGAGGTGGAGAAGATGGTCTGGGCGATCCGCTGGGGTGCGGATACCGTCATGGACCTGTCTACCGGCCGCAACATCCACAATATCCGCGAATGGATCATCCGCAATTCGCCGGTGCCGATCGGTACGGTGCCGCTTTATCAGGCGCTTGAAAAGGTCAACGGCATTGCCGAAGACCTGAACTGGGAAGTGTTCCGCGATACGCTGATCGAACAGGCGGAGCAGGGTGTGGATTATTTCACCATCCATGCCGGCGTGCGGCTGCATTACATCCCGCTCACCGTCAACCGCGTCACCGGCATCGTTTCGCGCGGTGGGTCGATCATGGCCAAGTGGTGTCTGCATCACCACAGGGAAAGCTTCCTCTATGAGCATTTCGACGAGATTTGCGACATTTGCCGCGCTTACGACGTCTCCTTCTCGCTGGGCGATGGCTTGCGTCCCGGCTCGATTGCCGACGCCAATGACGCCGCACAATTCGCGGAGCTGGAGACGCTCGGTGAGCTGACGCAGATCGCCTGGGCGAAGGATTGCCAGGTGATGATCGAAGGCCCCGGCCATGTGCCGATGCACAAGATCAAGGAAAATATGGACAAGCAGCTGAAGACCTGCGGTGAGGCGCCTTTCTATACGCTTGGGCCGCTCACCACCGATATTGCGCCGGGTTACGACCACATCACCTCCGGCATCGGTGCGGCGATGATCGGCTGGTTCGGCACCGCGATGCTCTGCTACGTCACGCCGAAGGAACATCTCGGCCTGCCGGATCGCAACGACGTGAAGGTCGGCGTCATCACCTACAAGATCGCTGCCCACGCCGCCGATCTCGCCAAGGGCCATCCGGCGGCACAGGTGCGGGACGATGCGCTGTCGCGCGCGCGGTTCGAGTTCCGCTGGGAGGACCAGTTCAACCTGTCGCTGGACCCGGATACGGCGCGCTCCTTCCATGACGAGACCTTGCCGAAGGAAGCGCACAAGGTCGCGCATTTCTGCTCCATGTGCGGACCGAAATTCTGCTCGATGCGGATTTCCCACGATATCCGCGCCGAGGCGCAGAAGGAGGGGCTGGAGGCCATGGCCGCACGCTTCAAGGAGGGCGGTGAGCTTTACATGCCGCTCGCGACCCCTGCGGATGCCGAATAGCATGCGCGTTCTGGTCAAGGGAACGGGGGTCGCCGGTTTGACGGCGGCCTTCGAGCTGGCGCGGACCGGTGTTACCGTCGAGGTTTGCGAGCGCAATGCCGAACCCTCTCGCGGCGCATCCTGGTATGCGGGCGGCATGCTGGCGCCCTGGTGCGAGCGTGAAAACGCTGAAGAGCCGGTTCTGACGCTTGGTCGGGCGGCGCTCGACTGGTGGGATGAAGCGACACCCGGCCTTGTCGTCCGTAACGGCACGCTGGTCGTTGCGCCGGCCCGCGACAAGGCGGAGCTTTCGCGTTTCGCATCGCGGACCGCCGGCTATCGCTGGGTGGATGAGGGCGAAATCGCCGCGCTGGAGCCAGATCTTGCCGGGCGGTTTCGTTCCGGGCTTTATTTTCCGGATGAGGGGCATCTCGATCCGCGTCTTGCACTGAAATCGCTGCATGAACGGCTCTGCACCATGGGTGTGCAGTTCCATATGGGTATCCCGTTGGATGAAGAGCCGTTCGACCGGGTGGTGGATTGCACTGGTTCTGCGGCAATCGGCGGGATTTCCGATCTTCGCGGTGTGCGGGGAGAGATGCTCTATCTCGCCACGCGGGAGGTTTCCCTGTCTCGTCCCGTCCGGCTGCTGCATCCGCGCATTCCGCTTTACATCGTGCCGCGCGAGCCTGGCCGTTTCATGGTGGGCGCGACGATGATCGAGACCGAGGATACCGGCGACATTTCTGTCCGTTCGATGATGGAATTCCTGAATGCTGCCTATGCGGTGCATCCGGCTTTCGCGGAAGCGGAAATCATCGAGACAGGCACCGGCGTGCGCCCCGCCTATCCCGACAATCTGCCGAAGGTCACGCAGGATGGCCGGACAATTTTCATCAACGGCGCGCACCGGCACGGCTTTCTGCTGTCACCGGCGATGGCGCGGCAGGCGTCTGAAATCGTCTGCCAAACTCTCTCTCGAAAGGAACGGGATCATGAAACTTCTGGTGAATGGCGACGAGCTTGATCTCGCCGCCGAGACGCTGGCCGGCCTGCTCGCTAGCCTCGAATACGAGGGTGAGTGGCTGGCGACGGCGGTAAACGGTGACCTAGTGCATTCGGAAGAGCGCGCCGATTATAAGCTGAAGGCTTTCGACCGTATCGAAATCCTCTCGCCGATGCAGGGAGGCTGAAACCATGCTGACGCTTTATGGCCGCGAGGTCTCGTCCCGTCTCCTGCTCGGCACGGCGCGCTATCCGTCCCCTGTCGTGCTTGCCGATGCCGTGCGGGCGAGCAAAACGGATATTCTGACGATTTCACTGCGCCGGGAAACGGCGGGTGGCAAGAAGGGCGGTCAGTTTTTCGAGCTTATCCGCGAGCTGGATCGCCAGATTCTGCCCAATACCGCCGGTTGCCACACGGTCAAGGAGGCGGTGCTGACGGCAAAGATGGCCCGCGATGTGTTCCGCACTAACTGGATCAAGCTGGAGGTCATCGGTCATCACGACACGCTGCAGCCCGATGTCTTCGCTCTTGTCGAGGCGGCGAAAATCCTCTGCGACGATGGTTTCGAGGTCTTTCCCTATACGACGGACGATCTGGTCGTCGCCGAGAAGCTGCTGGAGGCAGGCTGCAAAGTGCTGATGCCCTGGTGCGCGCCAATCGGCAGCGCCATGGGACCGCTCAACCTGACGGCGCTGAAATCCATGCGGGCGCGTTTCCCGGATGTGCCGCTGATCGTCGATGCCGGTATCGGCCGTCCGTCGCATGCGGTCACGGTTATGGAACTCGGTTACGATGCCGTTCTGCTCAACACGGCGGTGGCGCGTGCGGGAGACCCGGTCGGCATGGCGGAGGCTTTCGCCCGCGCCATAGACGCCGGCCATCAGGCATATCTCTCCGGGCCGCTGGAGCCGAGGGACATGGCCGTTCCCTCGACGCCCGTGATCGGAACGGCTGTTTTTTCCTGATCGCGGCTTGTCGTCGACATCAGGCACCTCACGTTTTGCGTTGACAGTGCCTGATGGTGGCGGGATACCGGGAGAAAAAGGGAAACGGCATGGCGGCACTCACCAATCTTCTGACGGATATCGGCGGCGTTTCGGTCGGCAATGTCACCGATCTTGCCCTCGGCTCCGGTGTCACGGCGATTGTTTTCGAAAAGCCCGCCATCGCTTCCGGTTCTGTTTTGGGTGGTGCGCCGGGCGGGCGCGATACCGGCCTGCTCGACCCGACGATGACGGTGGAAACGGTGGATGCCTTCGTGCTGTCAGGCGGTTCTGCCTTCGGGCTGGATGCGGCGGGCGGCGTTCAGGCCGGGCTGCGCGAAATCGGACGCGGCCTGCAGGTGGGCTCCACCCGCGTTCCCATCGTGCCGCAGGCGATCCTGATGGATCTGCTGAATGGCGGTGACAAGGATTGGGGGCTGCATTCACCCTATCGCGAGATGGGATATGCGGCCTTCAAGGCGGCGCGTGCGGAGCCCTTTGAGCTCGGAACGGCCGGAGCTGGAACGGGTGGGACGACCGCCACCTTCAAGGGCGGGCTCGGTTCGGCAAGCGCCGTCAGCTCAGGCGGTTATAAGGTGGCGGCCATCGTTGCCGTCAATGCGCTCGGCTCGGCAACCGTTGGAACGAGCCGCCATTTCTGGTCCGCGCCGTTTGAAGTGCAGGGTGAATACGGCGATTGCGGTTTTCCCGATCGTTTCGAGCCGGATCATACCGCGCTGCGCCTCAAGGGCGTCAATCTCACGGCAACGACCATCGGTGCGGTGGTGACGGATGCCGTGCTGACCAAGGCGCAGGCGCATCGCCTTTCCATCATGGCGCATGACGGGCTGGCGCGCGCCGTTCTGCCCGCCCATCTGCCAAGCGACGGCGACACCATGTTCGCGGCCTCGACCGGTGAAAAGCCGCTTGAGGGCGGCGTTCATTTTGCCGAGCTTTGCCATCTGGCGACCATCGTGATGGCGCGCGCGGTCGCGCGTGGCGTCTATGAGGCGACGGCCTTACCGGTGGATGGAGCGCAAAAGGCCTATCGCGATGTTCATGGACGGAGCCTTTGAACGATGAGTGAGGCCCTTTCTCCATTGAAGCCTGTTCTTCGTATCGATTTTCCGCCCGGGGAACGTCTCGGCCATGGCAAGATCGAATTGATGGAGCTGATTGTCGAGACTGGCTCCATCTCTGCCGCCGGGCGGGCGATGGACATGTCCTATCGCCGCGCATGGCTGCTGGTGGATGCGCTGAACCATATGTTCAGGCAACCGGTTATCGAATCGCAGCGTGGCGGCAAACAGGGCGGCGGTGCGGCGCTGACCGCTTTCGGCACTGAAGTGCTGGAGCGTTATCGCGGCATGGAAAAGCGGATGAACGAGGCCTTGCGCGCGGATATCGACTGGCTGGAGGCCAACCGCAATCCCGACGCGGCTCTCAATAGGGATCGAGAGCCGCCGACTTTATGATCGCGTGCACCGGTTTTCCCGGCTCCAGTTGCAGCCTCTCGCGTGACAGGTCGGTGATGCGCGACTGGATGATGTCGCCGCCGCAATCCACCTGAACCGTGACCATGCCGTCTTCGCTGGCAGAAACAGTCGCGACATGGCCGGCGAGAATGTTGAGCGCGCTCAAGCCTTCGGGCTTTACGGTTGCCAGCATCACATCGCGCGCCGGTATGAGCACCCGCGCCGGGCTGCCAGCCACTCCCTTTTTTGCCGGAACATGGAGCAGCATGGTCTTTAGCCTTACGGCGGCAAGTCCATGCCGCTCATCAAAGCTTTCAATGTGCCCGGTAAGAATGCTGCCCGCTTCGCGTCGTTCGAGATGCGCGCTGAAATCCGGTCTGGAAAGCACGTCGGCCGCTTTTCCCTGCGCTTCCACCTTGCCGTCCTTCATCACCACGATGCGGTCGGCGAGGCGGGCGACCTCCTGAATAGAATGGCTGACATAGACGATCGGTATTTTCGTCTCGTCGCGCAGCCGCTCGAGATAGGGAATGATCTCGGCTTTTCGCTCCTCGTCGAGCGAGGCGAGCGGCTCGTCCATCAACAACAGGCGAGGCGATGACAGAAGCGCGCGGCCTATCGCGACACGCTGTTTCTCGCCGCCGGAAAGCTTGTCCGGCCGGCGCTGCAGGAGATGGCCGATGCCGAGCATGTCGACGATGCGGTCTTCATTCGCGCTCCCGGTTTTGTTCACGACGAACCAGCGGCCGTAATGCAGGTTCTGCGCCACGCTGAGATGCGGGAAGAGCCGCGCTTCCTGAAAAACATAACCGAAGCGGCGTTTATGAGCCGGCAGGAACAGCCGTGTTCCGCTATCGGCCAGCACTTCTCCATCGAGCAAAACCTGTCCCTCATCCGGCCGCAGCAGGCCCGCTATGATGCGGATCATCGAGGTTTTGCCGGAGCCGGAGCGTCCGAACAGCGCGGTGACGCCGCCTTCGGAGGTGAATGACGCATCGAGTTCGAAAGAACCCAGGCGATGGCGGGTGGCGACCGAAAGCGTCATTCCATGCTTACCCGTTTGCCGACGATGCGGGCCAGAAACTCCGAGACGAGCAAAGCGAGCATGGAAATCACGACGGAGACAATGGTTAGCCGCAAGGCGCCGGCATCGCCGCCCGGAACCTGGGTGAAGGTATAGATGGCGGCGGACAAAGTCTGGGTCTCGCCAGGAATATTGGAGACGAAGGTGATAGTCGCGCCGAATTCGCCCATGGCCTTGGCAAAAGCCAGGATCATGCCGGCGATGATGCCGGGCAGCGTCAAGGGCAGGGTGACGGTGAGGAACACCCAGAACGGGCTTGCGCCCAAGGTTCCCGCGGCTTCTTCCAGCTTGCGGTCCACCGCTTCTATGGAGAGACGGATGGAACGCACCATCAGCGGAAAGGCCATGACGGCGCAGGCGAGCGCCGCCCCGGTCCAGCGGAAGGAAAAGACGATGCCGAACCAGCTATCGAGAAATTGCCCGATCGCGCCCCTGCGGCCGAACAGGACGAGCAGCAGAAAGCCGGTGACGACAGGCGGCAGGATGAGCGGCAGGTGGACGATGCCGTTGAGGAGAGACTTGCCCCAGAAGCGGCCGCGCGCCAGCGCCACGGCGACCAGAATGCCGAAAGGCAGGCTGGCAAGCATGGCGATGGACGACACCCACAGGCTGAGCCTGATCGCCGTCCATTCTTCAGGGCTGAGTGTCCACCAATGCAATGCCATATCCTGCAATCGTCATCTCTCGCGGCCCATAGGTTGGGGCCACGAAAGGCAGTTTATTTCAAAACGGTAAAGCCTTGCTTTTCGAAGAAGGGCGTTGCCTTGGCCGACTTCAGGAAATCCAGATAGGCTTTTGCTGCCGGGGACTTGGCTTCCGAAAGAATGGCCACCGGGTAGATGATCGGCGGATGGCTGTCTTCCGGGAAGGTGCCGACGATCTTCACACCCGGATCGGCGGCGGCGTCGGTCTGGTAGACGATGCCATAGGGTGCTTCGCCGCGTGAGACGAGCAGCAGGGCGGCACGCACGCTTTCCGCGCCGGCAACCTTCTGTTCGACCGAGGACCAGACGCCGAGTTTTTCCAGAGCGGCCTTGCCGTATTTGCCCGCCGGCACGGAATCGACCGCACCCATGGCCAGACGGCCATCGCCCACCAGAGCGGCAAGATCGAAGCCCTGCTTGATCTCGACCGGCTTTGCCTTGTCTGCGGGAGCGACGAGAACGATGCGGTTGCCGAGAAGATTGGAGCGGCTGTCAGCGTTGATCAGCTTTTTTTCGGCGACATAGTCCATCCATGCAAGATCGGCCGAAACGAAGATATCCGCCGGTGCGCCCTGCTCGATCTGCTTGGCCAGCGCCGAGCTTGCTGCATAAGAAACGGTTGCTTCGTTACCGCTTTCCTTCGTCCATTCGGCGTTGAGAGCATCGAGCGCGTTTTTCATGCTTGCGGCGGCAAACACCGTGACTTTTTCGGCTGCATGGGCCGGAACGGCTGCGAATGAGGCCACCATCCAGAAGGATGTGGCTGCGGCAATGGTTTTGAAGAAGCTGCGACGCAAAAGTCTCATGGTCTGTTACCCCCGGTTCGAGATATTCTGGTGAATATATCGATAGGCCTATAGGGCAATCATTATATTTTCAAGGATATATCGATGAGATGGGGAAAAGAGGCTGCCGGGGTGTCTGTGTAGAGGGGTTGTTAAGCTCGAAAGGCTCTCCTCGTCATGCTGGAGCTTGTCCCGCGCATCTGCAACGTTTCCATTTTATTGAACGTGATTAGATCCTTGGGACAAGCCCAAGGATGACGTCGTTCCCTTGAAGCGGCTCTGTCTCCGATCAAAAACGCTCGCCGGCGAAATGGGCGATCTGTGCGCCTGCTTCGTAATAGGCTTCCTTCACCGCCCGGAAAGACTGCGCTTTCGGCTCCGTCAAAGGCAGCGGCAATTCGGCTTCAGCAATCTCTCCGAGAATATGCTGCGCAATGACCTTGCCAAAGGCCGTGCCCGGCGCGATGCCGCGGCCGTTATAACCTGAAAAGCCGACGACATTTTCAGCGAATTTGTGAAAGCGGGGCACGGCATTGTCGGTCATGCCGATCTGACCGTACCATTCACATTCGAATTCCATATCCCCGAGTTGCGGGAAAAGTCGCTTCAGCGAACGCTTCGCCCAGGCACGATGAATGGCGGCGCCGGTGCCGCGCAGGGCGCCGACGCTGCCGAAGACCAGCCGGCCGGCTTTGTCCATGCGGAAGGATGAGAGAATCTCCTTCGTATCCCAGCAGCCCTCACGGCCAGGCAGGATGCTCTTTTGCAGGTTATCGCCGAGCGGTCTCGTCGCGAAATTGAAATAGGGCAGGTAGACCTGTTCGTCGCGAACGATCTGCCATGGGCCGGTGCTATAGGCTTCGGTGGCTACAACGATCCAGTTGGCGGTTACAGACCCTTGCGGCGTCTTCACCACCCATTTTCCATTGCTGCGTTCGGTCGCTACCGCGGGGCTTTCGGTATGCAGGCGCACGCCCGCTTTCTGGGCGGCTGCGGCAAGGCCTCGAACATAGGCGAGCGGCTGTATCGTGCCGGCGCGTGTATCCAGAAGCGCACCGGAATAGCCCGTACTGCCGGTGCATCTCGCTGTCTCTTCGGCATCGAGGATACGGACGGGTGCGCCTCTCTCCGCCCATTGTTCGCAGCGCTCACGGATTTCGGCGAGCCCTTTTTCTCCGACGGCGCAATGGAGCGTGCCGTTTTTTTCCATCTCGCAGGGAATTGCGTGTTTTTCCACCAGTTCACGCACGAGAAGCGGGGCATTGCCCAGAAGGTCGAGAAGCCGCTCGCCGTAAACCTCGCCCAGCACGCCGGGCAGCTCTTTCGGCATGACCCACATGCCGCCATTGATGAGGCCGACATTGCGGCCCGCGCCGCCGAAACCGATTTGCCTTGCTTCGAGAAGAACGACATCCACACCGCGTTCGGCAAGATGAAGGGCGGCGGACTGGCCGGTGAAGCCACCTCCGACGACGACGACATCGGCAATTGCTGCGCCCTGCAAGGTGGGCGTTACGGGCGGCTGCGGCGCGGTCTTTTCCCAGAGGCCGTGCGAGCGGGGGTCATTATACATCGTTCCACCATGTTCCGGGCCAGTTCATTTGTTCTTCGTATGAGTGACAAGCCCTTGTTTATAAGACTTTACAAGTGGTCTTACCTGTTGAATATCGACATATCGTCAAGAGTTCATTCCGTGAGGGAATATGGTTCTGCCGCCACGCCGTTTTCTGCCGTCGCTTTCGCTGCTGGCGGCTTTCGAAGCCGCTTCCCGGACGGGCAGCGTCACCGCCGCTGCGAGGGAACTGGGGCTGACGCAGGGTGCGGTCAGCCGCCAAATCCTTGCGCTCGAAGAGCAGCTTGGCGTGGCGCTGTTCCTGCGTGAGCGGCAGACGATCCGGCTGACGAGGGCGGGGGAGGGGTATGCGCGGGAAATCCGCGAGGCCTTGCGGCGCATATCGACGGCCTCGCTCAACCTGCGCGCCAATCCGGATGGCGGCACGCTCAACCTCGGGGTTCTGCCGAGCTTCGGCACGCGCTGGCTCGTGCCGCGCCTTCCCGATTTCATCGCCAGACACCCCGGCGTTTCGGTCAATCTTCTGACGCGATCATCGCTGTTCGATTTCCGCACCGATACAGTCGATGCGGCCATCCATTTCGGATTGCCGCATTGGCCGGGCACCGAGCTGGTTTTCCTGATGCATGAAAAGGTCATTCCGGTATGCAGCCCTGCCTTCAAGGCGCGACACGGGCTTTCAAGGCCGGACGATCTGCTGCATGTCCCGTTGCTGCACATGACGACACGGCCGGATGCCTGGGAGCAGTGGTTTCGCAGCCACGACGTCGGTTTCGACAATGTGCATGGCATGCTTTTCGATCAGTTCACGACGATTGCCGAGGCGGCGAGCGCCGGGGTTGGGGCGTCGCTCATTCCTTCTTTCATGATCGAGGAGGAGTTGCGAAGTGGTCGTCTGGTCGCGGCTGTTGCGGGGGAAGTGGAGAGCGAGGAAGCCTATTACCTCGCCTGCATGCCGGATCGCGCCGGTTATGCGCCGCTCGAAAGTTTTCGGCGGTGGATCGTTTCCGAGGCCGCAACCGGGGCGAACGGTGGGGCCGGGGAGTTTTCAGCGTAAACCGGTAAGCGGTCTTGCAAGACGGACGCCGCTCAGCCAATAGTGCGCCATGACGCGTGGCGCGAGCAGCCATGCACCGAAAGTTCAAATACGGGAGATGTCCGTGAAGCCCATTTTCGTTCAGCTTCAATGTGAGCCCGGCAAGACCTATGATGTCGCCGACGCCATCTATAAGACGGAACTGGTTTCCGAGCTTTATTCCACCAGCGGTGAATATGATCTGCTGCTGAAAATCTATCTGCCGCAGGAAGAAGATATCGGCAAGTTCATCAACCAGAACATCGTCAATATTCCGGGAATCGTGCGCTCGCTGACGACGCTGACCTTCACCGCGTTTTGATGCAGCCTATCTGACGATACATGCATGGCGGCGGGGTAAAGCCCGACGAGTGCCGTTTTGCAGGGCGCCATACGCCACTTTGATTCTGCTGGAATGCTTTCTGTCTGACGATGGGAAGCGGGTGGGGCGCTTCCGTGCTCTATTTTCAGAGCGATTTGGCGATCTACGGCCGGCGCGATGCAGGCAGCCGGATTATCGTGCAAGACATGCAAGAGAAGAGCGCGCCATCGGGCCGCTGTTCGGGGTCCGATATTTGGCGCGCTCTGATTTTGACGGTTCTGTGAGCGGGCGCAAGTTTTCCCGCATCAGGCGACCGCGGCCAGATTCCGGTTGCGCACGAGATCGCGGATCGCAATCCGCACGTCGTCGGCGCTGTCGAACTTCTGTTCGTCCAGGTCGTGAACGTGGAACTTCACCGCGATGAACTTCAACCGGTCATTATCCGGGATGACGATGCCGACGGGCTCGCCGGCGAATTCAATAACTTGCTTCTGCATAGATATACTCCCGCTGTGGCTACTTCACACAGCATGTTGTCGAACTGATTTTCAGGAAATTGAGACCGTTAAGTCACATTCGACAGCAGCGGGAACACGTGGATTTAAATCCAGCGTTCCAGGACTCAAAACCAAGGATTGCGTTGATGTTGATATGTTTTGACATGACACACTCCCTGTATTGGTGTTGGCCCGGAATCAGGAGACTCGTTCTCCAGTTCCACACTGATAATCCAGACCAGCACTAAAATCAATGCTGATTGTTATAGGTAGAATATTTTTCTTTATGATGACAGGAGAGGGGCGGAAATGTGAAATTTTTGTTTTCGTTGGCTGCCGCCGCGAAAAGCCCGCTGTAGCAGGCTTTTTATGTATTTTTTAATCGTCGCCGGTGGCTGGCGGTGGGTAAATATGATCGTTTCCGTTGAAGTCGGAAACGGAATAACAGCCATCGCGGGTCTTTTCGGCCGCATTTCTGCCAATTGCCGCTTTGCCGTGGCCGCCAGGAATGTCGAGAACATAGGTCGGCTGGCAAAGGCCGGAGACATGCCCCCGCAAAGCGGAAACGATTCGCTGCCCCTCTTCTATCGTCAGCCTGAAATGGCTGGTGCCGGGCGCAAGATCGGGATGATGCAGGTAATAAGGCTTGATACGGGTCTCGACGAAGGCGCGCATCAACTCGGCAAGAACAGCCGGGTCGTCATTAACGCCTTTCAAAAGGACCGTCTGGCTGACCATGGCGATGCCGGCATCGATCAGGCGTGCCGAAGCCTGTCTTGCGGCTTCGCTGAGTTCCCGGGAATGATTCGCGTGCAGGGCCACATAGGTGGTTTTGCCGCTGGCCTTCAGCGCATCGATCAGCGCCGCGTCGATACGGTCGGGATCGACCACCGGCACGCGGGTATGGAAGCGGACAATCTTCACATGCGGTATGTCTTTCAGGCGCGTCATCAGGTCGGACAAGCGCCGTGGGGAAAGCACCAGCGGATCGCCACCGGTCAGGATGACCTCCCAGATGGCGGGATTGGCCTTTATATAGCCGAATGCGGCGTCGAGTTCCGCCGGGCTCATCATGCCGTTGCCCTGCGGTCCGACCATCTCCCGGCGGAAACAGAAGCGGCAATAAACGGGGCAGACATGCACTGCCTTTAAAAGCACCCGGTCGGGATAACGGTGGACGATGCCGTGGACGGGGCTGTGCGCGTCGTCGCCAATCGGATCGTCCCGTTCTTCAGGAAAATGAACGAGTTCGGCCGGATCAGGAACGAATTGTCGGGCGATGGGATCCTGCGGGTCGCGGCTGTCGATCAGCCCGGCAATCGATGGCGTGATGGCGAGCGCGTAAACTTGCGTCACCGCGCGCAGCGTCTCGAGCGCTTCGGCTTCGATAAGCCCCGCTTCGAGAAGTGCCTCGGCTGTCTTGATGGTCTCAAGCCCTGTCATCGTCCATATTCCGCGACTGGGGCCCACATGACGAGATCGATACGGGGCGCGCCGGTTGCCAGCATCACCAGCCGGTCGAAACCGAGCGCTATGCCGCTTGCCGATGGCATGATTGCCAGTGCGGCCAGAAAATCCTCGTCCAGCGGATAGGTTTCGCCGTAAACCCGCTGCTTCTCGGCCATTTCCATTTCGAAACGTCGCCTCTGCTCGGTGGCGTCCGTCAATTCGCCGAAGGCATTGGCGAGTTCAACGCCGCAGGCATAAAGCTCGAAACGCTCCGCCACCCGCGCATCCTTGGGTGACTTGCGGGCAAGGGCCGCCTCACAGGTCGGATATTCATCGAGAATGGTCGCCCTGACGAAACCCAGCTCCGGCTCCACCCGCTCCACGATGACGCGGCTGAACATATCCGCCCAGGTATCGTCATCGGCCACGCGGATCCCGGCCTCGGTGAGGTTCGCCGCAAGATGGCGAGCGTCGGTTTCGCCGTTTCGGCTGATGGTGGCCAGCAGGTCGACGCCCGCATATCGCTCGAAGGCTTCGGCGACGCTTACCCGCTCCGGCTCGAGGAAGGGATCAACGCTGCGGCCGCGATAGGTGAAATTCTTCGTCTTTGTGGTTTCGGCTGCCAGCGCCAGAAGATTGGCGCTGTCCTTCATCAGGCTCTCATAGGTTTCGCCGACCCGGTACCATTCCAGCATGGTGAATTCCGGATGGTGCAGGGGGCCTCGTTCCCGGTTTCTGTAAACATGGGCAAAACAGGTGATGCGTTTTTCGCCGGCGGCGAGCAGCTTCTTGCAGGCGAATTCAGGCGAGGTGTGCAGATAAAGCGGCACGGCGTCGCCGGCCGGCGTCAGGCCCTGTGTTGCGAAAGCATGCAGATGTGCCTCGTTGCCGGGGGAAATCTGCAGTGTCGCCGTGTCGACCTCGAGAAAATCGGCGCTGGCGAAATAGCCGCGAAAAGCCGACTGGATCGCATTGCGCCCAATGAGAAATGCGCGGCGGTCGGCGTGGACGTCCGGCGTCCACCATGGCGACATTGTTTCGTTGCTTGCGCGCATTCTCTGTTCTTTTCCGTCTTCTCTGCGGCGCCCAATTGCGGATAAACGGCCCGCAAAACGCCTTATCGCGTCATTTAAAGCTATTCCGGGCGGAAAACCGCTAGGCACTCTTCCGCGAATTGCTGTAGAAGGCTGGCAATTCGTGCGGATTTAAGGTAGTTGCGCCCCAGAAAAAAGACAAAACGTCTGCCGGGGCCGGTGCTGCCGCGCAGTCCTTTACGACGCATTTCATCGAGTTACAAGGAAGTCATATGGTCAAGGTTATCGCCTCATCCGTCCGCAAGGGCAATGTTCTCGACGTGGACGGCAAGCTTTACGTCGTTCTTACCGCGCAGAACTTTCACCCCGGCAAGGGCACGCCGGTCACGCAGGTTGACATGCGCCGCATCGTTGACGGCGTGAAGGTCTCCGAGCGCTGGCGCACCACCGAGCAGGTCGAGCGCGCTTTCGTTGAAGACCTGAACTTCCAGTTCCTTTATGAAGATGGCGAAGGCTTCCACTTCATGAACCCGGAGAACTATGACCAGGTCGTGGTCGACACTGAGACGATGGGCGATCAGAAGGCCTATCTGCAGGAAGGCATGACCTGCATTCTTTCCATTCATGAAGGCAATCCGCTGGCCGTCGAACTGCCGCGCCACGTCACACTGGAAATCACCGAAACCGAACCGGTCGTTAAGGGCCAGACGGCGTCTTCTTCCTACAAGCCGGCCATTCTTTCCAACGGCATCCGCACCATGGTGCCGCCGCATATCGATGCCGGTATCCGCGTGGTCATCGCGACGGAAGACAATTCCTACGTCGAGCGCGCCAAGAACTGAGCCTGACGGCCCGTTAGACAAAAGCACCGGGAGACCGGTGCTTTTTTTGTGTCATGAATAACAAAAAAAGCCCGCGTCGAGACGCGGGCTTTTTCTTTGCCTTGCGGCGTATCTTACATGGCCTTTGCCGCGGTCCGGGTCGGGCCGAGCGCCTTCTTCGGAGCCGTGGTCTGGCCAACGGCATAACCGCCGCCAAGCGCTACGTTCAGCGAGACGTAGTCCTGCGCGGTCTGCTGTACAGCCTGTGCAAGGCTTGCCTGTGCGGTGGAAACCTGGCGCTGCGCATCGAGAACGTCGAGCAGCGAGGAGGCACCGTCGCGGTAGCTGGCCGTCGAAAGCTGCAACGCTTCCTGATAGGACGCCACGGTCTTGCGCAATGCATCGGCCGTGCGCTGATCGCGGGTGACGGCGGCCAGAGCGTTTTCGACTTCTTCCACAGCGGTCAGAACCGTCTGCTTCCAGACGAGATATTCTTCACGGGCCTGGGAATTGGCCAGATCGATATTGGCGCGGATGCTGCCGCCATCGAGAATCGGCAGAACGAGGCTCGGACCGAAGGACCAGCTATTGGCCGTTCCCCTGCCGCCACCGCTCAGGAAATTGTAGCTTGGCGTGATCGATCCGCCGAGTTCGATGCTGGGATAGAGCTGCGCTTCCGCGACACCGATTGAGGCAACTGCGGCGGCGAGATTGCGTTCGGCGACACGAATGTCCGGACGGTTGCGGATGAGATCGGCCGGAATGCCGGTGCGCGGAATGCTGCGGGCAACCGGCTGGCGTGCGCCCTTCTGCAATTCGGAAATCAGAGATGAGGCCGGCAGGCCGAGAAGCGTGGCGATGCGATGCGCCGCCTTGCGGAAGTTGGTTTCGAGGCCCGGAATGTCGGACAGCGTGGAGTTCACCAGACCTTCGGACTGGACGACATCGAGACGGGAGGCCGCGCCCGCTTCAAGCTGCAGCTTGGTCAGGTCCAGCGTTTCGCGGCGGGAAGCCAGGTTCTGACGGGCAATCGCCAGGCGCTCCTGATAATAACGCACATCGATATAGGCTGCTGCGACCGAGGAAATCAGCGTCAGGCGCTGAACATCGACGGTGGAGTAAGCGGCATCGAGCGATGCATTGGCGCTTTCCGTGGCGCGGCGATAGCGGCCGAAGAGGTCAAGCAGCCAGGAGACGCTGAGACTGCCTGAGGACACGTTGGTGACGGGAACATCACGGTAGCTACCCTTGGTCTCGCTGGTCGTGTGGCTGCCGTTTGCCGTCAGGCTCGGCAGACCGCCCGCGCCGGCCGAGATAACCTGGGCTTCCGCCTGATTGATCCGCTCGATCGCCTGCATCACGGTCAGGTTCTGGCTGAGGCCAGTGGAAACGTAACCATTGAGGCGGCTATCGTTAAAGGCTGTCCACCACGCAACGCTGCTGATGTCGCCATTACTGGTTTTTCCGGCTTCCGCAAACTTTCCCGGCAATTGAATTTCCGGCGTCTTGTGGTCGGGCCCGACAACACAGCCTGAGAGCAGCAGCATTGTCAGGGGAAGAGTAGCGCGAATAGACAGCATGTAATTTTCCCAATTCTCTGGTTGGCTTACCGAGCGCGGCTTGCTGACAAATGGGCTGCGCGGTCGATATGCCGTAGAAACGTGCATTTGCCAAATCGGCAACATTTCTAGCAGCGTATTAACGGTTGGCACAGCCCATTTTTGTTTTGTTAACGCCTTGAAAGGCGACGAATGATGACGAAAAAGGACGGAACGAAGAAAATTCCGAGCAGTGTTGCAGAAAGCATACCACCCAGCACCCCGATACCGATTGCATTTTGTGCGGCGGAACCCGCTCCGGTTGCGATTGCGAGAGGCACGACACCCAGGATGAAGGCCAGCGACGTCATGATGATCGGACGCAGGCGCAGCTTCGCCGCTTCCAGTGTCGCTTCCATCAGGCTTAGTCCATGCTCCTGTCTTTCCTTGGCGAATTCGACGATCAGAATCGCGTTTTTCGCCGCAAGGCCGATGGTCGTCAGCAGGCCCACCTTGAAGTAGACGTCGTTCGACTGGCCGAAGAAATGCGCCGCAGTCAATGCGCCGAGGACGCCCACCGGCACGGCCATGATGACCGAGAAGGGGATCGACCAGCTTTCATAGAGGGCGGCAAGGCAAAGGAAGACGATCAGCACCGAGAGCGCATAGAGCATCGGCGCCTGCGAACCGGAAAGGCGTTCCTGATAGGAGATGCCCTGCCATGCCACGGTGTAACCGCCCGGCAGGCTCGCCGTCAGCCGTTCCATCTCGTCCATGGCGTCACCGGATGCAACGCCTGCACCGGCAGTGCCTTCGAGCGAGATCGCGCCCGTGCCGTTGAAGCGGGCGAGAGACGGCGGAGCATTGATCCATTTCACTTCGCTGAAGGAAGAGAAAGGCACCATCTCGCCGCTGGTATTGCGGGCATACCAGAACTTCAGGTCGTCCGGCTGCATGCGGTAGGGCGCATCACCCTGAACATAAACGGGCTTGAGCTCGCCGTTCAGCGTGAAGTCGTTGACATCCCGGCCGGCAAAGATCGTCGACAGCATGAGGTTCACGGAGGAGAGATCGACCCCCATGGCTCCCATCTTTTCCTGATCGAGAATGATCTTCATCTGCGTTTCATTGTCCTGGCTGTCGCTTCTGAGCGAGCTGACCTTTGGATTGCTGGTCGCCAGCGCGATCAGCTCCTTGGACGTGGCGGTCAGTGCCTCGGTGCCGTTGCGACCGCTATCCACGAGATACATCGAGAAACCGCTCGATGTACCCATGCCCTGAATTGCCGGCGGCAGAAGCGGGAACACCTGAGCATCGCGGAAACCGAAGAAGGTGCCCATCGCACGCTGCACGATGGCGCCGGCGTGTTGGTCGGGGGCTGTTCTCTCGGCGAAATCCTTGAGCTTGGTGAAGACGATAGCGTTGTTTTGGCCCGAACCGCTGAAGCTGAAGCCGAGAACGCCGAAAACCGATTCGACATTGGCGGCTTCCTTTTCACGGAAGTAGCTTTCGACTTGCTTCACCACCTCGTTGGTGCGTTCGATGTTCGAGCCGGTCGGCGTCTGGATGATCGTCAGCAGCACGCCCTGGTCTTCCTGCGGCAGGAATGAGCTGGGCAGCTTGCTGAAGAACCAGGCGCAGCCGCCGATCACGATCGCGAAAATAATCATCACGCGGAGAGGCCGTTTCAGCAGGTAGCCAATGGAGGAGACGTAACCATCCGTCGTCTTGCCGAAGCCGCGGTTGAACCACGCGCCCGGTCCGCGCTGCTTCTTGTGATGGTCGATCGGCTTCAGCATCGTGGCGCAGAGCGCCGGCGTCAGAACGATGGCGACCACCGCCGAAAGCAGCATGGCCGAAACGATGGTGACCGAGAACTGGCGGTAGATGATACCCGTCGATCCACCGAAGAAGGCCATCGGAATGAACACGGCGGTGAGCACGAGCGCGATGCCAATGATCGCACCTGTGATCTCGCCCATCGATTTTTCAGTCGCCTCGACGGGCGACAAGCCCTCTTCCGACATGATTCGTTCGACGTTTTCGACGACGACGATAGCGTCGTCAACGAGAAGGCCGATGGCCAGAACCATGGCGAACATGGTGAGTGTATTGATGGAATATCCTGTCAGCGCAAGGACGCCGAACGTGCCGAGAAGCACGACGGGAACCGCGATCATCGGAATGAAGGTGGCCCGCAGGTTTTGCAGGAACACCAGCAGCACGACGAAAACGAGGATGATCGCCTCGATCAGCGTGTGTACCACTTTCTCGATCGACAGCTTCACGAAGGGTGTCGTATCATAGGGATATTCGATCGAAACCCCCTCGGGCAGCGAGCCTTCGACAGCGGAAAGCGCCGACTTTACGCGCGCCGCCGTATCGAGCGCATTGGCACCCGTGGCAAGGTTGACCGCGAAACCAGCCGAAGGACGGCCGTTTGAACGGGAATCGCCGCCATAGGTTTCTTGGCCGATTTCAATGCGGGCCACGTCGCTCAGGCGAACGGTTGCGCCGTCCTTCTCGACTTTCAGGATGACCGATTCGAAATCGGCGACGGTGGTGAGCTGGCTCTGCGCCGTCACCGTCACGTTGAGCTGCTGACCCTTGACTGCGGGTACCGCGCCAAGCGAACCGACCGAAACCTGGGTGTTCTGGCTTTCGATGGCGCTGGTCACGTCGGCCGTAGTCAGCTGGTATTTATTGAGCTTGAACGGATCCAGCCAGATGCGCATCGCATATTCGGAACCGAAGACGTTGATGCTGCCCACGCCTTCGAGGCGCTTGATCTGGTCTTCGACACGAGAGGAGAAGACATCGCCGAGATCGGCGGAGTTGCGCTTGCCATCGGTCGAGATCAGTGCGCCAACCATCAGAATACTGGATGTGGATCGACTGACCTGAAGACCCTGCTGCTGCACGGTGTCAGGCAGTTGCGACTGGACGAGCTGCAGCTTGTTCTGCACCTGAACCTGCGCGATGTCCGGCAGGATGGTATTGCCGAAGGTCAGCGTCACTTCGGCGCTGCCGGTTGAGGACGACGATGTCATATAGGTGAGGTCGTCGAGGCCGGTCATGCCGTCCTCGATAATGGTCGTCACCGATTTTTCGACTGTCTCGGCGCTCGCGCCATTATAGGTCGCGCTGACGCGTACCGTCGTCGGTGCGATATCGGGATATTGCGAAATGGAAAGCGTCCAGATCGCAAGGGCGCCGCCCAGCATGATGACGATGGCGATAACCCATGCAAACACGGGGCGCCGGATGAAGAAATGGGCCATGGCAGTCCTGCCTTACCTTTTACGAGCTTCGACCGAGGGTTTCGTGCTCATGCTTATTTCGAGGGGGCGGCGGCAGGCTGAGCTTGCTGCGGCATAACGACGATACCGCGATCGTCGATGGTCACTTCAACCGGTGCGACCGTCGCACCGTCGGCAATCCACTGGAAGCCGTCGACGATGAGCTTGTCGCCATCCTTGACGTTCTCAGTTACCAGCCAGGCATTGCCCGACTGCTGGCTGGACGGGAAGGTGCGGGTTTCCACCTTGTTTTCCGCCGTCACGAATTTCGCTGTCAGTTCGCCATTGGCGTTCCGGCTCGCGGCGCGCTGCGGAATGCGGAAGCCTTTTTCCTTGCCGATGGTCAGCGTGGCGCGGACATAGGTACCGGGAAGCAGAAGATCGTCCGGGTTTTCGAAGAGGGCGCGGATGGAGAAGGTGCCGGTGGTTTCGCTCACGGCCATGTCCGACATGTCGATCTTGCCGTCATGCTTGTATTCCGTGCCGTCTTCCAGCGTCAGGTGAATGCCGGTCTCCTTCGTGTCGCCGCCGAGCTGGCCCGACGAGATCGCCTTTTTCAGACGCAGAAGATTGATGCTGGATTCCATCAGGTCGATATAGATCGGATCGATGCGGCGCAGCGTCGTCAAAGCCGTCGTCTGGTTGGCCGTCACCACGTTGCCGATGCTGAAAGCGGTTGCGCTGGTGATGCCGTCGAAGGGGGCGCGGACCTTGGTGAGATCGAGGTTGATTTCCGCCGTTTCCAGCGCCGCCTTGGTCTGGGCCACATCGGCTTGCGCCTGCAGCAGCGTCACCTTGGCGTTTTCATATTCAATCTGCGTCGCGCCGCTGTTGACCAGCCGCTCGTAGCGGGCAAGGTTCGCCTGGGCGCTCGGAATGCTTGCTTCCGCCTTCGCCACGTTTGCCTTCGCCTGTGCTACTTCCGCCAGATAGGTATTGTCCTCGATCTGGTAGAGAATATCACCCTGCTTGACCTCGCTGCCTTCCTTGAAGGGAATTTCGCGGATGATGCCGGTGACGCGCGGGCGGATTTCCGCTGTCTGGAACGCGCTGGCGCGGCCGGGCAGAACGGTGGTCAAGGGATATTCGCTGGTCTTCATCAGGATGATGCTGACCGGAGACGGCGGACGCTCGGCGCTCTGGGCGGCGTTCTGGCTGCTCTCGCCGCCATCGCTGCAACCTGCCAGGAGCGCGGTCACACACAGAGAAGCAAATAGGGGTAAAATACGTCGGCTCATTGTTCTTCCCTGCGTATCGATCGCATTCAACTATAAGCGCAATGTCGCTCGGCGGATGCGCGTCCGGAAACAGACACGACAGGCGAAGGCCTTGGAAGGACCCGATTCGCTCATTCTGTCCGGACCGCCACGCGCATAGAAGCGCAGGCTTTTGCGCTTCGCAAGCAATTGCGAGAAGGTGACGTAAATTGGGAATCGTCACTTAGCAAGCGGATTGCGCAATCCCGCGTCGATTAAATCGACGAGTTGATCGCAACGTGTTGCTAAATTGCCGATATCTTCCCGGGCAATGAGGACGGGATGAATCACGCTTGTCAGCGCGTGGAGCACGGTCTCCGCCAGGGGAGAAATCTCGGCCGGCGCGTAGATTCGCGCGTCGATACCGTCGCGGATAATGTCAGCGAGCAGGTTGGCGATGACGGCTTTATAATAGTCGCCGCACTTCATGTCCTGCTTCGCCGTCATCAGGATCATTTCGAATATGTAGGGATTGTCGTTTAGATCCTGGTGGTGCTGTTCCATCAGCGTGCGGGCGAGATGGCGCAGTCTCGAAAGCGGCGCGTGGCTTTTATCCAGCGGCTGGATGTCCCGTTCGAATGCGCCGATCTGCTCGAAGGCGATCGCATCGACGAGCGCGTTCTTCGAGCTGAAATTCTTGAAGACGTTGGCGGGAGACATGCCGAGCGCCGCGGCGATATCGGCAATCGCCACCGCATTGAAACCACGTTCGCGGAAAAGCTCTTCTGCCTTGGCGAGAATGTCCCGCCGCGTTTCCTCGGCGGAACGGCGAGGCCGGCGCCTGACAGGACGGTCACTCTTCCTGTCGGCCTTTCTCGCCTGTTCGATCGTTTTGCTCACGGTCAGACTCCGGGGAAAAACGGCTCCAGGTTCCGGCGTATTCTTGCAAGCGGTGTCTCGCCGCTATCGTCGGGAACGAAGCTCTGTCCGGTGATGCGCTCGTAAGCATCAATATAGACCTTCGAGGTCTGCAAGACGAGGTCCTGCGGAATTTCGGGAACGTCGTCCTTATAAGGGTCGCAGCGTTCGGCGACCCAGGCCCTCACGAAATCCTTGTCGAAGCTTGCCGGCCGTGTTCCGTTGAGGAAGCTTTCGTCGTAACTGTCGGCCATCCAGTAGCGGCTGCTATCGGGCGTGTGGATCTCATCGGCCAGGATGATTGTGCCGTTTTCATCCGTCCCGAATTCATATTTCGTGTCGACGAGAATGAGTCCCTGCTTTGCGGCAATTTCCTGCCCGCGCTTGAACAGCGCCAGCGCGTAACGGGAAAGCGTGTCCCATTGCTCCTGCGTCAGCAGTTTCTTCTCCACGATCTCGGCCGGTGTCAGCGGCTCGTCATGGCCGCCATCGAAGGCCTTGCTCGTCGGCGTGATCACCGGTTCGGGCAGAATCTGGTTATCCTTCATCCCGTCGGGCAGGCTCATGCCGTACATCTGGCGCTCGCCCTTCTTATAAAGAGTCAGGATCGACGTCCCGGTGGTGCCGGCCAGATAACCGCGAACCACCACCTCGACCGGCAATATGTCCAGCCGCTTGCCGATGACGACATTGGGGTCGGGATAGCTCACGACGTGGTTCGGACAAATATCCTTCGTTTGTTCGAACCAGTAGCGTGCCGTCTGGGTCAATACCTGCCCCTTATAAGGTATGCAGGTGAGGATACGATCAAAGGCGCTCAGGCGATCGGTCGATATGATGATGCGGTTGCCGTCGGGCAGATCGTAGTTTTCCCGCACCTTGCCACGGTAATAATTCGGCAGCTCGGAAATGACGGCTTCATCGAGAATGCGCACGGGCTCTCCAATTCTTGGCTTTATAAAGAGGCGTCAGACGCCTCAAGTCTTCTGAAACTCTCGTCCGTTCCTATTGCATGTTTCCTGGAACAGGGCCAGTCGCGACATGAAGGCTGCCTTTTTCTCCGGTTCC
>NZ_JBNWCK010000004.1:232114-382935 GCF_053522465.1 Agrobacterium sp. 22-214-1 | reverse complement strand
GTTGCACTCGCGACGGGGTTTGTTGTTTCTGGACTCATGATATCGGGCCCGCCGTCAGGGAAAAACTAGGCCGCTGATCACAAAGCCAATTCCACAATCAGCAGATGCGAAGCAGGGGGGACTGGCTGCAAGACAATATTGGGTCGCTACCTGCATGTCGAAAAAGCACGAGCATTTGGCGGTGCGCTTTTTTGAGCAGACGCGCCGGCAGGTTTGAAAATAAAACCGCCTGCCAGCCGTCCCCGATATTGGCGATCGCCATTCGGTTTCACGGAATGCTCGGGGACCGAAGCGAGGATCAGTGCACGGCGAGGCCGAGATTACCTCGCAGTGTCTGCGTTTGATAATCTTTTCGGTAGACGCCCCATTCCTGAAGATAGGGAATGACCTTGTCGACGAATTCATCGAAGCCTGTTGGCGTGAGATGCGGGGCGAACACGAAGCCGTCAGCGGCGTTTTGCTGAACGTAATTATTGATCTGCCTCGCTACCGTTTCCGGCGTGCCGACGAAATGCTGGCGTGCTGTCACCTTGATGATGAGCTGCCGAATGCTCAGTTTCTCCCGCTTGGCGATTTCCCGCCAGGTGCGGGCAGTCTCAAGCCGGTTATCGACGCGGCTCGCGCGTCCCTGAGCAAGGGCGGGAGAGGACACTTCGGGATCGATCTCGGGTAGCGGTCCGTCGGGATCGTAAGAGGACAGATCCTGGTTCCACACCTGCTCCAGAAAAACGATCGCGTTTTTCGGGCTCACCTGCTGCAGGCGAATGGCGCGCTGTCGTTCCTCTGCGTCTTCCTGGCTGTTGCCGAGAACGAAAGCGGCACCCGGCAATATTTTGAGGTCGCCAGCGGCGCGGCCATATCTGGGAAGCCGAGCCTTGACATCCCGGTAGAACGCCTGTCCATCCTCGAGTGTGCCGTGGCGGGAATAGATGACATCCGCGTGGCTGGCCGCCAGTTCGCGGCCGGTCTCGGAATCTCCGGCCTGCGCAATCACGGGTCCACCCTGCGGGGAGAGCGGCAGACCGGAACGACCGGCAATATCAAAGTGCTTTGATTTGAAAGCGAAATCGTGACCTTTCCAGATCGCCCGCGCCGCCTCGATGAATTCTTTTGCGCGCTCATAACGCTCTGCAAACGGCAAATGGTCGCCCCTGCGGAAATTCGCGCCCGTAAAGGCGCCAGGCGAGGTGACGACGTTCCAGCCGGCACGACCGTTGGAAAGCACATCGAGCGTGGCAAGCTGGCGGGCGAGCGGATAGGGTTCATTGAAGGTGGTGGTGAGCGTTCCGATGAGGCCGACATTACGGGTGACGGCGGCTATCGCCGTCAGGATTGCCAGGGTGTTCGGTCGTCCCACGACATCCAGTTCATGGAAACGGCCCTTCTGCTCGCGCACCCGAAGCCCTTCTGCAAGGAAGATGAAATCCAGTTTTCCCCTTTCGACCGTTTCGGCGAAATGCCTGAAAGACGAAAACGCGATCTGGCTGCCGGCTGCCGGATCGCTCCAGATCGTAAAGTTATTGACGCCCGGAAACTGGGCTCCGATGATGACTTGTTTTTTCGACATGATGTTATTTCCGATGGCGTTCAGGCGGCCGCAACGACGTAGCGGTTCGTGGCAGCAGGCAGGGAAAGACGTTCGCGCAGGGTCGATCCCCGCCGTGCCTGGACAAGGCCGGCATTCCGAATTGCCGGCAGGACATGCTCCACCAGAGGTGTCAGGTCCCGTTCAGGTTCGCGGGGCAGGAAGCGGATACCGTCCAGACCGGCGCTTGCCAATGTACGCGCGGTGGTGATCGCGGTCTCCACATCAGCGACCCATTGAGGGGTCGTGTCTTTTCCAGACGAGTCGGCTCCAAATTCGACATCGGCAAAAAGCCGCAGCTCCGGATATTCGGATTTGATACCTTGCGCCAGCGATGAGAGATCGCGGTCGCTTGCGCACAAAAAGGCGAGGTCGATGTCGGAAGCCAGAGGGGCGCTGTTTTCCGGTTCCACGATGGAGGCTATAACGGGTTGGCCCTGTGGTGGCCGCGGTGTGATTGATGGGCCGAGGATGTTGAAATTCGCACCCCTGAAATCGACATGGCGCAATTTTGCGCCGTCGATGAAGCGCTGGCTTTCCTGATCGCGGATGACAGCGTCATCTTCCCAACTGTCCCAGAGCCGGCGGATGACGTCTATCGCTTCGCCGAAATCCCGTTCGAGCGCCTGACGGTTGTTTTCCGGATAGCCATTATGCCCCCCGGTCGCGCGTCTTGCCGCAGCCGCCCGCCTGCCCTCAAGCGGTTGCGCAAGGAGGCCGGCGCGACCTTCGGTGACGTAGTCGAGTGTGGCGATGGCAGTCGATACATGGAAGGGCTCAAGGACGTTGATCGGCGCACCGGCAAGGATGCCGGCGTGTCTAGTTCGGGCGCCAAGCCAGTTTGCGAACAATATGGCATCGAGACCATCGCCTGTGCGGAGCGCAAAGCGGTCTTCGAGGGTGATGAGGTCGAAACCTTCATCAAGTCGCTGAAGAAGACCGTCCGACTTGCTGTCCTGCGCAAGCACATCCTGCGAAGGAAGGCCGAGCTCTATGGCCAAATGAAAATGCGTCGCGAAAGTCATGTCGCACTCCTGACTGAAGTTTGAGCCGTAATGCCGGAAAGCACACCCTGATATGATAGTCCGTCGAGGCCGGCTTCGGCCTGTGCTGCACCGTGCCCGGCAAAGCGTGCCAGGATCTTCGCCTCCTGTCCTTCCTTCAACGCCTTCACCCGCAGGGTCGCCTCTTCGAAGGAGGAGGCCGGAGGGTAGACCGGTGTGTTTCCTTTCTGCCCGGCTCTGGCGCCGATGTATTTTTCGAAAGGAAGGGAACGATAGAGTTGCGGATCGGCGGCGGTGTCAAAAAGCGGGCGATATCCGAGGCTCAGGTAAAGTGCGACGGCTTCAGGCTGGCGGAACCCGGTCGAGAGATACGTACGGGTATAGCCAAGCGCTGCGGCGCTCTCTTCAAGAGCCGACATGATGGTGCGGGCAAGCCCTTGCCGCCGCAATGAAGGGTCCGTCCATATCCGCTTTATTTCCGCCGTCTCGTCGTCGTGGCTCATGAAGGCGCCGCCGGCAATGGTTTTCCCATCCCTTTGCAGCAAGAGGAGATCGCCCAGCGGTGGAGAATAGAGCCCTTCAGGATAGCGGAATATCTCGCCGCGAGCGCCGCCCGGGCGATCCCTTGTGCCATATCGCCCGTCATATTCGCTGATCAGGCCTTCGATGAGGGGTTGGGTTGAAGGGTGAAGGAGTGAGGAGTGGATGATGACATCGGGCATGGATCGTCTCGCTTGGGCACGATAGCCGGCTGTCCGGGCGGTGTTTATCAGGCGGGATTTTTCGGACGCCTGCACCGGCCTCAGCCGCGGGCAGAAGCATGGCGCAGGGCAAGCCGCTTTGGCGCGGCATGATCTTTTATTGTGCAATTGAATAAGGAAATATCGTTGCTCGATTATTTATGACACTAAAAATATAGATTTTGTCAAATTAATGAAGCGTTCTGCAGGGAGTATCCATGACCTTTGGTTTGAGTTTTCTCGACAAGAGCCCGATTCATCAGGATGAGAGCGCCGCAGCGGCGCTACGAAGAACTGTGGCCCTTGCGCAAAAAGCCGAGGCGAACGGCTTCCTCCGCTTCTGGGTTGCCGAGCATCATAACTCGCCGAAACTGGCGAGCTCGTCTCCCGAAGTGCTGATCGGTTTCCTGTTGGCTCAGACGCAGCGGATCAATATCGGGTCCGGCGGCGTCATGCTGCAGCATTACAGCGCCTATAAGGTCGCCGAAAACTTCAAGCTGCTTTCCGCTCTGGCGCCGGACCGTGTCGATCTCGGCATCGGCAAGGCGCCGGGCGGACTTCCGCTGTCAACGCGTGCCCTTCAGGGCGCCTATGATCCGACGCGCAAGCCCTCCTTCGAACGGCAGCTCGAGGATCTCGACCGGTTTGTCCGTGACGAAAAGGCCGGCAACGCGGATGAAGACAAGCTTGCAGCCTACCCCCTGCCGCCTTCGCCGCCAAACCGCTTCCTGCTTGGGGCGAGCCCGGAAAGTGCCCGGCTTGCCGGCAGGCTGGGATGGAACTTCGTTTACGCCGGCCACATCCATGGCAGTGAGGCCGCGATTTCGGAGGCGCTGAACGCGTTCCGGGACGCGGGCGGCAAATATGCGGTTCTGGCGGTCGCCGTGGTGGTGGCGGAAACCGATCAGGCTGCAGAGGCGCATGCGGTCGAAGGCCGCCGCTTTCGTGTCGAGGTCGAGGGCGGACAGGGCGTGAACGTTGGAAGTGAGGAGCAGGCACTGGAATATGTCCGGCAGGCAGGCGCCACGCATTATCGCATCGAAGAGCGCAGCCCACTGATCCTTCGCGGTTCTCCATCCACGGTCCGTGCCGAATTGCTTCGGCTTCATCAACATTTCAGCATCGACGAGTTCATCGTGGAGTGCCCCGTTTCCGAAGGCGCGCACCGCCTGAAGACGATCGAATATCTGGCTGCGGCCAGTCGCGCTCTCGCCGCATGAAGACAGTCGTTGGGCACAGGGGATTAGATATGGTAACCAGACGTCATTTCATTCTGGCAACGAGTGCCGCGGCTATTTTTGCCAGCAGCCGGGTTGCTTTCGGTGCGGGCAAGGCCACGCAGACGCCGACAAGCGGCGGTTCGCTAACCTGGGCTGTGGAGACCGAGCCGAGCACGCTCAATCCGCATCTCAACGGGCAGGCCAAGGCGAAGCTCATTCTGCGCAACGCCTATGAATCGCTTCTGGCCCGTACGCCGGACGGCGGTTATGCGCCATGGCTGGCCAAGAGCTATTCTGTCTCCGAGGATGGCAAGCAATACACTTTCATCTTGCGCGACGACGTGACCTTCAGCGACGGCGAGACGTTCAATGCCGCCGCGGTCGCGCTCAACTTCACCAAGCTGAAAGAGCCGACTTATTCCGGCAGTATCAGCGCCGGTCATCTGTCCCATGTTACCGAAGCGCTTGCCGTGGATGAGTATACCGTCGTCCTTAAGCTCGGGCGCGTTTATGCGCCTTTCCTCGACGGCGCCTCCGGTATCGAAATTCTGTCGCCGCGGGCTTTCTCCTCGCCGCAACTGAAATCCGGAGGTGTGGGTATCGCCGGCACCGGGCCGTTTGTTCTCGACCGCTACGTCAAGGGTCAGGAAATCCGCTTTGTCAGAAATCCCGCTTACAACTGGGCACCGGCAACCGCCGGTCATCAGGGACCGGCCTATCTGGATGAGGTGATCTATCGATTTCTGCCGGAATCCGCCGTGCGTAGCGGCGCCCTGTCTTCCGGACAGGTGCAGGTGATCGAGGGAATTCCGGGCAACGATGCCGGTCTGTTTCGGGACGATCCGGAATTTTCCTATCAGACGGCTATTAACACCGGCACACCCTATACGCTTTATCTCAACGTCAACCAAGAGCCGACCGCCGATCTCAAAGTGCGCAAGGCTTTCCAGGCGGCGGTGGACGTGGACCAGATCCTGCAGGCGGTCTATCGCGGTGAGCGTCGGCGCGCGTGGGGTATTCTTACCCCGGCGGATACCGATTTTTACGACAGGAGTATCGAAAAGGCCTACGGTTTCAATCCGAAGCTCGCCAACGACCTGCTCGACGAAGCCGGCTGGTCCGCCCGCGATGGCGATGGTTTCCGCGTGAAGGATGGCAAGCGATTGACGATAGAGGTCGTACAATCGCAGTCGACGGTACGTGACCAGCGCGACATTCTTCTGCAGGCGGTACAGGCACAGGTTCGCCAGCATGCCGGGATCGATCTCGCATTGCAGTATGTTGATGCGGGAACCTATTCCAGCCGTCAGAAAGATGGTCAGTACGGCATCATCCCGAATTCGACGACGACACAGGAAAACGGCGTCACCATCTATTTCCATTACCTGCCGCGCGACAAGGGCGGATCCATCAATTACAGCCGCACTGAAGCGCCGGAAATATCCGCTTGGCTGGACGAGGCAGCCTCGACGCTGGATCAGCAAAAGCGGTTCGAAATCTACGCGAAATTGCAGCGTTACGCGATCCTGGAGCAGGCGCTCGGCCTGCCGCTTTATGTGCCCGATGATCAGATCGCGGCCGCAGTCGCGGTCAAGGACGTCGGTTTCAGACCTTTCAAACGCCTTCCCGACAACGCCTACGATATCTGGCTTCAGCAGAACGCCTGATCTGTCGGCGATTCAATATTTTTAATGGAGTTTAAGCATGCTCAATCGCAGACAGTTCGTCGTTGGCGGCACCGCTTTGCTGGCAATCTCGGCCTTCCCGGTCCTCTCGCTTGCGCAAGACGCCAAACCGGTCAATGGCGGCGCATTGACCTGGGGTGTGGAGACTGAACCCGCAACCCTCAATCCGCAACTGAACGGCCAGGACAAGACCAAGCTCTTGTTGCGAAACGCCTATGAATCGCTGCTGGCGCGCACGGCGGAAGGTGGATATGTGCCATGGCTCGCAACGGGCCACAGCATTTCCGAGGACGGCAGGACCTATACGTTCAAGCTACGCGACGATGTTACCTTCACCGACGGCCAGAAATTCGATGCGCAGGCGGTCATCGCCAATTTCGAAAAACTCAAAGATCCCGCTTATTCCACCAGCGTCAGTGCCGGCCCGGTTTCGCGCATAGCCGAGCTTAAGGCCGTCGACGACCATACCGTATCCTTCACGCTAAAAGACGTATACGCGCCCTTCCTCGATTATGTCGCCGGCCTCGAAATCCTGTCACCGGCGGCCTTTTCATCGTCGCAAATCAAGTCTGGCGGGTCGGAGGTTGCAGGAACCGGCCCCTTCATTCTCAAGCGTTACGTCAAGGGCCAGGAAATCCAGTTCGAAAAGAACCAGGCTTATAATTGGGCGCCACAGACCGCCAAACATCAGGGCCCGGCCTATCTCGACCAGATAACCTATCGGTTCCTTCCGGAATCATCGGTAAGAACCGGTGCCCTGACGTCCGGACAGATTGATGTGATCGAAGGGATTTCGGGTAACGACGCGGCTCTCTTCAAGGACAATCCGGACTTCACCTATCAGACGGCGCTCAATACGGGCACGCCATATTCGCTTTTCCTCAATGTCACCTGGGGTCCGACGCAGGATGTCAAGGTGCGTAAGGCGCTCCTTGCCTCGCTCGATATCGACAGGATCCTGCAGGCTGTTTATCGCGGCGAACGCACGCGCGCCTGGGGCATCACCTCGCCAATCGATCCGCAATTTTATGACAAGAGCATAGAGAAGACCTATGGCGCGGATGCAGGCGTCGCCAACAGGCTTCTCGATGAAGCGGGCTGGGTCGAAAAGGACGCGGAAGGCTTCCGAACCAAGGATGGCAAGCGGCTGACCATCGATGTCGTGCAGGCGCAGGCTACGGTGCGCGACCAGCGCGACGTTCTGCTGCAGGCGTTGCAGGCTCAGGCGCGGCAGGTAGCGGGTATCGACCTTGCCATCAACTATGTCGATGCCGGGACCTATACGGATCGCCGCAAGACCGGTCAGTTCGGGTCGATTGCCAATTCCAACACGCCGACGGATGCGATCGACATTGAATATCATTACCTGCCGCTTCAGAAGGGCGGCACCATCAATTACAGCAGGGCCGAAGCGCCGGAGTTGGCGCAATGGCTGAACGAGGCCGCATCGACCCTCGATCAGAAAAAACGTTTCGAGATTTATGCGAAGCTGCAGCGTTTCGCGATCCTCGATCAGGCTTATGCCATTCCGCTCTACGAGCCTGAAGACCAGGTTGCTGCCGCAAGTTACGTGAAGGGCATCACCTTCCGGCCTTTCAAGCAATTGCCGGAAAATGCCTATGACCTGTGGCGCAGCGAGTAATTTTCCCGGCTGGTGAAACAACAACGGAGGGTGGACGCCATGAGCGCTGACAATGTGACATCGCTGGGACAGGTGCCCGCGTCCCTTTTCTGCCGTGGCCGCTTCCGACGGCGAAGCGGCCTGCTGTTTCAGGTTCTCGGCCGCGTCGGCTCGGGCATACTCGTCCTTTGGGCAGCGGTGACGCTGAGTTTCATCAGCATACAGCTTGCGCCCGGCGACATTGTCAGCCTGCTGATCGGCGAACAGATTCGCACACCCGAAATTGAAGCCGCCATCCGCGCCGAATGGGGACTGGATCAGTCCATTCCCGACCAGTACGTAGCCTATCTGACGCGATTGCTGCACGGCGATTTCGGGCGGTCCTATATCCTGCAGACCGATATATCGAGCCTTGTTGCAACACAGATGTTGCCGACCCTGAAGTTGACCGCCGCCGCTCTTGCGGTCGCTATAATCTTCGCGGTTGCAAGTGCCGTTTTCACCGCCGGCAAACCCATCTCGCGCAGCATTGCCGGTGGCCTCGAGCTAACGCTGATCTCCACGCCGACATTCTGGCTGGGCATCCTGCTGCTTTACGTCTTTTCATTCACCTTCAAGATTTTCCCCGTCTCCGGCGACCGGAACCTGTCGGCGCTGGTGCTTCCGGCCCTGTCGCTTGGCCTGTCGCTTGGGGCCGTGCTCGGGCAGGTGCTGCGGGAAGGTATGGAGCGCGCGCTTGAGGAACCTTTTGCGCTGACGGTTCGTAGCTGGGGTGCAAGCAATCTTGTTCTCAGGCTGCGCCACGGCCTGCGCCATGCGGCACTGCCGACGGTGACCCTTGCCGGCTGGCTGGTCGGCAATCTTTTGTCCGGCGCCGTCATCACCGAAGCGGTGTTCGGACGTCCGGGCCTCGGGCGGATAACAGTCGACGCCGTTCTTGCACATGACATGCCGGTGGTCCTGGCGGTCGCCATCCTGTCCGCACTCATCTACGTGGTGATGAGCACGCTCGTCGATGTCCTTTACCTGCTGCTCGATCCCAGATTGCGCAGTGAGGGTGGGAGGAGCAAGCCATGAGCATTTCCTTCGACACTCCGCAATCGGCGACCGGCCGTTTGCGGCAGCTCGTACTATTGGCAAGGCCTGGCCTGACATTGTCGTCGTTGTTTCTGCTGCTCGTGGCGACGGCGACCATCTGGCCGCATTTTGTGACCGCCGCCGATCCCTTGCTGGCAGACCCGCTGCAGGCACAACTGCCGCCTTCGGTAGAACATTGGTTCGGGACCGATCATCTGGGCCGCGATGTCTTTTCGCGGGTGGTCTACGGCGCACGCTATTCGATCCTGATCGGTGTCAGTGCGATCGCCATCGCCGCGCTGGCCGGTTCCCTTCTCGGGCTTGTCGCCGGTCTTGCGCGCGGCGCGGTCGATGAACTCATATCGCGGTTTCTCGATGTCGTATCGTCGTTCCCGGATCTGCTTCTGGCGCTGGTGCTGATTTCGTTCACCGGGCCGGGAACGGTCAACCTCATCTTCGCGCTCGGTGTCGCATCCGTGCCGCGTTTTGCCCGGGTCGTGCGCGCGCAGACCTTTGTTATTGCCAGGAGCGGCTATGTGGAACAGGCGAAAACCTTCGGTCTCGGCCGTTTCACGCTGGTCACCCGGCATGTTCTGCCACACGCGATAGCCCAGGTTCCCATTCTGGCGACGATTGGCCTCGGCTCGACCATCATTCAGGCGGCGGGCCTCAGCTTTCTGGGCATGGGGCCGCAGCCGCCGACACCGGAATGGGGCGCGATGCTGGCGGAGGCGCGCAATTATCTGCGTGTGGCGTGGTGGATCGGCATCTGGCCGGGCCTTGCCATCACGCTCACCGTCATCGCCATCAGCATTCTGGGAAAACGCTGGCAGCTCGCATTTGAAGGCAGGAGACAGGCATGACGCCGCGGGTGGAAGTGCGCAATCTGAAGATCGGTTTTCCGCGCGGGGATGGTGAGAATACCGTTGTGCACGGGATCGATCTCACCATTCACCGCGGCGAGACTGTCGCGCTTGTCGGGGAATCCGGTTCGGGAAAATCGGTCACGGCCCGTTCCTTGATCGGGCTTGCCGGAAATACCGCCAGGGTGACCGCGGACAGATTCGAGATAGCAGGGGAAAATGTGCTCGGCCATCGCGAAGGCGACTGGCGGCGTCTTCGCGGGCGGAAGATTGGCTTCGTCTTGCAGGATGCGCTGGTCTCGCTCGATCCGTTGCGCCGTATTTCGCAGCAGCTTTCGGATGCTGCAGGTCGCCGGACACTGTTTGCCCGCACTCCGATTAATTTCGACAGTCACGCGCTGTTGCAATCGGTCGGCATTCCCGATCCCGTCCGGCGGTTGCGACAATATCCGCATCAGCTCTCGGGCGGATTGCGGCAGCGTGCCCTGATCGCGACGGCGATCGCCCGCAATCCGTCGCTGCTGATCGCCGATGAGCCGACCACGGCGCTTGATGCGACGGTGCAGAAGCAGATACTCGACCTCCTGGCCGAACGCCGGAAAGCCGGGCACACCCTGCTGTTGATCAGCCATGATCTGGCGGTGGTTTCACGTCTTGCCGACCGCGTTCTCGTGATGAATGAAGGTCGTATCGTCGAGGAGGGGGCAACGCAAGAGTTGCTGCGCCAGCCGAAACACCCCTATACGCGTCAACTGCTTGATGCCGTGCCGTCGGCCGGATCGAAGGGCTATCGGCTTTCGGCAGCGGTGCTGCCGCCGGCTGACGGCGGAGGAACGTCAATTTCGCAACGCGTGCCGCTCCCGCCCAGGACCGTTCATCCGGGCAAGCATGTGCTTTCCGTGCGCAATCTCGTCAAGCACTACGGCGGGCCGGAAAATGCGCCTGTCGTCAACGATGTATCCTTCGATCTTTCGGCGGGGGAAGCGCTCGGTATCGTGGGCGAATCCGGTTCCGGAAAAACCACCGTGGCCAAAATGGTTCTGGGGCTTGTTGAACCCGAACATGGCGAGGTTTTTATCGAGGGGCGGCCATGGAGCAATATTGCCGAGAGCCTGCGCAAATCCCGCCGTAGCAGCATGCAGTTGATTGCCCAGGATGCCTTCAGCTCCTTTGATCCGCGTTATACGGTCGAAAAGATCGTTGGCGAGAGCCTCGATGTCACTGGCCTTCGCGGTGCCGAGCGCCGGGACCGGGTGCTGGAGGTTCTCGAAGCTGTCCGGCTGGGCGGCGATTTTCTGACGCGTTATCCCCGCGAGCTTTCAGGTGGCCAGCGCCAGCGCGTGGCGATCGCCAGGGCATTCGCCCCGCGCCCGCGCCTTCTCGTCGCCGACGAGCCGGTGAGTGCGCTCGACGTTTCCGTCCAGGCCCAGGTTCTCGATCTTCTCGCGGAACTCCAGGCGGCCTCCGGCACGTCGCTGCTGTTCATCTCCCATGATCTCGGCGTCGTGCGTCACCTGACGGACCGGGTGCTGGTCATGAAGGACGGCCGGATCGTCGAAAGCGGGGAGGTCGGCGAGGTATTCTCCGCTCCCCGGCACGGCTACACGCGAAAATTGATCGATGCCGTTCCCGCGCTTGCATGAACCCGCCGTTTGCCTGCCATCCGGCAAGAAACACGAACCAGCATTGAAGAGGAAACGATCATGGCGCTGACCCGCCCCCGACGTCTGAAAACACTCACCGGTGCCAGCAGCGTGGTTGCCGCATCGAACGACCCCGTTGCGACAACCGGCATCAAACGCGCGGTGGAGCTGGCGAAAAAGGCCGAGGCCGAGAAAATCACCGGGCTGTTCACCGCCGATCTTCTCCATATCGATCCTGCCGGACTCGCGGGTACTGCCGGTATTCAGGAACCGATAGTGACCCTGTCGGCGCTCAGTCAGGCGACATCACGGATCGGTTTGATTGCTACGATTTCCACCACGTTCCACCACCCCTATAATCTTGCTCGCCAGATCGGCACGCTGGATCATCTCAGCGGCGGTCGCGCCGGCTGGAACGCGGTTACCTCTTCGGTGGGCGAAGAGAATTTCGGTGAGCAGTTGCCGAGTCCTGAAGAACGCTACGAGCGAGCGGCGGAGTTCATCGAAATCGTCAATGCCCTTTACGATGCCAACGAGCGGGATGCGGCCCAGCGCAAAGCCTCCGGCGCAGTTGCGGTGGATCCCGCCAAATTCCACCCGATCGACTATAATGGGCGATATTTCAGCGTGCAGGGACCGCTCAATGTACCGCCGCTGCCGCAGGGCCGGGCGGTGCTGTTTCAGGCCGGCCAGTCGGAAGCGGGTGTTACCGTCGGCGCCCGTTACGCCGAGGTCGTCTATACGTCGCAGCCGCGTTTCGAAGATGCGGTTACCTTCGCAACCGAACTGCGTCGCCGCGCAACAGCTTTCGGCCGTGCCGGCGGCCTGCCTTTCATCATGAATTCCTTCCATTCGGTCATTGGCGAGTCCGATGCGGATGTCGCGCGCCGGCTGAAGGAAAAACACGAGCGTATCGATTATGAGCAAGGTCGCCTGAAACTCGCCGATATGCTGGGCGGTGACCTCGACCTCTCCGAGCTGCCGCTGGATAAGCCTCTGCCGGATGCGTTGCTGCCGGATGTAACGAGCATCAACCGCCGGCGCGGCCGGGTAGAAGTTTTCCGTCGATATGCCAAACAGGGGCTGTCGTTGCGAGAGCTTATTATCCAGGCACAGGAAACGGGGCACTGGTCGGTAGCGGGTACACCTGAAAAACTCGCCGACGCCATTGAAGAACGCTATCGTGCGGGAATTCTCGATGTGCTCTCTCTTCATGGATTTGGCAATCCCGAGCAGGAGGACCTGCTGGTCAACGGACTTTTGCCGGAACTGCGCCGTCGCGCTGTAATCGATACGGATTATATCGGCGACGACTTCCGCGCCAATCTGCAGCTTCCGGGATTTTCGGCCTCTAACGATGTCATCGGTACACGGACCGCTTAGGTCTTGCGGCAATCAGAACCGGCGGGACAAAGGATAAAAGCCTGATGAAATGAGTTGCGGTTCCGCTTGTTGGCGGAACCCAATCAAACCCATCCGCCGGCTTAAAATTTTTCCGCATCGGCCCGCATTTGGAAAATCCTGTCTGTCGGCGGCAGATTCCATATTTTATTTATGGATTATATCTATTTTGGGGACGCACATGACAGAAGATATTTTCTCTTCCGGGTTCAATCGCCGCAACCTCCTGAAACTGGCGGCGGTCGCTACCGCAGCCGTTGGTACGCAGGCGGTTTCCGGTTCGCGCGCTTTCGCCGAGCAGGAGCTTTCCCTGAAAGGCAAGCGCATCGGCATCAGCGCCACGGGTACGGACCACTTCTTCGATCTGCAGGCCTACAATGCCCAGATCGAGGAAGTGAAGCGTCTCGGCGGAGAACCGATCGCGGTTGACGCCAGCCGCAATGACGGCAAGCTGGTGTCGCAGCTCCAGACGCTGATCGCCCAGAAGCCGGATGCGATCGTGCAGCTTCTGGGAACGCTGAGCGTCATCGATCCCTGGCTGAAAAAAGCGCGCGATGCGGGCATTCCCGTCTTCACTATCGATGTCGGCTCGACCAATTCGCTGAACAACGCCACATCGGATAATTGGGGTATCGGAAAGGATCTGGCGCTGCAGCTCGTTTCCGATATCGGCGGCGAAGGCAATATCGTCGTTTTCAACGGTTTTTATGGTGTGACGCCCTGCGCCATCCGTTATGATCAGCTCGTCAACGTCACGAAGTATTTCCCCAAGGTGAAGATCATCCAGCCGGAACTTCGGGATGTCATTCCGAACACCGTTCAGGACGCCTTTACGCAGATCACCGCAATTTTGAGCAAATATCCGGAAAAGGGCTCGATCAAGGCGATCTGGTCGGCCTGGGATATTCCGCAGCTCGGTGCAACGCAGGCGCTGGTCGCGGCAGGCCGCACGGAAATCAAGACCTATGGTGTTGATGGCAGCCCTGAAGTTCTTCAGCTTGTTGCCGACGCCAATTCTCCCGCTGCAGCCGATGTCGCGCAGCAGCCTGCCGAACTCGGCAGAACGGCGATCCGCAATGTTGCGCGTTATCTGGCGGGCGAAACCCTGCCGCGAGAAACCTATGTTCCAGCCCTTCTGGCGAACAAGGTGAATGTCGGTGAGGTCTCCAAGAAACTCGGCATCGGCTGAGGCACTGACCTGCATGACGCGGTGCGTTGTTCCGCGTCTGTCGGGATCTGCCCAGAAATCTGAACCGCCGTATATGGAGAGTTTGCCGTGGCTGTCGCAACATATCAGGGCCATCCAGTCGAGTCCTGCGAGACGGACGACATCATTTGTCTGCGCGATATTACCAAATCCTTCGACGGCGCGCAGGCACTCTCCGGTGCGTCGCTTGCCGTGCGTCGCGGCACTGTTCACGGTCTCGTTGGCCAGAATGGCGCCGGCAAATCGACTCTCATCAAGCTGCTGGCGGGTTTGTACGGGGTGGATGGCGGTTCGATCGAGATCGACGGAAAATCCCATGATCGGTTGACGCCACATCTCGTGGAAAAGCTCGGTGTTCATTTCATCCATCAGGACCGGTTGCTGGTGCCGACATTCACGGTCGGCGAGGCGCTTTTTCTGGCGCGTGAACCACGTATCAGGGGAACGCCGCTTCTTGACCGTGCTTTGATGCGCCGCCGCGCCGCGGAGGTTCTAGAGCGCTACTTCGGTGTGCGGCTGCCTAACTCGGCGTTGATTTCCGATCTTTCGGCGGCGGAAAAACAGATCATCCAGATCACGCGCGCGCTGCTCGACAATCCCAAAGTGCTGGTGTTCGACGAACCCACCGCAGCCCTGGTGCGGCGCGAGGCGGAGCTGCTGTTTGCACTTATCCGCCGGCTACGGGAGGAAGGTATAACCGTCATCTATATCTCGCACTATCTCGGCGAGATCGTCGATATCTGTGACAGGGTGACGGTTTTGCGCAATGGCCGCGATGTGGCGACCCTTTCGGTCGCCGAGACATCGGCAACTGAAATCGGCGCGCTGATGGTCAATCGTGACATCGCCGAGTTTTACCCCAAGCCCGATATCGTTCCGGGCGGAAATCTTCTTTCCGTAAAGGGTCTTTCGCTTGCCGACAGATATTCGGATGTCAGCTTCACCTTAAGACAAGGTGAGGTACTCGGCCTCGCCGGATTGGTCGGTTCGGGCGCAAAAGAAATCATCCGCACCCTTTTCGGGCTTGAGACGGCCTCGTCCGGAACCATAGAAGCGGGCGGCAAGACGATATCTGCCGCCAGCCCGGCATATGCGGCGTCGCGGCGTCTCGCACTCGTTCCCGAGGATCGCCGCCGCGATGGTGTCGCGCTCGATCTCACCGTTGCTGAAAATACCACCCTTGCCAGTCTCGGGCGTTTTTCCCGTCTTGGATTCCTTAGGAAAACGGACGAGCGGCGGCAGACGGACGATCTGATAAAGCGGTTGCAGATAAAAACGGAAGGGCCGGACGCGCTCGTCAGGACCCTTTCCGGTGGCAACCAGCAGAAGGTCGCAATCGCCAAATGGCTGAGCCGTCAATCGGAAATCTATCTTCTCGATGAACCATCAGTCGGGGTCGATATCGCCGCCAAGGTTGAAATCTACACGCTGATCGGCGAACTCGCGGCGCGTGGTGCCGGCGTCATCGTCCTTTCCTCCGATATCGACGAGCTTCTGGGGATAACGGATCGGGTCCTGGTCTTTTTCCGCGGACAAATCACACGCGAGTTCATTTCGAAAGACACACGGCAGGAACAAATTCTATCGGAGGTCACAGGTGCTTCGGACGCCAATACTCACAGTCGCTGACGCCGCGTCCACCGCGCCTCGCGATTTGAATTTCCCGCAACAAGCGCCCTTTCGGTTTTTGCGCGACAGCAATATCCGTCGAGGGCTTGCCGCCGTTGCCCTGCGCGGCGGCGCGCTTGCGGTCTTCATCGCGGTTTTTGTCTTCTTTTCGCTAGCGGCGCCGTTTTTCCTGTCGGTAGGCAATATCGGTAACGTGCTGGCGCAGTCGGCCATTGGCGGCGTTCTCGCCATCGGGCTGACGATCGTGATCATTGCCGGCGGTTCCAACGTCGTGACCGGCGGCATCGATCTGTCGCTGGCCGCGAATATGGGACTGAGCGCTGCGGTTTACGCAACTCTGTCCCAGGCCGGATATGGCGATGCCGCAGCCGCTGCGGGAGCCCTGGGAACCGGGGCCGCAATCGGCGCCGTGAATGCGCTCGCCGTCACGGTGGTCGGCATCGTGCCGCTTCTGGCGACGCTGGCGGTGATGAATGTCGTGGCCGGGCTCGAACTGGTTCTGACGCAGAATACCGTGATCCCGGCCTCCACCGATTTCCTCTCGGCGCTCTCCGCGAGCGGTCCCGCCGGAATACCGGTGCTGGCCTATGTGCTCATCCTTTTTGCGGGGCTGGTTACGGCGGTGGTACAATATACGCCTTTGGGGCTGCGCCTTTATGCTGTGGGTGAATTTCCCGAAGCGGCACGGGCTGCGGGGCTGCCGGTAAAATCCTTCGTGGCTGGCGCATTCGTGGCGAGCGGTCTGTTCGGGGGCTTCGCAGGCATATTATCCGTATCCTATCTCAGCGGCAGCACCACCGGGTCGGGTGAGATGCTGTTGCCGGTGGTAGTCACTGCGCTTCTCGGTGCCGTCTTTTCACGCCGTCTGGTGCCGACCGTGACCGGAACGCTGCTATCGGCTCTCTTCGTCGGTTTTCTGGTCAACGGCTTTCAGCTTCTCAACATTTCCAGCACGCTGGTAAGCGGCGTTCAGGGTCTGTTGATCCTGCTTGTCGTGTCAGCCACGACCCTTTTGCGTCGGGAGAACCGGTAAGATGTCATCTGTCGCCACCGATTCGCATGATAAAACCACGATCATTCCGATCCTGCGGGCCGCGGCGCGCTTTACGCTGCCATCGGCGCTGCTGATCGTGTTTGCCCTGTTTGCAACGCTTGCGCCAGGATTTCTGACCGCGACGAACCTCATCAGCGTGCTGGTCAACAACTTCGTCCTGCTGGCGATCGTTTCCATCGCCATGACCTTCGTCGTGGCCTCAGGCGGAATCGATCTTTCCGTCGGGGCCGCCATCGATTTTGCAGGTTTCGCCTTTGTGTCGCTGGTCCTTGCCGGGCAACCGGTGGCAATAGCCGCGTTGGCAGGTCTTGCGGCCGGTGCGCTGGTTGGCGTTTTTAACGCTATTCTCATTGCTGGCATCGGCATTTCGCCGTTCCTCGCTACGCTCGGCACCCTGTTCGTTGGCCGCAGCATTCAGCAATTGCTGACCAATGGCGGCAATCCTGTCTATCTGCCTCCCGCCGGCGTGCCGGAAGCCTTTCGGTTCCTCGGCCACGGAAACCTCTTCGGTGTCTCTGTTTCACTGGTTGTCGCGTTTGCTGTCGTCGTCGCTGCCTGGATCATCCTGTCCGGAACGCGCTTCGGTCGCGTCGTCGTTTCTTCCGGAATCCAGGCCAGTGTCGTTCGCTATTCGGGTATCCGGCTCTCCGGTCATGTGGCGGCGGTCTATGTCCTGGCAGCTGCTGTTGCCGCCATTGCGGGGCTCATCATCACCTCGACGGTTACCGTCTACATTCCGTCATCCGGCAACGCCTTTCTGCTGAATGCGATAGGCGCCACCTTCATCGGTACGACGCTTGATCAGAGGGGCCGGCCGAATGTGCCTGGCACCGTTCTCGGCGTTCTGCTGCTCAGTATCGTCGCTAACGGTCTTCTGCTGTCCGGCCTGAATTTCTATTGGCAGCAGGTCGGTACGGGCCTCCTGATCTTCCTCGTGCTCGCCATCGGCTTTGCCAATCGCAAGGCGGCCGCACACGCGTGAACCGCCCCGGTAGGGACGGCGCATGATGATGAGGCCCTGAGATCGAAGGCGTGTAACGCCCGGGATGGGTCGTTTCAGACCGCAGCACTCCTTGGCGCGGTACTGGCCGCTTCCGCCTCTTCCCGTTTGATCGCTTCAATGTCGCGATAGCGGTTGGCTGGATGATTGGCCGCCAGATAGTCGCCATCGCCGAAAAGCTTTTCCCGGAGTGTTCCCGGCTTGTACGCCGTCGGATAGACGCCGCGTTTCTGTAGTTCCGGTACGATATAGCCCACCACATCCTCGAAACTGTCGGGTGTCACCGCATAGGCGAGGTTGAAGCCGTCGACATCCGTATCGTCCACCCATTCCTGAAGAATATCGGCGATACGGGAAGGGGAGCCAACAAAAACCGGCCCCAGGCCGCCGATGCCGCCGAACTTCGCCAGTTCGTCGATCGTCCAGGATTTGTCGCCGCCGGCTATGTGCTCGACGAAGGAATGGATCGCATTGGTTTCGACCTTCCTGACCTGATCTGTCGGTGCATATTGGCCGAAATCGATACCGCTCCAGCCGGACATGAACACCAGCGAGCCGTCATAGGAGACATAGTCCCGGTATTCCTCGAATTTCTTTTGCGCCCTTTCATCCGTCTCGTCGGTGATGATGGTGACCAGCGTGTAGATGTAGACCTTTTTGGGGTCACGCCCGGCTTCGGCAACGCGGCGGCGGGTCTCCGCGACGTGCTGTTTGAGAACCGATCTGGTCGGGGCAGCCACGAAGATGCATTCTGCGTGTTCAGCGGCGAAGGCCTTGCCGGGACCTGAAGCACCCGCCTGATAGAGAACGGGGGTACGCTGCGGGGAAGGTTCGCTCAGGTGATAGCCCGGCACCTCGAAATATTTGCCCTTGTGGCCGATTTCGTGAACCTTGGTGGGATCGGTGAAGATGCGCCGGTCACGGTCGCGCAGAACCGCACCTTCTTCCCAGCTTCCCTCGAAAAGCTTGTATAGCACTTCGATATATTCTGCGGCGACTTCATAGCGGTTGTCATGGCGGCGCAGGCCACCCTGGCTGGTATTCTTCGCCCCGCTTTCGAGATAGGAGGTTACGACATTCCAGCCGATCCGCCCTTTGGTATGGTGGTCGGCGGTGGAAAGCCGGCGGGCGAATGTGTAGGGATGCTCGAACGAGGTGGAGGCGGTAATGCCGATCCCCAGATGTTCCGTCGCCAGCGCAATGGGTGCGGCGAGCTGCAGCGGATCGTTTACCGGTATCTGTGCGGCCTGATGAAGGGCGTGATAGTTCGAACCCTTGTAGACATCGTAATAGCCGATGACGTCGGCGATGAAGATACCGTCGAACACGCCGCGTTCCAGCGTTCGGGCCAGATCCTGCCAATAGTCGAGATCCTTGTATTTCCAGGATTTATCGCGTGGATGCGCCCAAAGTCCGGGCGACTGGTGGCCAACGCAATTCATGTCGAAGGCATTGAAGCGGATGGTCTTGCTCATGCTGAACTCCCGGATGTGTCGCAGCCGAGGATAAAGAGCGCAGCAGGTGGGCGACAGTTTCCTGATATTTTTTATAGACTAATCAGAGGAATAAAATTGCGCGGCGGGCGGGAAAGGCAGCAGCCTCATCCCGAGCCCCCCGTAAGGGATGAAGTGCGTGCTGGTATGAAACGGTGCCACAGGAGATAGAGCGCTTTCTGCGTCGACGGTGGGAACACTTGGCTCGCCCCCCTGCCTAGGGGTAGATATTTCAGTTCTCCGCCAGTTCCCTGCTCTTCCTCACATCTTTTATTTTTTCCGGACTACAGAGAAAAACCTTCCCTTTTTTAGAGCATAAAAAACATAGAATTACTGTTCAGTACCGTGCGGTGTGCGATGCTCACGCCATCCATTCATAGTGTTTGCGAGGCGTCCCATGGGCACGATTTCCGAGACCAAGATCGACTATAGTGTTCATCCGCGTGTCAATTCTGCCGACCCGATCTCGCCGCGTCCGCGCCCTGCGACGCCGGCGCACATTGTTTCCTCAGACGCGGAAGCGATAGAAATTGCGCAGCGGCTGGCGGAGAAATTCAGGGTCGGTGCGGCGCTGCGGGATCGCGAAGGTCTGTTGCCGATCGACGAACTGGACGAATATTCCCAGAGCGGCCTGTGGAGTATCAACGTTCCCAGGGCCTATGGCGGACCGGAAGTGTCTTACGCCACTCTCGCCAAAGTCATTTCAACGATTGCGGCAGCCGATCCCGCGATTGCCCAGATTACCCAGAATCATCTGGCAATCGTCGCCACGGTCGAACTGGACGGCACCGAAGAACAGAAGAAGCGGTTTTTCGGCTGGGCGCTCCAGGGCATTCGTTACGGCAACGCTTTTTCGGAACTGAAAAGCAAGACCGTCGCCGATTTCGAGACGAAAGTGGTCCATGACGGCGACAGCGTCATCGTCAATGGCGAGAAATTTTATACGACCGGAGCCCTTCTCGCGCATATCGTGCCGATTGTCGCTCTCGACGAGACGGGGCAGGGATATCTCGTTTTCGCCGACCGTGATGCTGCCGGCCTGACGGTGACCAACAACTGGTCGAGCTTTGGCCAGCGCACCACGGCATCGGGATCGGTGAAGATCGAAAATGTCCGCGTTTCGAAGGAGAGGGCGGTGAAGGTCACGTCCTTCGATCATCCCACCATCGGCGGCCCGGTCTCGCAGATCATCCAGTCGGCAATCGATGTGGGCATCGCAAGGGGAACGATCGACGACACCATCGCCTTCATCGGCAAACACAGTCGCCCTTGGCTCGACAGTGGCAAGCAGACGGCGGGCGAAGATCTCTTCACCATTGCCGCCATCGGTGATCTTAAAATCCGCCTGCACGCAGCCGAGGCTCTTCTGGAAATCGCCGGTCATAGCATCGATGCCGCAAAGCGGAATACGACGCTTGAAACCGTTTCAGAGGCGACGATCAGGACCGGGGAATCGAAGGTTCTGACCACCGAGATTGCCATTCTGGCGACCAACAAGCTCTTTGAACTTGCCGGCACCCGTTCGACGCTTGCCGAGCACGGGCTTGACCGGCACTGGCGAAACGCCCGCGTTCACACGCTGCACGATCCGGTGCGATGGAAATATTTCCATGTCGGAAATTATTATCTGAACGGCGCGCATCCCCCGCGCCATGCCTGGAATTGAGGCCGTTTCGATGACAACGACTGACCGGAAGCTGCATCGCGAGGCTGCGTTGACCTCGGGAAAGCCCGCGCCGCATATTCCGCCGCGCCGGACGAAGGCCCATATCATAAAAGACGATGCCGAGGCCATTGCCGTGGCCGAAGAACTGGCGCGCGTCTTTGCCGCCGGGGCCGCCGAACGTGACCGGGAGCGGCGACTGCCGCTCGCCGAGATCGAGCGTTTCTCGCAAAGCGGGTTGTGGGCCATCACCGTACCGAAAGATTATGGCGGTGCCGGCGTTTCGACGGTGACGCTCGCGGAAGTGACCGCGATCATTTCCGCCGCCGATGGCAGCATCGGGCAAATTCCGCAAAACCACTTCTACATGGTGGAGGCGTTGCGGCTTGCGGGCAGCGAAGAACAGAAGCGGCATTATTTCCAGCGCATTCTCGAAGGAGACCGGCTGGGCAATGCTTTCACTGAAATCGGTACAAAAACACCGGTAGATTACAGAACACATTTTGCCGGGCGGGATGGTCGACTGCTGTTGAACGGACAGAAGTTCTATTCCACCGGCTCTCTTTTCGCCCATATTATCGTCGTCGTCGCCAAGGGGCCTGATGGGCGGGTGAACATCGTCTTTATCGACCGTGCAACAGCTGGTCTTTCCCTGGTCGACGACTGGACCTCTTTCGGCCAGCGCACGACGGGCAGCGGTACTGTGACATTCGACGATGTCGAAATCACGCCATTCCAGGTCGTGGATCACGATGTCGTCTTCGAGCGGCCGACACCCATGGGACCTTTCGCGCAGATCATTCATGCCGCCGTTCAGGTTGGCATCGCGCGCGGTGCGCTGGCGGAAACGATTTCCTATGTTCGCGCCCATGCCCGCCCGTTTTTTGAGCTGAGCATCGAGCACGGTTATGAAGACCCGCATACCATCCATGCGGTCGGAGACGTTTCCATCCGCGTGCATGCGGCTGATGCGCTTCTGGCAAGAGCAGGCCGCATCCTCGACAGTGCGAGTGCAGCGCCAGACGAAAAAACGGTGGCAGCGGCCTCGATCGCTGTGGCGGAGGTCAAGTCGCTCGGTACGGAAGCGGCGCAACTCGCTTCGACGAAGCTCATCGAACTCGGCGGAGCGCGATCCACGCTCGAAAGCTACGGGCTAGATCGCTACTGGCGCAACGCCCGGACACATTCGCTGCACGATCCCGTTCGCTGGAAATACCACCACATCGGCAACTTCTATCTGAACGGCGCGCTGCCGCCACGACATGGGGCCATCTAGCGTCCGGTTTCAAACCAGAAATCTCCCATCCGAGCCGACGATCATCGATCGCCGGACGGCCATTCAACGCCATCAGGAAACAGCGACCATGACGTATCATCCAGAACCCAACCGTTACGAAGACGCCACCTTCCGCCGTGTGGGGCGCAGCGGCCTGAAACTGCCGGCAATTTCCTTTGGTCTCTGGCACAATTTCGGCGATACGACGCCACTGGAGACGCAGCGCTCCATTCTTTTCAAGGCTTTCGATCTTGGTATCACGCATTTCGACCTCGCCAATAATTACGGTCCACCCGCCGGCAGCGCGGAAGTGAATTTCGGCCATATATTGAAACAGGATTTTGCCGGTTACAGGGATGAGCTGATCATCTCCACCAAGGCCGGGTGGGACATGTGGCCCGGCCCCTATGGGCGCGGCGGCGGCTCGAAAAAGGCACTGCTTTCCAGCCTTGATCAGAGCCTGAGCCGGCTGGGGTTGGATTATGTCGATATTTTCTACTCCCATCGTTTCGATGCGGAAACGCCGCTCGAGGAAACCGCCGATGCGCTGGCGCAGGCCGTCCGTCAGGGCAAGGCGCTCTATGTCGGTGTGTCTTCCTATTCCGGTGTTAAGACGCGTGAAATTGCGGCTCTGCTGAAAGAGCGTGGCGTACCGCTTCTCATCAACCAGCCCGCCTATAATCTCTTCAACCGATGGGCCGAAAAGGACCTGTTCGACGCGACCGACGAGGTCGGCGCAGGCGTGATCGCGTTCACGCCGCTGGCACAGGGGTTGCTGACCAACAAATATCTTGATGGTGTGCCGCAGGATGCGCGCGTCAACCGTCCGGGCGGGGATTTCCTGAAGCCGGAACATCTGAAACAGGAAAATATCGAGCGGGCTCGTGCACTGAACGAAATTGCCAAAAATCGTGGCCAGTCACTGGCGCAGCTGGCTATCGCCTGGGTGCTGCGCGACCAGCGCGTCACATCGGCGCTGATCGGTGCAAGCTCCGCCAGACAGGTGGAAGAAAACGTCGCGGCGCTCCGGAATCCGTATTTCACGGCGGAAGAACTGGCGGAAATCGATCGCTACGCCGTAGAAGGTGGTATCAATCTGTGGGAAAAACCATCCCACGACGAAGCAGTCTGATGCATGTGCTTTGTAAGCAATCGCCCGGGCTTTCCCCGGGCGGTTTTTCTTGTCAGGTCACGTCGACCTCAACCGCCATATTCGATGATTTCAAGCCCGGCATTGTAATCGGTCGCGTAGATCAGCCCATTGGCGTCAACAAAGACATCGGCCGACTGGATGACCTTCGGCCGGCCCGGTCGGCGGTCCGTCATCGTTGTCGGTCCCGCGGGAACGAGGGCGCCGGTTTCAACGGGACGATGGGGATCGGAAATATCAAAAGCGCGGATGCCGGCATTCTGCCAGGTGGCGAAGATCAGCGTTTCCGACACGAAGGATCCCGGCCGGTTTTCATGCAGGTTGTGCGGGCCGAAATGACCCCCCTTTTTCCTGTAATCGATCTCGTTGGGGATCGGGAATGTCGAGATACTGACCGGGTTTTCCGGGGCACGGATATCGAAAATCCAGGTATGCTTGCGCCCGTCCTCCTCGTTATCAAGCACCGCCTCATCGGCAACGACCAGCAGTTCGCGGCCGGGTAGGGGAAGTGGAGAATGGGTGCCGCCGCCATAGGGTGGTGACCAGTTGCGGTGTGCGATGAGTTTGGGAGCGGAATGATCGCTGACATCGAGCAGGGTCAGGCCGCCATCGCGCCAGCAGGCATAGGCGGTATCGCCATGCACCAGAGCGTGATGCAGGGCATATCGTTTTCCCTCGCCCCATGCCGGTTTTTCACCCTCGGCCGTGTTCATGCCCGGCAGCCACCAGCGGCCCAGTAATTGCGGCTTTGCCGGATCGGCAAGATCGATGGTGACGAAGATATAGTCGGAAAAACCATCCAGCAGCGCGGAGGCATAGGCATAACGCCCGCCCACATACCACAGGCGATGGAAACCGATGCCGTCGACATCCAGCTGCCCGATTTTCCGGGGCTTGTCGGGTGTCGAGATGTCGAACACGGTCATGCCCGCGGTCCACACCCGCTCCCTTTTTTCCGCAGCGACCGTCTCGCCGACCGATTTGGTGTAATAGGCCTTTTCGTCGGTGAAGGACTGGACATCGGCGAAAAGATCGAGCGCGTTGATGACCAGCAGCAGGTCATCATGGGTCTGGAGATGAATGTTCCAGGTGTTGGCCGGGGCCTGCACGTAGTTGACGACGAGAGGGTTTTTGGCATCGCGGACGTCGATGATCGAAAAACCCTGCGACCACGGATGCGCCACATAGGCGTAACCGCGATGCACCATCAGTTGCAGGCCATCGCCACGGCCGCCGATGTCACTATGACCGATGAGTTTCATGTTGCGGGCGAAATCAGGTGTCGGGAGGTCTGGGGCGGGCATGGTCTGCTCTTGCTTTTTGACGGGAAAAGCGCCGCCTGTAAGTGGCGGCGCATCTTTATAAAGGCGATCAGTGCTTGACGGCGGGGATCCAGGCGGCGGTAGCCGCATCGCTTTTCAGAAACGCCGGAAATTTTTTCTGCAGATCCTCGATGGTGCCGATGTCGTTCTTCACCAGATCGTCACGGGTGATGAGGGTCGGCTGCAACAGGACCGACCGGCCGGGGAACTGACCGGCGATCGAAAGCGAGACGGCGCGGACCGACACTTCGCCGACGACGGCGGCGTTTGTTGCGGCGGTGGCGACCCAGGCGCTGTCGGGCTCGGTGATGAGCTGGATGTCCGCCGTCGAAATATCGACGCCGTAAATCTTCACCTGCTGTGACAGGCCGAGTTCGTCGATGGCGAGCTTTGCACCCTTGGCGAATTCATCCCAGGGGGTGAAGATGACGGAAATATCCGGATTGGCGCGCAGAATGGCTTTCGTCTGGTCTGCGACGGAGGCCGGCACCGTATCGTTGACGACGCCCCAAACGGCCTTTTCCTTCAGATTGTGTTTAGCGATGAAGTCCTTCCACACGGCGTAACGCCGGTCGAGAGGCGCAAAGCCGGCGACATAGACGGCACCGCCGACGAAGCCGTCACCCTTGTCCTTCACGGCCTGATCCAGAACGAGCTTGGCCATGTCCTTGTCACTCTGCTCGATCTGTGGAATTTGCGGATTCTCGAGGTCCACATCATAGGCAACGACCTTGATGCCCTTGTCGAGCGCCTTTTGCGCCACGTCCTTCAGCACTTCCGGACGGCCGTTATTGATGATGATGCCGTCAACGCCGAGATTGATGGCCTGCTCGACGAGGTTTCTCTGCGTGTCGTTGTCGTTGCGGGCCTGGGAGACGGTGAGTTTGACGCCCAGCGTATCTGCCTGCCGCTTCACGCCCGCCTCGAAAGCCTGCAGCCAGTCACCGCTGCCGAGGAAGCTGACGACGGCGATGTTGACGGTCTTCTTGTCGAAGGGGGCCGGGGCACCTTCGATGCCGGCGGAAAAGGCGCTGGTGGTGGAGATGAGGGTAAGCGAAATGACGGCCGCAGCCAGTTTCTTGACGGTCTTGAACATGGTTTCCACTTCTCTGGACGGGTATTGAAAGGTCAGATTTTCGAGCGGGCAACGCCGTAGGTCAGCGCCAGTGCGCCAACCAGAACGGCACCCTTGATGAAGTCCTGTGTGTAATAAGGCGCGTTCAGCATGGTGAGGCCATTGAGTAGCACGCCGACGAAAACGGCGCCGACAAGCGTGCCGAGAACGTTCGGGCGGCGCAGCGCCAGAACCGCAAAGCCGATCAGCGCGGCGGCAACCGAATCCATCAGTAGCGAAGCGCCGGAGGAAACGTCACCCCGGCCGACGCGGGCGGCGACGATAATGCCGCCGAGCGCCGCGAGCGTGCCGGAAAGCACATAGGCGAAGGTCTTGATCCTGTCGACATTCGCACCGGCAAGCCGTGCCGCCGTTTCATTGCCGCCGGTGGCGTAGATAAGGCGGCCCAACCTCGTTTTTTCGGTCAGAATGAACAGAACGATGGCGACGATGGCCATCACCACCACGGGCAGGGGGATGAAGCCGAACAGGCTGGAGCGCCCGATCGTCAGGAAGGCTGGATCGTATTTGCCGCTGGCCGTCGAGCCGTCAGGCAGGATAAGGCCGACGGAGATGGAGCGGCCGGCCGTCGGGATGAGCTGGAGGCCGGTCAGCAGGAACATGGTGGCGAGCGTTGCCAACAGATCCGGCACCTTGAGCCTGACGATCAGGAAAGCATTGGCAAGGCCGACAAGCGCGCCGAAGGCCAGCACCAGCGGCACCGTTTGCCAGGCGTTCAGCCCAAGCACGATCATTGCATAACTCGCGGCCATGACGCTCGATGCCGCCACCGCCCCGACCGACAGGTCGAAGCCGTTGATCGCAAGCGTGACGCTGACGCCCGCGCCGATGATGGCGACGACGGAGACCGCCTGCAGGATGCTCATGAGATTGTTGATGTTGATGAAGGCGGGCTGTGCGAGCGAGAAGCCGACGACCATCGCCGTGAGCAGCAGGAAAACCGCGCCGCGTCTTATCGCGTTTCTGAGGGTTTCCAATGTCGCCGCTTCTTTTGACTGTTCTGAAATTTCCCGGGTACCATCGACCATCAGGCAGGTTCCTTGTGAAGATGCGGCGTTTCGGCATCATTGGTTTGTTCAAGAAGGGTGTGGCTGTCCATCACCAGCACCCGGTCCGCCACCTCATGGGCTTCCTCAGGGTCGGATGTGGCGATGAGCGTGGCGCGTTCCGAATGGCGGCGAATGGCGGCGATGATATCCTGCCGGGCGCCGACATCGACGCCCTGGAACGGTTCGTCCAGCAGGAGCAGGCGGCTGGGCTCGGCTTCCCAGCGGCCGATGACGACCTTCTGCTGGTTGCCGCCGGAAAGCGACCAGACGGAGGCGTCGGCCGATTGCGCCTTGATCGACAGGCGCTGGATAGCTTTCCGGCCTTCCTCTTTTTCCCGGTTGGATAGCAGGAAACCGGAGGGATACCATCGTCTGAGATGCGGCAGGCTGATGGTTGCGGCAATGCTTTCGCCCGGCCAGTCGGTATGGATGAAGGAAGACCTGTGCCTGTCTTCGGCGGCCATCACCACGCCGGAGGCGATTGCTTCGGCGGGGCTGCCCGGCGCATAGGCCTTTCCATCCAGCAATGCCTGTCCGCCCGAGAAGGCGCCAAGACCGAACAGCGTGGACAGAAGACGGCTTTTGCCGGCGCCGAGAACGCCGGTGATGGCAACCACCTCTCCCTCCCGAACGGAAAGGGAAAAGGGTACGCCGTCCGGCAGCAGACGCGTATCCTCCAGCCGCAGCACCGTCTTTTCGAAATCGCGTCGCCGGTCCGGCCGTGCTGCATTCAGTGAGCGGCCGATCATGGTTTCAATGGCGGCGTTGAAATCGACAGGCCGCACAAAGGAGCCGACATTGCGCCCGCCCCGCAGGATTTCGACCCGGTCCGCGAGCGCTTCGAGGTCGGTGGTCCGGTGCGAAATATAGAGAACACCGATCCCGCGCGCTTTCAGGGAGCGCACGAGATCGTAAAGACGGGCGGATTCGCGGGCAGACAGGCTGGCCGTCGGTTCGTCCAGAATGATCAGCCGGGCCTTGTTCGCCAGCGCGCGGGCAATTGCAACCTGCTGCCGGTCGGCTGCACTCAGCGTTTCGAAATCCCGGTCGAGCGGCAGATAGAAGCCGGTTTCGGAGAGAATGGCTGCGGCCTGCCGGCGGACCGATTTTTTCGACAGAAAGAAGGGGTGACGGCCATCGACGAAATGGTTGAGCAGCAGCGCGTCCGCGACCGTCAGGCCAGGAATGCCAACAACATCCGTCGATTGATGCACTGTCACGATGCCCTGCGAGGCCGCATCCGCCGGGCTTTGTGGCGAAAATGGCTTACCTTGCCATATCATCGTTCCGGCATCGGGCCGATAAAGCCCGGATAGGATTTTGACGAGTGTGGATTTTCCAGCGCCATTCGCACCCATCAGCGCGACGACTTCACCCGCTTCAATGGTAAGATGGGCATCGGTGAGTGCCTTCGTGGACCCGAAGGCATGCGAGATATTTTGAACGTCGAGAAGGGGCATGTGCGGAAATCCATTCTGTAACAGTCCAGTTTGGTCATAGTTTTGCGGTGGCAAACAAGAATGGGCTTTCTATTGTGTCGACAAAGCATGGAATAAATTTCCCCGCTTGCCGGCTTGTGATCCAACATTTTGAAATTCATCAATTTTTCGCCTTATCGGCCATCGGACGTCAGTTGCGCTTACAAGCCACGGGCGGAAGCGCGCGCCGCCCCGGTCATGAACAAAACCTCTCCCTGCGCGCGTCTCGCAGACAAAAGAAAACTCGTTATCCCAAGCAAAATAGCAATTTTAAACCCATAAAATCGATGGATTATATGCTCTTAATTTGATGGCTTATGCAGCTGCCATCCAATTGGAGAAAAATCCCGATGTCTTTGAAACCCGGTTATCTCGCCCTTGCGCTTTTGCCTTCGCTGCTGGCCGCCGGGGCGGCGGGCGCGGAAGGATTGAAAGGCGCCCCCGATCCTTTTGACAAGGGCGGCGTCAAGATTGCGCTGATCAGCTATATTTCCGCCGGCGATTTTTTCCAGGCCTATCAGTCGGGTGCGGAGGCGCAGGCCACGGCACTGGGCGCCGATCTGCGGATATTCCCCGGCAGGCAGGATGCGGCCCAGCAACGCGAGCAAATCCTGCAGGCGATCAATCTGGGTGTTAAGGCCATCATCATCGACCACGGCCAGCCGGAATCGTTGACGGATGTCGTTCAGCAGGCGCTGGACAAGGGCATCAAGGTCGTCGCTTTCGATGTGAACCTCAATAATCCGAAAATCCCGCAGGTCGAGCAGTCGGATCATCGTCTGGCCGAGCTGGCGCTGGATCAGGCCGTGAAGGATAACGGCACGAAGTTTGAGGCCGGCTACGCCTATGTGGCGGGCTTCGCGCCGCTCGACCGCCGTAACGAGGTGTGGGACAAGGTGAAGGCGGCCAATAAGGGCATTGTCGAGAAAGCCCGTTTCGGCACGGTCAGCGATACGACCGCGGCGGCCACAGCGGACCAGGCCAAGGCGGTGTTGCGCGCAAACCCGGAAATCTCGGTGATTTTTGCACCCTATGACGAGTTTGCCCGCGGCGTAAAACTGGCAACGGCCGATCTCGGCATCAGCGATAAAATCAAGATTTATTCCGCCGATATCTCCACGGCCGACATTCAGGAGATCATTGAGCCGGGCAGCCCGTGGGCGGCGACTGCGGCGACCAATCCGGCTGTCGTCGGTGCTGTGTCGGTACGCGCCGCCGCACTCGAGATCGCTGGCGAGACCGTGCCGAGAAACATCGTTGTTGATCCGGTTCTCGTTACGCAGGAGCAGTTACGGGCGGCAGACGTCAAAACCATCGACGAACTCGCGAAGAAAATTCCCGCTTTCTCGACCAGCACAGCCGCAACGGCCAGCTGGATACCGGCAGCAGCCTTCTGAACTGTCTGGAGACATGGATATCGGAAGCGCCCCGGCCCGCCGTGCCGGGGCGGCTTCATTTCTGGATATGCCAGAGGAGTGCCGTCGAGGTCATTGGGGAAGACGAAAGTGATCGTCGATGTGGCGGCGTTGGCGCGTATCCTTGTGCCAGCCGATCGCCTTTCTGTAACTGCCGAAGAGATTGCTCGCCCGCACACTCTCCACTGTCAGGCCGTGCACGGTCTCGGCGTCCGGATCGACGTAAAGAGCATCCACCGGGCAATAGGCCTCGCACATGAAACATGTCTGGCAGGAATCCTGCCGCAGTATGACGGGCGGGCCTTCCGGCATCGCCTCGAAGACATTGGTGGGGCAGACCTGAACGCAGAGATTGCAGTCCGTGCAGGCGTCTTTATCCAGAACCTCGATCATTATTCTGCCGCCTCCTTGTAAATACCGGGATCAACGGTTTCCCGCCGGATGACGGTTGCATCGAGGCCGCTCAGAATGAGCCGGTGATGCTGGGCGGCATCCTGCTTTGGAAAATCGTCGCGCCGGTGCATGCCGCGTGTTTCCGTGCGCGCCAAAGCCGCGCGATACATGAAGCGTGCAGTGGCGACCATTGCCTGCGCCTGGCGCAGCGACAATATCTGGCTGTCATCGGCAGCTGTTGCCGTGGCGACCCTGTTCCACAAAGCATCAAGCCGCGCCAGTGCTGCTGAAAGGCCGGAATGGGTGCGGAAATAGTTGATATCGAGGGGAAAAACCTCGTCCTGCACCGCCTTGATGATGGCCGCTGGGTCGGTGGGCTCCCGATGTACTGCGATCTGGGCTATGGGATGCGGAAGATCGCTTTCCGGCAGTTTCGCCTTCTCGCGGGCAAAGGCCGCGGCGGCTGCGCCGGCGAAGGCGCCCGTGGAAATCGCCCAGGCCGCATTGTGGCTGCCGCCGCCGGTGAAACCGCCACAGATTGGCTCGCGAGTGGCATTGTCGCCGGCGGCATAAAGCCCGGCAACCGTCGTCGCGCAGTCAAGCCCGGTCAGCCGCAGCCCACCCGTGCCGCGCACTGTGCCCTCAAGCCGAAGCTTGACTTCAAAGAACTCGGTGAAGGGATCAATGCCGCGCCGGTCGAACGGCACGAAGAAATTCGGCTGGGCGCGCCGCAGGATCGTCTTCACTTCGTCGGTTTCGGCAAGATCGAGCCGAGCATAGACGGGTTGCGAAAGCAGGGTGCGGGCGATGATCGAGCGACCCTTGGCGGAGCCGGCGCCTTCTATCAGGCTGTGGTCCTTGTGGTAAAACTGCGCGAAACGGTAGAGGGCCGTTTTTGTGATCGAGGCGAAGGCTGGTGAAATCGCATAGGCCGAAGAGAATTCCATGCCTGAGAGTTCTGCACCCGCCTCGGCGCCCATTAAATAGCCATCCCCGGTCAAAACATCACAGCCGAGCGCCTTGCTCATGAAGGCGCAGCCACCCGTTGCCAGCACCACCGCACCGGCGGCGATGCGCCAATGCCCACCCTGTTGTCGTCGCAGGCCGGTTGCGCCAACGACGCGCCCGCCTTCTGTCAGCAACCCGGTTGCGGGGTGATGATCGAGAATGGTGACGCCGGCATTTTTCACCCGGCGACGCAAAAGCCGCATATATTCCGGTCCCTGAACGGAGATGCGCTGCTGCTCGCCTTTGTCGTCGCGAGGGAAGGGATAGCCCCAGTCCGCCAGCCGGTTGACGCTTTCGAAAGTCTTGTCGAGGACCGGCGCCATCCATGACCGTTCGGAAAGATAGCCGCCCATCGCCTCGCGGCTTGCCATGGCCGCGTTCCGCGCGGCCTCATCCGGTGGCACATACCAGATCTGCGTGCCGGCCGAGGCCGTTGCGCCGGAACTGCCGCAATAGCCCTTGTCCACCAGAACAACCCTTGTTCCCGCACCGGCGGCTTCCATCGCCGCCCAGCAGCCGGCCGGACCGCCGCCGATGACAAGCACGTCGCATGCGATATCGGTTGCGGCTGAGGGCGACGAATGGGCCTCTTCCAAAGGCAGGCTCATGGCAGGTTTCCTTTCCATGAAGAAATCGCATTGCGATTTAAATCTATGTATTGCATAGGTTTTTGAGTTGCTTCTCCGGAGTTCCGCCCATGCCGCTCGCCAGCCTTGCCATGTATGCCAGCCCTTCGCCGGTCAAGGAGGCGACGGCGCTGTTCTGGGCGGCGTTGGGCAAGCGTCTTCGTGCCGGTGGCATTGATGCGCCGGAGGCTCTGGATGATGAAATCCGCTATGATGAGGCTTGGTTGCGGCCGGATCTGCTGTTTGGTCAAACCTGCGGCTATCCTTATGTGCGACACTTGCGCGGCAAGGTGCAATTGGTGGCAACCCCGGTCTATAACCTGCCCGGCTGCGACGGCCCGCTCAAATGTAGCTTCATCATCGTCAATGCGGCGTCGCCGGCGCGGTCGATCGAAGAGCTGCGGGGCGCCCGGGCTGCCATCAACGAGCCGGGCAGTAATTCCGGCTATAACCTCTTCCGTGCTTTCGTGGCGCCACATGCAAGGGACGGCCGGTTTTTTTCTTCCGTGCAGGAAACCGGCGGCCATCTGGCAAGTATCGATGCGGTTTCCAGCGGAAAGGCCGATGCCGCTTCCATAGACTGTGTCACCTTCGGCAATACCCTTCGTTTCGACCCGCAACGGGTTGCAGGGGTGCGCATCCTTGCCGAAACTGCCAGGGGACCGGGCTTGCCCTTCATCACGGCCGCTGCGACACCGGCAAGGGAGCTGGTGGCCCTGCGGCGTGCGCTGGCGGAGACCATTGCCGACCCCGAACTTGCAGGCGTCTGCGATATGCTTTCTTTGCGCGGCATCAGCCTGCTTGGCGATGCCGATTATGAAATGCTGGCCGAGCTTGATAGGGGTGCCGCGCGTCATGGTTATCCCGTTATCGCCTGAGGCAGGGCTTCCGCTTTCGCCATGAGCGGGAAGTGGCAGGCGACGCTGCGGCCGGATGAGCCGGCGGAAAGAAGCGGTGGAACCTCGCTTGAGCAGCGTGGGCGCGCCAGCGGACAGCGTTTGTGAAAACGACAGCCGGAGGGTGGATTGCCCGGGCTTGGCAATTCTCCGGAAAGCACGATGCGCTCACGCCGGCGGCCGGGATCGAGTGTGAGATTGGCCGAGAGCAGTGCCTGTGTGTAGGGATGCGCAGGACTGTGAAACAAGTCGGCCGTCGGCCCGCTCTCGACGATCTGACCAAGATACATCACGGCGACGCGATCGGTGACGCGGCCGACGACATTGAGATTGTGGGAGATGAGCAGATAGCTGAGCTTCAGGCGATCCCGAAGCACGCGCAGGAGATTGAGCAATTCGCCCTGAATGGAGATATCGAGGCCAGCCGTTGGTTCATCGGCGACGATGATCGAAGGTTCGGCGGCAAGCGCCCGCACGAGCGCAACGCGCCGGGCCTGCCCGCCGCTCAGCTGATGCGGATAGCGTGAAAGAAGCTGCTCGCCGAGGCCGATGCTTTCCGCGAGGTCAGAGATCCGCGCCCAGCTCTCGGCGGAGTGCACCCCGCGTATTTGTAGCGGTTCAGCCAGAAGCGCACGCACTTTCATGCGCGGAGAAAGTGAGGCGGCGGGGTCCTGGAACAAGAGCTGGATACGGCGCTGCAGATCGTTGCGGCGCTTGGTTGCTTTCGTATCCAGCGTTTCTCCGGCAACCGAAAGCGTACCGGCAGCAAGCGGCTGAAGCCCGACGATGGCCCGGGCAAGGGAAGATTTTCCGCATCCGCTTTCCCCGACAAGGCCAAGGGTTTCGCCGGGGAACAGATCCAGTGACACGTTATCGACGGCGGTCAGCCGGTCATAGCGGATCACCGCATTCTTCAGTGAGAGGGCAGGGGTGCTCATCATGCCACCTCCAGCCAGCAGAAGAAGGTCTGCCTGCCACCAGCCTGCCGACGCGGTGGCTTTTCCACGCAGCGATCGTGACGGGAGGGACAGCGCTCGGCGAAGATGCAGCCTTGTGGCCGGTGAGAGGGATCGGGAACCGTACCGGGAATCGTAGCAAGATCCTGCAGGCGGTCGAAGGCGGCGTAAGGGTCGATCTCGCAGTTGAGCAACGCGCGGGTATAGGGATGGTGCGGGCGATGCAAGACGTCCGCCACCCGGCCGCTTTCCACCACTGTTCCCGCATACATCACGATGACGTTGTCGCAGAGTTCGGCAATCAGCCCCATGCTGTGACTGACGACCAGCATGGAAGCGACAGTGCGTTGCCGCAGCCGATGCAGCATTTCTACCACCTGCGCTTCAACCGTTGCGTCAAGCGCGGTCGTCGGCTCATCGGCAATCAAAAGCTTCGGTTCGACCAGAAGCGCCATGGCGATGACAACACGCTGTCGCATACCGCCTGAGAATTCGTGCGGATAGCGGTGCATGCGCTGGGCAGCATCCTGCAACCCCACATCGGAGAGCACCGCTTCCGCCCGCGCCCAGAGCGCCCGCCGGCTTTCCTTTGGAAATCTTCGGCGCTGGATATCGACGAGCTGGGTGCCGATCGTGAACATGGGGTTTAGCGCGGTCATGGGGTCCTGAAAGACCATGGCTATATCAGTGCCGCGCAGCCTTGCTGTTTCCCCTGATGCCAGGTTTGTCTCGCGTCCGTCAAAGGCCGCACGGTTTGCCGAAATTTCCGCATTATCGGCAAGCAGGCCGAGCAGGGTGAAGGCGACCGTTGACTTGCCGCTGCCGCTTTCTCCTACGAGGCCGACGGACTGGCCGCGACCAATAGTGATATCGACGCTGTCGATGATATGCGCGCTCCGACCGGCACTTTTGTAAGACACGTTGAGGTTTTCGATGAGGACGAGGGCATCTGTCACAGGCTTTTCCTCAGCTTCGGGTCGAGTGTGTCGCGCAGGGCTTCACCCAGAAGCGCAAAGCCGAGTGTTGCGAGGATCAGCGCCAGACCGGAAAAGGTGGCGAGCCAGACCGACTGGTCGAGATAGGTGTAGCCGTCGTTGAGCAGGTTGCCCCAGCTTGCAAGCGGCGGACGCACGCCAAGCCCGAGGAAGCTCAATCCCGCCTCGATGGTAATGACGACGGGAATATCCATGCACGCCAGCACGAAAATCGGGCCGATGATGTTGGGCGTGACGTGATGGAGGACGACCCGCCAGGTCTGGGCGCCGAGAACCCTTTCCGCCTCGATGAAGGGGCTGTTGCGGATTGCGATCGTCTGGGCGCGGGCGACCCGGCCGAAATGTGGGATGAAGACGATGCTGACCAGCAGAACGACATTGCCGAGACCCGGGCCGAAGACTGCGACAAGCGCCAGAGCAAGGATGATGCTCGGAAACGACGTCACGACATCAAAGACGCCGACGATAAAGAGGTCGACGACGCGTGAGGAGAGGGCAGCCGCCACACCCAGTGCGACACCCGTTGTCAGCGAAATGGCGATGACGGAGAGAGAAATGCCGAGCGCTATCCGCGCGCCGTAGATAAGTCGGCTCAATATGTCGCGGCCGAGATGATCGGTTCCGAGAAGATGTTGCAACGACGGGTCCATGAACCGGCTGGCCGGCGCGATCGCGTTCGGGCCATAAGGCGCGATCAGCGGAGCAGCGATTGCCACGAGACAGAGCAGCGTGACTGCAAAGAGCGCAAATGTGCCGCCGGGCCGACGGGAAAGATCGTGGAGGACGGTCATTGCTGTTGCCTTCCAGAGACGAGCCGGGCGCGCTCGCGCGGATCGAGCAGGCTTTGCGAAAGGTCCGCAATGAGATTGGTCAGGACATAAAGCAGCACGATGATAAAGACGCCGCCCTGGACCACCGGATAGTTGCGGGTGCGGATGGCGTCATAGATGAGCGAGCCGAGACCGGGACGATTGAAAATGACTTCGGCAAAAACTGCCCCGCCCAGCAGTTCGCCAAACCCCATGCCGAGCACCGCGATTGTGGGCAATATTGCTGGTTTGAGAGCGTATTTCACCAGAATTTTCGTCTCGCTGACACCATAGGCCCGCAGTGTGCGGATCTGGTTTTCACCTAGCACCTCCAAAAGGGAGGCACGCAGCAGCCGGGCGATATAACCGATCCAGCCGGCGGCAAGCGCCGCTGTCGGCAGGGCGAGATGCCATAGCTGGTCGCCGATGTCGCCGTTCGTTCCGGCGCCCAGCACCGGAAACCATCGCAGTTTTACCGAAAACATCATCAGGAGGAACACCGAGACGACAAAGCTTGGCGTCGAGATGAAGCCGACGCTCAGGAATGCGATAAGCCGGTCCGCCCTGCCGCCCGGCCAGCGGGCGGAGACAAGCGCAAGCGGCACGCCGAGCGCGATGGCACAGAGCATGGCGGAAACGGCCAGCGCCGCCGTGTTCGGCAAGGCTGCCGCAACAAGGGCGATAACCGGGCGACCGTTGAAAACATCTTCGCCGAGATCGCCGGAAAGCAACCGGCCGAAAAAGGCAAACACCTGCTCGATCAGCGGCTTGTCGAGACCGATGCGGGCGTTGAGCGCCGCCACTGCCTCGGGCGTTGCGCGTGAACCGAGGATCACCGTTGCGGGATCGCCGGGGATCAGCCGTGTGAGCGCCATCAGCAATACGACGGAGCCCGCCACGGCGAGAAGCGCCGTAACGAGCTTGAAGGTGAGGTGAATGTGCAGGGATGCGCTCCTCATCGCAGCGCATCCCTGTCGGTCATTGAGAAAACACGCACCGGATCAGGCCGTCGCTTCCGTAAAGGCTGTATAGAGCCAGTTATTGCCATTCGGAAGAACACCGGGCTTCAGCCATTTTCGTGAGGCAAAAGCATTCAGATTATGCGTGATCCAGATGAAGGCCGCAGATTCGTCGAGCAGCTTCTGCGCCTCGATGTAAATCTTTTCACGCTCAGCGGGATCGACCGTGACGCCTCCCTTTTCATGCAACGCATCGTAATCGGCGTTTTTCCAACGCTGCCAGTTCCATTGGCCGACCTGCGCCGAGGTGAACCATTGAGTCTGAAAACCGGGGTCGAACTTTCCGTTGAATTTGACGAGCGAAAGTTCGAGATCCTTGCTGGCGTCGTTTTTGCCGAGCGCCCAGTAGGCGGCGGATTCCAGCGCCTCGATCTCGACCTCGATGCCGACTTCGGAGAGGTTGGCCTGAATGATCTGGGCAATCGCCTCATAACGTGCCGTTGCTTCGATGGTGAGCCTGGTCTTGAAACCACTCGCGTGGCCGGCTTCGGCAAGCAATGCCTGCGCCTTTTCCAGGTCTCTTGCGTAGACCGGAGCCTCTTTCCAGTATCCGAGCAGGCTTGGCGCAAGCAGCGAATTGGCGCGTGGATAGATGCCGGAATAGGCACCCTGCAGGATCGCGTCGATGTCTACGGCATAACGGATCGCCTGACGGACGCGGATGTCGTTAAAGGGAGCCTTCTCGATATTGGGCCCGAACCAGACATAGTCGATGGCCGGAATTTCCGTCACGCTTGCATCCGGCAGGTTCGCGAGCGCCTTGCCACTTTCAGGGTCGATCGCGGTGAAGTCGATCTCGCCGGACTGGAAGGCGATTTCCGAGGTCTTCTGCTCTCCGATCGGCTTGCCGACGATCTGCTGGAAGTGCGGCTTGATCGGTCCCTTGTAATCGGGGTTGATTTCCAGAGTAAAGTGCTCACGCGGAACCCATTCCTTGAGAACGTAGGGGCCGCTGCCGATCAGTTTCGTGGCGATATTCTTGCCGAGCGCTTCGAAAGCCTTTTTGGAAATGATCCGGCCAGATCCATCAGCGAGCGCGATCGTGTAGAGTGCCGGTGCCGGCTGCTTCAGGATGATGCGGCCTTCGAGGGGGCTGGTGATCTCGACACGATCAAGGGCTGACCAGTCCTTGGCGTAGGTAACGGGCTTGCCTTCGGCATCCGGCTTGAGGAAACGCTCGAAGGAGAATTTCACGTCTTCAGCGGTCAGTTCGCCATAGCCGTCGGTAAATTTGAGCCCGCTGCGCAGTTTGAAACGGATTTCGGTGTCGCTTACCTGTTCCAGCTCTTCTGCGGCATCGAGTTCCCAGTCCGTCGAGCCCGGCTTGAAGGAGATCAGGCCCTGCTGCACTGACCAGAGGACGTTAAGATCGATCGGGCCTGAACGATTGGCCGGATCGAGGTTTGAAAGGTCTTTCTCGACGCGGACGACGATCCTGGAGCGGTCGGCATTGGCAAAAACGGGATGAACGCCGCCAAGAGCGACAAGACCTGCGATGGATGCGCCGCCGAATAGCACCTGCCGGCGTGTGGTGTCGAATGTCAAGAAATGGCCCTCCGCTATGAAGCGCCTGCCAGCATGAGGCGGGCAGCGCTCCTCAATTCGATGGAGGGATTAAAGCCAATAACCTACAAATTTTATAGAATAAATATTTTCCGTAGAACTCTGTTGCAAAACCATTTTTCCCTTTTTGTCGTCTCCGCTGTAAAGCCGTGCGGCGCGGCCTCCGGCGCCTAGCTTTATAGTGATGCGCGAAACCCGTCTCAGCCGGAACCCGATTCATGTCTCGTCTTCCATCTCCTGATATCTTTTCCTCGTCCACCACCTCTCTCACCATAGCCCGCATCGAATGGCAGACGGTGGCTCTGGCGGTCGTCATCTATGGTGGCTTTCTGGCGGTGACATGGTTCTGGCAAACTTTGCCGGTTCCGGTTGTGATTGCCCTTGGCGCATGGCTGGTTGCCTGGCATGGGTCGCTCCAGCATGAGGTCATTCATGGGCATCCAACCCGCTATCGCACCATCAACGACGCAATCGGCTGGCCGCCTTTACCTCTTTGGCTGCCCTACGCCATCTACCGGGAAGGGCATTTGACCCACCACCGCGACGAACATTTGACCGATCCGATCGAAGATCCGGAATCCTCTTATTTTACTCAGGCGGCCTGGGAAAGAATGGGGTTGATCGGCCGGTATCTGGCGCTCTGGAACACCACCTTGCTGGGGCGGCTGACGCTTGGCCCGCTGGTCATGATTGTCAATTTCCTGGTGCAGGAGGCATCCCTGATCTTCAAGGGCGACAGGACACGGGCGGCGCTTTGGGCGCGGCATGCGATTGGTGTTGCGGGTGTCCTGACCTGGGTGGTGGGGATTTGCGGAATGCCGCTCTGGCTCTATCTCTTTGGTTTCGTTTATGTCGGCGCGGCGCTGAGCAGGCTCCGGTCCTATGCGGAGCACCGTTATGCCGACCATCAGGATGAGCGCACCGCGATCGTCGAGAACAGCCCGCTGTTCGGGCTATTGTTTCTCTACAACAATCTGCATGTGCTGCATCACAAATTGCCCGCCATCCCCTGGTACAGCATCCCCGTTCTCTACCGCCGCCATCGAGACACGCTTGTCACGATCAATGGCGGTCTGGTCTATAACGGCTATCTCGACGTCGCCCGCCGCTTCTTCCTGAAACCCCATGACGATCCCCGTCATCCCCGTCATCTCGGGGTATCGCCTGTCGATGCCGCGACGAAGGATGTTTGATCGTAACGGGTGAGGGGAAAGATCACCTCACCCCAACAGGCGGCGTCAAAACCAATGCTCGCCATCAAGGTCGCTGTTGCGGAACTAAGCCGGCCGAAACGGTCTTCGACTTTGGACCGGACTAAGCGTTCTTTTGTTCTGGAGACAGAAGATCGGGGTGATGGGCACGCGCGACGTCGGGATGCGAGCGCAAACGGCTTTTCAGGTGGTTCTGCCCGACTTCCCGGAAAATCGGGTTCAGGGGATCGACCGTGATGCCCCGTTCGGAGCGCTTCAACTCGTCCGGCAAGTCGATGACCGGTATGGTCGCGTCATAGCGGGAGCCGAGGAAAAAGGCGACGGAGAAGCGCTCCACGCGCGCTGGCGGCGCCACGACGTCATGCACATCTGCACGGACGAAGCCGTTGGTGGCGAGTTCCAGCAATTCACCGGTATTGATGATAAAGGTTCCGGGCACCGGCGGTGCGTCGATCCAGTCTCCTGTCTCGGTGCGCACCCGCAGCCCCGGTGTTGTGTCTTGGAGAAGCACGGTGACAAAGCCGCCATCCTTGTGAGCGCCAACGCCCTGATCGGTTTCCGCGACATCCCGCCCCGGGTAACGGATGATTTTGAGAAGCTGTGTCGGTTGTGGCTCGTAAATCTCGGCAAAGACATTTTCCGGTTGCCCGAGAGCAGCGGCAATCGCCTTGAGGAGATCGATGCCGATCCGCGTCACCTCCGCCTGATATCGCAGCAGCAGGGGTTTGAGTTCGGGCAAAGCCTCCGGCCATTGATTGGGTCCAAACAGCCGCTTCCAGGGCGGTGAATCTGGACCGATCTTGACCGGTTCGCCTTCGGTATTGATATCGAGCTGTTCGCGCCAGTCCTGTTCACCGCGCGTCCGCTCCTGGCCGGCCCGGTTATAGCCACGAAAATGGGGTGATTTCACCATCTCGATCTTGAGTTTCTCCTCCAGCGGCAGGGCGAAAAAACGTTTCGAGGTCGACAGCACGTCTTCCACCAGCCGGGGGTCGACACCGTGGCCGGTGAGATAAAAGAAACCGTGATCGTGGAGCACGTTGCGCAGGTCGCCGATAAATTCAGCACGCGCTTCCGGCGAATGGAAACGGGAAAAGTCGAGTGTCGGCAGCGAAGCCGTATTTTCGATGGGGGCGATTTGAAATGCCATTTCCTGTTTCCGGCTTCTGGGTGGTTGCTTGGTCGGCCGGTACACGGCGCTCACGATGATCGCTTTTCGGGTAGCTCAGGCTGCCAGTGCCTGTTCGCCGTCCAGATGCGCCCGGATCGCCGACGTCAGCTCGGCAACGCTGGAAAACCGCCGGTTGTCCAGATCGATGACGTGAAATTTGACTGCGATGAACCGCAGCTTGTCCTCGGCCGGGACAACAATGCCGACCGGCAGTCCCTGGTATTCAATCGTTTGTCTTTGCATTTCGCTTCTCCGCCAATTTGGGCTTTGTGTGTTTGCTCGGGACGGGCCGTCTTTCGACGGCGCCGACATTCGGGGCAGGAAGAAGCGACAACACGATCTGGAATGACGGATATGGCGTGATGTCGATGCAGGCGAAGCGGATGCAAAGGCCATTTCCGAAGTTCCTTTTTGCGATAATTTTCTACAAAAAATATATACTAACTTGAGCAATGAAACCACTGATTTCGATGTCGATACGGAAGAAAAATCTATGCTTCTCCATATTCGCGAGCATGCGTAGGTAATTATCTCAAAAAAACCCGGTTGAAGAATTGTCATTCCACTTGGGTTGGTCTGTTTCGCAGCAGGCGCTCCAGCCACAGGCTGTACCGGGACGCGCCAAAGCAGATCGCGAAGTAGACAAGAGCCACGAGCAGATAGGCTTCGTTATAAAAACCGAGCCAGCCCGGATCGGCCGCCGCTGCGCGGGCGGCGTTCAGCAGATCGAAAACGCCGATAACCGCGAGCAGGGATGTGGCCAGCAGGAAACCGATTGCCAAATTGACCATGCCGGGAATGACGATCCGCAATGCCTGGGGCAGAACGACGAGATGCATCGTGCGCCAGTAACCGATACCCAGCGCGGTGGCCGCCTCCTCCTGGCCGGATGGTATCGCCTGCAGGCCGGCACGCACGACTTCCGCTATGTAGGCCGCCCAGAAAAGAGTGATCATGATCATCGCCCTGATCATCTTGTCGAACTGTGCTTCCGGCAGCGCCATCGGCAGGATCAGCATGGCGACATAGAGGATCGCGACCATGGGTGTGCCGCGCATCACCTCGATATAGACGATCGAAAGGGTACGCAGCCCGCCAAGGCTCGAGCGGCGAGCGAGCGCCAGAAGAATTGCAATCGGCGTCGCGGACGCAAAGCAGATGGCCCAAACAAACAGCGTCACCGGCAGCCCACCCCATTGGTTCGACGGAACTGGCGAGCCTGCCGGACTACCGGTCAAAAGCATCCAGGAAACCAGAGCGGCAACAGGCCAGATGAGTAGCAGTTCCTTGCGCCAAAAGCGCGGAAGAGCACTTATGACGAGTACGGCCGTGAGGATCAGAATGACGAGCGCCGGACGCCATTGCAGTTCCGGCGGATAGAAGGCGAACAGGATAAAGCGCAGCTTGGCGGCAATGAAAGCCCAGCACGCGCCGTCGCGCGCCGCGCAGTCTGCTGACGTGCCGCTCCATGTCGCGTCAAGCAGTGCCCACCGGAAAAAGGACGGCAGCAGCCAGGTCAGTCCTGCCAGTGTCAGGAGAGTGATGGCGCTGTTGGAAAGCGTGCCAAAGAGCCCGCTTCGCAGCTTGCCGAGAGACCCATGAAGCCGATGGGCGGAGATGTTTCGGGCCTGTCTGGTCATCGTGCCGTTCCCTTCAGCGCAACCCTCTTGTTGTATTGGTTCATGAGGGCGGAAACGACCAGGTTGATACCGAGATAAGTGCCGATGAGAATCATGAGGGCTTCCAGCGACTGGCCGGTCGTATTGGCGGTGGTGTTGACGATGCTGACGAGATCCGGGTAGCCGATTGCGACCGCCAGGCTGGAATCCTTCGTCAGATCGAGATAGCTCGATGTGGCGAGCGGGGTGATGACGCGCAGCGCCTGCGGAAGGACGATCAGCCGCATGATCTGCCCATTGTGCAGGCCGAGTGCCCGGGCGGCCTCCCACTGGCCTCGATTGACTGACTGGATACCGGCCCGGACGATCTCCGCGATTGCGGCGGAGAACTTTACGATAAGACCGGTCAGGAGTGCGGCAAATTCCGGTGTCAGATTATAGCCGCCGCGGATGTTGAAGCCGGCCAATGCGGGCGTTTCAAACGCCAACTTCGCGCCAAGCGCCATAAAAGCGGTGGTCGCGGCTGCGAGAATGACGATTGTGGCGACAGCCATGGTTTGCCCGTTCAGCCGTTTCCAATTGGATAGCACGGCGAGAGTAAGGCCAAGGGCAAAGACGATAAGTGTTACAAACACCGGCCCAGTGACGGGGAGGCCCTCCATCGAGACGGCCGGTAGATAAACGCCGCGATTGGTCAGATAGACCGATCCCAGCAAAGCGCCTGCCTGGCGCGGCGCCGGAAATGCCTTGGCGAGCGAAATCCAGAAGAAGAGTTGCAGCAGGAGCGGTGTATTGCGGATCAACTCCACATACCATCGCACAAGGGAGGCGAGAAGCAGGTTTCCTGACAGGCCCGCGACTCCTACGGCTACTCCGAGGATAGTTGCGAATACGCAGCCGGTCAGTGAGACTTTTAGCGTGTTGAGCAGGCCTGCCAGCATGGCGCGAAGATATGGATCGCCGGCGGCGAAAGTGATCGGGCTTTCGCCGATTTCGAAGTTTGCCGAACGCCAGAGAAAATCAAAGCCCGGTGAGACACCGATGCGCGCCATCGTCGTCGTGACGTTGATCCCGAGATAGACGAGCAATGCGATAAACGAGGCGATGACCGCCAGTTGAGCGATGGGGCGATGGCCCCACCAGATGAGGAGCCGATGATGGATGCCGGGCCTGTGAGGGCCCGGCGTTACGATTGAGGACATCTGTGAAACTCGGCCGTCTCAACGGAAGGGTGGCGAATAAAGCAGGCCGCCATCAGTCCAGAGGCGATTGTAGCCGCGATCCCAGCCGAGCGGCTTCAGATGCCGGTCGAAGATTTCACCATAGTTACCGACCGTCTTGATGATGTTATAGGCCCATTTCGGATCAAGGCCGATGGCCTCGCCAAGCGACGGATCAACGCCGAGGAAACGCTGGATTGCCGGGTCGGGAGACTTCAGAAACTCATCGACGTTTTTGGAGGTAATGCCCCATTCTTCCGCCTGGATGGTGGCGTTGACGGTCCAGTTCACGATTTCCAGCCACCGGTCGTCACCGCCGGCAACGGCGGGTGCCAGTGGTTCTTTCGACAGCCGCTCCGGCAGGACGATATAGTCGTCGGGTTTCTTCAACTGGGTGCGCTTGCCGACCAGATCGGAAGAATCCTGCGTGATGGCGTCGACGCGTCCGGACTCCAGCGCCGCGATAAACTGCCCGGTATCTTCAATCGTGACCGGCGTGAATTTCTTGCCGGTCTTGCGGAAGAAGTCGGCAACGTTGAGTTCACCGGTCGTACCGCTCTGGGCGCCGATGGTGGCGCCGTCCAGATCGGCAGCCTTGGTGACGCCAAGATCCTTACGGACCAGAATGCCCTGACCGTCATAGAAAATCGTCGGGCCGAAGTGGAAACCGAGCTTGAAGGCGCGGGTGATGGTCACGGTGACACCGGAAAGCAGGATGTCGAATTCACCGCTCTGCAAGGCAGGCAGACGCTGCTGGGGAGAGGAATTGGTGAATTCCACCTTGTCCGGATTGCCGAAGACTGCGATGGACAATGCGCGGCCGTAATCGATGAAGAAACCCTGCCAGCGGCCGTTGCTGTCCGGTGAGAAGAAGCCAGGCGTGGTGCCCACGCCAACCTTGATCGTGCCGCGCTGATTGATCTTGTCGAGTGTCGGACCGGCATGGGCTGTGCCGGATAGTGTTACGGATGCGAGCAGCGCCGCCGCAATTGCCGATCTGACGAAGCCGCCGATAAATCCCTGAGATGACATCTAAAAATGCTCCTGATGAAATGATCAGGTTTACCGCCCACCGATGATCCCCCGATGGCCGGAACCTAATAGTATAGTAATTTTATGGAATATATAAACGAGGGATCGATTGCCCGAAATTTAAGCTTTTAGAAAAGGCAATTGCTTATTTTTCGAATTGTCGGCACGGCGTTTCTCTGGATGAGAGGATGGCGTTGCCTTAATCTTTTCCGCGTTCCGCATGCTTTTTCCAGCTGCGCTCTATGAAGAGGGGAAAGGCCGCGAGGCCTTCCTTTTCCAAGGAGCAAGAATTCGCTCCAGCAGCCGAACTGTAAAACTAACACCGAAGGCACAGATTGAGATGATAGCGATGCCGACGAACGCAACGTCGGCCGTCAGAAAGCGTACCGCTGGCGCGTCGATTTTCTCGTTCGTTATCTCCTCGCACCGCGCGCAAATGAGCTTGCCCTTCAGGACGTCGCCCTCTCTGTGGACCTGCCAATGGCAACTGGTCATCAACACGGGCACGACCATTGTCACTTTCCTCATGATGGAGCAGGCACGCGCTGATTTTATCGGGATCGAGCATCTCACGGAAGACGAAATAAAAACGCAAGGAAGTGCTGGAAGATGCGAAGGATGAGCTTCGCAAGGAATTCGGCAAATCGCGATAGACGCATGTGCGCTTGGCCCTTATCGCGCGGAGCCCCGAAGGAGGGCTCGGGGCCGTGCAGTAAAATCGCTCCTACGCAATATTAAGTCCCGGAACTCCTGTGACGCGCCATTCCCCCGGGAAACGCCGGATGACGACGCGGCGACGTCAAGAGGCGCTGCCAGAGACGCCGGCGAAGGGCGAAAGCCGCATAGGGATGGCTGGCGGCGTGGGCTTTCCCCTCATGATTGGCGCTGTGATTGTCGTCCATCTGGTGCTCCCGTTGCCGCACAGCGGCTTGCCCTGGGGGAGGGGTGCAACCCTCGCCGGTGATGATCTGATTGGCGGGGCCCTGTCAAAAAAACAGGCCCCGGGCCATAGGTTTAATGCGGCTGCACGCCCGACTGGCTATGGGTCCCGCCGGGACGGGAGATCGCGGCCAATGCCTCGCCCACGCCGGTGCCGTCGGTTTCCACGGCGACATCGCCGAGGGACAGGATTCCCACCAGCTGCTTGTTGCGGTCGAGGACGGGAATACGGCGAATCTGCTGGTCGCGGCGATTCTGCGTAACTTCCACGTAATTTTCGGTGTCCATATGCCTCCGCCTTGGTGCGTCTCAACGGTCGACTGGCGACCGTAGCGGCGATGGCTCGAAAGGACAGACATGAAAAAGATCATTTCAGGCGTACTCGTTTGCTTGACGCTGACAGCGTGCAGCCAGACGGAAAAGGGCGCCGGCATTGGTGCGGCGAGCGGCGCTATCATCGGTGGGTTGGCAAGCGGTACTTGGGAAGGCGCCGCAGTGGGAGCCGCGGCAGGCGGCGCGGGTGGCGCTGTGATAGGCAACATCAGCGAACGTAACGACAGGAACCGCCGCGACCGCTGGGAACAACGGGACCGCCGCGACTACGGATGCAGATACCGGGATCATTACGGTCGCTGCCGATAAAGATTGCGGCCTGAGAGGCACGCGTCAAAGGCGAGATGGATATCGGACGGACTTCGGTTTCTCCGGTCTCCACGTCCGCAGCAGTTTCATGATGCCCCACAACCGGACGGTCAGGACGTCACGACTGTCGAATTTATCTGAACCAGAACCGTAGTTTTGCTGTAAAGACTATCGGGAATGACGGTCCGAGACTTGACTGATCAGGCCACTATGAAACTTCTACTTATCGAAGACGATCCAGAAATGACGGATGCGTTGAGGGTGGCCCTCTCGCAGCATGGCATCGTATTTGATGCTGTTGGAGATCTGGCGACGGCGCGGGAAGCAATCGCCATGGCGGATTACGACATCGTCCTTATCGACCGGCAACTGCCGGATGGCGATGGCAGTACCTTCCTCGCCGATTTGCGTCGCGTGGGTTCAAATACACGATCGATCATCATCTCCGCTCTGAGATCGACCGACGAGCGAATTTCCGGCCTCAATGACGGCGCCGATGACTATTTGCCGAAGCCGTTCGAAATTCCCGAGCTGATTGCCAGAATGAGCGCTGTGCTGAGGCGGGTGCCGACAGCCGGCCCATTCGTCCTGTCGGCAGGAAACGTTACCTATGATCGGGTTTCATGCGATGTGCATGTCAACGGTGTCAGGCTTGCGCTCACCCGAAGGGAACTGCTCATCATCGAAACTCTTTTGAGAAACCGTGGTCGTACCGTGTTGCGCTCGTCCCTTGAGGGGCAGGTCTATTCCTTTGACGACGAGATCCAGTCGAACTCACTGGAATCCAATATGTCTCGCCTGCGCCGAAAGCTTGTCGAAGCGGAGGCCGACATTGTTATCAAGAACATTCGTGGCATAGGCTACTACCTTCATGAGCAGAAATAGGATGACCAGCACATCCCTTCGCTGGCGATTCACTTTTGGTTTTATCGTCCTGCAGCTCTGCGCGGTCATCGCCTCGCTCAGCCTAGTTTTCTATCTCCTTTCTGGCCTCAAGCCCGATGTGGCGATCACGTCCATCTGGCTGTCTCAGGAAATCGCAGACTCGGTTCGTCTCGAGCCGAATGGCCGACCCCATCTGGTTCCGACGGCCGAGCTTAAAGAGATTATGGAGGAAGCGCCTGACCTGTGGTTCGTGGCAGACCTTGGAAAAGATATCGTCCTTGCACACGGCGCGCCTCCCGGGAAAATTGCCGACAACATGCCATTCCTGCGGGCGTTCAGAAGTGTCGAACTCCATGGTGACCTGAACGATCCGCTGAGTGTCGCCCGCATGGAGCGTTTCGACACAGAGGCCGGTGAGGCAACGATTTTTGCCGGCGGTGTTTCGATGTCCCAATATGGTGTGACCGTGCTGTTGGGGAACCTTGCCATCGGCGTACCGGCGCTGATCCTCGTCGCCATTTCCCTGATTGGCGTCCCGTTTGTCACACGCTGGGCTTTGCGGTCCTTCAGCGACCTGACCAGGCGTCTCGACAGGATCGATCTCGACACACGTGGCGCCCTGGTGGAAGAGCGGGGCCTGCCCACTGAGGTGCTTCGTCTGGTGCGCGACATCAACAGGGCGCTGCGTCGTCTCGATAGCGGCTTCGAGGCTACGGAGCGCTTCTTTGTCAACGCGGCCCATGAACTTCGAACGCCGATTGCTGTCCTGCAGGTGAGAATAGATACGCTTTCACCAGGTGCGGACAAGACACACCTGCAGACGGCCATCAAGCGACTTACAGCAATCGCGAACCAGCTTCTCGACACCGAGAAGTACCGGCAGAAGCCCCAGCAGAATGCACCTGTCGATCTCAACAGCATTGTGTCGAAGGTGGTCGCCGACCTCGCGCCCCTGGCGATCGCCGAAGGTTACGAGATTTCGTTCGATAGCGATGCGGAAAACCTGTTCGTTCCCGGGGATGCCGAAGCTCTGGAGCGTGCATTCGTCAATCTGGTTCGTAATGCAGTCCAGTACGGAGGCGGACGAGGACAGATATCGGTCAGTATTGAGGCTGACGGCAGCGTGACTGTCGCCGATCAGGGCTGCGGAATTGCCGGTGACAAGCAGTCGCGCATATTCGAGCCGTTCTACCGTGTCAGCCCTCACGGCTCAGGTGCGGGGCTGGGGCTCAGCATGGTCAACGAGATCGTCACCCGTCACGGCGGCTACGTTGAGCTTTCGTCCGCTCCAGGCAAGGGCAGCACATTTGCCGTACGCTGGCGCGAGAAGCGCGTTTTCCAGCAGCGGTAGGTCCGTCGCCTGCGCCAACAGGTCAAGGCGTTTTCATCCGTCGACGTTGGCTGAGCACGGCCGCGATCACTTGATGCCTGGCGGGCAATCTCTGGCACGCCATCCACATCGCAAACACTCTTTGCCGATCGGTTGATTTTACAGCGCGTGCCAAACGGATAGGCACGACGATGGTTCCCCGTAATTTTCAGGTAACTCTCGTGACAGAGAAAGCCCGCAAATTTCAATAGCATGGGCCACGACTAAATGACACGACACATTACCCGCAAGCGTTTGATCCTGGGGGCGGCAACCCTTGTCGGTCTGCTGGGCGTCTGGCTGCTGTTTCTGCGTCCGCCGGCGAAGCTTGAACTGGTGACGGCGCAGGCGCGAACGGGTGATATTGAAGAGGTGGTGCTGGCGATCGGGGTTCTCGAACCGCTCGAGCTGGTGCGTGTCGGCGCTCAGGCCTCGGGTCGCATTGAGCATCTGGCTGTCAAGATCGGTGACATCGTCGAGGCTGGCCAATTGGTGGCCGAGATCGATTCCCAGACCCGGCGCAACACCTTGCGGGACCGCGAGGCCGCTTTGGCCAACATCCGCGCCGTTCACGCCGCGCGCAGCGCCGGTCTGGTGAAAGCCGAGAAGGATTTCGAGCGCGAGCGTGACCTGCTGGCAGGTGGTTCCACGCCGCGCGCCCAGTATGACGCTGCGGTTGCGATGCGAGACACCGCACGGGCTGAGGTTCAGTCGCTGGACGCTCAGGTCGCCCAAGCGCAGGTCGCGCTGGAGTCTGCGGGTATAGAACTGGACTATACGCGCATCACTGCCCCAATCGCCGGCACGGTGGTGGCGATCGTCACCGACGAGGGCCAAACCGTGAATGCCCTGCAGACCGCGCCGACCATCGTCATGATCGCGCGATTGGACACAATGACGGTGCGCGCGGATATCTCCGAGGCTGACGTCGTGCGTGTACAGCGGGGCCTTCCGGTCTGGTTCAGCATTCTTGGCGATCCGAAGCGCCGTTTCGATGGGGAGTTGCGACAGGTGGAACCGGCCCCGGCCTCCATCGCCAACGAGAGCAACGCCGCCGCGAGCCGGATTGGCTCAACCAACGGCGCGGTCTATTACACCGGGCTGATCGACGTGGCGAATGCGGACGGGGTCCTGCGGCCCTCCATGACGGCGCAGGTGTCCATCGTCTTGAGCCGCGTCAGCGGCGCCGTGCTGGTTCCGCTCAGCGCGGTGGAAGGCGCGCCGCGGGCCGGGGATACCGCGCGTGTGCGCATACTGGATGCGATGGGCGAGGTCCAGATCCGGCAGGTCCAGGTCGGCATCGATAACGGCGCGGACATCCAGATCCTTGGCGGACTTCAGGCCGGCGAGACCATCGTCCTGGGAGCATCCACCGACGAACGCACGGATGGCCAGGCTCAACTGGCCGCAGCGAAGCGGTAGGGCGCGCTATGACGGAACCACTGATCCGCGTCCGTGGAGTATCCCGCGCTTTCCCCGCAGGCGACGAGATGGTGCGGGTGCTGAAAGACGTCGACCTGGACATCGAGGCCGGCGAGATGATGGCCATCATAGGTGCTTCTGGCTCCGGCAAGTCGACGCTGATGAACATCCTTGGCTGCCTCGATCGTCCGACGGACGGCAGCTACTGGATCGAAGGGCGCGAGACGTCGAAGATGTCCGTGGACGAGCTGGCGGCGCTACGCCGTGAGCGGTTTGGTTTCATCTTCCAGCGCTATCATCTGCTTGGCGACCTCAGCGCAGCCAGCAACGTCGAGGTGCCAGCCATCTATGCCGGACGCAGCCGATCCGACCGGCACAAGCGAGCGATCTCCTTGTTGACCCGACTGGGCCTGGCCGAGCGGACGGGCAATATCCCGGGCAAGCTTTCGGGCGGCCAGCAGCAGCGGGTGTCGATCGCCCGCGCCCTGATGAATGGCGGCGAGATAATTCTGGCCGATGAACCGACCGGAGCGCTGGATACGCACAGTGGCGCCGAAGTCATGAAGATCCTGCGCGAGCTTCACGCCGAGGGGTACACCATCATCCTCGTCACTCACGACAAGAAGATCGCCGAACACGCGGATCGGGTCGTCGAGATCAGCGACGGCGTTGTCATTTCCGACGAGCGCAATATATCCAGGTCCGCCGCGACGGCCCGTCCTATCCGCGAGCACGCGCCGGGCGCTGGCTGGCGCGGCGCAATTGACCGGATGACTGAGGCCTTTCGTATGGCGGGCGCGGCAATCTGGGCGCACAAGATGCGCTCGCTTCTGACCATGCTCGGCATCATCATCGGTATCGCCTCGGTGGCGGCTATTTCGGCACTGGGAGCCGGCTCGCAGCAACAAATCCTGAGCAGTATCAGTTCGCTCGGCACCAACACGATCGAGGTGCGGGCCGGTAAAGGCTTCGGCGATCTGGAAGCGGGCAAGATACGGACCCTGGTTCCCGCCGATGCCCCAGCGCTGGTGAACCAGCCCTATGTCGACAGCGTGACACCAACCGTCACGACGAGTGTAACTGTCAAGCGCGCCGCCGTGGCCGTCAATGCGTCAGTCACCGGAGTTGGCGCGGACTTCTTTCGTGTACGGGGCCTTGAACTGGAGCATGGACAACTGTTCGACGCCCAGGACGTTGCCGCCTACAGCCAGAATGTGGTGATCGATGCAAACGCCGCGCGAGACCTGTTTCCAGACCGGGTTAACCCGGTGGGGCAGGTCATCCTTCTGGGCACAATGCCGGCGAGGGTTGTGGGTGTGACGAAACGGGAAAACTCCTTCGGCCCGGCGGTTGATACATTGACGGTTTATGCGGCTTACACAACCGTCATGGGCCGCATGCTGGGTCGTCCGAACGTCGACGGCATAACGGTCCGTATCAGAGACGATGTCGACCCGGGCAACGTCGAGGCCGCAGTTTCCCGCCTCATCGAGCGTCGGCATGGCGCGAAAGACTTCTTCCTCACCAACTCGGCGACCATTCGCGAGACTATCGAGACCACCACGCAAACTTTGACGCTGCTGATTTCGTCTGTCGCCGTAATCTCGCTGATTGTCGGCGGCATCGGCGTGATGAATATCATGCTGGTGTCCGTGACCGAACGTACCAAGGAGATCGGGGTTCGTGTTGCCGTCGGCGCGCGCCGCAGCGATATTCTCTCCCAGTTCCTGATCGAGGCCATTCTGGTCTGCCTTGTCGGCGGCTTCATGGGAGTGATGCTCGCCCTCGGGATCAGCGCTCTTTTCAATTTGCTGAGCCCCGACTTCAAAATGATCTTCTCTTCGGGCTCCATCATGGTGGCCTTCGCCTGCTCAACCCTGATCGGAATCGTCTTCGGCTTCCTTCCCGCCCGCAATGCGGCAAAGCTGGACCCGATCGAAGCCCTGGCGCGCGACTGATGAACTGCAAACGTCTGCTCGGTAGCCGTTGTGGTTCGCTTGTCGTTATTGAGGCTGGCGTATGTCCCTAGACCGACGGTTGCAAGGCTGCATCGAGCAGCTTGCGCCCATTGCCAGCGAGCCAGAACCTGAAGGTGAGAAGGTCGGGGTTAATTTCGCGCATGACTTTCAGATCGACGAGCTCGGCGAGCGGCCCGTCTACCAGGCTCTCTGCCATATGCGCGAGATCAGCGTTTGCAGCCAAAACATCGTCCGGAAACCGTTCATAGGCTATCGAGCGACCGGCTGCTTCGCTGAAGGCAGCCGCAAGCTCGGGGCCGGTCAGTCGATCGCTGGCGATTTTAAGTGTTGCGCCGCCGAAGCGTGACTTGTCGGCAAGCACGGCAGCGACAAACCTGCCGATGTCTTCCACGGCGGTAAGCTGGATGGAATGGTCGGGTCGGATCAGGGACACCAGCCGGCCCTCCTCCAGACCGAAGCCAGGTCGCACCAGCATTTCCATGAAAATCATCGGCCGGATGATGGTCGTAGCTATGTCGAGCTGTCGAATATGGGCTTCGATACGTGGCTTGGCGTCGAAACGCGGAACGCCTGTCAGTTCATTCCCCACGCTGGCGCCTGAGGAATAAACAAAATGGTTGATGCCGGTTTCAGCAGCGATATCCGCAATCGATATACCATGACGGACTTCGTCTTCGGCAGCCAGGCTGGCTGGCAGTACGCTAAAGACACCGTAAGCATCTTTCATCGCTGTGCGGATTACTTTGGTCTCTTCAAATGAACCCTGCACAAGCTCGACACCTGAATTCCGCAATTGCAGCGATGCAGCTTTGGTGGAATCCGGAACGAGTGCGCGAACAGGCCATCCCGCCTTCAACAAAGCTTTGGCGACAGATCCTCCCTGCCTTCCGGTAGCGCCGAAAACCAGAATGGGGTGCTTGCTATTGGTCACTTGAAACCCTCGCGTTAAACAAGGACCGTCTATATATACGAATGTAATTCTGCCGGAAGACGGCACATTTTTCAGCATCAGGCACAAGGATGATACCCTTGGAAGAACAGATCGATGCCGGCCCATCGCGCGGATCAGAAAACGACAGACACTTCAGACCCATTCCGTCAAACGGGGTCTGCAGCCTGCTGAGTGACAAATGGACTGTGCCGGTTCTTTGGCGTCTTTCTCTCGCGGAAGATCATCGGCTCCGCTTTTCGACATTGAGAAAAGAGGTCGGTGAGATCACCCAGCGCATGCTGACGCTCACGCTGCGTAATCTCGAGCGTGAGGGATTTGTTGTGCGTCACTATTTTCCCGAAGTGCCGCCGCGTGTCGAGTACGAACTGACGGAGATCGCCCATGGAGCTTTGCGCGCCCTTGAGGGATTTAACTTCTGGGTCCACGAAAATCTGGAAACCATCAGAGCACGCCGGCGCGCTTACGATCAGGCGGAGTTGTAAATCCAGGTGACCGAAATTGGCTGAGAAGGTTAGATGTCGGTCCAGGTTAGCAATGTTTGGCTACGCCCGCTTTCCTCAGCAGCTATTTCGTCCCCCGCGTCCAGGATTGGACGATCTGCTCGCGGCCCTAAATCAGTCATTCGAGCATGGTCAGGTTATCGGCTCGACTATGAATCTTCCGCCATCGGACTTTTGTAATGACAGTGTCGTTGGTTCGGGTCCCTGCGTGGCTGCGAAATGATGGTTCGGCGGTGCGTATCTCTTCAAGAGCTAGGATTTGTTTCGCTTTGAGGAACGCAGCAGTTCGAGGGCGGCCCAAGCCGCCTCCGCCAGAGCCACACCTGTGCCTTGCCGCCATCGGCAACTGGAACGCAGAGGTCCAGATGGATCAAACTGCGATCCGGGCGAGAGGATAACGACCGCTACCATCCGGCTGCGATACAGAGAAATAGAGCTGTAAGGGGTCACCGCCTGACCCGCCGCGCCTTCCGAGACGCTGAGATAGGCGGCCATTGGCGTGAGCACTGCCATGAGCAGTAATTCGCTGCTGATCAGGGCAAAGCTGCCGAAGATCAGCGAGACGACCAACAGCCATGTCGAGATCGGCCAAGAGATTTTCCTTGAAACCGTTTCGGATATCATATCCTCCCCCATCACTGCTGGCCGCAATTGCATGGGCAAACGTAAGGACTGCTATTCGTACCGATCGTGGCGGCGCACCCAGTCCATTCCTTCGACTTCATTGCGTCCTTTTGGGGCGAGATCGAGCAACTGATAGGTACCCATCATCGTCTCGACGCCGCGCCCATAGGTGGAGTAGGTGCGGAAGACCTGGCCGGCGTCGTCCTTGTAGAAGGCGCTGATGCCCGGCCATTCCTCGCCGAGCTCCGGCCACTCTCCGAAATTGTAGTCGATCTTGCCGGACGCGACTTCGTCAGGTGTGAAGCTGACACGGAAATCGTGATTGAACTCATTTCCGAAGGACGACACCCATTTGAACTGCCAGCCCATCCGTTTACGATAGCGCTCGAGGTCGGCGAGCGGTGCGCGCGATACGGCGATCATGGTAACGTCGTGATGCGAAAGATGATTGTTCATGCCATCGGTATGATCGGCCATGAAAGAGCAGCTCGGGCAACCCTCCTTCCATCCCGGCGCGAACATGAAATGCTGCACCAGAAGCTGCGATCGGCCACCGAACAGATCGGCAAGCGTTCGGGGGCCATCGAGCGTATCGAACACATATTCCTTCTCGATCCGCACCCATGGCAGCGCCAGCCGCTTTTGGGCGACCTCGTCCCGGTGTCGAGTAAGTTCTTTCTCCGCTTTCAGAAAATCCCGCCGGGCGGCGAGCCAGTCTTGGGCTGAAACGATTTTGTGGTTCATTGTCAGTCTCCTCGGGTTTTAGGGGATGGACATTGCCGCCAGTAAGCGGAAGCGAGCTTCAGCCAGGGCGACAGGTGAATGACGCTCATCAGCAGATACATGAAGGCCATGCCGCTGATCGGCAGCATGCGGGGTGGGGACGCGCAGATTCTCGCCTGCATGTCGTTCGCAGAAATCCAGGCCATCAACGCGAAGGTTGGCGAAGCTGCAAGAACGAGCCAGCCTGTGACGCCGCCTGATCGCATGGTGTCTGAAGAGCGTTTTCTCGTTGGTTTGGACATTGTCATTTCTGAATTCCCATTGAGGTTCGACAATGCTTCCTCCGATGCTTAACCTGATAAAAATCTATGTCCGAATGGCGGGAGAATGTGAGTAACAAGTGTGACGGGATTTGAATGGACTCTCTGATGATCTTCGCGGCGCGGGCGCTAGCGGCGGGTGATCCGCTTGCAGCGCTCAAGCGCATCGCCCTACGCGCCGATGCTCCCGCACTCGCCCTGCGCGGCATTGCAATGGCGCAGCTCGGCGACCTTACGCGGGCGAAAGAACTGCTGGGAAGCGCGGCGCGCGCTTTCGGCAACCGGGAGCCTATGGCCCGTGCGCGATGCAACGTTGCGAAGGCAGAGATCGCGTTGGTCTTGCGTGACCTTGGCCGTCCCATGGAGGGGCTCGCCGCCGCCCGATCCACCCTGGAGGCATTTGGAGACTTCGCGAACGCCGCGCATGCCCGCTATCTCGAAGCAAGGCGTTTGCTGTTGATCGGCCGTCTCGACGAGGCGGAGCGGGTTCTGGAGGGCCTCGATGCTGGTGCGTTGCCGATGACATCGCGGGTAGGCTACGAGTTGGTAGTCGCGGGCATCGCGATGCGCCGCATACGCGCGAAGCCGGCTCGTGATGCGCTCAATCGCGCAGAAAGCGCCGCAGCCGCCGTCGACAATGCTGTATTGAAGGCCGAGGTCGATAGAGCCGTGCGGGCCTTCGAAGTGCCTGCCGTGCGGCTGGTCGCGCGCAATGGACAACGGTTTCTTCGGCTCGATGAGGTCGAGGCGCTCATTGCACCGGGGGCGCTCATCATCGATGTGTGCCGTAACGTCGTGCAAGTCAATAAAGCCAGGGTCTTTCTCGACAGTCGTCCTGTCCTGTTCGCGCTCATCCGCGTGCTCGGTGAAGCTTGGCCGGAAGATGTTACGCGGGAAGAACTTCTCGCCCGCGCCTTTCGTGCACGGGAGGCAGATGAATCGCATCGCGCTCGGCTGCGGGTTGAGATCGGGCGTCTGCGCGAACTAATCAGGCCTATGGCGGAGATACGCGCCACCGAGCAGGGGTTTGTATTGGAGCCACATGGCACCGGCGCGGTCGCGGTGCTTGCGCCGCCCGTCGAAGACGAGCATGGCGATGTGCTGGCGCTTCTCGCCGATGGCGAGGCCTGGTCCAGCTCCGCGCTGGCGCTCGCGCTCGACGTCAGCCCGCGCACGATGCAGCGGGCGCTCGATACCCTTGCGAAAAATGATAAGGTGGAGTGGTTCGGCCACGGACGCGCCCGTCGCTGGATTGCGACGAGCGTTCCAGGTTTCCCGACAAGCTTGTTACTCCCCGCCATCGGCGTTTCAGGCTAGGATGAGGGATGAGACACAGAGCCGCTGAAATTATCCGCGAATATGGCCCTTTTCCCGGAGTGGATCACGTCCATGGGGTCAGCTTTGACGGCCGCCGGGTCTGGATGGCGACAGGTGCAAAACTGGAGGCGTTTGATCCGGACAGCGGGGACGTGCTGACCTCGCTCGATATTGCCGCCGATGCCGGTACGGCATTCGATGGCGAGTATCTGTTCCAGATTGCTGAGGCGGTGATTCGGAAGCTCGATCCAAAGACCGGCGCGGTGCTCGCCACGATTCCCGCCCCCGGCAATGGAGGCGATTCCGGCCTTGCCTGGGCTGAAGGTTCGCTCTGGGTCGGGCAACATCGCGGCCGCAAAATCCATCAAATCGATCCCGAGACGGGAAAGGTGCTACGAACGATCGAAACCGATCGCTTCGTTACCGGGGTCACGTGGGTCGACGGCGAGCTCTGGCACGGTACGTGGGAGAACGATCAAAGCGATGTCCGCCGCATCGATCCTTCGACCGGTGAAGTATTGGAGCGGTTGGATATGCCGGCGGGAATGGCAGTTTCGGGGCTTGAATCCGACGGACGCGATCGGTTTTTCTGCGGGGCTGGCGATAGCCCCAAAGTTCGCGCAATACGCAGGCCAAAGCGATCTGACACCGCAATGTGAAAATCGAGCACCCAGCAGACGTAGAGGTGTTTTTCATTGTCGTCTGCAGGCGGTAACGCTGCGGTGATGGTGCTCATAACAGAAAACATCCAGGCGGGAAGGGCCTGAATGTTTTCCCGGAGATCCTGGAGGATCGCCTGCCGGTGTGGACTTTGTGCCAGATGACGGATGATGCCACTGACTGCGGGTTCAAGACTGGATCGATCGTCACGAAACCAGCTAAGGGCCTGAACGATCCGCATGGCCGGCCGTCCGACCCAATAGGCTGTTTTGGCGGCGATGCGTTTGAAGTCGAGCGTATAGATCACAGGTTTTGTCGCGTTCGGATCGCTGGCATTGGCTTCGATCTCGATAGTTCGAGGATAGGTGTCCGCATAGATGGTCGATCGCGCTGGAAACACCATCTTGCCAGTCAGCGTGCTTGTTCCTGGCTTACCGTAGAGACCACGGTAGGGACACCGAATGTCACCCCGTAGGGCCAATCGCTGGAGTGCTTTCTCGACGGCGTTCGACAGCGTCGAAAACGGGTTTGACCGCTATTATATCGACCCCCTGTCGCTCAGCATGATGCCGGGTCGGGGACGGACATTCAAAGCGTCGCTGACCATGAGGTTCTGACGAGCGGCGGAGCCAAGCCAGTTCACCGTATGATATCCAGCTTATTGATGGCCTGAACGTTACCAGCCGAAGGACCGTCCGGATCGAAACTGGAGGCGAGCCAGGTGTCGACGATCGCCTTGGCAAGTTCAGGGCCGACAACGCGGGCGCCCAGCGTAATGATCTGCGCGTCGTTCGATTTGGCGGCTCGCTCCGCCGAATAGGTATCGTGGGTGAGAGCCGCCCGGATGCCGGCGACCTTATTGGCCGAGATGCAGACCCCGATCCCGGTGCCACAGAACAGGATAGCCCTATCATGCTTGTGGTCGAGAATATCCTGCCCGACCCGGGCGGCCAGATCGGCGTAATAGCCGGACTGGCTGAGGTCGGCGACCTCAATATCCGGTCGCCCGGCCAGATGCGCGGCGATGACATCCAGCAACGGCTTACCTGCGCTATCCGCTCCAAGGGCGATTTTCATGACGGTTTTCCTTGCCTGTGTTTGAAGAACGGGTCTGTGGCCGCATGAAGTGGTGCGTCCGGTCGGGGGTTCACGCGAAAAGCGTGGAGAAATCGAAGTCCAGCGTGCCGCCATCGAGCACGGAGGCGATGATCGCGCAGGCCAACGGAAAATCGGTCTTCGCCGAGGGCAAGGCGTTGACCAGATCCGCCAGCACGCGGGCGGTGTCGATGCCTTCCACCGTCTCGCCTGCGAGTTCGCCTGCCATCAAATCTGCCACCGTCCGGTCGTGGCCAAGCCCGTGGCCGAGACGGCTGTTGCGACCGCCGCCCACCGTCACATGCAGATCACCAATGCCGGCAAGGTCGAAAGCGGTGTCGCACCGTCCGCCGATCCGCTCGCAGAGTGCGGCCATTTCTGCGGCGGCCTGCGTAAAGGCGGCGGCAGTTGGGTTCTTGGACTGCCCGTCTGTCCGGCTATTATCAGGATAGCGGGTCTGCATGGCGCTGACCCCGATGGCGAAGAAGTTCTTAAGCGCCGCACAGGCTTCGACCCCGGTCGCGTCGTCGCTGACCGCGAGGCGATAATAGGGCGTGCGCAAAAGGCTCGCCGCAAAAGCCACAGCGTCCCGGTCGCGGCAGGCATAAACGCTCGTCGTCGGATAGCGATTGGCGAGTTCCCGCGCGATGCAGGGCCCGCCTATGCCGATGAAGGCCGCGATATTTGCCACCTGCTCTGGCATGGTTTGCGCATAGGTGACGATACCGCCATCCCTGCGGTCGAGGCCCTTGGTCACGAAGGCCACCGGTTTCGGTATCGTGAGCATGTCGTTCAGCCGTTTGACCGCCCACGCAATCCCCGGACTGCTGACGCCGATGATGACGAGATCGGCAGAGGCAATGTGATCGGGTGTCAGATCGTCATCTGCAAGGACATTAACGCTGTCCGGCAGCGGCCGGTCGAGCTTCGGATGCGCGTCCCCCGCCTTCATGCGGCGGATCGGTTCGCCATCGAGAGGCGTGCCGACCAGCATGACCCTATGGCCATTGTCTGCCGCCGGGACCGAAAGGGCGCTGCCCATCACGCCAGCGCCGAGGATGAGGATCGTTGCCATGGTTTCTTCCTTCAAACTTCCCTGATCAGGCGAAGCCACGTCGTCTTCGCCCTTTTTCACCGATATTGTTCAGCGCATCATGGCAGCGACATTGCCGCCATCGACGGTGATCACCGCACCCGTCGAGGTGCGCGCCTTGGCAAGGTGCACGAAGGCCGCCGCCACATCCGTGCCCGTCACCTCGCGACCGACGAGGTTGCCGCGCATGTAGGCCTCCGGCGTCAGGCCACGCGCTTTGGAGCGGTCCTGCACCATCGCATCGGTCATCAGCCCGGTGCGGATGCGGTCCGCATTGACGGCGTTCGAGGTGATGCCCGATGCGCCGTGTTCGATCGCGTATTGACGCATGAGCGCCATCAATGCCGCCTTGGACGTACCGTAGGGACCGAAATCGGCACCCGGATTGACCGCCTGTTTCGAGACGTTGAAGACGATGGCGCCACCGGTCTTCTGCTTCTCCATCACCCGCACGACGGCGCGCGCCATATAATGATGACCCCAGAAATTGAGGTCGAAAGCCTTGCGGAAAGTCGCTTCGTCAACTGAAAGCAGCTTGCCCTGAAAGGCCGCCCCGGCATTGGAAATCAGGATATCGACGCCGCCGAAATGCTGCGCCACGCTGGCCACCGCCGCGTCAACGGATTCGGGACTGGTGACGTCGCAGACAACCGGGAACGCCCCGATCCGTTTGGCTTCGCGCCCCACCGCTTGTTGAGAAATATCGAACAACGCGACTTCCGCCCCTTCCGCTTTCAGCGCTTCCGCCACGGAAAGACCGAGACCGCTCGCCCCGCCGGTGACGATGGCGACCTGCCGGGTCAGCGGCTTTTCCTGCACTTTCGTCAGCTTCACCTGTTCGAGCGACCAATATTCGATGTCGAACAGATCGGCTTCCGAAAGCGCCTCGAAGGCATCGATGCCCTCGGCATTGGTAATGACCGAAATGGTCGCTTCGGCCACATCCGCACCGACTATCGCATTCTTGCGCGCCGCGCCGGCCGCAAAAAGACCGATGCCGGCGACGTAAAAGACCCGCGGCATCGGGTCGAGCATATGCTTGATGCCGCCGACACGGGCATTGTTGCGCTCGAAATAATCCCCGTACTCGGCCTGGTAGGCGCTTACCGCCTTGCGAACCGTCTCGGCCCATTGCTCCAGCTCTCCCTCCACCGGCGCAGGCAGCGAGACGCCGAAGCGCTTGATGTGGATGACGTGCTCCGGCGTCGCATTGCCGCGCCTGACGAGGCTTGCGACATTTTCGGCGTTGCAGAAGTCGAGGATTTTCTCGTTCGTGCGGTGTTCAAGCACGAAGCGTTTTGGCGCGCCCTCGATGCCGGTGTCGATGGCGATCGCTCCGCGAAGGATCGGCGCGATATCGGCAGCGGTCGCGATTCTGGCGGGGATGGTGACGCTTTTGAACGGCTTCGGCCGCCCCTCAGCAATGCGGCGTTCCGCCCTGTCGATCTTTTCGATCATATCCTCATAGGATTGGCGTGGATCCTCTGACCAGGTGAAGATGCCGTGTTTGAGGAGGATCATCCCGTCGCCCTTCGGGTTGGCCCTGAAGGCGGCGTCGCAGGCTCTGGCAAGGTCGAAGCCCGGCATGACGTAAGGCACGATGATGCTGTCGGGGAACAGTTCGCGCACGATCTCCTCGCCATGCGGCTGGTTGGTCAGCGACACGATCGCGTTGGCATGGGTGTGGTCGATATGTTTGAACGGCAGCAGCCCGTGCAGTATCGCCTCCACCGAAGGATTGGGGGCTGCCGGATCGAGAAGCAGGCGGCGCTGCAACATCACCATGTCGTCGTCGGACAGCGTTTCGAAGGCGACCATCGCCTTTAGCGGATCGAGACGCACGGCCGGCAGGCCCTGTGGCTCGATGGTGCCCATGTCCCAGCCGCTGCCCTTCACGCACAGCACATCGACCTCCGATCCGTCCATTTCCGTGAAAACCGTCTTGACCGAGGTATTGCCGCCGCCATGCAGCACCAGTTCCGGGTCCACGCCCAGAAGCCGCGTCGTATAGGTGCGGATGGCGAGGTCGCGGTTTATTCCCCTGGCGACATAGGCATCGACCACGGATTTGAATTCCGGCTCCGACCAGCGCGATTTCATTGCGAATTCCTTTCCTGCGGATAGTTTTTACGGCCGGGTTGCCGCGATATTGTGGGATTTGGGATGCCGCATCGTCAGATGCGGATTTCCGTTTCTGCATCGAAGACGTGAACCTTGGCGGGCGCGATGGAAAAACGCACATCGCTGCCCTCGGCAAACCGCGCCGCCTTGTCGACCACGGCCAGAAAGCGGCCGTCCGGTCCGTCGCAGAAAAGCTGGGCGTCGTGGCCGAGCCGTTCCAGCAGCACCGATTTCGCGGCAAGCGGACCGGCCTCATCCACAACGACATCAGTCGGACGAACACCGACAATGACCTTCTGCCCGGCTTTTGCCGTGGTCGTCGCTTCGAGCGGTACCCGTCCGGTCGCCGTGTCGACGGCGGGTGCGCCGTTCGACGCGACGACCGTTCCGGGGAGGAAATTGATCGACGAGCTTCCGATGAAGTCGGCGACATATTTGCTGGCCGGACGGTCGTAGACATCGTCGGGCGAGCCGATCTGCTCGATCTTGCCGGCCCGCATCACAACAATCTTGTCGGCCATGGTCATGGCCTCGATCTGGTCGTGGGTGACGTAAACCGTCGTGGTTTTCAGGCGGTTGTGAAGCTGGCGGATTTCCGTGCGCATATGGGCGCGCAGCTTCGCATCGAGATTGGACAGCGGCTCGTCGAACAGGAAAACCTGCGCCTCGCGCACCATGGCGCGTCCCATGGCGACGCGCTGGCGCTGGCCGCCCGACAGTTCTTTGGGGTAGCGATCCAGATAGGCCGTGAGATTGAGCGTCGCGGCCGCCCATTCCACCCGCTGCCTGATCTCCGCCACCGGCACCTTGGCGACCTCCAGACTGAAGGCGATGTTGTCGTAAACCTTCATTGTCGGATAAAGCGCGTAGTTCTGGAACACCATCGCAATCGAGCGGTCGCGCGGATGAACCTCATTGACGCGCCGGCCGCCAATCAAAAGATCGCCCTCGCTCACGGTTTCAAGGCCCGCCGTCATGCGCAGAAGGGTCGTCTTGCCGCATCCAGACGGGCCCAGCAGCACCACGAACTCGTGGTCCTCGATTCTGAAGGAAATGTCGCGCATGATCGTAAAAGCGCCGAACGACTTGCCGATGCCTTGATATTCCACGGTCGCCATGGGGTTCCCACTCCATTTTTCTTAAATCGGCCAGCCGGACTTAGCCGGCGGCGGCATGGTCAATATTTCTGCCGGGTCGGCGTGATGACGATTTCCTGCACGATGGCCCGCTGCGGAAGCCGGTAGGCGTCGAGGATAAGACCCGCGACGGTATCCGCTGATATCCCGCCGCCGATGGCCGCCTTGTTGGCCCGGTAGCTGGCGAGTGTCGCCTCATCCTTCACATGATCGAGCACTTCCGTATCTATGATGCCGGGAGAGACGACGATGACGCGCACATCGTGCGGCGCCAGATATTCCCGCAGGCTTTCGGACACGGCGTGGACAAAGAACTTGGTGCCGCAATAAACGGTATGATCGGGATAGACCTTGCGGCCGGCAATCGAACTCATCATGACCAGCGTGCCGCATTTGCGCTCGATCATGCCATTCATCACCGCATGGACGCTGTTCATCACGCCCTTGGTGTTGATGTCGATCATCTCGTCCCATTCTTCCGGCGGCTGTCTGCCGATATCGCCAAGCCGGGCGATGCCGGCATTGGCAAACATCATGTCCACCGGGCCGAATATCGCCTCGGCGTCCTTTACCGCCCCATTGAGGCTCGCACGGTCGCGCACATCGCCCTTCCGCAAAAGGGCATTCGGCAGACCGAGCGCCTCCAGCCGGTCGAGCCGGCGGGCGATCAGGAGCAGCGGGTGGCCCGCCGCGGAAAAGGCGCGCGCCACGGCTTCGCCGATGCCGGAACTCGCGCCGGTAATCGCGATCAGGGGTTTGTCCGCCATGATTTCCTCCCGTTTTCCTCTTCTTGCCGACCGGAAGGGCGACGGCCGCGCCGCCGCCCTTCCTCTGTTCAGATCAGCCCTTCAGCACCGCTTCGACCTGCGAGGCGATGTCGTCCATCGCCTGTTTCGACGAGCCGTAATTGCCGGCGAAATACTTGCCGAGACCGACCGGGATCGTGTCATTGGAAAGCTGCGCCCATTCCGGCAGATCCGGTTCGGAACCCATGTACTTGTCGATGGTCTCGCGCACGACGGGCAGATGGCGGGTCGTGCCGGCCCCGATACGGGCGTTCGCCTTGACGCGCGGATCGTTATAGACAGAGGTGCGGGTCGGCCCGGTGCCGCCGCCAAGCGTGGTGATGAGGGCCTGCGTATCGGCGCAGGTCGCCCATTGCATGAACAGCCACGCCGCATCCGGGCTTTTCGAATATCGCGATACGGCAAGCGATGAGCCACCCTGATGGCCGACGCCGGGGATTTCGCCATAGCCGCATTCCGAGGGCTTGCGCAGCGCAATCGGCTGCGGCGGGATGACCGCCTCGCAAAGGCCGGAAACCTTGGTCTGGCTGGGATCGTCGAAATAGGGGAAGAACTCGCCCCAGGAGAGCATCGAGGCGGCGACGCCCTGCGCGACCGCCTGCCCCTGACCGTCCCAGGTCCACTGATCGACGCCGGGCGGCATGACCTTCCTCAATTCGGTGTAGTAGTCGAGCGCGGCGATGCCCCGCTCGTCGTTGCCGGAGAATTTCTTGTCGGCGGTAAAGACAGAGCCGCCGTAACCCCAGAGCATCGAGGTCCATTCGCATTCGAGCGCGTAGTGGCCCGATTTCATCTGACCGGCATAGCCGTAAGCCTTCGGTCCCATCTCCTTGGTGATGGCGACAGAGTTGTTGAGGAGATCGGCAAAAGTGGCCGGGGCCTTGAGGCCGAGCTTCTCGTAGATATCCTTGCGATAGATCATGATGAAGATCGGGATATCGTAAGGCACACCGACCCAGCGGTCCTCGTATTTGGCGATGCCGTCGACCAGCGCAGGCATGAAGTCGTCGATATTGTAGTTCGGCATGGCGAGATCGGGCTTTTCCTGAAGCTGCTCGCGCGGATCGAAAACATCCTGGCTGAAGGACGCCGCCCAGCTCTGGTCGATGTAATAGAGGTCGTAGGTGCCGAGCGAGGAGGCGACGTCGAGTGTCAGCTTCTGCAGGACCTGTTCGAGCGGCAGCACCTCGATTTCCACCTTGATGCCGGTGGCCTCCTCGAAATACTTCTTGAGCTGCGAGTTGATGGCGTTGGATGGCGGGGTCGATTCCGTCGCAAGCTTCAACGTCGTGCCGGCGAAGGGCTTGGCGACGTCCTTCAGCCAGGCGAGGATTTCCGGACTGGGCGCGAGCTGCTCCTGGGCAAGCGCCCTGTTCATCACGAACGGGCGGCTTCCCATGCCCATGCCGAGCGCTGCGGCGCCGAGGCCGAGCTTGCCGGCCGAACTCAGGAACGAACGGCGATCCATCGCCCCGCGGACGAACCGGTCCGTAATGGATGCGAGATAAAGCTTTCGGTCTTCCTCTTTCATTTCTCTCTCCTCCTCTTGTCCCTCACCGTGCTTGGCTTCGGGATATCTCCAGTTGATCAACGCACTCCTCATGCGCAGGCTCTGTCATTGCTTCAGCGAACCCATGGTCAGACCGCGCACCAGATGGCGCTGGACGAGAAGGATCACGATGAAGGCCGGTACGATCGCCGCAGCACCAAGCGCAGCCATGTTGCCCCAGGCGGTGCCGATCGAAGTCACGAAGGTGGACGAGACGACGGGCACGGTCTTGATGCCGGTCTGCGTCAGCGTCAGTACGAACAGGAACTCGGTCCACGAAAAGATGAAGCAAAGGACCGCGGTCGCCGCGATGCCGCCCTTGGCCATCGGCAGGACGATGCGGCGGAAGATCGTCCAGCGCGACGCGCCGTCCAGCAGCGCGCTTTCATCGATCTCGACCGGTATGTCGTCGAAAAAGCTCTTCAGCAACAGCACGGCGAGCGGCAGGTTCATCAGCCCATGGATGAGGATGATGCCGATATAGGTGTCGAGCAGGCTGAATTGCTTGAAGATGAAGAACATCGGGATCGCGACGGCGACGGGCGGCATCATGCGGGTGGAAAGCACCCAGTTGACGAAGTCGTGGCGGCCGCGAAAGTTCATGCGAGACAGCGCGTAGGAGGCGAGCGTGGCGACGACGATTGCAAGCACGGTCGACAGCGACGCGACGACGATCGAATCCCACAGGCGCGGCCCCATATAGAAATTGCCGCCGCCGGGCGAGACGCCGGCATCGCGGGCAAAACCGAGCGAGATGCCGAAGACCTGCTCGAAATTGCGCACTGTCGGCTGGAAATCGGCGATGATTGGCGGCCAGTTGAAAATATCCTTCGCATCGCGGAAGGCGACCGAGGTCCAGAAATAGATCGGGAAGAAGAACGCTCCGACGACCAGCCAGCCGGCGATAGTCCTGAGGGTGCGGGCAAAACGGCTCTGATGCATGATTACCACCGTACCTTGGCGACGCGGATGAACAGATTGGCCAGCACCATGACGATCACCAGGCTCGTCAGGCTGAGCGTCGCCCCGTAGCCCCATTTCAGGAAGGAGAAGGTCTGCTGCCATGCATAGAGGCTGAGCGTATATGTGGAGGTGCCCGGCCCGCCTGATGTCATCACGAACACGTAGTCGAAGACCCGGAACAGATCGATGCCGCGCAGGAGCACCGCAACCGCGATTACCCGCGACATCATCGGCAGCGTCAGGCGGCGGAACATCTGGAACGACGAGGCCCCGTCGATCATCGCCGCCTCGTAAGGCTCGCTCGGCAGCGAGCGCAGGCCGGCCATGAAAATCAGCACCATGAACGGCGTCCACTGCCAGATTTCCGCAACCAGAACACCCGCCAGCGCCAGCGAGGATGTCGCAAGGATCGGCGTCGATTTGTCGAGCAGGCCGAGCGTATCGAGAAGATAGGGAATGATGCCGAATTGCGGATCCTGCATCAGCAGGAACATCATTCCGGCAATCGCCGGAGGAATGACGAGCGTCATCGACAGTATGGCGCGCAGCGCCCCGAAGCCCGGCAATTCGGCATCGAGAAGCAGTGCGACAGCCATGCCGAGGATAATCTCGATCGTCAGCGCCACGATGAAATAAACGAAGGTGACGCCGAGCGCCCCCCAGAACCGCGTATCGTTCCAGAGCTGTATCCAGTTATCGAAGCCGACGAAAGCAAGCGTACGCTTGCGCGGCACGAATTCATGGAAGCTCAGCCAGACATTATAAATCAGCGGATAGATGGTGAAGACCGTCAAAAGCGCGATCAGCGGCAGCAGCCATGGCCATGGCGAATCTGAAATCGCAATACGTTTTACCTGTGCAACCGACATGCTGTTCCTCCTCCTCGCATGATCGCCGAACACGCCTGGCGCTCCGCGTCTTCCTCTTTTGTCATAGCCACGGAAATCCGTTTTACCCGCTTCTGCGCCTGCCTCTCCCAGGGCGGCGGCATTCCTATCGTGCGGCGCTCACCCTCCCTGGAAAGGAGCGGCGAGCGCGCATCCAGCTCTCGAGCGCCTCGATCTCCTCAGCCGTCATTCGCAGACCCGATTTCGTGCGCCGCCAGACCACATCGGCAGCGGTGCGCGCATATTCCCGATCCATCAGAAAGTTCACTTCCGCTTCCGTCAGGGAGCCCCCGAAATCTCGCCCGAGGTCTACTCTGCTCTTCGCGGCACCGAGGACGTCTCTTACCTCTAGGCCATAGTGGCGGACCAGTCGGCGCGCCTCCCGGTCCGACAGGAATGGGAAATCGGCGCGAACCGAGGATATGACCTCATCGACCGTGCCGACGGCAAAGCCGCCACCCGGCAATGGACGTCTGGCGGTCCAGCCGCGATCTCTGGCCCAGACAGGAAAGATCGTGGCAAGCTCGTCGAGCGCGTCTTCCGCAAGGCATCGAAACGTGGTGATCTTGCCGCCGAAGACCGAAAGGATCGGCGCTTCGTTGCCTGGCCGGTCGAGCAGCAGCACATAGTCGCGCGTCGTTTCCTGCGCTTTGGCAGCACCGTCATCGTAAAGGGCGCGCACGCCGGAATAGGTCCAGACCACATCCGCCGCGGCAAGCCCAGTCTTGAAGTAGGATGAAGCAGCCGCTACGAGATAGTCGATCTCCTCTCCTGAGGCTCCGACCTTTTCCGGCGCATCGTGGTAGTCCCTGTCGGTCGTACCGATCAGTGTGAAATCTTCCTCATAGGGAATGGCGAAGAAGATGCGGCCATCCGGATTCTGGAAGATGTAGCAGCGGTCGTGATCGTAAAGCTTGCGCACGACGACATGCGAACCCTGCACGAGACGGACCCGCGCCGACGAAGAGATACCCGCGACACCGGAGGCGACCTTGTCGACCCAGGGGCCGGCCGCATTCACGATGGCGCGGGCGCGGACCTCGCTGCCGACGCCGGTCTCGGCATCCTGAAGCCGCACAAGCCACAGCCCGCCGTCGCGGCGGGCGGAGACACACCGCGTTCCAACGCGCACATCCGCGCCCAGCGACGCCGCATCGCGCGCATTGAGGACAACGAGACGATTGTCCTGCACCCAGCAGTCTGAATATTCGAAGCCGACCGACGAAACGTCGCGCAACGGTGCGCCGGCGGGATCCGTTCTCAACCGAAGCGTCGTGGTCGCCGGCAAAAGCTTGCGTCCACCCAGATGGTCGTAGATGAACAGGCCGAGGCGCAGCAGCCATGCCGGACGCAGCCCCCTGCGATGCGGCAAAACAAACCGCAGCGGCCAGATAATATGCGGCGCAATCGCCCACAGGCGTTCGCGTTCCTCAAGAGCATGCCGCACGAGCCTGAACTCGTACTGTTCCAGATAGCGAAGGCCGCCATGGATAAGTTTCGTCGAATTTGACGATGTCGCGGAGCCCAGGTCGGCCTGTTCGGCCAGAAGCACTTTCAGGCCACGGCCGGCGGCGTCGCGCGCGATGCCCGTGCCATTGATGCCGCCGCCGATGATGACGAGATCGTAGACCGGTTCCGTCATGCCGCACTCCTTCCGCCGCGCGCGCCGAGGATATGATCCGCAACCTCCACGAAACCGTGGCCGCCTTCCCTGACGGTCACATAGGCCGGCTCCGCATCGATGCGGCCGAGAAATTGAAGAACATTCGCGACCCCGCAGGCATAGGGAAAGAAACCGAACATCGGCGCATCATTCGGGCTGTCGCCGACAAAGACCACGCGGTCGCGCTCCCGATCGATGTCGAGATCGAGGATTTCGGCCGCGAAACGGCGAGCCATGGTCAGCTTGTCGTAAGCGCCGTACCAGCCGTTGACATGAATGGACGAGATTTTCGCGACAGCGCCCTCCTCCTCGAAAATCCGTTTGATTTGGTCGATATGGGCAACCGGCAGGGGCGGCACATCCTCACTGAAATCGATAGCGAGATCGGCTTCGCGATAAAGCTGGTCGGCGGACACCGCAGCACCGGAGACTTCGGCCAGCACGCGGGCGCGAACCCTTTCAAGCCTTTCCCGGTCGTGGGCGCGTTGACCGTCTTCAATGGCGAACACACGACGCATGCGGCGTGCTGTCTCATTATAGGAGAAATAGAAGGCGCCATTTTCGCCGACAACCCCGGCAACCGGCCACAGGCGGGCGATCATGTCGCACCAGCCGGCAGGCCTGCCGGTAATCGGTGCCACCGCAATGCCGCCCCGCGTCAGCCGTTCCAGCGCCTCGTAAGCGCAAGCCGGAAGACGCCCCTCATTGGTGAGCGTATCGTCGATATCGCAAAACAGCACCGCGATGCGGCGGGCGATATCGATTGGCATGTCCGCGATCGCCTTCATCGGATCAGGCCTCCCCAGCCACGAAATCCGCGAGGATGCCCTCGTCGGCGGCGATATCGAGGAAGGAATAGCGATTGCGCATCTCACGGCAATGGAGAACCGACTCGCGATAAAATTCGACCGGCAGGCCGAGATCGGCAGCCGTCATCGGGCCGCCGGCTTCGCGAAGCAGCCGCTCCATTTCTGAAACCGGCAGGGCGAAAGCCTTCAATTCTTCGCGAAGAACAGGCCATAATTCGGCGAATTTCTCGTTTATCGCAGCGGCGGCGCGCGCGTCGAAGAGTTTCGGCTGAATTTCGGCGAGGCAATGCGCGGCGATATCGCCGCCCATGCGCCGCGCCATGTCAGCCGGGTCGATAATGGTAGGACGGATAACCGGCGGCGCTTCGCTGGCAAGATAATGCGCCTGCAGACGCGCCATCGTCAGCGTCGCGACACCGACCTGCTGCCCGTGCAGCGTGCCGCCATGACGCCGGCCGGCAAAGCAATCAATATAGTGGGAAATCTGGTGCTCGCCCATCGACCCGTGGTTGGACATGCCGGTGAAGGACACGCCGAGACCGCAAAATGCCAGCACGCGATGCAGATAGCCATTGGCAGCGACATCGCCGGCAGCGAGGCCATGTGCGCGGGCGTTCAACTCAGCCTCATCCTTTTCCTGAAGAATATAGGGAACAGTTGAATAGAGACTGCCGAGCAGACGGTGCGACATCCACCAGTCGATCTGCGCGACGGACCGCACCAGACAATCCGCGAAGCCGGAGGCCGAAAGAAAACGTGGCGCAGCGGCGGTCACGCCGAGATCGACGAAGAAACCCGCCGGCGCATGGGACGGCAGTGACACCTTCAACCCGTTGTCCAGCGTGATGGAGGCTGTCGTCGAGGTGTAGCCGTTCATCGACGCGGCTGTCGCAAAGACGGCGTAACGCCGATCCGTCTTGCCGGTCACGAACTTGCAGAGATCATTGATCGTGCCGGAACCGACGGCGATGACTGCTTCGGCATCCTTCAGCTTTTCGGTCAGGTCCGCGACGGCGGCCATGTCGGCATGGGGATGATCGAGGATGACCGTTTCGACCGGGCCGAGCGTCCCAAGCGCATTGGCCACGCGCGAACCCATGGCATCCCAGGTATCTGGATCGGCAACAACGGTAAAGCGATTGCCGAGATTGAGGCTTGCGACGAGGCTTGCCTCCGCGCCGTCGAGATTGTCTTCGATGACGATCTTCTCATAGGGAACCCTAGCGCGCTTGCCGGTTTCAGGGTTGGTCCAGTCGCCGGCGACGACCTCGTCGATCAAGGCCGTCCAGCCTCCCGCAGGCGCATCCCCCCACGTCCCCGTCCTTGCAGTTTCCATCTCCAACCCCACCTCGAATGTATGTTTTCAACAAGTGACAACATAGGCTGTCATTTGTCAATACACATGACAACACTAGTTGACAAATGACATCGTCATGCGCCAGATAGGTTCATGACGCAGGAAAAAACTTCAGGAAGATCAACCGGAGAGACCGGGGCCCTCGTGCCCACGGAATTCGATGACGCAATCATGTGGGCCGCCTGGCTCTATTATGCCGACCAGATGACCCAGAGCGAAATCGCCAAACAGCTTGGCGTTTCACGCGCGACTATCGTGAACTATTTGCAGGAAGCCCGGGAGCGCGGCGTCGTCTCGGTGAACATCAGCCCGGCCGCTGGCAGCCGCACCACGATTGCCCGGGCGCTCATGGAAAAATATCGTCTCGACGGCGCCTTCGTCATACCGGGCGGCGAAGAGCAGCACCTCTCCGACAGGCTGGGGGACGCCGGGGCGCGAGTCCTCGCCGATATGCTGGTCGATGGCGATACGATCGGCGTCGCCTGGGGACGCACCGTGCTGGCCGCCGCCGACCGCATTTCGCTGACCCGGCCGATCAACGACCTCACCGTGGTACAGGTTTCTGGAAGCTCGACAGGGGAGCGGGATTTCTCGCCGGAATTCTGCACTTCGCTCCTGTCGAACCGCATTCATGCGCGATGCGTCAACCTGCTCGCGCCCGCTTTTCTGACAACGCGGGAACTCAAGGCCCAGCTTCTTGCCGAACCGATCCTCAAGAAACAGATGGAACTGGTGCATTCGACCAATCATGTTCTTTTCGGGGTCGGCGATATCGGACCGAAAAGTACGGTGCGTCTCTCGGGCATCGCCAGCCAGGAAGAGATGGATGACTATGTGACGCGTGGAGCGGTCGCCGTCATCATCGGCCGCTTCATTGGTGCGGACGGCCGCCCGCTCGGCGGGGATCATGACGAGCGCATGGTCGGCATCACGCTCGATGAGCTGCGCCGGGTGCGCAACCGCATCTGCCTGGCGGGAGGGCCAGCGAAAATTGCCGCGATCAGGGCGACGCTGGAGGCCGGTTATGCGACGCATTTCGTGACTGACATCGCAACGGCCGAAATTTTGTTGTCCGGCTGAGGCGCACTGCACGACACCCGGATGGCGAGGGAAGACGCCGCCCGGTGGGAGAGGGGCATAAAACAGCGAATGAACTGGGTCGGGGGAAGACGGCACGGGGATGGGAGGAGTGCTTATGCAGGACAGGGAACGCTATGTCATCGGCATGGATTCATCGACCCAGTCGGTCAAGGCGATCGCCTGGGCCATGAATGGCACGCCGCGCGCCGAGGGCCGCGCGCCGCATTCCATCAGCGCACCGGACCCACTGAAAGCCGAGCAGAACGCCGAGGACTGGTGGACGGCGGCCACCGATGCGCTGAAAGCCGTAGTCCGACAGGTCTCTCCCGACAGAATCGACGGCATCGCCATTTCCAACCAGCGCGAAACCATGGTTCTGCTCGACATCGACGGCAGACCGCTCGCTCCAGCGACCCTCTGGCTGGACCGCCGTGCAAACGAGACTGTTCCGGTACTGGCACGAGAAATCGGCGCTAACCGACTGCACGCTATTTCAGGAAAGCCGGTCGATGTCATCCCCTGCGTCTATCGTCTGCGCTATCTGCGCGAGACGGATCCGGCCCTTTTAGACAAGACCGCACAGATTCTCAGCGTCCACGATTTTCTCGTCCTGAAGCTCACCGGCGAAGCACAGGCGAGCTGGACGAGCGGTGACCCCTTCGGCATCTTCGACATAGAGAAGAAGGTCTGGTCGGAAGAAATTCTCGATCATCTCGGCATTCCGCTTGCGAAACTTCCACCTGTCCATCGCCCCGCATCTCTCATCGGTCATGTAACGCAGGAAGCCGCGCTGCTGACGGGCCTGAGGGCCGGTACGCCCGTCTATGCCGCCGGCGGTGATGGCCATTGTGCAGCTCTCGGCGTCGGCGCCATCAACCCGGGTGTCGCCTATCTCAATCTCGGAACTGCCGTGGTTGGCGGGCTGTGGTCGCCGACGGCCGAACTCAGCCGATACTGGCGAACCCTGACATCCCCGAGTGGAGAGGGCTATCTGCTGGAGAACTGCCAGCGCGGGGGAGCCTATTTCATCAACTGGCTATTCGATACCTTTGCCGGCGGCCGCGGTAACGCGGAGATTTTCGGGCGGCTCGAAGCGCAGGCGCGCCTGTTGCCGGTCGGCTCCGGCGGCGTCACCGTTTCATCCTATCTCGTCGGCTGCATGGATCCGCACTGGGACATGAACGCGCGTGCCGCCTTCGTTGGCATGGGTCCGGAGACCGGCATTGGTCATCTCTATCGCGCCTCGATGGAAGCGATTACGCTGGAATTCGTCCGGTCGCTGGAGCAGATGCGCATGGCGAAGGTTGAAGCGGACCGCATCTTCGTTATCGGCGGCGGGGCCGACAATTCACTGTGGCTGCAAATGGTCGCGGACGCCAGCGGCCTGCCGGTCATCCGCAGCCTTTCCAATGAAGCTTCCGCGCTGGGCGCAGGCATCAGTGCAGCCGTCGGCCATGGCTGGTACCAAAATTTCGCAACGGCAACCAACGCCATGACCCGACTGTCTGCGCAAGTTGATCCCGATTTCTCCACGCGCGACGACTGGCAAGCCCTCTCCGTCCGCCAGAGCGGGCTTTATCCCGCGTTGAAGGATTTTAATTGAGCCTACCCGCCCTGCGGCGACAGCCAACGATGTGCATAGGCTCAAAGAAGCAGTCTCGACCACCGATGAGACGGTGACCCTCGACTCCGATTTCAGGACCACCCCCAAGGAGTTTTACGGGCTCGCCGTCCATCTTAATCTCATTCATCTACCGAAGTGAGGTGGCAATCGCGCCACCATCCACCGTCAGCACAACCGCGTTGACCTTACCCATCCGCGCAAGGTGAAGAAAAGCTTCGGCCACATCGCTCGCAAGTACTTCCACCCCCAGCAGATTGCCCGCCATATAGTCGTGAGGTGTCATGCCCCGCGCCTCTGCGCGCTCGACGATCATCTGGTCGGTCATCAGCCCGGTCCGAATCCGGCCAGCGTTAACGCCGTTGGCGCGTATCCCCTCCCTGCCATGATCCAGCGCATATTGTTTCATCAATGCCATCGTCGCGGCTTTAGGAATGCCATATGGCCCGAAATCTTTGCCGGGATTGACCGATTGGTTGGAGATGTTGAAGAGGATCGTGCCGCCCTCACCGCGCCGCCGGAATAACCGGATCGCCGCCTGGCAGGCGTTTTGATGACCGAAGAAATTCAAATCGAAGCTGCGTCTCAGGTCACTGACCGATATGTCGCCGATTGGACCCTGCTGCGCGGAGCCGGCATTCGACACGAGGATATCGAGCCGCCCGAAGGCGGCATCGATGAATTGAAACGCTTCCTCCACCGAAGCGGGATCGGTTACATCACACCAACGGGAATGGCATCCAAGCGACTGGACGAGTTCACCGAGTCCCTGCCCGTTTATATCGAGGGCGACGACAGTGGCGCCGGCCTGCACGAAGACGCGTGCGACCTCGCGGCCGATGCCGCTCGCGGCACCGGTGATGGCGACGACACGGCCTTCGACCGCATCGCCGGGAAGCGGGAGCGAAATGTCCCCGATCATGCCGCTACCGCCTTTCTGGTATCGCGAAAGAGTTCGTAAGCCCGCTCCGCTGTCTCGCCCTGGTGGACGACCGCCGCAAGCGCCGCCAGCATGCCGGACGGATTTTCCGACTGGAAGACGTTGCGGCCCATATCGACGCCCGCCGCCCCCTGATCGATCGCCAGCCACGCCATTTCCAGTGCTTCACGTTCCGGCAGTTTCTTGCCGCCGGCGATCACGATCGGCACCGGGCAACCGAGCACGACTTTCTCGAAACCTTCCTCCACATAATATGACTTCACGAACTGCGCGCCGATCTCGGCGGCGATCCGCGTCGCCAGCCCGAAGTAACGGGCATCCCTCGCCATGGCCTTGCCGACGCCCGTCACCGCCATGGTCGGAATGCCATAACGCGTGCCCTCGTCGATCAGCTTCACGACATTGCCGATCGACTTGTGTTCATATTCGGCGCCGACATAGACCTGCGCCGCCATCGCCACTGCGCCGAGCCGGATCGCATCGTCGATATCGACGGCGACAAGTTCGTTGGAAAGCTCGGTCAGAATCGAATTACCGCCCGAGCAACGCAACACGACCGGCCGGTTCACCTCCGGAGGAATGGTGGCGCGCAGTGCGCCGCGCGTGCACATCAGCACATCGGCCTGTTCGGCAAGCGGCGCGATGGTGATATCCATCCGCTCCAGCCCTGTCGTGGGCCCCTGAAAATAGCCGTGATCGAAGGCCAGCATTACGGTTTTCCCGCTCTTTGGATTGAAGATTCGCGAAAGCCGCGCCTTCATCCCCCAGTCGTGATGGGCCGCACCCTTCAGAAAGAATCGGCTTGTGTCAGCGGGGCGCTCACGCCCCCAGTCCTTGCCATCCTTGATGTCGTCTAAGTCCGCCATGGTATATATCCTTTCCTTGCTTATGGTTGGACCCTCAGGCCGATCTGACGAAATCGTCCATCGCCTTCAAAATCAGCGAAACAGAAATCGCGCCCGGATCGGGATGGCCGATGCTGCGCTTGCCGAGCGAGCGCGCCTTCCCGGTGGTGGCGATCATTCCCTTCGTCGCCTCCACACCGTCATCCGCCGCCCGGCTTGCCATAGAGATCGTTATCGGTAGTGAGCCGCCAGCCGAGATACGGGCAGCGCGAGCCGCCGGCGCCAGCGCGTCGATGATGGTTTTCTGCCCCTCGGTGACACCGCCGCGTTTCAGCACTGCATCCAGACCGGTTTCTAGAAAATCGGCGAAACCGCCGGCATCGATCGCATTCTTGCCCGCAAGCGCTTTCGAACCGGAACGGAAAAGGGTGCCGAATATCGCCCCCGCCGCACCGCCCGTTCTGGAAAGAATGCTGCTGCCGACTGCGCGAAGAGCTTCCTCTATGGTTTCGGGAGGGGATGTCCTGAGGCTCTCAAGCGCGCCTTCGAAGCCGCGTTGCATGCCGATACCGTGGTCGCCGTCACCTATGGCGAGATCGGCATCGGTGAGAATATCCACCTGCTCGATCATCCGGGTCGATACGTGATCGAGCAATGCCACCGTCCGTGCGAGATCGAGCGTTGCGGTCTCTGTCTTGATCATCTCTGTCATGAGGCCCCCTCACATTCTGGAATAGCCGAGCGAATCCGCCGGCAGATCGAGATAATGTTTCAATTCCGCGTCGAGCTTCAGCAGCGTTACGGAAAAACCCGCCATTTCCTGCGTCGTCACAAAGGTGCCGACATCCGTGCGATGAACACCGATGCCGCGCTCTTCGAGAATCCGGCGGACACGGCGATTGACGATCAGCATCTCCATCATCGTGGTGGCCCCGAGATTGTTGATGAGAACCGCCACCTCGTCGCCCCTGGCAAAGGGCAGGTCGGCCAGAATTTTCTCCATCATCTGGTCGGCGACGGTATCGGCGGGCGCGAGCTTCTGGCGGGAAATCCCCGCCTCGCCATGGGCGCCCATGCCCACTTCGATCTCGTCATCGGCTAGTTCGAAAGTGGGTTTGCCGGTTTGCGGGATCGATCCGGGCGAGACGGCGACCGCCATCGAGCGCACATTGGCGGCGGCTTTCCTCGCGACGCGCTCGACTTCCTCAAGCGTATCCAGTTCGGCCGCCGCGCCGCCCGCCACCTTGATCATCAAGAGATCGCCGGCAATGCCGCGACGGTCATGCATGCGTTCCGGCGGCGCGGCGGCGACGTCATCGCAGACGCGCACCGTTCGCACTTCGATGCCGTCATCGGCGAGCAGCTCGGCCGCCATGTCGAAATTCATGTTGTCGCCGGCATAATTGCCGTAGAGAAACAGGATGCCCCGGCCGCGATTGACGGCTTTCGCCGCCGCGCAGATGATATCCGGAGACGGAGCCGCGAAGACCTGCCCACAGGCCGCACCGTCTCCCATGTTGCGCCCGACGAAACCGTGGAACAACGGCTCGTGACCGGAGCCGCCGCCGATCAGCAGCGCCACCTTGCTTTCCGGAAGATCGGTGCGAACGATGGCGGCGTATCCGGGCACCCGCACCACCCGCCCGTCATTGGCCAGCACGAGACCTTCGAGCATTTCCTCCACGACGTTCTTCGGGTCGTTGATGATTTTCTTTGCGGCTTTCGCCATTACCGTCTCCCACAATTATGACTGGCCCGATGAAGTTAGATTGTCCGGAACGTGATCCAGAACCATGAACAGAATGACGCCGGAAAGCAGCACCGGAAAACCCACCACGAACAGGTCATGGGTGAACGGCTGGCACAGCATGGCGAAACCGCCAAGGATCAGCGTATTGGCCAGCCGGTAGAACCAGCCGAGCGTGCCTGCCTTTTTCATCGCGCCACCTCCCCATGCTGCTGCGAAATGCGCTTGCCGCTCGCGGCGTCGAAGAGAAACGCGGCCCCTTGCGGAATGCGAAACGCGCAATTGTCGTTCTGTTTCAGCTCGACGCCGGGCGCCAAAACCTTGCGGAATGAGCCTGCCGGACCATCGACCTGAACGGCGCGCTCGAAACCGCGATTGTCGACGGCATAGACGCGGCCCGCGGTCGTGCCCGGTGTATCGGGCGCAACGATCTCCAGATCCTCCGGCCAGACGCCGACGAGAACCCCCCGTTCCGGACGACCGGTAAGACCGCCGAGCGACGAAAGCTCCACGCCCTGGCCGCCCGGCAGGTGGGCTTTTCCGTCCTCCACCGCCGCGTAGAAGAAAGCCATGGAGGGGCTGCCGATCAGCTTGCCGACGAAGACGCTGGCGGGCCGGGCGTAAATTTCGGCGATCGTGCCCGCCTGCTGGATGACGCCGCCGTCGATGATGCCGATCCGGTCGGCAATGGCGATGGCGCCGTGATAATCATGCGTCGCGTAAAGCATGGTGGAGCGATGCTGGCGGTGAATCTGCCGCAATTCCGCCCGCAGGCCCTCGCGCAGTTTCAGATCGAGCGCCGACAGCGGCTCGTCGAGCAGAAACAGCTTCGGCCGGCGCACCAGCGCCCGGGCGATGGCCACGCGTTGGCGCTCGCCGCCCGACAGCGTGCCGACATCGCGGTTCAAGAGATGCGAGATGCGCAACAGTTCGGCGGTACGGCCGACGCGCCGGGCAATCTCGTCCTCCTTCTCGCGATAGGTCGGAGACCGCAGCGCAAAGGCGATATTGTCCTTCACGTCGAGCACCGGCAGAAGGTTGAACCCTTCGAAGACGATGGATACGTCGCGCCCGGAAGGATCGATATCGGTCACGTCCCGGCCGCCAAGATGGACGCTGCCGCCATCGAGATCGATGAGGCCAGCCGAGGCCAAGAGCGTCGAACTCTTTCCCGCCCCGGTCGGACCGAGCAGGGCGAAGATTTCATTGTCGGCCACGTCGAGATCGAGACCGTTCAGCGCCGGCTTGCGCTTGTAGGATTTCACCAACCCCTTGAGACTGAGCATCGGCGTGTTCATAGTGTCGCCTCCCCGGTGACGCGGCGGCCGGTCTCCGCGTCGAAAAACAGAAAGCCTTCCGGCGAAAAATGCACCTGACCCGCCGTGCCGCTGGCCTTTGCATCGCGCTTGTCGACGCCCTGGCACAGCGCATCGCCGATACGGAAGGTGAAGAAGCGTTCGCGGCCGACCGAATAGACATCGTCCACGGGGAGAGCGACGCCGTCGCCCTGTCGGCGGGAATCAACGAGATGGATGTTCAGCGGGCGGATGCCGAGTTTCAGCGGCCGCTGGCTTTTCAGAACCCATGGCGGAATGCCGTCCTTTTCCGGGATCAATGTCACGGCGCCATTCCTGCCAAGCTTCAGGCCCCCACCGTTTGGTTCAAGGTCGATAAGGTTCATGCTCGGCGAACCTATGAACTGGCCGGCAAAGACGCTGACGGGTTCGAGGAACATCGCATCCGGTTCCGCCACCTGCACGATGCGGCCGTCGCTCATCAGGACGATACGGTCGGCGAGCGACATTGCCTCGCGCTGATCGTGGGTGACATAGATCGTCGTCACACCAAGCTGGCGCTGCAGATGGCCGAGTTCCCAGCGCATCTCCTCGCGGAATTGCTCGTCGATGGCCGACAACGGCTCGTCGAGCAGCAGCACGGCGGGATCGCGGATCACGGCGCGGGCGAGCGCGACTTTCTGGCGCACACCGGGCGGCAACGCTCCCGGATAACGGTCGAGATCATCGCCGAGCTTGAAGATCTCCGTGACCCAGTCGAGCTTGCGGGCGATCTCCGCTTTCGCCACGCCCCGCGCTTTCAGTGGGAATGCGATGTTCTGGCGGATTTTCAGATGCGGGTAGAGCGAGACGAACTGGAACACCATAGCGATGTTGCGCTCGCTTGCCGACAGATCGTTGACGCGCTGCCCGTCGAAGCGGATGTCGCCGGAGGTGGCGGCGACAAGCCCGGCGATGGAGCGCAGGGTGGTCGTCTTGCCGCAGCCCGAGGGGCCGAGATAGACGACGAACTCGCCGTTCTTGACTGTCAGGTTGACATCCTGCACGGCCTTGAACGCGCCGAATTCGATATTGAGGTTTTCGAGACGGATTTCAGCCATGGATCAGAACCTCTCGCCCATCTTGTTGAGATGTCGCACCAGGATCATCGACAGGCCGATGATGATGACCAGCAGAACCACCGCCAGCGCCGACGCCTCGCCGGTGTAGAAATAGCTGAAGGCGGTTTTGGCGACGGCGAAGGAAACGGTTTCCGTGCTCGATCCCGGCCCGCCGCCCGTCAGTGCAAAGAACAGGTCGTATTGCTTGAAACTGTCGATCAGCCTGAGGATCAGCGCGATGAAGAGCACCGGCGCGGACATCGGCAGGGTGATCCTGAAGAAAGTATAGGCCGCGCTTGCGCCATCCACCTCCGCCGCCTCGTAGATCGTGTCCGGAATGCCGCGGAAAGCGGCGGTGGCGAGCAGAATGATGAAGGGCGTCCACATCCAGGTATCGGCGGCGGCGGCGGCGAACAGCGCGGCATTGGTCTGTCCGAGCCAGTCGATCTTCGCCAGTCCGACCGTGGTCATGAGATAGTTGATGATGCCCCATTCGGAATTGAACATATAGCGCCACAGGAAGCCCACCACGACCGGCGACAGCATCATCGGCATCATCAGCGCGGTAAAGATGACATCCCTGCCACGGAAATTCTTCTGAAGCCGGTAGCCGACGAAGATGCCGATCAGCATCTGCAAGGTCACGCACAGTGCCACGAACTTGCCGGTGAAGACGAAGCGCTGCCACAAATCCGGGTCGGACAGCAGGAAGGCATAATTGCCGAAGCCGACCGGCTTCATCGCCACGGCGGGTCTCAGCGCCGAGAAGTTGAAGAACGAGTAATAGACCAGCGAAAAGATCGGATAGGCGACCATGAAGATCAGGATCAGCAGGCTGGGCGACAGGAAACCGAGGATCATCAGCCGGCCGGAGGAACGCCTGCGGGCAGCCGGAGCGGCAGCGACAGTTGCGGCATTGGTTGAATTGACGGTGATTTGATCGGACATCGGCTTATCTCCGCCCCAGCACGCCGAAAGTCATGCCCATCAGCAGGTGCTTTCGGATAAGATAGAAGAAGATCAGCACCGGAATGATGAGGACGACGCCGGCCGCGCAGATTTGCGTCCATTCGATACCGGTCGCGCCGGATGCGGCGGAAATCTTCACCGGCAGCGTCTTGGCGGCCGTGGTGGTCAGGATCGACGCGAAGGCGAATTCGTTCCAGGCGAAGATGAAGCAGAAGCCCGCGGTGGCCGCGATGCCGCCCTTCACCATCGGCAGGACGAGATGCAGGAAAGCATACATGCGGGTATAGCCGCTGACGATGGCGATCTGCTCCACCTCTTTTGGCACGCCGTCGAAGAAACCCTTCATGATCCAGGTGGCAAGGCCGATATTGGCAAAGACCGCGACGAGGATAAGCCCGAGGCGCGTATCCGCCAACCCCAGTTCCGCGAACATCAGGTGGTAGAACACCAGCACCGCGACCGGTGGCAGCATCCGCGTCGACAGAACGAAGAACATGAAATCGCCCTTGCCGATGAAGTTGAAGCGCGAGCAGACGTAACCGGCGAGCGTGCCGAGGAAAACCGCCAGCGTCGTGCCGGCGGTGGAGACAATGATGCTGTTGATCAGCGCATCGAAGACGCCATAGGCGGAAGCGCTGTTCCTGGCCGCTCCTACCCCGAAAACGCTCTCATAACCGGTCAGATCCGGTGTGAAGATGAGTTTGGGCGGCATGGCGAACAAATCCATGCGGCTTTTGAACGACGAGATGAGGAGCCAAAGGATCGGCCCGAGATTGTAGAGGGTGTAGAGGGCGAGCAGCGCAAGAAAAATCCAGCGTGCCGCGAGATCTATCCCTGATGTTCTTGAACGGGACATGCTTCCCCCCTTCGCAAGGGCATTTTCGAAACGGAAAGGGATGAGTTTCCGGATGCGCGGGACAGGTTTTCCCGCGCATCCGGGAGAGGCTGCGGTCAATCGACCGCAGCAACCTCGTTAACACCGACCGGTGAGATGAGCTGATCCGGCACTTCCGGCACGGTCTCGCCTCGCTTGATCTCGTAGCCGGCCCGCTTCAGCGTGCGCTCATGCTTTTCGGCCGCATCCGACAAGGCCTGCTTGACGGTCTTGGCGCCGGAAACCGCGTTGGAGATTTCCTCCTGGAGCTGATCGAGCAGCACCGGATATTCCGGCAGGTGCCAATAATCGTTCAGATATTGCAAGGCGACGGAAAACTGGCGATTGTAGGAATTGAGACCCTGCCACTCCGGGCTTTCCAGCACGGCTTTCAAACCGGTCTGACACACTTTCGCATAGCGGGCCTGCTGAGCGGGCTGGAAATACCACTCCATGAATTTGGTCAGTTCCGGCAATTTCTTGGAATATTTATTGATACCCATGCCCTGTCCACCCACCGAAAACTGGCGGCGGAACTTCTTGTCGCGCCCGACGGCGCCGGGCAGTACACCAAAGGCGGTGCGATCGGCGAATTTGTTCACCTTCGGATCGGCGTTGGAGCCGTTGAAGTAGAACCATTGCATCGCCATGGCCAGTTGGCCCTGCTGGAAGGCGGCGTTCACCTCGTCGAAACCCCAGTTGCCGCTGCCGGGTGGTCCGAATTTGAACATGTCGACATAGGCCTGGACACCGTCAATGGAGGCCGGGCTGTCGAGATATCCTTTCACCTCATAGGTTTTCGGATTATAAAGCTCGCCGCCGAACGACCATAGAAACGAGTTCGACGCCGTCGTGGCGAAATCATATTCGCGGCCGCCCATCTGCCCCCATCCGTAAAGACCCTTTTCGGGACGGGTAAAGAAGGCGGCGATGTCACGAGCCTGCTGATAGGTTTGCGGCACGGCAAGCTCGTAGCCATATTTGGCCTTGAAGGCGTCCTTCTCCTTCGGATCCTCGAACAAATCCTTGCGATACATCAGGCCATAGGCGTCCTGATTGGCCGGAAGCCCGTAGAATTCGCCCGAACCATCGGGATATTCGCCATAGCGCGACAGGGAGGCGGAAGGGAAAATCTCCGGCTTCAAATAGTTCGACTTGGCGAAAATATCATTGATCCTGACGGCATGGCCGCCGCCGGCAAATTCAGCCGTCGACTGGCTGTCCCACATCGCAAAATCGAAGGCATCGCCCTTGATGGCGAATTCCGACGCGATCTTGTTGTGCCATTCCGGCCCGTAAGGAACCAGCGCCGGCACGATCTTCACGCTTTTGTCGGGATAGTCCCTGGAGATTTCCACAAGCGCATCGGCACAGGTGCCGGCGTGCCACACAAACGTCAAGGTCGTTTCGGCACTGGATGTCCCTGATGCGGCCAGATAGGCCGCGACGGCTAAAGTCGACACCATGCGACGACTGCGCACAATACTGCTCATGCTCTCCTCCCCTGTTTTGTTGATTGTCCGGCACCCTCTCTCCCTGAGGGCCTCCGACGACAAAACTCTAGGCGATCGCCACTAAGTTATCAATAAGAATATGTGTTTTTCTCAAAAATAATGTTATTTAATGGTCATGCTTTCATTTTTTTGATACTTTATCATTTTCAAACAACGTGGTAAAAATCCTCTGTTTTCGGCATTTTTACATTTATTTCCACGAAATAAGCGTATGGTGCCGCAATTTTACGACGATCCCACTCTTCACATTTTTCTTGATTTTTTGATATATTAACATTTCGCTTGAGCGACGCCGAATTGCCATCTAAGGTGCCCGGAGGAGGATGCGATGACCGACCACGAAACGAATATGACGACTGAGGCACCGGCAGAGATGAACCTGTCGAAGACCGAAAAACGGCGGTCAGAGATCATCCGGATGCTGATGGAAAATGGTTCTGCCCAAATCAAGGACCTGGCCGAAACGCTCAAAGTCAGCCTGATGACCGTACACAGGGACCTGAACGACCTTCAGGACCAAGGCCTCGTACGGCGAATACGCGGATCTGTCTCTGCGGAAAAATCCATGCTGTTCGAAAGCAGCTATATTTACCGCGCGCGCCAGCACGTTGACGAGAAGAGGCGATTGGCGCGCGCCGCCGTTCGCCACATAGAACCTGGTAATGCTGTCGTCTGGGACGATTCATCCACCACGTTTCAGGTTTGCGATTTCATCGAACAGGTCGCTCCCGTCACCGTTCTGACCAACGCATTGCCGGTTATCGACCGCCTTCGCGACGTCCAGGACATCGAGCTGATCGGACTCGGCGGCAAATTTCATCGGAGTTATAACGGCTTCTTCGGACTGGCATGTGAGAACATGATCAGAACGTTTCATGTTGATGTGGCGCTTTTGTCGACTACAACCATTCAGGGCCTCTCGCTTTTTACACAGGACGAGCAGGTCGTGCGGGCCAAGCAGGCTATGATCTCGATTGCGCGAAAGAAAATCCTCCTGGTGGATGAAAGCAAATTCCACTATTCGGCACTCAATTACGTCGCCGAACTTTCCGTATTCGATGTGGTGCTCGTCTCGGAAAACGTTCCGGCGGATGCCATTGCAAGAATGCGACAGCACGGAATCAATATTGAGATCGTGTAGCCTGCCAGAGCACGCTGTTTTCCGGGTTAAAGGCGTTGACGGGTCGTAGCGACGTCGAAATTGCCGTACCAGCAGTGCTTTATGCAAGTGATGCTAAACCATCGGACAATACTCTGCTCTCGAGAAGTTGACCCTCCCTGTCGAGGATAGAATTGGCGACAGAGGCAATATGCGCATTGATCCTTTTCAGATCGCGGAGCATATCGAGATGCATGGAGCTTGTTTCAAGACTTTCCGCCTGCCCGTCTTTCAGGCGTATCAAATGCCGGGTGGATGACTGTCTCTCCATTTTCCGGACATCGACTTTCAGCTCCATCAACTGCCGTGCAAGTGCGGTGTCACCGGTTGCGAATACCGTCTGTGCGATGCGCAGATTATTGATAGATAAGCGGAAGAACCTACTCAGTTCCCGTTGGCCGTCTTCGGAAAATCTTACTCCTCGCGCCGCCTTCTTGTTCAACTGGTTCAAAACGCCTTTCTCTATGAGGTCGCCGACATGTTCCAGATTAAGGGCATAATCGATGATTTCCAGCGCCCTCGACGCATCGTGCTCCTCCAGGCTTTCGCGCATCAGGGCAGAAACGTAAAACTTCACCTCCCGGTGCACCCTGTCGATGCGCTTTTCGCAGATCGATATTTCTTCGAGTTTTTTTGGGTCGCCGCCGTCGAGCGCATCGTGAGCAGCGCTTAACATGCGGTCGATCAGATCGCCGACACCGAGAACTTCTCGGGTGGCGTTTGCAAGTGCAACGACGGGGGTCGCCAGATAGGCCGGGTCGAGATAGCGCGGCGCATCGTCGGACGGGTGATCGTCCGGCACGAGACGCCGCATGAGGAGCGAAACCCCAGCGACGCAAGGCAAGGCCAATAGCGTCAGAAGCAGGTTGAACAGCAGATGCAGGTCCACCGGCAAATTGGCAGGCTCCACCGGAAGCAGCCGAAGCAGGTCGGTCAGAACCCCGATGACGGGAAGGCAGACGAGACAGCCGGTAGCCCGAACCAGCAGATTACCCATGGTGACACGTCGCGCGGACGTCGGTGAAGACAAGGTGGCAAGGACAGGCGGTACGGCGCCACCCAGATTGGCGCCGAGCACGAGCGCCATCGTCAGTTCCGTCGGGAGAAGACCCGTCGCAGAAAGGGACACGATAAGCACGATCGTCGCCAGGCTTGAAGACGAAATAACGGCAATGATGGCCGCCAGACTCATCGCGACGGGCAGGGCGTTTCCGAGTAGCTGGATGAATGCGGAAAGCGCTGGCGATGTCCTCAGTGTTTCCGTCGCGCCATCGAGCAGATGCAGCGACAGCAGCATGAGCCCGATGCCGACGAGGGCATTACCGCTTCCCTGTCGCGTCACGGATCCATTACGCCCAAGAGCGTAGCCCGTGACGATGACGAGCGGCGACAGCCAGCTCACCCCGGATGCAACGATCCAGGCGGTGACCGCCGTACCAAGATTGGCCCCAAGCATTACAATCTGCGCCATGCGTGGCGCAATCAACGCCCTTTCGGAAAAGGAAGCGACCATCAGCGCCGTCGCGGTGGAACTTTGCAACGCGACCGTTGCAAAGAAGCCTGAAAGAAAGGATCGACTGACGCTGCGCGTTCCAGCCGCCAGACCGTAACGCAATCTGGCTCCAAAGGCGCGGGAGATGCCGTCTTTGACGCGGCCCAGTCCGAACAGAAGCAGGCTGACGGCCCCCAGCAGGTTTATCAGAACGATTGTGGACTGCATGCAAAAACCCTCCCTCCCGCGCGTGGCCAGGCGCGCCCGAACACAAACGATCCGGGCTGACGCATGGTCGTGGATAGCTGGAATGCCTCAGTCGGCAACGGAAACGTCCGGCGCGACGGAGCCGATATTGTAACCTTCAAGCTGAGCAGTGGCGGTGTCGGCATTTGGGAAATTCAGGATCGTTGCAGTGCCAGGCGTTACCGGAATGACGCGCGACGGCGGCAGGTCGAGAAATTCGTGGCATGCGGCGCGGATCACGCCGCCATGCACCACCGCAAGCACGTCACCTTGCGCATTTGCCAGCCAGTGGCGGACACCGGCGGCGATGCGTTTGCGAAAATCGGGCCATGTCTCGCCCCTGTCAGGCGTGAAGGTTCCTGCCCGCCATGCCTTGTAATCTTCCGGTCGCTGCTCGATCAGTTCGGCCTTGGTCAGGCCCGTCCATTCGCCCATATCGAGTTCCCGCAGCCTTGCGTCCGACGGCGCGTTGGCATGTCCGATCAGCGCGACGGTCTGACGCGTCCGGCCGAGATCCGAGGATATGACGAGGGTCGGTGACAGGGCCCTGGCATATCCACGAAAGCGGCGGGCCTGTTCGATACCCCTTTCGGAAAGCTCTGAATTGTCCTGACCCTGAAGGCGCTGTTCCGCGTTCCAGAGCGTTTCACCATGACGAAGAAGAATGAGGCGCATTACTTGATCCTTTGTCCTTGCTGCGAGAAGACCGCATCGGGACTGCGTACGAATGAAAGCGTGACCGGTTCTGCCGGTACGGAGGAAAAATGGCCCTGGGCCATGGCGGTGACGCGCAGTCCGCCGATCATGGCTGTCACCATCGTCTGGCCGGCGATGGGAGCGGCCTCGGCGAAGCGCGCCACGATCGAGGGCGTATCGGTAACCGAGCCGACAACCACATCCTCCGCACGGTACAGCAATTGCGCCTCGTTGACTGAAGGCGCCATCCCCGCATCCGCCATGACCGTATCGGCAAACACGAAGTGATCCCCCTGTCGCCGGACCGGAATGAGGTTGGCTGGCGGCGTGCCGAGGAACGTCGCCACGAAGGCGGTTTGCGGTGAGCGCAAAAGCTCGATCGGCTTGCCGAATTGCTCGACGCGGCCGCCGTTCAGGACGGCTACATGCGTCGCCATGGTCATGGCCTCGACCTGATCATGCGTCACGTAAACGGAAGTCGCTCCGGTCGCCCGGTGTATCCGCATCAGCTCGCTGCGCATCTCGATGCGCAATTTGGCATCGAGATTGGAGAGCGGTTCATCGAAGAGAAGGATGCTGGGTTTTGGCGCTATGGTGCGGGCAATGGCGACGCGCTGCTGTTGTCCGCCGGAAATCTCCGCCGGATAACGATCACGCAGCATATCGATCCCCAGCAGCGTCAGGACTTCGCGGACCCGTGCGTCGCGCTTTTCCTTTGGCCATTTCGCTACTTTCAACGGCCAGGCAATGTTTCCAGCCACGGTCATGTGCGGCCAGAGCGCATAACTTTGAAACACCAGACCGGCATTGCGCGTCGCGGCGTCTGAAATCACCCCGTGGCGGCCGCTCGAAACCGTTTTGCCGACGAAGTCGATTTCGCCTTCGCTCGGCCCTTCAAGCCCTGCCAGCATGCGCAGGAGCGTGGATTTTCCGCAACCGGACGGACCCACGAGAACAAGGAAGGCGCCTGGTGGGACCGATATGTTAATATCGGATACGGCGGTGAAGGAACCGAAGCGCTTGACGAGATTTTTGATCCGGATTGCGGGATTTGCGTCCGCGTGACTTGTGTCTATCGGGGCGTTGATCATGACTGTTTCCACTTCTGGACGCGGTTCTGCAGCACATCGGCAAGGAAGGATGCGGCAAGGCAGATGACAAGAATGATGAGCGTGATGGCGTTGGCGAATTGCATGAAACCTTCCGCCGCGAAACGATAGGCCACCATGCTGAGCACAGGCGATGTGGAGGTGAACAAGAGCACGACAAGCGACAGGTCGCGGACCATCTTGACGAACACCAGAATGGCGCCCGCCAGCAGGCCCCGGATCGCCAGCGGAAAGGTGATGACCATGAGCCTGCGCACGAGGCTTGCACCGGTCAGTCTGGCGCTTTCCTCGATGTCGGCCGAAATCTGGCCAAGAACAGAGCGCCCCGCCTGCACGGCAAAGGGAAGATTGTGTGCCGACGCCGCCAGAACGAGAAGAAGAAAGGTGCCGTAGAGCGAGGGCAATGGGCCGATCGGCGCGCCGTAAAGCGCGATATAGGCGGCGGCAAAGGCAATGCTTGGCACCAGCAGCGGAATGAATGCAAGCTGGCTGAGCAACTTCGCCAGCAGGCTGCCACGGCGTTGAACGATGACATAAGCCAACGCCAGCCCGAGCAGCATGGTGGTTGCGGCGACCACCAGGCCGAGGCGGACCGTGTTCCACAATGCGTCGAGCAGCACGGGGTTTCGGAATATACCCGCCTGACCCTGGGCGATCTCGCCGCCGCCCTCTCCGATCCAGAAAGCCAGCGTCCAGTTCGAGAATAGAAGTCCGCTCTGCGGCGCAAGGCTTGACGCCAGAAGAATGAGCACCGGGGCAACGGTTGTCAAAAACCCGATCGACAGGGCGATTGCGAAAAGCGGCCAGCGCCAGCGACCCAGCGGAAAGCGTTTCGTGCGTCCACCCTTGCCGGTGACGGTGATGAAGGCGCGGCGGCCGGAGACGATCCGGTCGGAGAACCACAGCAACGCCGCCGATACGGCAATCAAGAGCAGCGCCAGCACAAAGCCGCGCTCTTCCTGTCCGGTTTCGATCATGCCGAAAAGACGCGTCGAAAGCGTCTGCATCCGCACCGGCAGTCCGAGCAATGCGGGGGCGGCGAAATTCGCTACCGCACCGGCGAAGGTGAGTGAAGATGCTGCTATCAAAGCTGGTGTGACGACGGGCAGGATGATGCCGAAGAAGATGCGCGGACGCTGCGCGCCGGCCATCTGCCCCGCTTCAATGAGGTCCGCACCGACCGAGCTGAGGGCCGCTGCGATGATCGTATAGGCCAGCGAGTAATAATGCGCGATCAGCACGATCATCGCCGGAACGATGCCCCAGGCGAGCCAGTCCGGAATGGCGATGCCATTCGTCTCAAAAAAGCCGGCCGAACCGCCGAGCCGGGAGTTGCGGAAAAGCGTTCCCCATGCAAGGGCGGCGGCAAAGCTTGGAATCATATAGGGCAGCGTTCCGGCAAGGCCGAGAAGACGGCGTCCGGGAGCATCCGTCAAAATGACGAGCCAGGCGAGAAAGCCTCCGAATAAAAGACATCCGGTGGCGACGCCGAAGCCCAGCAGCATGGTGTTGAGAAGCGGCCGCCACCAGAGATTGGCCGACAGCGGGCTGAACAGCACTGCCTGCCAGGCGTCGAGACCTTCCGGCGTCAGCGTGGACATCACGATCCGCAGCAGCGGCGCGACAACGAGCAGGGCGACGATGGTAATCAGAATGGCAGGCATGACGATGCCTGATCGGAGCAGCCTGCTGCCCGACGATGCAAGTACGGATTGGGATGACATTGGACACTCCGATGGTGACCGACACGGCAGGAAGCTAGTGTCGGTCGGCGGGGTTACTGCAAGGTGATGATCAAATCGGCGACGCGGTTGCGCGCGGCGGCCGTCTTCTCGGGGTTGATCGTCCATGCCTCGAGCTCTTCGAGTTTGACGGAGTCGGGATTGTCGCGAATGGTCTCGCGTGTGGCATAGTCGCCGGGCACGTCGAAAGGTTCGTATGCCGCGCCGCCCGTCGGGCTGTCGTCGCCAAACATGAAGTCGATCGCCAGCCGCGCCGCCGCCGGATGCGGGGCCTTATTGGCAAGGGCCAGCACTGCCGGGAACAGGATGCCGTTTGCAGGCTCGACATCGTTGGCGACCTGCAGCGCCCAGCCCTCCTTCTTGTTGTCGCGCCGGTCCGAATAGGTGCCGAAGGCGACCGGGGGAGCCTTGGCATTGACATCGCCAATCGACTTGTTGAGGACATCGCTGTTGGGGACGAGGATCAGGTCGTTTTCAAACAAATCCTTGACGAACTGTTCTCCCGCGCCTTGAAGCTTCGCCTCGACTTCGATCTCCTTGCCGAACTGGGTCTTGTATGCCGCAGCCATCTCGTCGGGATGCAGCGTGATCTCGGTTAAAAGATCAAGCAGTTCGCCGCGCTGCGACGGATCGACCATCAGCACTTTTCCACGCCATTCCGGCAGGGTAAGCTGCCAGAGATTGGTGACCGGTGAGCCTTTCGGATAGGCTTTTTCATTATACATCAATACCTTGGTGGAAAGTCGGTGTGCCAGAAGCGGCGCTTTGTTGTTATCGTTTATCTGCCCGGCAACCCTTGGCGGCAGATAATTCGTCACCGCACCTTTCGAAAGCAGTTTGGTGAACACGACGGGCGTATCGGCAAGGTAAAGCACGTCGACGGCATGAACGCCGGCCTGCTGTTCGGCTTCCAGACGCGCGATCTGCTTGGTCGAACTCATATCCAGGCCGATGAAATCGACCCCCGGATATTTTGCCTCGAAGGCTTTCTCGACCCTGGCGATGCGGCTGGAGAGCGAAAAGACCGTGACGCTACCCTCCTTCTGTGCCAGCGGCAGCAGTTGCTCGGGTGTCATCTTGTCGAGATCGCTGGTCTGGCCGATTGCTGGCACGGCAAACAGGCCGGCAAGACATAACGCTGTCAAAACCCTGTTCATGATGTTTCCTCCCATTTCCTTCTCCTCCCCTGAAGTCTGTTCAGATTCTTTTGCCCTTTCGAGAAAACCGCTCCCACGGTCCCCTGACAAATTCTAGAACGCCGCGCGTCCGTTCAGACGCGCAGACAATTATCTAAGCCATTGAATCAAAAAGTTACTTTAGAGCCGTTGCGCTAGTCGAACTGGTCGAACAGCTCCGACAGTTTTTCCAGCCTGGCGATGATCTCCCGTTCATGGCGGCCGGCTATGGTCAACACGATGCCGTTCACAATGGCGAAAGGCACGGTGGGCGTCTGGAATTCGCTTCCCGAGCGACCGCGAGGTGCTACGAGAGTGAGGTCGGCCTGCGGATCCATCGCGGCGCCGGCGAGATCCGATATCAATATCGTGCTTGCGCCGACTGCTTTTGCATGGTGCAGAAGAGGCGCGTAGCTCTGCGGCTGCTTGCGGAATGCCAGCGCGACCACGACGTCCCCAGCCTCCATGCTCACCATACGCTCGGCAATGTCGCGACCACGCCCTGTCAGCTCAGTCGTCGTTGCCCCGAAACGGTCGAGCCGACGCTGAAGAAACGTGGCGACCGACAGCGCATGGCCCTGACTGAACACAAAAATCCTTCGCCCGGAGAAGATCATGTCCGCCGCCTTGTCGATATCCGCCTGCGTTACCGATAGCGACAAGGTTTCCAAAGCAGAAATCTCGGCATGGATGAGATCCGTCAGGAACGCACCGTGCTCCACTTTGGAGACAGAACGACGCATTCTATCTGCGGCATCCTGCCCCTCTAAAACCTCCTTCTGCAATTGTGATCGCAGTTCAGGAAACCCCTTGAACCCGAGCTTTTGCGCCAGCCGCGTCGCTGCGGCTTCATGAACATGGGCACGCTGCGCAAGCTGCGGACCCGACAGAAATGCTGCCTCGGCCCGACGCTCGAGCAACATCGCAATCAGTTTCTGATCGGAATCTGTGAGTTTCGACGAGTGTGTCTTGATGCGTTCTAAAAATGACATTGATCGTCCTGCAATATTATTTGCTGATTATCAGATTACTGCAAAGGAAATTTCGGTCAAGTGTTGCCCGCAAATTTCTTTACAAAATTTTACGCTGTGCAATTTGCTTTGCGGACAGAAAAGATGTGGTCACGCTACAAAAGCGTTGCATCGTCCAGCTTTTGAGATCACAGGGATCATGCTGCTATAAAGGATGTTTCGTGCCGCAGCGGTGAGCGCTTCCGCGTCGAGCGCGATGGGATGACAGGACGAGTGCCATGCAACAGGAGTTCTTCGCGAATTGCATCTGCATCATATCCCTTGTCCGCCAGCATTTTGCGCGGTCTGCTGACGGGAATAGCAAGAAGTTGGGGAACGGCCTTGTAATCTGATGCCTGACCGCCGCTCAGGACAAAGCCGAGAGGGCGTCCCTGACCGTCTGCTCGGGCGTGGATTTTTGTCGTAAAGCCGCCGCGTGAATCGACCAAAAGCCTCCGTATCAGTCCCCCTTTTGCGCCAGCAGCCTGCGAATGACCCCGAACGGTCGTGCTGTCGATCATATGCTGCCAGTCGTCGGTTAAGCCAAGTTCAACAAGGGTCTCAAGCAGAGCGTCCCAGACGCCTTGCTCAGCCCACCGTCGGAAACGGACATAGACAGAGTTCCATTCGCCGTAGCGTTCGCGCATGTCGCGCCGCGCGTTTCACCGCGCTCGATTCGAAACACTAATATCCCCTAGATAGCCTTTGAAAGTACAATTCCTCCAGTTCCTGGCCACGCTCTTTCAGGGCTTCGGCTTCACACAGTCTACATGGGCCTTTGGAACAACACGTACATTTTCCGCGCGTAACCTCTATGTCGGAATAAGTACCTTTGAATATTTTATCAGCACAACCTTCTGCCGGAGACATCCGAGATCGCGTCGACTGGCGCGGGTGAGGCGAAGACGACCGGCGTCATTCGGCCTACGGTCGCCAACGATCCGGAAGGGAAGGGGACGATGATGACGACCCCAAAAATCTGCCCGGTGTCGATTATGCCGCCATCGATGCGATGCTGACCCGGTCTCTGGCGGCGATCGAGAGTGCCACACGGCCAAGCTGCGCCACGGTGCGGGAACAGTTTCTAAAAAGATGAATCCGTTTTGCTAGGTTCAGGAACATGGGAACAAGCCAACCCGGTGGGAGAGGCCCAGGTTGAAACTAGCTCATCGGCGTAACAGTTCTTCGAACGGTATCACGCCTCCGTTCGCGTCAAAAATGGGTTAGATGCCGCGTAAGTGGCTTCGTGGCAAAATTTGTCCCCTTTCAAAGACGGCCTCGTCCCTGGACAGACTTATGCTGCGAGCTCGGTAAAGACCTGAAGAGTTGAGCGACGAGAAAGAGAGGCATCATGGCTCAAGCCAAGCAAGCGCCAAATGCGTGGAAAGTCCTCATTGTGCTTTTCCTTGCGAACCTTTTCAATTTCTTCGACCGGGCGGTCCCCTCCATCCTCATGGAGCCGATGCGGTTGGAATGGGGTCTGACCGATCTGCAGCTCGGCGTCATTGCCGCCGCCTTCACCGTCGTTTACGCCGTCGCGGGCCTGCCGCTTGGCCGGCTTGCCGACACGGGTCCTCGCAAGAAGATCATGGGCTGGGGCCTGATCGTGTGGTCTGGCTTCACCGCGCTGAGCGCCGCAGCCACCGGGTTTTTCACCTTCCTGCTCACTCGCATCGGTGTCGGCGTCGGCGAAGCCAGCTATGCGCCGGCGGCAAATTCGATGATCGGCGACCTGTTTCCCGCCGACAAGCGATCCCGCGCAACAGGCGTCTTCATGCTTGGGCTGCCGCTCGGGCTTCTGCTCGCCTTCTTTACCGTGGGAGCAATGGTGAAGGCGTTCGACTCATGGCGCGCGCCTTTCGTGATCGCCATGGTTCCCGGCCTTGTCATCGCGATCTTCATGTTCATGATCCGGGAGCCGGAGCGAGGCGCGGCTGAGACGGTCAAAGTCAGCAATGCACCTGTCACCAATCCAATCGCCAAAGTCATGCGCATCAGGACGATGTGGTGGATTATCCTTGCCGGCATCGCCGCGAACTTCTCCGCATACGCCACAAATTCGTTCATGGTTCCGCTGATGCAGCGCTTCTTCGGCCTGTCGTTGCAAAGTGCTGCGGTTTCGACCGGCGTAATCGTTGGTATCAGCGGATTGATCGGGCTGGTCGCTGGCGGCTGGATCGCGGACCGCGCGCACCGGCGCTCCGAACGGGGGCGCTTGATGCTGGGCGCGACGAGCCTCGCGATCGCGGCGGCAGCCACATGGGCGGCTCTGCAACTCGGATCGGGTCAGGCTGGAGCATTCATCGCGCTGTTCACCATCGGCTGGCTGCTGCAATATTTCTATTACATCTGCCTTTATCCGGCCATCCAGGACGTCGTGGAACCGCAGTTACGCGCAACGGCGATGGCGTTGTTCTTCGCCGCGCTTTACCTGCTTGGTGGTGCATTCGGCCCGATGGTCGTCGGCTATTTCTCCGATCGCTATGCTGAGGCGGCCATGCTGACCGCGGGAGCGACCGAAATGACCGGGCAGTTCAAGGCCGCTGGTCTACACGGAGCGTTCATACTCGTTCCCGTCTCGCTAGCGATCACCGCGATCGGCATATTCCTTGCCGCCCGCACATTCCCGCAGGACGCGCGCTCGATGAGGGAAGGCCTTCGTCTTCAGGCGGCAGGCTAATAGGTGGGACCGGCTGAGAGCCCATGCATCGGCGTAACGTGTTCCTGAAACAGTATCGCACCCTTTGTTGCTTCAAAACAGGCGCAACGGCACCATAGTTTGTGTCCAGTTTCAGTTCTTTCTTTGAAGAAGATCGAAAAATCGAGAGTCGCATATTGATAATGTCAATGAACCCGAAGGTAATATGTGTTCCACCGCAGACTATACGGCATGTGATTTACTCACAAATCGCGTCACTCTTGACACCGCCAGCTGGCAAGCCAGTTCTCAACCCGCTCGCTTTTTCACGGCTCCCTTCTGGCTCTTCATTTTCTGCGGGTCGCCCGGTGAATGTCCACAAGCGCGCCTGGTCGCAATCATTGAGGTTTGTTTTTTGAAGACTGATCATACCCGCGACACCTCTGAAGAAATCGCAAACCAGCGGACGACTCCAGGGACACACATGCTATTTTTGGGCGCTACCTTCTCAGCGTCGGGTGCAATAATGGGCTTTTTATTCGCCGGACATATCGCCATCTCAGCCGTTGCTTTTGCCAGCCTGTTTTTAGGGCTTCTGATGGGCTGGCGCGCAAGGGGAATTGTCGCATGACAGCAGATATCGCACAGAAGCAGTCTGCCACTGAAGGGGTCTTGGGAAGCCGAAAAAAGGCCCTCTTTCATGCCGGTTGACACCGCTCCATACGGTATCACGCCTTCATATCTGCTTCGATTCCGGTTTAAATCGTCGCTGTTGGCATCAGGTAAACTATGTCAGCGACAGGACTGCTCCGCCAAAAGCAGTCCGATTTGCCCGCAGCTATGCTGCGGGCATTTTCGTATTTCGTCTGTGGAAAGCGAAGGACGAATGCGGAGGCGGATTTTATCGTCTGTCGTCAGGGATACGCTGTGCCCACCGATCGGCCACGATCTGGCGGATGGCGGTCTTGAGCAACTTGCCGGTTGCGGTATGCGGTAGTTCATCGACGATGATGACATCGTCGGGAATGCTCCATTTGGAGATCTTGCCGGTATAGACGTCGAGCATGTCCTGGCGCGTGAATGTCTGCCCGGGTTTCACCGCGACGACAAGGACGGGGCGCTCTCCCCAGCGGAGATCGGGGGCGGCGACCACGGCCGCTTCCTTGACGGCCGGATGGGCCTGCGCGATGTTTTCCAGTTCGATCGAGCTGATCCACTCGCCGCCGGATTTCACGACATCCTTGGTGCGGTCGACGATCTGAACGAAGCCGTCCGCGTCCATGGTAACGACGTCGCCGGTATCGAACCAGCCTTCGACAGCGTGCGCCGGGCTTTCTTCAGTATTGTAATAACCGGCCGCGACCCATGAGCCACGCACCAGCATGGAACCGAAGGCCCTTCCGTCGTGCGCCACAGGCTGGCCGTCGCTGCCCTCGATGCGGAACTCCATGCCAAATAACGGGCGGCCCTGCTTGGCTTCGAGGACGCATTTCTCTTCCGCCGAAAGCGCCGCATGCTTCGGCAGAAGCGTTGCCGCTAGCCCGACCGGGCTCGTCTCCGTCATGCCCCAGGCATGGCGCACCTTGATACCCTTGTCCCGGAAACGGTCCATCATGATCGGCGGGGGAGCCGCCCCCCCGATGGCGACGCGCTTCAGCGCAGAGAATTTCTGGTCCTTGGCGTCCATCCAGTCGAGCAGGCCGAGCCATACCGTTGGCACGCCGGCAGAGAAGGTGACGCCTTCGCTATCAAACAACGAATGAAGGCTCGCGCCGTCGAGGTTTGGACCGGGCATGACCAGTTTCGCGCCGACCATTGGCGCGGCATAGGGAAGGCTCCAGGCATTGACATGGAACATGGGCACGACGGGAACGACTGTATCCGAGGCGGAGAGACCAAGCACGTCGACAAAGGTGGCCGCCATGGCATGCAATATAGTCGAGCGGTGACTGTAGAGCACGCCCTTGGGATCGCCCGTGGTGCCGGAGGTGTAGCATAGGCTGGATGCGGTGTTCTCATCGAATACGGGCCACTCGAATTGGTCAGATTCCCGCGCGATCAGCGTTTCGTAACAGACGAGGTTCGGCAGCACCTCGGACTTCGGCATATGGGCTTCGTCTGTCATGATGACGACGGCTTTCAGCGGTGCCAGCCTGTCGGCAAGCGCTTCGAGGATCGGCAGGAAGGTGAGGTCCGAAAACAGCACGCTGTCGCCGGCATGTTCGATGATATAGCCGATCTGTTCAGGAAAGAGCCGCGGATTGATCGTGTGGCACACGAAGCCCGATCCCGAGACGCCGTAATAGAGCTCCATATGCCGATAGCCGTTCCAGGCGAGCGTGCCCACCCGGTCGCCATGCTGCAGGCCAAGCTTTTTCAGCCCATTGGCAAGCTTCTGGCTGCGCTTGGAAAGATCCGCATAGGTATAACGATGAACAGGACCTTCGACCGTCTTCGAAACCACCTCCGTGCTGCCGTGATAGGTCGCTGCATGACGCAGGATCGACGACACGAGCAGCGGTACATTCATCATCATGCCAAGCATGGTCCTCTCCTCCCAGGATAAATTTCAATCAGAACAGGTCGGCGTCGAGCGCCATGATGCCGGCGGCACCGGTGCGGATGGCGGCCTCCAGCGCTGTGGTCTGCGGCAGCAATCGGGCAGCAAAGAAGCGGGCAAGCGCCAGCTTGCGCTGCTTCAGCGGTGTCGTTGCATCGGCTTCGGCCTTTTCGGCCATGCGCACCCAGAGCCAGCCGAAGCTCACAAGCGCGAAGAAGCGCAGATATTCGGTGGCGCTCGCTCCTGTTTCCACCGAGTCGGCGTCTTTGGCCAGCAGGTCTTCCGTCAGTTTCTCGAGCCGGGCGAGAGCCTCGACGACAGATGTCTTCACGGCCTCGAGTTCGGCCGAGCCCGTCGTTGTCGAGAGATCGTCGCGTATCAGCGCAAAGAAACGGCGCGCGACATTGCCGTTTTCCATCGGTAGTTTGCGGCCGACGAGGTCCATCGCCTGCACGCCGTTGGTGCCTTCGTAAATCTGGGCGATACGGGCATCGCGCACATACTGCTCCATGCCCCATTCGCGGATATAGCCGTGGCCGCCGAAGACCTGCTGGGACTGGACGGCGATCTCAAAACCGAAATCGGTAAAGGCGGCCTTCACCACCGGCGTCAACAGCGCGACGAGGCCATCCGCCCCGCGGCGGGTTTCCTCGTCGGGATGGCGCTCGGCGATGTCCATCTGCAGTGCGGTCCAGACGGCGAGCGCGCGGCCGGCCTCGGTCAGCGACCGGCCGGTCAGGAGCATCTTGCGCACGTCGGCATGCTCGATAATCGCCACGGGGCCACGCGCGCCGTCGGCGGAACGGCCCTGGAGGCGCTCGCGGGCATAGGCGACAGCCTTCTGGTTGGCAGCTTCGCCGATGCCGAGGCCCTGGATGCCGACGAACAGGCGCTCGGCATTCATCATCGTGAACATGGCGTTGAGGCCGCGGCCGGGCTCGCCGATCAGCCAGCCGGTGGCGCCGTCATAGTTCATCACGCAGGTCGGTTGGGCGTGGATGCCCATCTTGTGCTCCAGCGAGCCAACTGACAGACGGTTGCGGTCTCCGAGCGAGCCGTCTTCCTTGACGAGGAATTTGGGTGACAGGAACAGGCTGATGCCCTTTACGCCCTTCGGCGCGTCGGGCAGGCGTGCGAGCACCAGGTGCACAATGTTGCCGCCGAAATCATGATCGCCGGAGGAGATGAAGATCTTGGTGCCCCTGATGACGTAGGAGCCGTCCCCGACCGGCTCGGCGCGGGTGGTGAGCAGGCCGAGATCGGTGCCGGCAGAGGATTCCGTGAGCGCCATGGCGCCCGTCCATTCGCCCGAAATCATCTTCGGCAGATATTTCTGCTTCAGTTCGTCGCTCGCATGGTGTGCAATGGCCTCGACGGCTCCACGGGTCAGACCCGGAAACAGGCCGAAGGACAGGTTCGCGGAGGACAGCATCTCGTCGAGCAGGATCTGCAATACGCGCGGCAGGCCCTGTCCACCGAATTCCGGATTGCCCGACAGACCGCACCAGCCGGCCTCGACGAAGGCCCTGTAGGCGGACGCGACGCCTTTCGGCGTTGTTACCAGCCCGTTTTCCAGCCTGCAGCCTTCCTCGTCGCCGGGACGGTTGAGCGGCTCGATGACCTCGGCGCAGAACTTGCCGCCTTCCTCGAGAGCGCTTGCTGCAAGTTCCGTATTGATCTCTTCAAAGCCGGGAAGGGCTGCCATCTGCGCGTCGAAGTCGAAGACTTCGCCGAGCAGGAAGGAGATGTCGTCGATGGGAGGGGTATAACCAGCCATGGGGTTCCTTGCCTCTTTGTTCAGTTGCGCAGCGGCTTGCCGGTCGCCAGCATGTGCCTGACGCGGTCGACGGTTGCGGGTGTTGCAAGCAGATCGATGAAGGCTTCGCGCTCCAGCGCGATCACATCGTCTTCCGTTAGCGGTTTCAGCGGATCGGTGGAGGGACCGCCGGTCAGCACCTTGGCAAGCGCGCGCCCGACCACGCCGTCGTGAACGGTGGCACGGCCGGCGAGTTCTTCGTTTTCGATAATGTTGTGGATCGCCGAAGCACCCGACGGGCCGGACATCGTGATCACTGGCGGTTCCGGCGCGACATAGGTTTCAGCGAGGGCCAGAGCCTTCGCCTTGGCGTCGGCAATCAGCCGGCTGCGGTTCATGGTGATGCCATCGGTGACTTTCAGGTAGCCAAGGTTGCGGGCCTCGAAGGCGCTGGTCGATACCGTTCCGGGTGCGATCAGATTGAAGGCGGCAATCGCGGGTGCGACCGGTCCACGCAGGGCGGCTGTGGAAGCCGAGAAGCGCAGCATCAATTCCTTGCAGCCACCCCAACCCGGTACGACACCGATGTGGGTCTCGACGAGGCCGATGGAAAGCTCCGCATGGGCCTGGATCGCATCGCAATGCAGCAGGATTTCACAGCCGCCGCCGAGCGCCAGCCCTGCTGCTGCGCCGACGACCGGGAAGGGGGCGTATTTAACCGCCTTGAAGGAGCGGTGACCATGGTCGATGAATGCGCTCGCCGCTTCGTAGTCACCCTTTTCCAAGATTTCCAGGAGGATGCGCAGGTCTGCGCCGGCGCTGAACATGGGAGAATCGCTGCCGATGACCAGCGCCTTGAAATCTCCGGCGGTCCGTTCCACCGCCTTGCTGATGGCATCGAGCAAAGCGGGGCTGTAGGTATTCATTTTGGTGCGGAATTCGAGGCAGGCAACGCCGTCGCCGAGATCCCAGAGGCTTGCCGCACCCCAGTCTTCCACCGGCTTGCCGGTAAGTTTGAGATCGGAAAGAAGTAATACGCCGTCACCCTTGGCGATGGGCGCGACGCGACCGTCAGGCAGGAGGTTGGCGCGCTCGCCGCCGACGACCGAATAAAAGCCACCGTTTTGGGTTGCGAGCGAGAGATAAGCGGGCACGGCAACACCGCGTGCTTCTAGCCGCGCCTTCAGCCAGCCAGCACCAAACCGGTCGATCAGTTCGAAAGGACCCTGCTTCCAACCGTAGCCGGTGCGCATCGCCTCGTCCACGGCGTCCGGCGTGTCGGCAATCTCCGGCACGAGGGAGGCGGCATAGGCGAGCGTCTTCTCCATGACCACCGCGGCATAGCGACCGCCGAGGCCCGCATGTTCCATCAGTGCGCGCGGATCGCCGCCGGACGCATCCAGGCTTTCGGAGGACACCGCCCGCTGCGGCCGGTAGTCACCGGTCTTGAGATCGGTCACGTCGCGAAACTTACGGTCGGGAGACAGCCGTACGAAGCCCGCGCCGCTTTTGCGGCCGAGGCGGTTTTCAGCAATCATGCGGGCGATCAGCGCCGGTTCGGCGTCGTAATCCTTCACCGCGTCGCCAGGCGACGTTGCGTTCTGCAAGCTGCGCAGGATCGTCGGCATGAGATCGATGCCGACGAGATCCAGCAGCCCGAAGATGCCGGTGGAGGGAATACCAAAGGGTTTGCCAATGATGGCGTCGGCTTCCTCGACATCGAGGCCAAGCTCAATCGCCTCGTTTTGCGCCACCACCATCCAGTAATTGCCGATGCGGTTGCCGATGAAGCCGGGTGTGTCCTTACAGATAACGACGCTCTTGCCGAGGCCGCGATCCGCGAAGTCCTGGATCGTCGCGGTTACCTCAGGCCTGGTCGCCTTGCCCGATACAAGTTCGACGAGCCGCATGACGCGCGGCGGATTGAAGAAGTGGGTGATGAGGAAGTCGACAGTGAAGCTCTCCGGCAGCCCCTCGACCAGAGAGTGCAGCGGGATGGTCGAGGTGTTGGACGAGACGATGGAGCTTTTCTTCCGCACGCCGTCGATGGCGCGATAGAGCGTCTGCTTTATCTCCAGCTTTTCCGCCACGGCCTCGATAATCCAGTCGGCGTCGGCGATCAGCGCGAGGTGATCCCCGGTAGAGCCGGTGCGGATTCTCTGCGCGAAAATGGGGTCCATGAAGCCATTCGCCTTTAACTGGCGGGCAACGCCGCCATCGGCGAACGCCTTCTCCACATCCAGCAGCACCACGTCGAGCCCGGCGTTGGCGAGATGGGCGGCGATGCCCGAACCCATGACGCCCGCGCCGATGACGGCAGCTTTCCTGATTTCAGCCATGATTATGCCGCCTCCAGAACCATGGCGATGCCCTGACCGCCGCCGATGCATTGCGTGGCGAGCGCATGGCGTCCGCCGTCGCGCTTCAACAGCAGCGAGGCCTTGCCGACGAGGCGGGCGCCCGTCGCACCCAGCGGATGGCCGAGCGCGATGGCGCCGCCGTCACGGTTGAGGCGGGTGGGGTCGATGTCGAGATCGCGGCAGCAGGAGAGCACCTGCACGGCGAAGGCCTCGTTCATCTCGATCACGTCTAGGTCGGCTGCGGAAATGCCGGCGCGTTTCAGCGCCTTGCGGCTCGCCTCGACGGGGCCAATTCCCATGATTTCAGGCGCGCAGCCGGAAATGGCATAGCCCGAGATGCGGGCGAGCGGTGCAAGATTATGGCGTTTCACGAAGCCTTCCGAGCAGACCAGCGTTGCGGATGCGCCGTCGGTGAGCGGCGAGGAATTACCTGCTGTCACCGAGCCGCCCGCCTTGAAGGCGGTCTTGAGGCCGGCGAGTTTCTCGGCGTCCGTTTCACGCGGGCAACCGTCGAAGGTAACATCGCCGATCGGCGCGATTTCGGCAGCCAGGCGGCCATCGGCTCGGGCGACGAGCGCCTTCCTTTGGCTCTCCAGCGAATAGGCGTCCTGTTCCTCGCGCGAGATGCCGTAGCGGTCGGCCAGATTTTCCGCCGTCAGCCCCATATTGAGGAAGGCGATGCGCCGGGCATCACTCCAGGCCTGGTTCGGCATGGGGTTGAAGCCCATCATCGGTACGCGGCTCATACTTTCCACGCCGCCGGCGATGAAGGCATCACCCGCGCCCATCGCGATTGCGCCGGCCGCCATCTGGATCGCCTGCATGGAGGAACCGCACCAGCGGTTAACGACGGAGCCGCCGACCGATTGCGGCAGGCCCGCGATCAACGCTGCGCAGCGGGCGATGTTGAGGCCCTGTTCGCCCTCGGGGAAGGCGCAGCCGAGGTTCACGTCCTCGATTTCGGCTGCGTCGATGCCGGAGCGGCTGACCAGCGCCTTGATGACACCTGCGGCGAGGTCATCGGGACGAACGTCGGCAATCGCGCCTCGATAGGCGGGGGCAAAGGGGCTGCGCAGGTAATCGACGATATAGGTTGCGGTCATATTCTTCTTCCTGTCCAGAACGGGCGTCACATGTTGGGGTAGTTCGGGCCGCCGCTACCTTCGGGTGGGACCCAGGTGATGTTCTGCGAAGGATCCTTGATGTCGCAGGTCTTGCAGTGCACGCAGTTCTGCGCGTTGATCACGAAACGCGGATCAGTCTTGGCCTGTTCGTCGTCATAGACGACCTCATAGACCCCCGCGGGACAGTAGAGCCGCGCCGGTTCACCATAGAGCGGCAGGTTGTGTTTGATGGGGATGGCGGGATCGGCAAGTCTGAGATGAACCGGCTGGTCCTCCACATGATTGGTATTCGACAGGAACACCGAGGACGGCTTGTCGAAGGTCAGAACGCCATCCGGCTTCGGGTAGCGGATCGGTGTTACCTCGGAGAGCGGCTTCAGGCTCTGAAAATCAGCCTTCTTGTGCGCGAGCGTGCCGAAGGGCGAAACGCCGAAGAGCGTCTGCAGCCACATGTCGATGCCACCGAGGCTGACCCCGAGCACGGTGCCGAACCGCGACCACAGCGGCTTGACGTTGCGAACGGGCTTCAGATCCCGCCCGATCGCCGAACCACGCCAGCTGGTTTCATAATCGTCGAGCGTATCGTTGGCGCGGCCGCTGGTTATTCCGTTGAACGCGGCATCCGCCGCCTGCATGCCGGAATGGATGGCGTTGTGCGAGCCCTTGATGCGCGGCACGTTCATGAAGCCTGCGGCGCAGCCCGCGAGCACGCCGCCGGGGAAGGCGAGCTGCGGCACGGACTGGTAGCCGCCCTCGGTCAGGGCGCGCGCACCATAGGCGATGCGTTTGCCGCCCTCGAAGGTGTCGCGGATCAGAGGATGGGTCTTGAAACGCTGGAACTCGTCGAAGGGCGAGAGCGTCGGGTTCCTGTAGTCGAGATGCAAGACGAAACCGACGGTCACGAGATGATCGTCGAAATGATAGAGGAACGAGCCGCCGCCGGTCCTCCAGTCGAGCGGCCAGCCGAATGAGTGCTGCACCAGCCCCTTGCGGAACTTTTCCGGCCTGACCTGCCAGAGTTCCTTGATGCCGATGCCGAATTTCTGCACCGAGCGGCCGTCGGTCAGATTGAAGCGGGCGAGAAGCTGCCTGGTCAGGCTGCCACGCGCACCCTCGGCGAACACGGTGTATTTCGCCCGAAGCTCCATGCCGGGGGTGAAATCATCCTTCGGCTCGCCGTTGCGGCCGATCCCCATGTCACCGGTGGCGATGCCGGCAACCGCGCCATTGTCATCGTAAAGCACTTCGGTTGCCGCAAAGCCCGGATAAATCTCGACCCCGAGGGCTTCGGCCTGCGCGCCGAGATAGCGGGCTACATTGCCAAGCGATCCGATGAAGTTGCCGTGATTGCTCATCAGTGGCGGCATCAGCGCATTGGGCAGGCGAAAAGAGCCGGCGGGACCAAGCACATGGAAGCGGTCATCGGTGACTTCTGTGGTGAGCGGGCGGGCAGGGTCGGTCCGCCAGTCGGGCAGCAACGCATCGAGGCCGGAAGGGTCGATCACCGCGCCCGAGAGGATATGCGCGCCGACTTCCGAACCCTTTTCCACGACGACGACGGAAATTTCCGCGCCGGCTTGCACCGCGCGTTGTTTGAGGCGGATTGCGGCGGCAAGACCGGCCGGTCCCGCGCCGACGATCACCACGTCGAAATCCATGGCCTCCCTGATTCTTTCGCTCAACCTTTCCTCCTTCAGTTGATGTCGCTGTGTGTATCAAACAATTGTTACAGTTTGCAAGCGTGAAATCATGTGCCCGCCCCCGCCGGCCTGTTCTGGTGCTACAGAGTTGGGAAAGATGCGTACTTGGGTTACACAGCGTCTAAGAGATTCTGAATATCGCGACAGACAGGAGACGTTATGAGTGGGAGGCAACGCCGGACGGCCGCCGATCCAGCCGGGAGCAAGGCAGCAGCGTCGATGCGGTCGAGTGGACTCAGCGACCGCCATTGTGAAATCCTGGAGGCCGCTGCCTCGCTTTTTGCCGAGCGCGGCTATGCGGCGACGTCGGTCCGAGATATCGGTGAGCGTGTGGGTCTGCTTGGCGGTTCGCTCTATCACTACATTAAGTCGAAGGAAGCGCTGTTCATTCGCGTCCACGAAATTGCACTCCAAGTTGCGGAAGATCGCATCCGTGTTGCAATTGCAGGGCTGTCCGATCCGTGGGAGCGGCTGGAAACGGCTTGTGTCACCATGCTCGAAATCCAGCTCGACGAAAACTCGATCACCATGCCTTTGATGAGCGATTTTGCCGTGACACCACCAGAGGTTCGCGAGCGGCTGGTCGCCAAGCGCGACGCCTTCGAGAACCTGTTCCGGAATCTCGTCAATGACCTCCCCCTTGATCCCGCGCTCGATCGCAGTGTCTACCGCCTGTTGCTGCTCACGCTGCTGAACAACGTCTCGGGCTGGTATCGCGAAGGCCGACTGACGCCGCAGGACATCGGGCGGCAAATCGTGCGTATTTTTCGTCACTCGATTTAAGCATCGATAAAGCGGACGACCAATTGGCTGCCATAGATTTACCCAGCATTCAGAAAGGAGCGAGCGCGGATGGCGCATTAGGGAACGTTGCTCACCTGCCCGCTCCATCCGTGGGCCCTGAAGAACTCACCTCGTTCCTTGCGAAACGCCGCGCCTGCTTCATGCGCTCCCTGTAGTTGCCAGGCGAGCCAGCTGGTCGGCAGGCCCAGATACCCATAGACGCCAAGCGTGCAGGTCAGCGGGCTGACCAATTCCGCTGTTTTACAGTCCCGCTTGCCAAGGATGTCATTGTGGTTCGCCAGATTGACGAGGCCCTTGGCCTTGAGAAGAGCATTCGGCGTCGCCTCAAAATATGCCGTGAGTGAGTTGAGCTGTCCCTCGCCGTTCTGTCTGTCCGGCGAGACGACCACATCGGATGTGCCGCCGACATAGAAGATCGACCCTGATTTTGCCGCCTTGAGGTCTTTGGTGAGGACGCAGAGATCGGCCGGTGAACACCATTTCTGGCTGGGAAGCTGAAACGCGACCGTTGTCCGCACCTTTCCCTTCGACTTGAGCATTGCGTTGATCGCGCCGGTGGCACCCTGGGAATGCCCTGCGACCCCCACCCTGCCGAAATCAATCTGTCTATAGAAAGGACTGCCAGGTTTGGCCGCTTGCCTTTTCAAATAATCGAGAGAGTCGAGAACCGTGTTGCCGTATCCCGTACTTGGGTCTCGCGTCGCAATCACGACAAATCCCCAACTGGCAAAATGGGAGAGAAGATAGCCGTAAACTCTGGGCTCGACCGGTGCATTGGCGGTGCCGTTTGCCCAGAGGACGACCGCCAGCGGCTTGCCGCTTCTGATGTCCGAGGGATACCAGACGTCGCAGAGATGGCCTCGCCGATCGCATGGTTCCACAGACGTCATGCGCAGCACACTGGAAGGCCCGTTGACAAAATATTGGCGCTCAACACTTCCGGTCGGGAAGTACACATGATCCTGTGCCGTGGCGGCGCTCACATCGAGGCAGAATAAAGCGGCAACGGCGAGGCCGGTCGTAAAACGGTGCATCTTTCGATAGTCTCCTTGAGACGTCAGGGAATTGGCGGATTTTGGCGGGGAACCCTGTAAGTCCCGGCATGGCCATGGATGGCGGTCACGCAAATGGCGGCTCCGCTTGTGCGCACGAAACTCCGCTCAATGATCTGGATTGCATGGTGTTCAAGTTTTTTGCTCGCATGCTGTTGCCGGCAACCCGTTGACCGATGTGTCGCCGCTTGTCCGGGTGAAACCTCCTGAGATTCGCCGGAAAACAAATAAAGCGGTAGATCCCGGTGACGGGAAGGTTACAAACGGTGCGATACCGCAGCGCGGAAAATTCCCTCGCCGATGGCGCGCCAGACTGATGCGTTTAGCTTGAATGTTCCCGCTGAATGGGCGGGGGTGAAACGGTATCCTGCCGCAAATGTAACCGTTTCAAACTGTGGCCTCCCTGCGACTCCCGGTAAGTCCAAGGCCAATCCGCTATTGAAATGTGGATTCTCTGAAATCGTTGAAGCCTCTTTTCGCAGCCGTTTTTCCGAACGCCGAAATGCATGCTGACGTCTGAACAGATTCGGGACAATGGGTAAGATTAAACATTCGCAGCTTCTCTTCACCGCCAGTGCACTGGCAATCGTCGCATTCAGCCTTCCTGCGAGATCGCAGCAGATCGTGGCCGACGGAGTGACCGTTGAGGTTCCAGCCGATACGATTATCACAACGCAAGCAGCGGGCAGCCTTGCGGGTTCAGCGTTCTTGACTCAGAATGGCGGAGTCATAAACACACGGGGTCAGGTGAACCTCACCACCAGTGGCGTTCAGGCTCCCGCCGCACTTTCCTTCCAGGGTGGGACAATAAATCTCAACGGAGGTGTGGTTACAACCACTGGCGATATCGCCAACGGCCTTGCTGTTAATAGCGGCACCCTGACGAACAGCGGGAACCTGACAATTCGGACGGAGGGCAATGATCGCGCTAACGGCATCAATGCTTTCGCCACCAGCACAGTTACCCTTGGCGGCACGGTTGATATTGGAACCAAAGGCGATGACTCAATAGGGCTGCGTTCGAACGCAAGTACGGTTACCGCAAGCGGCCCATTGATCATCAGGACTGCGGGCAATAATCGCGCTCATGGTATCAATGCTCTGAATGGCAGCACCGTTACCCTCAATGGCTCTGTTGATATTGGAACCAAAGGCGAAGACTCAATAGGGCTGCGTTCGAACGCTAGCACGGTTACCTCAAACGGCCCAATGACCATCAGGACGGAAGGAACCTTACCGTATGCTCACGGTATCGATGCTCAGTCGTATAGCACGCTTATCCTCAACGGCCCGGTTGATATTGCAACGAAAGGTGGCCCATCAATGGGCCTGCATTCTTGGGCTAGCACGGTTACCTCAAACGGCCCATTGTTCATCAGAACTTCGAGCAATGATGTCGCTCGAGGCATTGGTGCCCAAGCCGGCAGTACCGTTACCCTTAACGGTGTTACTGACATAGCAACCACCGGCGATCTATCCGCGGGGCTGTTCTCGAACACTGCTAGCACGGTTACGTCGAAGGGCCCATTGTCCATCAAGACTTCGGGCAATGACCACTCTCGGGGACTCGATGCTAGAAGCGCCAGCGTCATATCCCTCAATGGCACGGTTAATGTTGTAACAATCGGTAATCGATCACAGGGGCTGGTTTCGACTATCGCTAGTAAGGTTACCGCAATCGGCCCATTGTCCATCCGGACTTCGGGTACGGAAAGCCATGGCATTGACGTGCGGGACGGCAGCACGGTCGAGATTGCAAAAGGTGATATTGCCACACAGGGTGCGGCCGCAGCGGGCATCCAAACCCTTTTCTCAGGAGCCAATCGGGTCAGCACTGTCTCGATCGCGAATGGTCGGCTGGAAAGCGCACAGGGCGACCTGGTGCGTTCGCAGGGCGGAGCCCTTGACGTGACGCTGGATACGATGACAACGCGCAATGGCAGCGGCCTGGTCCTCAACGTTCTCGATGACGCGGCCGGCAACCACGGGGTGGTTAATTTCAATGCCATCGACACGGGTCTGACGGGGGATATCCTCGTCGCCGCCGACAACATTGCCAATGTCAGCCTTGCCGGCAGTGAATTGACCGGCGCGGCCTACAATGCGACCAACATCACGCTCGATGCCGGCAGCGTCTGGACGATGACCGATAGCTCGACGGTCTCCGACACCGTTACCAATGCCGGCAGGATTGCCTTTGCCGCGCCTGACGCCGGCGTCTTCAAAACGCTGACGACAACGAATTACGTCGGCGACAACGGCACTGTCGTGCTCAATGCGACGCTTGGCGCGGATGCCTCGCCGTCGGACCGGATCGTGATCGATGGCGGTGCGGCCATCGGCCGGACCGGACTTGTCGTCAATAATGTCGCCGGTACGGGCGCGCCGACCACCGACGGTATCAAGCTTGTCGACGCCATCAATGGCGGTACGACCAATGCAGACGCGTTCTTCCTTGGCAATGGTGACTATGTCACCGCAGACGGCCAGAACGCCAAGGTCGCCGGCGCTTATGCCTATACGCTGAACCGTAGCACGACCTCAAACGGCTCGGATGTCTATGGTGACAGCTATGCGGCCAATGACTGGTATCTGCGTTCGGTCCTGATCGATCTGGTTGATCCAATCGCCGAGCCTGAACTGCCGCGTTATCATCCGGGCGTTCCGGTCTATGAAACCTATCCGGCGACGTTGCAGATCCTCAATCGTCTACCGAGCCTCTTCCAACGGATGGGGGATCGTTACTGGCATGAACAGGCGCCGGCAGCCTATTCCCAGGACGGTGCAGCAATCGTCACCGGCAATAATGTCTGGGGCCGCATTGAAGGCCTGCATGGCCACCGGCAGCCTGACGCCACGACGAGCCGCTCGGATTACGATTACGATCTGTGGAAGTTCCAGGCCGGGATCGACGGCCTGCTTTACGAAAGCGATGCCGGCAAGCTGATCGGCGGCTTTACCGTTCATTATGGTCAGGTCAACACCGATGTCTCCTCGCTCTTCGGTCATGGCGGCATCGACACGTCGGGTTATGGTTTTGGCGGCACGCTGACCTGGTATGGCAATAACGGTTTCTATGTCGATGCGCAGGGGCAGCTTACCTGGTTTGACAGCGATCTTTCCTCGAACACGCTGGGCCGGGGCCTTGCCGATGGCAATGACGGATTTGGATACGCCTTCAGCCTCGAAGCCGGTCAACGTATCGGTCTCAGCGAGAACTGGACGCTGACGCCGCAGGCGCAGCTGACCTGGTCGTCCGTCGACTTCGACAGCTTCGCCGATCCTTATGGCGCAGGCGTATCGCTTGACAGGGGTGACAGCCTGAAGGGACGTCTCGGCCTTGCGCTCGGACATGAGCGCGGCTGGAAGGATGCTGGCGGCCAGACGAGCCGTATACAGATCTACGGCACCGTCAACCTGACCACAGAGTTCCTCGATGGAACACGGGTCGACGTTTCGGGCACGAAGTTCGACAGCCGTGCCGACCGGTTGAACGGTGGCATTGGCCTTGGCGGCGCTTACAGCTGGGCGAATGACAAATATGCCATCTATGGCGAGGTGTCGGTCGACACCAGCCTGAAGAACTTCGCAGACAGCCACGAAGTGGGCGGCAAGCTCGGTCTGCGCGTCAAGTTCTGACCGAATTCAACCCTCCCGGCCACCTGTCGACCGGGAGGTTGTTTGCCGCCAGGCAACTATGGAGCGGCTCGACAGCTCGCATACCCATAAGGCGGCCTATTCTGGCGGTTGCAAGCCAGAGCGCACCCTTGCTCCCTGTCTCAAACAGTCTGGAGCCATTATCGATTGAATTTCTGTTTGAAAGACCCGGACCATGACAAAAAACAGCACGTCTCTTTCCTCCCTGATCGGTATGGCGCTCGTCATACTCACGGCTTCTTTTACAGCCAATGGGTCGGCGCGCGCTGAAACGGTCCTGCCGATAGTGCAGACGTCGGATGGAAAGCTGAAGGGGGTCGAGCAACAGTCGCTGACCGTCTTCAAAGGCATCCCTTATGCGGCACCGCCGGTGGGAGAGATGCGGTGGCGGCCGCCTGCACCGGTGACGCCTTGGGAAGGTGTGAAGGAAGCACAGGATTTCGGGGCGTCCTGTATCCAGCCAGCCTCAAAGCAGGACAGTATCTATGGTCGGGTTCTGGGGCCGACCAGCGAGGATTGCCTGAGCCTGAATGTCTGGGCGCCGCAGGACGCGAAGAATATGCCGGTCCTGGTCTGGATCCACGGCGGGTCGCTGCGTTCCGGCTCGGCCTCGGAGCCGATGTTCGATGGGTCGAAGCTTGCCAGGCAGGGCCTAATCGTGGTTTCGATCAACTATCGCCTTGGCGTGCTCGGTTATCTCGCCCATCCGCAACTGTCTGCGGAATCTCCTCAAGGTATCTCGGGAAACTATGGCTTGTTGGATCAGATAGCAGCCTTGCAATGGGTGCGCGACAATATTGCCGCGTTCGGTGGCAATGCCGACAAGGTTACCGTCATGGGAGAATCGGCGGGCGCGCTCAGTGTGATGTATCTCATGGCATCGCCATCGGCGCGTGGGCTATTTCATAAGTCAATCCTCCAAAGCGCCTACATGATCTCCACACCCGCCCTTAAAAACAGCGTGCACGGTGAACTTGCGCAGGAAAGCCTGGGGGAACATGTTGCGGCCAAGCTCGACGCAAAAGATCTGCGAGATTTGCGGGCGCTGAACGGGCAGGAGATTACCGATGCCGCCACAGTCGCGGGGTTTGCGCCTTCGGGCACGATCGACGGCATCGTCCTGACCAGACAATTGGTGGAGACCTTCGAGCTCGGCGAGCAGGCACCCGTTCCCGTACTGAGCGGCTTCAACAGCGGCGAGATTCGTTCGCTCACCTTCCTTGCTCCGCCTGTACCGAACTCGAAAGAGGAGTACGAAAAAACCATTCGCAAAAACTATGGCGATCTGGCCGATCGATTTTTGCGCCTGTACCCATCGGGCGATATGCAGGAAAGCATTTTCGCCAACACGCGCGATGCGATGTATGGCTGGACGTCGAAACGGCTGGTGCGCAGCCAGGCGACCATCGGTCAACCGGCTTACCTGTATTATTTCGACCACGGTTATCCGGCAGCGGATGCCGCCAACCTGCACGCATTCCACGCCGCCGAAATTCCTTACGTGTTCGGTACCTTTGCCCATACGCCTCCGCTCTGGCCGATGAACCCGGTCACACCGCGTGAGCTTGCTTTCGCGGACGCCATGACGGGCTATTGGGCGAGCTTTGCGCGTGAAGGAACGCCCGCAGCGCCGGGCCAGCCCGCATGGCCGGCATATGGGGCAGGCAAGGCGTATATGGAGTTCGGCAACGCCGCGCCAAGGGCGGCCAACAATCTCCTGCCCGGCATGTACGAGTTACACGACGCGGCCGTGCAACGGCGCCGTGCTGCCGGCAACCTGCCTTGGAACTGGAACACCGGCCTCTTATCGCCGCTGCTCGTGGAATGATTTAAGATCGGGCCGGATCAGGGCCTGTCTCGCTGTTGACAATTCGCGCCAATAAAGAAGGAGCGGCCGACGCCGCTCCTTTTGTTTGTGCGACGCATCCAACGGATTGAATAGAGGTTCGATACCGTTCCAGCCGGAATTGTATCGGTATGTAACTTCAATCAATCACGGAAGGAGATTACTCGGTGCCGATAAAGCGGCTGCCGTTTCGGCTAAGTGGCCGAGCAGAATTCTATTCCCGCTACGAATTGAGAGATTGGTCAGCCCCGCAATGACAGCGAATACTTGTCCCGCCTCGGCCGTTGCCGGAGCCCGCGTACAATGTGCCTATCAAATCATCCAGGACGCCCATACCGCTGAGAAAGCCCTCTATCATGAGGGTCTGGCGAGGCTGATAGCGCAAGATGGCCAGATATTGGCCGGCGCTCAATTTATTCCGCAACTGGAATCCCGAGGCGAAATCTGTCGTCTCGACCGGCAGATTGTCGACATCGTGATTGATGATTTGACGCGTGTGCCACATCTCGTCCTGGGCTGTAACATTTCGGCGGCGACCGTTCAGAATCCAGAGATCTGGTGTGACATTCTCGACACCATTTCAAGGTCGGGCGTCGCATCCAGAATGATTTTGGAGATTACGGAGACATACCCATTTAGGGACGGCACCCAGATCAATTCGCTTTTGGCGCAGGCCCAAAAAATCGGCTGCAGAATTGCCATAGACGATTTTGGGGCCGGCTATCTTTCGCCGAGCCAGTTGCTGCAGATGGAGCCCGATATCATAAAAATCGATGCGTCCATGCTTTGGAACGTCCGCGGGCACCCGAAGGGCGCCAATAGTTTGAGCCACATTGTAAGTTTTGGCATGAGTATTGCGGGCGTTGTCGTTGTTGAGGGCGTGGAAAATCAGGAACAATGGGAGATTGCGCTCGCGTCAGGCGCAACGCATGTTCAGGGCCTTTTCGTTGGAAAGCCGTCGATGATAATTCATGGCGCCGAAGGCTGAACAAATAGCTATAATGATATCTCAACGGCGAGCCAGAGCATCTTCTTTTCGCAAAGTTAGCATATGGCGAGAGGTCCCTGTTTCCGGATACAATTATGCCGCCGCGACCGGATCCCGGCGCTCGATCGGCATGAAATCCAGCGGCATCTGTCGGGATCAGAAGCTCGATCCGGATACATACACCACCCCCAAATCTTGATTTGGTTTCGTCAATGTCTCGTGGTCAATCGGTGCATGCCATGGAAAGTACAAACCCACTAACCATCGACAGGTCCGTCATTGACCGAGAGCTTGCCCTGATATTCGCATCGGAATATTTCGTTAATGCGGAGCGGATGCGCGAATTTCTCGAGTATGTCGTTACCGAGACTTTGAATGGACGCGCCAATCGCATCAAATCCTACGCGATCGCAATTGAGGTATTCAAGCGCGATGCAGATTTTGACGCATCACATGATCCCATCGTGCGGACAAGTGCAAACCGATTGCGAGCGGCTCTGGAGCGTTACAATCAGAACGCAGTAAATACCACCGGGGTACAGATAACGCTTCCGAAAGGGCGATACGTTCCCGTCTTCACACAACTCGCAACAGGCATTGAGGATGTTCCCGATGAGGGGCTTGAGGCTGTACCGATGGTTGCTGAGCCACCGTTATTCAAGAAGGAGCCCTCGTGGTTTTCGGCTTGGGCTATTGGTATCTGTGCAGCCGTTGCCGTTGCATTTGTTAGCTTTTATTTTTTGTCCAATCGGTCCCAAAATGTCAGGCCGCAGGCCCCGCCTGTTTTGATCGTTACGAGTGTTACTGCTGACCCGAACCAGCCGCAGGCTGGAAAAATCGCCATAGGGCTCTCCGAATTACTGGTTTCAAACTTAAGCGCCTACGGAAATTCGCGCGTGGTGGACGACCGCCATGGCGATGTTAGACTGGATGAATTTCTCGCTCGTGAAAGCGATGTCTACGTCCTTAAAACCGGCGTCAGGGAAACGGACCAATCGATTTCGATCGTCTGGCAACTGGACGACGCCAAGTCAAAAGAAGTGGCCTGGGCATCTGAAGAAAAGCTTCAGGAAAATATAAGTATTGATGGCGCTGCTGACATATTGGCAGGGCGAGTTTTAGGGTTGGAAGGGGCCCTTCCCACACTTATGGGCTCGCTTTACAATGAGACACACGATCAGCTTGGATGCCTCTCGAAGCCGCACCGCCTGGCGATGTTCTATCATTTCGATTTTCAGGAAGATGTGAAAAATTGCCTGGAAAAGGTTGTCTCTTCGCAGCCAAATAATGCCGAGGCCTGGGCAATACTCGCGCAGATTTACTACAGATTGAGTTATATTGCTGCCTCCTTTGGTGAGGATACAGGGCAATACGATGTTAAACTGAAAGATGCCGCAATGAAGGCAAAAGACCTTTCTCCAAATTCCATTTTAACCAAACAGGCTCTTATGTATTACGCTTTTAATAGCAAAGACCTTAAAACTTTCGAAGATATATCGAGAGTGATTATCCAGGAATATAAAGATCCACACCTGAAGATGCGTATCGGCTCCGCATTCATGAATATTGGATTATTAGACGAAGGTTCAGAAATATTGATCGAAGGAATTAAAGAGGCCGGAGAAGATTTTAGCTTGGGTTATATTACGTTGGCCTATCGCCAATATTATATTAAAGACTATCAGGGCGCGCTGTCCCTCGTGAGGAAAGCCGGCGTTACCGACCACTATATGGTTCCTCTCCTTAAAACTGTTTCATTGGCTAAGCTCGGCCGTCTGGAGGAGGCCAAAGTAGCACTCGCGGAACTTCATGCTCTGCGTCCCAACTATGAGCGAAATGTTTATCACGATCTTCGACACGGCAATGTCTCTGAAGGCATTATTGACAGTGTGGCAGATGGACTGGCTTTGGTCGGCCTTGATGTATCTAGGCCAAACTAACGGATGTTGCATTTACTGCGATCAGGCTGCGACGCGAAGACTACGGCACGCTTTCTCGCCGGCGCACAAGGGGCGGCGATGATCCCCGATCGCCTGTTCGAGGGAGGGGAGTTCGCTTCCCTCATCGTCGTCAAGGATATTGTCACCGCTGATTACGTTGAAGAAAAGCCTTGTCATGGCGTTGTTCCCAAAAATGGTGCATTCGCCTCTGTGGATATTACAGCTCTTGTCTAACCGAATTGCTGGCCGGGTTTGAAGCAGTACATCATCGCAGCGATCTCCCGACCGCCTGTGAGATCGCCAACACCTTTGCGGGCAGTACGTTCTTCAATTACAGCTTCGCCATTATGGGCGGTCTTTATGAGCGCCTGCGTAATGATCAAGGCTTCGCCGATCTGTCGGCGGCGTCTCTGTATGATCACGCCGCAACCAGAGAAAAGCCCGCCTCACGTGGAATTTCGGACGATCATTTTACCGGGCAAGGTGACTGTTTCGGCTTCAATGGCACCGGTGATCATTCCGATGATGGCCTCGACCATTTCGTGGCGCGGTTGTTCATATGTGGTGAGGCCGTATGCGGGTGAACCTCCGAGTTCATAATTGTCGAATCCGACGATGGCCATGTCTTCAGGTACTCTCAGACCGAAGTTCCCGCGAATTTCATCCATGGCGCCGAAAGCCAGGATATCGTTCTCACACATAAGGACGTCGACGCGTTCGGAAGGTGCAGTTCGCGACAGATATCCGCGGACGGAGGCTGCTCCCGCTGCGGCGCTGTATTTTTCGGCAGACAGCAATTCGATTTCGCCGACGCCTTTTTCCGCCCAGAAATCCATAAAGTGTTGCCGGCGTCTGAGCGCCGTCGAAAGCGCCGTCGCGCCGCTCATGAAGCCGGGCTTTCGATATCCCCGTTCGTATAAATGGTTGACGATGTCTCTCAGCGCCAGTTCGGCGTCGCACACGACGGCGGGGACGCCGTCGATCTGGCTATCGCGTGCCAGAACGAACATGGGTGGCATTCCGTGGCCGAGCTGACGGTCCGTCAGCGTTTCATCGCGAAATGCGGTGCCAAAAAGAATGATGGCGTCAACCTGACGCTGGTCGGCATGCAGCAGGGCGTGCACATGATCGAAGTGGTTATTGATGTTGATGAGCATGGCAACGAGGCCGGCGGCCTGCAGACGTTCCGTCAGCGTTTCAAGAAACGGCAGTTTCTGGGGATTGGCGAAATCATCGACGAAGACGGCGACCTGATGGGTCAGATTGGTGGCAAGGCTTCGGGCAAGAAGATTTGGCGAGTAATTCAGGGCAGCCGCCGCTTCCAGCACGCGCCGTTTGCTTTCCTCGGTAATCGACGCACCGGGTGTGAAAGCCCGGATAACGGTCCATTTCGATACGCCGGCTGCGGTCGCCACCTCTTTCGCCGTTGCTCTCCTGGTAGTTTCCCGCTTGCGCATAGTGCCTCCGACCGAAATGGAACGAACATTCCATTTCGGACTCCGATGAAATGAATGCTTGCTTTTAACCCATTCGCGGCTATGATGCACCTGCTTGCACCCGGTAGCAAGATATTTGCACCCGGTAGCATTCACATTTTGCCGGCTTGAGGAGTGGGCCGGTACAAGGAGGAGGAACCATATGAAATCTATTCTCAGGAAACTCGCCCATGGCGCACTCGTCGCCGGAATAGCCGTGTCATGCTCTGCAACGGCCAGGGCGCAGGATCAGTTGACCATCATCGCGGTCACCCACGGTCAGGCGTCCGATCCTTTCTGGTCTATCGTCAAAAATGGCATGATGCAGGCGGGCAAGGACAGCAATGTCCGGGTCGATTATCGCGCGCCCGAGACCTTCGACATGGTCGCGATGGGTCAACTCATCGATGCGGCCGCAAACCAGACCCCGGCGGGGATAGTGATTTCCAATCCGGACCCAGATGCCCTTGGCCCAGCGATTGAAAAAGCAGTTGCCGCGGGCATTCCGGTCATCTCGATGAATTCCGGCATTTCGGCCACGGAAAAGCTCGGTATCAGGCTGCATGTCGGTCAGGATGAATTGCCTGCCGGTGTCAAGGTTGGGGAGAAGCTGAAGTCTCTCGGTTTGAAGCATGTTCTTTGCGTCAACCAGGAGGTGGGCAATGCGGCTCTGGACCAGCGCTGCGCCGGAACGGAAAAGGGTTTTGCAGGCGGCAAGGTAACGGTGTTGCCGACGACGGCCGACCCGGCAGAAATCGAAGCCAAGATTCAGGCGGCGCTCACCTCAGATCCCTCGGTGGATGTTGTTCTCGGCCTTTCTGCGCCGCTGGTCGGCGAACGCGCGGTGGCGGTCGTCGAAAAGTTGGGTGTCGGCGACAAGGTCAAGGTTGCATCCTACGATCTGTCGGCGGGTTTTCTGAAGGCGGTCGCGGACGGGAAGGCACTCTTTGCGGTTGATCAGCAACCCTTCCTGCAAGGTTATCTACCGGTGACATTTCTTGCGCTGAACGCACGTTACGGCACCATTCCGGCGGGCAACGTCGCCTCCGGCCCAAGCTTCGTCGAGAAGGACACGGCGGCCGCAGTCATCGAAAAATCCTCCCAGGGCATCCGCTAGGCCGGATGGAAGCGTGGCTCCCGCCAGAGCGGGAGCCACCCCGAATGCAACCTTTGCCTCGATGCGCGACCTTTTCGGCCGAACGCCGTTGCGCGCAAAGACGACACCCAATCTGAGGAACAAACCCATGACGCTGGCCAACGAACAGAACGGGTCCCCGACCCGATCCGACGAGCGGCTAAAAAAGGTTTCGATGATGACCGCTCTCCTGCGTCGTCCGGAACTCGGCGCTGTCGCCGGGCTGGTGCTTGTCACTATCTTCTTTTTCTTCACCGCCAATCCGGCCATGTTCACGCTGGCCGGCGTGGTCAATTTCATGGCCCCGGCTGCCCAGCTCGGCATTCTTGCCATCGGCGCCGCTTTATTGATGATCGGCGGTGAATTTGATCTGTCGATCGGATCGATGGTCGCCTTTGCCGGTCTCGTATTTGGCACGGCGCTGGTGGTTCTCAATCTTCCGCTCAGTGTGGCGATCCTGATTGCGCTCGGATTTGCCGTGGTCATCGGCGTCACGAATGCCCAGCTCACGATGCGAACGGGTCTTCCCTCGTTCATCGTCACGCTTGCATTCCTCTTCATTCTGCGTGGCCTCACGCTGGTTGGCCTCAAATGGGCAAGCGGCGGAGCGACACAGCTTCGTGGCATGAAGGAAGCCGCCGCCGACAGCCCGCTTGCCCCGATTTTTTCCGGCGACGCCTTTACCGGCCTGTTCTCCTGGCTCGGCAGCCGGGGCATCATCGAAACATTTCCAAATGGAACACCGAAGGTCCCCGGCATTCCGGTGGAGATCCTGTGGTTCCTCCTGATCGCCCTGCTTGCTACCTGGGTGCTTTTGCGGACGCGTTTCGGCAACTGGATCTTTGCCGCCGGCGGTGACCCGCGTGCGGCGCGCAAGTCGGGCGTGCCAGTGGCGCGTGTGAAGACCACCCTGTTCATCATAACGGCCATGTGCGCCACACTCGTAGCGATCCTCACCGTGCTGGATGCCGGCTCCACGGATGCCCGCCGTGGGTTTCAGAAGGAATTCGAGGCCATCATCGCGGCCGTCATCGGCGGTTGCCTTCTGACAGGCGGTTACGGTTCGGCGATCGGCGCGTTCTTCGGCTCGATTGTCTTCGGCATGGTGCTGATCGGCCTCACCTACACGTCGATAGATCAGGATTGGTACCTCGTGTTCCTCGGCGGCATGCTGCTGACGGCCGTCATTTTCAACAATGTGATCCGCAAACGCGTCACGGGAGAACGCTGATGAGCACATCTCAGACGCCAATCGTCGAGGTACGGAACCTCGTCAAATATTTCGGCTCCATCATTGCGCTCAACGGCGTATCGCTGAGTGTCAATGCCGGCGAGGTTCTCTGCCTTCTCGGAGACAATGGCGCCGGCAAATCCACCCTCATCAATACCCTGTCCGGCGTGTTCAAGCCGACATCGGGAGAATTCCTCGTCGAAGGCCAGCCACGCATATTCGACGGTCCGCGGAATGCGCTCGATGCCGGCATCGCGACCGTCTATCAGGATCTTGCGATGATCCCCCTGATGTCGGTGACGCGGAACTTTTTCATGGGCCGCGAACCTCTGAAGGGTTTCGGTCCCTTCAAGAGCATGGACATGGATTTTGCCGACAGGGTCACGCGTGAGGAGATGCGCAAAATCGGCATCGATGTGCGCGAGCCGGATCAGGCGGTGGGCACCCTGTCGGGCGGTGAACGGCAATGCGTCGCCATCGCGCGCGCCGTCTATTTCGGGGCGAAGGTGCTCATCCTCGACGAGCCGACGTCGGCGCTCGGCGTCGCGCAGACCTCGATGGTTCTCAAATATATCAACCAGGTCCGCAATAACGGGCTCGGCGTCATTTTCATCACGCATAATGTCCGCCACGCCTATGCCGTCGGCAACCGGTTCACGGCGCTGAATCGCGGCAAGACCCTCGGGACCTATTCGAAGAGTGAAATTGGCATCGACGATCTGCAGAACCTGATGGCAGGCGGCAAGGAGTTGCAGTCCATCTCCGAGGAGCTGGGCGGAACCATCTGACTAGACATTCCCGAACGAATATCCGGTTCGGCGCGATCGCGCCGCGCCACGATCCCTCATACTCATCAGCAAGGTATTACCCATGAGCGCTTCTGCGAACTCCTTCCCACTGGCGGCCTGCGCCGAGATGTTATGGCGTGACAAGCCGATCGAATGGCGTGCTTCCCGGCTCAAGGATCTGGGCTTCGGTGTCGGCCTGTGGAACTGGCCAGAACATGACATCAGCAGACTTGAAGCGACCGGTGCGACCTTCACCATCATGAACGGTTATCTCACCGGCCGGCTCACGGATGACGAAGGCGCGGCAGAGTTGCTCAGCACGGCCCGGCAGACCGCCCGGGTGGGCAAACGCCTTGGCGTTCAGCGGCTGAACCTGCATGGCACGGGCCTTGGGGATCGCGGGCTGCCGGTGCAGCCTGTCGAGGTGGTCACGGGCGCCATGTGGCTAAAGGCGCGTGACACGCTTTGCCGTATCGTTGACCTGGCGGAAGAAGAGGATGTGGTTTTCACCCTGGAGAACCTCAACCTTCCCGTCGACCATCCCGGCGTACCGTTTGCGCGCGCGGAAGATACACTGGCTCTGGTTTCCAGCATCAACCACCCGCGTCTGCGCCTCAATCTCGATCTTTACCACGCCCAGATCGGCGAAGGAAACCTCATCGAGCTTTGCCGCAGGGCCCTGCCGTGGATCGGGGAGATTCAGGTCGCCGACGTGCCCGGCCGCTGCGAGCCCGGTACGGGCGAAGTCAACTGGAACGGCGTTGCCCGGGCGCTGAAAGCGATGGGCTATGCCGGGCCGGTCGGCATGGAGGCCTGGGCATCCGGTGATGCCGACGCAGCGCTCTCGGCTTTCCGCGCCGCATTCACAATCTGACAACATAAACCCACAGGACGATCTCCATGCCCAAGACAAAACCCGTCAATGTCGGCCTCATCGGCGCCGGCCGCATCGGCTCTTTCCACGGTGAAACCGTCGCCCGGCGATTGGTCGATGCCGAACTCGTCGCCATTGCCGATCCCGCACCGGGTGCGGCAGCAGGTCTTGCGGAAAAACTCGGCGTCGACGCCGCCTATACCGACATTGCAGCATTGCTTGCACATCCCGGTCTCGACGCCGTCATCATCGCAACGCCGGCCCGTTTCCATACCAATGTTCTTGTTCAGACTGCCGAGGCGGGAAAAGCGATTTTCTGCGAAAAACCAATGGCGCTGACGCTGGAGGATGCCGATCGGGCGATTGCCGCGGCAATCTCGGCCGGCGTTCCCCTCCAGGTGGGCTTCAACCGTCGGTGGGATCAGGCCTTTGCGGAAGGCCGGGCCGCGATCGACGCCGGCAAGGTCGGCGCGCCGCAGCTCATCCGCTCGCTGACGCGTGATCCCGGCCCATTCGCAGCAGACCCCGGCCGTATTCCGCTCTGGACGATTTTCTACGAGACCCTCATCCACGATTTCGACACGCTGTTATGGCTGAACCCCGGCGCCAGACCCGTCGAAGTCTTCGCCATGGCGGATGCGCTCGTTCGCCCTGACGCAAAAGGTGAAGGCTTTCTGGATACGGCAGTGGTCAATATCCGTTTCGACAATGGCTCCATAGCCGTTGCGGAAGCCAATTTTTCGGCGCTTTACGGCTATGACATTCGCGGCGAAGTTTTTGGATCGGCCGGCATGGTGACGATGGGCGATGTGCGTCGTTCAAGCATGACGCTGTTCGATGGGCGCGGCGTCTCGAATGAGACCTGGCGTCGCGATACCGATCACTTTGTCCATGGCTACACGGCGCAACTCGCCTCTTTCATAACCGCCGTCCGTCACGGGGCAATGAGTGAAGGGCCGACGGGCCAGGATGCACGCAACGCACTGGCGGTCGCCCTTGCGGCCATTCAATCGGTATCCCGGAAACAGCCCGTTGCCCTGAATTGAACCCCATGCGCGCTGGCTTGCCGGCGTGCTTTCCGATCGACAAGGAGCAGGCTCCATGCGTACGCGGCAGACCTTTAAAACGCCGACCAGCATTCAGGACATGAAAGGTCTGATCGTAACGGGGAGCCTGCGATTGTCGCAGCAGCAGGACCATGTCGCGCGAACCATTCTGGCTCGTCCGCATATCGTCGCCTTTGGTACGATCGGTTCCCTCGCCAGCGAATGCGCCGTGTCTCCATCCACCGTCGTCCGTGTCGCCAACTCGCTGGGCTTTGATAGGTTCAGCCAATTCAGGCGGGTTTTTCGCACGCACGTACTGTCGGAAGGAAAGGGGCGTAACATAAAGAGTTTTTTATAGATTTTTCCCTGTGAAAGTGAAAGTCGCAGGTTCTGCGCGGTGGAAAAGAAAATGAATATTGGCGAGATTTTGCCGACGGGGGTCCGCCTCGCCGTCAGCCCGTTTTCCTGGCCGAATGCCGTTTTGCTCGTCCGGTCCTCGGACGATCCGTTCAAGAGGTTCCGATGCAATCTTAAGGGCCAGCGGCTCCACGCTTTCCGGGCCAGGCTGTCAGCGCCACGTCGACCAAAGCCTTTAACCTAGCCCTGCACGCACCGTCGCAAGCCTGCGCAGACATGCCCTGAATGATGGCGCCGTAAAAGCGTGCGAGCGTATCCGTGTCGGTTTGCGTGGGTAGTTCGCCCTCGCTGACGGCGCGGTCGAACCGCGTCTTGAGAATCTGTATTGCCGCCTCGCGTAATCCTGCCGTTGTGCGGGCGACAGAGGCGTTTGCTTCCGAATGCTGGAGAACGGCGGTGGAAACGATGCATCCGCGCGGTTTGTCGGGCTGGGTATGTCCTTCAGCGATATCGTAAAGGTAAGAGGCGAGCGCCTCGTAGGCGGGTATTTGCGCCTGCAGCACCTCGGCGCGACGTTCGCTTTGCTGCGCAATGCTATGATCGAGCGCCAGCCGGAATAATTCTTCCTTTGAACCGAAGGTCGCGTAAAGGGACGGCGGGGTGATGCCCATCGCCTGGGTGAGGTCCGCTATCGAGGTTCCCTCATAGCCGTGTTCCCAGAACAGCCGGGCTGCGACATCGAGCCCGGCATTCCGATCAAGCAGGCGCGGTCTACCGCGTTGTTTTCGCGTCATTTCAGACATTTTTGTATCGATCACTATAAAAATATTGACAGATCATGGTCGGATTTTATTATAGCGACCGCTAGTTAAATCGCAACGGAGTGATCCATGTCTCAGAAACTATCGAACAAAGTCGCCCTCATAACGGGCAGTTCACGCGGTATCGGCCGTGCGGCAGCCCTGGCGTTTGCGAAAGAGGGTGCAGGTCTTATCGGCGTCCATTATGGCGCGAACCCAGAGGCGGCACAGGCAACGGTCCGCGAGATCGAGGCTCTCGGTTCGAAGGCGGTCGCTCTCAATGCCGATCTGCGGGCCGGGAAAGCGGCGACGGACAGCTTGTGGGAGCAGTTCAGGGAAGCCGCTGTCGCTTTCACCGGCTCGCCATCGCTTGATATTCTCGTCAATAATGCGGGCATTGCCCCGGCGACACCGTTGAAAGAAACAACGGAAGCCGCGTTCGACGAGTTGATGACGATCAACTTCAAGGCGCCGTTCTTTCTCATTCAGGCCGTTGCCGATCATCTCCGCGACAATGGCCGCATCATCAATGTCTCGACCGGTTTCACGCGCATCGCGGCGCCGACGCACCCCGCCTATGCGGCGTCCAAGGGTGCGCTTGAGACATTGACGCTGGCGCTTGCCCCGGAATTCGGCCGGCGCGGAATTACGGTCAATTCGGTGCTGCCGGGTGTTACTGAAACCGATATGAACGCCGAATGGCTGGCAATGCCGGAAGCCCGCGCGGGTGCTGAAGCCCTGTCTGTCTTCTCACGAGTCGGACGCGCCGACGATATTGCGGACGTCATCACATTCCTTGCCTCGAACGATGCCCGCTGGACGACCGGACAGATGATCGATGCGACAGGCGGTGCGCGGATTTGATCCAGGCATAGCAGATGTTCCTGGACGACTGGCGTCGGGCGGTTTCGCCTGACGCCCGAATGGGACAACTGCGTTCCTTCTCCCGGGCGAACTTTTTATCGGCGCGCGCGCCTTGCGATGTTGGCGTCGTGGCCCGCCCGACAGAGGCGCGAGCCGGCGCTTTCTTCGTCTCGTGGGCGCGCAACGCCGCCTGACATATCGGGAGGCGGTTTACGTTATCAATGTGTCGCCGGCTACCTATCGTGCAGGCTCCAATGCCTTTTCCAGCACCGGATCCCGACCGCGCATATAATCGTCGAAGCTGAGATCAACAGAGATGTCGGGTGAAAGGGAGATATTGCGGGGCCCAAATGCGACGGTCGCCCAGTAGCAGGTTCGGACATCGCTGCAGCCTTGCTCGTAGTCTTCGAATTCGGAGCTATAGCGGACGCTTATCCCTGAGTTTGGCAGCGTTATTTTATCGCCTTCCGCCCAGAAGCTGCCGCCGTCCCCCATTTTTTCGCCGATCAGAGATACCCGCTCGCCTCCGCTTCCCTTTATCAAGGCTGCGGTGACGATGCCTGCGGAGAAGGTCGCGCGTCCCACAAGGACAGAAATCCGCCCCTTATCAGGGAGAAGTCGTGGCAGTGCCTGTGCGAAGAGAATGCTGTTGAAGAAATCACCGCCGTTGTTGAAACGGAGATCGACGACGATGTGCCTCGGCTGGAAAGGCAGGATGTCTTTGTGAATGATGCCGCCGAATTTTTCGACGAGCGGCTTATCGTCGACACTCCGCGCCGTATCGTTTCGAATGTAGAGCGTGGTTTTTCCGTCATCGAGAAAAGACGCGGTTACATCGCTTCGTTGGCTGTATAAGCGAGGCCTTTCTTTTAGCTGGTCGAGCACATGCGGCCAGCGCCCTGCGGTCTCTTCCGCATCCGGGATGAGAACCGCATAGCCCCTGTTTAGCCCGGCGCTCCGCTCATCGCCCGGGTCTTTCGATACAACAGGCAAATCCGCCGTCTCCAGCGTTCCGGAGCCCAGATTCAGCGTCAGCGGTGTTTTTGCGGTGTCGTCAATGGCGCCTATATGCCGCAGCACCCTCGGCGTCACCAGATAACCGGGACTGAGAAAGTGGATTCTCTGATCTGTGCCCGCAAGATAGGGCTTGAGCCGGTTTTCCGCCTCCGCTGCCGTGAGCGAGCCGATCTTTTCTATGCGTGCACCGAGCAGATGCGCATAGTCCGGATGGGCTTTTACGACATAGAGGCCGTCGGCGAACCACCACAGGCGAATGGGCAGGTCGCCGCCCAGAAAAGCGCCGATATTGGCGTTCGTATGACCGTTTCGAGCAATCGCGACGGATCGCATGATCTCCATTGCGAAAGCTTCCGGGCTCAAGCGCTCAACTTCGCTTTCGATAGAGCTGACATGGCGTTCGAATGCCTGCCGTTGATCCGGGCTGAAGCTTTTATCGAGGGGCGCCCATTGCTGTTTAAGCGCCGACAGATCCTCCCGCATCTGCCGGGCCGTCAGTGAATTCTCGTTTGCATATCCCGTAAGCGGCAGGATCGCGAGAAAGCCAAGGACAAGCTTGTGACGGGAGGCCGTTCTCATGGGAACAACCCCTCGCCACGTGCGTGAATGATGACGTCAGCCCGCATTGCTTAAATCCATGTAAGCGGGTTCAAATTCGTGGCCATCGGGATCGGCGAAGGTGCGGAGATACATGAAACCCAGATCCTGCGGTTCTCGGACATCCGCTTGCCCGCCCGCTTTTGCCGCGGCGCCAACCATGGCGTCGACCTCTTCGCGGCTGTCGCGCGAAAGAGCGATCAGCATGCCGCTTGTTGTATGGGCATCGGCGAGCGGTTTGGCGGTGAAGGTCTTGTAATAATCGTGCCGCAGAAGCTGGAAGGTGATGGTCTCCGACCACACCATCGAGCTAGCGTTTTCGTTGGAAAACTCTTCGTTCTTCACGCAGCCGATCGCCTCATAAAAGGCGGTCGAAACGGCCAGGTCTTTCACCGGCAGGTTCAGGAAAATCATTTTAGCCATTGTCTTTCTCCTCATGGTGGAATGGGGTTACAGGAAAGTCTGCTGAAAGGTCTCGCTCGGATGGATGCAGATGATCTCCAGCCGGTCAGTGCCGATATTTTCGAAGCGATGGGGGATATTGGCAGGCCCAACGACGATGTCTCCCGACGAGCCGCGTGTCCGCTGATCGCCGATTGTGAACTCGGCCTCGCCTTTGCGCACCACCCAGGTTTCGGCATAGGGGTGAACATGCAGATCAGGGCCGCGACCCGGATCGGCATTGACGAGAAAGATGGATACGGCGCTTCCGTATTCGCATCCTTCATAACGCACCGTCCGGCTCTGGCCGGGGTTCGGTTCCTGATGACGGCGGATGGAAAACATCTGGTCTCCTCCCTGAGACAAAACTATCTTCGCGAGAAGATATATGTGCAATTTATCTTCCTGTCAAGATATCTATCTTCTCGCAAAGATATATTCACGGAGCAGGCAAAGCCGTATATGCTTTTCGAAATGCTGATGGGGTGATGAGATGAAGCAGGCGATGCCGGACACGACGACGGAAGCTGACAGGGAAGATCACGTCGACCGTCTCCGTGGCCAGTGGGCGCGAGAATTGCCTGATATCGACACGGAACCGATGGCCATCTTCGGGCGCGCCAAACGGCTCAGCAACCTTCTCGCGCCATCAATCGAAGAGACGTTTGCCGGCTTCGGTCTCGACCGCGGCGAGTTCGATGTCATCGCAACATTGCGCCGGTCCGGACCACCCTACCAGCTGACGCCGACGGAAATGTATACGACGCTGATGCTCTCCTCAGGTGGCCTGACCCACCGGCTTGATCGATTGGAAAAGGCCGGCCTCATCGAGCGCAGAAAATCGAAGCTCGATGGGCGCAGCGTCGTTGTCTGCCTCATGCCGGCGGGCATAGAGCTGGCGGAAAAGGCGTTTCGCCAGGACATGAAAAGCGAACTGAGTTTCCTGCAGGGCCTCACTCCGGAGGAGCGCGATAACCTTTCGGCGCTGCTGAAAAAGCTGGTGCTGGATATCGAGGCCCGTGCGTAGGTGCAGGTTTTTTCATTCGAGCGAACCTGCAGGTCTGAACTGTTTACCGGGCATCTGCGGCTTGCGCCGCTGCCGGCCGTAGCAGGCCCATCTTTTTCGCGCGATCACTGTGTTTTCCAGGTCTCGAGCAGCATCCGCACAAATTTTTCGGCGGCTGGGGAAAGAGCGCTGCTTCGCCTTTGCACGATGCCTATCGTACGGGATACCACCGGGTTGACGATTGGCCGGGTGATAAGGAATGGGTGATCGTCCTGTGGCGTTGCCAGCCGCGGCAGGACGGAAATGCCAAGTCCGGCTTCGACCAGACCGAGCGACGTGTTGAGGTGCGTCACCTCATAAAACCAGTTCAATTTTAGATTGTGTCGCGCAAGCGCACTGTCGAGAAGCGTCCTGTTGCCGCTCGAACGGTCCACGACGACCAGCGGATAGGCCTCCAGCTGGTCCCACTCGATCGTTTCGAAAGCTGCCAGAGGGTGGTCTTTTCGCATTGCCAGCACGAACGGGTCATCGATGAGTGGCTCGAATGAAAGCTCGGGATCGGAATTGCCCATCAGGTTGATGCCGAATTCCACCTCGCCTCTGGCGACCGCCTGCAGACCCTCATTGGCTGTCAGATCCCTGATCCGCAGCCTTATATGGGGATATTGCTGGCTGAAGGTCTTGATGACGGTCGGAAGAAAGTAAAAGGCGGCGGTGGGAACGCAGGCCATGGTGATAAGCCCGCGCCGTTGCGCGCCGTCCTTCATGGCAAAAAGCGATCCGTCAAATTCCTCGAGCATGCGCCGGACGAGCGGCATGACTTCCTGTCCCATGGCGGTGGGGGCAACGTGGCGCGTCGTTCTTTCCAGAAGTGGCGCCCCAATCGCCTGCTCCAGCTTCTGGATACGGCGGGTGAGCGCCGGTTGTGAGATATGCAGCGCCTCGGCGGCCCTGTGGAAACTGGCGAGTTCAACCACCGCTTGAAACGCCCGCAAATCCAGAATTTCACAATTGATGCTCATACCGCAATAAAACTCCAAAACATTGCATTTAACAGATTAGACTCTTTTGCTCATATTGCAACAACACGGCGCATTGATCCGCCAAATGCAATATTGAGGCAACCCATGAACGATCTGCTGAAGATACCCTGTGTGCTGATGCGCGGTGGAACGTCGCGTGGACCGTTCTTTCTCGCATCCGATCTTCCCCGTGATCGGGCAGACCGGGACGCGGCCCTTCTTTCCATCATGGGGTCTGGCCATCCGTTGCAGATCGACGGCATTGGCGGGGGCAATCCGGTCACCTCCAAAGTTGCGATTATCGGCCCTTCCACGGTCAGGGGCGCTGACATCGACTATCTGTTCGCGCAGGTTCGCACCGACAGGCAGTATGTCGACTATTCGCCAAACTGCGGAAACATGCTGGCCGCCGTCGGGCCCTTTGCCATCGAAGCGGGACTTGTCGAAGCGCAGAGTAAGGATACTCTTGTGCGAATCCATAACGTGAATACCGGCAAGCTGATCGAGGCGAAGGTTCCGACACGCGGCCGCGAGGTTATTTATCTCGGCGACGCCTCGATCGACGGTGTTCCGGGTCTGGCGGCGCCCATCGCATTGACATTCATGGATGCGGCGGGTGCGAAAACCGGCAAGCTTCTGCCCACCGGAAAGCCGGTCGATCTGATCGATGGCGTCACTGTGACGGCCATAGACTGCGCCATTCCGATGGTTCTCATCCGCGCCGCCGATCTCGGCGTGACGGGGTACGAGGATCCGCAAACTCTGAGCGCTCACAAGGATCTCATCGCACGGATGACCCGCATCCGTATCGAGGCCGGAAAGTTGATGGGAATGGGTGATGTGAAAGACATGGTCATTCCGAAACCGGTGCTCATTGCACCGGCCCGCAGAGGCGGCACTCTTTCGGTACGGTATTTCATGCCCAACGAGTGTCATCCTGCACTGGCGACGACAGGTGCCGTTGGCATCGCAACCGCGGCTGTCACCAAAGGCTCCATCGCTTATGATGCGGCCGGTGGCCTTTCGGTGCCGACCCAGATCCGCATCGAACATCCCGCAGGCTGCCTCGACGTGCAGCTGGAGATGCGAAACGGCGCAATAACGGCCGGACTCGTAAGAACGGCGCGCAGGCTTTTTGAAGGCTTTGCCTTCGCCAAACCAACCGCTGCGATTGAAGACGCAGCCTAGACGCGGCCATAGTGGCGCAAAATATAGTCAAACCGGGAGGAGACCCTTATGCGTAAATATCTGCTTGCAACCGCGGCGCTCTGTGCGCTGGCGGCATCTGCCAATGCCGAATCCGTCAGGATGAGCGTTGGGTCGTACAACCTCAACAACCTGCCTTTCCCCGTGGCCGCCAGTCTCGGCTTCTACAAGGAGGAAGGTCTTGATGTAACGACCGAGAACTTTGCACAGGGCGGATCGAAGGTCCTGCAGGCGCTTGTCGCGGGTTCCACGGACGTTGCCGTCGGCTTCTACGATCATACGATCCAGATGCAGTCGCAGAACAAGCACGTGGTAGGCTTTGTGCAGCTTGCCCGCAACTCGGGCCTGGTTCTCGCCGGCAAGAACGACACGGATTTCGATCCGGCCAAGCCCGAGACGATCAAGGGCAAGAAGGTCGGCATCACGTCGCCCGGCTCCTCTTCGGACTTCTTCATTCGCTATTACATGAAGCAGCATGATCTCAGCGACAACGACATCTCCATCATCGGTGTCGGTTCGGGCGCTGCGGCCGTTGCAGCCCTGCAGCAGGGCAAGATCGATCTGCTCGTCAATTACGACCCTGCTGCAACCATCGTCGTGGAGCGCGGGCTGGGCAAGATCCTCATCGATGCCCGTAGCGATCAGGGCGCAAGGGATGTCTATGGCGGCATCTATCCCACCTCGGTCCTTTACGCCACGCAGGACTACATCAATGCCAATCCGGAAGTGATCCAGAAGGTCACCAATGCGACGGTTCGGGCGCTGCACTGGATGAAGCAGCATTCTGCGGAGGAAATCGTCGCAAAGCTTCCCGATGATTTCGTGTCCGGCGACAAGCAGACCTACATCAAGGCCGTTGAAGCGGCCAAGGCGATCTTCTCCGAAGATGGCAAGTTTGAGCCTGCGGATCTCGAAACGCCGCTGGCCGTTCTGAAAAGCTTCAATGATGCGGTCGCCAAGGCGACGATCGATCTCAACACCACCTACACCAACAAGTTCGTCGAGGCTGCGGCCTCGAAGGCCGCAAACTGAGAGGCCGCCATGTCTTCGCCAGCCAGAAAGCTAGAACCCGTGACGCAACTCGAACCCCAGCCGATGGTGGCAATCGACGACGTGACCATGGCGTTCGGTTCGTTTGTTGCGGTTCAAAACGTCAATCTCAAGGTCGGCGATGGCGAGTTTCTCTCCATCGTTGGGCCGACGGGATGCGGAAAGTCCACCATTCTCAACGCCATCGCAGGCCTGTTGAAGCCAGCGCAGGGCAAGGTTTCCATCGACGGTTCGCTCGTTAAGGGCGTACAGAACAACATTGGATATCTGTTCCAGCAGGACGCGCTTCTTCCCTGGAAGACAGCGTTTCAGAATGTCGAGCTTGGCTTGATGTTCCGGGGCGTTCCCGAAAATGAGCGGCGCGCCAAGGTTCAGGCCTGGCTTGAAAAGGTCGGCCTCAAGGGCTTCGGAGACCGCTTTCCGCATCAGCTCTCCGGCGGACAGCGCAAACGCGTGCAGATGGCGCAGGCGCTCATCACCGAGCCGAAGGTCATCCTGATGGATGAACCCTTCTCCGCATTGGATATCCACACCCGTCACCTCATGCAGAACGAGTTGCTGCGCCTGTGGCAGGAGGACCGCCGTGCGGTGGTCATGATCACCCATGATCTGGAAGAGGCGATTGCGCTCGGAGACCGGGTTGTCGTTCTCGCTGCAGGCCCGAAGAGCCGCGTCATCGAGAGCTTCCCTGTCGATCTCGAGCGGCCCCGCAACGTCGCGGAAATCAAACTCGATCCAAAATTCATGACGCTCTATCGCGATATATGGGCGTCCCTGCGTGGCGAAGTGGAGAAAAGCTATGCAAGCCGTTAATGTTCGTATCATCCAGATCGCTCTTCTGGTCGTGCTTTTGGGCGGGTGGCAGCTCGGTGTGACCTCGGGCGCTATCGACCGCTTCTTCTTTCCGGCACCCTATGACATCGTCAAACAGGTGATTGACTGGGTTGCCGATGCCGGTTTTTACAAGCATGTCGGCATCACGCTGAGCGAAACGGTGCTGGGCTATCTCATAGGTACAGGTCTCGGCGTCGGCGCCGGCGTCTGGCTGGGCCTCAGCCCCTTTGTCGCTCGGGTGCTCGATCCGTTCATCAAGGCCGTGAACGCCATTCCGCGTGTCGTTCTGGCTCCGATCTTCGTGCTCTGGCTCGGTCTTGGCCTGTGGTCGAAGGTTGCGCTTGCGGTTACGCTCGTCTTCTTCGTCACCTTTTTCAACGCCATGCAGGGCGTGCGCGAAGTGAACCCGGTCGTGCTTTCCAATACCCGCATTCTGGGCGCCAAGCGCTCGGACCTGCTGCGTCACGTCTATTTCCCGGCTGCGGCGAGCTGGATTCTGTCGTCGCTGCGCACCTCCGTCGGATTTGCAGTGGTCGGCGCAATCATCGGCGAATATCTGGGAGCTTCCGCCGGTCTCGGCTACCTGATCGCCCGCTCGGAAGGCAACTTCGATGCGGTCGGCGTCTTCGCGGGCATCATCATTCTGGCGGTCTTCGTTCTTGTTATTGACCTCATTTTGGATTTTGCGGAGAAGAGGTTGATTACCTGGCGACCCAATGCAGGCGAGGAGCGTCCCGCGTAAGCGGACTGAAACAAGACTATTTTCGTTGGGGCGGTCCGTGATCGCCCCTTTTTAAATGGCTGAGCCTTGCAAGCGAAATGGGACGTCCAAATCCTTCCATCCGCTGGACAAATTGCACATGCTGGACATCTATTACGCTGATTTCGATACCACCGTCATACCCTCGGATCCGGGCTGCCTGGAACTCGCCGGCTCCAGTGATCTTCATGCGCACCGTTCGCTTGCGGCGCTGTTCGATAAGGCCCGGCGGGCCGGTGCCGATCTCAGATATTTCGATGATACGCTGCTTGAACCGAGGCAGGTCGCGATATTGCTGAACATCCTCCTGACAAACGAAGATGTTCTTGAAGGTAATGAACACGCGCTGGCCGCGTTCAATTCGATACGTGATCTCGTGCAACGGGCTGCGAAGCGAGGCGTGGGGCTTGTGGCTTTTGCTGATTGAGTGCCGGGTCGGTGTTGTGTTCCTGGCGGTGAGATTTGTAAAAGTGCCGGGAAAAGTCTCCTTCCATATCTCGACACAGGGGGTTCTTTGGTGCTCCAAGGAAGGACGTATCCGCTGAGGAGCCATTCATGAAAACAGTCACAAGTTCGTCTCCCCTGCCACTGGATGGCCCGCAATGGGCGAGATTCCGTCAGCAGGATGAATTGCAAAAGGCGATGCTTGAACGGCGTTTCGACGAGGTCGAGCGTATGATCGCGGTGCTTGAGGCGGCATGGTGGCAGTCCGACGATCTGGCGGACGATCACTATATCCATCTTTCGACCGACACGGGCCTGTTCGACAGCGCGAGCGTCGACGCGGCCCTCAGACTGGAACTGCTCGATGCCTGGAGGCAGGCATACCCGGCTTCGTATCATGCAAGGCAGGTCGCCGGCCATTATTATTTCCGCCGGGCCTGTGACATCCGAACGGCGAGCTGGGCATCGGATGTTGGGGAAGACCAGTGGGCCGCCGCCCACATGGCCTGCACAATTGCGGCAGAGCATTTGCTGAAGGCGATGGCCCTTTCCGCGCGGCCTGCTCTTGCCGCGGAAACCATGATGGAGATGAGCCAGTATCTCGGGCAGCCGGATTTCGTCGATGCGCTGTTTCTGGGTACGCCCGTTGAAAAGACAGTAGCGCGCGATGAGTTGGAACCGGAGCTTTACGAGGCCGCATGCGCCCGGCTTGCCAGACACGGATTGACGCCGCCCGGCGCCATAACGGCGACGCTTCCTGCCTCGCTTCCGCCCCTGCAGCAGGGGGACGCTCAAAATCCCGGCTATTATTGGTTGCGTTACTGCCTTTCGCTTCGGCCCCGGTGGCCGGAAATCCTGGTTTCTTACGCGCAATATTTGAGCCCGCGATGGGGTGGCGATGATGGCGAGGTCGAAAAATTCGCCAAAGGCCCCTTATGTTCCGCACTGAGCGAACAGGAGCGCAATTCCGTGCGCTGGCCCGGGGTGCAGGATGCATTGACCATCCCCGATTATCCCGAACCTGGCGATACCCGCGAAATTGCCGCCCGGGAGAGGGTTTTCAAGAATTGGCTGGCGCGGGATCTCACCGATCGCCTGCGTTTCGTTTCCCTCGGAAAATACGCCAATTTCACCCATTATTCTCTCCAGGACGAAAAACTGGCGCACCAGCGCCATGTCGAATCCATCCGTTATTGCAAGGCGCCGGGAACCTATCCGGCCATTGACGGCCCGTTCCGGGACTTCACCAATCTGATGCTGATCCATCATTTCGAGGATCACGACGGCGCCTATGCAAACGTGCTGCAAACGGCCGTCCGTCGTTTTGATGAGCCGACCATGCTGACCATGGCGGCATTTGCCTGGCAGTTCGGCATGTGGGGAATAGAGGCGAACCCGGCCATCGCCACGCAGCTGGTCGACCGGGTTGCGCAACTCGAACCGCTCTACGAGCCCGATGAGTTCACGCCGATGCATGCCTGCCGGATGATCTGGGATGGAGGCTTCCAGCAGGAGTCGGCCTGGTTGACCCGCGCATTCGCTGAACGGCGCGTCTATTCGGCCGCGGCAAGCATGTATGACATCGCAACGGGATTCCGGCCCGATACAGACCCGCAACTGCTCGACGGCGACGAAGCGGGTCGCTGGCTTCAGCAGGCAGTCGAGGAGGGCGAACCGGTTGCGCTTTATAACTATGCCTGGCGGCTGGAAAATGTCGACAATCTCGATCTGTCGCTCCGGGAAAATTTCGAACGGGTTCAGGAATATTACCGTGGCGCGATGGAAGGCGGCGTGGATATGTCCCTCATTCGACTGGCGAGCGTTGATCGCAGGCATGGCACTGCGGAGGAAAAACAGCAGGCCGTCGCCAATATGAAATCCCTCATCGACTATCATGACGACCACATTGCCGGAGAGGCTTATGGCCAGGTCGTTCTCGCCTATAAATACGGCGATGGCGTTCCCAAAAGCGAGTTTATCGCCATGCAATGGTTCGACCGTTATAAGGAACTCTTCCCCGATCATTCGTCACTGGAGTGGATGGAAACGCAAGTTTATGGATCGAGCGGATTGCAGATGGCCGGGCGGGCGTTGAAGGCCTTCTTCCTCGGCAAGAAACTTTCAAGCGACCATCTCCCACCGAAATAAGCGTCGGCATGGCGGGCCCCCTCCAGTCACCGCGCGAAGGCAGATGGCGAGCCCTGGCCTGGCTCGCCTTTGGCGACATGTTCTTGTTGGCCAGCGGCCTTGCGCTGATCCTGTCGCCTCTTTTGCTTGTGTTGCTGGTGCCTTCGCGGCTTCTGCTGGTGCTTCTTACCTTGCCGGCGCTGTCATGGGTCTTTTACGGGCTGATGGTCCTGCGAGCCTATGCGGCAGTACCGCCCCCACCGGTTTCGGATGGAATATTGCTGGAGGCCGACGAGGTTCCCGCCCTTGCCGAAGAGCTTGAACGGTTGCGCCTCGCCTGCGATGCGCCAGCCTTCACGGCCGTCTATATCAATGCAGAGCTTAACGCGTCCATCTATCAGACAGGCTCCCGCGGCGGCCAGTCGAGGCATGTTCTGGTGCTCGGCCTGCCGCTTCTCGCCCTGTTGACGGGACGGCAGGCCGCGACCGTCATCGCGCATGAATACGCCCATATTTCCCGGTTGCACGGTCATTTCGCGCGCTGGGCCTATGTGGCTCGCCAACGCTGGGCGGCGCTCGGTAAATTGCATGAGCGCAATCACCGGCTGGTCACCGCGCCGCTCAGATTGTTTCTTGCCTGGTATGTGCCGCGCATGATGCGCGAGACGCTGGAGTTTTCCCGTCGCTGCGAGGCGGTTGCCGATGCGCGGGCGATCACGGTCTGCGGCGCCGACATCGCATTTGAGACGGAAATCGCTCTCACATTGCGGCAAAGAGCCCTGTCCAGCCAATTCTGGCCGGATATGTTTGCTGGGGCAGACAAGGATGACATCGCCGAGGCGCGGCCCTTCGCCCTGATGTTGACAGAGCCGGAGAACAGTCGCCCGCGAGATGGCGCGCAGGCGGCCGTCTGGCTGCATGAAGACCTCTGCCAGAAACCGGATAGTCATAGCACCCATCCCGTTTTGTCGGAGCGCATTGCCGCGACGGCGTTTGATCCGGCAGGCCCGCTTCCCGATCATCTGCCCTGGCGTCTCGAAGAGACTTCCGCTGCCACGGAATGGTTGGGGGAAGAAGCCCCCGACATCGCGGCACGGCTTGATGCAGACTGGCGCGACAAAGCCGCACGAGGCTGGCAGGACGCAAAAGACTGGCATATCCGTCAGCGCAGCGAATTCTCAAGGCTCCTGCAGCGTCGCGAACAACAGATGTTCGACGAGCAGGACTGGCTGCAACTGGCGCTGCTGGCGGAGAAATTCGATCCGTCAGGCATGCTTCGCGCCGAGGCGATCGCGGAAGGGTTGCGGTATTCGCCTGAAGAGGTGACGCTTCTACAGCTACGGGCAGAGGATATGGAGAAAGCCGGAGACATACACGGAGCGATGTCCTTGTGGCACCGTATCGGCCGGAATCCCTCTTTCTCGAAGTATCGGCTCCATCGCCACCTCTGCGAACTCTGCCTGCGGGTGGGAGACAGGCCGGCGGGGGAGCAGCATCGGCAGATCGCCGACCGCCTGTGGACGAGCGAAGATGCCGTCCGATCCGCCGCCAACCATACCGGTCTCCATCCTCACGGGTTGGAAGCATCCGAACTCACCTTGCTGCAAGGCACGCTTCATCCGCTGTTTCAGCATGCGCACGCCATCTGGCTCTGCCGCGACACGCCGCCCGGTGCGCCGGACCCGACACGATGGTTCCTTTATGTGCAGGCCTATGACGGCTGGTTCATGCGCCTCATCGGCAAATTGACCGGCGAGGAGGACAGGAACGCTTCCGCCTGCAAGCGGCTGTTTGAGCGTTTGCAGGCGCGGCTGCATCTTCATCTGCAGCTTCGTTTTATCGGGCCGAACGATCCAGTCCCGGCCCATTGCAGGCACGATAGCCTGATTGCCCGAGCGGGCACCGCCGTTGTTGCGTAGGTTACGGGTTTCCGGATAACGGCACCGGCTGCTGCCAGGCTTGAAAACGATGCTCGAACCGGTCTGCGGCGCGGCGAATTGTCAGCACTTGCCTATCCCGGGTAACACTTCATTTAGTGATTTTGTGAAATCTAAAATACGCAGGTTCCAAGGTTTCATCGGCGGAGCCGGTAGAACAAGCGGACCCATGACGACCCGCCCGGCGGCGGCTCGAAAAAGGCATCCGCTTGTCGCCCTATGAGGAGGGGCAACAGCTACCCGCGATGTTTCATTATATATTCCCCGGCCTCCTGAGAGGGCGGCTGGAGGAGTGCTTGCCTTGAGGCCATTCATGTCTTTCCTGAACAATACCAAGATAAAAACGAAGGTCGTTTTTGTCATCTCGTTGATGAGCCTGATGTCGCTTTCCGGAATAAGCTACGTCAGCCTGCAATATAAAGGCACCGACAGCGTCTATAGCGATTTCATCGGCCATGAGGCCCTTGCTGCGGTTCTGAACGCCAGAACCAGCGGGAACCTCAATGCACTCGGCATGCAGATGCTTCGCGCCAGCCTTAACGACCCGGCCAGCGCTGATTTCGAAGCTGCCGTCAAAACCTTCAGAGCCGACCGTAAGCAGCTCGAGGAACGCCAGAACAAGATCATGGAGCTGGTGCCGGCGCGCACGGATGCCGCCCGCGATATCCTCAAGGGTGTTGTCGAAGTCGAGGAGATCGGCAATCAGGTCATCGCCCTCATGCAGGCAGGGCAACGCGCCGAAGCGCAGCAGATGGCGCTCAACGTGCTTCGGAAAATTGCCGAAGTCTCGCCAAAGATCAGCGCCGGCAATGAGCAGCTCATCCAGGTCATGAATGAGGGGAGAGAACGCCTTACAGCCAGCACCAATACGACGATCTGGACGGGCCTGATTACGCTCGCGCTCGTTTCGCTGGCTGTGATCGCACTTGGCCTGCTCATTTCCTCCCGGGGCATCACCACCCCGATTGCGCGGCTTCGCGCGCGCATGGAATCGCTGGCGGCCGGTGATACGGCAAGCGAAATTTCCGGAATGGATCGCAGGGATGAAGTCGGCCAGATGGCCGCTGCGGTTCAGGCGTTTCGCGAAAGCGCAATCGAACGCCTCCGGCTTGAGAATGAAACGGAGGCCAACCGGTCGACTTCGGAAAAGGACCGGATCGAGCGCGAGAAACAGAAGGCCAGGGAAGCTGCCGACGTACAGTTTGCCGTCGACAATCTTGCCACGGCCCTTTCGAAGATCGCCCAGGGCGACGTTACTTACCGGATCGTTCAGCCGTTCGTCTCCGGTCTTGACGGTATCCGCGGCGATTTCAACCGGGCTGCGGAACAGTTGCAGTCGACCTTGAGTCAGGTGGCGCAGAACGCGCGCGGCATCGACGCCGGCGCCAATGAGATAAGGTCTGCAGCGGACGATCTGGCGAGACGCACGGAGCAGCAGGCTGCCGCCGTTGAAGAGACTGCGGCTGCGCTGGAAGAGATCACCACGACGGTGAAGGACGCCACGAAACGGGCGCAGGAAGCGGGTCACCTCGTCGGCCGTGCAAAAGTCGGCGCTGAAAAATCCGGAGAGGTGGTGCAGCAGGCCGTCGCTGCAATGGAGCAGATCGCGACATCCGCCAATGAGATTTCCAACATCATCGGCGTGATCGACGAGATCGCGTTCCAGACGAACCTTCTGGCGCTGAATGCCGGCGTTGAAGCTGCCCGTGCGGGTGAGGCGGGCAAGGGCTTTGCCGTTGTTGCGCAGGAGGTTCGCGAACTGGCGCAACGCTCCGCCGGTGCGGCCAAGGAGATCAAGAACCTGATCACGACCTCCAACGGTCAGGTTCAACAGGGCGTGCAGCTGGTTGGTGAAACCGGCAAGGCGCTGGAACTGATCGTAACGGAGGTGCAGGAAATCAACCGGCACGTTGCGGCCATCGCGGAATCGGCACAGGAGCAGTCCTCCGGTCTTCAGCAGATCAATACGGCCGTGAACCAGATGGATCAGGATACCCAGAAGAACGCCGCCATGGTGGAGGAAAGCACGGCCGCCAGCCACGGGCTTGCACGCGAGGCGTCTTCGCTCAACGGGCTGATCGCGCAGTTCAAACTGTCCGAAGGCGGTTATGGCGAGGCCTCCGCGCCCGTTCGCACGGCATCGGTCGCCGACAGGCCCGCAGCATCTCCCGCACGTGCGCTTGGCGGCAGGATAAGGGCGGCGTTTTCAGGCAATGCCGCGTTGAATACCGCCCCCGACAACTGGGAGGAGTTTTGATCCTTGCCCTGCCTTTACGTCGCCTTCAGTTGAGGCGCTGAAAGCATCGCTCTAAATATTGGCACCGGGGATCGGAGATCCCCGGTGTCCTGCTTTTGGGCAATATCCGCTCGGCCGGGGCATGAGCGGCTTTCCGCTTCGGCGCTTGCAGCGACCGCCTTGCCCCGTGTGAAACAGTCGGCGCTTCGGCTCAATACGCGAAAGCATTTCTCAAAATATACGGCTTTTGGAATGAGCGTCTTTGATAGACTATTAAAAACATAGAAAATACACACAAAAGAAGGGCGAATGGATATGAAGATCCTTGGCATTTCCGGTAGTGTGAAGCGGCCATCCCGCACGGCGCATGTCGTTGAACGAATTGTTGCCGCGATCGGGCGGACGGCGAAGGTTGAAACCGACCTCATCGATCTTGCCGATGCCGCCCCGGTTCTATTTCGTGCATTGCGCGCAGATGAGCTCGACGAGGCCGGGCGTGCGATTGTCGATGCCGTGGAGGCTGCCGATGTGCTCGTCGTCGGTTCGCCGGTCTATCGCGCCTCCTATACGGGCGCGCTCAAGCATTTATTCGACCTCGTCGATTTCCGTGCCCTGCAGGGTCGACGCGTGATCCTTGCCGCGACCGGCGGCTCGCCGCTGCATGGCCTGATGCTGGAACACCAGTTCCGTCCGCTGTTCGGCTTCTTCGGCGCTGTTACCGTGCCGACCACGGTTTATGCCGTCGAGGCGGATTTTACCGGATACACGCTTTCAAACCCGGCTGTCGAAGCGCGCATTGAGCGCGCCGTCGCCGATCTGTTCGAGCTTTTACCCGCCAAAGCGCTTGGCGGCGGCGATCACCATCCGACCCTTTCCGTCGTTTCACGCGAAGCGGCTGCCAACTGAGATTGCAAGAGAGGAATTTATCATGACCGCACGCACAGCCGAGCCCGTTAAATTCGCCTATTGGGTTCCGAATGTTTCCGGTGGCCTCGTCATCTCGAATATCGAGCAACGCACCAGCTGGACCATCGACTATAACCGCAAGCTCGCGCAGATCGCGGAAGCGAGCGGTTTTGATTATGCGCTGAGCCAGATTCGATTCACGGCCGGTTACGGCGCCGAGTTCCAGCATGAATCTGTGTCTTTCAGCCATTCCCTGCTGGAGTCGACAAAGACGCTGAAGGTCATTGCCGCCATTTTGCCGGGGCCGTGGAACCCGGCGCTCGCTGCAAAACAGATTGCCACGATTAACCACCTCACCAATGGCCGCGTCGCGGTCAACATTGTTAGCGGCTGGTTTCGCGGCGAGTTCCATGCCATCGGCGAACCGTGGCTCGATCACGACGAGCGCTATCGTCGCTCGGAGGAGTTCATCCGTGCATTGCGCGGCATCTGGACGGAAGACAGCTTCACCTTCCGCGGCGATTTCTATCGATTCAACAATTATTCCCTGAAGCCGAAACCGATCGATCCGCAGCCTGAAATCTTTCAGGGCGGTTCTTCGCGCGCAGCCCGCGATATGGCGGCCCGCGTTTCCGACTGGTATTTCACTAACGGTAATACCCCGGAAGAAATTGCAAGGCAGGTCGATGACATCCGTGCCAAGGCGGCTGAGAACAATCATTCGGTCAAGGTCGGCGTAAATGCCTTCGCCATCGTGCGTGAGACGGAGGAAGAGGCAAAGGCCGTGCTTGCCGAAATCATCGAGAAGGCCAATCCGGAAGCAGTCAATGCGTTTGGCCATGAGGTGAAGAATGCCGGCAAGGCCTCCCCGGAAGGAGAGGGCAACTGGGCGAAATCCAGCTTCGAGGATCTCGTTCAGTACAATGACGGTTTCCGCTCAAACCTCATCGGCACCCCCCAACAGGTGGCGGAACGCATCGTGCGCCTGAAGCGCGCCGGCGCCGATCTCATCCTGCTCGGTTTCCTGCATTTCCAGGAGGAGGTCGAGTATTTCGGCAAGCACGTCATTCCGCTGGTGCGCGCACTCGAAGGGGCCGAAGAAAGCGCGGCGATTGCAGCCGAATAACGCAGGCAGAAAAGGTGGAGCGGCGGCCTTTGCCGCTCATCCGCCGAAAGTGCCGCAGCCGAACCGGACGGGACGAATACGTTCGAACCTGCGCGGCCTGACACGCATCGCTGTGAATTTTTCATCCCGGCTGCTAAAATTGGACGTTATTCGGGGCGTGCCGCCGAGATCGCGTGAGTTGAAATGTCAGTGAGCCGGAAGAATGCCATTATCGCCATCATAGGCGGTGGATTTAGCGGGACAGCGATTGCCCTTCATCTCCATCGAGCCGCTGGGGCGTTCGAAAATGTGCGGATCGTCGTGTTCGAGCCGAGAGCGGCATTGGGTGCGGGGCTTGCCTATTCCACGCCGGAGCCGGCCAACCGGATCAACGTGCCGGCCGGGCGCATGACGCTTTATCCTGATGATCCGGATAATTTCCTCCATTATCTCGACAGGTCGAACGCGCTTGCGGGCGATGCAGCAGCGGTTTTGCCCGACGGGCAGGCCTATCCGCAACGCAGGGTCTTCGGCGCGTATGTCGCGGCCGAGATCGCGCCCCTGCTGGATGCTGGCATCGTTGAGCACAGGCGCAGCACTGTGGAACATGTGGCCCGCCATGCGGATGGCTGGGAGCTGCAAACCGCAGACGGCGATAGCCACTTCGCGAACATCGTGGTGGTTGCGACAAGCCATCCGCCGCCGGCGCTTCCGCAGGTGTTGAAACCGCTTGCCGGTCATCCGAAACTGGTGGCGGACTTGAATGCGGACGCTGCGCTGGAAAATATCGCTGCGGGTGACCGCATTCTGATCGTCGGCAATGGCTTGACCGCGGCTGATGCCTTTGCCGCGCTCCACCGGCGCGGCCATCATGCGCGGGTCGTCTCGCTGTCGCGCCGCGGCTTGCGGTCGCGTGGCCATCCGGCCTTGCCGCAGGAACCCTACGGCGATTTTGTCGATCCGCCGTCCAAAAGCGCGTCGGAACTATTGCGGCGGATTCGAGAGGCTGTACGAGTGTCGCAGGCGGGCGGTGCGAGCTGGCATGGCGTTCTGGACGCCGTTCGCCTGCAGGGACGCGACATATGGCGGAACCTTCCGCTGATCGAAAAGCGCAGGGTGGTGCGGTGGCTGCGGCCCTTCTGGGACGCGCACCGGTTCAGGATCGCGCCGCAGGTGGAGAAACTTCTGGATGAGGCCATAATTTCGGGCCGGTTACAGATCGTCGCCGGGTCGCTTGTGTCCGCAAAGGCTGGCGAAGACGGTTCGTTGCATGTCGATCTGCGGTTTCGCGGTAAAAGGGACATCGCGCGGCTCGATGTCGATGCGATTGTCGTGACGACCGGTCCCGCCCATGGTGGAATTCTGAAATCGCAGGCTTTTCTTTCCGGTCTGGAGCAGGCGGGTCTTCTGACCTTTTGCCCGACGGGGCTGGGCATCCACTGCGACGAGCGATCCCGCGCCATCGATAGCCGCGGCCAGGCCATTGAAACGCTGCTGATCGGCGGTCCGCTGGCGCGCGGAACCTTCGGTGAGCTGATGGGCCTGCCCCAGGTTACCGAGCATGCGATCTTCGTTGCCGGAGAAATCGCACGGAACCTTGCGCCAGCGACGAGCAGCCCGGCCCCGGTCTGAACGCAAACCGACGCATGGTTGATGAGCCGGCGAAATGGCGGCTGCCATCAGGCGACGGCAGCTATCCCGGCCCGGTTATTTCCCTATTCGCAGGCTAAAGTCAGACGTCCAGATAGGACAAAATGGTTGCAGCGACGTCGGACGCCTCCTGCGTTTCACTCGAAGCCTCCACTGAGGTGCTGGTCGCGCTGTCCTGGGTCGAAGTCGTCTCGTCGGTGGTTGAGATCAGGGAGGCGATATCCTGCACAGAGCTGTTGGTGGTCTTGGCGCTGTTCAAGGCCGTAACCTGCGCCGATGTCATGGCGGCGACCTGGCCTGGCGTGAAGGCCGCCGCCTGGGATGCCGTCAGGGCAGCGAGCGTACCGGTGCCCAATCCCGAGATCGCGCTCGAACTCAGGCTGATGATCTGCTCGGTGGAAAATGCCGTCAGGTCGTCGCCGCCAAGCGCGGCTGCCTGCAGCGCGTTGAGGACGCTGACCTGTGACAGTGACAGCGCTCCGATTTGCGCGGACCCCATCGCCGCGACCTGACCGTAGCTCAGCGCAGCCACCTGGCCCGTCGTCAATGCGGCGATCTCCTGAGACGACAGGGAGGCCACGACGGTGGCGGACAGTCCCTTTATCGCCGTCGAACTGATGGCGGCGAGTTCGCCGGTCGAGAATGCATCCAGATCATCCGCCGTCAATCCCGCAAGTCCGGCCGAACTCAATGCGGCGATCTGGCTGGTGGAGAGTGCTTCGATCTGGTCCTTGCCGAGGGCATTGATCTGATCGCTGGTCAATCCGGCGACGCCAGCCGTGCTCAGGGCCGCAACCTCGGCGGTGGAAAGAGCGGCGATAAAGTCCGTGGACAGTCCCTTTATCGCGCTTGAGCCGATAGCCGCGAGTTCCTCCGTCGAGAAGGTTTCCAGCATCTCCGCGGACAGGCCCTTGAGCGCATCCGAATTCAGCGATGCTATCTGCCGGGTGGATAATGTCTGGACCTGTTCAATGCTCAACGCGCCGGTCTGTGCGCTGCCAAGGCCCGCAATCGCCTTGGCGTCCAGAGCCGCTATCTGGCTGACGGAAAGGGAGGCGATGTCGGCCGTATTCAGGGCCGCAACCTGTTTGGAGGTGAGGGCGCCGATCTGCGCATTGGTCAGTGCGCTTACCTGACCGGTGCCGAGAGCCGCGATCTGATCCGTGGTCAGGCCCGGTATTGCCGCCGCGCCCAGCGCGGCGATCTGAGCGGTCGTCAACGAGGCGATGGTCGCTGTCGACAGGCCCGCGACCGCATTCGAACTGATGGCGGCCAGCTCGGCGACAGTGAATGTATCGAGATCGCCGGCGCTGAGGGCCGCGATCTGTTTCGAGCTGAAAGTGCCGATCTGACTGCTGGTCAGGGCCTCGACCTGAAGGGTGTCGAGGGCCGTGATCTGATCGGTGGTCAGGCCCGCCGTGCCCGCCGTGCTGAGGGCGGCGATCTGGGCTGCCGAGAGCGAGGCGATACTGGCGACGCTCAGAGCCGCAACCTGCCTGGAGGTGAGGGCGGCGATCTGGGCGCTGGTGAGGGCATCCACCTGACCGGTGCCGAGGGCCGCGATCTGGGCGGTGGTCAGGCCGGGTACTGCCGCCGCGCCGAGGGCTGCGATCTGCGCCGTCGTCAGCGAAGCGATTGCCGCTGTCGACAGGCCCGAGATCGCGCTCGAGCTGATGACAGCCAGCTCGGCGGCGGTAAATGTATCAAGGCCACCGGCGCTGAGGGCCGCAATCTGTTTTGCGCTGAGGACGCCGATCTGAGCACTGGTGAAGGCCTCGACCTGAGCGGTGTTGAGAGCGGCGATCTGATCGGTGGTCAGGCCCGCTATGCCCGCCGTACTGAGGGCGGCTATCTGGGTTGCCGAAAGCGAGGCGATGCTGGCCACGCTGAGGGCGGCAACCTGTCTGGAGGTGAGGGCGCCGACCTGAATACTGATCAGGGCGTCGACTTGATCGCTCGTCAGGACGGCGACCTGCCCGGTGTTCAGCCCTCCAACGCCAGCCGCACTCAAGGCCGCGACCTGGGCCGTGGTCAGCGATGCTATGGTTTCCGTTGACAAGCCCGGGATGGCATTTGAACTGATCGCAGCAATGTCCTTGGTCGAGAACGTTGCCATATCGTCCGTACCCAAGACCGCAATCTGTTTCGAGCTGAGAGCACCGACCTGTGTATCGGTCAAAGCCTCGACCTGCGCGGTGTCGAGGGCTGCGATCTGGTCAGTGGTCAGGCCCGTTATGCCCGCAGTGCTGAAGGCGGCTATCTGGACTGCTGAAAGCGAGGCGATGTCAGCCACGCTCAAGGCCGCAACCTGTTTGGAGGTGAGTGCCGCGATTTGGGTACTGGTCAGGGCGTCCACCTGATCGCCAGTAAGCGCTGCGACCTGTCCGGTGCTCAACCCGCCAATGCCAGCCGTACTCAGCGCTGCGATCTGCGCTGTTGTCAGCGACGCTATGGTTTGCGTGGACAGGCCCGGAATGGCATTCGAACTGAGGGCGGCAATGTCCTTGGTCGAGAACGTCGCCATATCCTCCGCGCTCAGGACCGCTACCTGCGTCGAGCTGAGAGCGCCGACCTGGGCGCTGGTCAAGGCCTCGACCTGAGCGGTGCTGAGGGCGGCGATCTGCGCGGTGTTCAACGCACCGATGCTTTGCACGTTCAGGGCGGCAATCTGCGCTGTCGTCAGGGAGGCGATGGTCTCTGCCGACAATCCGGCGATCGCACTGGAACTGATCGCGGCGATATCCTTGGTCGAGAATGTCGCAATGTCGTCCGCGCTCAAGGCGGCGATCTGTTTCGAGCTGAGAGCGCCGACCTGGGCGGTGGTCAAGGCTTCGACCTGGGCGATACTCAAGGCGGCGATCTGCGCGGTGCTCAACGCACCGATGCTTTGTACATTCAGGGCGGCAATCTGGGTTGTCGTCAGGGAAGCGAGGGTTTCTGCCGACAGTCCTGCGATTGCGCTGGACGTGATCGCGGCGATGTCCTTGGTTGTGAATTTCGCCAGATCGTCCGTCCCCAGCTGCGAAATCTGTGTGGAGCCGAGATTGACGATCTGCGCGCTCGTTAAGGCTTCGGCCTGGCTGGTGGTGAGGGTCGCCAGCTGCTGCGCGCTTAGTCCCGTAATGCCCGCAGCGCTCAGGGAGGCGATCTGGGCTGTCGAAAGAGCGGCTATGTCGTCTGTGCCGAGGGTGGCAATTTGTGCCGCGCTCAACCGCGCCATCTGCTTGGTCGACAGCCTGGAAACCTGATCGGTGCTGAGGGCGGCGATCTGGCCGGTCGAAAGTCCGAGGATGCCGGAGGTGCTCATTGCCGCAAGCTGGGCCACGGAAAGCGATGCTATATTGTCCGTGCTCAATGCCGCAATCTGTCCCGAGCCGAAAGCCGCGATCTGGGCCGTGGTCAGGGCCGCGAACTGATCGATGCTGAGGGCCGCAACCTGATCGCTGGTCAGGCCCTTGATGCCCGATGTGCTCAACATGGCCGTTTGGCTGGTGGACAGGGCGGCCACATCGTTGCCCAGGGCGGCGACCTGAACCGAGCTCAACGCCTTGATCTGCGCGGTGGATAGAAGGCTGACCTGATTGCCGCTCAGGGCTTCGATCTGATCGGAAGTGAGGCCGGCAATGGCGCTGGTGGTGAGGGCGCCGATCTGAGCCGTGGTGAAGGCCGCGATAACATCGGTGTTCAAGCCCGACATGGCTTTATTCGTGATCGCTGCGATATCGGCGGTCGAGAATGTCGCCAAATCCTCGATGCTCAGGGCTGCAAGCTGCGCTGAACTCAGGGACTTCACCTGCGTCGGCGACAGCGCCTCGACCTGCTCGGTGCTCAGAACTTCGATCTGATCGGCCGTCAGGCCGGCAATGGCGCTGGTGGTCAGGGCGGCGATCTGGGCGGTGGACAGCGCCGCGATTGCATCCGCGCTCAGGCCGGACATGGCTTTGCCGGTGATCGCCGCGATATCGGCGGTCGAGAATGTTGCTATGTCCTCCGCGCTCAGGGCCGCAAGCTGGATCGAGCTCAGCAACTTCACCTGTGCCGAGGACAGGGCCTCCACCTGCTGGGTGCTGAAGGCTTCGATCTGGTCGGCTATCAGGTTTGCGACCACGCCGGTGCTGAGGGCGGCAATCTGAGCGGTTGACAGGGCCTCGATCTGAGCAGCGCTCAAGGCCTGGAACTGCGCTACGCCGAGGGCGTTCATCTGGGCCGTCGTCAATGCGGCGATCTGCTCTTTGGTCAGCGTGCTGATCGTCTCCGTGCCCAGACGGGGCATGGCTTTGCCGGTGATCTCCGCTATATCGGCGGTTGAGAATGTCGCGATGTCTTCCGCGCTCAGGGCCACGAATTGCGCCGCGCTCAGCGACCTCACCTGTTCCGGCGACAGGGCTTCGACCTGGCTGGTGCTTAAGGCGGCAATGTGCGTCGTCTTGAGTGCGGCAATCTGCGCCGTGGTCAATGCGGCGATCTGGGCGGTGCTCAGGGTTTCGATCTGGTCGATCGTCAGACCGGCAATCGTGCTTGCGCTGAGGGCGGCGATCCGATCCGGGCTAAATGCTGCGATTGCCTCGGTGCTGAGGCCCGGCATGGCCTTGACGGTAATCGCCGCGATGTCGGCGGTCGAGAATGTCGCTATATCGTCTGTGCCGAGGGCAGCGAGTTGCATCGAGCTCAGCACTTTGACCTGCGCCGGCGACAGGGCTTCGGCCTGTTCCGGGTTCAGGACCGCGATCTGGTCGGTCGTCAGGCTCGCAACGGCGCTCGTGCTCAGGGCCGCGATCTGATCCGGGGTCAGCCCTGCGATCACCTCGGTGCTCAAGCCCGGCATGGCTTTGCTCGTGATTGCGGCGATGTCGGCGGTTGAGAACGTCGCTATATCTTCCGCGCTCAGGGCGGCAATTTGCGTCGCATTGAGGGCGCGCACCTGAGATGAGGTCAAAGCCTCCGCCTGTTCCGTCGTCAGGGCATGGAGCTGGGTGGTGGTGAGCGCAGAAATCTGGCTCGAATTCAGGCTTTTGATGGCGTACTGATCGAGAATATTGAGCTGATCCAGTGTCAAGCCAACGATGGCGCCCTGCGAAATGGCGCTCAACTGTTGTGAGTTGAGGACTTTGACATCCTCCACATCCAGTGCCGCGATCTGGGCCGACGAGAGCGCTTTGATCTGCGTTGTGGAAAGCGACGCCACGTCGTCGGTTGTCCAGGCCGCGACCGCCTCTGTCGAAAGATATCTGATCTGATTGACGTTCAGGGAAGAAATGATCGACGTCATGTCTGAAAAATCCTAAAGTCCAGGCCCAACAGGTGGATTTTCCGCCCGAGCCCCCCCGGAGGGGCATCGGTTACTCAGGTCCACCATTTTTCAGATGTTGAGTACGCAATCGGGCTTGCCTGAACCTGAAGTTGCTACGCTTCGGCCGCCGGAGCGTTAAGTGCCTGCATTTATGGAAGAGAACGAGCGTGTCCGCCTCAAACGGGTGAATGCAGAAATGCCGGCATGGGAGCGCCCTCCGCTCGCCGGGCGAGATAGAGCCGGGCGGTGTCGAGCGCCTCGCGAATGGTCGCATCCATGTCGAGATAACGATAGGTCCCGAGCCGCCCGACAAAGGTTACCGACGCTTCCCGTTCGGCGCGCGCCACATATTCGGCGAGCTGTTCTTTGTCCTCGACCAGCCGGATGGGATAGTAGGGAATGTCCTGCGGGCCGCATTCATGGGAGAACTCCCTGTAGCAGACGGAGCCGGTATGGTCTTCCCACGGAGAAAAGTGCTTGTGTTCCGTGATGCGGGTAAAGGGCACCGAAACGTCGCCATAATTCATCACCGCACAGCCCTGGTAGTCGCCGTCATAGGTGAAGCGTTCGAAATTAAGCGTCCGATACGCCAGACGGCCGAATTCGAAGTCGAAATAGCCGTCGAGCGGACCGGAATAGAAGACGTGTGCAGAGGCAGGCGCTTCGGCGCGCTGGAAATGTGTGCCAAGTTTGACGCTGATGTTCGGATGATCGAGGATGCGTTCGATCATATCGGTATAGCCGGTTTCCGGCATGCCCTGATATTTGTGGAAAAAGTAGTTGTCGTCATAGTTGAAGCGCACGGGCAGGCGTTTCAGGATCGAGGCCGGCAGTTGCGTCGGCGAGCAGCCCCATTGTTTCTCGGTGTATCCCTTGAAGAAGGCTTCATAGAGATCGCGGCCGACGAAGCGCAACGCCTGCTCTTCGAAGGTCTGTGGATCAGTAATCGACTTGTCGGCCTTTTCCTCGATGAAGGCTCTGGCTTCATCTGGCCGGAAATTCCTGCCGAAGAACTGGTTGATCGTGTGCAGATTGACCGGCAGCGAATAGACGCGCTCGCCGCTCGTCGTTTTGACCCGGTTCTTGTAAGGCATGAATGTCTGAAAGCTGTTCACATAGTCCCAGACTTCCTTGTCGTCGGTATGGAAAATATGTGGACCGTAAACATGCACCATAACGCCGGTCTCACCGTCGCGTTCGGTGTGGCAATTGCCGGCAATGTGATCGCGGGCATCGACGATATCGACCCTGTGGCCTGCCAGCGCCAGCTCCCGGCCGATGACCGCGCCGGAAAGCCCGGCGCCCACAATGACAATTCTTTCGTCCGCGAACATTGGTAATCAGTCCCGTTCATATGTCGCCCGGCGGGCGGTCGAGATTTGCATCGAAGAGGTGCCGTGCAGCGCATGCCCCGGCCGGTCGAGACTATCCCCTGCTCAGTTATCCGGTTTCCGCCAGAGGCGATTGTCATAGGGAATTGGCGAATAGTCGTGCCATTGGGCGAGTTTCTTGAGATAGCGATTGCGATAGCTCTGCTCGTCTTCGAACTCTATGTTCTCGAAAACGGCTTCCGCGCCCAGCTCGTAATAAAGATCGAGATTGCCAAGATCCGGCACCGGCGTCTCGCCGCGTTCGCATTCGCCCTGCATTTGCCAGAACAGCTCTTCGAGACGGCGCGCCAGAGCGGGAATATCCCGCAATACGCTGGTATCCCGCTGTCGGGCGATCGATTCCCTGACCTCCAGAAGCTTCTTCCGGTCGCGTTCGAAACCGATGGCGCGGGCGACATAGTCTTCCGGCGAAGAACAAATCATTTCCGGAACGCCCGCTGCGGTGACGATGCTGCCGCAGAAGCGTGCCGCAAATGTCTTGCCGGACATGGTGAGGACGGGCAGGCCGGATGTTATGGCGTCCGCGGCCGTGGAGTGAGCGCCATAGGGGAACGTGTCCAGAAACAGATCGGCAACGCCGATACGGGCGATGTGCTGCGGGTTCGGAACCTTCGGCGCAAAGACGAGCCGGTCAGGTGAGACGCCGCTTTTTTCTGCGATGGCCTGCAGGTGCTGATTGACGTCTTCATCGCCTGCCAGCAGCCATAACAGGCTGCCCGGCGTCTGCGACAGGATCGTCATCCATCGCGCAAAGCAGCTTTCGGTAATCTTCTGCATGCCGTTGAAGCTGGCATAGACGAACGCATCCTCCGGCAATCCGACCTCGGCCCGGCTTGGCCGGGCGGCGATGGGCCGCTTGCGGTCTAGCGGCTGGTCGCAGGCGATGCGCAGGACCTTTTCGGAGTAATAGATGTCGTTCTCCGGCGGGATCATGTAGCCGTCCGAAATCAGGTACTGATGGAACGGGCTTCCCATCGATCCCGGGTAACCGCAGAAACTGACGATGACCGGCGCGGGGCGATAGGCGAAAATCTTCGTGCGCGCGTCCTTGGTGTAGCCGTTCACGTCGATCAGAATATCGATTTCGTCGGAGATGATCTGCGAGGCCGCAGCGGCATCGTCCAGGCCATGGATATCCCGCCAGCAATGGACCGCTGCCTTGATCCGCTCCTGCGTGCTGTCCGTGTTGCGGACGTTACCGCAATAATAGGCGAAGACCTCAAGGCTGTCCTTGTCATGCAATTCCAGAACCTCGCAGAGAGCGAAGCCCACGGCATGATCCCGAAGATCCGACGAGAGGTAACCGACGCGCAGTCGTTCACCGGTTCCGGACTTCAGCTTCGGCGACCTGCGCGGAAAACGGCTGAGGTCCGGCCGCGTGCCGACCACCGTTTTGCTATAGCGGTATGCCTTGGCCAGCTGGAACATAGGATCGTCGGCGTAACAGCTCAGCGTCAGCGAGGACATCGCATCGAGCATCTTGCGCGCAGAGACGTGGTTTGAAGGAGCAAGCACCGGCCACTTGCACTGGCGCTGCCGCAACGACACCCAGTGCTGGCCTGCCTCCGGCAATTCCGGCCGCAGCTCGAATGCCTGCAGCAGAGCGGTTTCAGCGTCCTCGAGCTTTCCGGCGCCTTCAAGAACCCGGCCGATGTTCTGCAGGGCCATGTGCCGATGGCCGATCGCTTCGGCGTCGAGGTGCTTCGTCGTTTCGGCATAATGCGACCACTGTTCCACGGCCTGGCCGATCAACCCGCTATCTTCGAGGACACGACCGAGATTGATGTAACCGGGAGCGAATTGCGGATTGGCCTTCAAACAGGCGCGGAACGCCTGGACGGCGCCCGCGCGGTCGCCAAGCTGGCTGAGCGCAACGGCATAGTTGAAATAGGCGAGATGAATGACGGGATTGTTGTCGTTGAACGCAACCCAGGTCTTGTAGAGTTCCGCAGCCGCGGCTCGCTGACCGGCAGCACTGAGCGCCTCGGTTACGCTCAGCAGATCCATGAGACTCATCCGCTGGTTCCGCGCAAGATCAAGGGCGCTGGGAGCGGCGGCGTCGTTTGAAGGTGAGACGGGATTGGCGGTCATGACATCCTGCGGCAAGCGACAAAGGGTCGAAGATAAGAACAGCCTGTTGATGGGCCGTCCTTAGCTATCGCAGGTAACTTGCCTGTGGCTGGATGTGTTTGAAGCGGGGTTGCTTGCCCAGATCAGCCGGTGGCGTGGCCGGACGAAGTTTCCTCCCGGTCAGGCGCCGGCTTCCGGGAGATTGATGCTGTCATGCCGCAGTAAGGATCGCTCTCATGTCTAACGATGAGAGTATTTCATCCTGTAGCTCGCCAGCGCGATCGACGGGTTGATCCGATAGACACTGTCGAAGTCTTCATCCGTGAAGTATTGATATGAATGTGCGACATATTCGCGGAAAAGACCGTGCAGGTCCTGCCGCATCTGCTTGGCCGCCCATTCCAGCAAACCCGCCTTGAAGACGATGAAGATCGGGTAATATTTTGCCCTGAAGATCGGATTGTCCAGGAAAAGCTTTTCGATGTCTCTCAGCGCCGCGAACATCTCAAGCCGGCGCTCGTCGAACGTGCTCGTATGTTGCTCCCGCCCCGGGACGAGGCGGTGTGTTGTCAGGCTGCTGTTAATGGCCAGAAACCGTCCGGCATTCATATAGACCGCCCAATGCGGCAGGATATCTTCGTTGATCCGCGCCGTGGAGAATCGCCAGTTCGTCCGGCGAATGAAAGATGTCCGCAGTATCTTGTTCCACGGGTAATTGATCGTCACCAGGAATTGCGCGGTCGAGTCGAGGTCGATCATTGCGCTGTCGCGGCTGCCGAGGACGCTATCCCAGATATTCTTGTCGATAGGCGCCATTTCTCCGGCAGGACCATCGGCCGTTCTCAGCACGCTATATCTGAATGCGGCGACATCGATATTCGTCTCATCCATCAAGGGCAGAACGGTATCGACGGCTCCTTCATGCAGGAGGTCGTCAGCATCGTGAAACAGGCAATATTCGCTGTCGATGGTCGCCAGCGCCCTGTTGCGGGCAACGCCCGGCCCGGTGTTCGTCTCGCTGCGCATCAGCCTTATATTGTCGTGCCGCGCGATGTGTTGCTCGACGATGTCGCAGGTATTGTCGGTGGAGGCATCGTCGACGACGACGATATCCATCTCGGTTTCATTGCGCAGAACACTGTCGAGTGTCTCGCCGATAAGACTGGCCATGTTATAGGCCGGGATGATGACGGATATTTTTGCCATGACAGATACTGAATGTCCTCTGGGGCATTCTGCAATTAAAATGTTACGACGCGGCCTGAGCCGCGTCGCAGGTTTTGTCGGGTCGTTTAAGGCTTATACTGCCCTGTAGGCTTTGATGACCGCCTCGACCTGTGCATCGTTCATTGTGCTCAGCTGCTGGGCTGAGAGTGCACCGGCCTGGCTGCTGCTGAGACCAGCGATGGCAGCGGTGGAAAGGCCTGCGATGGCATTGGCGCTGATGGCCTTGATCTCGTCGGTCGAGAAGAGGCCCAGTTCAGTGCTGTTCAGGGTCGCGATCTGCGCGGAGCTGAGGCCGGAGACCTGATCGGAGTTGAGGGCTGCGATCTGGTCGGTCGACAGGGCTGCGAACTGCGCCGAGGAGAGCGCTGCCGCCTGTGCTTTGCTGAGGGCGGCGACGTTGCCGGTGCTCAGCTTGCTGGCGTCGATGCCGGCGAGGGCCTTGGTGCTGATCGCCTTGATCTCGTCGGTCGAGAAGGTGGCAAGGCTGTCGGAGGACAGAGCGTTAAGCTGCGTCGAAGACAGGCCGGCGATCTGCGTCTTGGTCAGAGCGGCGGCGTTTTCAGTGCCGAGACCAGCCAGGGTAAGACCGGCGATGGCGGTGGCGCTGATGGCCTTGATTTCATCGGTCGAGAACAGAGCCAGTTCGGCGCTGCTCAGGGTCGCAATCTGAGCGGAGCTGAGACCGGAGACCTGCTCCGAACCGAGGGCCTTGATCTGATCGGTCGACAGAGCTGCGAACTGTGCCGAAGAGAGCGCTGCCGCCTGTGCTTTGCTGAGGGCGGCGACGTTGCCGGTGCTCAGCTTGGTGACGTCGAGGCCGGCGAGGGCCTTGGTGCTGATCGCCTTGATCTCGTCGG
>NZ_JBNWCK010000004.1:0-232014 GCF_053522465.1 Agrobacterium sp. 22-214-1 | reverse complement strand
TCGAGAAGGTGGCAAGGCTATCGGAAGTCAGGGCGTTGAGCTGTGCCGAAGACAGGCCGGCGATCTGCGTCTTGGTCAGTGCAGCGGCATTTTCGGTGCCGAGACCAGCCAGGGTAAGGCCGGCGACAGCATTGGCGCTGATGGCCTTGATTTCATCGGTCGAGAACAGTGCCAGTTCGGCGCTGCTCAGGGTTGCGACCTGAGCGGAGCTGAGGCCGGAAACCTGTTCCGAGCCAAGGGCCTTGATCTGGTCGGTCGACAGGGCTGCGAACTGTGCCGAGGACAGTGCCGTGATCTGCGTTTTGCTGAGGGCAGCGACGTTGCCGGTGCTCAGCTTGGTGACGTCGAGGCCGGCAAGGGCCTTGGTGCTGATCGCCTTGATCTCGTCGGTCGAGAAGGTGGCAAGGCTATCGGAAGTCAGGGCGTTGAGCTGTGCCGAAGACAGGCCGGCGATCTGCGTCTTGGTCAGTGCAGCGGCATTTTCGGTGCTGAGAGCAGCGAGCGCTGCTGCGGAAAGGCCAGCAACGGCGTTGGCGCTGATCGCCTTGATTTCATCGGTCGAGAACAGTGCCAGCTCGCTGCTGTTGAGGGTCGCTACCTGTGCGGAGCTGAGGCCGGCGACCTGATCGGAGTTGAGGGCCTTGATCTGGTCGGTCGACAGGGCTGCGAACTGTGCCGAGGACAGTGCTGCGGCCTGCGTTCTGCTCAGGGCGGCGACGTTGCCGGTGCTCAGCTTGCTGGCGTCGAGGCCGGCAAGGGCTCTGGCGCTGATGGCCTTGATCTCGTCGGTGGAGAAGGTGGCAAGGCTATCGGAAGTCAGGGCATTAAGCTGCGTCGAAGACAGGCCGGCGATCTGCGTCTTGGTCAGTGCAGCGGCATTTTCGGTGCTGAGAGCGGCGAGTGCAGCGGCGGAAAGACCGGCAATGCCGTTAGCGCTGATCGCCTTGATCTCGTCGGTCGAGAACAGTGCCAGTTCGCTGCTGCTGAGGGTCGCGATCTGTGCGGAGCTAAGGCCTGCGACCTGATCGGAGTTGAGGGCCGCGATCTGGTCGGTCGACAGGGCTGCAAACTGTGCAGAGGACAGTGCCGCCGCCTGCGTTCTGCTCAGCGCGGCAATGTTTCCGGTGCTCAGCTTGGTGACGTCGAGGCCGGCGAGGGCCTTGGTGCTGATGGCCTTGATTTCATCGGTGGAGAAAGTGGCAAGGCTCTCGGAAGACAGGGCGTTAAGCTGTGTCGAAGACAGGCCGGCGATCTGCGTCTTGGTCAGGGCGGCGGCGTTTTCAGTCCCGAGACCAGCCAGGGAAAGGCCGGCGACTGCATTGGCGCTGATGGCCTTGATTTCATCGGTCGAGAACAGTGCCAGCTCGCTGCTGTTCAGGGTTGCGACCTGAGCGGAGCTGAGACCGGCGACCTGATCGGAGTTGAGGGCCTTGATCTGGTCCGTCGAGAGGGCCGCGAACTGTGCGGAAGAAAGCGCCGAAATCTGCGTTCTGCTCAGGGCGGCGATGTTGCCGGTGCTCAGCTTGCTGACGTCGAGGCCGGCGAGGAGCTTGGTGCTGATAGCCTTGATCTCGTCGGCGGAGAAGGTGGCAAGGCTATCGGAGGACAGGGCGTTAAGCTGCGTCGAAGACAGGGCGGCGATCTGAGACTTTGTCAGGGCGGCGGCGTTTTCGGTGCTGAGAGCAGCGAGCGCTGCTGCGGACAGGCCGGCGATGGCGTTGGCGCTGATGGCCTTGATTTCGTCGGAAGAGAACAGCGCCAGTTCACTGCTGTTGAGGGTCGCAACCTGTGCGGAGCTGAGACCGGCGACCTGAGCCGAGTTGAGAGCCTTGATCTGGTCGGTTGAGAGGGCGTCGATCTGGCTGGTATAAAGCGCCGTAACCTGAGACGCCGACAGGCCGCTGATCTGAGCCGAGCTCAGCTTTGCGATCTGGGTCAGCGTCAGGCCCTTGAAGGCGCTTACCGAAATGGCGCGGAGATCTTCAGAGCTGAAAAGAGCAAGGTTATCTGTGCTCAAAGAAGCGATCTGAGACGACGAGAGGGCCTTGATCTTGGTGCTGTCCAGCGCATTCACGTCTTCCGAGGTTAGGCTGGCGATCGTGGAGGTGGAAAGCTTGGAAATCTGCACAGCAGACAGTGAGGAGAGAATCGAAGTCATGAACGTGTCCTTTACCGGATGGCGACTGGTCACGCCTATCTGCTGCCAGACACTGCCCGTGATGACAGCGGTCCGACATCCGCAAATAAAGCGAAATTGTGGAGAACATGGCTCATGTGAACCTGCGCTGGAAACGCATCATGCAATTCGAGCCGGAGAAGGGGGCCCGGATTTTCCACGCTAGCTTGTGCGAATGCCGCTTAATAATTTCTGCCGCTTAAGATTTTCGCGACGTGCGTGTCATATCAGGCCAACATTTAAAGCCTAGTTAATATTTGGAGGCGGCGCATTTTATTCTTGATGTTTGCGTATCTTAGAGTCTTATAGAGTATAAAATCACGAAGCTAACTGTCGATTCGATCAGCTTCCACTGCGGGCAATCAGACGTGACCGCTCACGGATAAGTAGTGTCCGTTTGGAGGGGCGAGAGCGCACGGGTTTGACCGTTATATTCGTCTAAAACTGTCCTGCGCTTCTTGCCGGGAGCTGACCCACCTATGTAACGGCTGCCAGAATCGGACAATGCTTTGCTTTGTCGCCTTTATTTCGGGTGCCGTGTAGTTGGTTTTTTTAAAGCGGAAGCTGTTATTTCCGGTTTCCGGGCCACGGCAATGCTTCGGACGGGCGGGCACGGCTCGTGCGATGATTCGGCGATGTGCCGATGGGGGAAACCGGGTGTCCAAGGCGCAATGACCCGCCACCAATGACGGGCTGGTTTGGTTTGACCCAGCTGCCCCTGGGTAAGACTTCAATCCCCGGTATCAGGCATGATGGCGCAGGGCTTCGATGATTACCTTCATCGCCGGAGACATCTGGCGCCTGCTGGCGTAATAGAGGTGATAGCCGGTGAAGGGTGCGCTCCAATTGTCCAGAACCGCCTGCAATCTCCCTTCGGCGATGTGCTCCTCGACAAGGTCTTCGGGAATATATGCGATCCCGTAGCCTTTCATCGCCGCGTCGATCTGGGAGATCGATGAGTTGAAGCTGAGTTGCCCGTCAACTCTGACCCGCAGTTCTCGCCCGTCCTTTTCAAACTCCCAGGTGTAAAATCCGCCCCAGGTGGCCTGACGCGTATTGATGCAGACATGGCCGACCAGATCCTGGGGTGTGGCAGGGATGCCGTGTCTGGCGAAATAGTCCGGCGAAGCCACGGCCCGGAGACGCCAGTCCGGACCGATCCTGACGGCAATCATGTCCCTGTCGACGCTCTCACCCAGTCGCACGCCGGCATCGAAGCGGTCCTCGACAATATTGCGCATGCCATTGTCGCTATAGAGTTCGACATGGATGTCAGGATAGTTGGTGAGCACGCGGCTCAGCTTCGGCCAGACGGTCGTTTGCAGGGCGTGATCGGACAATGTGAGGCGCACGGTGCCTGAGGGTTTTTCACGAAAGGCGACGAGGTCCGCCAGATCCGCCTCGATCCCCTGAAATCGCGGAGCGATGGACCAAAACAGGCGCTCGCCGGCTTCCGTGGTGGCCACGCTGCGTGTCGTCCGCGTCAGGAGCCGCACGCCCAGCCGGGCTTCCAGCTGCTTGATTGTGTAGCTCAATGTCGACTGCGATGTTCCAAGCGTCGCCGCAGCCTTTGTGAAGCTCCGCTCCTTCGCAACCTCCATGAACCAGAGGAGATCCTTCATGTCCTCTCGCTGCATCAAACCTCACCAATTAATATTGAATTTCGATAAGTCCATGCGAATTAGCATGGATTGTCCGCAAAGTCGCCCGGCAATATCTTGCCGCCATTGAAAGAAACCGGGATTTTAGTGGGATCTGGGCGAATGACACTCACTTATGACGAAGAGATGGGCAGCAGGCGCGCGGCATGGAGCGCCGTGCTTTGCATGACGCTCTGCGCCTTCGTATTGATCGCTTCGGAATTCATGCCCGTCAGCCTGCTGACGCCGATCGCCGCCGATCTCGGTGTTTCGGAAGGCAATACGGGGCAGGCGATCTCCGTCTCCGGCATCTTTGCGGTCATCACCAGCCTGTTCATTGCCGGCCTGACCCGGCGGCTCGACCGGCGTGTTGTCGTGCTCGGCCTGACGGCGCTGCTGATGTTGTCCGGCATAGTGGTCACCCTTGCACCGTCTTTCCCGGTTCTGATGCTTGGCCGCGCCTTGCTCGGCATTTCGATCGGCGGCTTCTGGTCGATGTCCACCGCCATCGTGATGCGTCTTGTCTCCCATGCCCAGGTGCCGAAAGCGCTTGCCCTGCTGAATGCCGGCAATGCGGTCGCGGCAACGGTTTCCGCCCCGCTCGGCAGCCTGCTGGGCGCCTATATCGGCTGGCGCGGCGCCTTCTTTCTTGTCGTGCCGATCGGCCTGCTTGCGCTCCTGTGGCAATGGATCGTCCTGCCGGAACTCCCGCCGCGGCGCGACTGCGCATCCACGAATGTCTTCAGGCTGCTTGGACGTCCAGCCGTCGCAGCGGGCATGATCGCGATCCTGCTGTTATTCATGGGGCAGTTCGCACTTTTCACCTATCTGCGGCCCTTTCTCGAACAGGTCACGCGGGTCGAAATCACGGTGCTGTCGCTGCTTCTGCTGGTGATGGGATTGGCCGGAGCGGTGGGAACATGGGTCATCGGTCGGCTGCTGCAACGCCGTCTCTTCAGCATTCTTGTGGTCATTCCGATGATGATGGCCGGTATCGCGCTCTCCATGGTCGTCTTTGGCGAAGCGGAACGTCCAGTCGTCGCCGCCCTTGTCGGCTGGGGTTTTCTTGGAACCGCCGCACCGGTTGGCTGGGGCACCTGGCTGAGCCGCATTCTGCCCGATGATGCCGAGGCCGGCGGCGGGCTGCAGGTTGCGGTCATTCAACTGGCGATCACGGCGGGGGCCTCTGTCGGCGGAATTTTATTCGACAGTTTCGGCTGGTGGTCCGCCTTCACGTTGAGCGCATTGCTGCTCTGCGGCTCCTCGCTTGCGTCTTTTGTCGCCTGGCGGCTGGCGCGGAGGCCATCATGAATGTTCGCCTCACCTCTTCCTCCAGACGCGTCCTGCTGGCGATGGCCGTCGCGTTCATTTTGCCCGTGCGGGCTTTGAGCAAAAACAGCCCTAACGATCAGGAGTGGAGCGACGTGAAGATCAAACTGACCTTCGGAGAAAACACGATGATGGCGACGCTCTACGACAATCCGTCGGCGCGCGATTTTGCATCCATGCTTCCGCTCGATCTCAAGATCGTCGACTTCGGCTCCAACGAGAAGATCGCCTATCTCCCTCGAAAGTTGACAGTCGAAGGCCATGGTCCGTTCGACAACGAGCGGCCTTACGACCTTTGTTATTACATGCCCTGGGGCAATCTCGCGATGTTCTATGCCGACTACAGGCATCCCGGCCTCATCCGGCTGGGACGCTTCGATGAAGGTTATGAAGCGCTCCATATCCCCGGGGAATTTCCGCTGCGCATTGAACGCGTCCAATGAACCGAACCACAGGAGTTCCCAGCATGAGCAAGCCAATCGAAACGAGTGAAACCTGCAATACCGGCAGGCGCAACCTGATGAAGGCAACGGGCATCGCCGTCGCCGCAATGGGCATGGTGCCGATGGCGGGTACGACACAGGCCTTCGCCCAAACCTCGACGTGGGACAAGGTCTTCCCGAAGAGCGACGATGTCGACCACCAGAAGGTCTCGTTCAGGAACCGCTACGGCATCACTCTCGTAGGCGATCTTTACCTGCCAAAGAACCGCGGAGCTGCGCCTTTGGCTGCTCTTGTCATCAGCGGTCCCTTTGGTGCCGTGAAGGAACAGTCGTCCGGCCTTTATGCACAGACCATGGCAGAGCGCGGATTTGCCACGCTGGCGTTCGATCCGTCCTATACCGGAGAAAGCGGCGGTGAGCCCCGGAACGTCGCGTCGCCGGATATCAATACCGAGGACTTCAGTGCCGCGGTCGACTATATCGGGCTGCAATCCTATGTGGATCGCGAGCGTATCGGCGTCATCGGCATCTGCGGCTGGGGCGGCATGGCGCTGAATGCCGTCGCAGTGGACAAGCGCGTGAAGGCAGTCGTGGCCAGCACCATGTATGACATGACGCGGGTGATGTCCAAAGGCTACAACGACAGCGTTACCCTCGAACAGCGCACGCAGGCGCTGGAGCAGATGAGCCGGCAGCGCTGGCAGGATGCGGAAAAGGGAAGCCCGGCCTATCAACCCCCTTATAACGATCTCAAGGGTGGCGAAGCGCAGTTCCTGATTGATTATCACGACTATTACCGGACACCGCGCGGTTACCATGCGCGTGCCGTCAACTCGGGCAATTCCTGGACGCAGACGACGCCATTGTCGTTCATGAACATGCCGATCCTGACTTACATTGCCGAAATATCGCCGCGCCCGGTGATGTTCATCCATGGGGAGAAAGCGCATTCCCGCTATTTCAGCGAGACCGCTTTCGCTGCGGCTGCCGAACCGAAGGAACTCGTGATCATTCCGGACGCCAACCATACGGACCTTTATGATCGCGCCGACAAGATCCCGTTCGACCGGATCGCCGCCTTCTTCAATCAGCATCTGGCGTAGAAGCCGATCATGAAAATGTGCGGCAGCCCAGGCTATCAGCTGCCGCCACATTATACCAGGCGCAGGCCGGCGCGCTCGTGCGCGTCGGCAGTGTGAGGCTGCCGGCTCTAGTCCAGCATCACCATATGCGCCGGCAACTGCTCTTCGAAAAATTTCGAGAAAGTCGCAATGCGGGGTGGCAGCGCCTGATAGGGCGGATAATAAAGCGTCAGCCAGAGTTCGGGCGGCGCCCAGCCGGGCAGCACATGAACGAGCCGGCCGCTATGGATATGTTCGGCGATATTAAATCCCGGCAGCAGGGCCACACCGGCACCTTCCGCTGCCATATCGGCCAGAACCTCACCGCTATTGGCGCTGAATGCGCGGCCGGCCGAGATGGCGATGCTCGATCCGCCATCTGACAGGACCCAGTTCTCCCGCCGGCTTTCACCGCTATAGGCAAGGCAATCGTCAGGGGTCAGCTCGCCCGGATGTTCCATCTGCGTGAACCGGCTGCCTGGGGCCGCCACCAATATTCTCGGCACGGCCCTGATCTTGCGCCAGATGGTGAATTTGTCCGATGGAGCCGACGAAATGCGGATCGCCAGATCGTAGTCGTCATCCACGATATTGACCAAGCCGTCCGAGAGCGAAATCTCGAAGCACATCTTCGGATAGCGTTCCCGAAAGCCGGACAGAATCGGCGGCAGCACCGTCTTGCCGAGCCATGTCGGCGCGCTGATCCTCAGACGCCCCTCATCGGCCTTATGGGCGTTGCGGACATCGCGCCGGGCATTCTCCAGGGCCTCGACCGCCGGCTGGATCTGTGCGGCGAAGACGGCCCCGTCCGTCGTCAAGGAAACCTGCCGGGTAGTGCGGACGAATAATTGCACACCCAGATCGTCTTCAAGCGCGGCAATCGCACGGGTGACGGCAGCTGCCGTCATGCCCAGTTCGCGGGCGACCTGCGCGAAGTTGCGCTTTTCGGCCGCCATCAGAAAGGTTTTGAGAGCTTTATGATCGTTCATCGCCATTATTTCAAAAATCGCAATTCATTCGAGAAAAATATTGCAATTCCGCGATGCAATCAAGCGGGTTACATCTTTGTCCATCGAAACGGACACACCAAAGACGAAAGGCGCCGACGATGATCAAGGATATCAAGGGCCTGCACCACGTCACCTCCATGGCGTCGGATGCGCGGCAGAACAACAGTTTCTTCACCGATACGCTCGGCCTGCGCCGGGTGAAGAAAACCGTCAACTTCGACGAACCCAGCGTCTATCACCTTTATTACGGCGACGAAAAGGGAACGCCCGGCACGGTCATGACCTATTTTCCCTTCGCCAACATGATGGCCGGCCGTCCCGGCGTCGGCGAAGTGGGCGAGACGCAGTTTTCCATTCCGAAGGGTTCGCTGGGTTTCTGGAAAGAGCGTCTCCTTGCCAAAGGCGCTGCCGGCGTTCAGGCCGACACGGTCTTCGGCGCCAATCGCCTGCGCTTCACCGGCCCCGATGGCGATGGTCTTGCTCTGATCGAAACAGGCGACGACGCCCGTGCTGCCTGGCTGGCCGAGGGAATTTCCGAAGACAACGCCATACGCGGTTTCACCGGCGCACGGTTCAATTTGCATGACACTGCCGCAACCGAAGAACTGCTGCGTTTCATGGGTTATGAGCGGACTGATGTTGAAGGCAATGTGACGCGTTTCGTCATTCCCGGCGGCAACGGGGCAGATACGATCGATCTTGCGGCCCTGCCCAAGACACCCTTTGCCCGTTCGGGAGCGGGCTCGGTCCACCATATCGCCTTCGCAGTCGAAAACCGCGAGAAGCAGCTGGAAGTGCGCAAGGCGCTGATGGATACGGGCTATCAGGTCACGCCCGTCATCGACCGCGATTATTTCTGGGCGATCTATTTCCGCACGCCGGGCGGCATCCTGTTCGAGATCGCCACCAATGAACCCGGTTTCGACCGCGACGAGGATACCGCGCATCTGGGCGAAGCGCTCAAGCTGCCGAACCGCTACGAGCCTTTCCGCAACCAGATCGAGGCGAACCTCGCTCCGCTTGCAGCATAAAGCGGGTCTCTGATCCGCATCCACTGACCAAGATAGATCCTCGCTTTTCAAGACGGCTGCCCCCGCCGGGCAGCCGGCCGGCGAAGCCTTCTCAATTTCCACCGCCGCAGACCGGCAACCACCACCTGAACGGAGAACTGAAAATGTCCAAGCTCGAAGTCCTTACCCCCGCCAACAGCCAGCTCATCTTCATCGACCAGCAGCCGCAGATGGCTTTCGGTGTGCAGTCGATCGACCGCCAGACCCTGAAGAACAATGTCGTCGGCCTCGCCAAGGCGGCAAAGATTTTCAATATCCCGACGACCATCACCACGGTCGAAACGGAAAGCTTCTCCGGCAACACCTTTCCGGAGCTGCTCGCGGTCTTCCCGGAAAACGACATTCTCGAGCGCACCTCGATGAACTCCTGGGACGACCAGAATGTCCGCGATGCGCTGGCGAAGAATGCGGCGGCCGGCCGCAGGAAGATCGTCGTCTCCGGCCTCTGGACGGAAGTGTGCAACACCACCTTCGCGCTCTCCGCACTCCACGATGTCGCGGATTACGAAATCTACATGGTGGCGGACGCCTCCGGCGGCACCTCCGTCGATGCGCATAAATATGCCATGGACCGCATGGTGCAGGCCGGCATCATTCCCGTGACCTGGCAGCAGGTGCTGCTCGAATGGCAGCGCGACTGGGCACGCAAGGAAACCTATGACGCCGTCACTGCACTGGTGAAGGAACATTCCGGCGCCTACGGCATGGGCATCGATTATGCCGTCACCCATGTCCATGGCGGTGAAGAACGCGTCAAGCACGGCAAGCGCATCGGCCCCAACCCGGCCAAGAAATAAGCTTTCAACCACGCCGCGCCGGCAGGATCGTCATCCAGCCCGGTGCGGCTTTCACCCATCAGGAGGTTCCCATGAAAGTCTATCTTCTGTCCCTTGGCGCCGGCCTGCTGGTCGGCATCGTCTACAGCCTGCTCAATGTGCGTTCTCCCGCACCGCCCGTCATCGCCCTCGTCGGCCTGCTCGGCATCCTGGTTGGAGAGCAGATCATTCCCTTCGCGAAGACGATTGCCGGCAAGGAACCGGCCGTCGTTTCGTGGATCAACCAGATCAAGCCGCACATGTTCGGCCATATGCCGAAGGGTGGCGCTGAAACCACGGGTCTCGCCGAAGTTAAACAGCCGACCGAGCGGGAGAGAAGCTGATGCCGACACGACGCACCTTTCTTGGCGCGGCCTCGAGCCTTGCCTTTCCGAATCTGTTTTCACCGGCTAAGGCCGCTGATCCCATCAAGACCGGAGGTTCTTCCATGCATCCAGATACGATCCTTCACAACGGCCGCGTCACGACGCTCGACCGCGGCAATCCGAATGCAACGGCAGTCGCCATCAAGGACGGCCTGTTTCTGGAGGTGGGAAGCGACGCCGAGGTCATGGCCCTTGCCGGGCCGGATACGAAGATCATCGACCTGAAGGGCAAGCGGGTTCTGCCCGGCCTGATCGACAACCACACCCACGTCGTGCGCGGTGGCCTGAACTTCAATATGGAACTGCGCTGGGACGGCGTGCGCTCGCTTGCCGATGCCATGGACATGCTGAAGCGTCAGGTGGCGATCACGCCAGCCCCGCAATGGGTGCGCGTCGTGGGCGGTTTCACCGAGCATCAATTCGTCGAAAAGCGCCTGCCGACCATCGAGGAAATCAATGCGGTGGCGCCGGATACGCCGGTCTTCCTGCTGCATCTTTACGACCGGGCGCTGCTGAACGGCGCAGCGCTTCGCGCCGTCGGTTACACCAAGGATACGCCGAACCCGCCCGGCGGCGAGATCACTCGCGACGCGAACGGCAATCCGACCGGCCTGCTGCTCGCCAAGCCGAATGCCGGCATCCTCTATTCGACGCTTGCCAAGGGGCCGAAGCTGCCGCTCGATTATCAGGTCAATTCCACCCGCCACTTCATGCGCGAGCTGAACCGGCTGGGCGTGACCGGCGTGATCGATGCGGGCGGCGGCTTCCAGAATTACCCTGACGATTACGAGGTGATCCAGAAACTGTCGGATGAGAACCAGATGACGGTTCGGCTGGCCTACAACCTCTTCACGCAGAAGCCGAAACAGGAGAAGGAAGATTTCCTCAACTGGACTTCGTCGGTCAAATACAAGCAGGGCAACGACTATTTCCGGCACAATGGCGCAGGCGAAATGCTGGTCTTTTCCGCTGCCGATTTCGAGGATTTCCGCCAGCCGCGCCCGGACATGCCGCCGGAAATGGAAGGCGAGCTCGAAGACGTCGTCCGCATTCTGGCGGAAAACCGCTGGCCGTGGCGTCTGCACGCCACCTATGACGAGACGATTTCGCGGGCGCTCGATGTCTTCGAAAAGGTCAACCGGGATATCCCGCTCGAAGGCCTGAACTGGTTCTTCGATCATGCCGAAACCATCTCCGACCGCTCCATCGACCGTATCGCAGCCCTTGGCGGTGGCATCGCCACCCAGCACCGCATGGCCTATCAGGGCGAATATTTCGTCGAGCGTTATGGTCAGGGCGTGGCGGAAGCCACGCCGCCGATTGCGCGGATGCTGGAAAAGGGCGTGAACGTTTCGGCCGGTACGGATGCAACGCGCGTCGCCTCCTATAATCCCTGGGTGTCGCTGTTCTGGATGGTGACGGGCAAGACGGTCGGCGGCATGCAGCTTTATCCGCGCGCCAATTGCCTCGACCGCGAGACGGCGCTGCGCATGTGGACCGAAAAAGTCACCTGGTTCTCGAACGAGGAGGGCAAGAAGGGCCGCATCGAAAAAGGCCAGTTCGCCGATCTCGTGGTGCCGGACAAGGATTATTTCTCCTGCGCGGAAGATGAGATTTCCTTTCTCACCTCGGAACTGACCATGGTGGGCGGCAAGATCGTTTATGGCGCCGGTGACTTCAGAAAGCTGGATGAAAGCAATATTCCGCCGGCCATGCCCGACTGGTCGCCTGTGCGAACCTTCGGCGGTTATGCCGCCTGGGGAGAGCCGCAGGGCGCTGGAAAGAATTCGCTCAGACGCGCAGCCATCTCCTCCTGCGGCTGTGCCAATGATTGCGGCGTTCACGGCCACGACCACGCCGGCGCATGGACGTCGAAATTGCCGATTGCCGATCTGAAGGGCTTTTTCGGAGCGCTGGGCTGCTCCTGCTGGGCAGTCTGAGCCCGGCCAACACAAAAATCCACCGGGCAGCGGATAGCTGCTGCCCGGCCTGGCGTGAATGGGATAATGTTGCAAATTACGCAATTATATCGAAACTATTGATGCAATTGTTGGCGGTAATCCTTTGCGCCAATATCGCTCCATCAGATGAACGCAGCGCCGCTCGAACCGACCGGCCAGATCGCAGGAGCAGAAAATGACCGAGCCGTCTTCAACCCTTCGCCTTCGCGGGCTTCTCGCGGATATCGTTGCCGCACCCGCCACAAAAACCCTAGCGCTTCTGGCGCTCTGCTCGGCCTATATTCAGGGGCCGCTGACCAAGATCTTCGACTTTCCCGGTGCGATTGCGGAGATGAACCATTTTGGCCTTCAGCCGGCGGTCGCATTCGCTGTCGTCGTCATCCTGTTCGAGCTCACCGCCTCCGCTCTGGTGGTGTCGGGCTTCCTGCGCTGGGCCGGTGCGCTGGCGCTTGCAGGCTTCACGCTTCTCGCCACCTTCATCGCTCTCCGCTTCTGGGAAATGGCGCCCGGCATGGACCGCATGATGGCCACCAACGCCTTCTTCGAACATCTTGGCCTTGCCGGCGCCTTCATCATCGTCGCCGCAATCGATCTCACGAAAGGAACAGGCAAATGAGTGCCGCAAAATCCTCCGCGAGCAGCTTTGCTCCCCTTGCACAACCGGTTTTCGCGGTCCTCTGGGCGGCGACGGTGCTCGGCAATACCGGCAGTTTCATGCGTGATGTCGCCAGTTCATGGTTGATGACCGATCTTTCCGCCTCGCCGGCGGCCGTCGCCATGGTTCAGGCGGCCGGAACCCTGCCGATCTTTCTTCTGGCGATCCCGGCCGGCGTGCTGACCGATATTCTCGACCGCCGCAAATTCCTGATCGCCGTGCAGCTTCTGCTGGCCTCGGTCAGCGTCACCCTCATGGTTCTTTCCCATACCGGCCTGTTGTCCGTCAGCGCGCTGATCGGGCTCACCTTCCTCGGCGGCATCGGTGCGGCGCTGATGGGGCCGACCTGGCAGGCCATCGTGCCGGAACTGGTGAAACGTGAGGATATCAAAAGCGCCGTGGCGCTGAACTCGCTGGGCATCAACATCGCCCGTTCCATCGGTCCCGCCGCCGGCGGCATCCTTCTTGCGGCCTTCGGGGCGGCCTTCACCTATGGCGCCGATGTCGCAAGCTATTTCGTGGTCATCGCCGCGCTTCTATGGTGGCCGCGGGCAAAGAACGCCAATGATGCACTGGCCGAAGGTTTCTTCGGCGCATTCCGGGCAGGCCTTCGTTACACCCGCGCCAGCCGGCCGCTGCATGTCGTCCTGTTGCGGGCAGCAATCTTCTTTGCTTTTGCCAGTGCCGTCTGGGCGCTGCTGCCTCTGGTCGCCCGGCAATTGCTCGGCGGAAATGCAAGCTTCTACGGTATCCTGCTCGGTGCTGTCGGGGCCGGCGCCATCGGCGGTGCGCTGGTCATGCCGAAGCTGCGCGACCGGTTCGATGCCGATGCCCTGCTGCTGGGTGCGGCTCTCACCACCGCGCTCGTCATGGCCGGCCTGTCCTTCGCGCCGCCAAAATGGCTTGCCATCGTCATCCTGCTGTTTCTCGGCGGTGCCTGGATCACGGCGCTGACAACGCTTAATGGCGCAGCCCAGGCGATCTTGCCGAACTGGGTACGCGGCCGCGGTCTCGCCGTCTATCTCACCGTCTTCAACGGTGCGATGACAGCGGGCAGCATCGGCTGGGGTGCGGTGGGCGAGGCGGCGGGCGTGCCGGGCACGCTGCTCATCGGTGCGGCCGGCCTTTTCATTGCCGGTCTCGTCATGCACCGCCTGAAACTGCCTGCGGGCGATGCGGATATGGTGCCGTCCAACCATTGGCCCGAACCGCTCGTTGCCGAGCCGGTGGCCCATGATCGCGGCCCGGTTCTGATCCTCATCGAATATAATGTCGAAAAGCATCACCGCTCCGCTTTCCTGCATGCACTGGATGAGCTTTCGCAGGAACGCCGGCGCGATGGCGCCTATGGCTGGGGTGTGACGGAAGACTCCGCCGATCCGCAGAAGATCGTCGAATGGTTCATGGTGGAATCCTGGGCCGAGCATCTGCGCCAGCACAAGCGCGTTTCCCATGCCGATGCGGATTTGCAGGGCAAGGTGCTGGCTTATCATTCCGGGCTGGAAAAGCCGGTGGTGCGGCACTTCCTCACAATCAACCGTCCGGGAAAGGCGTAAAACGGAAAGGGGCCGAAAAGGCCCCTTTTTCGTTGTTGCCATGCGATTGTCCGATTATTGCGTAATCCGCTCCAGCACACGGCTCAGCGCATCTTTCAGCGCCCCCGAACCGCCCTTGCCGTCGAAATCCAGCAGCACCTGCTCGTTGAGGCCGCCTTTGGTGGCGAATTCACGGCTGAGATCGATGAAATCCGTCCTGCTGCCGGCAAGCAGGGCCACCTCGGAGAGGCCGGCAAAGAGGGGTGCGAGATAAGCTCGCCCCTTTTCTTCCGGCAGACCGTTCTCGGCAAGCCATTCCGTCGTCGTTTGCATGATGCCGAAATAGGTGGCCATCAAAGCGCTGGCGGCGGCCAGAAGATCGTATTCCGCCTTGGTTTCGCATTCCACCGCATTGCCGAGCACGTTGAAAATAGCAGCCGTATCCGTATCGGCAGGATAAATGGCGGTGACGCCCTTGCGCCGGGCAACGAAGGGCAGCGGGATCGCCTGGCTGAGACGCACATCCGCGCCGATCCAGTCCAGAAGCGCCTCACGGCCGGTTGCGGCAACGACGCTGACGATCTTCTGCCCGTCCCGGAACCGCAGGGGCCGGATGACTTCTTCAGCGATCTGCGGCCGGATAGCCAGCATGACGGTATCGCAGCCGTCGACGATTGCCTGATTATCGCCGGAGACGATCACCTGCGGGAAATCGGCGGCAAGTCTCGCGGAGATATCGGCACTGCGCTGGGACACCATGACATGCGGCACGGCGGCAGGTCTGGCGAGCAGGCCCCTGACCATCGCATCGGTGATGGCTCCCGTTCCGATAAAACCGATTTTCTGGGGAAGTGACATGATTGCTCCGCTGCGGCGTTTCGCGTGATGCTAATTTTTCCGTCCGGAATTGTCGACAAGCAGAGGGGGAAATTTGCGGTCGAGGCGGAGCCGCACCCGGTTTATGCCGGCTGATCGATACGGTCACGGACCGGAACACGGCCAATCGGGCGCCGTAAAATCAATGCGCATCCTTCCCGGTGGGCGTTTCTTCCAGCCCCAATATCGCCGGCCATGCCGGTGCTGCACGCTCCGACATGACCTCGATATGGCGCAGCGAGGTGAGACCGAATTCTTCCGGGCGCAGGGTTCTGCGGTTGACGCTTCCCTGCGGGAAAACGTCGGCATAACGCCAGACGGCGGCGGGCGGCACCACCACATCGTCCGCCATCGTCATCATGCGCAGATCGAAGCGGGTGGCGGAAAAATCCGGTTCTGGCAGCGATTTGCCGATATCGCGCCGGAAGAAATCCCGGCTCGTGCACCAGCGCCGCCATTGCCAGTAGATTCCGGCGGGTAGATCCGCACCCAGCAGCAGCCTTCGGCCTGGAAGGTAGCCCGCGAGTGTCGTGCTGACAGGCCCGAGCAGATACCAGAAGGCGATGACCGTGGGCCGATAGGTCCATGGATGGTCGCTGACATGGGCAAAGCCCGAACCGATGGTGATGACACGCTCAAGCCGTTCGTCATGGCGTCGAAAAGGAAATGTCAGCCCGCCGAGGGAATGGCCGAGCAGCCAGAGGGGGCCTTCCGGTGCGATCTGGCAAAGTGCGGCCTCGGCTGCCGTCTGATCGGCAATTCCCCAGTCGGCCATCGTGGCCCGGCTTTCGCGGACGGAGCGTTGTCGGGATGCGCCGAAATCGCGATAATCATAGGTCAGGACACCGATGCCCTGAGCGGCCGCCCATGTGGCGAAGGCGCGGTAATAGCGCGCCGGAACACCCGTTGCGCCGTGAAGGACAAGATGCGCGCGGGCTGGTCCCCTGGGCGGAAAGAACCGGCCGGCGAGCCTGTGCCCTTCTGAAACAATGTCGATCTCCCGGCTCTCTGCAATATCAGTCATCCATCCCTTCCTCCTCCTGGACCGTTTGGTCTAATAACATCTCTGGACCAAACGGTCTACAGCGCTTAAAACAGGTGAATGGACGAAAGCAAGAACCGCCACGCTCTGATACGGGCCACCTCCGCGCTGTTTCGGCGGCGCGGTTATGCGGGTGTGGGACTGGCTGAAATTCTCGCGGAGACGGGCCTGCCGAAAGGCTCTCTCTATTATCATTTTCCCGGTGGCAAGGAGCAGCTTGCCGCCGAGGCGACGCGATGGGCGGGCCGGAAGGTGGCAGAGCTGATCGATGCGAGTTTCGAGGGCGCGGAGAGCTTCGCTTCGGGCTCGGTGGCGCTGTGCCGTGCGATAGCCCGCCTCTCGCAGGAAAATGGCCGTATCATGGGTTGCCCGGTGCTCAGCATCATTCAGGCCGGCGATGAAAAGCCCGATTTGCGCCAGATCGGTGCGGATGTTCTCAACGACTGGACCGCAAGGATCGCAGCTCAGGCAAGGCGCCTGGGCAGTCACGATCCGCAGACCGATGCCGAAAGACTGGTGATCGGGCTGCAGGGCGCGTGGGTTGTTTCACTGGCCCGTCAGAACCTGACATCGTTCGAAACGCTGGAGAGCAGCCTGCTTCAGTCTGCCTAGGCGTATGCCGGTGCGTTTTCACGCGGAGGCCTGATTGGAGCCATGGGTGGTCCCGGTTGCTGAAGGCCGGGAAGCGGATGAAAAGCACGGCTACCTTAGACTGATCGTGCTTGTTGTCGTTGCTCAAGGACAGGGGAATCATCGATGAAAAAAGCAATCATATTCGACTGCGAGTTCCTCTGCCTGGAAGGTTCCCAGCGCAGGTTCTGGTGTGCGGCTCATGATCCCGATCCGGTCATTGCGCAGATTGGCGCCGTCAGGCTTGGGCTGGAGGGCGATTTTCCGCTTCTGGGGACCTATAAGGCCTATATATGTCCGGTCGACCGTCATGGCGGAAGATATGCGATCGATCCGTTCTTCACCCGGCTGACGGGTATCACGGGGGAGATCATCGAAGCGGAAGGCGTTCCCTTGCAGGAGGCCCTTTCAAGCTTCGACAGTTTCTCGGAAGGTGCCCAATGCTGGTCATGGGGCAAGGACGAGCTGAATATGGTGGCGATCAGCTGTTATGTCGCCGGCATACAGCCGCCCATCCCTGCCGGGCGCTTCGACAATGCCGTCAAACTTCTGCTTGCAGCGGGAATGCCGGTGGAGGACCTGGCAAAAACGCCGAGCAACAGGCTGGCTGATTATTACGGCGTCGAGCATCCGCCATTGCAGGGGCACGATGCGCTCGATGATGCGCTTTCGGTTTCCCATACGCTGCAACATCTGCTGAGGGGCGGGAAACTGAGGCCGGAAGCGTTCGGCGTTTAGCCGGTGTCAGGCGGGATTGCGTCACGATCCCGGCCGATGTTCGCGAAAGGCGGCGGCGAGCGTGCGTAAGGCTTCCCGGGATCTGCTGTCCGTCAGGGTGGAGAACATGATGATTTCCGTGGAGGGCAGGGGCGGCAGGCCAAAACGCTGGCTGACCTCCACTGTGCCGGGCGGTGCGAGGCGTGAAGAGAAGGCGGAAACCGCAAGCCCGGCCGAGACGGCAGCGGTCACCATCGACGATGTGCCGCCAAGAAACACCTCCGTCCACGCAATCGCAGCCGCGTCCAGGGCACGGGTGGCGATGTCACGCACGCCACAGGCGGGCGAGAGCGCCGCCAGCCGCAGCGGTTCACCCTGACGGTGTTCGAATTGCGGGGTTGCATACCAGCCGAAATGTTCCGGCCCGAGCACCTCGCCGTCGCGCCGGTCGTCCTCGCGCCGGATGATTGCCGCATCGATCTCGCCACGGTCGAAGGCGTCCAGCAGGGATCGGGAATGATCCATGCGCACTTCGATCGTAAGCCCGGGGTCGTGGTCGTTGAGACGTGCAAGCAGGGTCGGAACCTCCGGTCCCGCCACATGGGCGGCGATGCCAAGGCCGAAGCGGCGGCGCGGGGAGGAAAGACCCGCCAGCGCCCGGTCATGCGCAGCGAGAAACTCGCGGGCGGGCGCCAGAAACACCGCGCCCTGCGCTGAGAGCCGCACTGAGCGCGGTGTGCGTTCGAGCAGCCGCTGGCCAAGCCTGTCTTCCAGCCGCTTGAGCTTGACGCTGATGGCGCCCTGGGTGGTTCCGAGCGCTTCGGCAGCGCGGGTGAAGCTCTGCATATCGGCGATGGTAACGAAGGCTTCGACGGCCTCCACATCCAGCGTGCTCATATCCATTATTCCAATTTGTTGTCTCTGAAATAGACAATCATCCAATTCAGTTATGGTCAAGCTTTGTCTAGCGTGCCTCCTCCACAGATCGGTTTTCGCATTGCGGGCCGACCCATGAAAGGCTGAAGAATGACCCTTGCCGTTACCGCCCCAGCGGGCAGCAGAAGCGCCATGGCGCTCGCTGCCGTTTGTCTCTCCGCCCTGATGTTCGGACTGGAAATTTCCAGCGTTCCGGCGATCCTGCCAACACTCGAACAGGTGCTGCATGCGGATTTCCGCCAGCTTCAGTGGATCATGAACGCCTATACCATCGGCGTGACGATGGTGCTGATGGCGACGGGGGCGCTGGCAGATCGCTTCGGCCGCAAACGTGTCTTTATCGCCAGCATCGTCGCTTTCGCGCTTTCCTCTCTGGCCTGCGGAATGACGGAAAACGTCTCGGTGCTGATCGGCGCCCGCTTCCTTCAGGGGCTGAGCGGCGGGGCAATGCTGGTGTGCCAGATCGCCATACTGTCGCATCAGTTTCGCACGGCCCGCGAACGCGGCATGGCGTTCGGCTGGTGGGGCATCGTCTCGGGCGTGGGGCTGGGCTTCGGCCCGATCATCGGCGGCGCCATCGTTGCGCTGTGGCGCTGGGAATGGGTGTTCCTCGTTCACGTCGTGCTTGGCGCGGGAACATGGCTGCTTGCCGTGGGCGGCGTCGGAGAATCGCGCGATCCGGAAGCGGCGCGTCTCGATCTTGCCGGCATGCTCACCCTTTCGGTCGCCGTTTTTTGCCTTGCCTTTTTCATCACCCAGGGACCCGCGCTCGGTTTTGTGAGCCCGGCGGCGCTTCTGATCCTCGGCGTCGCGGCTGCTAGCTTCATTGCCTTCGTGATTGCTGAAAAGCTTAGTTCAAGACCGATGTTCGACTTCTCCGTGTTCCGCATCAGGCCTTTTTCCGGGGCGATCATCGGTTCGGCGGCGATGAATATCAGCTTCTGGCCGTTCATGATCTATCTGCCGATCTGGTTTCAGGCGGGCCTCGGTTATGACAGCGTCACCGCCGGCCTCGGCCTGCTTGCCTATACGCTGCCGGCGCTGGTGATGCCGCCGCTGGCGGAGCGCCTGTCGCTGCGCTATCAGCCGCGCCTCGTCATTCCGGCCGGGCTGTTCACCATCGGCCTCGGTTTCATGCTGATGAAATTGGGAAGCGGCATCGAAAATGCGAGCTGGCTCACCATGCTGCCCGGCTGCATCCTCGCCGGTATCGGGCTCGGGCTGACCAATACGCCTGTTACCAACACCACCACGGGAGCGGTTTCCCCCGCCCGTTCCGGCATGGCCTCGGGCATCGACATGAGCGCACGGATGATTTCGCTCGCCATCAACATCCCGATCATGGGCTTTATTCTGGTGGAGGGCGTCCGGGCTTCGCTTCGGGCGAATCTGTCGTCCGGTGCGGATGTGCATGAATTGCAGTCGCTGGCGGAAAAGATCGCGGCGGGAACTGCCGGCGCCTCGGCGCGGGGCGTTTCGGAAGAACTTGTCCATCGGGCGCTTGCGGATGGCTTCGGCCTCGTCATGCTCTATGCCGGCATCAGCGTCTGGCTGCTCGCCGCCATCAGCTTCATGATCTTCGGCCCGGCGCGAAAGCCTGCCCAAGGTTAGGCGACGGTCGCAAAGGGAAGGCTATTTCCTCCGCCCCAGCAGGACCATGAGCAGCGGTGCGCCGACGAGAGCGGAAACCAGGCCGGCGGGCAATTGGTAGGGAAAGGCTGCCATTCGCCCCACCCAGTCGGCAAGCACCATCAGGCAGCCGGCGGCGAGTGCCGCGGCGATGAGATGCGGGCCGGCGCGGCGAAATCCGGTTTCACGGGCAAGGTGCGGCCCCATCAGCCCGGCAAAACTCAAGGGGCCGATGATGAGCGTCGCCGTCGCCGTCATGGCGGCCGCGAGAATGAACAGTGCGGCCCGTGCCGAAGCAACATGGACGCCGAGTTCCCGCGCAGCACCCGCGCCGAGCGGCAGCAGGGTAAGCCACCGGTGCGCCAGAATGGCCATGGTTGCGAAAACCACCGCGCAGGCGACCGCGATCCGGGCGGTGAAACCATCGACGAGATAGGTCGAGCCTCCCATCCAGCGAATGATCATCATGGCGCGCGGGTCGCCGCCGGCCGCCAGCACGCCGATCACCGCGTCGAGCATGGCCGTCAGCACCACGCCGGTCAGAAGAACACGCTCGGGCGTGAAGCCTGACCTGAGGCCGAGCGACAGGATGGCGAAAAGAACCACGGCGGCGCCGGCGCTCGCAAAACCCAGTTGCAGCATCGGCCCGGAGGCGGTGAAGGCAAAAAGCGCGACGGCCATGCCCAGCGTCGCACCGGCTGAAACGCCAAGCACTTCCGGACTTGCTATCTCGTTGCCGGTCAGGCGCTGGAGAATGGCGCCGGCTGCACCAAGCAGGCTCCCGGCTGCGAAGGCCGCGACGACCCGCGGCCAGCGATAGGGCAGGATTTCGCTCCACTCACCGACGGGCAGCAAACCCCAGCTTCCATCCGGCGCGCGGCCGAAAAGAATGGCGGCCGTTACGCCCGCAACCAGCAGGCCAACGAAAGACAGGACCATGATGGGGGAAAGGCGACGCTGTTTAACGATGCCCGGCGGCGGAGCGGGCAATTCCCTCTGCATGGCTTTCAGGCGGGGCAGCAGAAACAGCACCAGCGGCGCGCCGAACAGGGCCGTCATGGCGCCGGTCGGTATCAGCCCGCCGGTGATATCCGAAAGGCGTTTGACGATTTCATCCGTCAGAAGCAGCAGCCCTGCGCCGATGAGCGGAGACCAGAGGATTTGCTGGGCGATGCGGCGGGCACCCGCAAGCCGCGCTATGGCGGGTGCGACAAGGCCGACGAAACCGATGACGCCGACGGCGCTGGTGACAAGCGCGGCCAATGCAACCGCGATCGATACCGCAAGAACCCGCAGCCGCACGACGGAAAGGCCGAGCGCTCCGGCGCTGACATCTCCCAGTTCCATCAGCGATAAAGGCCGCATGATCAGCCCGGCAAGCGCGGCCAAGACCAGAATTTTCGGAAAGAGGGTGACGGGAACGGCCCAGCTTTGCAGAGACAGCGACCCCGCACCCCAGATGAACAGGCCGCTCAGATACCGGTCGTTGAGGAGGACGAGAATGGCCGAGGCGGCGGCGCACCAGATGCCGATCATCAGACCGGCGAGGACGAGCGACAGCGGTGAAAATCCGCGTCTTGCGCCGATGGAAAACACTGCAAGGGCGGCCAATGCGCTGCCTGCCATCGCCACCACATCGCGGCTGATGCTTTCCAGGGTGGGAAAGGCGAACATGGTTGCGGCAACGGCAAGATTGGCGCCCGCTGAAATGCCGAGCGTTGAGGGCGAGGCGAGGGGGTTGCGCAAGGCCTGCTGCAACAATGCGCCGGCCAGCGCCAGTGCAGCACCCGCCAGAAGCGCCGTCGCCATGCGCGGCAGGGTGGAATAGAGCAGCATGAGCCGCTCAACATCATATTGCGCACCGCCGCCGCTCAATCGATGCAGATCCGGCCAGATATCGCTGACGGCAAAGATGGCGCCGAGGAAGAAGAGGCTGGCGGCAACACCGGCGGGGGTGAGGAGGCGCAGGAGGACCGGCGGCATCAGGCGTGGCTTTCCAGATGCTCGGTCACCAGACGGGCAAACCGCATGGCTTCCTGCACCATGCCGAACATCAGCACGCCGGGAAGGGTGGAGACCCGGCCCGCCCGGACGAAGGGCAGATTGCTCCAGAGCGGGCTTTGATCGAGCCGCGAGAGAATGTCGGGCGGTGTCAGCGGTTCGAAGGCGATGAGCCGGGCATCCGCCGAAAGGATGGCCAGCGCCTCCAGCGCAATGGTTTCGAACCCCCAATAATTGGTCTTTCCCGGCCAGGCATTGGCAAGACCGATCTTTTCCATGGCGCCCTGATAAAGACCGGAGCCGCCATAGACCCGCGCATGGCGCTCATCCATGAAATTGATGACGGCGACCGGCGGCGGCCGCAATTTTTCAAGCCGGCGGCGGCAATCGGCAAAGCAGGCTTCGGCCCGTGAGAGGAAATCCTCTCCCCGCTGTTCCCTGCCAAGGGCCGCGGCAAGCTTGCGGGTCGCGGCGTAGGACGCCGTCAGGGCGTCGCTTTCCGGTGTATAGATGGGAAATTCCATCACCGGAGCGATCGACTGTAATTTCGGGGTAAGCGAGGCAAGGAAAGGCGTTGACAGGATGATGTCGGGTTTCAGCCTCGCCAGCACTTCGAAATTGATTTCGGCGGTCAAGCCGAGGTCGGCCACGCCTTCCGGCATGGCAGGCTCCACCATCCATGTGTCCCAGTCCGCGCGTGCGGCGATGGCCGCCGGCGCGGTGCCGAGCGCGAGCAGGGTGGAAGCAAGCCCGTAATCGAGCGAGACGATGCCACCCTTCGGCATCGCTGCTTTCGCACCGCTCTGCCATGGCAGGGTCAGCGCTGCGGCCATCAGCAGGCGGCGAGTGGGCGAATGGTCAGGCATCATGCGTGTCCCGGTTTTGTCCGCAGGGCAGAGGACAGCTTGCGCCGCATCCGCCAATGGTGGGGATCATGTATCGCAGGCAGCAAACGCGCCTGTTGCCCTTAACCACCATGCCGGACATGGGATTGCGGCTGCCATCCGGCCACAGGGCATCGTCGATAACCGCCCGGCAGGCGCGTGCGAGCGCCGGATCGGCCTGCGTTTCGATTTCCCCGATGATCCACGACAGATAGACGGCGGCATTGTTCCACAGCAATTTGGGAGCAAGTTTCGAAGCCCTGGCGATGGAGGGGATGAGTGCCGCGAGGTGATCGCGCAAAAGCCCATGCAGATCTTCGGGTGCGGATGCCTTGCCGGCCTGATCGCCGGCATGGGGGAGCAGGAATGCGACCGGCAGGGCGTTTTCCGGATCGATGATCACGCTCAGATCGCCGAGAGCCAGAGGCAGGCGACGGCCGTGCACGAGGCGGCAGACGGTGGGCGTGATGGTCAGCAGGCTGAAATAATAAAGTGTCCAGAGCGACGCCGCGGCTCTCGGGTCGGCGTCCGGATGGGCAGCGTTGTGGCGGGACATCAAGCCGCAAAAAACATCTTCGCAGGCAAGCTGCCGGCAGGGCAGAACCTCCGCACCGCAGGGCGGTGCAAGCAGGAACTTGTCCGTACAATAGCCGAAAGAGCCGACGGACGCGAAGTCCGGCAGCTCTTCATGCGCCGATTGCGGGCAGGGCGCCATGGTCTTCGCCATGCGCCCCGCCACCGGGTTGCCGCCTGCGGTCGCCACGGTTACCAGCGATATTTCAGGGACGCCGTGATGTTCCTGCCCTGTCCGAGATAGCAATAACCGTCCGTGCAGGCGACATTGCGGTCGTCGGCGATGTTGCGGACGTTGAAGGACGCGACGAGGCCGTCATAATCCTTGTCGAGCGCGCCGAAATCGTAGGAAAGAGCGGCGTCGAGATAGATGGCGGCATCGTTCTTCGCGATGTTTTTGGTGCTGGTATAGCTTTCACCGACATAGCGCAGGCCCGCTCCGGCCGAGAGGCCATGGAGAGGCGTATCTTCCTGGAAGGTATAGTTCGCCCAGAGAGAGGCCACATGGGTCGGCACCGAGGACGGTGTATTGCCGGCGTCGTCGCCCGCCGTGATCCTGGAGTGGGTGTAGCTATAGGCGGCGATCACATCCCAGCCGGCGGCGATATTGGCCTTCGCCTCCAGTTCGAAGCCCTTGTTGGTCACCTCGCCGAGCGAGCGGAATATCAGGCCGGCGGGATCGATCGCCACGGGCTTGTTCTTCTCCGCCAGATGATAGGCGACCGCCGAAAGCATGATGTCTGTTCCGGGCGGCTGATATTTCACGCCCAGTTCGAACTGTTCGCCTTCGGTGGGCTTCAGCGTTTCGCCGGTGGCGGAAAGCTTGGTAACCGGATCGAAGGAGGTGGCATAGCTGAAGAAGGGCGAAACGCCGTTGTCAAAGGCATAGAGTGCGCCTGCCTGAACGGTGAAGGCGTCCTTCTGCACGTCTTCCGTCACCGGTCCCTGCCGGGTCTGGTCCACCCAGGTCTGCCGTCCGCCGAGGGTAAAACGCCATTTGTCCAGTTCCATCTGGTCGAGGGCATAAAGCCCGACCTGCCGCAGATCGGCTTCCGACTGATAGGCGCTGTAGGCGGGCGTGGGTCCGGAGAAACCGTAGCGCGGATTGGCGATATCGAAATCGAAGGCGGAGCCGCCGGATGCATAACCATAGGCGAATGAAGACTTCACATTGCTGTAGTCGAGGCCGGTCAGCAGCGTATGGGAAACGGGGCCGGTGTCGAAGCTCCACTCAAGCTGGTTGTCGGCCTGGAAGGCCTTCATGTCGTCGCGGATCGCCCAGGGATCGCGATGGGCGACGGTGCCGGTCCAGCTCGATACGCTGAGATAACGGCTGCGTAGATCCATATGCGAATAACGCAGATTCTGCCTGAAGGTCAGTGTATCGTTGAATTCGTGCTCGAAATTATAGCCCACCTGCTGCTGGCGGATCTTCTGATAATCGTAGTCGGGATCGCTTCCACGCAGCCGCAGGACATTGCCGGCGGGATCGGTCAGCGCGGCGACCGAAGCGTCGGTTTCGGTGGACTGGATGAGCCCGTAAACGGTGAGGCTGGTCTGGTCGGACGGCTTCCAGGTAAAGGACGGCTGAAGGAAATAACGGTCGTCGGCAATATCGAAATTGGTGTCGCCGGCGCGCGCCAGTCCGACCACGCGGTATGACAATGTACCGTCAGCGTCTATCGTGTCACCGATATCGAAGGCGGCCTGCTTGCGGGTTTCCGTGCCGTAAAGCGCCTCGACCTCGCGAATGCGCGTGCCGTTTGCGAGCTTCGACGTCTTGTTGACGATGCCGGCGGGCGTGCCTGCGCCATAAAGCACCGAGATCGGGCCACGGACGATTTCCACACGCTCCAGCGAATAGGGATCGGTGCGGAACATGCCGTAGTTCAAATAGGGCTGACGCAGCCCGTCCTTGTAGTCGCCCATGGTGGTGGCGTCGTAGCCGCGAATATAGATCTGGTCGAAGCGCGGGTCGAAGCCGGCGGCGGTGCCGGTGGTGACGCCGGCGGAATAACGCACGGCCTCGATGATGTCCTGCACGCCGCGCTGCTGCATTTCCTTTTTGGTGACGACCGCAACCGAGCGGGGCGTCTCGATGAGCGGCGTATCGAGCTTGGTGGCGCCGGAGCTGTTCTTGGCCGCCACGGTGGCGTTGTCACCGCCGCCCCTGTTGCCCGTCAGTTCGATGGGCTGGAGCAGGGTGGAGCCCGCAACCGGCGCTGCGGCGGTGCCAGGGTTGCTGAGCCGCACGGTGTTGGCGCTGGTGAAGGTATAGGAAAGGCCGGTTCCGGCAAGCAGGCGCGTGAGAGCATCCTTGCGGCTGAACGCGCCTGTGACACCCGCCGTCCTCACCGTCGCCGGAATTTCGCCGTTGAACACGACATCGACGCCGGTGATGGAGGAATAACGCACCAGCGCGCTCGAGAGCGGCTGCGGCGCGATTGAAAATTGCAGCGCGCTTGCCTGCGTCGCCGTCTGCGCGGCCGCCGGCAGAGGGCCGGTCAGGGCAAGGCCGGCGACGGTGGCGAGAAGCAGGATACGAAATGATCCGGTTGCTGAATGACGGTGGCTGAAATGATTTTTACGCTTAGACACGGTAATATACCTTCCCCTGCTCCTGTTGCCGCAATGACGGCCTCAAAACACGAGTACGATTCCGTTTGCGCAAAACCTCGGTCCCCGGACAAAATTTTTTAAGCGCCTGTGCAGGCAATGCCCCTGGAGTGTTTTCGCATTTCCGGACGGATGCCCGCGCGCCGCTTTTCCTTGAAATGCTCTAGCGCTGGCGGATGACCGACAGCCAGGGGGAATAATCGGTGACCGTGACGGGCAGGCCCTCTTCGAGGATTTGCCCGATTTTTTCCCGGCGTCTGACATCGACGATCATCGTCACCGGCTGTCTGCCGAGCGCATCGCCCAGAACGATCATGCGGCCGCGACGCCATTGCTCCAGTCGCGCGACCACCTCTTTGAGGGGCGTCGAGATGAAGACCAGCTTGCCCTGCCGCCACGCAAGCCGCGTTTCGATATCGGTTGCTTCGGGTCGCGAGAGAACACCGTCCCGGTAGGAGATGCTGTAACCGGCCTCCACCGCCTGCCGCGACTGTCTGGCGGCGACCTCGACGGCATGTTCGGCCACCGAAACCGAGACGGAGGAACCTGCGCGACAGACGGAAAAGGCGGTGCCGAGCGCCGTGGTCACCAGGTCTTCCGCAATGACGGAAAATGGCCGGTTCCGATCCGGCGCGACCCGGAAGAACGCCTCACCCGACAGCAGCGTGATCTGCCGCCGCTGCGGGGTGAAATTCACGGAAATGGCGCTCGATGTGGAAAGCTCGACGGTCGAACCGTCGGAAAGTGCGATGCTGCGGGTCTCGCCAATCGCGGTTTCATAGTCACCCGCCGGGCGCGTCGCCTGCCAGGCTGCGGCTCCGACGCCGCCTATCAGCAGAAGTCCCGCCGCGCCGTTTTTCAGCAACCGACGGCGGCCAAGCGGCTGCGCCTGTGCAAGCTGCGGCGCCATGCCGGCGCCGAGCCATATGCGCTCGATATCGGCATAGGCGCGGGCATGCCGCTCGTCGGCCTCGATCCAGCGCCGGAATTCGCTTTCGTCGGCCGCGGTGGCGCCGGGTTCCAGAAAATGCGCAAACCAGCTTGCCGCCGCATGCGCTATTGCGGCTTCGTCACCTTGGGCTGCGGTTTCGCTGCCGGCCGGCGTCTCCGCGGTCACATCCTTGTCCGCGGCCACCTTCATCTCTCGCCCGGCGGCGTCATGCCGGTCTTTAGCTTTTCAAGAGCGGTGACCATATGGCCGAAAGCGGTTTTCGGCGAAATATGCAGCCGCTGGCCGATTTCCACGAAGGTCAGGCCTTCGATGCGCGAAAGCAGAAACACGTCCCGGCATCGCGGCGGCAGGGCATCGACGAGCATTTGCAGGCGTTCCAGCTCCTGCCGCCCGATCATGCAGGTTTCCTGCGTGGGCGAGGGATCGGCGACGAAAGCAAGATGTTCGATGCCGGTAAAGACCGGGGCGATGCGCTTGCGCCGCTCATGGTCTATGGCAAGGTTTCTGCCGGTGATGATGACATAACCGCAAAGATCGCCGGTGAGGCCCAGCAGCTTCCGCCGCTCCCACAATCGCAGGAACGTGTCCTGCACGAGATCGAAGGTGGTCGCGTGGCAACGCACGCGGTGATAGATCGCCGCGGCAAGCTTGCTCTTCACATTCAAAAACGCGTCCAGAAGATCCGGGCTGTCAATTTGCTGCATGGTCTCTGGATAACACCGGCCATCCGCGCGCAGCAAGACGGCCGGGCCGATAAAGATGATTTTTTTTATCATATTTATTAGCTGTAACTTTCGCACCACGACGCGGCGCGAAAATATGGGCACGGGCGGAGCCTCCCGACCCTTCCCCGCAAGACTTTCTCCACGATATCCCTAGGCGCTTTCGGTTGCCTTGCTCTCGCAGAAGCGTTTGCCGAGGTTGAAAAAAGACAATTTCATGTGGCTGCGCTTGTCTCTCCCCTCGAGGCTGGAGAATGGCACTTTGAAACCGAATGTCTTGTCCGGTTCGCCGGAGCGTTCCCGCCAGAAGGCATCGATGTCTGAAACCATCATTTTTTGCCGCCGGGCGCGACGGTAGCGAATGGGGTGTCTGGATTGGGCGACAGCGAAGTAGCTGAGCGCACCCTCGCAGGCGAGACCTTGCAGAACCATCAGCGCTGCTTCCTTGGGGCGAAGTCCCGAGAGATCGCGCGTCACCGACACCATTTGCTCTTTTGCGGCGCGCGGACCCTGCATGCCTCCAACGACAATCGTGTGGTGCTGCGTTTCGCATCCTGCCAGAAAAGTAAAAGTCGCCGTCCACAAAACGGCGTTGTCGTGGTCGCGCACGAGCCTGACAGCCAAAGCGCCCTCGTGCCGGCCGCCGCAACGATCCGCCAACGCCAGGATGCATCGATATTCATCGTTCCGGCCGCGAACGGTGCCCATGTCCATGGTTTTTCCCGCCCACAGCCCGGCCGTGGTGCTCCTGTGAAAATGCCGGTCCGCAATTGCGAAATTGTCCATGAGAAAAGCCAGCCGCCTCTTCCGGGAAACTTTATTGATCAGGAATTTCGAAAGCGGTTTTTGGAGAAGGTCGTCATGCGGGAGCGGCAATTCTCGCTCCGCTGAAAACCCGGCCAGAAACCACCACCATCGAAAGGTGACCAATGGATTGGCTGCAAAGCGCATCCAGAAAAGGACTGCCCGCTTCCAGTGGGCACGTCCGGCAAAGGTCATAATTCTCCGGAACAGCAAAAAATGAGGTGTTTCCGAAACCGTCTGGACCACCTTATCGGTGACCGGGCGTTTCTCTGCCAGAACGGCAGCATCTTGAATGCGCGACATACGTGGGCTTCCGGCAGAACATGAGCGTTCAGCCGGGGGCATGCGCGGGAATTGTCGAGATTCTGTCGAGAAACAGCCTGTCTTCCATGAAGACCGGTTCGTTGCCGCAACGGATTGCCCGCGGAAATCTTTCAGGGCGTTTGCGCGAAGAGAACAGTCACGATGGCTCCGCCGTCCGGTCGCGTCTTTATCTGCAGATCGCTGTCATGCGCCCGTGCGATTGCGCGGGCAATCGACAGGCCGAGCCCCGTGCCACCGGTTTTGCGTGCGCGTGACGGTTCCATCCGCCAGAAGAGTTCGATGCCGTGCGCCTCGACGCCGGGGGGAAAGCCCGGCCCTTTATCCTCGATCGTGACGAAGGGTCGCCCATCCTGAAGACCGGTCGAACAGCGCAGAAACTTGCCGCTCGCCGCATAGCGGCGCACATTGTCCATCAGGATCAGCAATAGCTGCCGAAGGCGTTGGCGGTCGCCGCAAATGGGAGCGGGCTCCAGCGACATATCGATATCGATGCCGGCCTCATCCATCAGCGGCCGCGCCGCTTCAGCCACGGCCGCGCATTCGGCGGCAAGATCAAGCGGCTGTGTGTCTTTGACGAGGCTGTTGGTTTCCGCCAGGGAAAGTGTGCGCAAATCATCAACAAGACGCGCCAGCCCCTCCACATGGACGATGAGGTGGCGAATGGCTTGCTTGTCGAGGGGAAAGACGTCATCCGCGATGCCGTGCAAACGACCCTGCAGGATCGTAAGCGGGGTACGCAATTCATGGGCCACCGCCATCGTGTTGAACTTCAGCCGGCGCTCCATCATCTGAAGCTCCCGCGTCAGACTCTCGAAACTGTCGACCAGAAATGCGACTTCGGTGATGGGGTTCGCCTTGATCTTTGCGCCTCCGCTGAAATCGCCGGTCGCCATGCGCCGCGCAGCATCTGCAAGTTCGCCGAGAGGTGCCGCAATGCGCCGCGAGATGAAGTAACCGAGCAGGCTGCACAGAAGGACACCGAGCAATCCGAAGACGAACACCGATTTGATAAGCTCGTTATCCGCCTCATCCTCCAGGCCCGGCAAAACCTCGACAAGGGCCTGAAGCTGGCGCTGATCCGGCATCACGCCCCGGTCGATATCCGAGAAGGCCTTGGAGGCATCGGGCGACAGCTGGGCGATGATGCGTTCTTCAATATTGTCCGCATACCAGGAAACGCCGAAATAGACCAACGCGACGGCAAAGATGAGCATCGTGGTGATCGTGATCGCCGTCATCGTGCGCAGACGCAGTCGCCATAACTTCATGGTTTCTGCTCCCCGGCCAGCCGATAACCGACGCTGCGCACCGAGATCAGATAACCGCAGGCGCCATGATCGGCCAGTTTCTTGCGCAGATTGGCGATGTGCGTGTCGATGGTGCGCGCCAGCGCATCGCTTTCCGGCAGGCAGGCATCCAGAATATCGGCGCGCTGAAAGGCGTGGGTGGGGCGGCGCGTCATATGGGCGAGTATCCTGAACTCGCTCAGCGTCAGGGGCAGAACGGTCCGTCCCCCATCGCCGCAAACGGCCGCGACATAGGCTTCGGTGTCCACTTCGATGGCCCCGAAGCGCAAGACCCCACCGGCGGCCGGCTGTCGCGTGCGTTTCAGCACGGCATTCACCCGCGCGATCAATTCGTGGGGATTGAAAGGTTTGACGATGTAATCGTCAGCGCCAAGGCGAAGGCCGGTCAGCTTGTCCATATCCTCCGCAAGGGAGGTGACCATGATGACAGGCGTATCCCGTTCCCGCCGGATGCGGTTCAACACCTCGATGCCATCGAACTTCGGCAGGCGAATGTCGAGGAGAACCAGATCCGGTCTCAACATGGAGAAATGCGTCAGCGCTATTTCTCCGTCGCTCGCCCTGACGGTTCTGTATCCTTCGCGAATGAGATAGGCGTCCAGAATCTGAATAATATCGGGGTCGTCTTCGACGATCAGAATAAGCCCTTTGTCCATACTCGATCCGCAAATCTGCTTCTGTAAGCCGTGGTAACGCCGGGACGCTAAGCGGATGCGAAACATCGGGCAAGAGCCTTCATCCCCGAATAAACACTATCGGTGCCGCTTTCCTCGCAGTCTTGTCTCTTTCTCCGCAAAGCCTTGACATTTCTGCGGAAGAGAACTGGCCATGCAACAGCCTCTCGCCAGTAAAACCGACCGGAAAAAGCGGAATTGGACCCAGAGGTCGAAATTTCGCGCAGGCGCCATCCATGTCGCCCGTCAGGCTTTTTTGCGTGCTTCCGGCAGTTCCTCCCTGCTGGCTCTTCTGGTCGCTCTTGCGATGATGATCGTCTTCACGATCAGGTCGGATATCGATCTTGAGGTGAGCCGGCAATTCTGGACGGACCGTTTCCACCTTGGCGAGGATGAGTTCCTGATTTCCGTCCGAGATCTGAACCGCATGCTTCCGCCGGTTTTATTGTCGGGGCTGGTGTGCATGCTTGTCCTCATGCCATTTTCGGGCAGTCTCCCCCGGGTTTTTCCACCGCACAAGCTGCTGCTTATTGGCGTCTTTTTTGCTCTGGGACCGGGCGCCTCGGTTCATATACTGAAGAATGCGTTTGGCAGGGCAAGACCGCGCCATCTTGGCGAGTTCGGGGGAGACCTGTTGTTTACACCGGTTCTTTCCCTTGACGGTGGCTGCGCCCGAAATTGCTCTTTTCCTTCCGGTGAAAGCGCTTCCGCAGCCGCCCTTCTGGCCTTCACCATTCTCCTGCCAGAGAAATTTCGCCTGATCGGCATCGCGATACTGGCGCCATTCATCGTGATTGTCTCCCTGAACAGGGTGGCAATGGGCGCTCACTTCCTCTCCGATGTCCTGATTGCATGGCCCTTGATGCTCGCGGTGTTCCTTCTGCTCCAGCGACCGTTCATGAACAACCGACAGGCGATAGACGCCGCCTTCTCGCGCAGGGTCGACGGGACGCGGCCTGTCGCGGAAATAAGACCATTTGCGGAACAATAAGGCCGAGGGGAATCCCATCCGCCCAATATCAAAAGGGCAGCGGAAAACCGCTGCCCTTGCTGTTTCTTGCCGAGCGACCGGAGGCCTTATTTCACCTGGGCGACGACCAGCTTGCCGTCGGCGCGTTCGGCGACGAACTCGATATTGGCGCCTTCCTTGAGCTTGGCGAGGATCGCATCGTCCTTGACGCGGAACACCATCGTCATGGCCGGCATGTCGAGGTTCTTCAGTTCTTCATGGATGATGGTGACCTTCTTGGCGGCGGCATCGACCTTCTTTACCGTTCCCTTGGTGAATTCCTCTGCGAATGCACTGAGGGGAGCGGTGAGCAGGAGTGCCGCTGCAACGGTGATTTTAACGATGGTCTTCATGGTCAGATTCCTTTGTTGCCGGGTTACTTTGCAGAAACTTTGAGATCGCCGCGCATGCCGGCCTCGTAGTGCCCGGGTTTCAGGCAGGCGAATTCGAACATGCCGTCATTGGTGAATTTCCAGATGATTTCGCCGCTTTCGCCGGGCGCGAGGCTGATCGCGTTCGGATTGTCGTGCTCCATCTCCGGAGCCTTCTCCATGGCGGCCTTGTGCTCCAGATTGGCCTTCTGTTCGTCGAGAATGAATTCATGGTCCAGCTCGCCGACATTCTTCACGACAAAGCGAACCGTCTTGCCCTTCTTGAAGTCGAACTTGGCGGGCGTGAACACCATCTTGCCGTCAGGCGTTTCCTTCATCGTCACCTGAATGGTCTGGGTCACCTTGGCCTTGTCGCCCGGTTCGCCGATCGCCATCGCTTCATGGCCGCCGCCGTGGGTGCCCGATGCAAGGGCGGGCGTGGCGAGAGCGGTGAGAAGCAGTGCAATTTTCAGTTTGGTCATTCTGTATGTTCCTTGATTTTGATGGGGGTTCTTGTGGGGGTTGGGGTCTGCGCGATCAGCCGTGTTTCATCGGTTTCGGCGTGATCTGCGTTTTGGGGTCATTGGTCTTGGTCGTATCCGGCAACTCGCCGGTCCATTCCCAGGCCTGGGTTCCGGGCGGGTTTTCGTACCAGCCGGGATCTGAGTAATCGCCCGCGGAGATGCCTTCGCGGACCTTCACCACGGAGAACATGCCGCCCATCTCGATGGGGCCGTGCGGACCCCAACCCGTCATCATGGGTACGGTATTCTCAGGGATTTCCATTTCCATCGCGCCCATATCGGCCATGCCGGCGGTGCCCATCGGCATATATTCCGGCCGCACCTTGCGGATTTTCTCCGCGACGCTCTTCTTGTCGACGCCGATGAAGGTCGGAACGTCATGTCCCATCGCATTCATCGTATGGTGCGACTTGTGGCAATGGATCGCCCAGTCGCCGACATATTTGGCGTCGAATTCATAGGCCCGCATCGCACCCACGGGGATATCGATGCTCACCTCCGGCCAGCGCGCCTCGGGCCGCACCCAGCCGCCGTCCGTGCAGGTCACTTCGAAATCGTAACCGTGCATGTGGATCGGATGGTTGGTCATGGTCAGGTTGCCGACGCGCACGCGCACCCGGTCGTCCTTGGAAACCACCAGCGGATCGATGCCCGGAAACACCCGGCTGTTCCATGACCACAGATTGAAGTCGGTCATGGTCATGATCTTCGGCACATAGGAGCCGGGATCGATGTCGAAGGCATTGATGAGGAACACGAAGTCGCGGTCCACCGGCATGAAGGCCGGGTCCTTCGGATGGATCACGAAGAAGCCCATCATGCCCATCGCCATCTGCACCATCTCGTCCGAATGCGGGTGGTACATGAAGGTGCCGGATTTCACGAGGTCGAACTCGTAGACGAAGGTTTTGCCAACCGGGATATGCGGCTGCGACAACCCGCCGACGCCGTCCATGCCGGATGGGAGGATCATGCCGTGCCAGTGGATCGTCGTATGTTCCGGCAGCTTGTTGGTGACGAAAATACGTACCCGGTCGCCTTCGACGGCCTCGATGGTCGGACCGGGCGACTGGCCGTTATAACCCCAGAGGCGGGCGGTCATGCCCTCCGCCATTTCGCGCTCCACCGGCTCGGCGACAAGGTGGAATTCCTTGACGCCGTTGTTCATCCGGAAGGGCAGGGTCCAGCCGTTGAGGGTGACGACGGGGTTGTAATCCGGGCCGGTGGTGGGCTTGACCGGGGCCTGGGTCGCAGCCGTTTCCATCGCGGCCGCTTCCGGCAGGCTGGTGTTGGATGTTTTCGCCCAGGCCGCCGAGGAGACCATTGCGGCGCCGACACCCAGAAAGTTTCTTCTGTTAAACATGGTCGTTTCCTTTCTCAGTGTCCGCCACCGCCGCCGCCAGCGGCGGCAACTTCGGTCTCCGCGCCCGCCGCAGCACCCGTGCCGCCGCCGTAAATGGCGGGAGCGAGGCTGGCCTCGGCGAGCCAGAAGTCACGTTTCGCATTGATGGCAAGCAGGCTTGAATTGACCTTTTCCCGGCTGTCGGCCAGAAGCTCGAAGGTGTTGGTGATCATGCCGTTATAGGTCAGCAGCGACTGCTCCTCGATTTTGGTGCGCAGCGGCACCACGCTGTTGCGGTAATGCCGGGCGATGTCATAGTTCGAGCGATAGGCCTGATAGGCGGAGCGGGCTTCCGAGCGGACATTGACCGCCTTTTCCGCCAGCAGGTTCGCCGCGCGCATATAGGCGAGTTCGGATTCCCGCATGCGCGCCTGACCGGAATCGAAGATCGGAATGACGAATTCCAGCTCGGCATTGCCGGTGGTCTGCTTGTGGATTTCGCCGTCTTCCACCTCACGCTCGGTCTCGAAGCCGGAACGGATTTCGAGATCGGTCACGTATCGGGTGGCTTCGGTGAGCTTGAACGACCGGGCGGTCGCCTCCAGATCGAGCTTTGCCATCTGCAGATCCACGCGGCGCTGCAGCGCCTCGGCCTCGATCATGTCCCGTTTGGTAAGCGCTTTCGGAAGCGGGGGCAGGCGGTTGGGAATGGTGTATTCGATATCCGCTCCCCACAGTCCCATCAGCCGGGTCAGTTCCTCCTTGGCAAGACGGGCCTCAAGCCGCGCTCGGGCAATCTGGCCCGTCAACTCGGCGTAAAAGACCTGCTCGCGGGCCTGGCCCTCCTTGTTGAGCGAACCCGCCTCGCCGAGTTTCACGGCAAGTTCGGAGGCGGCATCCGCCGCGGTCTGCGCCTGCGCCAGCTGGCCGACATTTTCCCATGCCGCCACCGCGGTAATCCAGGCGCGGCGGGTATCGGCCGCCAGTTGCAGCGTCTTCAGCGCGGCGCCTAACTGCGCCTTGCGGAAGCCGGTATCGGCGATCTCGACATTTTTCTTGAGGGTAGCCAGCGCCAGAATATTGGTGACGACGACACCCTCGATCGCCTGATAGGCCCTGAGCCCCGGGGTGCCGATCCCCGTCAGCCCGATGCCGACCCGCGGATTGACCAGCATGGTCGATTGCCATGCGGTGGCGGCGGATTCGCCGAGATCGGCATAGGCTGCCTGAAGGCCCTTGTTGTTCAGGAGCGCAACCTGCACCGCCGTCTCGACATCGAGACTTTTGCCGGCGGCCATCAGCGATTTGACGCGGGCCTGCGTCGCCTGCGCCTCGGCCCGGTTCTGCACCCAGACCGCCTGCTTGCCTGTCGCCTCGGACGTCCTGGCCGAAACATTGGTGAAACCGGCGTCACGCGACGCATATTGGGCGGCCGTGACACAGCCGCCGAGAAGAAACGGCAGGCAAAGGGTGGTCGCGAGTCTCGCTCCGAGTTTGAAGGTAAGTGTCGTCATGATGCGTCTCCTTTCGGAGCCTGCGCATCGTTCTGGTTACGCCAGGGCTTCGGGTCCACCGGCGCGCGGTGCGTGTAACCCGCGACCGGGGTCTGATAGCGGATGGGGGCCGCGCCGAGCGACGGGTTTGCCGCGTCGTCATAGGAGGCGGCGTCGTTCATCAGGGATGTGGCTGTGCAGCCGCCCAGAAGCAGGGGCGCCGCAACCACAATGTAAATTGGGTTCATGGGTATTTTCCGAACAGGAGATGCAACGGCGCGACGGCGCTAAAGCCGCTCACGCACGGTCATTGCCCAAAGGCGGGCTTTGCCTGTTCAGATATTCGGGGGGCGGTGAAGGAGCGGGGTCTGGCCCAGCGCCTTGCTGTCGTCGAGGAAGGAACGGATGCTGTTGACGACGGGTCTGCCAATGGTGTCGTGGCTGATCAGAACCGCCATGCCGAGACAGAAATCACCGCAGCATTGCGGCTTGACGGGCTTTTTGACGCCGCCGTCCTGTTCGGCCATATCGTTGTGATCATGACTGTCGGACATCATGGCTGAGGCGCCATGGTCCATCGTCGCGCCGTGATCCATCATGGCGGACTGATCGTGCTGCATTCCACCGGCTTCGGCAGGATGCATTGCGGCATTGACGGTGGAAACACTATAGCCAGCCAGTGACAGTATCATCACCAGTCTAAACAACAGGGCCAGCAATTTCGATGCTCGCAACATCTCACGCATGTTGCGTAGAAAAGCTGTAGTCCTGTGATTTGTCAATGGATATCCCTCATAACCATCGACGAAAGCCGTTATGTCGCATTCACGCGGAGCGAGGCGGGTAAGCGGAATGGCAGGGCCTGCAGCCTGCCCGCACCTCACACGAAGTCGATGAAGGCTTCATCGAGAATAAGGAGTTTGCGGGCCTGCATGCGGGCATATTCCTCGTAAAAACCCTGCGAAATCCAGAGCGCGGAACGGCCGCGTCGTCCGCTCCAGCCGATGCCGCCGATCAGTTCGGCCGCCGCTAGCTTGCGGCCGATATGGATACGCGACAGGGAGAGGGATGTCGCCAGTTGCGTCACGGTTTCCACATCGGTCAGGCGCCTGCCGTGTTCGGTCGGCCTTTCCCAGTCGATGCCGGCGATAAGGCGGTCCATCAGCAGTCCCCCCGCATCGAACCAGTTGAAGATGATGGAAAGCGGGCCGGGGCAGCGCACCTCCGGATGCGACAGAAACGCCTGCGATACGCGGGGGTGGATATGGGGAAGCATGGCCTCCGACCGCTTGATGAAACGTGATGCCCTGAAGCCCTCATCGAGCAGATCCAGCGCCTGAAAATGCACGTCGTACCATTGGGCGAGCATCGCCAGCGCCGGGGCTGAAGGCACGACCTCTTTGCCGGGCCCATTGCCAGGCCCGTCGCTGGACCGGTCTGCCGGGCGTGTCATTCCGCGTTGCAGCGCCTCTTTGAAGAAGGCATAAGCGACACTATGGCTGGCGAGCCCATGCCGGAGCGCCAGATGGCCGAAATCTTCCCGCGTCAGCACGGCTTCTCCCTCTCCTGTTTCACGGGCGCTGCATTTCTGAAAATACAGCGCCAGAAGCGCGTGACACAGAAGCCGGCTCTGGCGCGTCGCAAAAAGCGCGGTCATCTCGGGCGAACCTTCGTAAAGGGCGATGAAACTTCCCGCCAGCAGACGCAGCGCCGCCGCGAAGGGTTCTTTTTGCAGCATCGCCTCTATTTCGCCGGGCGCTGGCCTGCGGCAATCGGCTGTCGCGGTCGGCAACCGGGAAATCGCAAAGTCGAAAAAATTGGTCATGGGCCGCGCTCCGGGATGGGGTGATCCAATCGGCCTTACAGGAGCTGAAATGGCGCGTCTTCTCATTGCGCGCAGAGGTGAAATTTTAAGCCGGCGGCATATCCGCAGCGCGGGCGTCGCCGGGCGTCATGCCATAGGTGCCGGCAAATACCCTGTAGAAAGTAGCGAGGCTGTCGAAGCCGCAGCCATAGGCGATCTGCGTGACCGGCAAGGCGGGGAATGCCAGCAGCAGCCGTCTCGCCTCCTCGATCCGCATGGAGGAGAGTGTGCGGGAAAACGACAGTTCCGCACCCTCGAAAACCACGTGCAATTGCCGAAGGGAAATGCCCAGTTCGCTTGCGACGGCGGCAGGGGTGAGGTTCTGCCGGGATTTTTTCCGTATCATGATGTCCTGTGCCGCATAACAGAGCCCGGTCCTGAGCGCGGCGCGCACCTCCGGCATGGCGGGCGAAAGCCGCCCGCGCGCCGTCATGGCAAGTCGGGCGATATGCGTGACATCGCGGGCGGGATCGATGAGCCTGCCGGGGTCGGCGTTCAGCGCGTTGAAAAGGGCCCGGAAGGGCAGGGAGAAACTGTTGTTTTCCGCATAACGCGTCGCAAACAGGTCATCGGTGGCCTGACCGAGCATGACCTCGTAGTCCACGGGAATCTTCAGCATCCTGTAGTGAAAATCCGCCTCGTTTCCCGGTATCGCATCATAGGGCAAGTCGGAATAGTTGATGGTGATATCGCCGCCGCCGACCGCGTGAACCTGATTTTTGCCGGCATGCAGAAAGCCGGAGCCCCTGACCTGCAGGCCGATGCAGAGGCTGTCGCCGGCAATGCGGGCAATATCGGCTTCGGTGCGGTTCACCCGGTAAGAGGAAGCGCGCATTTCGGTTACCACGGCGCCGGCGACGGCGCGCGCCTGAAACGAACCCCTGAAGCTGTGGCGGAGATCCCGCGCAAGCTCGATCGTGACGCCAAACAGGCTTTTGCCACGCACTTCGCGCCATTGGTCGAAGCGGTGTTCGGGCAGAAAATCGTCGGTTGCGAAGCGGACTATGGTGTTCGTGGCTTGATCCTCCCCGACGATCCCGGCGGCCTATTTTTCCGTTGCGCGAAATCGAAGATGAACGAGCGGATAGGGTCGTCCCTGTCCGTCGAGATCGGAGCGTCCCGTCGGCTCGAATCCCAGCCGGCGGTAAAAACCCATGGCCCCGGCGTTCTGTTCGTTGACGTCCGTGGTCAATGCGGGGTGGAGCGCAAGCGCCCGCTGGACCAGAACCTTGCCGATACCCTGGCCATGATGGTCCGGATCGATGAAAAGCGCCTCCATGTGCCCTTCATGCAGAAACATGAAACCGAGGGGGCGGTCAGAAACATCGACCGCCAGCGTCAGCGGCGCCTGCGGCAGAAAAGCTTCGACTTCCTCCCCGATCGCGACGCGATCCGCCGGCAGAAGGAACCCGTGGGTGGCGTCGACTGCTTTGCTCCATATGTCGAGGATGCGGGAAGCGTCGCGGCTCTCGGAGGGACGAAGTGTGATCATGCCTCACCCTTAGCAAGTGCGGACTTTTCACGCCATGGGCCGGTCCGATCTTTTCCGTGAGCACGTGCGTATTCAATGAATTTCGGCGTTTAAAGCCGGCGATTCCGATCCCCGCATATGCCGTCATCTCTCCTGCCGACAAAATTTTCTCGAAAAAGTGCTTGCAAAAAGCGGCACAAAAAAAATAGATAAAAAGAACTTCTATCTATTTATTTTGAGGGAAAGATCGACGGATGGACCAGATCGTCACGCAAATCGACAGAAATCCAGCTCCGATTGCGGGTTTCGGCAACGGCTTGTCGCTTGAAGAAGCCAAAATTATCTATAATTTGCCTTTTAACGATCTTCTGTTTCGCGCCCAGCAGGTGCATCGCTGTCATTTCGATCCCAATGCCATCCAGATGAGCCGGCTTTTATCCATCAAGACCGGCGGCTGCCCGGAGGATTGCGGTTATTGCAGCCAGTCCGCCCGCAACCCCACCGGCCTCAAGGCCTCCAAACTCATGGAAGTGGAGCGGGTGCTGGCTGAGGCGCGCAAGGCGAAGGAAGGCGGCGCGACGCGTTATTGCATGGGTGCTGCCTGGCGCAATCCCAAGGAGCGCGACATGGAGGCCGTTGTGGCCATGGTCGAGGGCGTGAAGGCGCTCGGCATGGAAACCTGCATGACGCTCGGCATGCTGACGCCGGAGCAATCCGAGCGGCTGGCCGATGCCGGTCTCGACTACTACAACCACAACGTCGACACTTCCGAGCGGTTCTATTCGCAGATCATCACCACCCGCACCTTCGAGGACCGGCTGGAAACGCTTGCCAATGTCCGCGATGCCGGCATCAAGGTCTGCGCCGGCGGCATTCTCGGCATGGGGGAAACGGTGGAAGACCGGATTTCGATGCTGGTGACGCTCGCCAACCTGCCGGCGCCGCCGGAAAGTGTGCCGATCAACATGCTGATCCCGATCCCCGGCTCGAAGCTGGCCAAGGCCGATCCCGTCGATCCGATCGATTTCGTCCGCACCATCGCGCTGGCGCGCATCCTCATGCCGCGTTCGCATGTGAGGCTTTCGGCCGGGCGCACGGAGATGAGCGATGAGACGCAGGCGCTCTGTTTCCTGGCCGGCGCCAACTCCATCTTCATCGGCGAAACCCTGCTGACGGCGGATAATCCGGGTGAGGACCACGACACGGCGCTTTTCCGCCGTCTGGGCCTGAAGCCGATGGAACTGCAGTCCACGGAATTGCAGTCTGGGGAGGCGGGAGGGTGCCGTTGAACCTCGCGGCGTTCTCCCCCTATGAGGCGAAGCTTGCCGGCCTGGAGCGCAAATCGCGGCTGCGCGCGCTCGCTCCTCAACAGGGGATCGATTTCACCTCCAACGACTATCTTGGCCTTGCCGATTCACCCCGGCTGAAGGCGGCTATTGCCGACGCCATCGGAAGGGGCGTGCCGGTGGGGGCCGGCGGTTCGCGGCTGCTGCGCGGCAACCACCGCGAACATGAGGCGCTGGAAGCGGAAGCGGCGACGCTTTTCGGTGCGGAAAAAGCGATCTATTTCGGCAGCGGTTTTGCCGCCAATGTCGCGCTGTTCTCCACATTGCCGCTGCGTGAAGACCTCGTTCTTCACGACGCCCTGATCCATGCCAGCGTCCATGACGGCATTGCAGCCGGCAAGGCGAAGGCGATCGCCGTGCCGCATAATCAGGTCGAGGCATTCGAACGGGAGATAATCCGCTGGCGGCAGGAGGGCGGCCGGGGCCGTCCGTGGATCGCCGTCGAAAGCCTTTATTCCATGGATGGCGACCGTGCGCCCCTTTCGGCCCTGGCTGATCTTGCCGGGCAACACGGAGGCTTCCTTGTCGTCGATGAGGCCCATGCCACCGGTGTTTTCGGCCCCGGCGGGCATGGCCTTGCCGCGGAGCTGGAAGGCCGGGGCAATGTGTTGGCATTGCATACCTGCGGCAAGGCGCTCGGTCTCTCCGGCGCGCTTTTGAGCCTGCCGGTGGTGCTTGCCGATTACCTCGTCAACCGCGCCCGCGGTTTCATCTATTCGACCGCGCCTTCGCCGCTGATGGCGGCGGCGGTGCGGGAAGCCCTGCGCATTGTCGCCGATGAACCATGGCGACGCCTGCGGCTGGCGGAGCTGGTAAATTTTGCCGGCGAGGAGCTTCGCTCCCGGCTCGGCGTTGAGCCCAGCGGTTCGCAGATCCTGCCGGTGATGATTGGCGACAATGCCCGTTCGCTTCGTATCGCCGCGCATCTGCGGGAGGGCGGTTTCGATGTACGCGCGATCCGCCCGCCGACGGTGCCAGAGGGCACGGCGCGCCTGCGCATCGCCATCACGCTCAATGTGGATGAGAGCCAGATCGCCGATATGATCGGGCTGCTTGCCCTTTCGCTGGCGCAGGAGCGGAAATGACCCCTCGTTTTGTCATCTCTGGCACCGATACGGGCATCGGCAAGACGGTTTTTTCCGCAGCGCTCACCCATGCCCTGCAGGCTTGTTACTGGAAACCCGTGCAATCCGGGCTGGAGGAAGAAACAGACAGCGAGACGGTGGAACGGCTGGGTGGCGTGCCGCGCGCGCGCATTCTGCCGGAGGCCTATCGCCTGAAAATGCCGGCTTCGCCGCATCTATCGGCCCGCCTCGAGAATGTAACGATCGACCCCACGCTGCTGCTGCCGCCGCAAACGGATGGACCGCTGGTGATCGAGGGGGCGGGCGGGCTTCTGGTGCCGCTGACGGACACGGTGCTCTTCGCCGATATCTTCGCCCGCTGGCAAATTCCGCTTGTGCTGTGCGCAAGGACGTCACTTGGCACCATCAACCACACGCTGCTCTCGCTCGAGGCGTTGCGGCATCGCGCCATTCCCGTGCAGGGCGTGGTCTTCATCGGCGACGAGAACCGGGAAAATGAGCGCGTCATCGCCAATATCGGCGCCGTTCGCCCGCTCGGCCGCCTGCCGCGCCTGCCGGAGATGACATCAGAGGCGCTGCATCGGGCATTTGCCCGACACTTCAATCTCGCTGATTTTCTGGAGGCGCCGGCATGAGCCGTTCCCCTGTCTGGCATCCCTTCACCCAGCATGGGCTGGAACCGCCGATGAGACGCGTCGTATCAGCGGAAGGCGCATTTCTCGTCGATGAGGACGGCAATCGCCTGTTCGATGCCATTTCCTCCTGGTGGGTCATCACCCACGGGCACCGGCATCCCGCGATCATGGCAGCCATCCGCGCCGCGACAGAGGCCTTCGACCAGGTCATTTTCGCCGAGTTCTCCCATGAACCCGCCGAAACGTTGGCGCGCGGGCTGATCGAGCTTGCGCCCGTCGGGCTAAGCCATGTGTTTTATTCCGATAGCGGCTCGACGGCGGTTGAGGTGGCGCTGAAAATGGCGCTGGGATATTTCCACAATCGCGGAGAAAAGCGCGACCGTATCGTGGTGATGGAGCATGGCTATCACGGCGACACTATCGGCACCATGTCGACCGGTGAGCGCGGTGTCTTCAATGCCGCTTACGAACCGCTGCTCTTTGGCGTCGACCGGCTGGCTTTTCCGGAAGCGGGCAGCGAACAGCACACGCTGGACATGTTCGAAAACGTCTGCCGTTCAGGCCGCATCGCCGCCCTGTTGGTCGAGCCGCTCGTGCTTGGGGCGGGCGGCATGAGAATTTACGGCGCGGATGTTCTGGCCGGGATGAAACAGATCGCCGAACGCCATGGCTGCCTCGTCATTGCAGACGAGGTGATGACGGGCTGGGGCAGAACCGGAACCATGTTCGCCTGCGAACAGGCCGGCATTTCGCCGGATATTCTCTGCACCTCCAAGGGCCTGACCGGCGGCTCCCTGCCGCTGGCAGCAACGCTGTGCAGTGCGGAGATTTTCGACGCGCATTTTTCGACGGATCGCCGCAAGACCTTTTTCCATTCCAGTTCCTATACGGCCAATCCGATTGCCTGCGCTGCGGCCGTTGCCAATCTTCAGGTCTGGCGGGATGAGCCCGTGCTTCAACGTATCGGGCAATTGCAACAGGTGCTGCGTGACAATCTCCGGCGATTTGCGGATGACCGGCGTTTCACCGGCATCCGGCAGATGGGGACCATCGCGGCCCTCGATCTCGTGGTGCCTGCCGGCGGGTATCTCGCCGAGGCGGGGCCGCGCATGCGGCAATTGTTCCGCGAGCGCGGGTTCGTCATTCGCCCGCTCGGCAATGTGCTTTACCTGATGCCGCCCTATTGTTCGACGGCGGAAGATCTGGCCAGCGCCTTTGACGCCATCGATGAGGTGGCCGGGATCGTCACCGAAACCGCTTCGCTAAAATCGCGCGCGCTCGGCATCGCGTGAAAACGGGGTGCGGCCATGTTCAGCCTGTTCCGGAACCGTCTCCGAAAGTCCTGACAATGCAGAACCGTTCTTCCCGCATGGCCGGTTTTGGTCATGCCGTTCCGTCACGATGCGTCGACAATGCCGAGATAGAGACCAGTCTCGGGCTGGAAGCCGGCTGGATCGAGCGGCGCACCGGCATCCGCACGCGTTATTGGGCGCAAGAGGGCGACACTCTGAGCGGTCTTGCGGCGAGAGCCGGCCGCATGGCGCTGGAAGATGCCGAAATCGGCTCCGACGAGATCGCTCTGACGCTGCTTGCGACTTCCACGCCGGATCACCTTCTGCCGCCCTCGGCGCCGCTGCTCGCCCACAGGCTGGGCCTTGCCCGATCCGGCGCGATCGATCTCGCCGGGGCCTGTTCCGGCTTTCTTTATGCGCTCACCCTTGCGGATGGCTTTGTCCGCACCCACGGCCGCGCCGTCCTCATCGTTGCCGCCAATATATTGAGCCGCCGTATCAATCCGGCGGAAAGGGCAAGCGCGGTCCTGTTCGCCGATGCCGCCGGCGCCGTCGTCCTCAAGCCTTGCCGCGAGGCGCAACGCGGGCTTTTGTCAGCCGATCTCGTTGCGGATGGCGGCGGTTACGATCTGATCCAGATAGCGGCGGGAGGCAGCAGCCAGCCCTTCTCTGCCGATACATCCACTGAGGAGGCGCTGATGACGATGCGTGACGGCCGCGAAGTCTTCTCCCGTGCCGTGACGCTGATGACCGAGACCTCGCAAAGGGTGCTGCATCAAGCCGGAACGACGGCAGCCGATATCGACCGTTTCGTGCCCCATCAGGCCAATTCCCGCATGTTCGACGCCGTCTGCGGCAATCTCGGCATTGACAGGCAAAAGACGGTGCGCACCATAGAAAGCTTCGGCAATTCCTCCGCCGCCACCATTCCGCTTTCGCTCTCCGTCACCAATGCCGAAAGGCCTCTCGCGGAAGGCGAAACCCTGCTTTTGACGGCCGCCGGTGCCGGTATGACGGGTGGAGCGGTGGTTTATCGCGGGTGAACGATGCCGGGCACGGGACGTCGCGATGCCATGCGATATTCAAAACTCAAGAAGCTGATTTCATTTAGAGAAATTTGGCTGGGGAACCTGGATTCGAACCAAGATCGACGGAGTCAGAGTCCGCTGTTCTACCATTGAACTATTCCCCAAAAGCTTTAAAGCGCGTGGCGCGTTCGCTTTGGTGGGTCGTCATATAGATGATTTATTCCGGGGCGCAAGTCGAAAAAATCGAAAAATGCGTTTTATCCCTGTTTTGCGTTTTGCTCCCCGGTTCAGAGCCGTGCCCGGGTGGAGCGCGGGGTGGAGAGCAAAAGGCTGGTCTCGCTGCCGGTGATGCCGGGCACCAGGCGGATGCGGCGGAGCACCGCGTCGAAATCGCTGAGCGTGGCGGCGTTGAGTTCCACGATCAGGTCCCAGCGGCCATTGGTGCTGTGGATTTCCGATATTTCCGGAAAACCGCCAAGGGTGCGGATGACGCGGTCCGTCACATGGCCTTCAATCTCGATCATCATGATGCCGCGGATCGCGGCCTCCACCGCATCGGCGCGCAAAATGACGGTGTAACCGATGATGGTGCCGTCATTCTCCATTCTTTCGATGCGTGAGCGCACCGTGGCGCGAGAGGTTTCCGTCTCGATTGCGAGATCGGAAATGCTGCGCCTGCCATTGTGTCGCAAAAGGGTGATGAGCCGTTCGTCTAGATTATCCATGATGACCAATTCGATAAATCAATTTTACCAGATCGATAGCTTATTTCGATAATATTGCCAATATTTGATGTTCATTTCGCCAGATCACTATGGTGAACTGGGCTTATTGGCAGGAAAGCGAGGACGGGAATGGAAATCAGGTTGATCGGTGCGCCGCTGCAGATCGGGGCCGGGCAATTGGGATGCGAGATGGGGCCGAGCGCCTATCGCGTCGCGGGGCTTGCTCATGCCCTTGAAGAACTGGGGCATCGCGTTGTCGATACCGACAATGTGACGCCGGCGACCTTCCGCGAATTTAACCATCCCAATCCCGCCGTGCACCATCTGTCCGAAACCGTGGCCTGGACCGAGGCGCTGACGGAGGCTGCCTATCGTGAGAGCGCGGATGCCGTGCCGATCTTTCTCGGCGGCGACCATGCGATTTCCGCGGGCACGGTCGCAGGCATGGCGCGCCGGGTGGCAGAGACCGGCCGGCCGTTTTTCGTGCTCTGGCTCGATGCCCATACCGATTACCATACGCTTGAGACGACGCGCAGCGGCAATCTGCACGGCACGCCGGTCGCCTATTTCAGTGGTCGTGAGGGATTTGCCGGTTATTTCCCGCCGCTTTCCCATGCGGTTCCGGAAGACAATATCGGCATGATCGGCATCCGCAGTGTGGATCCGGCGGAGAGGGCCGCACTGGAAAAGAGCGGCATCACCGTGCACGACATGCGCTCGATCGACGAGCATGGCGTCGCCGTTCTGCTGCGGGCGTTTCTGGCGCGGGTTCAGGCGGCAAACGGGCTTTTGCATGTCAGTCTCGATGTCGATTTTCTCGAGCCGTCCATCGCGCCGGCCGTCGGCACCACGGTTCCGGGCGGCGCGACGTTCCGCGAGGCGCATCTGGTCATGGAAATGCTGCATGATAGCGGGCTGGTCTGCAGTCTCGATCTGGTGGAGCTCAACCCGTTTCTTGACGAGCGCGGCAGAACCGCGACGCTGATGGTCGATCTCGCCGCCAGCCTGATGGGCAAGCGGGTCATGGACCGCCCGACACGGGCCGGCTGAAAGGGGTGATGCGATGACCGTGATACCGAACCTTAATATCGTGCCCTTCGTCAGCGTCGATCACATGATGAAACTCGTGCTGCGCGTGGGCATCGATACGTTCCTGCGCGAGCTTGCGGATGCGGTGGAAGAGGATTTCCGCCGCTGGGAAAGCTTCGACAAGACGCCGCGCATCGCCTCGCATTCGAAGGAAGGCGTCATTGAACTGATGCCGACCAGCGATGGCACGCTTTACGGCTTCAAATATGTCAACGGCCATCCGAAGAACATGAAGGAAGGCCGCCAGACGGTGACTGCTTTCGGCGTGCTTTCCGATGTCGGCAATGGTTATCCGCTGCTTCTGACCGAGATGACCATCCTGACGGCGCTGCGCACCGCCGCAACATCGGCCGTCGCGGCGAAATATCTCGCCCGCAAGAATTCCCGCTCCATGGCCATCATCGGCAATGGCGCCCAGAGCGAATTCCAGGCGCGCGCCTTCAAGGCGATTCTCGGCATAGACACGCTGCGGCTATTCGATATCGATCCGTCCGCTAGCGAAAAATGCGCCCGCAATCTCGCCGGGCAGGGTTTTGCCATCAAGATCTGTGAGAGCGCACAGGAAGCGGTCGAAGGGGCGGATATCATCACCACTGTCACCGCCGACAAGCAATATGCGACGATCCTGACCGACAACATGGTCGGCCCCGGCATTCACATCAATGCCGTTGGCGGCGATTGTCCCGGCAAGACGGAGTTGCATCGGGATATTCTGCTTCGATCCGATATTTTCGTCGAATATCCGCCGCAGACGCGTATTGAAGGTGAAATCCAGCAATTGCCGGCGGATTATCCCGTCATCGAGCTTTGGCAGGTCATAACCGGTGAAAAGCAGGGGCGGGCAAGTGAGCGACAGATCACGCTGTTCGACAGCGTCGGCTTCGCGACGGAAGATTTTTCGGCGTTGCGTTACGTGCGCTCGAAGCTGCCATCCACCGGGCTTTATACGGAGCTCGATCTGCTGGCCGATCCGGATGAGCCGCGCGATCTGTTCGGTATGCTGCTGCGGTGTGAGGCGGCTCTCGTCTAGGGTCTTTCCAGCGCCGGCTGCCTATTTCGTCTCCCGGCGGTTCTTGCGGGAAACCACATGCTCCCGCCAGATGGTGAAGAGGCCGGCGGCAATGACGATCGCCGCACCGATGACCATATTGGACGTCACCACTTCGCCATAGACGGTGACACCGATGATGGAGACGAGCACCAGCTGATAATAGGAAAAGGGCTGCACGGAGGCTGCATCCGCCAGTTCGAACGCCTTTATCAGACAATAATGGCCACTCATGCCGGTAATGCACAGCGCCAGCATCCAGCCCCAATCCTGCGGCTCGATGCTGACCCAATAAAACGGACCGACCAGCGTCAGGGCCGCCGCACCGGCCACGCCGGTGTAGAAGAAGCTTGTCATCGCCGAATCGCTTTTGCTGCCGAGGCGGGTCAGGACGCTATAGAGCGCCAGCATGAAGGTCGCCACGAAGGTGATCATCAGCCGGTTATCGAAACCGTTGCCCTCAGGCTTGAGGATGACGAGAACGCCGATGAAGCCGACAAAAATGGCGCTCCAGCGCCGCCAGCCCACATGTTCTCCCAGCAAAGGCATGGACAGCGCCGCAACGATCAGCGGTGCGGAGGCAAGGATGGAATGGCTGTGCGCCAGCCCGACAACGGCGAAGGAGAAGATCGAAATGACGATCTGTACGGCGAGAAGCACGCCGCGGCCGATCTGCAGCCAGGGACGGTTGGCCATGACGGCGCCCCGAATGCCGCCCGCCGACCTTGCGGCCATCAAAAGAACGAAGATGGCAAAGGCCCAGTATCGCAGCATGGCGATAAAAACCGGCGGATAAGCGCTGCCCAGATGTTTCGATATGCCATCCTGCGCCGCAAAGATCGTGAAAGCGACAAGCGCATAAAGAAAGCCGGTCCTGGGTGATGGCATGAAAAAACCGCTATCCGACTGCCGCCGGCAAAAGAGTATTCGGGGTGAATGAGGTGGGTAATAGCCATATGTTACGGCCGTACCTTGTCAGACAACCTTATTTTCCGAATAGCTGCCATGCAAGTGCGGAAGCTGCCTTTTAAAGGGGCGATTGCTGGAACGTAGTTTTGCGGTGCTTTCCCTCATCCCTGTGCTTGTCACAGGGATCCAGCCAGTCCAAGTCATTGGACTGAAAGGAGTCTCTCCCGCCGCGCAGACGCGCGTCGGCTGGATTCCTGTGACGAGCACAGGAATGAGGGCGGTGGGCGCCGCCCTGCAGGGAGCTCGGATGATGTGAGCCTGCTGCCGAGGGCTTTTGGACAGGCAGTGCTGTCCGCCGTCAACAATTGCGCGGCGGACAGAAGGTTCAGCAAGACGCTCGGCGTCCCGGTTGTGGCTTCAGCCGATCTTCACGGCCGTCTTCGAGGTCGCGGATTTCAGCGCGGCGTCGGCCAGTTTCAGCGCGATCAGACCGTCCTTGATGGAGGGCGACGGCGCGACATTGTTTTCGATGCTGTCGATGAAAGCGGTGATTTCCGCGGCATAGGCCGCCGTGTAGCGCGTCATGAAGAAATCATGCAGCGGCGGGCGGGTGTAGCCATCCGCATTGGCGATTTCGATGGAAACCGGACGCTGGTTTTCGGCCGCTGCCGAACCGAGCGAACCGTGCACTTCGATGCGCTGGTCGTAACCATAGGTCGCGCGGCGTGAATTCGAAATGATCGCCTGCCTGCCGCTTTTCGTCGTCAGGATGATGCTGGCGCTGTCGAAATCACCCAGCGCGCCGATCTCCGGATTGACGAGAACGGAACCGGTGGCGAATACGCTTTCCACTTCCTCGCCGAGCAGGAAACGGGCCATATCGAAATCATGAATGGTCATGTCGCGGAAAATGCCGCCGGAGACCTTGATATATTCGGCCGGCGGCGGGCCGGGGTCGCGGCTGGTGATGGTCACCATTTCCACCTTGCCGATGCGGCCATCGTCGATTGCCTTGTGAACGGCCTGGAAATGCGGGTCGAAACGGCGGTTGAAACCGAGCATCACCTTCGCGCCGGTTTCCTCGACCACCTTGGCGCAGGCTTCCGCGCGGGCGACATCGAGATCGACGGGCTTTTCGCAGAAGATCGCCTTGCCGGCGCGGGCGAAACGCTCGATCAGGTCGGCATGGGTGTTGGTCGGGGTGCAGATGATGACGGCATCGATCGTCTTGTCGGCCAGAACCTCATCGATCGTGCTGACCTTGCACTGCGCCTCGCGGGCGATTGCTTCCGCAGCACCGGCCATGGCGTCCACAACGGCCACCAGCTGCGCACGGCTGTCGGTGGTGATCGCCTTGGCGTGGACCTTGCCGATCCGTCCAGCGCCGAGCAGTGCCAATTTCGTAACCATCTTTCCTCCGGTTTCTCACACCCGTCCCTCACTCCCGGAAAGACAGAATATGAATGCAAGCAATGTTTCGATATGGAATATATGTTCCATTTTGCTAGATCGACATCGCAGACGTGTCAAGCGTTTTGACGATGATCCAGACGGCCGAAATCACTCTTCGGAAAGGTCATGCGGCGCGGATGGCCGGTGTCGTTAAAAGCCCCTCGCGATAATCAATCGGCCGAAGCTGTCAGGGCCGCATTGTGGGGCAGGGCATATACTTCGACCGGGCTTTCGAGGCCGCGCAGCAGCCATGGGCCGAGATTTTCAAGCTTTTCCTGATATCCGGCCATGCGCACGAATTCTTCTGAGAAAAGCACGTTGCGCCCGGTCTCTTTGGTCAGCGTTTCCAGCCGCGAGGCGATATTGACGGCAGGGCCGATGACGGTGAAATCGAGGCGGGTTTTCGAGCCGATATTGCCATACATGACATCGCCGACATGCACGCCGATGCCGTAACCCAGGGGATCGTGACCCTTGCGGCAATTGATTTCATTCAGCGCAACGAGGCTCTTCTGCGCGCTGGCGATGGCTTTAAGCAGGTTTTCGCAGGCCTGCGGGTCGCTGAGCGGGAAAATCGCCAGCAGCCCGTCGCCCATGAATTTCAGGATTTCGCCGCCGAATTCCTCGATGGGATCGCACATGGCGTCGAAATAACCGTTGAGAAGCTCGATGACATCGTCACGCGGCCAAAGGTCGGAAATATGGGTGAAATTGCGCAGGTCGCAGATCAGGATGGCCGCACCCACCGTCATGCCGCTGCCGCGCGTGGTGGCGCCATTGAGGATTTTTTCGCCCGCATGCGGCCCCACATAGGTCTCCAGAAGGGTGCGCGTCATGCGGTTCTTCAGGCGTATTTCGCTGACGAGCGCCAGCGCCGGAAGCAGGTTTTTCAAGGCGAGGATTTCGCTGTCAGAAAAACCGCCGGGCCGGTCGCTGGAGAAGGTGGCGACGTGGCGCTTGCCGAAAGTGTGCTCGATCGGCCAGGCGCAATAATCCGTCAGCCCCTCGGCCCGCAGGTCTTCGTAGATCGTATAGCCGGGCTCATCAATGTCCTCTCCGTTCAGCCGGTGGCGGACTTCGGTGGCGCCCTGATGAATGTCGTTGATGGGGCTGTTCAAATATTCGGGTGTATTTTCAGACCCATAGCCATAGGTGGCGATCTCGGCGGTGGACAGGCCGGCTTTCCACAGAATGCGAGCGCCAAGCCATTGCGGATGGCGAATGCGGAAAGCGAGCACGCCCCGGGCCACGGAAATTCCGCTCGCCCGCAGCCTGTTGCAGAGCTCGACGAATATCTCGTCGATAAAGCGTTCGTCCTTGGTGCCGGTGATCAGCCAGTCGAGAATTTCCGTCTTTTCCGCTGGCCACAATTCATCCAATGCTGAAGAAACCCGTTCTTCGGTGTCGAGACTTAGTGTCATGGCAGGATTCCGGAGGTTATTGCTGCTCTCGCACAAGCGGGGCGCATGTCGCACTCGGCCGAACATGGTCGCTCGTGAACCCCATGTGGTGCCGGATAACGAAAATGTTAAGAGAGGGGCGCGGAAAATGTTCCGGAAGGGACTGGCGGCATCGGGCCACGCGCGCCGCCCGGATGTTCCCGGGAACATCGTCCCCGGCGGCGCTGAGATTTTTGATGATCGCTAAGGCGGATCAGATAACGGTTTCGACAGGAATATGAAGGGCTGCGGCAACGCGTCTGATGCGCAGCGGATCGCTGTCCGTGCCGTCTTCGAGCGCGCGTATTTCGCTGGTCGTCAGGCCGCAGGTCACGGCAAGCTGTTCGACCGTATATCCGGCGAGATTGCGCGCGGTGAGAACCTTTTTGGCAAAAGGAGCATCGGTTTCGTGATCGGAATCGGGTTGTGAGATTGAAATTGTCATTATTGCATCTCCCTCAGAATGGACACTTAAATGCGGGCGGCAAAGAAAAGTTGCCGGGGCCGAATGCGACCGCGTTGCCGGAGAAGAAAATCGGTGCTGCAACGCAGCGAGGAACATAGCGGCTTCACCGACCTACGCAATAGTTAAATTTTGTTAAGATTCGTGATCGCTGCATTCCTGCGGCACGTCGTTGCCGGAAAAAGGCCGAGATACCGCCGTTTTTCCGGGCTCTTGCGAGGGGCGGGGCAGCTTTCGCTACAGCATGCCCCAGGCGCGAAACCGGCCGCGACCCGTCACTTCCCGCAGTTCCAGCTGGTTGGCGAGCCCTATCGCGCCCTGCGGCGTGGTGCCGAGTTCCTTGACGATCATCGCCGCCGAAACCACCGGTCGGGAGACGACAAGCTCCACGAGTTCCGGCAGGCGCGAGGAGGAACGCCGGCCTGCCAGCTTGCGCATCATGCGTTCACGCGCATGGGCCAGCCGGTCGTGTTCCTTCATGCCGGCCTGCGCCGCTTCGTAAAAGCTGTCGAGAAGTGCGAGAACGCGCTGCGTCTGGTTTCGGCCGTGCCGGCGCTCCCGTGGGACCGCGCGGAGACCGGCGCTGAGGGCCGGCAGGTGATCGGGCGTGACGGCGCCGTCGCGCAGAAAGGCGGAGGCCAGAAGCCGGCCGAGCCAGGGGCTGCGTTGAAGCACCTCGATCATGTTCCAGGCATCGAGAAGGATGGCGGTGCGAAGAATCGCCGGCAGTTCCTCCGTCCGCGCATGGACGTCCCACCATTCTTTCAGCCGCTCATCCTCGTCCCAGTCGGGTTCGTTGATGATCGCATGGCTTTCCTCCCTGTGCATTGGCGGAAGCGCGCTGCCGGTGGTGATCGCATCGAGCGTTGCGGCGCTTCGCGCCAGAAGCGCGTCCAACTCGGAAAAAGCGCCATCCAGCGATGTTTCCTCCTCCTCCGCGTCGGTGTCTTCATCGCGGGAGTGGTCGAGCGTTTGTCTGGGAGGCGTAGGCTCTTCGGCAAGTGCCGCCCTGCCGCGTAGCCTTGAAAGGCCTGGCGCGGTAAAGGCCCAGCCGGGGGCATTGGAAAAGATCAGCCGTCTCGAGCGGAGAATCCGGTGCGCCGCCGTCATTTCATGGGTTGGCGCTCGCACATCCATATGCGCGTCATGCAGCACCAGATCTTCCATGTGAACGAGTTCGCCATCCACCCACATGGAGGAAATCGCATCGGTGAAATCCTGTCTTTCGATGAAGCCGTGTTTCATCGGTGACCGGTCGATCCGCTCGTCCAGCCGCGCCAGCGCCTCGCCGGCACGGGCGGCGGCAATGAGGAGCTTTTCGATCTGGACGTCCGATATATCGTAAATCATTGATATTTTTTAGTTTGAGCGCGGGCGGCTTACAAGGCGGATCACAGTCGGGCGGTTTTACTTTTGAGGTTTCCACCCGAAAATCCGCTGAAAAAAGGGTGGCGGAAGGCCGGGAATCGGGAGGGCTTAAGCCGCCATGGCTGGTTTTTCGGCAATATCGCGGTGCGGTATAAACTTGCGCACTGCAACATGACGGGTATATACCCCACCGAGAGCGACAAATTATCACACCTTCCGTTCGCCCTTCCATCTCCAGACGAAGATGAATTGGAGTTTACCCGTGAATATTATGGCAAATGGTCCCGCCACCGCGCCGGACCAGAAAACCCGTTTGAAATCCATTATCGGCGGATCGGCGGGCAATCTCGTCGAATGGTACGACTGGTATGTCTATTCGGCCTTCACCCTTTATTTCGCGCCGGTGTTTTTCCCTTCCGGAAACCAGACCGCCGAACTTTTGAGCGCGGCCGCCGTTTTCGCCGTCGGATTTCTGATGCGGCCCATCGGGGCCTGGTTCATGGGCACCTATGCCGACCGCAAGGGCCGCAAGGCCGGTCTTACCTTGTCCGTCACGCTGATGTGTCTCGGTTCGCTGCTGATCGCGATTACGCCCGGCCATGAGGCGATCGGCATTGCCGCGCCGGCCATTCTGGTTTTCGCAAGGCTTCTGCAGGGCATCAGCGTCGGCGGTGAATATGGCGCCAGCGCAACCTATCTCAGCGAAATGGCCGGCAAGAACCGCCGCGGTTTCTTCTCCAGTTTCCAGTATGTGACGCTTATTTCCGGTCAGCTTCTGGCGCTGGCGGTGCTTCTGGTGCTGCAGCGGGTCCTGACGCCGGAACAGCTCGGCTCCTGGGGCTGGCGCATTCCCTTCTTCATTGGCGGCCTTCTGGCGATTGCGGTGTTTTATATCCGCCGTGGCCTTGTCGAGACGCAGTCCTTCGAAAACGCCAAGACCGGCGCTGTCGACAAGCCGAAGTCCAGCGGATGGGCGCTGTTCAAGCATTATCCAAGGGAAGCGCTGATGGTTATGGCGCTCACCTCCGGCGGCACGCTCGCCTTTTATGCCTATACGACCTATCTGCAGAAATTCCTCGTCAACACCTCCGGCTTCAGCAAGGAAAGCGCCACGGAAATCACCACGGCGGCGCTCTTCGTCTTCATGCTGTGCCAGCCGATTGCGGGTGCGCTGTCCGACAAGATCGGCCGCAAGCCGCTTATGGTCGGCTTCGGTATTCTCGGAACGCTGTTCACCTATGCGATCTTCAGCACGCTTGCGACGACGACCGATCCCGTCATGGCTTTCGCTCTCGTTCTGGTCGGCCTGTTGATCGTTACCGGCTATACCTCCATCAATGCGGTGGTGAAGGCGGAAATGTTCCCCGCCCATATCCGCGCGCTTGGCGTGGCTCTGCCCTATGCGCTGGCGAACACCATATTCGGCGGAACGGCGGAATTCGTGGCCCTGAAATTCAAGCAGATCGGCCACGAAAACTGGTTCTTCTGGTATGTGACGATCATGATCGCCCTGTCGCTGGTGGTTTATGTGAAGATGCGCGATACGCGGGATCACAGCCATATCCACGAGGATTGAGCGACCGCCATCCAGACCGGAAAAAGCCCCGTCCTTCCGACGGGGCTTTTTGTTTTCGGCATTCAGGCGGCTTCGGCGGGAAGGACGATGCGGGCCTCAAAACCGTCCTGCCGGCCCGGCGCCGGCGAGGAAAGCACCAGCTCTCCGCCGGCCTGCTCCACCAGGCTCTTGACGATGGCAAGGCCAAGCCCGGTTCCGTCCGCCGTGGTCTGGCCCCTGGTAAAACGTGTCGTCAGCTTGGGCAGGAGTGCCGCATCGATTGTCGCCCCGGAATTGACGATGCGGATCGTGCCGTCCGCTTCGGCGACGACCTGCACCGGGCTTTCCGCCGGGCTGTGGATCAGCGCGTTTTCGAGGAGGTTACGGACGATGATACCGAAGGCATCCGCGCCGATCCTGCAGGAGAGGCCGCCTTCACAGCGATTGGTGAAGCGGATGCGGGATGAACCGATGGCCGTTCTCATCATGTCATCGATAACCAGTTCGAGAACGGGAATGAGATCGTTTGCCGTGTCGGTGACCCCGATCCTCGCTTCCGCGCGCGACATCTGAAGCAGTTTTTCGGCCAGGTGGGCGAGATGCTGCAGGGATTTTTCGATGTTTTCCACGCGCGGCGCAAGCTCCGGCGGAATGTCGGCATGCAGCCGCTGCGCCTGCGCCAGCGCGCCGGCAATCGGCGTGCGCAATTCGTGGGCGCTGTTGGCGGTGAATTCCCGTTCCGCCTCGATTGCCGATCGCAATCGTCCGAGCAGCAGATTGACCGAACGGGCAATGGGATGGAGTTCGCCCGGAAAGGGTTGCGTCGGCAGCGGCGCGAGATTGCCGCCGTCCTTTTTGCCGATGTCGTCGCGCAGGGTCTGTATCGGTCGCAGCGTTCTGCGCACCACGACGATGACGGCGAAAATGCTGGCGGGAATGAGGATGAGAACGGGAAGCAGCAGCGCGGTGCCCGCCTCTTCGATCGCCTCGCGGCGATTGGCGAAGGCATCGGCGACCTGCAGGAAATAGTTTCCGTCCGGTGTCGCAACCGTAAAGATGCGCTGGGTCGCGGTTTCGGAAAAACCGGGTTCGAGCGAGACCTCGAAAGGCTCCGTCGAACTGTCATGCGAATGCAGCACCACCTGTCCTTCCCGGTCGCGCACCTGATAGGTCAGATATTCCGCCCGTTCCGACGTCCGGTTGAGCTTTTGCGCGGCAGGCGCGGTGTTGTTTTCCCTGAGATCGTCCACCAATAGCGGCAGCAGTCTTTCGGCGGTTTCCTCAACGCCGGCGTCGAAAATCTCGGCGAATTCGTCCTGCATCACCATGACGCCCAGCCCGCAGGCGAGAAGCCAGGATATGGCGACAACGCTGGTCAGCGCCGTCACGAGCTTGCGGGTCATGCTGGTCGGTCTGGCCATTTCTGCCTGCTTGTAGTTCTGACTATCGGATGGTGTAGCCGACGCCGCGCACGGTTTCGACGCGGTCATGGCCGATTTTCTTGCGCAGCCGGCTGATATAGACCTCGACCGTGTTGCTTTCTATTTCCGCGCCGAATTCGTAAAGCGTGTCGTGCAATTGCGCTTTCGAGACGACCGCGCCGGGATGTTCGACGAGTTTTTCCAGCACGGCCCATTCCCGGGCGCTCAGCGTCTGCGCCGTTCCATCGACCGTGATATTGCGCGCCACCTGGTTGATCTCGATGCCGGGTAGGCGGATGACGGGAGCGGAGCGCCCTTCGTAACGGCGCGAAACCGCCAGCATGCGGGCCGAAAGCTCGTTGAGATCGAAAGGTTTGACCAGATAATCGTCCGCACCGGCGTTCAGCCCGGCAATCCGGTCGGAGACCTGGTCATGGGCCGTCAGAATGATCACCGGCGTCGCGTCATCGCGCTGGCGCAGGCTTTGCAGAAGGGTGATGCCCTCGCCATCCGGCAGGCGCATGTCGAGCAGGATGAGGCCATAACCCATCGTCAGCGTCGCCGCCATGGCGTCGCCCAGTGTCTTGAACCAGTCGACAGCATGACCCGCCGCCGCGACATGGTCCCGCAGCGCTTCGCCCAGCACATGATCGTCTTCAACAAGCAGAACCCGCAAGACAGCTCCCTCTATCGCTTCGTCCTGCGTATCTCTTTCTCCGGATAAGCGTCAAGCACGGTGTTTCAGCTGTTCTGGCGCTGGGTGCAGCCGCCGAACACATCGAGCGAGGGATCGTAGACCGATGTGGAGACGTTCATCATGCCGAGGATGCTGTGGAAATAATTGTCGTGCGAGCGCCCGCCCTCCGCCGCGGTTTTTACGAGGCAGGCTTTGTTGAGCCCCATGGATTTCGCAAAGTCGTCGTCGAACCAGACGAGAAACGGCACATGGGTCTGCTGGTCGGGCGCCAGCAGATAGGGCGCACCATGCAGGTAGACGCCGTTCTCGCCGAGCGACTCGCCGTGATCGGACGCGTAGATCATGCCCGTCGCCAGCCTGTCGGAGCGGGCCTTCAGCTTGTCGATCACGGTGGAGAGGAAATGGTCGGTATAAAGAAGCGTGTTGTCATAGGAGTTGACGATCTCCGCGTCGGAGCAGTTGCCAAGCTCGGCCGTGCGGCAATCCGGGGTGAATTTACGGAATTCGTCGGTATAGCGCAGATAATAGGTCGGCCCGTGGCTGCCCATCTGGTGCAGCACGATGACGCTGTCCCTGGTGACGTTATTGAGCCAGGAGTCGAGCTTGTCGAAGAAGATATCGTCGCGGCATTCCCCGCCGGTGCAGAAGCGGCTGTCATTGGTGGAGGGTAGGTCGAAATAGGGAATGCGGTCGGCCACGTTCTTGCTGCCGGTATTGTTGTCCAGCCATGTCGCGCTGACCCCGGCATGGACGAGAACATCCATGACGTTTTCATTGGCGAGCGCCTTTTTGTGGCTATATTGCGAGCGCGGGAACTTCGAGAACATGCAGGGAATGGAAATCGCCGTCGCGGTGCCGCAGCTGGTCGTGTTCGGAAAATAGATCACGCTGCGTTTTGCGAGTTCGGGATTGGTATCGCGCCCATAGCCGTTCAGGGAAAAGTTCGCGGCCCGCGCGGTCTCGCCCGCGACGATGACGGTGATGCGGGGTTTGCGGACGCCGCCCAATGAAGGCAGAATTTTCGCATCCCCGCCGACCGGGCTGACCTGAATATCGACTTCCTTGCCCGCCAGCGTGAAATAATGAATGGCCGACATGATCGGCGACAGGGGATTGACGCTTTTGACGATATCCTTGTGCTGGCGCACGGCGGTGGTGAAGGTCTTGGAATTGGCGAAGCTGATGATGCCGGCGATGGAAAGACAGATCAGGATGCTGATCGTGTTCCACAAAAGCTTGTCGAGGATCGGCCGGTGTCTGATGCGGACGGCGGCGATGAGGAGGGACGGCACCAGTCCGTAAATCGCCATGTGCCAGAGAAAGCCGGGCGTGATCAGATTGCCGGCTTCCGCCTGCGTTGTCTCCATGGCGTTGCGGATCATGTCGCTGTCGATGACGATGCCGTAGCGATCCATGAACCAGGAAGCGGCCGCCGCCGCGAAGATCACGAAGATCAAAAACGGCTTGATGAGATATTTGGCGGAAAAAATGATGATGAGGGCGCCGAGAAAGGCGGCCATGGCGGCATAAAGCGCGACGATGGCGACCGGATAGGCGGAAAGATAGGTGTGAACCTTCGACCAGAATGTCCGGTTCGTGAAAAACAGCAGATAGGCCGCCGTCAGCAGGCTGAGCGGCACGCTGCCGATTTCCGGACGATATGTTACTGTTCCCGTCGCTTTCGCGGTAAAAAGAGCCACTGTCAGATCCACCAGATTTCCAATAGGCCGGCGGCAACGGAGACGGGGCGAAAACACCGCCGTCCAGGCTGCCGCATGGGCCGATCAATGGCGGATGCGTCATTTTGCTGACATCAACCTGAAAGCTTGTCATGAAAGTGTCACACTCCGTCGTGGCCGCTCGGTGGTGGTGTTTCAGATAGTCGAGACGATAGAGCCCTTAATTGAGGCCTACGATGCCTGTGGCGGTGGTGCGCGTTGCAAATATGCGCGTGGCCCTGACCGGCAGCAGGCTGCCTGCGGGCAGGTTCTGGAAGGTCACCGTCGCCCCGGAAAGCAGGGTCAGGCAGAGATGGCCGCCATTGCCCACATAGATGGCGCGGGTGGGGGAAGGAAGCGGGCTCGTATCGTCCGGAACCACATCGAAAGCGTGGGATGCCGGGGATTCGAGGCCGGCGGCGTGGTGTTCGTAAGTCTCAGCCATTGCTGTCTCCCGTAAATCGAAATCTGCCGCGATTATGGGGTGCGCTCCGGCCACGGGGAAAAGCGGGGACAGGAAATATCCGGACAGAATTTCGGCCTCGTGTTGGGCCTGCCCGCAAGAGCGTCATTCTTTTCGCAATCCCATACGGTTACGCCGCCCCCGCCTGTTGCCGCCGACGCGGCGCAAACGGGTGATGGCGGATTTTTCGTCCACGGGATCGGCAGACGGGCTGCTGCTGCCCGCTTCAATTGCGCATATGGAGAATGAAGGCCCTGACGGCGGGAGAGGCTTCCGTTTTCCGGTGGGCGATGGCGAGGTCCGAGGTCGTGGAACTGGCGGCAAGCGGCACGTAGCGCACACCGGGCAACCTCAGGCAATTAAGCGAGCGCGGCACCAGCGCGACGCCGAGGCCGATGGCCACCATGCTGGCAATCGTGGTGTAGTCCCTGCCTTCCGGCGTGATCGCCGGCTGGAACCCGGCTTCATTGCAGGCCTCTATCGTATTGTAGTGAAAGCCGACATCCGGCGGTTGCCGCGGGGTAATGAAGGTTTCGCCGGCAAGGTTTTTCAGATCGACCTGCAGCGCAAAGGCCAGGGGATGGTTTTCAGGAAGTGCGGCCATCAGCGGTTCGCGCAGCACCACATGGGTCGTCACACCTTCCGGAACGGGCGCGGGCGGGCGGATGAAGGCGAAGTCCAGATTGCCGTCGGCAATCTTGGCCAGTTGCAGCCGCATCTCCATTTCGATCAATTGCAGCTCCACATCGGGATGGGAAGCGCGGAAACTGGCGATGGACCGGATCATCAGGCCGGAATAGGCGGCCGAGGCGACATAACCGATGGAAATGCGCCCGGTTTCGCCGCGGTCGACGCGTTTGAGCGCCGCAAGCGTCGCCTCGGCATTGGCGAGGATCTTCCGGGCATCCTCGTAGAGAAGCTGCCCGGGCGTGGTCAGCTTCACCGAGCGGCGCGTCCGGTCGAGAAGCGGCATGCCGACAATCTGCTCGAGCGCCATGATCTGCTGGCTCAAGCCCGGCTGGGCAATGCCGAGGCGGGCGGCGGCGCGCTCGAAATTGCGCTCATCCACCAGCGTGGTGAAATAGCGCAGGTGGCGCAATTCGAATGTTTCTGCCCGGCTTGCCGGTTTCCTGCCCATCGTCACGGCCTTTCCGGCAGATTTGAATAATTTCAAGCTATTATCGTCGTGAATTTTCATAATCAATAGTTCTGAAAAAAACCGGCTGCGCTTATTGGATCACAATCCGTCCCTTGCGTAATAAGATGACTTAAATTCTCCAGAAAAATACCGCCTTATGGTGGCGCGGGTGATGAAGGGTCTTGGGGTGCAGGGAAAAACCAAACACATTTCCATTCTGGCTGGCGGTTGCGCCGTCATCGCATATGTGGCCATTTTGGCCCCGGCTTCCGCCCTTGCGCAGGAGGCCGGTACGACGGTGCTGCAGACCATCACCGTGGAGGGCGCCAAAAATCAGGATCCCAAGGCGCCGGTGAAGGGCTACGTGGCGAAAACCAGCGCCAGCGCCACCAAGACCGGGCGATCCCTGATCGAGACGCCGCAATCCGTATCCGTCATCACCAAGGACCAGATGGATGCTCAGAACGTTCGCAATCTCAGCGAGGCGCTGAATTATGTTCCGGGTGTCGTCGCGCAGCCGTTTGGGGCGGATCCGCGTTTCGATGCGCCGCGCATTCGCGGGTTTCAGGGAAACCAGTTGCAGTTCCTGAACGGTCTGCGGCTGATGCGCACCGCCGGTGCGCCCTCCTATGAGATCTACGGTCTGGAGCGCGTGGAAGTCATTCGCGGGCCTGCTTCCGTTCTTTTCGGTCAGGGCAATCCCGGCGGCCTCATCAATCTCATCAGCAAGCGGCCGACCTTCGAACGGTTCGGCGAAGTCGGTGTGCAGATCGGCAGCTTCGACTATTACCAGTCGATGTTCGATATTGGCGGCCCGGTGGCGGATAGCGACAGTTTCGCCTATCGCCTGACCGGCCTTGCGCGCAACGCCCATGCCCAGACGGACAATTTGCAGAACGACCGTTATTTCATCGCGCCTGCGTTGACCTGGCAGCCGGACGAGGATACGAAGCTGACGGTTCTTGCCTCCTATCAGCACGACAATCCGAGTTCGCCCTCCGGCTTGCCGCCGGCGCTGACCTATCTCAGACCCGGCAATATGCTGGATCGCAGCTTTTATGTCGGCGATCCGTCCTTCGATACGTCGAGCCGCAAATTCACCAATATCGGCTATGAATTCGAGCACCGTTTCGACGAGACCTTCACCTTCCGGCAGAATGCGCGTTATTCCAATTTCGACTGGTCCTACCGCGCGCTCGGCATGTCCTCGACCAGCGGCGGCATGATCGGCAATCTCATCCGCCGCAATGCGACGTTCCAGGACGAGCTGCTGAACACTTTCAACATCGACAACAGCCTGCAGGCGGAGTTCTCCACGGGGCCGATCGACCACACCCTGCTTGTGGGGCTGGACTACCGTTATTTCGACAATAACGTCAAAACCGAATTCTGGGCCGCGACGCCGCTCAATCCCGTCAATCCGGTCTATGGCGGGCCGATCAGCCTCACCTCGCGCACGCTTTATGCCGATGTGAAGACGGATATTTCCCAGATCGGCCTTTATGCGCAGGACGAGATCGCCTTCGAGAACTGGCGCGTCACCGCCGGCCTGCGGCAGGACTGGGCAAGCACCAGCGGCACGACCTTCAACGGCACCACCTACCGCTCGCTCGACAAGGACGATCACAAGCTGACCGGCCGCGTCGGGGTCAGCTATCTGTTCGATGGCGGCATCGCGCCCTATGTCAGCTACGCGACCTCCTTCGAACCGGTGCCGCAGCCGGCTGTCGGCGATGCGCCGAAACCGACCACCGGCGAACAATGGGAGGCGGGCGTCAAATACCAGCCCGAGGGTTTCGACGGTTTCTTTTCCGCCGCGGTCTACGATCTGACACAGAAAAACGTCACGACGACGGTGGGCGGCGTGACGCAGCAGATGGACGAGGCGCATGTGAAAGGCCTCGAGCTTGAAGGCGTCGCAAGCCTTGCCGACGGGCTCGACCTGCGCGCGGCCTATACCTACATGGACAGCGAGGTCTCCGGCCGCGTGAATAACGGCAAGGAGCTGGACAGCACGCCCCGGCACGCCGCAAGCCTCTGGCTGGATTACACTTTCCCGGAAGATACCGCCCTTGAGGGTTTTGGCATCGGCGGCGGTGTGCGTTATGTCGGAAAACGCTATGGCGACGCCGCCAATACCTTCGAGATGAAGGGCCTCGCCCTGCTCGATCTCGGCGTGCATTACGAGAAGAACGGCTACCGCGCCTCGCTTCTGGTGCAAAACTTGACTGATAAAGAATATATTTCTAGTTGCTCCACTTTCGGATGCTATTACGGTGACGGAAGAACGGTTATGGGCAAGCTGACCTATCGTTGGTGACGCCATATCAAAGTGAAGCAGCAGGGGCATGACGCGCAAGGATCGATGGATGTCCCCCCTTTGGGGGCGGCGGGAATTTTTAGGCCTGCTCGCTGCTTCGGCTCTTGCTGGCAAGGCGCAGGCGGCGGTCACGCCACGCCTCGCCGCCATCGACTGGGCCATGCTGGAAACCGCCATTGCGCTCGGCGTCATGCCAGTGGCGGCGACCGAGCTCATCCAGTTCCGGGTGGATGCGGTCGAGCCGGAAATCCCTGCAACCGTCGCCGATCTCGGCCTGCGCGGTGCGCCGAATTTCGAGCTTCTGCAACTGAGCCGACCCGATCTCATTCTGATTTCGCCCTTCTACACCCGTTATACCGGCAGGCTGGAAGCGATTGCCCCGGTCTTCTCGCTGCCCTTTTACGTGAAGGGCGAGCCGCCTTTCGCAAAGGCGCTGGCGGCGGTCTCAGCCCTTGGCGACAAGCTTGGCAGGGTCGATGAGGCGCGCAGGGTTCTGGACGAAACGGAAGCGGCGCTGCAAGCCATGCGGACCCGCCTTGCCGGTTTTGCGGCGCGGCCGACTTATGTGATCAATATCGGCGACGCCCGGCATTTTCGCGCTTTCGGTGCGGATAGCATGTTCGGGGATGTTCTTGGCCGGCTGGGGCTCGCCAATGCCTGGGTGGATCGTTCGCAATTCACCTTCGCGGCCCCGGTGCCGCTTGAAAACCTCGCCGCTTCGCCCGATGCGCGCATCGTCATCGTCTCCGATATCCCGGTCGAGGCGCGGGAAACCCTGCGCAGCAGCGCCATATGGCGCGCGCTGCTTGCCGTGCGGGAAAACCGGGTGGTCACGCTCGGCAATGTCGGCCCCTATGGCGGCATCACCGCCGGCATGCGCTTTGCGCGGCTTCTGACCGAAGCGCTCTCGGCGCAGGGAGAAGCCCTGTGACGGCGCGGCCTCTCCAGCTTTTCTTCGGGCTGCTGTTCGTTCTGGCCTGCGGGCTGTCCCTGCATGCCGGGCTGCTGCGGCTGCCTTTCGGTGCATGGCCCGGCCTGCCGTTCGATGCCGCCACCATGTCGATGGATCAGGTGATTTTCGCCTTCAGCCTGATGCCGCGCGTGGCGGTCGCCATTCTGGCGGGGGCGATGCTCGGCCTGTCGGGCGCGTTGTTCCAGCAATTGCTGCGCAATCCGATTGCCGATCCTTCGACGCTCGGCATCTCGGCCGGCGCGCAACTGGCCATCGTCATCGCCACCCTGTTCTTTCCGTGGATGCTGGATGGCAACCGCGCTTTTGTTGCGCTCGTTGGCGCTGCCGGTGCGGCCGGCATCGTGTTTCTTCTCGGCTGGCGACGCTCCTTCCAGCCGGTGACCATGGTGGTGTCGGGGCTGCTGGTCGGCATCACCGCCGCGTCCGTTTCCGCCGCGCTGACGCTGGCACAGGGCGAATATCTGATGTCGCTGGTCGTCTGGAACGGCGGCTCGCTCAGCCAGCAGGACTGGTCGAACGCCTTGTCCCTCGCGTTTCAGCTTGTTGCCGGGCTCGTTCTGACCGGCCTGCTGATTAAGCCGCTGACGGTCCTCGGTCTCGGCGATGCCGGTGCGCGATCGCTCGGCGTCTCGCTGTTTTCGATCAGGCTGGCGGTCGCCGCCGTCGCGGTCATGCTGGCCGCCTTCGTTGCCTCGGCGGTCGGTCTCGTCAGCTTTATCGGCCTTGCAGCACCTGCGCTCACCCGGGCGCTCGGTGTGCGGCGTTCGTCTTCGGTGCTCCTGGTTTCCCCGCTTCTGGGCGGTTTGCTGCTGTGGTTCTGCGACGGTCTCGTGCAGCTTCTGGCAAGCACGACGGCCGAAGTTTTTCCGACCGGCGCGGTAACGGCCCTGATCGGCGGCCCGCTGCTTCTGTGGCTGCTGCCGAAAATCCGGCCGACCGATGTGCATCGCGGTGAAGGCGTCGAGCTGGCGACAAGACGCCGGCTTACGGCCCTGCTGCCGGTACTGGCCGTCATGGCGGGGCTGGTTTTTGCAGCGCTCGCCATCGGCAAGGGGCCCGATGGCTGGACGGTGCTGAAGGCTGACGATCTGCAAAGCCTGCTGCCGTTCCGCTGGCCGCGGCTGGTGGCGGCCGTGGCCGCAGGCGGTCTTCTGGCCATGGCGGGAGCGCTTCTCCAGCGGCTTACCGGCAATCCCATGGCAAGCCCGGAAGTGATCGGCGTCAGCGGCGGTGCAGGCCTCGGTTTTGCCGCCGCCATCACGATTTTTCCGGCCGCCGGTCTTTTCGAACTGTTTTGCGGCGCCGGCATCGGCTCTGCGGCCGTCATGATCCTCGTCCTGCTGTTTTCCATGCGCCGGCACCTCGCGCCGGAAAAAATCCTGCTCGCGGGCATTGCCATCAGTTCGCTCTGCTCGGCCGTTCTCTCGGCGCTGCTTGCCATTGGCGACCAGCGGGCATGGCAGATCCTCGCCTGGCTCAGCGGCTCGGGTTCGACGGCGACACCGGCTTCGGCGATCTTTCTCGCCATTCTTTCCATCGTGCTGCTGGCGGGCGCGCTATCGGCCACGCGTTGGCTGACGATCCTGCCGCTCGGGCGCGATGTGCCGCTCTCCCTCGGCCTGCCGCTCGGCGCGGCGCGCATCACCGTCATCGCGGTGGCGGGCATTGCCACCGGGGCTGCCTCGCTGCTCGTCGGTCCCTTGAGTTTCGTCGGATTGATGGCGCCGCATATTGCGCTTCGCGCCGGTTTCACCACGCCGCGCGATCATCTCTTCGCCTCCTTCCTCTTCGGCGCGGTGTTGATGGCGCTTTCCGATCTCGGCGCACGGACAGTCACCTTTCCCTATGAGCTGCCGCTCGGGCTTTTTGCGGCGCTTGCCGGCGCGCCCTATCTGATCTGGCTTTCAGGCAAGCGATGATGAATTTTTTGAACGATGTACGGAGATGAGAACCATGGGTCAGGCAGCACTTGCCGTCGATTATGACGATATTCCGCTTTTTTCTCTCGACGGCGTGACGATGGAAGTGCCGGGCAGGACATTGCTGCAGCCGCTGACGGCCAGTTTTGCGACCGGCAAGACCATCGGCCTGATCGGTCATAACGGTTCGGGAAAGTCCACGTTGCTCAAGATTCTCGCACGGATTCAGGAGCCGACGGCGGGCAGGGTCTCATTCGAGGGTAAGGCGCTCGGCGCCTGGGGCAATCGTGAATTTGCGCGAAAGCTCGCCTATCTGCCGCAATATACGCCGGCCGCCTCCGGCATGCTGGCCAAGGAACTGGTGGCGCTCGGCCGTTATCCCTGGCACGGCGCGCTTGGGCAGTTCACCAAAGCCGATCAGGAGAAAGTGGACGAAGCCATCGAACTCACCGACACCGTCGCCTTCCGCGACCGGCTGGTGGATACGCTTTCGGGCGGCGAGCGCCAGCGCGTATGGCTCGCCATGCTGGTGGCCCAGAACGCCGAAAGCCTGCTTCTCGACGAACCCATCTCCGCACTCGACATGGCGCACCAGATCGAGGTGCTTTCGCTGGTGCAGAGACTGTCGCGCGAAAAGGGTCTCGGCGTCATCGTCGTGCTGCACGACGTCAACATGGCGGCACGCTTCTGCGATGAGATCGTCGCGCTTCATTCCGGCCAGCTGATTGCACGGGGAACGCCGCAGGAGATCATGACGCCGGAGACGCTGCAGCGCATCTATGGCGTTCGCATGGATGTCATGACCCATGCCGCCACCGGCTTTCCCGTCGCCCTGCCGCTTTGAGGTTGTTGCAGCAAAACAACGGCCGGCAACGCTGGCTGTTGATGGCGATTCCGCACGCATTTCCCGCCCTAACAATGTCTTAATGGCATCCTACCGCCATTAGACATTGTTAACCGTTCCGCTTTCATCGCCTCCAATTAAGTTGTTTTGGATCGATTTCAGGGAACAAACGTTAACAGTGCGGAATTCAATATCCGGAGAGGGCAAGAAGGGCTGCTGCGGGTAGGAATAAAACAGGAGAAAATCAGATGAAAAAGGCTGTTGCCGTAACTTTTGCCGCATTGACGATGGGCCTCGGCGGAACCGCATCCGCCCTCGCTGCCGACCTTGCAAGATATGAGCCGGCTCCGCAGGAGCAGGACGATCGCAACGGCGTCAAGATCGGTTACCTCACCTGCGATATCGGCGGCGGCGTCGGTTACGTTCTCGGCTCGGCCAAGGAACTGGATTGCACCTTCCAGTCCACCATGGGCGCCCGTCGCACCGACCATTACACCGGCGCCATCCGCAAGATGGGTGTCGACCTCGGCTTCACCACGCAGGGCCGTCTGGTCTGGGCCGTTTTCGCCCCGACTGCCGGTTACCACCGCGGTTCGCTCGGCGGCCTTTATCAGGGCGCAACGGCTGAAGTCACCGTCGGTCTCGGCGTCGGCACCAACGTTCTCGTTGGCGGCACGTCCGGCTCCATCCAGCTGCAGACGGTCAGCGTGACGGGTCAGGTTGGTCTCAACCTCGCCGCCACCGGCACCTCCGTGACGCTCACGGCCATGAACTGATCGGCAAAGTGCCCGGCCTCGGTCGGGCATTCTGTCGCATATCAAAAAACGCCCTCTTCGTTGTCAGACGGAGAGGGCGTTGTATTATCCGGGCCATGATGTCCACTTTCAGAAGTGTGGCGGCAGTGACCGCCTGTTCTTTCCTTTTGGCGACAGCCGCTTTTGCCGAGGGCGATGCGGCCCATGGGGAGAAAGTCTTCAGCCGCTGTTCCACCTGTCACAGCATCGACACGCCACGCACCCGCATGGGGCCGCATCTGATGGGTGTCGTCGGCAGGCCGATGGCTTCCGTGGCCGATTACGGCCACTATTCTCAGGCGCTCAAGGATGCCGGCGCGGCTGGCCGGGTGTGGTCGGAGGAGGAACTGCAAAAATTCATCGCCAGCCCGAAAAAGGCGATACCGGGAAATGCGATGCGCTTTTTCGGGCTGTGGAGCGAAACCGATATTGCGGATCTGATCGCCTATCTGAAAACGCATCCCATGCCGCAATAGCGGTCAGAGCGGTGCTTCAGCGATAATCTCTTCCGCCTCTTCGAAGGTCATCGCCATGACCTTCGCGCCGATCTCGAAGCCGAAGCCGTTACGGGCGAAAGCGGAGAATTCCTTGGCCTTGCGTTTCTCGTCCAGTTCGACACGGCGAAACGGCCCGAAGGCGCGCTTGCGGGCGAAGATGACGGCCGCGACGAGATCGTTTGTTTCCTGCAACGCGACCGTAGCCGTTTCCCGGGCGATGCCCTTGATCTGAAGTTTCTGCGCGAGCCCGCGTTTCGACTTGCCGCTGCGCTGGCCGCTCCGCACAGCGATTTCCGCGAAAGCTGTGTCGTCGAGCGCCTTGATGCCATAAGCGAAAGTTACGGCAAATTCCCCGAGCGCCCTGACCTGCGCCGGGCTGATATCCTCGAATTTTTCCCGCGCCTTGCGCATGATGGCGTCGCGCAGCTGCTTTTCCGTCATCATGCGCTGTTCCAGCCGGTAAAGAGCGGAATTGCGCGCCCAGGAAAGCATGCGGCTGGTGGGCTCGACTGCCGGCGTGTCGCCGTCCTCGGCCATGTCGTCGGTCAGGAAGGGGCTGGAATCGTCATTCATTCCGCTTTTATAGCGCGGTGAAGCCGTCTTGCCAGTTCCTTCCCGGCCCGTTTCCTCCGGTTTTTCAGTAGCTCAGGGCGTTTGCGCGCCGGTTGCGGCGACATAGACTGAATAGAGCGATTTCGTCGCGGTGATGAACAGGCGGTTCCTTTTCGGGCCGCCGAAAGTGAGGTTTGCGACCGTCTGCGGCACCTTGATCTTGCCGAGGAGCGTACCTTCGGGGGAAAAGCAGTGAACGCCATCGCCGGCGCTGGTCCACAGGTTACCGGCCGTATCCAGACGGAAACCGTCCGGCAGGCCATTGTCGAGGTTGCAGAATTCCCGGCCGTTGGTGAGCTTTACGCCATCCACCACATCGAAGACGCGGATATGGCGCGGGCGGGAGACATCGTGGCTGTAGGAACTGTCCGCGACGTAGAGCTTCGTCTCATCAGGCGAAAACGCAAGGCCGTTCGGCTGCATGAAGTCGTCGATAGCGACCGTTACCTCTCCTGTCGCGGGATCGAGCCGGTAGACATTGCGCGTCTTCTGTTCAGGTTCCGCCTTGTAGCCCTCGTAATCGGACAGAATGCCGTAGGTGGGGTCGGTGAACCAGACGCTGCCATCGGATTTGACCACCACGTCATTGGGCGAGTTCAGCCGCTTGCCGCCGTAGCTGTCGGCAAGAACCGTGATCGAGCCGTCGACTTCGGTGCGGGTGACGCGGCGGCCGCCATGCTCGCAGGAAACGAGCCGCCCCTGCCGGTCGCGGGTATTGCCGTTGGTGAAGTTGGAGGGCTGGCGGAATACCGAGATCCCGCCGTCCGGCACCCAGCGTAACATGCGCTCATTCGGAATATCGCTGAACAGCAGGCAGTTCAGATCGGCAAACCACACCGGGCCTTCGGCCCAGCGGCAGCCGGAATAAAGCTCTTCCAGCTCGGCATTGCCGACGATCAGATGGCGGAAGCGGTCATCGTGGATTTCGTAAGGGGAGGTCTTTTCTGTGGTCATGAGCGTGGTCCGCTTGGGGCTTGTCGTTATGGGTTCAGCGCGTGGCCTTGGGGCCGCTTGCCAGAAGAATGACGGAGATGATGATGAGGCCGGTAAGGATGAGGCGGATGCCGGCGCCGAAACCATAGGTATTCAGCATCGATACCACCAGGAACATGAAGAGCGAAGCGCCCCAGATGCCGGGCACATTGGAATCGCCGCCCGCCACCGCCGTTCCGCCGATAACGACGACGGCGATGGACATCAGCAGATATTCCGAGCCCATATTGAGCGCCGCCCCGCCGGAGAAGCTGGCGAGCAGATAACCGGCAATCGCCGCCAGCACCGCGCAGAGCACATAGGTGACGAAACGTGCGCCGTCCACCGGAATGCCGGTCATGCGGGCGGCGAAGGTGCTCTGGCCGATGGCGGAAATCCAGCGGCCGTAAAACGAGCGGTCGAGCAGCAGCCAGGCGATGACCGAGAGCAGCAGGGCCACGAGGGCGACATTCGGAATGCCGAAGAAACTTGATGTGGTGAACGTGGCCAATGTTTCCGGCGGCTTGATGCGCAGGCCGCGGTTCGACCAGATGGCGATTGATTGCACGATGAAGCTCATGGAGAGCGTCGCGATGATCGGCGGGATGCGCAGGAGCTTGATCAGCGCATAATTGCCGATGCCGATGGCGATGCCGATCAGGATGGCGATCAGCAGTCCGGGCAGGATAAGTCCGTCGGACACATCCATGAATTTGAGCGCCAGCGTGCCTGACAGCGTCATCGTGGCAGGAACGCAGAGGTCGATATTGCCCGGTCCGAGCGTGATGACGAACATCTGGCCGATGCCGACGATGACCGAAAAGGCTGCGAAGGTGAGTGCGGCATGCGACAGGCCGAAGGAGCTTGCGCCGCCGGTGAAAAGCACGGTGACGATCCAGACGACCGCCGTTGCGGCAAACGACCAGATCCATGGTTTTCTGGTGAGGGAAGACAGCCCGTTCATTGGTTTTTCTCCCGCTTTTCAAGACGGTTGAGCAGGATGCGCAGCGCCAGTACGATGATGAGGATCGCCCCCTGCGCGCCGATCTGCCAGTCGGGTGAAATGCGCATGAAGGAGAGGAACGAACCGGCGAGCGTCAGCGTCAGCGCGCCGATGACCGCGCCTATGGGCGATACCCTTCCGCCGACGAATTCGCCGCCGCCGAGAATGACGCCGGCAATCGAGAGCAGCGTGTAACGCAGCGCGATATTGGCGTCGGCCGATGTCGTCAGCCCGACAAGGGCGATACCGGACAGCACCGCGAAGAAACCGGCCAGCGCAAAGGTGCCGGCGCGAATGCCGACGACCGACCAGCCGGAGCGTTCGACCGAGCGGAAATTGCCACCGACACCGCGCATCAGCACGCCGAAAGAAGAGCGCATGACGATGTAATGGGCGACGACCGCGATCAGGATGCTGGCGACGATGGCGATTGGCACGAAGGGCGGTTTCGCCGTCATCAGCGTGCGAATGAAGGCGGGCGCCTGGCCGCCGGGCGAGGGGAGAATGAGAACGGCGAGGCCGCCCCAGACAAAGCTCATGCCGAGCGTGACGACGATGGAGGGCAGGGCGCGGATATGGATGATGGCGCCAAGCAGTGCATAGACCGCAATCGCACCGGCAAAAATCGCAATTCCGAGGATGGGCGTGGTTTGCAGGAAAGTGGCGGTCACACAGGCGCAGAAACTGACGAAGGTGCCCATCGACAGATCGAGATCGTTGACCGACATGATCAGCATCTGCGCAATGGTGGCGAGCGCAATCGGCACCGCCAGATTGAACAGCAGGTTCATGCCCGTATAGCTCATGGCGCGTGGCTGCATGTAGAAGACGGCGGCGAGCAGGAAGGCGAGCGAGGCGGCGGGAATGATGAGGCGGAGCGCGTTTGCCGAGAGTTTCATGCGTGGTCTTCTCCGGCAAAGGAGGCCGCCAGCACATTCTGCTCGGTAATATCGTCGCCGACGAGTTCCGCCTGGATGGCGCCGTCGCGGAACACGTAGACCCGGTCGCAGAGACGGATTTCGTCCATTTCGGTGGAGTACCAGATGAAGGTGCGGCCGTGGGAGGCTTCGGTTCTCAAGATGTCGTAGACCTCCTGTTTGGTGCCGATATCGACGCCGCGCATCGGGTCGTCCATCAGGACGGTGCTGGCGGTGGTGGCGAGCGCGCGGGCGAAAAGCACCTTCTGCTGGTTGCCGCCGGAAAGGGAGAGGATCTTGTTGCCCATGTCGGGCGTGCGGATTTCGATGCGCTTTTTCCATTGCGCCCCAAGCTCGGTTTCCTTGGCTCTGTCCACCATGCCTGCGGCTGAAATATCCCTGAGCGAGGCGATGGACAGGTTTTTGAGGATGCTCCACAGCGGGAAGGTGCCGTTCAGGCTACGGTCGCCAGCGACAAAGGCGATATCGGTCTTGCGCGCGGGTATCCAACTGCTGTTCTGCGCGAGATAAAGATCGAGAAGCGCTTCGGTCTGGCCATGGCCGCCGAGACCGGCAAGGCCGACGATCTCGCCGCGAAAGGCCTCGAAGGCAAGGCCTTCGCCCCGGCGTGCCGGCATGGAAAGCACCTTCTCGCCCGCCTTGCGGCTTTCACCCCGCCGCCTGTCCTGTTCCTTGACGACGCTGCCCATGGCTTCGACCAGCGAGCGGGTGGTGAAGTCGGCTGCCTTCCGGTCAGCAACCACCCGGCCATCCTTCATCACCACGATACGGGTGGCCGTCGAAAGAATTTCGCCGAGAATATGCGAGATCAGCAGAACCGAGCCGCCATCACGCACGAAACGGCGGACATAATCCATCAGCTGCTCGGCAAGACCGGCATCGAGGGAGGACGTTGGCTCATCGAGGATCACCAGTCTCGGCGCGTGCGGTATGCGGCAGAAATTGATGGCGATTTCCACCATTTGCCGTTCGGCGATGGAAAGTTCAGCGATGGTCAGCTCGCAATCGATGCCGTGGCCGGGGAAAATTTCATCCAGTGTCTGGCGGATCGTCGTCAGTGCACGGCCGCGCCAGTTTCGCCCACCCGTGGCGGCATGCATGATGCGGACATTTTCGCTGATCGTCAGGTTCGGGCAGAGCGACAGTTCCTGAAACACGCAGCGAACGCCGTTCGCGCGCGCGGCGGCAATGCCATGGCGGTTTTCGTTGCCGCCATAGGAAACGGAACCCTCATGCGGCGTCAGCCCGCCATTGATGACGTTGACGATGGTGGACTTTCCCGCGCCGTTATGGCCGACGAGCCCGAGGCATTCCCCTGTGCGGATGACGAGATCGGCCCCATCCAGCGCTCTTACCGCGCCGAACACGACCTTCACGCCGCGCGCAGCGACGACCTCTTCCGCCTCGATGATGTCATTCATGAGCAACTACGCCAGTGATGTGAAAATCGGATAATGTGTGACTATTGCGGCGCCCGTTCCGGGAGCGCCGCAATAGCCAGGCTCTGGGCCGATCCGGCCTATTTGGCCGATGCGATGGCCTTCTGGGCGTCTTCCTGCGAATATTCCACATTCGCCACGCCGCCCTTCTGGGTCGTCTTCAGGTTTTCCTCGAGATTGGCCTGGTCGATGCGCAGGAAGGGCACGGTCAGGTCCTTCTTCACATCCTTGCCGTCGAGGATTTGCTGGGCCACCCAGAAAGCGAGCGTCGAGACGCCGGGCGCGATGGAGACGGACATGGTCTCGTAACCGCTTGCGTCCTTCTGCTGCTTCCACCATTGCAGCTCGTCTTCGCGGTTGCCCATGACGATGGTGGGTGTCGGGCGCTTGGCGGCGGCGAAAGCCTGTGCCGCGCCATAACCGTCGCCGCCCTGCGTCACGACAGCCGCGACTTCCGGAAGGCTCGGCAGAATGCCGGCGACGGCGCGCTGCGCAACGTCCTGCGCCCAGTCGCCATTGACGGAACCGACGATCTTGAACTGCGGGTTCTTGGCGACGCCGGCGGCGATGCCGGCGTGGATTTCATCATCCACCGAAACGCCGGCGAGGCCACGGATTTCAAGCAGGTTGCCGCCCTTCGGCATGGCCTTGGCGAGATAATCGATCTGGCTTTCGCCCATCGCCTTGAAATCGACCGCGATGCGCCATGCGCAGGGCTCGGTGACGATGCCGTCGAAGGATACGACGGTGATGCCGGCATCGCAGGCTTCCTTTACCGCGCCGTTAAGGGCGGTGGGCGAAGCGGCATTGATGACGATGGCGTCGTAACCCTGAAGAATGAGGTTCTGGATCTGCGCGGCCTGTTCGGTCGCCTGGTTTTCGGCTGTGGTGAAGGCGTCAGCGGCGGCGACCTGCTTGTCGGCAACTGCCTGCTTGGTGATCTTGTCCCAACTCGTCAGCATTGCCTGACGCCAGGAATTGCCGGCATAATTGTTTGAAAGCGCGATTTTTTTGGCCGACGTATCGGCATGAGCGGTGATCGGCAAAGCTGCGCATGCGACAGCGGCCGATGCCAGAAGCATCTTCCTGAAAGCCATTTGATTTCCTCCCTCGTGGCTTGCCCTTTTCGAGCCCGGAATTCTCGCACGCCGCAAATCTCCTCGGCGGCAGGTGGAATTCCTTTGCACTGGAGCTCCTTTCCCCAGTAGAAGCGAGAATGACCAAGAAGATTTGGCTTGTATAGGCGGATCGCGGCAATCTTCCTGCGGGTTTCCGCAGAAAGCATGCGGGAACCCGCAGGACGAAACGCCACTGCCGGGCGCAGAATGGATGATGCGGCGCCCAAGGGATTGAATCTTCGCCGCGATGGTCGAAGGCAGGCGCTTGGGAGGGCGTCCGCACATGCTGGATACGCCGAAAAGCGCTCTTTTTCATCATTATATGGGCATTTCGCGGCTGCTTGCCGGGCAGCTGGAATTTAATGCCATCATCCAGGCGGTCGCCACCGAGATCAGCCATATCATCCCGCATGACCATATGGATGTCTGCATCAAGCAGCTGGATGACAAATATCACATCGCCTATGAGAGCGGTCTCGTCAGCGCCTGGAGCCGGCAGCCGCCCGCCCTTTTGACCGGCAGCCCGATCCGTTCGCTGCTGTCAGGCGAGGTCGAATATCTCTTAAGCGGCGACGCCTGTTCCGATCCGCGCTTTCATTTCGAAGGGTCGTTTTCAAGCCCGATCATCGAACTCAACCTGCATAGCCGCCTGCATGTGCCGATGAAGGTGCATGGCGACATTATCGGCGCGCTGAGTTGCTCCTCGCACCAGTCGGACGCCTATACGATGGAGGATGTGGCGAATGCCCGCGCCGTCGCCGATTTGCTGGCGCCCTATTTCTACGCCATCCGCGCCGCCGAGCAGGCCAAACGCTCCGCCATCGAGGAGGCGCGCGCCAATGCCCGTGAGGAGGGCCTGCGTTTAGGCGCGCTGCAATTGACCGAGGCGCTGGAGGCCGAACGGCAGCGGATCGGCATGGATCTGCACGACCAGACGCTGGCGGACTTGACGCGGCTGGCGCGGCGCATCGAGCGCATGAGCCATACCCCCGACCTGTCAGGCGAGATGCTGGAGCCGGTGGTGCGCAGCCTGCAGCATTGCATGCAGGATCTGCGCGAGATCATCGAGGAGGCGAAACCTTCGATCCTGCAATTGTTCGGCGTCGTTGAAGCCATCGAGACCTATGTGGACCGTTCCGTGCGCGATAGCGGATCGGCAATCGACTGGTCGGTGACGGATGAGACGGACGGGCTGGTGGAAAGGCTGGACAAGACGGTGGCCATCTCGCTGTTCCGCATCGTGCAGGAGGCGGTCAATAACGCCATTCGCCATGCCCAGCCCGAAGCGATTGCCGTGAAATTGACCGCAATCGACGGCGGCTTGCGGGTGACGGTCAGCGATGACGGCAGCGGTGGTGGCGAAGGCGAGGCTTCCGGCGGCCTCGGCATCGGCAATATGAAGACGCGAGCGCGGCTGATTTCGGCGAAATTCGATATTGGCGGCAATGGCACGGGAGCGGGAACCCGCATCACCGTCACCTTGCCGGCAGGCGCTTTCGACCGGCGGGAGGAGTTGTGACATGGATGTGCTGATCGTCGAAGACGACGCGCTGCACCGCGCCTATCTGAACGAGGCGGTGCGTGCCGCCCTGCCGGAATGCGACAAGGTGCTGGAGGCGGCAAACGGAAGAACCGGCGAAAAGCTCGCGCGGGAAAACCGGGCCGCCCATATCGTCATGGATTTGCAGATGAACGAGCGCAACGGCATCGAGGCGGCACGCACCATCTGGAAGGAAAGGCCGGATACCCGCATCCTGTTCTGGTCCAACTATTCCGACGAGGCTTATGTGCGCGGTGTCTCCCGCATTGTGCCGGAAGGGGCCGCCTATGGTTACGTGCTGAAATCCGCCTCCGACGACCGCCTGCGGCTGGCGCTGCGCAGCATCTTCATCGAGGCGCAATGCGTGATCGACCGGGAAGTGCGCGGCCTGCAGGAAAAGAGCCTCGGCAAGGCCCATGGCTTTACCGATTCCGAATATGAAATCCTTGTCGATGTCGCTCTCGGCCTCACCGACAAGGCGATTGCCCGCCGCCGCAATCTGTCGCTGCGCAGCGTGCAGAACCGGCTGCAAAGTCTCTATGAGAAGCTGAACGTGCATCAGGCCGCCGGCGATGACGAGGCGGAAGGCCGGTATAATCTCAGAACCCGCGCGGTTACCGTCGCTTTCCTGCGCAAGTTGCTGAATTACAGCGCGCTGGAAAGGGCCGAGCGGGAGCTGGCGGAATGGGCCGGCAGCCGCTGATCCTCAGGGCAGAAAGGCAAGCAGCCGTCTTTCATCCGCCCTGAGGCCGGAGACGGGCTTTGCCCCGACCTTCAAGATGCGGCCGAGTTTTTTCTGCGCTTTCTCTTCCGTGGCGATATCGAGGACGGCCGGGTGCACATAGCTCTTGCGGCAGATGGCGGGTGTGTTGGAAAGCTCCGCCGCCGCTGCCTCGCACATGCCCTTTATGCTCGGTTTGTCGCCCGCCGCCACATGTTCCATGGCGTTGCAGAAGGCGGCGAGCGTTCCGCCCCAGGTACGAAAGGTCTTGGCGGAAATGCCTTGCCCGCCGATGCGGGAGAGGTAAGCGTTAAGGTCGCTGGAATCGACCGAATGCACCCGGTTTTCACTATCCTGCCAGACGAAGAGTTCCTTGCCGGGCAGATCGGCGATCTCCTCGAGGATTTTCTGCAGGCGCGGGTGGCGCAATTGCCGTTTCACCTTCTGTCCGCCCTTGGCGGCAAACCGCAGCTCGATTGTTTCACCGAAGGAGACGTGCCGCTTGAGCAATGTCGTTGCGCCATAGGTGCCGTTGGTTTCGAGATAGGAGCGGTTGCCGACGCGCAGATAGGCGGCATCGAGCAGCAGCGTGAGCGCCGCGAGCGTCATTTCCGGCCCATGATCCTGTTTTTCTATATCGGCGATGGCGCGGCGGCGAATGGCGGGCAGAGCCCTGCCGAAGCTTTTGAGCTGGAAGAATTTCGTCTCGCCCCGGAGCGCGTGCCAGTCGGGATGATAACGATATTGTTTTCGCCCGCGGGCATCGAAACCCGTAGCCTGGAGATGCCCTGATGGGTCGATGCATATCCAGACGTCTTTATAGGCGGGCGGCACGCCGAGCGCCTTGATGCGCTTCAGTTCGACGCTGTCGGAGAGAAGTTCGCCGCCCGGAAGGCGGTAACAGAAACCGCGTCCGCGTTTTTCGCGGGTAATACCCGGCTCCTGATCGTTGACATAGGCAAGTCCGATTTTGGCAAGAAGGCGGGTGGGCGGTTGTGGCATGGTTTTTTCCGGCAGGTTTCACGCTGCGGCAAACGAAAAACAGGCCGCCTTCGTTCCGGCGGCCTGTCGCTCCAATCGTGAGTTTTCTCAGCCGGCCTTTTAATCAGCCGGCCTTGGCGATCCGCAGAATCTGCGAGTTCCCGCCGCCGCGCTCTTCGGTCACGGCATAGATCGCGCCATCCGGACCGATCTTTACGTCGCGAATGCGCGCTTCCAGCGGCAGCCGGCTTTCGGTGGCAACCCTGTCGCCATCGATATGCAGGATGACGAGACCCTGGCTCACCAGACCGCCGACGATGAAGGCGCCCTTCCATTCGGGAATCTGGTCGCCGTCATAATAGGCCATGCCGGAGGGGCCGATGACCGGGTCCCAATAATAGACCGGCTGTTCCATGCCTTCCTTTGCGGTAACGCCTTCGCCAACCGACCTTCCGCTATATTCGACGCCATAGGTGATGACTGGCCAACCGTAGTTCAGGCCGGCTTTCGGCAGGTTCAGCTCATCGCCGCCCTTTGGCCCGTGCTCTACCGTCCAGAGCCTGCCCTCACCATCAAGTGCCGCAGCCTGCAGGTTGCGGTGGCCATAGCTCCAGATTTCGGGGAGGGCGTTCTTCTGGCTGGCGAAGGGATTGCCTTCAAAGGCCTTGCCCTGCGTATCGATGCGGAAGACCTTGCCGAGCCCGCTCGACAGGTCCTGCGCCTGCACCCGCGGTTTTGAATCCGAACGTTCTCCGACGGTGACATAAAGCTCGTTGTTCGGCCCGAAAACGAGGCGGGAGCCGAAATGTTTGTCGCCATCATAGGTCGGCATCTGGCGGAAAATCACCGAGACATTGTCCAGCTTTGCCGCGCCGCCCTCCTCGGTCAGTTTCGCCGAGGCTACCGACGTGCCGTTGCCGCCATCGCGCGGTTCGGAGAAGGAGAAGAAGATGGTACGCGATGTTTCGAAATCGGGAGCCAGCGCGATGTCGAGAAGGCCGCCCTGTCCGTCGGATGCCACCTCAGGCACGCCCGCGATCGCCGGGCCGGCCTTGCCGTCGGCGACGATATGGATCGCGCCTTCCTTGGCCGCGACGATCATGCGGCCATCGGGCAGAAACTCCATCGACCACAGATGCGGCAGGCCGTCCGCGATCACGGTTTTTTCGACGCGTGGCTGGGTGGCGGCCTGCGGCGCGCGGGTCTGGCCCTCAAAAGCCGGTTTCTGATCCGGCGCATTCGGACGTTTCGTTTCGGCGGCCGGGGCCTGGGCCTGCGCAACACCGGCAAGCGGCACGGCGAGCAGCGCACACAGGATCGTCGAACTCAGAAATCGGTTGTTATGGAACATGGGTCTCCCTTCCGTCGTTTACATCAGGCAGAGAACCATTTGGGGAGGATTTCGTTTCCTGCGATAGTTTCAAGAAAACTTGATCACGCCGTGTGCAGGTGGCACGCTCTTTTCTCATCCATGCGAATTCATAAGGAACCGCAAGGCGCAAGCGACGTTTGGCCTCTGTTATACGGAGGGCGCCATGCAGATCATCGACAACAAGACCATTGACGGGAACAGAACCAAGCCGATCCTCAACGTTGCGGAATTCTGCCGGCGTTACCGGCTGGACAAGGCCGAGGAAACCCGGCTCAGAAAGCTGTTCGGCGAGTTCGCCTCGCGGCACGAGCTTTTGATGAATGCGCAGCGCAAGCCGAGCTTCCGCTGATCATTCCTCCGGGTCGAGAGATTTCCCGAAGATCATGAAGACATCATAACGGGTGTTCTTGCCCATTATCTGATGCGAAGGCTTGCGAATGCCCGGCATCGGCTCGGCGCGGAGCGGCCATTTCAGAACCACCCGTTTCGTCGCATTCTCCAGTGCAGCCTCCATCAACTCCACCTGATCCGGGTCGGAGCCAACCAGTTCTCTGAGCACCCGCATCTCCTTTTTCACCAGCGCCGTGTTGTGGCGCGGCGGATGCATGGGGTCGACAATCACCACCTCCGGTGAAAGCTCTTTCAGCAACTGACGTGAATCTCCGTGAAGCAGCGTCATGCGCGCCGCCGCCTCGGCATAGGCGCCGCCAGCCTCCAACGCGCGGCGAATGCCGTCCGCAAGATGGGCATGCATTCCCGGCGAGCGTTCGATCAGCGTTACTTCTGCTCCGAGTGAAGCCAGCAGAAAGGCGTCGCGCCCGAGGCCTGCGGTCGCATCCACGATTTTTGGCGTGCGGCCCTTTGTGAAACCCGCGGCTTTCGGCAGAGCCTGTCCGCGCCCCTCGCCGGAGCGGAAACGGTGTCCGACTGCACCGCCGACAAAATCTACCACGAAGCTTTCGTCTTTTTCTTTCATCGCAGGCCTCAGAACGGGCAGGGCACGGTATAGGTGACGTCACGGCCATCTGGATGGCGGAACCCGACCTCCTGCGCATGCAGCATCAGGCGCTGCGCGGCGGCGAGCGCTTCGCCTTCGGCATAAAATTCATCGCCGAGGATCGGATGGCCAAGTGCCTTCATATGCACCCGCAATTGGTGGGTGCGGCCGGTAAGGGGGGTCAGCGCCAGCCGCGTTGCCGGAAGCGGCAATCGCTCCAGCACCCGCCAGAGGCTCTGCGCCGGCTTGCCGTTCTCGCGGTCGACCCGGTGGCGTGGCTTGTTTTCGGGATCGATGGCGAGCGGCAGGTCGACTTCCCCTGCTTCTCCGGCAACCTCTCCCCAGACAATGGCGACATAGGATTTGCGTGTCTGGCGGCTTTCAAACTGCGACGCAATCGCCGCATGCGCCTTGCGGTTCAGGGACATCAGCACGATGCCGGAGGTGTCCTTGTCCAGACGGTTGATCATCAGCGCTTTCGGGAACTGTTTCTGCACCCGCGTCATCAGGCTGTCCGAAAGCGCCGGATCGCGCCCCGGCACCGAGAGAAGTCCGCTCGGCTTGTCCAGCACCAGCAGGTCGTCGTCGCGGTGCACGATGGTGAGCCAGGGGTCGAGTGGCGGATGATAGACGGGGTTGGAAAGCTCGGATGACATGTCGCTTCCTTAGCACGAATTGCGCCTTCGGACAGGCGCTAGAGCATTTCCAGGAAAAGTGGACCCCGGTTTCCGTCCGGAAATGCGCCAAAACAAAGAGTTAGAGTGTTTTCGCGCTTCGAAGAAAAGCGAAAAAACTCTAGTCGGGAATGTGGAGATTGACGCGACCGCTGGTCAGGTCGCTTAAAAGCCGGGTGAGCCGTTCGGCTTCCTCCGCCGGAACCGAAAGCAGCATATCCGCGCCGGTGCCGGTGAAATCTTCCTTTTCCACACGCAGGTTCTGTGTGGCGGAAAGGCGCGATTTCACCAGCGCCAGATCGGAGAAGGGGCAACTGAGCGTCGCGCTGACATAGGCGATGACCGGCGAGGTTTCGCCAAGCCGCAGGCAGGCGGCCGCCGTGCCACCATAGGCGCGCATCAGCCCGCCGCTGCCGAGGAGAATGCCGCCGAACCAGCGGATGACGAGAACGGCGACATTGTCCAGCGCCTGACCGTCTATGGCCTGAAGGATCGGTTTCCCGGCCGTGCCCGAAGGTTCGCCGTCATCGCTGAAACGATAGGTCTGGCCGCTTCGCCAGGCCCAGCAATTATGGTTCGCGTCGGGATCGGAATGCGCCGCAAGAAAGTTTTTCGCATCCTCTTCGCCCGTCACCGGCGCGGCAAAGGCGATGAAGCGGCTTTTCTTGATATCCTGCGAAAAGGTGACGGGTCGGTCGAGCGTGAACATGGGCGCTTCAATATCGCATATATTCGCATGCGGAAATCGGTATAAGGCTCGGAATGGCGAAGATGGCGATGGAGAAGGTTTTGAGCGAGGCGAGGCAGGTCGCGATTATCGGCGGCGGACCGGCGGGGCTGATGGCGGCCGAGATGCTTTCGGCCGCAGGCCATGCCGTGACGGTGTTCGAGGCGATGCCGACCGTGGCGCGCAAATTGCTGATGGCTGGAAAATCCGGCCTCAACATCACCCATGCCGAAGACTATGACAGCTTCCGTCACCGGTTCGGCGATGCGGAACGGAGACTGCGCGCCGCTCTCGATGATTTTACGCCGGATATGCTGCGCGACTGGGCGCAGGGGCTGGGGCAGGAAACGTTCGTCGGCACCTCGGGCCGGGTGTTTCCCACCGTCATGAAGGCCTCGCCGCTGCTGCGGGCATGGCTCGCCCGGCTGGAGGCGCAGGGGGTAACCATCAGGACGCGGCATCGCTGGACGGGTTTTTCCGGCGAACATCTGGTTTTCGCGACACCGGAGGGCGAGATCACCATCAAGGCCGATGCCGTTCTTCTGGCGCTCGGTGGCGCGAGCTGGCCGCGTCTGGGCTCCGATGCCGCGTGGGTTCCGGCGCTGGCGGAGAAAGGCGTGGCGCTTTCCCCGTTCCGCCCCGCCAATTGCGGTTTCGACGTTGACTGGAGCAATGTCTTCCGCGCGCGTTTTGCCGGTGAAGCGGTGAAATCCACCATCACCATTTCGCCGGCCGGAGCCTTTCAGGGCGAATTCGTCATCACGAAGCATGGTATTGAGGGCAGCGTGATCTATGCCCATTCCGCCGCGCTGCGTGACCGGCTGGAAGAGGCGGGCAAAGTGTCGCTTGCAATCGATCTTGCGCCGGGACGTACGGTCGAACGCCTCAGCCGCGATCTGGCGAAGCTCGGGCGGAAGGAGAGTTTTGCAAACCGCATGCGCAAGGCGGCCGGCTTATCGGCAGTGAAGGTCGGGCTTCTGCGGGAAATCTTTCCCGATATAGCGGCCATGCCGGATGAGTTCGTCGCCGCGAGAATAAAACATGCCGAGATATCGCTTTTGCGGACGAGACCGATTGCCGAGGCGATTTCGTCCGCCGGCGGTATCGCGTGGAGCGGTCTTGATGAGAACTACATGCTGGAAAAGCTCCCCGGCATATTTGCTGCCGGGGAAATGCTGGATTGGGAAGCGCCGACCGGCGGTTATCTCCTGACCGCCTGTTTCGCCACCGGCAGGGCCGCCGCAAAGGGCATGGCCGTGTGGCTTGAAGGCTCAGCCTGACAAGCGTTCAGCCGCGCCTGCTTCCTCACCATGTGCGGTCCTGACGAGGCAGCGCATGATGGCATCGGTGGTGACGGCGCCGAGCGATTTGCCGTTTTCTCCGACGACCGTCGCGCTGCTGACATTTTCCCGGACGAGCGCGCGCAGGCCCTCTTCAACCGTCATATCGGCATCGAGCTGAAGCCGCGACTGGCCGGAAAATTCCGGCTGGACGATGGCGCCGAGACGAATGACCCTGCCGCGATTGACCTCCTCCACGAAGGCCTCGATATAGCTGTCAGCCGGTGACATGACGATTTCGGCAGCCGTGCCCTGCTGGATGATTTCGCCGTCGCGCAGAATGGCGATCTTGTCGCCCAGCCGCAGGGCCTCATCGAGATCGTGGGTGATGAAGACCACGGTTTTTTTCAGTTCCTTCTGCAGTTCCAGCAGCACCGTCTGCATATCGACGCGAATGAGCGGATCGAGCGCCGAATAGGCTTCGTCCATCAACAGGATTTCGGCATTGTTAGTGAGCGCCCGCGCCAGGCCCACACGCTGCTGCATGCCGCCGGAAAGCTGGTTTGGATAATGGCTGGAGAAGCCTTCCAGCCCGACGCGCCTGATCCAGACTTCCGCCCTTTCCTCCCGCTCGCGCTTGTCGACGCCCTGCACTTCGAGGCCGTAGACGACATTCTGCAGCACGTTGCGGTGTGGCAGCAGGCCGAATTTCTGGAACACCATCGCCGTCTTGTGGCGGCGAAACTCCAGCAGATCCGCTTCGTTGAGGCGACACACGTCCGTGCCGCCATAGAGGATTTCGCCGGCGGTCGGGTCGATCAGCCGGTTGACGTGGCGGATCAGTGTCGATTTGCCGGAACCGGAAAGGCCCATGATAACGGTGATCTGCCCGCCCGGCATGGTGATGTTGATATCGCGCAGGCCGAGCACATGGCCATGTTTGGCGTTGAGATCGGACTTGGACATGCCGGCCTTGACGGGTTCGACATAGTCGGCCGCCTTGGGGCCGAAAATCTTGTAGAGGCTGCGAATTTCGATCGATTGACTAGCCATGCGCCACTTCCCGGTGTTTTTGCAGGCGAAGGCCATAGGCCTGGCTGATGCGGTCGAAGATGATGGCGATGCCGACGATGGCAAGCCCGTTGAACACGCCGAGCGTGAAATACTGGTTGGCAATGGCCTTCAGCACCGGCTGACCGAGGCCCTGAACGCCGATCATGGAGGCGATGACGACCATGGCGAGCGCCATCATGATGGTCTGGTTGATGCCGGCCATGATGGTGGGCAGTGCGAGCGGCAGCTGCACCTTGAAAAGCTTCTGGCGCTTCGAAGAGCCGAAGGCATCGGCCGCCTCCAGCACGTCGCGGTCGACCATGCGGATGCCGAGGTTGGTAAGCCGGATCATCGGCGGAATGGCATAGATGACGACGGCGATGACACCGGGCACGCGGCCGATGCCGAGCAGCATGACGACGGGAATGAGATAGACGAAACTCGGCATCGTCTGCATCACGTCGAGAACGGGATTGACCACGCTCTGCAGGCGGTTGGAGCGCGCCATGGCGATGCCGATGGGCAGGCCGACGACGATGGACAACACGGCGCAGACGAAGATCATCGAGACCGTCTTCATCGTGTCTTCCCACATGCCGAACCAGCCGATGGCGAAGAGAATGCCGCAACAGAGCGAAACAATGGTGGCGCTGCGGCTGCCGAACCAGGCAAGCGCGCCGACAATAAGAATAACGACCGGCCAGGGTGCACCGATCAAAAGCCTTTCCGCCCAGATGAGGAAGCTCTGAAGGGGAGTAAACAACCCCTCGATTGCGCCGCCATAGGTTCGGGTGAAAGCCCGGAACCCCTCGTCGATGACTTTTTTCAGCGCGCGCAGAGCATCGTCATTCATGGTCGGAAATTTGAAAAGCCATTCCATATCCTGTTCTCCATGACGAACCGGAGGCGGGGATGGATATCCTCCGCGCTCCGGGAGTAAAATCGTCAGAGCGCCGCGCATCCGTCAGGACGCAGGGCGGAACGCTCTGTTGAACCGGCGCATCGTCACCGGAAAGCCGGGAGGCATTCCAGGGCCGATGCGGGCGCGGCGTCGCCGCTGGCGGACGCCGTTTGCCGGGCAGATATGCAGGGACCGGCTTTTAAAGGGCGGCCTTTACCTTTTCCGCGACGTCAGGAGATACCCAGCCTGTCCACAGCGCTTCGTTTTCCTTCAGGAAGTGCTTGGCGCCGTCTTCACCGGTCGCCTGGTTATCCGTCATCCAGGCGATCAGCTTGTTGACGGTGTCGTTGGTCCAGGCGCGCTTGTTCAGATAGTCCATGGCCGGGCCGGCACGATCGGCAAAGGACTTGCTGACCAGCGTCTGCACGTCGTCCACCTGCCATGCGTTCGGCTTCGGGTCGGCGCAGTCGGCGACGGATGTGCAGCGCTTCCATTCAGCGGCATCATAGTCGGCGCCGAAGCCGAGCTTCACCATCTCATATTTGCCGAGCAGCGAGGTGGGCGCCCAATAATAGCCGACCCATGGCTGCTTGGCTTCGTAAGCCTTGGCGATGGAACCGTCGAGACCTGCGGCGGAGCCGGTGTCGACGAGGGTGAAGCCGGCCTTTTCACCGCCGAAAGCCTTGAACAGCTGCGCGGTGACGACAGTGCCGCCCCAGCCCTGCGGGCCGTTGAACACGGCGCCCTTCGACTTGTCTTCCGGCGACGGGAAGAGCTCGGGATGTTTGAAGAGGTCCGGAATGGTCTTGAGATCGGGATTGGCATCTGCGAGGTATTTCGGGATCCACCAGCCCTGAACAGCGCCATCGGAAAGGATTTTTGCGGCCGCGACCACTTTGCCGCCTTCCAGACCCTGCTTGACGATTTCCGGCTGCAGGCTGACCCATGCCTCGGGGGCAATATCCGGCTGGCCTTTTTCGGCCATGGAGGTCAGTGTCGGCACGGTGTCGCCGGTCACGATTTCGGCGGAGCATCCATAGCCCTTTTCAAGAATGAACTTGTCCAGGTTGGCGGCAACTTCGGCGGATTGCCAGTTCATGCTGGCGATTGTCACGTTTCCGCAGTCGGCAGCATAGGCTGCGCCGCCTGAAAAGGCGAAGCCGGCGGAAAGAATTGTGGCACCCAAAAGTATTTTCATTTTTGTTCCCTCTGGTCGCGGTGTGGCGAAGACCCGGGTGCTGACGGCACCGCGACCGCCAGCGCCTTTATTGAGGCTTAATAATTGCTTTCTGGCCGTTCCGTTTGCGGCAGATTCTGGCGTATTGAGGATGGCAATTATCAATCAATTATCCGGTCCCGCGAATGCGAGCCTGAAATCTGTGGTGTGGAGACACCGAATTCGCCGCGCCCCTGCGCTGGCGCATCCCAATATTTCGGAAGAGTGGAACTTTTTCAGTATTTGAAGAAACCCGGGGGAACAATAAACGGAAGTTTCTGTTTTCTTGGACTTTTATCTTGTTCTGTATTACGGGAGATTTCCTCTCGGTTTTTGTGGTGATGTTGAATGACCAATCTTCGTGCTGCCCCGGTATGGCCGATCGGTGGTGGTGAAACGGGTGAGCTTGTGCGCCGCTTCGACTGGTCGAAGACATCGCTCGGTCCTATTTGCGAATGGCCGCAAAATCTGAGGCAAAAAGCCAATTCCGTCGTCAATTCCCCCATTCCGCAGGTGCTGATGTGGGGCAGGGATCATGTGATGATCTATAATGACGGCTATGCGGAGATCGCCGGCAATTATCACCCGCAGGCGCTGGGCGGAACCGTGCCCGGCATCTGGCCGGAAATATGGGACTGGAACAGCCGCATTCTCGAAGCCGGTTTTCGCGGTGAGGTCATGGCCTATCGCGACCAGCCGATGACGCTGATGCGGCATGGCCTGCCGGAAGAGGTGATCTTCGATCTGTTCTACACGCCGATCTACAACGAGGGCGGCGCGGTAGACGGCGTTTTATGCACCGTGCTTGAAAATACCGACAAGGTGAAAGCCGTGGAGGCGCTGGAACAGAGCCGCAAGGAACTGAGCCGGCTTACCAATGCCCTGCCCATTCTGGTCGGATATGTCGACCGTGACTACGTTTATAAATTCGCCAATGACGGCTATCTGGAATGGTTCGGTCGCCGCGCCGAGGAGGTGATCGGCCGCAGCGTTCCCGAAATCGTCGGCGAGGCGTTTTTCGAGGCCCGCAGGACCTATCTCGACCGCGCACTCAGCGGCGAGAAGATCGTTTCGGATACTGTGATCAGCAGACCGGACGGCAGCACGCGCGCCGCCGAAATCCGCTATGTTCCGCGTTACATTGCCGATGGTTCCATCGACGGCATCTATGTGCTGATCATCGATATCGAGGAGCGCAAGCGCTCGGAGCGGGAAATCCTCATCAGCAACAATCGTTTCCGTGCTGCGGTGGATGCCGTGCACGGCGTGCTGTGGACCAACAGCGCCGAAGGAATGATGCTGGGCGAACAGCCCGCCTGGAGCGCTTTGACGGGTCAGACTCCGGAAGACTATCAGGGTTTTGGCTGGGCGGACGCGGTTCATCCCGACGACAGGCAGGGGTCTGTCGACAGCTGGAACAAAGCGGTTGCGGAAAAGTCGACCTATATCTGGGAACATCGGGTGCGCCGCCATGACGGCGTCTACCGCACTTTCGCGATCCGTGGCGTGCCGATTTTCGACAAGGCCGGCGCCATTGCCGAATGGGTCGGCGTCCATACGGATGTCACCGAACAGCGGCGGGCCGAAAACACCCTCAAGGAACATGCGAGCAATCTCGAGCGCGAAATTCGTCACCGCATCCGGGCAGAAGAGCAGCTTCGGCAATTGAACGAGAGCCTCGAGGCGCGTGTCGAGGCGGAAATGGCCGAGCGTCGCCAGACCGAAAAGGCGCTACAGCAGGCGCAGAAAATGGAATCCATCGGCCAGCTCACCGGCGGCGTGGCGCATGATTTCAACAATCTGCTGCAGGTGATCGCCGGCAATCTGCAATTGCTGTCGAAGGATGTGATCGGCAATGAACGTGCGGAGCGGCGGCTGGAAAACGCGCTTGCCGGCGTTCATCGCGGCGCAAAGCTGGCCAGCCAGCTTCTGGCCTTCGGCCGCCGCCAGGCGCTGGAGCCGCGCGTCATCAACATCGCCCGTTTCGTAACCGGCATGGACGATCTGCTTCGCCGCTCGCTCGGCGAGGCGATCGAGGTGGAGGTCATCACCTCGGGTGGTCTGTGGAACACCTATGCCGACCCCAACCAGGTGGAGAATGCTCTTCTCAATCTGGCCATCAATGCGCGCGACGCCATGGAAGGACAGGGCAAGCTGACCATCGAGGTCGGAAATGCGGTTCTCGACCGCGATTATGCCCGCAAGCACTCGGAAGTTTCTGCGGGGCAATATGTGATGCTCGCCGTCACCGATACGGGTTCGGGCATGTCGCCGGAAATTCTCGAAAAGGTCTTCGAGCCGTTCTTCTCGACAAAACCGGAAGGCAAGGGCACGGGCCTCGGGCTTTCGATGGTTTACGGTTTTGCAAAACAGTCCAGCGGCCACGTCAACATCTATAGCGAGGTGGGGCAGGGCACGACGGTGAAGATGTATCTGCCGCGCTCCGCCGCCGATGAGGACAGGGAAGTGGTGATGCCGACCGGCCCCGTGGAGGGCGGCACGGAAACCATTCTTGTGGTGGAAGATGACGAGGAAGTGCGCAACACCGTCGTCGAGACCTTGAGCGATCTCGGCTACCGCGTGCTGACTGCCCGCGATGCGCAGGCCGGTTTGACGGTGGTGGAAAGCGGCATTCCGATCGATGTCATCTTCACTGACGTGGTGATGCCCGGACCGTTGAAAAGCCGGGAAATGGCGCGCCGCGCGCAGGAACGGCTGCCAAACCTCGCCGTTCTCTTCACCTCGGGTTACACCGAAAACTCCATCGTGCATGGCGGCAAGCTGGATGCTGGGGTAGAGCTTCTCTCCAAACCCTATACGCGCGAATCGCTGGCGCGGCGCATTCGCCACGTCATCGCCAACCGCAAGCAGGTTTCGCTGTCGAGAGCGCGGCCGACATCGGCTCCGGGTTCGTCCAAACTTTCCGAGCCGGTCAGGGCGGTCGAAAATCAAAACCGGTCCATACGCGTTCTTCTGGTCGAGGATGACGAGTTGATCCGGATGAATTCAACGGAGATGCTCTCGGAGAGTGGCTTTGCCGTCGTCGAGGCCGGAAATGCGGCGCAGGCGCTAAAGGCTATCGAAGCGGATCAGATCGATGTTCTCGTCACCGACATCGGCCTGCCGGACATGAAGGGTGGCGAACTGGCGGTGGAGGCCCTGCGCCGCAAGCCGGGGCTTGCCATTGTGTTTGCGACGGGAGACAGCCATTTGCCGGAAGGAGCGCCGGCAAGCGCGGTTCTCTTGACCAAACCCTATGACGAACAGCAGATCGTCTCCGCCGTTGAACAGGCCCATACGGCCAAGTCGGTGGCGGCCGAATAGGCCGCCTTGCCGCCGGCTCAGTAACCGCGGGCCATGTCGACCGTCTCCGGCAGCCCGCCCGTTTCCCGCCATGTGCGGACATTGCCGGCGACGATCCGGGCCGAACTTTCCCGGCTTGTCGGCGCGGAAATATGCGGCAGGACGGTAACTCTGGGGTGTTGCCAGAAGGCGGAAGCGGCGGGCAGCGGCTCCTGCTCGAAGACATCGAGAACGGCGTGCGAAAGCCCGCCGGAATCAAGCGCCGCAATCAGGTCGTCGGCGACAATGACCGCGCCGCGGGCGAAATTGATGAGTGCCGCGCCCTGTTTCATTGCGGCAAGGCTGCCGGCATCAAGAAGACCGCGCGTCGCGTCGGTAAGGGGCACGAGGCAGACGAGAATGTCGCTCTTTTTCAGCAATGCCTGCAGCCCGGCATCGCCGGTCAGCGTTTCTACGCCCTCTATCGCCTTGGCCGAACGGCTCCAGCCTGCAACGTTGAAACCGGCATGGGTGAGGCGCTCCGCCGCAGCCGTGCCGAGGGCTCCGAGGCCGAGGAGACCGACGGTCATCTCACCGGGGTGGCGATAGTCCAGCTCCTGCCAGAGCGCCTTTTTTTGGTTTTCGCGATAGGCGGGCATGTCGCGCTGCAGATAATAGGTCCATGCCAGCACGGCTTCGGCCATCACGCGGGAAAGCTCCGGGTCCTTCAGCCGAACGATGGGGGGTGCCTTATCGCCCAGTTCCAGCACCAGCCGCTCGACACCCGCCCACAGGCTGTGGATCCATTTGAGGCCCGGAAGTGCCGCGATATCGGCCGGATCGGGATTTGCGACGATGGCGAAATCCACTGCCCGGCGCTGTTCGCCTGTCAATTCGGCGAAGGAAAGGATTTCTTCCTGGGGCATTGCGGCGCGCAGCGCCTGTTTCCAGACGGCTTCCGTTTCCGCATTCATCCGTGAAACAAAGGCGATGGGTGATGGCATGGGACTGATCCTGCTTGCGATTTTAGCTTTACGCCATCAATGCGTAATTTCGGCGGGCAATACCATGGGTGTAATGGGGGAATTTGTGATTCTTCCGTCATGCCGGACTAGATCCGGCATCCAGCCGCCGCGCGTCTGCGCGGCGCCAAGACTTCTTTTCAGCCCAACGACTTGGGCTGGCTGTACCCCGGCTCGGGGCCGGGGTGACGGAGTGTAGATGCAACCGGCCTGTTAAATCTTCACGATCAGGCATCTTCCTTTACCGGCGGCTTCGCATCGCCGTAATAGGCCGAGAATTTCTCGTGATAATGCTCCGAACCGCCGGGGCCGGCATAACGCTGCAATTCCGTCATGTCGGTCTTGTTCAGCACGATGCCGAGCGTCTTGTTGGCGATCTGCGGTTCGTTGGCCATCAGGTTCTGCACCATCTGGATCGGCGTCTTGCCCCATTCGGTTACGAAGACGAAACCGTCCACCTGCGGCGCAAAGGCCTTGGCGTCGATGACGGGAACCACGGGTGCAAGGTCGACGATGATGTAATCGCAGGCCTCGCGCGCGGAGTCGATGAACTTGCGCATGCCGGAGGAGGAGAGCAGCTCGCTCGAATGGGCGAACTGGTTGCTGGTGGAAACCGGCAGGATGCCCATTTTCGTGCGCGTATCCACCTTCACCGCCTGCGTCCATGGAACTTCATCGAGCACCACTTCGACGAGGCCGGCGGATTGCCGTGTCGTCAACATGCGGCTGAGGCCGGGATTGCGGATATCAGCATCCACCACCAGCGTGCGCTTGCCGGTGGAGGCGATCAGCCCGGCGAGATTGAGCGCCACGACCGACTTGCCTTCGTTCGGCAGGCAGGAAATGACGCCGATGACCCGGCACTGGCGCTCCTGAATGACGACATCTGCCGTGAGTTTCACGTTGCGCAGCGTTTCCGCAAAGCTGGAACGCGGGCTGTCGACGGCAAGGCGCAGCATTTTCTGGAACGAGACCTGCCCGCTTTCGTCAAGCGTCGCGTTCTCGCCGCCGGGGGTGGCGGCGCTGTTGCCCGCCTTGGCGTTTTCGACGCCCCTTTCACCGATGAAGGGCAGATAACCGAGAAAACGCATGCGCAGATTGTCACGCACGTCATTGCCGGTGTGGAAGAAGCGATCCCGGAACTCGAGAAGCGCTGCGATACCGCCGCCGAGCATCAGGCCGAGAACGACCGAAAGCGCCATGGTCATGGTCTTTTTCGGGCTGGAAGGCGATGTCGGCAGGCCCGCTTCGGAAATGATGCGCGCCTTGGCGATGGGCAGCGACTGCTTCTGCGAAGCCTCCTCGAAGCGGCCGAGATAGGACTGGTAGAGGGTGCGCAGCGCCGTTGCCCGCTGCTCGAGTTCGCGCAGCTGGACCATGGTGATGTTGGCTTCAGAATTGCGGCCTGCCACCCGGTCGATATTGTCGCGCAGCGACTGTACGCGGGAATTGGTGACGTCGTATTCGTTCTTCAGGCTGCCGGTAAGCTGCTGCAGTTCCTGATAGATCTGCCGCGAAACCTCTTTCTTCTCGGCGTCCAGCGCAACCGCCTGCGGATGGTCGGCGCCGAATTGCTGGACGATGCCCTGCTGCCGGTCGGAAATGGTGATGTAGCGTTTGCGCAGATCCTGAATGACCGAATTGTCGGTGTCACGGGCGGAAACGACGGCATTGTCGACGGCCGCATCCGGTCCGCGGTCGATGATCGATTTATACTGGTTGTAACGGGCAGAGGCCGTCGCGGCATCGGCCTGCGCGGCGATCAGCTGGCCGTTCAGGTCGGCAAGCTGGCCTTCGGACATCAGCTCGCCGCGCGAGGAGACGATGTTGTTGTCCGATTTGAATTTCTGCACAGCCAGTTCAGCCGCCTGGGCGCGCTGGTTGAGGTCCGTCATGCGTTCCTGCAACCATACCGAGGCGCGCTCGCTGGCGTCGAAATTGGCGTTCAGCTGTTCGGTAAGGTAAGCTTGGGCATAGGTTTTGGCGATCTGCGCGGCAAGCTGGCGGTCGGTCGAGCGGGTGGAGATGGCGATGACCGAGCTGCGGCCGACACGTTCAACCGTCAGCGACTGCTGCAGAACGGCGGCGGCCTTTTCGCGGCGTCCGGCGCGGATTGCGGCTTCGGAGACCGGCGGATCGCCCGGCAGGACGAGATCGAGAATGCCGCGCACGGAGGATTTGACGAGTTCGACCGGCGACATCGGCGGATTGACGATGGTGTCGTTCTCATCGAGCCTGGCCTTGTCGACCACCGTCAGCGCCATTTCCTTGGATTTCAAAATTTCCACGGCGCTGGCGATGCGGTTGTCGACGATCTGCGCGGCGGGTACCGGCGATTCCTCTTCCGCATAACGGGAAAGGCTTTCATCCAGGAGCACCTGCGTCATCGCGGTGTAAACGGGGGTCGCAAGCACCAGATAAAGGCCGGCCAGAACCACGGCGGCGATGACCGAAGCGGCAATGACATTGGCACGACGCACCACGGCGGCCCACAGGCGGTCGAGGTCGATGAACGTATCGGAATCCTTGCCGGACTCCGGAAAACCGATGTTGGATTTAAAGGTCTTGTGGTGCATGGACCTACCTTGTGAATTAAATTGGTACGCGGGAAGCCGAACAAATGCTCGCCTTCCCGCCTCCCGTTATTGGTGCGCCGGCCGCCTCCCCCGGCGGCGCGATTAAAGTCAGGCCGCCTGGACGCGGCTTTCGTGGTTCGCCACCAGTTCCTTCACCGAAGCGAGAACCTGGGCTTCCATGTCGGCGCGCATCAGCGAAAAGGCGACGTTGGCGGCGATGAAGCCCTGCTTGCTGCCGCAGTCGAAAGTGCGGCCGCTATATTTCTGCGCATGGAAAGACTGCTTTTCGGCAAGCCGCTTCATGCCGTCGGTCAGCTGGATTTCATTGCCCGCGCCACGTTCCTGTTTGGCGAGAATATCGAAGATTTCCGGCTGCAGGATGTAACGGCCATTCAGGTAATAATTCGAAGGCGCCTTGGATGGTTCCGGCTTTTCGACCATTTCGGTGACGGCGAAGCCGTGATTGACCTTCTGGCCGACGCCGACGACGCCATAGGACGAGACTTCTTCCGGCAGGCATTCCTCGACGCCGAGAATATTGCCGCCGACTTCATCGTAAAGCTCCATCAGCCCGGCGATGCAGCCGCGTGCGCCATAGGACACCATGTCAGGCAGAAGCAGGGCGAAAGGCTCCTTGCCCACCAGTTCGCGCGCACACCAGACGGCGTGGCCGAGACCGAGCGGCACCTGCTGGCGCGTATAGCTGACGGTGCCGGCAACCGGCAGCATCTTTTCAAGCTGCAATACCTGCACGGTCTTGCCGGAGCGGGTGAGCGTATTGATGAGTTCCGGCGCGCTGTCGAAATAGTCCTCGATGGCGGTCTTGTTGCGGCTCGTCACGAAAATAATGTGCTCGATGCCCGCCTGCATGGCCTCGTCAACGGCATATTGCACGACCGGACGATCCACGATCGTCAGCATTTCCTTCGGCATCGCCTTGGTGGCGGGCAAAAACCGTGTGCCGTTGCCAGCTACGGGAATGACGGCTTTTCTGACAGTTTTGTTCAGGTCCATCGCGTTCTCCTTCATCAAGGTTTGATCTGTCCCCAGTCCCCGCGCAGATTTCGTCCACGCGTCACTTTCACGAAATCTGTCTTTTCACCCCTGTATTCGCTGCGGGCGCAAACATGGCGTCCCGCAGCCTCCTCAGCCGCACCGCTATCGGCATTCTTAAGTGCCCCAGCACGGCAGGATCCCTTATCGTGGTCTTCAAGGCGCCGAGTACCGAGCGGCTCTTGATGTTTTCCACCAATGTCAAAAAATTATGCGCCAGCCGCAGGCTGCGGGCTCTCGCCTGCTGCGCATCCATGGCGGCGGGCAGCAAAGTGTAATGGCTCAGGAATTCCTGATCCGCCCGCATCATCGCTTCGACGTGGTGCAGTTCGAGCACGCGCGAAATCGAGCCTTCGCGGATATTGTAGACATAACCCGGCTTCGGTTCGATGACGCAGAGACCGCCGGCGGCGAGCGCCGAGGCGAGCAGGATATAATCCTCGCCGATGCGGATATCCTCGCGAAAACGCAGTCCCTCGACATTCAGGAAATCGCGCCGGAACATCGGTTTCATATAGCCGAAATTGAAGGTGGCGCGGAACAGGATGTTGGAGGAAATGAAATCCTCGAGCGTGAGAACCGGCCGTTCCTCCAGAAATTCTTCCGGAAACATCGTCTCCGTGGCCCTGCCGTCGGTATAGACGACATCGAGATTATCGACCGCAATCGCCGCATTGGCGGCTTCCGCCCGGCACATCATGCAGGCGGAGCGCTCCGGGCGAATGACATCGTCGGAATCGAGCACAGCGATCCAGCGTCCGGTCGCGGCTTCGATGCCGGCATTGCGTGCACCGCCCGGACCGAGGTTTTCGGCAAGAGCAAGCAGGCGGACGCGCGGATCGATGATGGCGATACCTTCCACGAGCGCAATGGTGTCATCGGCGGAGCGGTCGTCGACGACGATCACTTCCAGCGTCACACCCTGCTGGTCGAGTGCGCTTTGAATGGCGGCTTCAATCGTATCGGCGGCATTATAGGCGGCGATGACGAAGCTGATATCCGGCGGCGAGGCAAGGTTCTCCATCAGATCGCCTCCACCGCGCCATACTGGCGGATTTCACGCACGCCGAAAGCGCCACTCATCGAGCCCATATGCAATGCGCCACGCAACGCATAACGGTTGCGGCGCACGGCGTTGAAACCGTTCAAGGCGGCGAAGACGGCGCAATACAGCACCTTCGATCCCGCTTTCAGCACCTGCACCACGCGGCGTATACCGGGTTTCCTGTCCGCCAGCACGCGGCCGTGGGTCTGGCCGGAGCGGAAGCGGCGTTTGGCAAGCCACATGAAGCTTGCGCGATTTTCCGGCACCGGTTCGGACAGCATGGCGTCTTCTGCAAAAACGATGCGGCCGCCGGCGGCGTGAAGATGCGAGAAGAAATGGGTGTCTTCGCCACCGCTCTGGCCGAGCGCCAGCGCGAAGCGCCGACCCTTCACTGAGGGCGCATCCATCTTGAGCAATGTGTTGCAGGTATAGCCGGTGATGATCTCGCCATTGACCCAGACCGGAACGGTCGAGTGGAAATCGCCGCGTTTCATCCAGCCCGGCGCATTGTCCCGGTAAACCGCCGTCACCGGGCCGAGGACGGCTTCCGCGCCGGTCTCGTCGGCCTTTTCCAGAAGGGCGGAGAGCCAATGCGGCGGGGCGGTCTCGTCATCGTCGATAAAGGCCAGATAATCCGCCTTGCATTCCGACAGGCAGGCATTGCGGGCAATCGAAATATTCGATTTCGGGCAATGCACATAGGTGATCTCGAAGGGGGCGGTTTCGCGCAGGCGATCGACGCTCGCCCTGGCGCTTGGCTCCTCGTCATTATCGGCAACAATCAGCCGAACTCTCACGCCTTCCGGCGCCTCCAGCTCGAAGAGTGACAGAAGTGTGGCGATAAGTGCCGGGCGTCTGTAGGTGCAGATGCCGATATCGACGGTTTTCGAATCATCTGTGCGGGTGACGGTGTTGTCGGTCATGAGACAGCCTTTCTTCCCCGGAATTTCAGGAGCTCCAGCCAGAAGCCGGTGGACCAGGCCAGATGCATCACCATCGCCGAAAAGGCGGCGAGCGGGCCGTATGGGTTTTTCTGACCTATTGCCATCCACAAGCCATAACCCACACATGCGGCGATCCAGAGGCCGAGCGGAATAAGTGCCGCCCAATGCACAAGCGACAGCAGCGCGAGGATGAAAACCGGCAGTACGGCGAGCGGGATCATCTGGCGGATTTTCGGGATCGAGCGATGTTTCAGGAGGTTCTTCGCCCGGCCGCGGCCATAGGCGAGATATTGCCTGAAGAGCGGCATGACGCTCGCGCGCGGATAATAGGTCATGCGGGTCTTGTCGGTCATCCAGATGCGGAAACCGGATTTGCGCAAGCGAAAATCCAGCTCGGCATCCTCATTATGGCTGAAGCTTTCATCATAACCGCCGACCGCGTCGAAAGCGGCGATCCGCATCAGCGCGTGGTGGCCATGGTCTATCCAGTGGCCTTTCGCGCCTTCGCGGTGCTTGGAGCCGCCATTGCCGAGCTTGGAATTCTGGGCGATGGCCGTCGCCTTCTGAAACAGGCCGTGGCCGACCGTATCCATGGCGACGACGACGGAATCCGCGCCGGTGCGCTCGGCATCCTCGATCAGCCGCTGGCAATAATCATCGGGATAATCGCCATGGGCGTCGATGCGGATGAGGTAGTCGAAATCCTCGCCGAAGGTGGCGACGGCAAGATTGATGCCGGCGCTCTGGATGCGCTTCGGATTGGGAAGAAGCGTCACGCGGTCATCCGCCGCCGCGAAGGCGGAAACGATATTGGGGGTTCCATCCGTGCTGCCGCCATCGGCAACCACGATGCGGAAAAGACGCCCCTGCATCGCGCCGGTGAATTTGACAAGCAGCCCCTCGATCGTCTTCGCCTCATTGAGGCAGGGAATGACGATCAGCGTTCTGATGCCGGAATGACCAAGACCTTCCATGATTTACCCCCTACGCACTACACGGGTGAAAACTGCGCTTCACGGGCATGGCCGGAAGCGGATTTGGCGAGAGAGGACAATTGCTGCACCAGCAGACGGCAATCGTCGCGGTCGGTCAGCCATTGTTTCCTGTCGAGTGCCGAGAGGGTGTTGAAGGCATCCGCATAGGTTTGCGGGTTCATCCGATTAAACAGTGCGGCGAGATCGCCAGCGCCCGCATTTTGCAGGATAAAGCCGATATCGCGCTTTTCGATGAAGCGGGCGGTTTCCGTGCCGGCAAGTGCAATCGGCAGGGTGCCATAAAGGCAGCCCTCGTAAAGCCGGTTGGGCAGCAGCCAGCTGGAATTCTGGCCTTCCTCGAAAAAGTCTATCGCCCAGGTGAACTGCACCTCGTTATAGATGGCGGCAAGGTCTTCGGGGTTCTTGTAAGGCCCATGGAAATGCACATGCGGGGCGGCGGCCACGAAGCCGTCGAAATCGGCAAATTCCGAATAGGCCGGCCGGCCGCGCAGGATGATTTCTACCTTGCCCTCCATTCGACGGGCAAATTCGGCAAGGATTTCCAGCGACTTGCGGCAACGAAGCGCGCCGAACCAGCCGATTTTCCACGGTTCGCCGGGGGCGGGGGCGCGTGGCTGCGGCGTGGCGGCAACGGTGGCGTCGAGCGCCAGCACCTTGTTTTCCTGCAGCAGGAGGGGAAGGTCGAGGCCCGACACGGGCTTGAAATAATGCTCCACAAAGGCCGGAGAGCTGGTGATCAGCAGCTTTGCGTTGCGTGCGAAATAACGCTGCGCGGCATTCAGCATCTGTCCGGGCTTGCCCGTGTTGAGAAGCAGGCGGTGAATGTCGAGACATTCATAAACCAGCGCCGGCTGCCCGGCATAGATAGACATGGCTCGCTTTGCCAGAGCCAGCATTTCCAGGTTTCTGGCAAGAATGACGTCGGGGGCGGGGATGCCGCTCAATGTCTTGCCGAGCGAAAGGCTGGCTTTCGCCACCGCCGCCATGCGCTGTAGAAACTGCCCGTCGGCGGTTTCCCCGAGTACGACCGGCACGACGCCTTCGATCTCCGCCAGTCGGTTCTGTCCGCGCCGGAAACCCGCCAGCGTCACCCGCGCCCCGCCCGCAAGCAGGGTCAGCACCCGCCGACGAATGGCGGGGTCCGACAGATCATGCGCGAGATATAGAACATGGGTCATGCAAGGGTCCGGTTGGTTCATGCGTCAGAGACGCCGCGGATGACGGTTTGGTTCAAAAAAATCAGTTGAGGGCGCAGGCGATGGATTCCGGAAACTGGCATTTGTCGCCGAGCGCCGTGAAGGCAAACCGGTCAACGATCATTTGCGATGGTCCTGCATAAGAAAACCGGCCCATCCAGTCCTTCAGCGTGTCGGTGCCCCACAGGCTGAAGAAGATCTTCTGAGCATTCTGGGGAATTTTCGACTCGTCCGTCACTTCATGGACGAGCTTGCCGTTGACGTAATAACGCAGGCGCTGCGGCTCCCAGACGAAGGCGTAATCGTTGAAGCCGGCATCGGCTCCGCCTTCCACCGGCACCAGCTTCTCATTGCCGCCCTTGGCGGAAATATACTGGTTCAGTTGCACCTTGCCCGTGTTTTTGCCCAGAACCTCGAAGTCGATTTCATCGTGCGGCTTCTTGTCGGTCGGGCCGATATAGGTGAAGAAGGCGGAGTTCAGGCCCGAGCCGGTGGCGGCCTTCATGCGTGCCTCATAGGTGCCGTAGCGATAACGCCCCTTGGTCTGGATTTCACCGCAGGCGAATTTGCGGTCTCCGGCCTTGGCTTCTTCGAAACCGAGTGTCAGCTGGCCGTTTTCCACCGTCGCCAGTTTCTTCGACCAGGTGCAGTTCTGATGCGCACCATTGTTCCAGCCGTCGGACACGTACCAGAAGCTTCTGTCCATGGAATCGAAGTTCTCGATGAAGGATGCGCCATTGCCTTCCTGTGCGTGGCCCGGCGTCGCAAAGGGAGCGGCCAGAAGGGCTGCGGCGAGAAGAATGCGTGTCTGAACGCGGGTGACAAATGTTGTCATTGGTTCACCTCTGTCGTTGCGAATAAAGCGTTTCGGATGTGGGCGGGCCGATCATGGCGGCCCGTTTTGCCGCAAAGTCGGCCTTCGTCTTGCCTTTGCCGCTGCGGCTTCCGGTCAGCACGGCATAGACGGCCGGCAGGTATTTGCGGGTCTGGGCATTGCTGATCACCAGAATGACGAAGGCGGAGAGCGTCGCGCTGATATAGAAGGCGGGGTAGAAATCCGGCCCGCCCTTGTTCCACACCATCCACATGATGACGAGCAGCGGATAATGGGCGCAGAAAATCCAGAAGCTCAGGCTGCCGGTTTCGGCAAGCCGCTGGCCAAGCCGACTGCGGATCAACAGGGCGGAAGACGCCCAGAAACCGAGCGCGCCGAAGACGGCAAGCAGATTGCGCGACATGTTGAGCCAGAAGGTGAATTCCGGGCCGGTGAAATAAAGTCCGGTCGCCAATATGGCCGAGGCGGCAAAGGTCAGCGCCATGATCGGCACGGCATAGGGGTCCAGCGCCTTGACGTCGATACGATGAAGCGCGAGCGCAATGCCGAGCGAGAAGCTGAAAAGAATGGATTTCTTCTGGACGATGAAAATCGTCAGGTCTGGCATGGCGGTGATGAAGAGCAGAATGGCGAGCGTCGGCAGGGCGAAACGGCGCATCAGAAAGGCGAGCACCGGCGACAGCAGGATGCAGACGAAAAGGTCGCGCAGGAAATAAAGCGGCACATTCACCGGCAGTTCCTCAAGCGCCGTTCCGTGGCTGATGATTTCACGGGGGCTCGCATTCCACAGATCGGGGAAATACCCCACGCCGACATCGAAGAGCTGGATCAGCAATACGGCCGCAAACAGCGCGCCGTTCCACAGAAGGAAGGGCAGCAGCACGGTTTTCGACTTGGAGCGGATCGTCGCCGGATAATCGAAACCGCTCATGCCGCGGCGAAACAGCAGGTAACCGGAAATGGCGCTGAGACAGGGCACGCCGATGCGAAACAGCGCATCGCCCAGAAAAACCCGCAGCCAGTCGAAGAAGCCGTAAAGGCCGAGAAAAGGGCTGGTTTCGGCATCGTGCGGCACATGGACGAACACGATCCCGGAGATCAGCAATATGCGCATCAAATTGATACGGGAGGATAGGTTCTGATCGACAGTCACATCAGTCACCCCTATTGGGCGGCGTCCACCCACGCCGCGTTGCAACCAGAGCGAACTTAAGCCCGCACTGGAAAGTCTGGTTTCGACTTTGGGATAAAATGTGGCGACGCGGGAAAAACACAAGCTTAGATTTTGCGGGTGAATGTCTGGCGTTCCGGTCATTCCTGTCGCTGTAAAAATTCAAATATCTGAAATTACTGGAATTTTTATAAATATGGCCATCGTTAAAAATCGCCCAACCGTGTGAAATTGTCATTTGTCGTGATATTGCGCTGCAAAAAGAACCGCCATCCCGCCCTGCCGCGGTGAGGAAAATCACCGCGGAAAAGGCCGGTTAACGGCGGAAATGAGGCGCGTTTTTCTGCGGTTGAACTAACCCTGAGTTGCGGTATCCCGCATACGCCGCGATTTGACCATTCCGAGAATTTTCCCGAGCAGCGCCCGTTCGGTCAGCAGGATCAGCACCGCATAGATGACACCGCCGACGGCAGCGCCGATGAGAACCTGAAGCGTGGCATTGGGAACGCGCTCAGCCAGAAGGTGAAGCAGATAACGCACCGAAACGGCCATCACCAGCGCCGCGATCATCGGCCGGCTGCTGACATAAAGGCCGCGGAAGAAGGGCGTATCGCTTGCCTTGAACACCGCCCAGGAATAGGCGACCAGCGTTACCGCATTGACGATGCAGAGCCACACCATCGCGTCGATCAGGGTTCCATAAAGCGCGGCAAGCCAGACCGCGACGGTGGTGACGATGGCGCGGATCGTTGCCGACCAGAACAGCACGCGGCCGTAACCTGCTCCCTTCAAATACGGGATGAAGGTGCTGCACGGCGTCAAAATGGCCTTGGACAGGGCGAGCAGACCGAGGACCGGCCAGGCATAGGCCCAGTTCTGCCCGAAGATGACAAGCATGGCCGGCTCCGCCACGGCCCAGAGGCCGAACATCATCGGTGCCAGGAGCACGGTCAGCACCTGCGTACTGAACATCAGCGCATCGCGCCGGCGTTGCGGGTCGTCCATCATACGGCTGAAGGCGGGAAACAGGACACCCATGACGGCTGACAGAACCACCTGGTTGGGAATGCTGGCAAAGCGGTTGGAGGCGGAATAGGCGCCGGCATCCGCCAGCCCAAGATGCCGGGCAATGACCACCATCGGCGACTGGAAGGTGACGAAATTGGCGATTTCCGAGCCCATCAGCCCCGAGCTGAAGCCGAGAAGCGGCACCAGCCGGCGCGGTTTCATGACGAAACGCGGGCAATAGCGGGAAACGGCATAAAGCCCGACAAGCCGGATGAAGGCCGCGGCAAAAAGCTGGATGATCAGCGCCCAGACGCCGAAGCCCATGAAGGCGAGCGCGACCGCGACGATGGCCGCAATGCTTTCCGACGCCATGCTCCACAGCGCGTCCTTGCTGAAATTCATCCGTCGCGCCAGCAGCGAATAGGCGACATCGCCGGCAAGCTGCAGCGGAATGAGGAACGCCATGATGCGCAGCAGGTAAGCGCTTTCCACCGCGCCCAGCAGCCGGCCGAAAAATTCCGCGAAGATGTAGAGGACGGCGGCCATGGTGCAGGAGATGGCAAGATTGGCCCAGAAGACGGTATGGATCGTTTCCATATCCTCTTCCTTTTCGACGATCAGGGCAGAGGTGAGCCCCGCGCCGGCGATCATGGTCAGAAACTGTACAACCGTTAGTCCTACCGCAACCACCCCGAATTCCTCCGGGGAAAGCAGTCTTGCGAGAATTGGGACCGTGACAAATTTAAGCCCGAATGTCCCTGTTTTTGATAAAACGCTCCAGCCGACATTCGTGGTGATGGTCTTTACATTTGGCGCTGGGGGCATACAAGCATCCTGTTTCTGGAGGCCGGCGGGAGGAAGCCGGTTGGGAGTTGCCGATACCATCGGGGCCGCTTTTAGGATCGGGCCCGACACTTCTTGATCAACGCAAGGGGCGAAACAATGGCAAGATTTACTGTCGTCATTCCCTACTACCAAAAGCAGCACGGTGTTCTGGGACGTGCACTCGCATCGGTTTTTGCGCAGACCTACCAGGATTTCGATCTTGTCATCGTCGATGACGAATCGCCATACCCGATCGATCAGGAACTTGCGGAACTTTCGCAGGGTGAGAAAGACCGGATTCTCGTCATTAAACAGGCCAATGCCGGCCCTGGCGGCGCTCGCAACACCGGTCTGGACAATGTGCCTGACGGCACCGACTATGTCGCCTTTCTTGATTCCGACGATATCTGGGCACCCGATCATCTGCAGAATGCGGCCTTTGCGCTTCAGACCTATGGCGGCGAGTGCTACTGGGCATCCATGCAGGCAAGTGACGAATTTTATTATCATTTCGCCATTTCCGAGCTGGAGAAGAATGAGGGTGCGGCAAGGCTTTCCGAGAGGCCGCTGGTGATCGAACTGCCGGATCTGGCAAGTGTGATGCTGCGCAACTGGAGCTTCCTGCATCTCTCCTGCATGGTGATCGGCCGTCCTCTTTTTGAGAAAATCCGCTTTGACCCGGCGCTTCGTCTGGCGGCGGAAGACGTGCTGTTTTTCTGCGATTCCATCCTGGCATCGAAGCGGACACTGCTCTGTGACGACGCTGGCGCGATGCGCGGAATGGGGGTCAATATCTTCCACAGCATCGACAATACCTCGCCGGAATTCCTGCGCCAGCAGTTCAATACCTGGGTGGCGCTCGATACGCTGGAGGGGCGTTTTTCACGCCGGCCGGACGATGTCGCCTCCATCGCTTCCTATAAAAACACGGCGCGCAAACAGGCGCTGTGGAGCCAGGCGGGCAATCTGAAACGGCGCAAGGCGCCCGAATTCGGGCTGCTCCTGAAATGGGCGATGCGCGATCCGGCACTGCTGCGCGCCGCTTTCGAGCTCGGTGCTGGAAAAATCGTCCGCTCGCGATGAGCGAATTCTCGCCCGCAAGAATTTATATGTTTTTTCACCCAGGAGTGACCTCATGAAACCTTACCACTGGGAATCTCATCACGGAAATTTCGGTGACGACCTCAACCTGTGGCTGTGGGATTTTCTGCTTCCGGGCCTGCGCGATGTGCATGACGATGTCATGCTCGTCGGCGTCGGTACCGTGCTGAACGACGTTCTTTTGCCCGCAAAGCAGCGCAAGCTGGTGATCGGCAGCGGTTATGGTTATGGCGCTGTGCCGGATACCAGCACCGAGTTCTGGGATATTCGCTGCGTGCGCGGCGAAAAAACCGCCGCCAAGCTCGGGCTCGCGCCCGAAAAGGGCATTGTCGACCCGGCCGTTATGGTCACCGAGATGCCCGATTTCAAAGGCCTGCCGAAGCTCTACAAAAAGACCTTCGTTCCGCACTGGGAATCGGCGGAATTCGGCATGTGGGAAACCGTCTGCGAACCGGCGGGACTGACCTATCTCGACCCGCGCGGCGAGGCGAAAGCGGTGATCCGCGCCATCGCCCAGTCGGAATTCATCGTGGCCGAATCCATGCATGGCGCAATCCTTGCCGATGCCTTCCGCGTGCCATGGGTGGCGGTCAGCACCTCGCCGTCGATCAACAGCTTCAAATGGAGCGACTGGGCCGGCAGCGTGGGTGTCGAATATCAGCCGCGCTATGTGCCGGTTTCGACCCGCGCCGAGGCGGCGAAAAAGGGCTCGCGCTTCTGGGGCATGAGCTTCCCGCCGCCGCCCGGCCCCGTCATTGCCGAGGCCGGTTCCGTTCCGGCGCATGAAGGCCCGGCGCATGAGGGTGACGTGCTGGTGCGGCCGCAGGAAACGCAGCCCCGGTCATTGCGCAAATTGGCCAAGCAGGTGCTGGCCGCGCCTTCCACACTGGCGCTCTGGCAGGCAAGCCGCGCGGAGCCGCGTCTCAGCCCGGATGGCCGGCTGGAAGAGCGCAAGGAGCGTTTCGCCGCCGTTCTGGAAACGGTGAAGCGGGATTATCTCTGAGGGCGAAGAGTGGATGCGGCAGAGAATTTTCTGCCGCCTTCGCTTGGGGATGCCATCCTCTAGGGTCTCTATCGTCATGCTCGGGCCTGTCCCGAGCATCTGCAACCGACCGATCATACGATACGTCAGTAGATCCTCGGGACAAGCCAAGCCCGAGGATGACGGCGAGAAATTGGCGGAGGTCGCCTTTTCCCCTACGAAACCGGCGTACCGTCCAGCAGATAACGCACATCCCGCACCGGTGGCGATTTACGGAATCGGGCGGTCTTGTCGCTCCAGATGCCGCGCGTGATGGCGGGCAGGGCGGGGAGCCGCGCAAGGGCATGGCTCAGCGCGCCGCCCATTCCCTTCTGCTTTTTCGCATCGAGAAAATGGCGAAGCTCGAATTTGGCGCGGATGTGTTTTTCGTGTTCGCGCAGGATCGCCGTTTCCTCTGCCGAAAGCCGGCAGCCGGCGAGAATGGCCTTGTCCGCCTCATATAAGCGGCGAAGATCTTCGGTGCGGTGGCGGCCGCTCAGCGAGTTGCCGCGCACGATCGCGCCGTAACCGCAATGACGGATGACCTTGTAGCGCGCGCCGGCGGCCAGCGCCCGCACGTAAAGCTCGTAATCTTCACCGAGCCGCAGGCCGTCATCGTAACGCAGTGCATGTTTGTCGAGAAAAGCGCGGCGTATGACCGGCTTCAGAAACCCGGTTTCTCCGCGTTCGACGCCGGGCCTGGAAATATTGCCTTCCACGAATTCCGTCAGCGACAGAAATCGTGCCTGCGGTTCGAAGCGGGCCGGCTGCATGGAGGATGCGCCGGGGACCGATTGCTGGATGAAGGCGATATTGTCGGCCACCAAATCCCAGTCGTCATCGGCCAGCATGGCGGCGAAACGGCCCCTGAAAAAGAAGTCGTCCGCATCGAGAACGCTGATGAGTGGCGCCGATGAAATCGAGATGGCGTGGTTGCGCGCAGCCGAAGGGCCTCGATTGACCTCGAATCGCACGACCCGCAGACGTCCCGTGCCGTCATCCGCCGCATGCGCCACATCGCTCGTCGTGTCGGTGGAACCATCGTCGATCACCACGACTTCGCCGACCTCCGGCTCCACAAGGGCGGAACGTATGGCGATATCGATTGTTTCGGATGCATTTTTCGCAGCGATGATGACGCAAATGGGCTGTGAACCGCTCACCATGTATTGTCCTTCTGCTTTGACCAACCGTCAGGATTTGGCCAGCAGAAAGTGTCACGGGTATGGATGCAAGCGATTTTTTTGCGACGCAATAAATGAAGCTGCGTGAAAGCTCACATATCGGTCAGTTTTGCACCGTGCGGCGGCGGGCTTTTTACGGCGTCCGCCTGCATTGCCTCGGCGCCACGATCCCGCGCGAAGGTTTCGCGCATGCGCCGCTTTTCCCGGGCGACCAGAACGAGAATCCCAACAAAATAACCGACTTGCAGAATGACCGCGCAGATGAAGGTCTGGATGAACGCCGTATAGAACGAGCCGTGGATGAAATATGTCGCAACCGCAAAGGTAAGCAATGCACCGATCATGCTGAAAAAAACACGAGGTGCATACATGGTGCTCTCCTCCCGAGAACGATTTCTCCATTTTTGACTGCGCTGCGGCATTTTTCTTCTTTGCAAGAAATATACGATGAGACCGGTGCTGTTTCAACACACATATACTTCTTCTAACGGTTGCGGCATGAAATTTCGGTAATCTTGATTGGTAAATTCCTCGGTAATCGATGACTTCCCCCAATCGGGGCTGCCTTACCAGGCGATTTTCTGCTTTTGAGAGGCGTAAAATCGTTCTCTTGCGGCCATTGTTGGCTGTCTTACGCCCTCTGCAGACTTCGTTAACCATCTCGCCTTTAAAAAGTCGGTATTGATTCCTCAGCAAGAGCAAGGTGCCCGCGTGACAACGAGTTCAGAAGTAATCGCCTTTCCGGCAAAGAACCGTATTGCCGACGTAAAAAGATGTGCAACCATGCTCGACCGGCTGCATGGTGTGGAGGCGAATGATTTCTGGCGCAGGGAGTGCCGTGAGCTGGCTGCTCGTCTGATGGCGCTTGGCTATGAGGACGCCGCCATGCGGCGCGAGGTCATGGAATTTCAAAACGCCGTGCAGGCGGAATTGTGGGCGGGCGACGCCACGCCAGAGGCGCGCCGCGACAGCCATTGAGGCCTCAGCGTTTTCCATAAAAAAAGCCGGCAGGTATCAAACCTGCCGGCTTTTTTGTTCATGCCCGTTTGATCAGGAAGCGCCGGCGCCGCGTGTGCGGGCAACGCCGTCGAGTGCGGGCTTGTATTTCGGGTCGAGCCGGGCCGCATGGCCATAGGACTTGGCGGCCTTGGCCATCTCGCCGCGACGCTCATAAACAAGCGCCTGGTTGGCCCAGGATTCCGCCACATTGCCATCCAGAGAAATGGCGTGGTTGAAATCGGCGAAGGCGTTTTCATCGTCGTTCAAGGCGACATAGGAAAGGCCGCGGCCGTTATAGGGTTCCGGCGAGGTCGACGACAGCGAGATTGCCTTGGAGAAGTCCTCGATGGCCTGGGCATGCTGGTTGCGCAGCTGGTAGATCAGGCCGCGATTGTGCCAGGCGCGTCCGTCGGTGGTTTCAAGCTCGATGGCGCGTGAGAAATCGTTGAAGGCTTCGTTCACACGCCCGGACTGGCGGTAAAGATTGCCGCGGCCGATCAGCGCTACATCGTAGCTCGGATTGATCTGCAGGGCGGCGTTGTAGTCCTGCAGGGCCTGCTGCTGCTGCCCGGAGTTGCGATAGACCAGCGCGCGGTTGGCATAGGCCTGATAAAAGCGCGGGTTGAGCTGCAGCGCCTTGTTGAAATCCTCGATGGCGCGGCGCGAATCGCCGGCGCGGCCGTAAGCCGAACCACGGACGTTATAGCCTTCTGGATCCTGCGGATTGGCGTTGATGACCGAGGTGAGCGAGGCGATGTTTTCCTGCGAACCCTGGGCACGGTCGATCCTGAACACATCTTCCGTCTGGTTGGATGTCGCGCAGCCGGAAAGACCGGCAAGGACGGTACAGACGACCAGAGAAGCGCGGAACCCTCTGTTGTTTTTCAATGGCACCCGGCGCGTGGAGGCATCGGAGTTTTTCACAACACAGGCGTCGACAGCGATCATTCGGTGTGGGTTCCCTCGCAGGCCGGTCTCACGGTCGTTTTCAAGAGCGTTCTCCGGCCACAAACACAAAGAGCGGCGGCGAATTGATCGCCCCCGCCCAACAAGCATTCAAAAACGTCCAAAAGACGGCCTATTAACGGCCTGCGCGGGGGCCTGCAACCAGACCTTCGCGCTGTGCACGCTTGCGTGCCAGCTTGCGAACGCGGCGAACGGCTTCAGCCTTTTCGCGAGCGCGCTTCTGGGAGGGCTTTTCGTAGTAATCGCGCATTTTCATTTCACGGAAAATGCCTTCGCGCTGCATCTTTTTCTTCAGGGCGCGGAGCGCCTGATCAACGTTATTGTCGCGGACTAGTACCTGCACGTGAATCCCGTTCCTTTGGTTTGGTTAATTTGCTATGTGAATAAGGCATTCGCACGCAAATGAAAAATCGTTCGTTCGGCTGTCGAGCCGGGCGATTGGTGACGTGCAATAACAGATCATTTGCAGCAAGTCCAGCCGGTAGCGCATAATCACCCAGCAAAATGCGGCTTGTCCGGATTTCTGCCTGCGATGTCGAAACAAAATCATTGCGGCGTCGCAAAATGGATATTGCCTCCCATCCCGATTTGCCATGTGTATGATAAGGGCCGGAGCCATGTTTCCGGCCTCTGGCCGGTTCTTGAGGAGCAGATTGCGAATGCGCAAATATTCCGTTTTTGCCGTGGCGCGTGAGGCGCTCAGGGGTCATAAGGGGTGGGATGCGCAATGGGCCTCGCCCGAGCCGCGCAAGGATTACGATGTCATCATCATCGGCGGCGGCGGCCACGGGCTGGGAGCTGCCTATTATCTTGCCAAGGAACACGGCATTACCAATGTCGCAGTTCTGGAAAAAGGCTGGCTTGGCGGCGGCAATACCGGCCGCAACACCACCATCATCCGCTCCAACTATCTCTATGAAGAGAGCATGGATATTTACGAGCATTCCCTGAAATTGTGGGAAGGCCTGAGCCAGGATCTCAATTACAACGTCATGTATTCGGCGCGTGGCGTGATGATGCTGTCGCACAATATTCATGACCGGCAGTCCTTCAGCCGCCATATCAATGCCAACCGTCTTTACGGCATAGACAATGAGTGGCTGACGCCGGAGCAGGCGAAAGCCTATTGCCCGCCGCTCGATATATCAGGCAATGCGCGGTATCCGATCAATGGCGCAGCACTCCAGCGCCGCGGCGGCACGGCGCGCCACGATGCGGTGGCCTGGGGTTATGCCCGCGCGGCTTCCGATCGCGGCGTGCACATCATCCAGAACTGCGAGGTTACGGGCATTCGCCGTGGGCCGGACGGGGCGGTGACGGGTGTGGAGACCAATCGCGGTTTCATCGGTGCGAAGAAGATCGGCGTTTCCGCTGCCGGTCATTCCTCCGTCATCATGAAAATGGCGGATGTGCGCGTTCCGCTGCATTCCAACCCGCTGCAGGCGCTGGTTTCGGAGCCGCTGAAGCCGATTTTCCCCTGCGTGGTGATGTCCAACACGGTCCACGCCTATATTTCGCAATCCGACAAGGGCGAGCTGGTCATCGGCGCGGGCACCGATCAATATAACTCCTATTCCCAGACCGGCGGCCTGCAGATCATCACCCACACGCTCGACGCGATCTGCGAGCTTTTCCCGATCTTCCGCCGCGTCAAGATGATGCGCCAATGGGGCGGCATTACCGACAATACGCCCGACCGCTCGGCGATCCAGAGCGTGACGCCGGTGCAGAACCTCTTCGTCAATTGCGGCTGGGGCACGGGCGGCTTCAAGGCGACGCCGGGTTCGGCCAATCTTTTCGCGCATCTCATCGCGCGGGGTGAACCGCATCGTCTGGCGGCGGGGCTGACGCTCGACCGATTCCGTACCGGCCGTCTTATCGATGAGGCTGCCGCTGCCGCGGTGGCACATTGATGCTGGCGGCGGCCATGCTTGCGATCACCATATCAGGCGCGGCCTTGGCCGTGCCCGTCGGCAGCGTCATTCCGGAGGCCAGGGATTTTCGCAGCCAGAAGATTGCGAAGATGCAGGGTGAGAAAGACTGGCCATTCATGGCGGAAAAAGGCCTGCTTCTCTGCGCTCCGAGTCTCGCGAACAAGATGGTTTATTTTGTCGGCGAGAAGGAGGATGGCGAGCAGGATTACCCCTTCGCAATCGACACCGACATGATGGCGGTTGCCATCGTCAATATGGGCCGGGCCTCGGCGCTACGCCCTTTCGATAATTTCGAGCAGCTTTTAAAGCGGCTTTCCCCTTTCGTAGCCATGGGAAAGCGGCTGTGTGACCAACCCGCCGGAACAGCGCTTCCGGAAAATTCTCTCTAGGTGGAGCGACGATGCTTCTGATCCATTGCCCCTATTGCGGGGAAGACCGTTCCGAACTGGAATTCCGCTGGGCGGGCGAAGCCCATATCGCCCGGCCGGAAAACATCGCCGATATTTCCGACGAGGCCTTCGCCGAATATTTCTTCATTCGCGACAATGACAAGGGCCTCGTTTTTGAGCGCTGGCGTCACATTCACGGCTGCGGCCGCTTCTTCAACGCCGCCCGCGATTCGGTCAGCGACAAATTCCTGATGACCTACAAGGCGGGTGAGCCGAAACCCGATACTGAGACGGTCCTTTCCGCAGAAAAGGGAGCCGGGCAATGAGTGGCGATTATCGTATCAAGGGGGCCGGTCGTCTCACCCCGGCCAGAACCGCGCGCTTCACCTTCGATGGCAAGATTTATCAGGCGCTGGAGGGGGACACGGTCGCCTCCGCGCTTCTGGCCAATGGCGTGCATCTGATCGGCCGCTCGTTCAAATATCACCGGCCGCGCGGCTTCCTTTCCGCCGGGCCGGAAGAGCCGAATGCGCTGATCGACGTTTCCCGCGACAGCCTGCGCAAGCAGCCCAATGTGCGCGCCACGGTGCAGGAAGTGTTCGACGGCGCGATCATCGCCTCGCAGAACCGTTTCCCGTCGCTGTCCTTCGATCTGAGCGCCATCAACGATCTCCTTTCGCCGATGTTCGCGGCCGGTTTTTATTATAAGACCTTCATGTGGCCGAAGGCCGCCTGGCACAGGATTTACGAACCGCTGATCCGCCGCGCCGCCGGTCTCGGCAAGGCGCCGAGCGAGCCGGATGCGGATCATTATTCCGGTCGTTATGCCCATTGCGACGTGCTGGTGGCCGGCGCCGGCGTTGCCGGTCTGACGGCGGCGCTTGCTGCCGCGAAAACCGGCGCCAGCGTCATTCTGGTCGATGAAAATGCGGAGGTCGGCGGCACGCTGCGTTTCGACACTGGCACGGTCATCGACGGTCTGCCCGGTTACGAATGGGCGCAGAAGGTTCTTGCCGAACTGAAGTCCCTGCCCAATGTGCGGGTTCTGACCCGCACCACCGCTTTTGGTTATTACAACCACAATTTCGTGGCGCTGGCCGAGCGGGTGACCGATCATCTCGCCACGCCCGCCAGACACCAGCCGCGTGAGCGGCTGTGGCAGGTGCGCGCCAAAAAGGTCGTGCTGGCGGCGGGTGCGATCGAACGCCACATGGTCTTTGCCAATAATGACCGCCCCGGCATCATGCTGGCCTCGGCCGCACGCACCTATCTCAACCATTACGGCGTCGCCGTGGGCCAAAATGTCGGGGTCTACACCGCCCATGATTCGGCCTATGAGACGGCCTTCGATCTGAAAAAGGCCGGGGTGAAAATCGCCGCCATCGTCGATTGCCGCGAGAACCCGGATCAGCGCCTGCTGGATGAGGCGCGGGCGCTCGGCATCGAAGTGCTGGCGGGCCATAGCGTTTACAACACCGCCGGCCGCCTGCGCGTCTCCTCGATGACCGTTGGCCGCAATGGCGGCTCCAACAAGCGCAAGATCGCCATCGATGCGCTTGTGGTTTCGGCCGGCTGGACGCCTTCGGTGCATCTCTTCTCGCAATCGCGCGGCAAACTGAAGTTTGACGCGGCTAACCAGCGTTTCCTGCCGGATATCCATGTGCAGAACGGTGTTTCCATCGGCGCCTGCAACGGCACGGACGATCTTTCCGCGCTGATTGCCGAGGCTGCGGCTGCCGGTGGCGGCGGCGTGGAGTTTTCCGGTGAGAATGCGCGGACCTGGACAGGCGGCATGATCGGTACGGCCGAAGGCGCGGGTGAGGGCACCGGCGTCAAGGCCTTCATCGATTTCCAGCACGATGTCTGCGCCAAGGATATCCGCCTCGCCGTGCGCGAAGGCATGCATTCCGTCGAGCATATAAAGCGCTTCACCACCAATGGCATGGCGTCCGATCAGGGCAAGATGTCCAATATGCACGGCCTTGCCATCGCATCGGAGGCGCTCGGCCGGGATTTGCCCAAGGTCGGTCTCACCACCTTCCGCCAGCCCTATACGCCGGTCACCTTCGGCACGCTCATCAACCATTCGCGCGGCGCGCTGTTCGATCCGGCCCGCAAGACGCCGATGCACGAGGAAGAGCTTGCGGCCGGTGCGGTGTTCGAGGATGTTGGCAACTGGAAACGCGCCTGGTTCTTCCCGCGGGCGGGCGAGGACATGCATGAGGCGATCAACCGCGAATGCAAGACGGTTCGGACAAGCGTCGGCGTGTTCGATGCCTCCACACTCGGCAAGATCGAGGTGGTCGGCCCTGATGCGGCGAAGTTCCTGAACCTCATCTACACCAATGCCTGGGACACGCTGAAACCCGGCCGCTGCCGTTACGGCATCATGACCCGCGAAGACGGCTTCGTTTACGACGACGGCGTCGTCGGCCGCCTTGCCGAAGACCGTTTCCACGTGACGACGACCACGGGCGGTGCGCCGCGCGTTCTCCAGCATATGGAAGATTATCTCCAGACCGAATTCCCCGATCTCAATGTTTGGCTCACCTCGGCCACCGAACAATGGGCCGTGATTGCCGTGCAGGGGCCGAAGGCGCGCGAGGTTATCGCTCCCTTCGTCGAGGGCATCGATCTCTCTCCGGAAGCCTTCCCGCATATGGCGGTGGCCGAAGGCACCTTCTGCGGCGTGCCGACACGGCTCTTCCGCGTGTCATTCACCGGCGAACTCGGTTTCGAAATCAACGTTCCGGCCGATTATGGCGCAGCCGTCTGGTCGGCGATCCGCGAAAGGGCGGAAGCCGTCGGCGGCTGCCTTTATGGCACCGAGACCATGCATATCCTGCGTGCGGAAAAGGGCTATATCATCGTCGGGCAGGATACGGACGGCACGGTGACGCCTGACGATGCCGGGCTTGCCTGGGCCGTTTCCAAGAAGAAGACGGATTTCGTCGGCATTCGCGGTCTGAAACGCCCCGATCTCACGCGCTCCGGCCGCAAACAGCTTGTCGGCCTGAAGACGAAAGACCGGCTGACCGTTCCGGACGAGGGCGGCCAGATCGTTGTCGATCCAAACCAGCCGAAACCCATGACCATGCTCGGCCATGTCACCTCCGCCTACTGGTCGGAAAATCTCGGCCATTCCATCGCTTTCGCGCTGGTGGCGGATGGCAGGGCGCGCATGGGCGAAACGCTCTATATTCCGCTCGCCGATAAAACCATTGCCGTCGAAGTGACCGACATGGTCTTCCTCGACAAGGAAGGAGCCCGTCTCAATGGCTGACAAACTTCACGCAAAACGCAAATCCGTGCTCGAGGATTTTCACGGCGGCTCTCCCTTCGTTTCGCTGAAACCCGCTGCTTCCGCCTCGCGGCTCTCGCTGCGCGCCCGGGAAAGCGCCCTGCCGGCACTTTCGGAAGCGCTCGGTCTAGCCCTGCCGGCCCGCCCGAAAAGCTCCGTCACCTCGGGCCTGCGGTCCGCTTTGTGGCTCGGCCCGGATGAATGGCTGGTGATCGATCAGGGCGAGAGCAACCTGATGGCGGCTCTCGCCGGCGTTTCCGGCCTGTTTTCTGCAACCGATGTTTCCCACCGCAATACGGCCGTCATCGTCTCCGGTGCCGGTGCGGAAGCGGCACTCAATGCCGGCTGCCCGCAGGATCTTTCTCTCGCAAAGTTCCCGGTCGGCGCGTGCTCGCGCACCGTTTTCGGCAAGGCGGAAGTGGTGCTGCTGCGCACGGCGGACGATACGTTCCGGGTGGAATGCTGGCGCTCCTTTGCGGAATATGTCGGCGGGCTGCTGCAGGAGGCGGCTGAGGACGTGGCGGTTTAACCCGCCATCCAGTCTCGCCATTCCACCCATCGCCCATGGAAATCGGCCCGGCCGATTTCCTGTTTCTCGCCGGTCGGCCAGATCTGCAGGGTAATGGCGGCACCGCCCGGCGTCGCATCCGCTTCCATTTGCAGCCGGGCAAGCGGGGCATCCGACGTGGCGCGGGTTCCGGCTTCGGCAATCACATCCTCGCCGGCCTGTTTCAATCCATCGGGCAGATATTGCCAGGCGACTGAGTGATAGACGACGTGGGTGGCGCCCGGATATTGCGTGGCAAGGCGGCGTTTCAGCCAGTCGACCGCGTCTGCCTTCTCGACATGCAGACCATGTTCCACCGCTATCCGCAGGGCGGCGGCGGTTCGCTCCAGCCTGTCTGTCTGGTCGGCCCAGACATAGGACATCAGCCGCAGGCGATCTTCGGCGGATGACGGGTCGAGCGGGTTGAGATCGCAGCCGGCGCGCTCGATAACCTCGATCCGCTCATGGGCGGGTGTGTCGCCGCGCCATTCCGGTGACAGGAAAACATCGGATTGCTCACCCCAGGCGAGATCGCCGAGGTGATATCGGTAACGGTCGAATTGCAGGTTGAGGCCAGCGCTGGCTCCAACTTCGGAAAGCACCAGCGGCTTGCCGGTCAGTGCCGCAATCGAAAGAAAGCCCGGCAGCAGAACGGCGGAACGGCGAACCTCGTTGGTCTGCGGCGGTGATTTCAACCTTTCGAGGATGAAGGCGGAATGAAAACGCAGGGCGCTGCCGCAGGCCTGCCAGAGCGCTACTTCGTCTTCCGGCGGGATATCGGCAAGCGGCGCGATCTTTTCCTCGATGGCGAGCGCATGCAGGGCGCCCGCCAGCCGCAGGGGAACGGAATCGCCCGAGGGGCCGACATCGCCGGGCCAGGACAAGATCCGCTCGCCCACCTCGGTATGGCGGTCGAGCCTTGCTGCCATGGTGCGGCAGAGCCGCGCGGTAAAGGGCGAGCCGAGGCTGTCGCAGGCTCTTGCCTGCACGAGAAACGCATTCCTTACGGCTTCGTCATGCATGCGGTCTCTCCCTTGCGGCGGTTTCAGGCGTCTTCCGGCCTGTCCTCCGGGTTGAACTGGCTGATGGTGGTCCAACGGGCGGTAAGTGCCGGCTTTTTCTCGTTTTCGATTTCCACCGTCACGTCATAGGTCGTCATCAACATGGCCGCGCCGCGAAAACGCGCCTCCGCCAGTGTGAAGCGGCCGCGCACCCGCGCACTGCTTTTGACCGGCGTAACGAAACGAACGGCATCGAAGCCGTAATTGATGCCCATGGTCTGTTCGCGAATGCGGGGCAGGGCATCGTAATTCAGCGCCGAAAGCAGAGACAGCGTCAGGAATCCATGCGCGATGGTGCCGCCAAAGGGGCTTTCCGCTTTGGCGCGTTCCGGGTCGGTGTGGATGAACTGTTCGTCCAGCGTCGCCTTTCCGAAGGCGTCAATCATCGCCTGATCGACGGTGATCCAGTCGGAGACGCCCATTTCCGTGCCGACCAGATTTTTCATCTCCGCCAGCGCAATTTCTTTTGTCATGTTACCTCGTCCGCATTGTTTCCAGGGACTTATACGGCTGGCGACGCGAAGGGATCAACTGCGCAGATAAAACACCACGGAACGGGCGGGCAGGAAGGCGGGATTGCCGAAATCCGTGCCGATCGCATACCACCCATCGCCGGGCAGCGTGAAAGGAACGACCTCGCGACCGCGATTGATGAGAACCGCAAGCTCGACCTCGTCGCCCGTTTCGCGGTCCGACGTTGAAAGCACCATGGCGAAGGCGGGTCCATTCGGGCTTTCCCAGTCCGTAACCGCCATGGGTTCCCCGCCCGGGGCAAGCCATGTCACATCGCCGCTGCCGGAAAAGAAGCCGGTCTCGGAAAAGACGCTGAAGCGTTTGCGAAGCGCTGCGAGAAATGCCGTGTGATCGATCAGTTCGGGGACAAGCGAAGACCAGTCGACCCAGGTGATGTCATTGTCCTGACAATAGGCGTTGTTGTTGCCATGCTGGCTGCGGCCGCCCTCATCGCCGGCGGTCAGCATCAAGACGCCGCGGCTGACGAACAGGGTGGAAAGCAGCGCCTTCACATCCGCAATGCGGGCGGCGACAATGGCAGGGTCATCCGTCGGGCCTTCGAAACCATTGTTCCAGGAGTGGTTTTCATTGTGGCCGTCGCGATTGTTCTCGCCGTTTTTCTCATTGTGCTTGTGTTCGTGGCTGACGAGATCGAACAGGGTGAAGCCGTCATGGGCGGCGAGAAAGTTGACGCTGCGGCTGTTCAAGCGGCCATGGCGGGAAAAGATCGGCGAAGACCCGGAAAGCGCATCTGCCAGCGCCCCGGTGGTGCGGGCGTCGCCGCGCCAGAAGCGGCGCACATCGTCGCGGGCGCGGTCGTTCCACTCCAGAAAGCTTTCGGGGAAATTGCCGAGCTGATATCCGCCGGGTCCGATATCCCATGGTTCGGCGATCAGCAGGCGGTCGTAAAGCAAGGGGTCCGAATGCATGGCCGCGAGCGTTTCGCTCGCCATGTCGAAGCCATTGGCCGTTCGCCCGAGCACGGGCGCGAGGTCGAAACGGAAGCCGTCCACCCCGGCATTCAGAACGAAATGCCGGAGGGAATCGATGATGAGCTGGCGAATATAGGGATGATCGCAGGCAACCGTGTTGCCGGTGCCGGTATCGTTGACCAGCACGCCCGGTTTTCCCGGCGGATGGCGAAAGGCGGTGAGGTTATCGAGCCCGCGCAACGACAGGATCGAACCTTCGATATCGCTTTCGCCGGTATGGTTGAAGACCAGATCGAGAATGACGCCGATGCCCTCCGCATGCAGCGCCGCAACCGTATCCCGCAATTCCCGCACGCCGCCGGGGCAGAGGCGCGGATCGAGCGCCATGAAGCCGACGGGATTATAACCCCAGGCGTTGGAAAGGCCGAGCGGCGGCAGGTGGCGCTCATCGATCCAGGCGGTGATCGGCATCAATTCCACCGCATCGACGCCGATCTTTTTCAGGTGCGCGACAATGGCGGGATGGGCAAGTGCGGCAACGGTGCCCCTGATCTCTTCCGGCACTTCAGGATGCAGCCGGGTGAAGGATTTGACGGCGAGTTCGTAAATCAGCCCGCCTTCGGCAAAAAGCGGCGGTTGACGCCGGACCGGCTCATGCTGCGAAAGGATCGCCTTCGGCATGATCCCGCCGGTCTCCGAACCAAAGGCGTAAAGTGCGGGGTCGTGCCGGAAGGGGCGGTCGATCTCTGTGGCATAGGGGTCGAGCAGCAGCTTTGCAGGATCGAACCAGAGGCCGTGTTCAGGAGCGTAAATGCCGTGAGCGCGAAAGCCGTATCGCGTGCTAGGGCCGGCGTCGGAGACGGTCAACCGGTGAACGTCATCTTCACCGCGCGTCATCGGCAAACGGGCCGTTTCTTTTTCGCCCTTGGTATCGAAAAGGCAGAGATCGATCTGGGAGGCGTGCCGGGAATAGACCGTGAATTCCGTTCCGTTTTCCGTGTGGATTGCACCTTTGGGGAAAACGGAAGGTGTCTGCATGGTCTGTCTCTCCGGGGGATAGTTGTTTCTTCTTCGTAAGGGTAGAAGGTGGCCGGTAATGGAAGGCGGTATACGTCCGCCTGTGATCGATGGCGAACCCAAAACCTCTCCTCCGTCATGCTCGGGCCTGTCCCGAGCATCTGCTACGCATTGATTGGACGATACGTTGGCAGATCCTCGGCACAAGGCCGAGGATGACGTCGAATTTGGCGAGAGGTCTGTTACTACTCTCAGACGGCCTTGTGGCCGCCTCCCGTCTTTTCGATTCTGCGCCTCTCCAGCAACGGCGGATGCAACTGAACAAAACCCTCAGGTAATAACGCTCGGCTCGCTACGGCCGGTATGGGCCTTGATGCCGGCGATCGTATCGGCAACGGAAATCAGGTCGGCGAGCGCCTCCTGCGTTTCGATGCCGTGACGCGCCGCATCCGGCTCGTAACGCTCGACATAGAGGCGAAGCGTGGCGCCCGCAGTACCCGTGCCGGAAAGGCGCAGCACGATGCGCGAACCGCCTTCGAACAGGATGCGGATGCCCTGATTTTTGCTGACCGACTGGTCGACCGGATCGTGATAGGCAAAATCATCCGCCGCCGCGACCTTCAGATTGCCATAACTGGTGCCGGGAAGCGTGGCGAGTTTTTCGCGCAGGGTGGCGACCAGCGTGTTGGCGGCGTCCGAATCCACTTCCTCATAGTCATGGCGGGAATAATAGTTGCGGCCATATTCGGCCCAGTGCTTTGTGACGATGTCCTTCACGCTTTCCTTGCGCGCGGCGACAATGTTCAGCCAGTAAAGCACGGCCCACAGGCCGTCCTTTTCGCGCACATGGTTGGAGCCTGTGCCGAAGCTTTCTTCGCCGCAGATCGTCACCTTGCCGGCATCCATGAGATTGCCGAAGAATTTCCAGCCGGTCGGCGTTTCATACATGCCAAGGCCAAGCTTTTCGGCCACACGGTCCGCTGCCGCACTCGTCGGCATCGAACGGGCAATGCCGGAAATGCCGGCGGCATAACCGGGGGCCAGTCTGGCATTGGCCGCGATGATGGCGAGGCTGTCCGACGGGGTGACGAACATGCCCTTGCCGACCACCATGTTGCGGTCGCCGTCGCCATCGGAGGCCGCGCCGAAATCGGGGCCTTCCGGGCTCATGACGTCGTCATAAAGCTCCTTGGCGTGGACAAGGTTCGGGTCTGGATGATGGCCGCCGAAATCCGGCAGCGGCGTTGCGTTGCGGACGGAGCCCTTCGGCGCGCCGAGGCGCTTTTCGATGATCTCCACGGCATAGGGGCCGGTAACGGCGCTCATGGAATCGACCACGACCTTGAAACCGCCGGCGATCAGCGCACGGATGGCGGCGAAATCGAACAGCTCTTCCATCAGGGCGGCGTAATCGGCAACCGGATCGATCACCTCGACCGTCAGGTCGTCCATCTTGAAGCTGCCCACCTTGTCGAGATCGATATCGGCGGCGTCGGAGATTTTATAGCTGTCGATGACCTTCGAGCGGGCATAGATCGCATCGGTGATCTTTTCCGGTGCGGGGCCGCCATTGCCGATATTGTATTTGATGCCGAAGTCTTCGTTCGGGCCGCCGGGATTGTGGCTGGCGGAAAGCACGATGCCGCCGAAGGCCTTGTATTTGCGGATGACGTTGGAGGCGGCAGGCGTCGAGAGAATGCCGCCCTGACCGACCAATACCTTGCCGAAACCGGCGGCGGCGGCCATCTTGATCGCCTTCTGGATGACTTCGCGATTGTAATAGCGGCCATCGCCGCCGATCACCAGCGTCTGGCCCTGAAAGCCCTCAAGCGCGTCGAAGATCGACTGGATGAAATTCTCGGCGTAATTTTCCTGGGCGAAGACTGGCACCTTCTTGCGCAGGCCGGATGTGCCCGGCTTCTGGTCCTGATAGGGCTTCGTCTGAACAGTCTTGATCATTGTTTCAATGGCCTTTCGAAATAAGCTGGCTGTAAAGCGCGGCGTAAAGACCGGCGCTTTTTTCCCAGGAAACATCGGATTTCATTCCGAGTTTCTGCATTTGTGTCCATAGTTTCGGGTCGTGGTAATAACGGACGGTCCGGCGGATCGCCTGTTTCAGACCATCGAGCGTGACGGGTGAAAATTGCACGCCGGTCGCCGATTTATTGGCGATGGCGGCGTGGTTGGCGTCGATCACCGTGTCGGCAAGGCCGCCGGTGCGGGCGACGACCGGAATGCAGCCATAACGCAGCGCGTAAAGCTGGGTAAGCCCGCAGGGTTCGAAACGCGAGGGAATGATGATCGCATCGCAGCCCGCCTGCATCAGATGCGACAGCGGCTCGTTGTAACCGACGGCAACGCCGACGCGGCCATGGTGGCGGGACGCGGCCGCCAGAAGCGCGCCTTCCAGCGCCACTTCGCCCGCGCCAAGCACCACGAGGCGGCCACCGAGGGCAACGATCTCGTCCACGGCTTCCGCCATGAGGTCGATGCCCTTCTGCCAGGTGAGGCGGGAGATGATGCAGAAAAGCGGGCTGTCATCATCGTCGATGCGGAAATGTTCGGCGACGGCCTTCTTGTTCAGTGCGCGGTTCTTGAGGTTGGCGGCTGAATAATTGTCGTGGATCAGATGATCCGTTGCCGGGTTCCAGACATCGGCGTCGATGCCGTTGACGATGCCGTGCAGCACATGGGCGCGGCTGCCGATGACGCCGTGCAGGCCCATGCCGAATTCCGCGGTGAGGATTTCCTCGGCATAGGACGGGCTGACGGTGCTGAGCGCCGTCGCCGTTTGCAGGCCACCCTTCAGGAAACTCACATCATTATAATATTCCACACCTTCCATGCCGAAAGCATGGGCGGGCAGACCAAGCTTGCTGAAGATATTGGCCCCGAACTGGCCCTGGAAGGCGATGTTATGGATGGTGAGAAGGCTCGGAATTTCAGGCGTTTCAGCATAACGCATATAGACCGGCGAAAGCGCTGCCTGCCAGTCGTGAGCATGCACAAGATCCGGCCGCCAGCCAGGAAAAGCGCCGGCCGCAATGCGGGCCGCCGCCAGCGACAGCGCCGCAAAGCGCCTCCAATTGTCAGGATAATCCTTGCCGGTCTGGTCGAGATAGGGGCCGCCCGAGCGCTCGTAATAGGCGGGCGCATCGAGAATGAGGAGGTCGAGTCCCTCATGCCGCACTTCCAGCACATCGGCTTTTTCACCGAGCAGATCAGCAAATTCGAAACATTTGACGGGATCGGTTACAGCGGCTTTCACCGCCGGATATCCGGGGATTAACGTCCGCGTCTTGATTCCAAGCGCATCCAGCGCGATGGGAAGCGCGCCGACAACGTCGGCGAGCCCTCCGGTCTTTATCAGGGGGTAGATTTCGGATGAAACCGAAAGGACATTCATCGGCGCTACAGGTCCAGCTTGTCGATCATCGATTGGGTGATAAGGCAGATGCCGTTTTCGGTACGGCGGAAACGTTTGGCATCCAGTTCTGGGTCTTCTCCTACAATCAGTCCCTCCGGAATGACCACGCCATGGTCGATGACGACATTGCTGAGCTGGGCATGACGCCCGATCTTCACACTCGGCAGTACTACGGCATTCTCAAGGCGTGAGTATGAATTGGCGCGCACGCCTGTGAACAGAAGGCTGCGGTTGAGCGACGAACCCGAAATGATGCAGTCACCGGAAACAACCGAAGACACGGCGGAACCGCGGCGGTTCTCATCGTCATGCACGAATTTCGCCGGCGGTGTGATTTCCGCATAGGTCCAGATCGGCCAGGATTTGTCGTAGATATCGAGGTCGGGCACCACATCCGTCAGGTCGATATTGGCCTGCCAGTAGGCGTCGATGGTGCCGACGTCCCGCCAGTAGGGGCCATGCTCGAAATCCGAACGTACGCACGAGTCTGCGAAGCGGTGGGCGACGGCTTTGCCGTGCTCTACGATATAGGGAATGATGTCCTTGCCGAAGTCGCGGCTGGAGGTGGGGTCTGCGGCGTCGCGGCGCAACGCTTCCATCAGGAATTTCGTGTGGAAGACGTAGATGCCCATTGAGGCAAGCGCAAAACCCTCATTGCCGGGAATGCCGGGCGGATCGGCCGGCTTTTCGATGAAATCGATGATCTCGTCTTTTTCATTCACATGCATGACGCCGAAGCCCGTTGCTTCCATACGCGGCACTTCAAGGCAGCCGATCGTCACATCCGCACCGGAATCGACATGCTGCTGAAGCATGTATTCGTAGTCCATTTTATAGATATGGTCGCCGGCGAGGATGACCATATATTCCGGCCCATAGGGCTCGATAATGTCGATGTTCTGGTAAACCGCGTCTGCCGTACCTTCATACCATTGCGTTTCGGAAACGCGCTGGGAGGCGGGCAGGATGTCGAAGCTCTCATTACGTTCAGGGCGGAAGAAGTCCCAGCCGCGCTGCAGGTGCCGAATGAGGGAATGCGCCTTGTATTGCGTGGCAACGCCGATGCGGCGAATGCCGGAATTAAGCGCGTTGGAGAGCGCGAAATCGATGATGCGCGCCTTGCCGCCGAAATAGACGGCGGGTTTTGCCCGGCGGTCCGTCAGTTCCTTCAGGCGGCTTCCTCTTCCGCCTGCGAGGACATAGGCCATTGCATCACGCGCCAAAGGCTGAACTCTTTTTTCCGACATGGTGTCCTCCCTCTGTGTCTGTCAGTTTTCCGGCTCGAGCATGATCGTGGCGAGCGGCGGCAGGACGAGCATCGCCCCGATATCGCCGCCGGCATCGACCGCCTGAACGCGTCCGCCATTTCCCTTGCCGCTGCCGCCATAAATTTCGGCGTCGGTGTTGAGAATCTCCCTCCACCGCCCCGCCTGGGGCAGCGGCACATAATAGTTTTCCCGATAGACCGGGGTGAGGTTGCAGATGACTGCGACCGGCTTTTCGCCGGGTGCCGTGCGCAGCCAGGCGAAGACGGAATTCTCGTGATCATCGACCACAAGCCAGCGGAAGCCCTCGGGTTCGCAATCGCGGGCGTGCAGGGCGGCTTTGGATCGATAGGTGAGGTTGAGATCGCGCACGAGGCGGCGCATGCCCTCATGCATCGGATATTGGCGCAGGTTCCAGTCGAGCGAGCCCTTTTCGCTCCATTCGCTCCACTGTGCGAACTCCTGCCCCATGAACAGCAGCTTCTTGCCGGGATAACCCCACATGAAGCCGTAATAGGAGCGAAGATTGGCGAATTTCTGCCAGTCATCGCCGGACATTTTGGCGATCAGCGATCCCTTGCCGTGGACAACCTCGTCGTGGGACAGCGGCAGCACGAAATTTTCGGTGAAGGCGTAAAGCAGGCCGAAGGTCAGTTCCTGATGATGGAACTTGCGATGCACCGGCTCCCGCGAGAAATAACTCAGCGTGTCGTGCATGAAGCCCATATTCCACTTGAAACCGAAACCAAGGCCGCCCTCATGTACCGGCTGCGACACTTTCGGCCACGAGGTGGATTCCTCGGCAATCGTCATGACGCCCGGATGGGTACCATAAACGAGGGAATTCATCTTCTGCAGGAAGCGCACGGATTCGAGATTTTCGCGCCCACCATATTCGTTGGGTATCCACTCGCCCTCCTTGCGGGAGTAGTCCAGGTAGAGCATCGAGGCGACTGCATCGACGCGCAGGCCATCGAGATGGAATTTCTCGGCCCAGTAAAGCGCATTGTTGATGAGGTAGGACATGACCTCGACGCGGCCGAAATTATAGATCGCCGTGTTCCAGTCGGGATGGAAACCCTGACGAGGATCGGCGTGCTCATAGAGCGCCGTGCCGTCGAACCAGCGAAGTCCATGTTCGTCGGTGGGAAAATGCGCGGGAACCCAGTCCAGGAGGATACCGATGCCGACCTTGTGAGCGCCGTTGACGAACCGCGCGAAACCTTCGGGGTCGCCGAAGCGTGCGGTCGGCGCGTAAAGGCCGGTGGTCTGATACCCCCAGGACGGGTCATAGGGGTGTTCGGTGATCGGCAGGAACTCGATGTGGGTGAAGCCCATATCCGTGCAATAGGGAATGAGCTGCGCGGCGAGCTCGTCCCAGCTTAGGAAGGTGCCGTCTTCGCGACGCTGCCAGGAGCCGGCGTGAACCTCGTAAATGCTGATCGGCTGGCGGCGCTGGTCCACCTGCGCCCAATGTTCCCGGTGAGCCTGGTCTTCCCATTTCTGGGTGAGTTCCGGCGCGGTGACGGAGGCGTTCTTCGGCCGCAACTCGGCGCGCCGCGCATAGGGGTCTGCCTTCAACGGCAGAAGCTCGCCGTTTGCGCCGAGGATTTCGAACTTGTAGGCACAGCCGGCATAGACGTCAGGCGCGAAGATTTCCCAGATGCCGGTATCCTTGCGGAACCGCATGACATGCCGTCGGCCATCCCAATTGTTGAAATCGCCGACGACGGAAACGCGCCGCGCATTGGGAGCCCATACGGCGAAGTGGAAGCCCTCGACGCCCTCGAGCTTCAGCGGATGCGCGCCCATCCTGTCGAAGAGCCGCAGATGCGATCCTTCGCGGACGAAATAATCGTCCATGGGGCCGAGAACCGGGCCGAAGCTGTAGGGGTCGGTCACCGCCCATTCGGCATCGTCGCGGCTGGCGCGATACCGCACCGGCTGTCGCTTCGAAAGATCGATCCGGCCTTCGAAAAAGCCGTCCGGATCGATCCGCTTCAATTCGCCCACGAAATTTCCGTCCAGCGTCAGGACGGAAACCTCCTCGGCGCCGGGAATGAAACAGCGGGCGGAAAACCCTTCCGGCGTTTCGTGAACGCCGAGAAGGGCAAAGGGATTGGAATGCAAACCGCTCTTGATCGCCTCGATTTCAGCCTTCGTGATGTCGCCAGTCTTTTTCTCTTCGGCCGAATTGAGCGGTTTTTTCATCAGGCTCTCCAGATCTCGGTGGCATATTGGCGGATTGTCCTGTCGGACGAGAACCAGCCCATACGCGCCGTGTTGCGCACTGTCTTGGCATACCAGCTATCCGGATCGCTCCAGATCGCGTCCACTTCGCGCTGTGCATTGGCATAGGCGTCGAAATCGGCGGCGACCATGAACCAGTCGCTGTTGTAGATACCGTCGATCAGGCCGGCGAAACGGGAGCGGTCATCCGGCGAGAAGACGCCGGAGGCGATGGAAGACAGCGCCTGCGACAGCTCGGCCGATCCTTCGATGATCGCGCGGGGATTGTGGCCTTCGGCGCGCGCCTTGGCCACTTCGTCCGCCGTCATTCCGAAGATGACGATATTCTCCGCGCCGACATGATCGCGCATTTCGACATTGGCGCCATCGAGCGTGCCGATGGTGAGCGCGCCGTTGAGTGCGAATTTCATGTTGCCGGTGCCGGAAGCTTCCATGCCGGCCGTCGATATCTGTTCGGAAAGATCAGCGGCGGGAACCATGATTTCCGCAAGTGAGACGTTATAGTTCGGAACAAACACCACTTTCAGAAGCCCGCGCACGGCCGGATCGTTGTTGATGACCCGGGCAATATCGTTGGCAAGCTTTATGATCAGCTTCGCGTTGTGATAACTCGGCGCCGCCTTGCCTGCGAAGAACTTAACGCGCGGCACCCAATCCAGTTCCGGGTGGGAACGGATCTGGTCGTAAAGGGCGACAGTCTCAACAAGGTTCAGAAGCTGGCGCTTATATTCATGGATACGCTTGATCTGGATGTCGAACATGGCCGAGGGATCGACGCGGATGCCCATGCGCTGCGCCACCGTATTGGCAAGCCGCACCTTGTTCAGACGCTTCACCTCGGCGAATTTTTCGCGGAAACCGGCATCGTCGGCAAAACGGTCGAGCGCGGTGAGCTTTTCCGCATCGTCGAGGAAATCGTCGCCGATTGCTTCGCGCAGCAGGCTGGTGAGGCCCGGATTGCACTGCATCAGCCAGCGGCGCGGTGTGATGCCATTGGTCTTGTTGTTGATACGGTCAGGATAAAGGCTGTGCAGGTCGGCAAAGACCGTTTCCTTCATCAGGTCTGTATGAAGGGCGGAAACGCCGTTGATGGAATGCGAGCCGATAAAGGCGAGGTTGCCCATGCGCACGCGGCGTTCGCCGCCTTCATCGATCAGCGAGATCGAACGGATCTGCTGATCCGCCATCTTCTTTTCCTTGCGGGCGTAGACCAGCGTGTTGGCGTTGATCGCATAGACGATCTGCATATGTCTTGGCAAAAGACGCTCGAGCAGCGGCACCGGCCAGCTTTCCAGCGCCTCCGGCAGAAGTGTGTGGTTGGTATAGGAGAAGGTGCCCTGCGTGATCTTCCAGGCTTCCTCGAATTCCAGCCCGTGCACATCGCACAGAAGACGCATCATTTCAGCGATGGAAATGGCCGGATGCGTGTCGTTGAGCTGGATCGAGACCTTCTCGGGTAGCGAGGTGAAATCCGGGTACTGCTGCAGGTGACGGCGCAGAATGTCCTGCAGCGAGGCGGAGGAGAAGAAGAATTCCTGCCGCAGGCGCAGTTCCTGACCGGCGGGCGTCGCGTCCGCAGGATAGAGAACCCGCGTCAGGCTTTCCGCCTTGTTGCTTTCGCGCAATGCACCGATATGGTCGCCGGCATTGAAAGCGGCCAGCAGAATGGGGTCGATCGGCTGCGCCGACCATAGGCGAAGCGTATTGACGCGGGTGCCGCGCCAGCCCACGACCGGCGTATCGTAAGCCATGGCGATGACGCGTTCGGCGGGTTTCCAGACGAAACGCTGCGGATCTTCATAACCGCCGATGGTTTCCACCGAGCCGCCGAAGCCGACCTCATAGGAGCTTTCGCGGCGCTCGAATTCCCAGGGGTTGCCGTGCGCCAGCCAGGTTTCCGGCAGTTCCACCTGCCAGCCATCCGCCATCTGCTGGCGGAAGAGGCCGTGCACGTAACGGATGCCGTAGCCATAGGCGGGAATGTCCACGGTCGCCATGGATTCCATGAAACAGGCCGCGAGACGGCCAAGGCCGCCATTGCCGAGTGCGGCGTCCGGCTCCAGACCGGCAATGACATCCAGATCGACGCCGAGCGAGGACAGTGCATCGCGGATTTCGTGCATCAGGCCGATATTGGAGATGGCGTCGCGCATCAGGCGGCCGATCAGGAATTCGAGCGACAGGTAATAAACGCGCTTGGAATTGTTGGCATAGGCCTTGCGGGTGGATTCCATCCACTTGTCGATGATGCGGTCGCGCACGACGAGGATGGTTGCGGTCAGCCAGTCATGCGGCTTGGCAACCTTGACATCCTTGCCGATACGGTAGGTGAGGCGTTCGATGATTTCCGACGCCATGATTTCCGGGTTGGAACTGCGCGGGGCGGGACGGGGAAGATCGGCGGCGTTAAGATTATTGATCATTGGTCGGTCAGCACCTTGGTGGGAGGAGAGGGTCTGATGAGGTCGATCCGGCTTGCCTTTGCTGATGCCAGTTTATGCATCGATATGGAGGCGTGGCAACAGCAATTTTTTCGGAAAATTGAACAGCTTAGCGCAATGAAAAATAAGTGTTTTTCTCGGCGCCCAAAGGATCGCCGAAGGCATTGATCGCCCTGTCTGCGCCGTTCTTCAGCGGATTTTCTTGGTCCTTGCGATGCCGGGCATCGCTCGGAAAAGGGGAAGAGGCTGCAATACTTCTGAAATGGTTCACCGGTCCTGAAATCTGTTTCGAACTATCGGATCACACACTAGCCTTCGCGGTTGTGAAAATTCAATGAAAATAAACAGGGCAGCGCTGCCGCCGCGCCGACCTGTGGTGGCGCGGGTGTAAAAACCGGCTGCGATCATCGCCAGTGGCGCTGTTTACGGCAGGAGAAAAGGCTCCATCGCCATCTCGCCGGCGCGGATCGTCACCCTGGTATTGGGGGGAACGGCGCACCATGGCGCGCAATCGAAGGAAAAGGGTTCGGAACTCAATGCGATGCCGTCATCGAGCCCACGCCAGTAGAGTGTCGGCGGCTTGTCGTCGCTTGACCAGCGGAAGGCATGCAGGCAATCGCCATCCATAAGAACGGCGCTGAATCGCAGCGCGGAAGAGACGCCTGCCGCCATCATCTTTTCCTGGCAAAGCCGCAGCGCGGTGGAAATGGCGCGAACCGGTTCGGTGTCGAGGCCATGCCCGGCGGCAATCAGGAAAATGGCTTCGCTATCGCCGGTGCCACGCCGGGATGCATAGATATCGTCGGGGATGAGGGAATCGATATCGCGCCTGATCTGCTCGTAACCGCCGATCTGGCCGTTATGCATGAACAGGTATCGCCCATGCGCAAAGGGATGGCAATTGGCGCGGGACACTTCGCCTGATGTGGCGGAGCGGACATGGGCCATGAACATGCCCGAGCGGAGCTGGTGGCAAAGCGCTGCCAGATTGGCGTCCGACCAGGCGGGCCTTGTATCGCGAAAAACGCCGGGCGTTCCGCGTTCGCCATACCAGCCAAGGCCGCAGCCATCGCCATTGACGACGGTTTTCGCTTCCCTTGCGGCCATGGACTGGCTGACCAGCGATGCTTCCGGCTCGATCAGCAGGCTGTCGAGCCAGACCGGCTTACCGGAATAGGCAAAGAGGCGGCACATTCATGCGGCTCTGTTCAGGGCCTTGTTTCCGAGCGCGAAGCCGACGGCGGCCTTCGCGTGAATGGCGGTCGAATCGTAACCCGGCAGCGGCAGGGCATCGGGATCGATCAGCAGCGAAATCTCGGTGCAGCCGAGAATGACGGAATCGACGCCGAGTGCACGGGCCTTCTCGATGACCGCGAGATAGCGCTCGCGCGAGCAGGACTTGATTTCGCCCTGGCAAAGTTCACCGAAGATGATGTCGTGGATCGCAACCCGGTCTTCCGCATCGGGCACGACCACCTCGACGCCGTGGCGGCGCATGCGGTCGGTGTAGAAACCGTGTTCCATCGTATAGCGGGTGGCGAGCAGCAGCGGCTTGCGGCGTCCGTCCGCCTTCAGGGCTGCGGCGGTTTCATCGATGATATCGATCAGCGCCACGCCGGACATCTTCTCCACGGTGTCAGCGACCAGATGCATGGTGTTGGTGCAGATCAGCACGCAATCGGCGCCCGCATTGGCAAGGCGCGCGCCGGCCGCACCCAGAAGCGCACCTGCCTCATCCCAGCGATCGGCCTTCTGAAGGGCGACGACTTCGGAAAAATCGAGCGAATGCATGACGATGTCGGCCGAGACCAGTCCGCCGCGGCTGTCGCGCACGGCCTCGTTGATCATGCGGTAATAGGTTGCGGTGGATTCCCAGCTCATGCCGCCGATCAGGCCGATCCGTTTCATAAGAGTTCCCTTATCAAGTTTGATTGAAAATAAGGATGCCATCGTCGGGACGAAAACGGCATGCGTTTTTGCAGGGATTTCGCGGCATATATGCAAAATTGAGGCGCTATTTGTCAAAATATCGCAAACTTCTTGCGCCCTTGCGTTAACCTGTGCATTCTTTATCGATGATTGATGATCGTGACCGCCGAATCCTTGCGATTCTCCAGGAGAATGCAGAAACGCCGCTCGCCGATATCGCGGAGGAAGTGTCGCTGTCGCTGTCCGCCTGTTCGCGACGCATTACGCGGTTGCGGGCGGAAGGTTATGTGACGGGTACGATGGCGCTGCTGGACCGACGCAAGATCAACCTGCCGACCACGGTTTTCCTGCTGGTGAGAACCGGCCTGCATGCGGAGGACTGGCTGGACCGGTTCCATGCCGCCGTCAGCACCATACCGGAAATTGTCGAGGTTCACCGGCTGACCGGCAATTTCGATTATATTCTGAAACTGGTGCTGCCGAATGTCGAATATTACGACACGATCTACAAACAGATCCTGCGCCGCGTCGAGCTTTACGACATGTCCGCTTATATCTCGATGGAAACGGTGAAGCTGTCGTCTTCGCTGCCGACGACACATATCTGAGGGCTCATCGAACCTTGGTCAGCGCGCCGTCTCGAAACGAACGCCGAAGCGGAAGCTTCGCGTCTTGCCCGGTTGCAGCGCAATCGCATCCGCGAGTTCCAGCTGGTTGAAGGCGTTGGTCGGCGTCTCCACCGGTTCGAGCGCGATGGAGTGCCGCCTGTCGCGGGCGAGTGTGTCGCCGGTGAAGACATGCATGTGCCCGCGCTCCTGCCATACCGTCAGGCTCGAACCGTCGTGCTGGTTTTCGAGCCTCGTCTCGTAAAGCCCGTTTTCGGATGCGATGAGGTCGGTGAAGCAGACATCGAGCACATGGCCGGCCAGCGGCGCATGGAGAAAACGGGTGTCGTCCCGTTTGACCATCCCGCCCTGTGGGTTGCGCAGGGGGATCAGGTCTTCGTCTGTTTCAATCGCCGTTCGCGAGGGCAGCGTGAGAAGAAGGTCGTCGATAGACGTCGTGCCGGGCAGGCGGAAATAGGGATGCCAGCCGGCGGCGAAAGGCAGGGGTCGGTCATCGCGATTGATGCCGCGTATGTCGATGGTGACCTCATGGCCGGCGAAACGATATTCCACCTCCATGGCGAGACGGTAGGGATAACCCTTGAAATCCACAGGCGCTATTTCGGCGCGGAAGACGAGAATGTGAGCGCCGTTTTCCTCGAAAGACTGCGCAAGCGCGAAGGGCAGGGCTCTCGCAAATCCGTGGAAGACGGGGGCTTCATTGGCAAGCACCGGCTCAATGCGGTGCATCTGCCCGCCAAAACTGAACCGACCATCCGGGATGCGATTGGTGAAGGGCGCGAGAATGCCGTTTCTCACGCCGTTTTGCGACTGCATTTCGGCAGGCGTCGAATATCCGTCGACAAGATTTTCACTTTTGCCGCCATTGGCAGAGACCGGCCGCCAGCTTAGAAGCGTCGCGCCCTCGTAAGCGATTTCGGCAGTGAAACCGTTTCCAGAAACGGTCAGACCGGCAATCCCCGTGCCTGTGGTGGAGGGTGTCATCGGGAAATTGTCCTTTGCATGCATGCGTCTGCGGTCATCGGGGCAGCTGCCGTGCCGATTCGCCCGATCATCTTCGCTGAAGGACAATTTCGCAATGGCCGTTAAGGGCCCGCAAGGGCTGTATCAACAGGCTCCTGCCATCCTATGTCTGCCGGGCAATCAGTCCGGAAAAGTGCGTTTCGCGCCGCTGAAATATTCCATCAGCGCGGCCTGATCCTCCCCACCCAGCCCGGCCGCCGTCAGCATGCGGTGTACCTCGGCGCAAACCGCTGTCAGCGGCATCGCCGTGTTGGTGCGCCGGGCGAGATCCTGCGCGCCGTTGAGGTCTTTCACCATATTGTCGATGCGGCCGGTGCGGCGGTAATCCCTCGCCACATAACGCGGCATATATTCCTGCAGGATGGCGCTGTCGGCGCGGCCGCCCTTCAGTGCCTGCGGGATTTTGGCGGCATCGACGCCGGCATCCAGCGCAAGCTGCGTTGCTTCCGCGACCGCAAGGAAGTTCAGCCCGCACAGGACCTGGTTGATGAGTTTCGTCGTCTGCCCCGCGCCGCAGGGTCCCATGTGGGTATAATTGCTGGCCACATGCTGCAGCACGCGATGCGCATCGGCCACATCCGTTTCGCTGCCGCCGGCCATCAGTGTCAATTGCCCGATGAGCGCCTTGGGCGCGCCACCCGAAAGCGGGCTGTCCACCCAGCGCAGGCCTTTTTCCGCGGCATCGGCCGCCAGTTCCTTCGTCGCTTCCGGATCGATGGAGGACATGTCGATGATGAGCGTGTCGGGCTTCGCTCCCGCCGCGACGCCATCCTTGCCGAAGACGGCGATGCGAACGATTTTCGGCGAATTGAGGCTGAGGATGACCACATCGGAAACCGAAGCCGCTTCCGCCGCCGTACCCGCGCTCTGCGCGCCAAGGCTCGTCAGCGCCGCCACCTTTTCCGCATCCAGATCGAAAACCGTCAGCTGATTTCCGGTCTCGATGAGCCGTGTGCCGATTGCCCCGCCCATGGCGCCGGCGCCGATGAGGGCGACTTTGTTCTTCTCGGTCATGGTGTTCACGGCCTCCTCCCAAAGTGTCGTGGTGTCGTCGGTTCAAAACCGGATGGCGGCCGCAGCCGGCCATCCGGTTTCGGTGTTTTTAAAGCGAAGCGGTGATGCCGCCGTCGACGTAGAGAATATGTCCGTTCACGAAGGACGAGGCATCGGACGACAGGAAGATGCAGGCGCCGACAAGCTCTTCGACCTTGCCCCAGCGACCGGCGGGCGTGCGCTTTTCAAGCCATGCCGAGAAGGTTTCGTCCGCCACCAGGGCCGCGTTGAGCGGCGTGTCGAAATAGCCGGGCGCGATGGCGTTGCATTGCAGGCCGTATTTGGCCCAGTCCGTCGCCATGCCTTTCGTCAGGTTGCCGACGGCGCCCTTGGTGGCGGTGTAGGGCGCGATGCCGGGGCGGGCAAGGGCGGTCTGAACGCTGGCGATGTTGATGATCTTGCCACGGCCGCGGCTGATCATATGGCGCGCGGCCGCCTGTCCGGCGTGGAACACCGAAGCGATGTTGGTCTGCAGCAGGCGCTCGAAGGCATCCGCCGGAAAATCCTCGAGCGGCGTGCGGTGCTGCATGCCGGCATTGTTGACCAGAATATCGATGGGGCCGACTTCCGCCTCGAAGCCGTCGATGGCCTTGCGCACCGCTTCATGATCGGTGGCGTCGAAGGCAAGCGTTTTCGCACCCTTGATGCCGGCGGCGGCGGCTTTCAGCTTCGCCTCGTCGCGCCCGTTCAGCACCACTTCCGCTCCCGCTTCCGCCAGCCCTTGCGCCAGCGCGAAGCCGATGCCCTGGGACGAACCCGTGATCAGGGCGCGGCGGCCGGAAAGATCGAACAATTTAAGGCCCACTGTTTCCTCCAGTCTCTCGACATTGCATTCATACAGGTTTATGTTATCGATAACATTCATCCCTTTCAGACGTGGATGTCAAGGCTTAAACGCCCGGTTTCGGTACGGATCGGGCGGGCGGGGAGGCTGCAGGACGTGCAAATGCGCGGCAGGCGGCGGTGACAGGGATGCGGATTATTTTGTCGCGCCGCTCAGGCGCGATGTCGAAAGGGAGATATTTATGAGAGCGATTGTTGCCCATGGGGCGAAGGATGTGCGCATCGAGGAGCGGCCCGAGGAAGCGCCGGGGCCGGGAGAAGTGCGGCTTCGTCTGGTCCGGGGTGGAATTTGCGGCAGCGATCTGCATTATTACAATCATGGCGGTTTCGGTGCGGTGCGGCTTTGTGAACCCATGGTGCTTGGCCATGAGGTCTCCGCCGTCATCGAAGAACTGGGCGAAGGCGTGGAAGGGCTGAAGATCGGCGGTCTGGTTGCGGTTTCGCCGTCCCGCCCATGCCGAACCTGCCGCTTTTGCCAGGAAGGTCTGCACAACCAGTGCCTCAACATGCGCTTTTATGGCAGCGCCATGCCTTTCCCGCATATTCAGGGCGCTTTCCGTGAGGTTCTCGTGGCCGACGCCCTGCAATGCGTGCCGGCCGATGGCCTCAGCGCCGGCGAGGCGGCCATGGCGGAACCGCTGGCGGTGACGCTGCATGCCACGCGCCGCGCCGGGGATTTGCTCGGAAAACGCGTGCTCGTCACGGGTTGCGGCCCCATCGGCATCCTGTCCATTCTGGCGGCGCGTCGGGCCGGCGCAGCTGAGATCGTCGCGACCGATCTTTCCGATTTCACGCTTGCCAAAGCGCGAGAGGCCGGTGCGGATCGTGTCATCAACAGCAAGGATGAGCCCGACGCACTTGCCGCCTATGGTGCCAACAAGGGAACCTTCGATGTTCTCTATGAATGCTCGGGCGCCGCCGTGGCGCTTGCCGGCGGCATTGCGGCGCTTCGTCCGCGCGGCATCATCGTCCAGCTCGGCCTTGGCGGCGATATGAGCCTGCCGATGATGGCGATCACCGCCAAGGAACTGGATCTGCGGGGCTCTTTCCGCTTCCACGAGGAATTCGCCACCGGGGTCGAATTGATGCGCAAGGGCCTGATCGACGTCAAGCCGTTCATCACCCAGACCGTCGATCTCGCCGACGCCATCTCGGCCTTCGAATTCGCCTCGGACCGCAGCCGTGCGATGAAGGTGCAGATCGCTTTTTCGTAAGCAACGTTTTTACGCGCGAATGTGCCGACGTTTTGATCGGCGGCGGGTCATCCCGCCGCCGATTTTTATGGGCGGTTTTCCGCCCGCCTCCATGCGATGGCGATGTTATCGATATCATCGATGAGTATGAAGGTATGGACGCAAGGCGGTAATTCCATCGAGTCCACGCTTGATTGCCGTCATACCGGCCCTGAGCCGGTATCCAGCCAGCCCAAGTCCTTGGGCTGAAATGATTCCTCTCGCCGCGCAGACGCGCGTCGGCTGGATTCCGGCTCAGGGCCGGAATGACGGACGAAGAGTGACAGGCCCAGCAAACGCCCAGCCCGTCATAAAGCCCCAACATGACCACCGCATATTTGGTTCCGGGCTGCGCCCACGGCCGTCTTTACCGACGTCGTCTCTGCCCATTTGCACATTTTGACGCAGGTCAAAAAGGTGATTTGCCGCCCGTCGTTTTTTGCGTTATCGAAATTTCAGAAATTACTGAAAATTCAGGAAACGTAAAAATGCCAACCAGCCTGTCCCCGCTCGTTCAGTCCTTCGTGCTGCATTTCGGTGAGATGGGCAGCCGCTGGGGCATCAACCGCACTGTCGGCCAAGTCTATGCTTTGCTTTATATTTCGCCGCAGCCATTGTGTGCGGACGAGATTGTGGAGGCGCTCGGCATTTCCCGTTCCAACGTGTCGATGAGCCTGAAGGAGTTGCAGGCGTGGAACCTTGCAATTCTCAAGCATTTTCCCGGCGACCGGCGCGATTTTTTCACGACGCCTGACGATGTCTGGCAAATTCTCCGCACCCTTGCCGAAGAGCGCAAGAAACGCGAGATCGATCCCACGCTCAGCGTGCTGCGCGAAATTCTGATGGAGACGCCGGAAAACGAAGATGAGCGGCATGCGCAAAAGCGCATCGACGAGATGAAGACGCTGATCGAGCAGCTTACCGGCTGGTATGACGATGTGAAGCGGCTGGAGACGGAAAGGCTGGCTTCGCTTCTGGCGCTCGGTTCGAAGGTCACGAAGCTTCTGGAGGCCAAGGACAAGATCGTCTCCCTCGCCAGACCCCGTGGCGCGAAGAAGGACGGGTGAGGAGATCGGCCGTGAGCATGTCCGTGGAAATCCGTAAGGGGGCCGATGGTGACGGGTCAGTCTGTCCCGCTCCGGTTGGAGTCTCGCCCGACGCGACGCGGCGGCGCTTCTTCAGCAAGGCCAATCGCAAAACCTCTCGCGACAGAGCGGCCGAGCGGGCGAAAATGACAGGCGCGCCGGCGGTTGGGAGATCCGTGGCTCTGTTGCATGTCCTGGCGGCTTTGCTCTGGTTGCCGCAGGCAGGTTTGCTTGCCTTTTCAGTCGGAATAATTGCCGATGGCGCGCCGATGATGGCGATCGTGCCGGCTGCGGCCGCGGTTCTCATCCTCGGTCTCATCAAGGCATGGCTGGAAAAGATCGCGGCGCGGCTGTCGTTTCGTGCCGCTCGTGCGGCGCTGTCGCAGCGGCGGCTGGAGGCGTTGCAGGCTGTGGCGAAGGTTTCCCCGCTCGATCTGTCGCGCACCGCCTCCGGTGAGGCGGCAGGCGTCGTGGCCGAGGCTGCGGAAGCGCTGGTGCCTTATCTTTCCCGTTTCCAGCCGGCGCGGATGAAGGCGACCATCGTGCCGCTGGTTTTCGTGCTGGCGATCCTGCCCTTTACCTGGATTGCGGCGCTGGTGCTGCTGCTCGCCATGCCAACCATCCCGCTTTTCATGGCGCTCATCGGCTGGCAGGCCAAGGCCGCCAGCGAAAAGCAGCTTGCCGAGACGGGCAATATGAATGCCTTCCTGCTCGATCGTCTGCGCGGGCTGGAAACGATCCGCACGCTGAAAGCCGTCGATCTGACGGCGGAACGCCTCAGCGCCGATGCGCAAAACCTCAAGAAGCGGACGATGGCGGTGCTCAGGATCGCCTTTCTCTCCTCGGCGGTGCTGGAGCTTTTCGCAGCGCTCGGCGTTGCCATGACCGCCGTCTATATCGGTTTTCATCTGCTCGGTTTTCTCGATTTCGGGGCCTGGGGCCACAAGCTGACCCTCGCCGAAGGCCTCTTCATCTTGCTGCTGGCGCCCGCCTTTTTCGAGCCGCTGCGGGAACTCTCCGCCGTCTGGCACGACCGCGCGGCCGGCGAAGCGGCGCTTGATGCGCTCGGTAAATTGACGGCCGGCGGTGCGGCCATCGCGGGCAAGGGCGCGGATGGGGCGTCTGTTCCATCCCCGACGCCCGGCCTGCTGGAGATCGACAATCTCTCCTTCGCTTATCCGAGCGCTCCACCTGTCATCCAAAATTTCAACCTGACAGTTCAGCCAGGTGAGAGAGTTGCGATTCTCGGGCCTTCCGGTTGTGGCAAATCCACTGTACTCTCCTTGATTGCCGGGCTGGCCGAGGCTGGAGAGGGCTCGATCAGGATCGGCGGCATCAAGCTCGATAATGCGACGGCGGATGGGCTGCGCAGGACGATCGGCTGGGTCAGCCAGAAGCCGTTCTTTTTTGCCGGTTCGCTGAAGGCGAATATTCGTTTCGGCCGTTCGGTTGTCAGCAATGGCATGGTGGAAGAGACGCTGTGCCGCACCGGGCTCGATGGCTTGTCGCAGGCGCGCCGGCATCTGCAGATCGGCGATGGCGGATATGGAATCTCGGGCGGGGAGGCGGTGCGGCTTGCCATTGCGCGTGCTTTCGCAGACCCCGCAACGCAGCTTGTTCTGGCCGATGAGCCGACAGCCCATCTCGACCGGGAAACGGCTGCTCTCGTCACGGAAAACCTGCTGCAACTGGCAAATGGCAGGACTTTGATCGTCGCGACCCATGATCCGGTGCTTGCGGCGCGCATGGACAGGATCGTGGATATGACGGCGATCCATTCGAGGGGGCAGCCATGATCGCGCGTTTTGCGATATTGAGACCCATTATCGGCCTGTTCTGGTCGGCGCGGCGCGGCATGTTGATGGCGGGCGCGGCTCTGGCGGTGACGACGGTGCTGGCGGGCATCGGCCTTCTCGGCGTTTCCGGCTGGTTCATCACCGCAACGGCGATTGCCGGTCTTTTGCCGGCAACGGCCTATGCCTTCGATGTTTTTGCACCTTCGGCCGCCATTCGTCTTCTGGCGATGGCGCGCACCGCCGCCCGTTACGGCGAACGCATGACGACCCATGACGCCACGCTTTCCGTGCTTGCAGCACTTCGGGAAAAGCTGTTTCGCGGCTTTGCCGCGCCGCAGGCCGCGAAATCCCTGGAGGCGAGACCTGCGCGCCTGCTGAACCGGCTGACGGCGGATATCGATGCGCTGGATTCGCTTTATCTGCGCGTGCTGGTTCCCGCTGTCGTGGCGGTCCTTGCCGCAATCGCGACGGGCCTCGGGCTTGCTTTTCTTCATCCTCTGGCGGGCATTCTGGCGGCGGTTTTCCTCATCGCGGCGGGGCTTGGAATTTCGGTGCGCGCCGCCTTGCAGGCAGAAACATTCTCGCGCCGCCGGGCAATCGGGCTGGAAGCCCTTCGGGCTCGCACGGCCGATCTCGTGAGCGGGCAGACGGAGCTCTTGACCACCGGCCGCCTTTCCGCGCAGGTCGCGGCGGTAAAGCGGGCGAATGATTACCTCTCTGCCTGCGATGATACCCTGAACCGCATCGAGACCAGTGCCGGCTTTTCCTTCGGGGTTTCAGCGGCCGTTCTTTTGAGCGCTGCCCTTCTCGGCATGGCCTGGCTCGCGGAACACGGGGCGGTGAGCGCGCCGGCCGCAGCACTCGGGCTGCTCGTCTGTTTTGCCGCGCTGGAGCCTTTTACGGCGCTTCGTCGTGGAGCGATGGAACTTGGGCGCACGCTGTTTTCCGCAAGGCGCATCGCGCCGCGTCTTTCGGCAACGTCTGAAGGCCGCTGTCCCGTCTCGCCGGTCGACGGCATGGCGGCAGAGCTCAAAAATGTGCGTCTGGAGCGGGACGGGAACGACAATCCGATCCTGACGGATATCAACCTTGCAATCGCCTCCGGGGAACGGGTTGCCATCATCGGCCAGAGCGGTGCGGGCAAGACAAGCCTCATCCAGCTTCTGGCGGGTGAATTGTGGCCGGCTGCGGGCACGGCCAGCGCCCTGCCGTCCACACTGATGACGCAGCGAAGCCAGCTTTTCCGCGACAGCATCGCCGACAATCTGCGGCTGGCGAAACCCACCGCAACCGGGGCCGAATTATGGGACGCGCTCGAGGCGGCAGGCCTTGCCGAACACGTCAAAACCCTGGCCGCCGGGCTGGAGACAAGGCTTGGCGAGGCGGGCCAGGGGCTTTCCGGCGGCCAGTCGCGCCGGCTGGCGCTCGCCCGTTTCCTGCTCGCCGACCGGCCGCTCTGGCTTCTTGATGAGGTGACGGAAGGGCTGGATGGCGAGACCGCCCGCGACGTGCTCACCCGGCTGTTTGCGAGGGCAGAGAAAAAGACTGTCGTGATGATCACCCATAATCGCCGCGAGGCGGAATTTGCCGATCGCATCATCGTGCTCAAAGAGGGGCGTCAATTTGATGAATGTCAAAGCGGCACCCCGGAATACGGCGTAGTGCTGGAGACACTGCGCCCGGACTGAGATTTTTTGAGAGCCGGCGTCGTCTTTGAAATGGAAGGCCGGCCTTCCGGAAAAGGTGGATAGGACTATGGAACTCGACATAGTGGCGCTGTCGCGCCTGCAATTTGCAGTGACGGCTTTATATCACTTTCTGTTCGTTCCCCTGACGATCGGACTATCGGTGGTGATCGCCATCATGGAAACGGTCTATGTCATGACCGGCCGCACGGTCTGGCGGCAGATGACGAAATTCTGGGGCACCTTGTTCGGCATCAACTTCGTGCTCGGCGTTTCCACCGGCATCGTCATGGAATTCCAGTTCGGCATGAACTGGAGCTACTACAGCCACTATGTCGGCGATATTTTCGGTGCGCCGCTGGCCATCGAGGGCATGATGGCCTTCTTCCTGGAAGCCACCTTCGTCGGGCTGTTCTTCTTCGGCTGGGACAAGCTGACGAAACTCGGCCATCTCGTCGCGACATGGTGCGTGGCGCTCGGTTCGAATTTTTCGGCGCTATGGATATTGATCGCCAATGGCTGGATGCAGAACCCCACGGGCTCCGCTTTCAATCCCCAGACCATGCGCATGGAAGTAACTGACTTCTTCGAGGTCCTGTTCAACCCGGTGGCGCAGGCGAAGTTCGTTCACACGGTGTCTGCGGGTTATGTTACGGCCTCCATCTTCGTGCTCGGCGTTTCGGCCTGGTATGTGCTGAAAGGCCGCCATGTCGATCTCGCGAAGCGTTCGATGACTGTTGCCGCCTCCTTCGGTCTGGCGTCCGCGCTGTCGGTCGTCGTGCTGGGTGATGAAAGCGGCTATCTCTCCACAGAACACCAGAAGATGAAACTCGCCTCCATCGAGGCCATGTGGGAAACCGAGCCGGCCCCGGCACCCTTCACGGCCATCGGTTTTCCCGATCAGGAAGCGCGCGAAACGCATTTCGCCGTGAAAATCCCGTGGGTGATGGGCCTTATCGGCACCCGCTCGCTCGACACGCAAATTCCGGGCATCAACGATCTGGTGGAGCAGGCCAAGACCCGCATCCGCGACGGCATCAAGGCCTATGACGCGTTGATGCAGATCCGCGCTACCGGCAAGGGCGCGGAGTTGCCGGAAGAGGTGCGCGGCACCTTTGCCGAACTCGGCCATGAGCTCGGTTATGCCCTGCTGCTGAAACGATATGTCGACGATCCGCGCCAGGCGAATGAAGAGCAGATCGCCAAGGCGGCGGCGGATACCATTCCGCATGTGCCGACCCTGTTCTGGTCGTTCCGCATCATGGTCGGCCTTGGCATCTTCTTCATCCTGCTGACGGCGACATTCTTTTATCTTTCGGCCCGCCGCCGGCTGGATCATTATCCGTTGCTGCTGAAAGTGGCGGTCTTCGCCATTCCCCTGCCGTGGATCGCGGCGGAAATGGGCTGGGTGGTGGCCGAGTTCGGCCGCCAGCCGTGGATCATCGAGGGCGTGCTGCCCACGGCCGCGGCCGTCTCCAGCCTCAGCGCCTCCACCGTCCTCATCACGCTCCTGTGTTTCATCGCCATCTACACGGTGCTGTTCATCGTCGAAATGGGGCTGATGCTGAAGGCGATCCGCAAGGGCCCCGAGCCGGACCATGAGCCGGAAGCGCCGCTCGTTCCTGAAAAACTCGTCGCTGCGGAGTAAACGATCATGATATTGCACCAACTCATCGACTACGAAATTCTCCGCGTCATCTGGTGGCTGCTGCTTGGCGTGGTGCTGATCGGTTTTGCCGTGACCGGCGGTTTCGATCTCGGCACCGGCGCGCTTCTGCCCTTCGTGGCGAAAACGGATATCGAGCGGCGTGTCGTCATCAATTCGATCGGCCCGGTCTGGGAGGGCAATCAGGTCTGGCTCATCCTTGGCGGCGGCGCGATTTTTGCCGCCTGGCCGCCGCTTTATGCGGTGTCGTTTTCAGGGTTTTACCTGGCGATGTTCGCCACCCTGTTTGCGCTGATCCTGCGGCCGGTCGGTTTCAAATATCGCTCCAAGCGTGAAAGCGCCGCCTGGCGCACCGGCTGGGATTGGGCGCTTTTCATTGGCGGCTTCGTTCCCGCGCTGATCTTCGGCGTGGCCATCGGCAATGTGCTGCAGGGCGTTCCCTTCCACCTCAATGACGACCTCAGGATTTTCTATGACGGCACGACGCTGTTCGAGCTTCTGAACCCCTACGCCATCCTCTGCGGCCTCGTTTCCGTCGCCATGCTCATCATGCACGGCGCGGCATGGCTGGTGCTGAAAACGGATGGTCCGGTCGCGGCCCGCGCTCGCGGTTTCGGCAGCGCCGCGGCGCTCGCCACCACCGTTCTTTTTGCGCTCGGCGGCGTCTTTCTGTGGCTCGGTATCGATGGCTATCGCTTCACCTCGGAGGTCGTAACGGACGGTCCGTCCAATCCGCTGTCGAAGACAGTCGAGGTTGCGGGCGGTGTCTGGTTTGCCAATTATGCGGCGCATCCCTGGATGATGCTGGCGCCGGCGCTCGGTCTTGTCTTCCCGCTCGTCGCTTTCGTTTTGCTCCGGGCCCGCAGGGAAGTGCTGGCGCTGCTTTCCAGCTCGCTCGCCATTTTCGGCATCATCGCAACGGTGGGGCTGACGATGTTTCCCTTTATTCTGCCGTCTTCGGTCGATCCGAAATCGAGCCTGACAGTCTGGGATGCGTCGTCCAGCCATATGACGCTGTTCATCATGCTGGTCGTCGCCCTCATCTTCATCCCGATCATCGTTGCCTATACGTCATGGGTCTATCGTGTGCTGTGGGGCAAGGTGGATGAAAAGGCGATCCGCGACGACAGCGGTCATGCTTATTGATTGAGAAAGAAGGAGATCGAACATGTGGTATTTCGCCTGGCTGCTCGGCCTGCCTCTCGCCGCCATCTTCGCCGTCATGAACGCCATGTGGTATGAGTTGATGGAAGAAAACGCGAAAAAGGCCGAAGCGAAGCTGGATAAATAGGGCTTTGGCGGAAGCCTCTCCTCCGTCATGCCGGATCTGGTCGGGGGTGACGGAGTGCGGATGATGCAACTCCACCAAATATAAAAGGGCGGCATCCGGTTGGGATGCCGCCCTTTGGGTACACAGCCGTGCGCGCGATGCGCGGCGTCAGTGGATCGCGATGCCGCGCTTGTCCGCTTCTTCCTTGATGATGTCTTCGACGATGGCCCTCTTGAGATTTGGATTTCCCAGAAGATAGTCGTCGGCGATCTCGAAGATCGACTTCGGATTCTCGGTCCTGTGCAGGGTGTCGAGGTCCTGGCCGATCTGCTCTCGAAGGCTGGAATAGTCGTCCATCGCGGCGCTCCCGTTTATCGGTTCAATCCAGAAGGTCGGCTGGAACCTTGCCGCCGTTTTCGGACAGTTTCTTGATGACGGCCTTGTGCAGCCAGATGTTCATGGTCGCCGAATCCGAAGTGTCGCCGGTATAACCGAGTTCACCGGCCAGTTCCTTTCGGGCGCTGAGGCTGCTCTCGAGATTGAGCGCTTTCAGAAGGTCGACGATCGAATGTTTCCAGTCGAGTTTCTGGCCGTTCTGCTTGACCGCCGCATCCAGGATCGAAGCGACGTCAACATTGCCGGTGGGGGCCGGAGCCGCGGCTGTCGGAGCGGGTGCGGCCGGTGCGGCCGGGCTTGCCGTGGCTGCCGGCGTGTCGGCCGGAGCGGAAGTCTGCGGCGCGGCTTCGGCCTTGCCGAAAATAGCGTTCTTGATCTTGTCGAAAAAGCTCATGGTGTCCTCTCCTTAGCGGCGAAATGCCCGCCCGACGGCGATGAGAATGCAGGCGCCGATGAAACCGGCGATGAGATAGCCAATCCAGCCTCCGAGCGAAATGCCCACGAGCCCCAGAAGGAAATTGGCGACGATGGCGCCGACAATGCCGAGGATAATGTTCATGAAAAGACCCATATTGCTTTTCATGAACTGTTCGGCGAGCCAACCGGCCACGCCGCCGATGATGATTGCTGCAATCCAGCCAACTTGTGCGTCTTCCATAACAAGCCTTTCCTTTGTGAGAGAGGTCCGCAGGCATATGGACAGGCTTTTGCGCGCACTGATCCCCCCGCCTTGAATAGACCTCAGGCAGAGCAATAACGGCGATATGGGCGATTGGTTCCGTGCGGCGAACCATGCGCCGCATATTCTTTAGCTCTGGCCTTGAAAGTCGAGGCCGATATCGAGAACCGGCGCGCTGTGGGTCAGCCAGCCGACGGAGATGAGATCGATGCCGGTCGCGGCGATGGCTGCGGCCGTCTGCGGATTGATGCGGCCCGACGCTTCGGTAATGGCGCGACCGGCGACGATCCCCACCGCCTCGCGCAGCTGTTCGGGTGTCATATTGTCGAGAAGGACCGCATCGACGCCCTCATCCATGACCTCGCGCAACTGGGCAAGCGTATCGACCTCCACCTCGATCTTGACGAGATGCCCCACGCCCTGCCGGGCGCGGCGGATGGCGTCGCGCACGCCGCCGGCCACGGCAATATGGTTGTCCTTGATGAGAACGGCGTCATAAAGCGCAAATCGGTGGTTCATGCCACCGCCGGCGCGCACCGCATATTTTTCCAGCGCTCTCAGCCCCGGCGTCGTCTTGCGGGTGCAGGCGACCGAGGCCTTGGTGCCGGCAATGGCGGCAACGATTTTTGCGGTGACGGAAGCGATGCCCGACAGGTGACCGAGGAAATTCAGCGCCGTGCGCTCCGCCGTCAGAAGGCCGCGCGAGGGGCCTTCGATCGTCGCGATGATATCGCCGGGCGTCACGGCGGCCCCATCCTGCACATGCCGTTTCATCACGATGGCCGGATCCACGAGCTGGAAAGCCAGTTCCGCCGCGTCGAGACCGGCAATAACGCCCGGTTCGCGCGCGGCCATGACGACGACCGAGCGATGATCGGCGGGAATGACGGCGGCGGACGTGATGTCGCCCGCCAGTCCGAGGTCTTCCAGAAGAGCGTTGCGCACGAGCGGTTCGATGATGAGGCGTGGCAGGGGTGAAAGGGTCATGTCAGGCGCTCCGCGCAAGGCTGGCCGAAGAATGGCTGGAAGAGGAGAATTCATGGGCGATGGTGAGGACGTCGCTGAGGTTCAGCCTGCGCCTCGTCGCCGTCGCATGTTTTTCAGGGAAATCGTCGCGGAAATGCGCGCCGCGCGATTCCGTGCGCAGCGCCGCAAAGACGGCGATGGCCAGCCCGACAAGGGCAGGATCGGATGCCGGGCCGTTCCGCTCAGCCAGTGGCAGAAGATCGCGGATCGCGCCCGTCAGCCCTTCCGCATGTCTTACGATGCCGAGATGGCGGGAAACGATGGGCCGGACGGGGGAGAGGTCGGCTGCCGGGAAATCGGGCACGGGGAGTGTTGCGATATCCGCTGCCTGTTTTCCCGCATATGCCGGCCTGCCGGCAATGTCTTGCGCCGCGCGCATGCCCATGGCCGCCGCTTCCAGCAGGGAATTGCTGGCAAGCCGGTTCGCGCCATGCAGACCCGTGCAGGCGGTTTCGCCGGCAACCCACAGGCCCGGCACCGAGCTTCGGCCTTTACCATCGGTGGCGACGCCGCCCATATGGTAATGCACCGCCGGGCGCACCGGCACGAGCTCACAGGCGGGGTCTATCCCGGCTTCGCGGCAGAGCAGGTCGATCGAGGGGAAGCGGGCGGAAAAGCCGGAGCCGAGCGCCTTGCGGGCATCGAGAAAGACCTTGCCACCACGCAGTATTTCGCGGTCGATGGCGCGGGCGACAATATCGCGCGAGGCGAGTTCCGCACCCGGAACTCCCGCCATGAAACGTTCGCCATTTTCGTTGAGAAGCAGCGCGCCTTCGCCCCGCACCGCTTCGCTCACCAGCGCCAGCGGCCGTCGGGGCGAGGAAAGCGCCGTCGGATGGAATTGCACGAATTCCATATCGGCGAGGATGGCGCCGGCGCGGGCGGCGAGCATGATGCCCTGCCCGAAATTGCCGGAGGGATTGGTCGTCGCCTCATAAAGCCCGCCGAGGCCGCCGGTGGCGAGAACGACCTGGCTTGCCGGCAAAGTGAAGCAGCCTTTTGGCCCGATGCAGGCGAGGCCGGCGATGACGCCATTTTCCGTCAGCAGGCGGCGAACCTCCGTGCCTTCCAGAACTGTTATGGACGGCGTGCGAAGAACGGCGGCGGCGAGAGCCCTGACGATGGCCGCGCCCGAGCCGTCGCCTTCGGCATGCAGGATGCGCCTTCTGCCATGGGCGGCCTCCAGCCCGAAGACGAGCCTGCCTTCGGTATCCCGGTCGAAGCGCACCCCGGCCCGCTCCAGCGCCTCGATGACGGCGGGAGCGGCGGAAACGATCTCTGCGGCCATATCTACATCGCAGAGGCCGTCGCCTGCGGCGAGCGTATCGGCAAGATGCAGCGCGGCGCTATCGTCCGGCCCGAGGCTGGCGGCTATGCCGCCCTGCGCCCAGGCGCTGGAAGTCTCGCCGCCGAGAACGCCGCGTGTGAGAAGCAGCACGGGCTGCGGCGCAAGCGTCAGCGCCGCCATCAGGCCCGCAATGCCGCTGCCGACAATGACCGTCCAGCCCGTATGCGACGGGAGGCGTTCGCTCATACTTCCAGCATCCTTTCCACGGCGCGGCGGGCAGCGACAGCGATGGCCGGGTCGACCGTCACTTCGTGGCGGTTTTCCTCCAGCGCCGTGCGGATATTGCCAAGCGTGATGCGCTTCATATGCGGGCAGAGATTGCAGGGGCGGATGAATTCGACATCCGGGTGATGCACGGCGACATTGTCGCTCATCGAGCATTCCGTCAAAAGCACCACGCGGGCGGGGCGCTCGCGGCCGACATAATCCGACATGACGGCGGTGGAGCCGGAAAAATCCGCAGCCTCGACGACATCGGGCGGACATTCCGGATGCGCCAGCACGGTGACGCCCGGATGGCTTTCGCGCAATTCGCGAATATCATCGGCGGTGAAAAGCTCGTGCACCTCGCAATGGCCGCGCCAGGCGATCAGCTCGACATAGGTTTCCCGCGCTACGTTTTTTGCCAGATATTCATCCGGCAACATCAGCACGCGCGGTACGCCGAGCGATTCCACCACCTGACGGGCATTGCCGGAGGTGCAGCAGATATCAGATGCCGCCTTCACCGCGGCGGAGGTGTTCACGTAGGTCACGACCGGAACGCCGGGATAGGCCTTGCGCAGAAGCGCGATGTCCTCGGGCGTGATGGAATCGGCCAGCGAACAACCGGCGGCCATATCCGGAATGAGCACGGTTTTCTCCGGATTGAGCAGCTTTGCCGTCTCGGCCATGAAATGCACGCCGGCCAGAACGATGACATCCGCTTCCACCTCCATCGCCTTGCGGGCAAGGGCGAGGCTGTCGCCAACGATATCGGCGACGCCGTGGAAGATTTCCGGTGTCTGGTAATTATGGGCGAGGATGACGGCATTGCGCTTGCGCTTCAGCTCGAGGATCGCCTCCACATCGTCCTGAAAGCCCATCCATTCGGCCTTGGGAATGACGCGGGCAACGCGGTCGTAAAGGCTTGCGGCGGAAATCTGCTCGTTCACGGTGCTCTCCCATTTATACTCTTTTTGAGTATATCTAGGGCAAAGACATATTCTCATTGTGAGCATATGTCAATTGCGGGAGAGTGGCAGTTTCGTTCCGGAAAGGGCGCGTTCATCGAGAACGGTCTGGCGGAAGCGGAAGAGCTTTGCCGGGCGGCCGCCGGTTTCGGTCGCCATCTCGCCGGTCTCTTCCACCAGTTGCTGCTGTTCGATCAGCCGGCGGAAATTCTGCTTGTGCAGCGTCAGCCCGGCCAGCGCCTCGATGGCGCGCTGTAGCTGCAGGAGCGTGAAGGCGTCGGCCATCAGTTCGAACACCACGGGGCGATATTTGATCTTGGCCCGCAGACGCGCGATGCCGGTGGCAAGGATGCGGCGGTGATCGGCAAACATTGGCCTGCCGAAATTGATCCGCGGTTCGCCCTGCGCCTCTTCGACCAGCCCGGCTTCATACAGCAACTCGTAACGCTGCAGGGTCAATTCCTCGTTCCAGCCGCCGCCATCGAGGCCGAAGGTGAAATCGGCCCGCAAATGGCGCTGGCTTTTGCAGGCGGGATCGGAATCCGCCCAGGCGCGCAGCCTGTCGATGATGCTGTCCAGAACTTCCGGGCGTCCCTGACGGTGATCCTCCCAGGGGAAATATTCGTACCAGCCGTGCCAGAGCGGGCGTTTGCCGCCGGAGGCTTCCTGTTCGCGAACCAGTCCGAGATAACCGATGGAGATGGTTCTGCCGCCTAAAATGTCGTTGTTGCGGTCGCGGTCGGCGAAAGTATAGAGCTGTTCGAGATAACCGACGGGGTGATGGGTCTGTTCGTGAATCCATTCCCGCAAGCCGCTCTGGAGGGTTCTGTGCCCGAATTCGAATGGTCCCGACGGAAGCGCTGCACCTTCCCGAACGGTCATGACCCGCGGCTCATCCGTGGTGATGGCGGTGACGACGGCGATGAGTTCGGCATGGGCAAGCCCGATGGTCACGGCGGCTCCTCTGGTCGTTGGCGCAAGATCAATCTTCTTTGGCACAGGAAGGTTGCTTCGCCAACATGGCGGCAGAAAAGGGCTGTCGATAAATAGTCTCACTGAAAACGGGACGCTATCCGACAAAAGGATGAATTCTTGTGGTTAGTCGTCCGTCATCTGATATGTTACAGACCCGCACGAGCATTTCAGACTGTAGAAGGCCGATGTTGGAGAACATATCTCTCGAAGAGACACTTGTGGGTTATTATACCTGGAACATCGGGCAAAACCTGATTTACCTCGATGCCGTGGCGGCCCGCCTGCGCGAATTCTCCCCGGAAAAAGCCGCTTGCGGCATTCCGGTCGAAGATTTCATCGCGCAGATAGAAAGCGGCTCGCGCGCACGCGTCGCCAAGGCGGTCTACAATTCGCTGACAAATGGCGTGTTCTATGATCAGGAATATCGCATTCAGCTCAAATCTGGCGGCTTCCGCTGGTTGCGGACAACCGGACGGGTGATCCTGGACAGCGACCAGCTTCCGATCATGGCCATGGGCACGGTGCGGGATGTCAGTGCGGGCAAGATTTTATTGATGTGATAAGCGGCGGACCTCTTCGCGAGGCGGCGGCCGATCGATTTTAATTCGTTCATTGTTTTGATGTTGCGGTGACATGGTCCGGCAGATCGCAATTTTGCTGTTTCAGATCGTCCTGGCCATTGGCCTCGGCATAGCCGGCATCCGCATCGCCTCGCTCGTCAATGGCGAGGCAACCCCGGCGCCAGCAGGCCTTGCGGCCAATACGGAACTGCTGTGGACGACCTCGCCGGTGCGGGTCGATCCGCGTAGACAAAATTACGAGCGCATTCCGACGCCTCCCGATCTTTATCCGCTGAAAATGCATGCGGACCAGCGCCTGCGCGTCATCTCCAGCAGCCGCTTCACTTTCAAGGGCAAGGAATTCCGCCTCGCCGGCGTGGAGGATGTCGAGCGCAACCGCGTCTGCACCGGCCCCGACGGCCGCCGTTACGCCTGCGGCCTCAACGCCTTCAAGGCGCTGGAGAACCGGCTGCGCGGCAGATATCTGGAATGTCGGACGGTGGAGGAAGGTGGTGCCGGCGGTTCCGTGGAGTGCCGGATCAACGGGCAGGATGTGCGGGCGCTGCTGCAATAGGTGATCGGGCCGAACGGCTTGCGAGATGCGCGAGAGCGACTTGCCGAAGGGAAAATATTTTTTGTCTGGGAAGGTTTGGTGGAGCTAAGCGGGATCGAACCGCTGACCTCTTGCATGCCATGCAAGCGCTCTCCCAGCTGAGCTATAGCCCCATAAGGGTTCCGGCATTTCTTCCGGTTCCGGGAACCGAAGCGGTTGTTGTTCCGTTCGGTGGCGGCTTACTACTGCGGCTTTCCGACGAGTGCAAGCATAAAAAACGGCCCGGCGTCATTTTTTTGTCGTCGGGCCGAATTATCAAGTAAAATCAAGCTTCTTCGTCGTCGCCCGATACGCCGATGATGCCGGACATGTCGTCGTCGTCATCTTCGTCGTCGGTTTCGAGGAAGGTGTCGTCGTCGTCATCGATTTCGACGTCATCGTCGTCGCCGAGATCGGGGATATCGTCGCCGTTGTTGTCGCCATCGGCATCTTCCAGCGAGACGAGTTCGACTTCCGTGTTTTCGGTATCGACTTCCGCCACTTCCTCTTCTTCAGCCTGTTCCATCTTGGCCTGGGCGGTGCTTTCCTCGAAGAAGGAGAGCGGCCAGGACTTGCCGGTGTAGGGAGAAACGACCGGATCGCGGTTCAGATCGTAGAACTTCTTGCCGGTATCGGGGTCTGTGCGCTTGGTACCAAGTTCCGCTTTTGCCACTGTCTAAGCCTCAAATTGTCGAATGAGTTTCGGTGTGTACGCCGTAAAACCGGCATAGACGGTAAAATTTATAGCCGGTCCCCTTAATCGTTGCGCTCTTTCGTGTCAAAGACAAACTTCGGGTGCCGCCTGCCTCGGCGCAACCCCTATGCGGGGATGCTGATATAAATAGGAAGGCGTTGCGCACTCTATTATATGAATGACGAATGCACAGGCGGAAAGCTTCATGACCTTCACGATCGCCATAGACGGGCCGGCTGCGGCGGGCAAAGGAACCCTGTCGCGCAGGATTGCCGAGACCTATGGTTTCCACCATCTCGATACCGGGCTGACCTACAGGGCGACCGCCAAGGCGCTTCTGGATGCCGGCCTGCCGCTCGATGATGAGGCCGTGGCGGAAAAGATCGCGCTGGAAGTCGATCTTGCGGGGCTCGATCGCGCCGTTCTTTCCCGGCACGATATCGGCGAGGCCGCATCCAAAATCGCGGTGATGACGCCGGTGAGGCGCGCGCTCGTGAAGGCGCAGCAGCGTTTTGCCGCAAAGGAGCCGGGCACGGTGCTCGACGGCCGTGACATCGGCACGGTGGTATGCCCTGAGGCGCCGGTGAAGCTTTATGTCACGGCCTCTGCGGACGTGCGGGCGCGACGCCGTTACGATGAAATTCTGGCCAATGGCGGCAGCGGCGATTATGATGCCATTTTCGCTGAAGTGAAAAAACGCGACGAGCGCGACATGGGCCGCGCCGACAGCCCGTTGAAGCCGGCTGAAGACGCGCACTTGCTAGATACGTCGGAAATGAGTATAGAGGCGGCGTTTCAGGCCGCGCGGAAGATCATCGAGGCCGCCCTGAAGAGATAGGTTTCTCGCGGAACGGCTTCCTGCCGTCCGCGTTTAGTCCGGAATTGCCCGAAGACATGTCCTTGCGCCGGAAAGCCTTTTAAAAAGGCGGGCATGGGGTCGGGTATCAACAACACTAGCCCACCGGCGCTTTTGTATTCGCCATTGCGCGGATGCAATCAGGAGATTTCATGTCAGTATCTACCCCCACGCGCGAAGATTTCGCAGCGCTTCTCGAAGAATCCTTTGCCTCCAACGATCTTGCCGAAGGCTATGTTGCCAAGGGTATCGTAACGGCAATCGAGAAGGACGTTGCCATCGTCGACGTCGGCCTCAAGGTTGAAGGCCGCGTACCGTTGAAGGAATTCGGCGCGAAGTCCAAGGACGGCACGCTGAAGGTCGGCGACGAAGTCGAAGTTTACGTCGAGCGCATCGAAAACGCACTCGGCGAAGCCGTTCTGTCGCGCGAGAAGGCTCGCCGCGAAGAAAGCTGGGTCAAGCTCGAAGCCAAGTTCGAAGCCGGCGAGCGCGTCGAAGGCGTTATCTTCAACCAGGTCAAGGGTGGTTTCACCGTCGATCTGGACGGCGCTGTCGCCTTCCTGCCGCGTTCGCAGGTCGACATCCGTCCGATCCGCGACGTTACCCCGCTGATGCACAACCCGCAGCCCTTCGAAATCCTCAAGATGGACAAGCGTCGCGGCAACATCGTTGTTTCGCGCCGCACGGTTCTCGAAGAGTCGCGTGCCGAGCAGCGTTCTGAAATCGTTCAGAACCTCGAAGAAGGCCAGGTTGTTGACGGTGTCGTCAAGAACATCACCGATTACGGTGCGTTCGTTGACCTCGGCGGCATCGACGGCCTGCTGCACGTTACCGACATGGCATGGCGCCGCGTCAACCATCCTTCGGAAATCCTCAACATTGGCCAGCAGGTCAAGGTTCAGATCATCCGCATCAACCAGGAAACCCACCGCATCTCGCTCGGCATGAAGCAGCTCGAGTCCGATCCGTGGGATGGCATCTCCGCCAAGTACCCGGTTGGCAAGAAGATCTCCGGTACGGTCACGAACATCACCGACTACGGTGCATTCGTCGAGCTGGAGCCGGGCATCGAAGGCCTGATCCACATTTCCGAAATGTCCTGGACCAAGAAGAACGTCCATCCCGGCAAGATCCTGTCCACGAGCCAGGAAGTCGACGTTGTCGTTCTCGAAGTCGATCCGTCCAAGCGCCGTATCTCGCTCGGCCTCAAGCAGACGCTGGAAAACCCGTGGCAGGCATTTGCCTACAGCCATCCGGCCGGCACTGAAGTTGAAGGCGAAGTCAAGAACAAGACCGAATTCGGTCTGTTCATCGGCCTCGAAGGCGATGTCGACGGCATGGTTCACCTGTCGGATCTCGACTGGAACCGTCCGGGCGAGCAGGTCATCGAAGAGTACAACAAGGGTGACGTCGTCAAGGCTGTCGTTCTCGACGTTGACGTCGAGAAGGAACGCATCTCGCTCGGCATCAAGCAGCTCGGCAAGGATGCTGTCGGCGAAGCCGCTTCTTCCGGCGACCTGCGCAAGAACGCAGTCGTTTCCGCTGAAGTCATCGGCGTCAACGATGGCGGCATCGAAGTGAAGCTCGTCAACCACGAAGACCTCACCTCGTTCATCCGTCGCGCTGATCTTTCCCGTGACCGCGACGAGCAGCGCCCCGAGCGCTTCTCTGTTGGCCAGGTTGTCGACGCCCGCGTCGTCAACTTCTCGAAGAAGGACCGCAAGGTCATGCTTTCGATCAAGGCTCTGGAAATCGCTGAAGAGAAGGAAGCCGTCGCACAGTTCGGTTCGTCCGACTCGGGCGCTTCGCTCGGCGACATCCTCGGCGCGGCTCTGAAGAACCGCGGCGAATAATCGCTCCGATCTTTGAAATGAAGAACCCGCCGGAATTTCCGGCGGGTTTTTTTGTTGGGTTCACCGGGCCTTGCCCGCTTGAGCGCGAAGGGTAAGGCTTCTCTCGACGTCATCCTCGGCCCTGTGCCGAGGATCTAATCACGTCGAATAAAATCAATCGGTCGCAGATCCTCGGGACAGGCCCGAGGATGACGTCGGCGTGATTGGCGCGACTTACATTCCAATCTGACCACGCCGAATTCAGAGCATGCCGCTCATCTTCAGATAATAATTTTCCGCGCTGTCGTCGGAAGCCACCGCTGTCGGGCTTTCCTGCGTGTCGATCCCGTCATTGGCGGCGATGCGCTCTTCTTTTTCGTCCTGACCGTCGGAATTATCAGCGCCGGCTTCGGCCTCGTCGTTTGCCTCATCCTCGGAAAACGGACCGCCTCCGCGCGGCGGCGTTTCCGATTCATAGTCCTCATCCGCCGGCGGATAGGCGACGAGAGGCAGCGGTGTGCCGTCTTTTACCAGAGCCGCGGCGATCAACGATTGCGAAGCCGATTGCTCCAGCATCGCCATCCTCGCTTCCGGGTCCAGCATGCCCCGCGGCAGCGGCTGGGTTTCGGGGCGTTGGGTCGCAGTTTCCGTTTCCTCACCCGAGGGGCGGGCGGCGGCTGTTGCGAGGGCCGGTTTTTCGGCGGGCTGATCGTCGGACGGTTGCTGTGCAACACCCTGCTGTGCGGGCGGAGGCTCTTGCGTGCCGGTCGGCTTGAGCGGAAGTTTGCCGGCGGTGGCGGCAAGCAGCAGGCTGTTCACGGTCTCGGCGTCGTCTGCGAACAAACCGGATGGCGGGGTAAGGCCCGTGCGGATTTCTTTCTGCTCCGGCTTCATCGTCTCCCGATGCGCAAGGGCAGGGCGGGCTTCGCCGGTTTCGGCGCGGGGCGGATTTGCCGGGCGGGCCTCGGCCGACACTTCCTTCATCACGCTGCCGGCTTGTGGCGGAAGCGGACGTACCGCGTTTTCGGCTCTTCCATCCGGCTTTGCGGCAACGGTCGGCGTATCATGTGTGTCGGCAGGCGGGGTGGAAAGCGTGGGCCGGGGGTCCAGTTGCGCCGTTAGCGCCGCCACCGTGGCTTTCATCGCTGCGCCACTGAGGGCGAGCGGCCCGATGAGCATTGGCAGGAGCCGGCTGACGGTGGCGGAATTTGCCGCCTGCGCTGTCGCGGCCGGAGACGGGCGAGCCTCCGCATTCTGGCTCTGCGCGTTCTGCTGTTTCGGCTGGGCCGATTGCGCGGCGGCGGGATTGGAGGAATTGTTCTGCTGATAGGAGGAAACCACCGCCTTTGCCGCAAGATCCGTTCCCTTGTAACGGGAAAGCTCGATCAGCAGCGCGAGGCGGGCAGCATCCGGCCCGGTCGGCTGTTTCAGGATTTCGGCGAGCATCGAAAGGGTCAGGCCCTGCAGGGCCTTGCCGACCTGCTGTTCCAGTGCCAGGCGTTGTGGCGCGGGCAGGGTGCGGAGCGCCTCCGTCAGCCGCGTCACATAGGTCTCTATGGCTTCGCCATCCCGTCGGGGCAGGTTCATCAGCTTGCCGAGCGCTTCCGCCAGAACGGCGGTGCTGCGCGAGAGCTGAAATTCGCTGGCAAGGGAGGCGATTGCCGCGCGGGCAAAAAGGCTGCTGTTTTCAGGGGCGGGAGTGTTCGGTTGCGGCGGTGCAGTCTGTTTCACCTGCTCGCGCGGTGTCAGTGAAACCGTGGTTCCATAGGCGGCATCGGTTGCCGCAATTTTCGGTACAGGCGGTAACATGCTGCGCTCCGTTTCTATCGGTGACCGCCGCTGGCTGCGAAAGGGCCAATCCCCATTGGCTCTGTGATCCGCATCTGGCTTGAATGTTGAAAAATCGCCGCGCCGGTGATGGACAGGTGTCATCTCGCCCGCTCATGCGGGAGCGCCGTATACGCCTCTGGCCGCAATGCCGGTTGCAGCGCATACAGAATCATCAAGCTCAATCTTGGCTTGCAGATATTAAGATTTGGCTAACCAACGAATTGCGCGTCCGGTCAGGGCGAAACGCCGATGAACATGCGGTAAAGACCGTTATCGTCGGAATTGACCGAGGAAATATGGTCGGGATCGCTGGGCGCCGTCTCAAAAGCTTCCGGCGGCATGGCATCGAGCCAGCTTGCCTTGGGAAGATTTCGATCCGGTTGAATGTTCACCGGTTCGATGAGGCTGTCTTCCTCAGCGGGCGCGGTGAAGGCCGCATCATCCGGAACGAGCGACGGGGCGGCCATGGATAGCAGCGCCTGCGCGGCATTGGGTTCTGTGTCGTAAACGGCGCTGCCGGATAGGCTGGAAATATCGGTCATGTCTGAACTCACATCATGTTTCGCTCAAGTGACGATCGGAAGCGGCAATCATGCCGCCTTTTTCTTCAGCAGTTCATAAAGGCCATTGTCGTCGATCGAGATCGGCAAAATGGCGTTGCGGGTGTCTTCGACAAGCGCCTGCGCATCGAGCAGTTTTTCGCCGTCGTCTTCCGCATCGGCCGGATCGGTACCTGCGTCTGTCTTCGCAGGCTCATTTTCGTTTTCCGCCGGGGCGGCTTGCTCAGCAGGCGCAGCCGCAAGCACGGCGATCAGGGCCGTTTCCGACGATGTGTCGGCCGGCGCCTGCGGGTCGACGCTTTCCGTTTTTTCGTCGCCGGAAGCATCGATATGCTCCTTCACGACGTCCTGAAGCTCCTGCGCGTCTTCAAGCTTGCCCTGCGCATCGCGCGCCTGAATATCCTGTTCCCGCTCCGCCTTCACCTCGGCATCGTTGATTTCGCCGATACGATCCTTGCCGTGTTCGGCCTGCAACTCTTCCCTGGTTTTGGGATCGGCGACATCTTCGAGACGCTGGATGACCTTCAGGGTTTCACGCGTCATGAAGCGGGTGCCCTGCGCCTGTTCGTCCAAGGCCTCCTTCACCGCGCGCGCCTCATCGCCATAGGGGTTGGCGATGGCGGAGATCATCTGACGGGCGGAGACGCCGAGTTGTTTGAGGCCGGTCGATTCTTCCAGATCGTCGACGTTTTTCGGCAGGGTCGCGCGCGCCGCCATGATGGCTTTCGACATCTGCTCGCCGAAATCCTCTTCCGTGCCTGTGAGGCCTGCACCCTTCGCGATGCGGGCGGCAAGGGCGGCCATGGGATCGGTCTTGGTGTTGACGCCATTGTTCAGCACGTCCACGACCTCAGCCTCCGAAACGCCGAAGGATTTCAGGGAAATCTTTGTGGCTTTCCCCTGAGCATCGGTTTTTTCGAAGCTGTCGGTCAGGGTCAGCGCATCCTGAAGTCTTCGTGCGAAGGAAAAGCTCGATTCGTCCTTTTCCTGTGTGATGCCCAGCGCGGAGGAAAAACGGGAGACAAGCGAGGCGAAGGCATCGGCATCCGGCTTCATGACGCCGAAGAGATAGGCGCTTATCTTCTCATTGGCGGCGCGCTGGCTTTCGTCCGGCTGCGGGTTTGTCTTGACCGCATCGTCCTTTTTGGTGCCGTTGGCCTTTTCCTGCTCTTCGCGCTGGCGTTCCTCGATGGTTTGGACCATCGAGCGCATGAGGTCGCTGACTGCAATGCCCGCTGTCTGCTGTAGCGGAGTAATCATCCCTCAAAGTCCCCGGCCGCCCAAAGTTGCGGCCGAGAATAGGCAATTCTGGTAAATCAGTGCTTAAACCGGATGCGGGCTCGCTCAGCTATGGGCGAAAATATCGGTTTCTTCCCAGCCGAGGAGGTCGAGCTTCGCGCGGGTCGGCAGAAAGGCGAAACAGGCGTCGGCATGGTCGAGGCGGCCGTCACGCACGAGACGCCCTGTCAACTTGTCGCGCAGCGCGTGCAGGTGCAGCACGTCGGAGGCGGCATATTCGAGCTGGGCCGGCGACAGGGTCTCGGCCGCCCAGTCGGAAGATTGCTGGGCCTTGGAAATATCGACTTCCAGCATTTCCTTGAGGTTATCCTTCAGCCCGTGCCGGTCCGTATAGGTTCGGGTCAGTCGCGAGGCGATCTTGGTGCAGAAGACCGGTGTGGTCGTCACGCCGAAGGTGTGGAACAGAACGGCGATATCGAAACGGCCATAGTGAAAAATCTTCTGGCGGGCAGGGTCGGCAAGCATCCGTACGAGGTTCGGCGCTTGCCTCTGGCCGGCGGCAATGCGAATGACGTCCGCCGTGCCGTCGCCCGGCGAAAGCTGAACGACACAGAGGCGGTCGCGGCGCGGCACCAGTCCCAGCGTTTCCGTATCGATTGCGATGGCGCCGGTGTAACGCGCGGCATCTTCGGCGGAAATATCGCCTTCGTGGTAACGGATGGGTGCTGCCATGTCCTGCTCCAGAAATTCCAGTTTCTTGCTCCGGCTATAACGGAAAGAGCGGCGGGACGATACCGTTTTATCGGCTCGCCCGGTGCGTCACGCTGCACGCCCTTGGCACTTGCCTTTGCGAAAGTCCCCGGGTTAGGGTCGGGAAATCCTTTCCTGACAAATCGCATGAATTCCCGATGACAAAGAAAATCTATCTCGCCGGACCGGAAGTCTTCCTCCCGAACGCGCGCGAAATGCTCGATCTCAAGGCCTCGCTGGCGCGGGAAGCCGGTTTCACGCCGCTTTCGCCGGGCGATCTGCAAATTCCGCCGGCGGATACCAGGGTCGGTCACGGCTGCAACATCAATGCCGTCGATGAGCGGATGATGCTGGAAGCGGATGCGGTGATCGCCAACCTCACGCCGTTTCGCGGCATCGCCGCCGATACGGGAACCAGCTATGAGCTGGGCTTCATGTGTGCGCTGGGCAAGCCGGTTTTCGCCTATACCAATGTCGCGGCCAATCACTTCACCCGCATCAAGGCGCATTATGGTGGCGTCGCCACCCTGGATGAAACGGGCCGTTATCGCGGGCCGGACGGGCTGTCGATCGAGAATTTCGACATGGTCGACAATCTCATGCTGCATGGCGGGATTTTGCGGCGCGGCGGCGTCATCATCGTTGGCGATGCTCCCGAAGAGGCTTTGTATACGGATCTCGAGGCCTACAGGCGCTGTCTCGCGGCGGCGGCCGAAAAGTTACTGACACCGATTGACCCTGAAAAAACGAATAGAGTGGAGGCATCATCATGAGCGGAACCATCCTCATCACCGGCGCGACATCCGGCTTCGGACAGGCCACGGCGCGGCGCTTCGTCAAGGAGGGCTGGAAGGTCATCGGCACGGGTCGGCGGGCGGAACGGCTGGAGGCGCTTTCCGCGGAGCTCGGTTCCGCCTTTCATGGCCTCGCCTTCGATATCACCGACGAGGAGGCGACAGGAAAGGCGCTGTCCGGATTGCCGGAAGGCTTCCGGGATATCGACGTTCTCGTCAACAATGCCGGTCTCGCACTCGGCACCGCGCCCGCACCGCAGGTGCCCTTGAAAGACTGGCAGATCATGGTGGACACCAACATCACCGGTCTCCTGAACATCACCCACCATCTGCTGCCGACGCTGATCGGGCGCAAGGGTATTGTCGTCAACCTCTCGTCTGTGGCCGCGCATTACCCCTATACGGGCGGCAATGTGTATGGCGGTACCAAAGCGTTCCTGCGGCAGTTTTCGCTCGGCCTGCGTTCCGACCTGCATGGCAAGGGCGTGCGGGTGACATCCATCGAGCCTGGCATGTGCGAAACGGAATTTACGCTGGTGCGCACCGGCGGCAATCAGGAAGCCTCGGACAATCTCTACAAGGGCGTCAATCCGATCACGGCGGACGATATTGCCAACACCATCTACTGGGTCGCCTCGCAGCCCAAGCATATCAACATCAACAGCCTCGAACTCATGCCGGTCAACCAGTCCTTCGCCGGTTTCCAGGTCTATCGGGACAGCTGATTTTCCCGCGATTTTGGGGAGTGCTGAAAAACCGGGCAGGAATTTTCGAGCTATGCAGAAATGCAATGCTGCATTGCGAGACTTGCTCTGTTAAAAATCACGGATACCGCTATATTCAAATCATCGAAGCGACGCACTCCTCCTCCCAGCGTCGCTCGATGTGGATCGGTGGTACTCCTCCTCCCAATCACCGATCAAGTTTGAAGCCTGCCGCACCTCCTCCCGCGGCAGGCTTTTTCCTTTTCTGGGCGTCTTTTCCTTGAATATTTTTGGCCGTTTACTTCCCGTGCACCGGCTCGGTGCTGAAGACGCTCCGCAGTCTCCCCTTGGATTTCCGGGGGATTTTGAATTTCTGCGTCAAGGCAACGAATGTTGAAATCAGGCGTGCATCGATCACATTTTCGTTATGTCTAGATAAATTTGCACAGTTTTGTGGTGGCGCGCCCTGCCGGGCCATTGCTTACCCCCCGCCCTGTGTTTAAGCATGGGCAAAAGAACGCTTGGGAGGTTGTCGGCACGCCTGTGTCTGCGGCCCGAAAGCGGCGGGGAGAGAATGGCAGACTTTCAAGAGGCGCTGAAGCGGTTTCAGCCGATCGCGGTTTCATCGATCGCTGAAGACGAGCTCAGGTTGCGACTACGCGGCCTGCAGGCGCGAATGATCCAGCAAAATATCAAGGCGGTCTGGCTCGATGCATCATCGTCGCTAACCTATTATACCGGCCTGTCGCTTGGTCTTTCCGAGCGCATTCACGGCGCCCTGGTGCCGGCGGAAGGTGTGCCGGTCTATGTCAGCCCGACCTTCGAGGAGCCGAAGCTTCAGACGCTCATCCGCATTGCGGGTGAGGTTGTCGTCTGGGAAGAGGATGAAAGCCCCTTCGACCTGATGGCAAGGCGCATTGAGGCGCTGGTCTGTCCCGGTCATCTTGTCGCGATCGATCCCGCCACCCCCTTTGTCTTCGCATCGGCCCTCATGCAGCGTCTTGAAGGGCGCATCATTTCCGCCCAGCCGATGATCGTCGCCCAGCGGCAGGTCAAATCCGCAGCCGAGATCGCCATCATCCAGACGGCGATGGATGCGAGCTACGGCGTGCAGAAGGCCGTGTTCGAGGGGCTGCGTCCTGGTGTTTCCACCACGGAAGTCGCTGATTTCGTTAACACGGCTCATATTGTGCTTGGCCTGAAGCCGCTTTTCGTGGCGGTGCAGTTCGGCGAGGCGACGGCCTATCCGCATGGCGTGCCCCATGCGCAGACGCTCAGCGAAGGCGATATGGTGCTGGTCGATCTCGGCGGCATTCTTCATGGCTATCGTTCCGATATCACCCGCACCTATGTCTTCGGCAAACCGACGGAACGGCAGCGTTTCCTCTGGAACGCCGAGCGCGACGCGCAGGCGGCGGCCTTTGCCGCAGCCAAAGTCGGCGCTGCCTGCTCGGATGTGGACAGGGCCGCGCGCGACAGCCTGAAAGCGGCCGGTTTCGGCCCGGATTATCAGCTTCCCGGCCTGCCGCACCGCACCGGCCACGGGCTTGGGCTGGATATTCACGAAGAACCCTATATCGTTGCAGGAAATGCCACGGCGCTGGAGCCGGGCATGTGTTTTTCCATCGAGCCGATGCTGTGCGTTTATGGCGAATGCGGCGTCCGTCTCGAGGATATAGCCTATATGACGGAGGCGGGACCGCGCTGGTTCTGCCCACCGGAGAAGAACCTCGACCGGTTGTTTCAGCCGGTCGCCGGGTAATTGGTCGGGAGGCAAAGGACCGAACGGCGACACGGGCCTCCCATGTCGCTGCTGACCAGAAGAGGTAGGCCCCCGGACGGGGCCGCAGGAACTCAGAAAGAGGGAAAGGACCACCAGATGAAAACGCTGACCCGCAGTTTGCTTATCGCCTCTGCGATTGCGATCACTTCCGCCATGCCCGCCATGGCGAAGACCTTCGTTTATTGCTCCGAGGCATCGCCGGAAGGCTTCGATCCGTCGCCCTACACCGCTGGCGGCACCTTCGACGCTTCCGCGCATCCGGTCTACAACCGCCTGACCGAGTTCAAGAAGGGCACGACCGAAGTTGAGCCCGGCCTTGCCGAAAAATGGGAAGTTTCGAGCGACGGTCTGGAATATACCTTCCACCTGCGCAAAGGCGTGAAGTGGCACGCCAACGACAAGTTCACGCCGAGCCGCGAATTCAACGCCGATGACGTGATCTTCAGCTACGACCGCCAGCGCGATGCGAAGAACCCGTGGAACCAGTATATCGCAGGCATCACCTACGAATATTTCAACTCCATGGAAATGCCGTCGCTGATCAAGGAAATCGTCAAGGTCGACGATTACACCGTCAAGTTCGTGCTGACGCGTCCGGAAGCGCCGTTCCTCGCCAACATCGCCATGCCTTTCGCCTCCATCGTATCGAAGGAATATGCCGATACGCTGGAAAAGGCCGGCACCAAGGAAGACTTCAACAACCTGCCGATCGGCACGGGCCCGTTCAAGTTCGTCGCCTATCAGAAGGACGCGGTCATCCGCTACCAGAAGAACGCCGACTACTGGGGCGAAGCACCGAAGATCGACGACCTGATCTTCGCGATCACGCCGGACGCCGCCGTTCGTCTGCAGAAGCTGAAGGCCGGCGAATGCCACCTGATGCCTTACCCGGCACCGGCTGACCTTGCCGCCATCCGCGCCGATTCCAACCTCAAGCTCGATGAACAGTCGGGTCTGAACGTCGCCTACTTCGCCTACAACACCACCGTTGCGCCTTTCGACAAGCCGGAAGTCCGCAAGGCGCTGAACATGGCGATGAACAAGCAGGCCATCATCGACGCCGTGTTCCAGGGCGCCGGTCAGGTTGCCAAGAACCCGATCCCGCCGACCATGTGGTCCTATAACGACAGCATCAAGGACGATGCTTACGATCCGGAAGCGGCCAAGAAGGCTCTCGAAGCCGCTGGCGTCAAGGATCTGTCGATGAAGATCTGGGCAATGCCGGTTCAGCGTCCTTACATGCCGAACGCACGCCGCACCGCCGAACTCATCCAGGCGGATTTCGCCAAGGTTGGCGTCAAGGCCGAGATCGTCTCCTATGAATGGGGTGAATACCTCAAGAAGTCGACCGAAGTGAACCGCGACGGCGCCGTCATCCTCGGCTGGACCGGTGACAACGGTGACCCGGACAACTTCATGGGCGTTCTGCTTTCCTGCGCTTCGGCGGGCGAAGGCGGCACGAACCGTGCGCAGTGGTGCAACAAGGAGTTCTCCGAGCTGATTTCCAAGGCGAAGCAGGCGACTGACGTTGCCGAGCGCACCAAGCTTTACGAGCAGGCGCAGGTGATCTTCAAGGAACAGGCTCCGTGGGCGACGCTTGCGCATTCCACGCAGTTCGTTCCGATGTCCGCCAAGGTTTCCGGCTTCACCATGAGCCCGCTTGGCGACTTCACCTTCGAAAACGTCGACATCGCGGAATAATCCCAAACAACGGACGCGCGGAAGAACCCTGTTCTTCCGCGCGTCTTTTCAGGAAAAAGCCATGATCCGGTTCATTCTCGGCAAACTTCTCTATCTCGTTCCGACATTTCTCGGGATCGCCTTTGTCGCCTTCTCCTTCGTGCGCGTCCTGCCGGGAGATCCCGTGCTGCTGATGGCGGGCGAACGCGGCATTTCACCCGAACGGCATGCGCAGCTTGCCGAACAGCTCGGCTTCAGCCAGCCCATCTGGCAGCAATATCTTCATTTCCTCGGACGGCTGCTTCAGGGCGATCTCGGCAATTCGCTGGTCACCAAGAAGCCGGTTCTCACCGAGTTCCTGTCGCTCTTCCCCGCGACGGTTGAGCTTGGTCTCGTCGCCATCATCATCGCAACCCTGATCGGCGTGCCGGTCGGCGTCATCGCCGCCATCCGTCGCGGTTCCTGGTTCGACCAGATTTCCATGACGACCGCGCTCGTCGGCTTCTCCATGCCGATCTTCTGGTGGGGGCTGCTGCTCATCATCATGTTCTCCGGCATCCTGCAATGGACGCCGGTGTCGGGCCGCATCTCGCTGATGTATTTCTTCCCCTCCGTCACCGGTTTCATGCTGATCGACAGCCTGATTTCCGGCCAGAAGGGCGCCTTCGCGTCGGCCTTTTCGCATCTCATCCTGCCCTCCGTCGTGCTCGCCACCATTCCGCTGGCGGTGATTGCGCGCCAGACGCGCTCGGCCATGCTGGAAGTCATGGGTGAGGATTATGTGCGCACCGCCCGCGCCAAGGGCATGTCGTCCGCCCGCGTCGTCGGCATTCATGCGCTGCGCAACGCCATGATCCCGGTCATCACCACCATCGGCCTGCAGATCGGCGTGCTGATGGCGGGCGCCATCCTGACCGAAACCATCTTTTCCTGGCCGGGTATCGGCAAGTGGATGATCGATTCCATCTCGCGCCGTGATTATCCGGTCGTGCAGAGCGGCCTGCTCCTGATCGCGGGTCTGGTGATGATCGTCAACCTGCTCGTCGATCTGACCTATGGCCTCATCAATCCGAGGATCCGTCACAAATGACCGATGTGACCACCACCCCCGGCGTCCGCCTTTCGGACGCCGCCATCCGCCGCCGGATGCTTGCCGATTTCTGGTTCTATTTCCGCCAGAACCGCGGCGCCGTCATCGGGCTTGCCGTCTTCATCCTGCTTGTGCTGGTGGCGATTTTCGCGCCCATCCTTGCCCCGCATGATCCGACACAACAATATCGCGATGCGCTGCTCGTCCCGCCGGTCTGGCAGGAAGGCGGCCGCGCCGGCTTCTTCTTCGGCACCGATGCGGTGGGCCGCGACATGCTGTCCCGGCTGATCTACGGCGCGCAATATTCGCTGTTCATCGGCGTCGTCGTCGTCTCCATCGCCCTTGTCGGCGGTATCGTCATCGGTCTCGTCGCCGGCTTCTTCGGCGGCTGGGTGGATACCGTCATCATGCGCGTGATGGACGTCATTCTGGCGTTTCCGTCGCTGCTTCTGGCGCTGGTGCTGGTTGCGGTCCTCGGGCCGGGTCTCACCAATGCCATGATCGCGATTGCCATCGTCTACCAGCCGCATTTCGCGCGTCTGACACGTGCGGCGGTCATGAGCGAACTCAGGCGCGAATATGTCACCGCCGCCCGCGTGGCAGGCGCCGGCAATTTCCGGCTGATGTTCAAGACCATCCTGCCGAACTGCCTTGCGCCGCTGATCGTTCAGGCGACGCTTTCCTTCTCGTCCGCCGTTCTCGATGCGGCGGCTCTCGGCTTCCTCGGCATGGGCGCGCAGCCGCCTGCCTCCGAATGGGGCACGATGCTGGCGGAAGCGCGTGAATTCATCCTGCGCGCCTGGTGGGTCGTGACCCTTCCGGGCCTGACGATCCTGATCTCGGTGCTCGCCATCAACCTCATGGGTGACGGCCTGCGCGATGCGCTCGATCCCAAACTGAAGCGGAGCTGAGCGATGAGCCTGCTGAAAATCAAGAACCTCACCGTCAAATTCGCAACCGCCACCGGAGCCTTCACGGCCGTCAACGGCATCGATGTCTCCGTCGACAAGCACGAGGTGCTGGCCATCGTCGGCGAGTCCGGTTCCGGAAAGTCGGTATCGATGCTCGCTGTCATGGGGCTTCTGCCCGATACGGCGACGATTACCGCCGACGAGATGACCTTCGACGGCAAGAACCTTTTGGCGATGTCGCCGCAGGAGCGCCGCCGGGTGATCGGTCGCGAGATCACCATGATCTTCCAGGAGCCGGTCGCCTCGCTCAACCCGTCCTTCACGGTCGGTTTCCAGATCGAGGAGGTTCTGCGCCTCAATCTCGGCATGAGCGGCGCTGCCGCGCGTGCCCGCGCCCTGGAGCTGTTCCGGGCTGTCGGCATTCCCGAGCCGGAAACCAAGCTCAAGGCCTATCCGCACCAGATGTCGGGCGGCCAGTGCCAGCGCGTGATGATCGCGATTGCGATCGCCTCCAAACCGCGCCTGCTGATCGCCGACGAGCCGACCACCGCGCTCGATGTGACGATCCAGAAGCAGATTCTCGATTTGCTGATGAACCTGCAGGCGGAATATGGCATGGCGCTGATCCTCATCACCCATGACATGGGCGTTGTGGCGGAAACCGCAGACCGCGTCGTGGTGCAATATAAGGGCCGCAAGATGGAGGAGGCGGATGTCTTGAGCCTGTTCGAGGCTCCGCAGCATCCCTATACCAAGGCACTGCTTTCGGCCCTGCCGGAAAATGCGACCGGCGACCGTTTGCCCACGGTTTCCGATTTCTTCGGCAAGGAGGGCGTTCAATGAGTATCGTTGTCGAAGGCAGGGGCATTACCCGCGACTATCACGTTCCCGGCGGCCTGTTCGGCGGCGCCAAGACGGTGCAGGCCCTGAAGGGCATCGACTTTGCTGTCGAGCGCGGCAAGACGCTGGCCATCGTCGGTGAATCCGGCTCCGGTAAATCGACGCTGGCCCGCATCATCGCGCTGATCGATCCGGCATCCGGCGGCGAACTGAAGATCGAAGGCAAGCCGGTCGATATCGCCAGACGCCGTCCCGATACGGAGATGCGCTCCAAGGTGCAGATGGTGTTCCAGAACCCCTATGGCAGCCTCAATCCGCGCCAGAAGGTGGGAGACGTGCTGATGGAGCCGCTGGTCATCAACACCAAAATACCGGCTTCCGAGCGCCGCGAGCGGGCCGAAGCCATGCTGGTGAAGGTCGGTCTCGGTCCTGAGCATTTCAACCGTTATCCGCACATGTTCTCCGGCGGCCAGCGCCAGCGCATCGCCATTGCGCGCGCACTGATGCTGAACCCGGCGCTGCTGGTGCTGGACGAGCCGGTCTCCGCGCTCGATCTTTCCGTGCAGGCGCAGGTGCTGAACCTTCTCGCCGACCTTCAGGAAGAATTCGAGCTGACCTATGTTTTCGTCAGCCACGATCTCTCTGTGGTGCGTTACATCGCTGACGATGTGATGGTCATTTCGAAGGGTGTGGCGGTGGAGCAGGGCACGCGCGAGGAACTCTTCGCCGATCCGAAGCACCCCTATACCCGCCAGCTCTTCGCCGCGACACCGATCACGGATGTCGATGCCATCCGCGCCCGCGTGGAACGCCGCAAGGCGGCACGGCTGGCAGCGACAGCCTGAAGGCCGACGACCGAGGTTAGGAACAGGCCGGATTTCCGGCCTGTTCTTTTTCAGGACTTCAGGAAACGCTCGATTGCCGCAAGTGCGCCGTGTTCCCGAATGTCGCGATAGGCGGCTTTCAGGGTTGGGACGAAGGTTTCGTTCCTGGGCAGGTCGCTGCCAAATGTGCGTTCGAAAGTCAGAAAATGGTCGACGACCGCATCCGGCGCCATTGCCAGTTGATCCGGCGCATCCCACTCCTTGAAAGCGGGATCGAGAATGGTGATCGGCTGCCCCTTTTCATTCTTGTCCGCGCAGGACCTGATCCAGAGCGCGACGGCGAAAATGACCGTCCGGCTTTCAGCCTTCTCCGCAAGCAATTCACGCAAGGGGCCAAGAATGCGCAGTGGTACTTTCTGCGATGCATCGGAGGCGATCTGCATGGTCTTGTGCTGCAATGAGGGATTGGCGAAACGCTCCCGCAGGCCGGCTGCGAATTCCGCCCCGTCGACGGCGGGGTCGAGCGTCCGTTCGATCTCGCGCCAATAGGCGTCGATGAAATCGCGCACGGGTTTTTCACCCCAGGCATCCGCCACGGTCGCAAGGCCGGCAATCTGGCCGATGGCGGCGATGGCGCTGTGGGAGCCGTTCAGCATTCTGAGCTTCATATGCTCGTATGGCTCGACATTGCCGACGAATTCCACGCCCGATTTCTCGAGCGCCGGCCTTCCATGCGGAAAACGGTCCTCAATGACGAAACGGAAATAGGGTTCGGCCACCACCGGCCAGGCGTCGCTGAGGCCGAGTGCGGCCGAAATCGCCTCCCGGTCCGCATCCGTGGTGGCGGGAACGATCCGGTCCACCATCGAGCAGGGGCAGGTAATATTGGTTTCGATGAAGGAAGCCAGTTCCGGATCTGCCAGTTCCGCAAATTCCAGCAGAAGCTTTTGCAGCACATGGCCGTTGGCGGGCAGGTTGTCGCAGGAAAGGAGCGTCAGGGGCTGAGAACCTTGCCTGCGCCTGCGCCGTGTAGCGGCAAGGATGAAGCCGAAGATGGAGCGCGGCCGCTCCGGGTTTTCGAGATCATGGACGATATCGGGATGATCGCGCAGCAGGCTGCGGGAGGCGAGATTGGTCAGGTAACCTTTTTCCGTCACGGTCAGTGTGACGATGAGGACGCGCGGATCGGCCATCCGCTCCACCAGCCGCTCGGGCTCTTCCGGGGCGACGATGGTTTCGAGAATCGAACCGATGATGCGCAGGCGCTCGCTCTCACCGTCTCGCAGACAAAAAGTGTAGAGATTATCCTGCGGCTCGATGGCGTCGCGCGTGTCCGGGCTGCGCAGCGATGCGGCGACGATGCCCCATCGGGTTTCGCCGCGATTAAGGCAATCGTCGATGAAAACCGCCTGATGCGCCCGATGAAAGGCCCCGACGCCGAGGTGGACGATGCCGGGCGTGACGCTTCGGCGGTCATAGGCGGGTGTCGTGACGGATTGCGGCAGGCGGGGCAGGGTTGCAGCGGAAAGCCGGTCTGTCATCGATGCGAAATCCCCATGCGGAACGGGGCGGTTGTGGCTCGCGCCGCTCTCATTGCGGTGTCCGGCTTGTGGCGCATCATGTCGGTTCCTCCCCTAATATGCGGAATGATCAGGCGCCAGCCTCTTTGAGCAGCCGGACCTGGCGCAGCGTATTCTGGCGGCTGCGCTCGAGATGCCGCCACAGGGCATCGACGATCTGGGCCTTGCTGCCGGCGGCGATGGCATCGGCGATATTCTGATGCTCCTCGACCGAGCGGGCGTAGTCGCCAAGGATCGAGACGAAAACCGTGTGGGTCTGGTCGAGAATGCGCTCATGCGAGCCGGAAATGACCGGAATGCGCGCCGCCGACACAAGGGTCGTGTGGAAGCTGCGGTCGTAAAAAAGCGCTTTCGACAATTCGTCGAGCGTTGAACCTTTGGCGAATTCACGATGTTTCGCAAGGCTTTTAAGAAGTTCCGCGTGCAGCGCTCCGTCCAGTTGCCCGGCGTCGAAGGCCACTTCCACCGCGCCTTTTTCGAGCAGCATTCTGGCAGCGTAAAGTTCCTCCACATCCTCCACGGTGAAATCGCGCACCACCATGCCGCGCCGGGAGGAATTGACCACCAGCCCATCGGCCTCGAGTTTCAGGCAGGCTTCCTTCACCGGCGTGGGGCTGATGCCGAGATCGGCGGCAAGCTCATTGGGCAGCAGGCGTTCGCCGCCGCGCAATTTGCCGCTGACGATGCGCGCGCGCAGTTCCTGATGCGCCTGTTCGGCGAGCGTGACTTTGACCAGCGAGTTCATGGCGGCATCATTGCCCAGCTTCGAAGGACTGGCAATGGCTGAATATTAAAAATAAAAAATTTTTTATTTTACAAAAGCCGTTTTTCCTTTAGCTCTATCCGTCATCGGAAGCCGGCTGCTGGAGGAGGGCGGTCTGGCGATTTCCCGAAAGCCATCTTCGCGGCCATGGTCGCGGGGACGCGGCGTCTATTCCTCCCCGCAAGCAATCAGCAATCGAGGAATGACCGATCATGAAAATTACCGCTGTCGAACCTTTCATCCTGCACCTGCCGCTGACATCGGAATCCATTTCCGATTCCACCCACAGCATCACCCATTGGGGCGTCGTCGGTGCAAAGATCACCACCAGCGATGGCCTTGAGGGCTATGGTTTTACCGGCACCCACGCGCATCTGCCGTCGGACAGGCTGATCACATCCTGCATCAGCGATTGTTACGCGCCCTTGCTTCTGGGGGAGGATGCATCGGAGCACTCGAGGCTGTGGACGAAACTGGCCCGTTATCCGGCACTGCAATGGGTCGGCAGGGCGGGCATCACCCATCTGGCGCTGGCCGCAATTGACGTTGCGCTCTGGGACCTGAAGGCGAAAAAGGCGGGCGTGCCGCTCTGGCACTATCTCGGCGGCGCGCGTACCGCGGCGGTGGAGGCCTATAATACCGATATCGGCTGGCTTTCCTTCACGCTGGAGGATTTGCTGGCGGGTAGCGCGAGAGCGGTGGAGGAGGATGGGTTTACCCGGCTGAAGATCAAGGTCGGGCACGACGATCCGAATATCGACATTGCCCGCCTTGCCGCCGTTCGCAAGCGTGTCGGTTCGTCCATCCGCATCGCCATTGACGGCAACGGCAAGTGGGATTTGCCCACATGCCAGCGTTTCTGCGCGGCGGCGAAGGATCTGGACATTTACTGGTTCGAGGAGCCGCTCTGGTATGACGATGTGACGAGCCATGCGCGGCTGGCGCGCAATACGTCCATTCCGATTGCGCTCGGGGAGCAGCTTTACACGGTGGATGCGTTCCGCTCATTCATCGATGCCGGTGCGGTTGCCTATGTCCAGCCTGATGTGACCCGGCTTGGCGGCATCACCGAATATATTCAGGTTGCCGATCTCGCGCTCGCCCATCGCCTGCCCGTGGTGCCGCATGCCGGCGAGATGAGCCAGGTGCATGTGCATCTGAGCTACTGGCACCCGGCTTCGACCATTCTCGAATATATTCCCTGGATCAAGGATCATTTCGAGGAGCCGATCCATGTGCGGGATGGCGTTTACAAACGTCCGGAGCACCCCGGCGCCAGCACCACGCCGCTGGCTGAAAGCTTCGCCCGTTATGGCAAGGCGGTGAAATGAGCAGCGGTATACAGCCCGGATTTTAAGGGAGGGAAAGCCCGTCCTCCGTCATGCCGGACTAGATCCGGCATCCAGCTACGGCGCGTCTGCGCCGTGAAAAGAGTCCTTCGCGATCAACGACTTGATCGCGCTGGACCCCGGATCAATTCCGGGGTGACGGAGTGTGGATGATGCAATTTTTCCAAATTTAGCGCCAGCCGAGAGCCGGCGCCACCTGCTTGAGAATCGTCTCGATCACATGGGCGTTGTAATCGACGCCCAGCTGGTTCGGCACGGTCAGGAGCAGCGTATCGGCCTCGGCGATGGCCTCGTCGGCTTTCAGCTGTTCGATCAGTTTTTCCGGCTCGGCGGCGTAGCTGCGGCCAAAGATCGCGCGCGTCTTGTCGTCGATATAACCGATCTTGTCGTCGCCTTCGTTGCCGTAACCGAAATAGGACCGGTCGCGGTCGTCGACGAGAGCGAAGATGCTGCGGCTGACCGACACACGCGGCTCGCGGGTGTGGCCTGCTTCCTTCCAGGCTTCCCGGAAGGTGCGGATCTGCTGCGCCTGCTGAACATGGAAAGGCTCGCCCGTTTCATCGGTCTTCAGGGTGGAGCTTTGCAAATTCATGCCGAGCTTTGCCGCCCAGACCGCCGTTGCATTGGAACTCGAACCCCACCAGATGCGCTCGCGCAGCCCTTCGGAATGCGGCTCCAGCCGCAAAAGGCCGGGCGGGTTCGGGAACATCGGGCGCGGATTCGGTTCAGCGAAACCTTCGCCCTTCAAAAGCTCGAGGAAGACTTCGGTGTGCTGACGCGCCATGTCTTCTTCGCTCTGGCCCTCGGCCGGACGGTAACCGAAATAACGCCAGCCATCGATCACCTGCTCCGGCGAGCCGCGGCTGATGCCGAGTTGCAGGCGTCCGCCGGCGATGAGGTCGGCCGAACCGGCATCCTCCGCCATGTAGAACGGGTTTTCATAACGCATGTCGATAACGCCGGTGCCGATCTCGATCTTTTTCGTGCGCGCGCCGACGGCGGCCAGCAGCGGAAAGGGCGAGGCAAGCTGGCGGGCGAAATGGTGCACGCGGAAATAGGCGCCGTCGGCGCCCAGCTCTTCCGCCGCGACGGCGAGGTCTATCGATTGCAGCAGCGTGTCCGCAGCCGAGCGGGTCTGCGACTGGGGCGAGGGCGTCCAGTGGCCGAAGGATAAAAATCCGATCTTTTTCATGATGACCTTCCAGATGTCGGAGGATGCCGGCTTTGCCAGCCGGCTTCGTTGTTGTCAGTCATATAAGCAGTTGAGCGCATTCTCCAATTCGCCACCGGTAGACACGGTGTCGCCGAAATGTGAACGATGCCGCTCAGGCGGTCGTCTTTCGGTCGAGAACGAAGAGATTTTGGTGGGCGCGGGCCGTGGTGAGAATGAAATCCATAAGCGAGCGCACCCGCGGCACGTTGGCAAGGTCCTGGTGGCTCGTCAGCCAATAGCCTCGCCGCAGCTCCACTTCACCGGGAAGCACCATTTGCAGATCCGGAAAGCGGGCGGCGATGAAATTCGGCAAGATGCACAGCCCCCTGCCGCTCAGCGTTGCGGTCAGCTGCGCAAAAATGCTCGAGGACTGGAAACTCGGCCGCAGACCCGGCAGCACGTCACGCATATAATCGAGGCCCGGTGAAAAGATCAGGTCCTGCACGTAGCCGATGAAGAAGTGGTCGAGCAGGTCCTCGCGCTTTACGATTTTCGGCTGCCCGGCGAGATAGGAACGCGAGGCATAGATATGCAGCGTGTAATCGATGATCTGTTCATTGATGTAGGGACCGGCCTTTGGCGGATCGAGCGTTACCGCCACATCCGCCTCCTTTTTGGACAGCGCCATGATTTGCTGGATCGTCACCATCTCCACCATGATGTGGGGGTGGGTGACGGCGAAGTCTTTCAGCCTCTCCACGAAGAAAAAATTGGAAAAACCTTCAGGCGCGCTGAGCCGCACCACGCCGCGCAGCAGGCTGCCGCTTTCGGAAATATCCGACTGCAGCCTTTCGGCTTCCGCCTCGATACGCTCGACCGTATCCACCAGCCGCCGCCCGACGGTCGTGAGTTCATAACCGCGCGGGTTTCGCTCGAACAGCTTGGTTTTAAGCGAGAATTCCAGCCGGTCGATATGGCGGGAGACGGTGGCGTGGCTGGTGCGCAGGCTTCGGGCTGCCGATGAGAGCTGTCCGGTGCGGGCCACGGCCAGAAAATATTGCAGGTCGTCCCAGGTGAAAGGGGTGGCCATATTTGTCTCCCATCAAGAGTTCTGTTCAAAAATGAACAGTTCCTGTTCGCAATTTGATGATGCCCCGCTCTTGTGTCAACGGCCGAATTCGAGAAGTCTAGGCTCAGGATGCATCGCTTTGAGGAGGGCGGTGTGACCATTCGGGTGCAATGGCATGCAGGTCCCCCACGCGGTTCGTTCACCGTTGCACAGACAATCTGAGGCTCGCAATCATCTCTGGGAGGAGAAGTCATGCGCAAGAGTATCGTTTTATCCACGGCCATGGCGCTGGCCGCTGGCACCGCCGCTTATGCCGCCGAGATTTCGGACGGCAAGGTCAAGATCGGCATCTTGAACGACCAGTCTGGCGTCTACGCCAATTTCGGCGGCAAATACTCTTATGAAGCCGCGAAGATGGCGGTCGAGGATTTCGGCGGCAAGGTGCTCGATGCGCCGGTGGAAGTGGTGACCGCCGACCACCAGAACAAGGCGGATGTGGCCTCCAATATCGCCCGCCAATGGTACGATACCGAACAGGTCGATTCGATTATGGAACTGACCTCGTCGTCGGTCGGCCTTGCCGTGCAGGCGCTGTCGAAGGACAAGAAGAAGATCACCATCAATACGGGCGCGGCAACCACCGAGCTGACCGGCAAGCAGTGCAGCCCCTATGGTTTCCACTGGGCCTATGACACCTATTCGCTGGCGGTCGGCACCGGCGGCGCGCTCGTCAAGCAGGGCGGCGACAGCTGGTTCTTCCTGACCGCCGACTATGCCTTCGGTTATTCGCTTGAAGAAAATACCGCCAATTTCGTCAAGTCCAATGGCGGCAAGGTTCTGGGTTCCGTGCGCCATCCGCTCGCAACGACGGACTACTCCTCCTTCCTGCTGCAGGCGCAGTCTTCGGGCGCGAAGGTCATCGGCCTTGCCAATGCCGGTCTCGATACCTCCAACGCCATCAAGCAGGCGGCTGAATTCGGTATCGTGGCGGGTGGCCAGCGGCTTGCGGCGCTTCTCTTCACGCTTGCCGAAGTCCACGGCCTCGGTCTCGAAGCGGCTCAAGGGTTGACGCTGACGGAAGGTTTTTATTGGGACCGCGACGATGAATCGCGCAAGTTCGGCGAGCGTTTCAAGGAACGCACTGGCGCCATGCCGAACATGGTCCATGCCGGTACCTATTCTGCCGTGCTGCATTATCTGAAAGCCATCGAAAAGGCCGGCACCGACGATGCCGATGCCGTCGCCAAGGCCATGAAGGAAATGCCGGTCAATGACGTCTTCTCGAAGGACGGCCATGTGGCCGCCAATGGCCGCATGATCCACGACATGTATCTCATGGAAGTGAAGAAGCCGGAGGAAAGCAAGCAGCCGTGGGATTATTACAAGGTACTGGCCACCATCCCCGGCAAGGAAGCCTTCATGGACCCCGCAAAGAGCGGTTGCCCGCTGGTAACGCAGTAAAGAAGAATAAAAAGGGGAAAGCTTGATGACGATCGCTCCCGCCCTTGCCGGGCAGGCCGAACCTCGCGTCGTTCTTTCGGCGCGCGGTCTCTCCAAGACCTTCGGCGCATTCGCGGCCGTGAAAAACGTCGATCTCGACGTCCACCATGCCCGCGTGCATGCGCTTATCGGTCCGAACGGCGCCGGCAAAACCACGGTCTTCAACCTGTTGACCAAGTTTCTCCAGCCGACAGGCGGGGCGATCACCTTCATGGGAACGGATATAACAAGGACGCCACCGGACAAGGTGGCGCGTCTCGGCCTCGTCAGGTCTTTCCAGATATCGGCGGTGTTTCCGCATCTGACGGTTCTGGAAAATGTGCGGGTGGCGTTGCAGCGGCCGAACAGCCTTGCAACGCAGTTCTGGCTGCCGCTCTCCTCGCTCGACAGGCTGAACGCCCGCGCCGAGGAGCTGATCGCCATGGTCGGCCTGACACGGGAAAAACATGCGCTTGCGGCCGATCTTTCTTACGGCCGCAAGCGGGTCCTCGAAATCGCCACCACGCTGGCGCTCGATCCGAAGGTTCTGCTGCTCGATGAACCGATGGCCGGCATGGGCGGTGAGGATGTCTCCCATGTGGCCGAACTCATCCGCGAGGTAGCCAAAACCCGCGCGGTGCTGATGGTCGAACATAATCTGAAAGTCGTGGCCGATATCTGCCACCACGTCACGGTCTTGCAACGCGGTGAAATTCTGGCGGAGGGCGACTATGCCGCCGTTGCCGCCGATCCGCGTGTGCGCACGGCCTATATGGGCACGGAGGAGGCTTGATATGGCGGCAATGCTCGAAGTCTCCAACCTGAAATCCTGGTATGGCGAAAGCCAGGCCCTGCACGGTGTCGATCTCACCGTCGGCGAGGGCGAAACCATCACCATTCTCGGCCGCAACGGTGTGGGCAAGACCACGACGCTGCGCACCATCATGGGCATCATCCGCAACCGCAAGGGCGTCATCAAGCTGGGTGGCAAGGATCTGATGCCGGTGCCGCTGCATCGCACGGCGAAATACGGCCTCGGTTTCGTGCCGGAGGAGCGCGGCATCTTCGCGACGCTGAGCGTCGAGGAGAACCTGAAGCTGCCGCCCGTCGTCGCATCCGGCGGCATGACGCTCGATGAGATATACGAGCTGTTTCCCAATCTCTACGAACGCCGCACCAGCCCCGGCACCAAGCTTTCCGGCGGCGAGCAGCAGATGCTGGCCATGGCGCGCATCCTGCGCACCGGGGTGAAGGTGCTGCTGCTTGACGAACCGACCGAGGGACTTGCCCCGGTCATCGTTCAGCGCATCGGCGAGGTGCTGCAAAAGCTGAAGAGCCGCGGCATGACCATTGTTCTGGTCGAACAGAATTTCCGTTTTGCCAGCCGTATCGCCGACCGTTTCTACCTGATGGATCACGGCCAGATGGTCAGCAATTTTCCGGTCAGCGAGCTTTCCGGCCGCATGGGCGAGCTCAACAAGGTGCTGGGGGTTTAACGATGACGATGATCTTCGGCGTTCCAATTCAGGCACTGCTCGGGCAATTGCTGGTGGGCCTCATCAACGGGTCGTTTTATGCGCTGCTGTCGCTTGGCCTTGCCGTCATTTTCGGCCTGCTGCGCGTCATCAATTTTGCCCATGGCGCGCAATATATGCTCGGTGCTTTCGTCGCCTTCCTCGGCCTTCAGTATTTCGGCATCAATTTCTGGGTGGCGCTCATCGTCACACCTTTCGTCGTGGCGCTTTTCGGCGCGATCGTCGAACGCTTCCTGCTGTCGCGGCTTTACGATCTCGATCCGCTTTACGGGCTGCTGTTCACCTTCGGCCTGGCGCTGGTGGTGGAAGGCACGTTCCGCTGGCTTTATGGCGCGGCGGGCCAACCCTATTCTGTGCCGCGCGAGCTTGCCGGCGGCACCAATCTCGGCTTCATGTTCCTGCCGAATTACCGCGCTTTCGTCGTCGCCATTTCGCTCATCGTCTGCATCGCCACCTGGGCGCTGATCGAAAAGACGCGGCTTGGCTCCTATCTGCGCGCTGCGACGGAAAACCCGACGCTGGTGCAGGCTTTCGGCATCAATGTGCCCGTTCTCCTGACGCTGACCTACGCGCTGGGCGCCGGCCTTGCCGGTTTCACCGGAGTTCTCGCCGCGCCGATCTATCAGGTCTCGCCGCTGATGGGCACGAACCTCATCATCGTCGTCTTTGCGGTGGTCGTGGTCGGCGGCATGGGGTCGATCATGGGCGCCATCGTCACCGGTTATATGCTGGGCGTCGCCGAAGGCTTGACCAAGGTGTTCTACCCGGAAGCCTCCAACATCGTCATCTTCGTCATCATGGCCTTTGTGCTGCTCATCCGCCCCGCCGGACTTTTCGGAAAGGACGCCTGATATGTCCAAAGCCACCCATAGCCCCACTGCCGGAGCAATGCCGCAGACGGAGGTTTCGACGACTGCCGGCACCATCAAGACCGTGCTTATTCTTGCAGGGCTTGCCGTCCTCATCGCCGCGCCGATGTTCGTTTATCCGATCTTTCTGATGAAGCTGCTGTGCTTCGCGCTGTTTGCCTGCGCCTTCAATCTGCTGATTGGGTACACGGGCCTTCTGTCCTTCGGACATGCGGCGTTTTTCGGCGGTGCAGCCTATTTCACCGCCTATTCGGTGAAGGAATGGGGCGTGACGCCCGAGATCGGCCTTGTCATCGGCATGGCGGGTGCGGCGCTGCTCGGCCTCGTCATCGGCTTCTTCGCCATCCGCCGCCAGGGCATCTATTTCGCCATGATCACGCTGGCGCTGTCGCAGATGTTTTATTTCTTCTGCCTTCAGGCGCCCTTCACCCATGGTGAGGATGGCTTGCAGGGCGTGCCGCGCGGCCATCTCTTTGGCCTTCTCGATCTCAATGCGCCGCTCAACATCTATTACACGGTGCTGGCCGCCTTTGTGCTCGCGCTTCTGGTTATCTGGCGTTTCGTCAACTCACCCTTCGGCATGATCCTGAAATCGATCCGCGAAAACGAGCAGCGCGCCATTTCGCTGGGCTACAGCGTGCAGCGTTACAAGCTCGGTGCTTTCGTGATGTCGGCGACGCTGGCCGGTCTTGCGGGCGGTCTCAAAGCGCTGGTCTTCCAGTTCGCGACGCTCACCGACGTCACCTGGCAGATGTCGGGCGAAGTGATCCTGATGACGCTGCTCGGTGGCATCGGCACAATGATTGGTCCGATCTTCGGTGCGGGTCTCGTTGTCACGCTACAGAATTATCTCGCGACATCGGATTTCCCGGTCACCATCATTACCGGCCTCGTTTTCATGGCCTGCGTTCTGGTGTTCCGGCGCGGTCTGATCGGTGAATTTTACGCGTCGCGGCTCGGGAGAAAACTCGGCTTTCAGCACCGCAGCTAGACATTTTTGAAAACACAGACAAGGCCTCCTCCGCGTCCGGGACGGCGCGGCAAGGGTGGCGTATGGAGAAGAGCATGGGCGAATATGACTATATCGTCATCGGAGCGGGGAGTGCCGGATGCGTTCTCGCCAACCGCCTTTCGAAAGATCCGAACAACCGTGTGCTGCTGCTGGAAGCGGGGGGCAACGATAATTACCACTGGATCCATATTCCGGTCGGTTATCTCTATTGCATCAACAATCCGCGCACCGACTGGTGTTTCAAGACGGCGGAAGAGCCGGGGCTGAACGGCCGCTCGCTGATCTATCCGCGCGGCAAGGTGCTTGGCGGCTGCTCCTCCATCAACGGCATGATCTATATGCGCGGCCAGGCGCGCGATTACGATATGTGGCGGCAGCTTGGCTGCGAGGGCTGGGGGTGGAACGATATCCTGCCCTATTTCCTGAAGTCGGAAGACTTTTATCGCGGCAAGAACGAGATGCATTCCGCCGGCGGCGAATGGCGCGTGGAAAAGGCCCGCGTGCGCTGGGATGTGCTGGACGCCTTCCAGAAGGCGGCGGGCGAGGCGGGCATTCCCGCGACCGATGATTTCAACCGGGGCGACAATGAAGGCGCCGGTTATTTCGACGTCAACCAGCGTGCCGGCTGGCGCTGGAATACGGCGAAAGCCTTTCTGAAGCCGGCGCTTGGTCGCAAGAACCTGACGGTTCTGACCAAGGCCCATGTCAAGCGTCTCATCATCGAAGAAGGTCGTGTCACCGGCGTTGAATTTCACCATGACGGCGTCTTGAAAAAGATGCGGGCGCGGCGCGAGACGGTGCTGTCCGCCGGTGCCATCGGCTCGCCGCATATTCTGGAGCTTTCCGGTGTCGGCCGTGGCGATGTGCTGCAGGCGGCCGGTATTGACACGGTGGCGGAGGTTCAGGGTGTGGGCGAAAACCTGCAGGATCATCTGCAGTTGCGCATGGTCTACAAGGTCTCCGGCGTCCTGACGCTGAATGAAAGGGCCTCCACCCTGTTCGGCAAGGCGCGGATCGGTCTCGAATATGCGCTGACGCGCTCCGGGCCGATGTCGATGGCGCCGAGCCAGCTCGGTGTCTTCACCCGTTCTTCACCCGAGAAGGAAACCGCCGATCTGGAATATCATGTCCAGCCGGTTTCGCTCGACAAGTTCGGTGATCCGGTTCACACTTTTCCGGCCATTACCGCAAGTGTCTGCAATCTGCGGCCGGAAAGCCGGGGCTCAGTGCATGTGAAAGGACCGGATTTCGCCATGCAGCCGGAAATCCGCCCGAACTATCTTTCCACCGAAGGCGACCGCCAGGTCGCCATAGACGCCATGCGGCTGACACGCCGCATCGTCGCCCAACCGGCCTTCGCGCGCTTCAAGCCGCAGGAATACAAGCCGGGTCCCTCCTTCGAAAACGACAATGATCTCGCAAAGGCGGCGGGCGATATCGGCACCACCATCTTCCACCCTGTCGGCACGCTGCGCATGGGTTCGGACATGGAAAGCGTTGTCGATGCGCGGCTGAAATTCCGCCGGCTCGCCGGGCTGCGCGTCGCCGACGCGTCGGTGATGCCGCGCATAACATCCGGAAATACCAATTCCCCGACGATCATGATTGCCGAAAAGGCCGCCGACATGATCCTTGCGGATAATCGCTGAAAGGAGCGCTCCGATGAAGACCGTCGCTTTTATCGGGCTGGGACATATGGGCCTGCCCATGGCCGCCAATCTCGTCAAGGCCGGATATGCCGTCAGGGGTCACGATCTTTCCGAAGCCTGCCGCGCGGCGGCGAAAGAGGCGGGCATTCCCGTAGCGGCGGATTCCGCCGAGGCTATCGAAGCGGCTGAGGTGATCATCACCATGCTGCCGAAGGGCGAACATGTGGTTTCCGTCTATGGCGATCTGGTTCGGAAAATCCCTGCTGGAACGTTGCTCATCGATTGCTCGACGGTGGATATGGAAAGCGCCCTTAAGGCGCACGAACTGGCCGCTTCCGCCGGTTGCCACTCGGTCGATGCGCCCGTTTCCGGCGGGACGGGCGGGGCTGCGGCGGGCACCCTGACCTTCATGTGCGGCGGCGAAGCGGAGGCTTTCTCTGCGGCAAAGCCGGTGCTGGAGGCGATGGGCAAGAAGATCGTGCATTGCGGCAATGGCGGTAACGGCCAGGCAGCCAAAATCTGCAACAACATGATCCTCGGCATTTCCATGATCGCGGTTTCCGAAGCCTTCGTGCTGGGCGAAAAACTCGGGCTTTCGCATCAGGCGCTGTTCGATGTCGCCTCCACCTCTTCCGGGCAATGCTGGTCGCTCACCACCTATTGCCCGGTGCCGGGACCGGTGCCGACATCGCCCGCCAACAAGGATTACCAGCCCGGATTTGCGGCGGCCTTGATGCTGAAGGATCTGAAGCTTTCGCAGGAGGCCGCGAATGGAGCCGGGGCTTCCACCCCGCTCGGTGCGGCTGCGGCGGCGCTTTATGAGAACTTCGTCGACGAGGGGAGCGGCGGGCGCGATTTTTCCGCCATCGTCGAAATGCTGCGCGGGAGCGAAGCATGACGGACGCGCCATCCGACATCTTATGGGTGCCGCCGGAGAAGAGGCTGGAACGCTCGGCGCTTTTCGCCTTCGCGACGAAAACGGCAAAGCTGCACGGGCAGGTCGCCGGTGATTATGCCGGCCTGCTGCGCTGGTCCATCGACGCGCCGGATGAATTTTACGATGCGCTGTGGGACGAACTCGGCATTATCGGCACGCGCGGCGACGCGGCGTTCAAACCGGGCGCGACGATCCGGGAGGCGGAGTTCTATCCAGGCGCGAGGCTTAATTATGCCGAGAACCTGCTTCGCGATGCCGACACGCGGCTGGCCATCATCGCCCATCGCGACGATGGCACACGGCGTGAAATTAGCCGCAGAGAGCTTTACGACGAAGTGTCCCGCATGGTGCAGGCGCTTACCCATGCAGGTGTGAGCGAAGGCGACCGCGTCGGCGCTATCGTCACCCATGATATCGAGGCGATTGTCAGCTATCTGGCTGTCAGCGCCATCGGGGCGATCTGGTCGTCCTGCTCGCCGGATTTCGGCCCGGCGGGAGCCTCCGACCGCCTGTCGCAGATCGGCCCGAAAATCCTCATCGCGGTGCCGGAATATGGTTATGCCGGCAAACGCATCGATGTCGGCCCGACCATTCGGGCGGTGGCGGAAAGTGCAACTCCTGAAAGGATCGTGCTGATCGGCGATGCCGTGCCCGCAAGCCTTGCCGATCTCGGCTGCGTGACGCTTAAGGATTTCGTCGCGCCTTATGCGGCGGGCGAGATTGCCTTCAACCGTCTGCCCGTCAAGGCGCCGCTGGCGATCCTTTATTCCTCGGGCACCACCGGCAAACCGAAATGCATCACCCATTCCGGCGGCGGTTTGCTTCTTCAGCACATGAAGGAGCTGAAGCTGCAATGCGATGTTCAGGAAGGGGAGCGCTTTTTCTATTTCACCACCTGCGGCTGGATGATGTGGAACTGGCAGGTCTCCGGTCTGGCGCTTGGCGCTACGCTCGTCACCTATGACGGCAATCCCGGTTATCCCAACCCTGCGCGGCTGATCGACCTCATCGACGCCGAACGGATCGCCACTTTCGGCACGTCGGCGAAGTTTATCGATGCCTGCCTGAAGGCCGGGCTGAAGCCGCGCGAAAGCCACGATCTTTCGTCGCTGAGGACAATTCTTTCCACCGGCTCGCCGCTCATCCCGCAATCCTTCGATTATATCTATCGCGACTGGAAGGCCGACGTGCACCTCGCCTCCATTTCCGGCGGCACGGATATCTGCGCCTGTTTCCTTGGCGGTAATCCCTTGCAGCCGGTGCATCGCGGCGAATTGCAGGGTGCGATGCTCGGCATGGATATCGACACGCTGGACGATGAGGGCCGTTCCGTTCGCGGTGTTGCCGGCGAACTCGTCTGCCGCAATGCGCATCTGTCCATGCCGGTGAAGTTCTGGGGCGATGAGGACGGTTCGCGCTATCAGGCCGCCTATTTCGACCGGTTTCCGGGCATCTGGGCGCATGGCGATTTCGCCGAAATGCGCCCCTCCGGCGGCTATGTCATCCATGGACGCTCGGATACGACGCTCAATCCCGGCGGGGTTCGCATCGGGACTGCGGAAATCTACCGGCAGGTGGAAACCGTGCCCGAAGTCGAGGAGGCGATTGCCGTGGGGCAGGATATAGACGGCGACCAGCGGGTCATCCTCTTCCTGCGCATGAAGGGCGGTGCAGCCCTGACGGAAGAGCTGGAAAAGATCATCCGCAGCCGCATCCGTTCGGGTGCGACGCCGCGGCATGTGCCGGCAAGGATCATTGCCGTCAGCGCCATTCCCCGCACGCGCTCCGGCAAGATTTCCGAAATCGCGGTGCGCGACACCATTCATGGTCGGCCGGTGAAGAATGCCGATGCGCTCGCCAATCCCGAAGCGCTCGAACTTTTCCGCAACCTGCCGGAGCTGAAGGACTAGGCCGATGGAGGATCAACCGAAAACCGTGCTCGTCACGGGTTCCACCAGCGGCATCGGGCTCGCCATCGCCAAGCGTTTCGCCGAGGCGGGGTATCTGGTTGCCGTCCACGGCGTGGAGAAAGCGGAGGAGGGCGCACAGGCCCTTGAAGCGGTTGCGAAAGTGGCGCGGCACCGGCCGGTCTATTTTTCAGCCAATCTCGCCCATTATGACGAGAGCGCGCATCTGCCGGAAACCGTCATCGCCGAATTCGGTCATATCGACGTCCTCGTCAACAATGCCGGCATTCAGAAGGTTGCGCCGATCGATGAGTTCGATTTCGCCGATTTCTCCCGCATCGTCGCCATCTCGCTCGACAGCGCGTTTCACACCATCCATGCGGCCTTGCCGGGCATGAAGGAAAGGGGCTGGGGCCGCATCGTCAACATCGCTTCCGCGCACGGCCTGCGCGCCTCGCCCTTCAAGGGGCCTTATGTGGCGACCAAACATGCGGTGGTGGGCCTGACGAAAAGCGTGGCGCTGGAAGTGGCCGAACTCGGCATCACCTGCAACGCCATCTGCCCCGGCTATGTCTGGACACCGCTTGTCGCCGCCCAGGTCGCCGATCAGGCGCGCGTACATGGCATGAGCGAGGAGGAGGTGGTGAAGAAGGTGATGCTTGCGCCCCAGCCGACCAGGCGGTTTGTGCAACCGGAAGAAGTGGCGGAAATGGCGCTTTATCTCTCCGGCGATATGGCGCGCTCCATCACCGGCACCACCATTTCCATCGATGGCGGCTGGACCGCGAAATAATTTTCGCGCACGCGCTTTAAGCGAACCGTCTCATTGGCTTCCGGCATTGTTGAGTGGTTTCAATCCTGTATAGTTTTCGTGGACGGCGGGTTCAGCGCCGTGTTCACGGAAAAGCATCATGATGAACACAGGGTCTTTTGAAGCGCCGCTGGCGCGCTCCCGCTTCGATACGCGCCAGGTGCCGAAACGCGACGCCATGGGGCTTTGGCGGGATTCGATCAACGTGCTGTTCGATGCCCGCCTACGTCGCCCGCAGGATGACGGTTTCTTCGCCAGCGTCGATGCGGCTTTCATCGGCAATGTCGCGCTCGGCCGTACCCAGTCCTCGGCGCAGGATTTCGACCGTTCGCGCCACAAGCTTGCCCGCGACGGCATGGACGGTTTTCTCCTGCAATTCTACGCCAACGGGAAGAGCATGTCGCGGCGCGGATCGGGCGAGACAGCAGGCCCCGGCGACCTCTATCTCATCGATATGGCGCAGCCGCTTGCCACCGCCACGACCGACCATGACCATCTCAGCCTCGTCGTGCCGCGCCGGCTGCTGGAGGGCAGGCTTGTCGGTTCCGGCAATCATCATGAACGTGTTCTGCCGGCCGGTTTGCCGCTGGTATCGCTGCTGCGTGAAACGATGACGAGCATCTATCGCCATTTCGACGTAATGAACGCCAGTGAGGGCGCAGCGACGGTCTCGCCGCTTCTGGAGCTTGCTGCGGCCGCCATCAACAATCATGTCGGGCACGAAAATGCGCAGGGCGTGCAGCGGGCGCTCAGGGCATCCATCCGGCGCTACATCGACAATCACCTGCTCGATTCGGCCCTGTCAGTGGAAAAGGTGATGGGCGAATTTGGCGTGTCGCGACGCACCGTCTACCGGCTGTTTGAGCCGCTGGGCGGGTTTTCGGCCTGCCTCACCCATCGGCGCCTTGAACGCGCGATGGATTTTCTGCGGGCACCGCAATCGGCGCATATGACGATTGCCGAGGTGGCGGCGTCCTATGGTTTCACCAATCCGGAAAATTTCAGCCGCGTCTTCAAGAAGACCTTCGGTCTTTCGCCGCGCCAGATGCGGCATTTCGCTTCGGAAAACCGCGACCTCACGTCGGATATTGTGAAGCCGGATAGCGCGGAATGGACCCGCTGGATCGTGCAACTCGGCCGCTGACCACGCTTTTAGGGGTGCCCTTCTGACACTTTATGACGGTTTGTTGGCACAATCCGACCATTCGCTGCGGTTGCGGCGCGATGGGGATGCGCATGTCTTTCAGACGTGCCAAACAGGGCAGGTTATTTTTATCAATATATTGCCTGACAATCATGATGTTGAGAATCCTCGCTTTTCTGGACCTGTGTCGCCAATGGCGCCGTGCGGTAAAACAACACCTCTCTTTTTCCGGCGCCACATTTCACAGGCCGCCATCGCCCCCGCCGTCGGCGAATTTTGACAGTTCCTCAGACGATCCATCGGAAACGGATGACGGCGAAGCACGCCTGCCGGTTTCCTGGCTCGGCCTTGGGCAAAGCTTCAGCGCGCTGGATGCGGAAGACTGTGACAGGGCGCGTTGGCCGGCCGAGTGCGGTTAACGTCGTTCTCCGGCGATCTGGAACAAAACCCTTACCCCAAGGATTAGATCAACAGGGTTACAGGGAGTGAAAGACATGGCCAGAGAAAATGCCAGCTATCTCGACAGTCGGGATACTCCGAAAAGCGAAACGGCAACGCGTGCGCGGCAGGGATCGCGCGGACGTCCCGTCCTTGTCATTCTGATCGTCAGCGTGCTTCTCGCATTGGTGGTTTGGGCCGTTGTCGAATATTCGGTTTTCGAACCCGACGAAAACCTGCCGCAGAACCCGCAGACCGAGACTGCGCCCGTGCCGCAGCAGCCGTCCGGATCCGGAAGCTTCGACAACAATCCGGCGAATGGCCGCCCCCAGCCGCCGTCATCGACAGAGACAAATCCCGCGCCGCAGGATTCGACCGGAGCACCGCAAAACCCGTGACCACCATGGCGTGAAGTTTTTTCGTTCCGATGATAATTTTCATGGAACCAGATCGCGCCCGATTTCATTTCACGCAAAGTGACAGGAATCGGGGGTTTCATTCATGGCAGTCACCGTCACTGCAGTTGTTCTCACGCTGATCGGTCTTGCGCTGTTCGGTTTCGGCTCTCAGCTCGTCATGTTGGGCGGGAGCTTTTATTACGTGCTTTCCGGACTGGCCTTTCTGCTGACGGCCATTCTGCTGTTCAAGCGCAATCGCGCAGCCCTTCACGTCTATGCCGTCTTCATTGTCGCGACGCTCGCCTGGGCCATCTGGGAAGTCGGCTTCGACTGGTGGCAGCTTGGCCCGCGCGGCGGCATCATCATTCTCATCGGCCTCTGGCTTCTGGTTCCATGGGTCAGAAAGCCGCTTGGTTTTTCGAGCCCGACCGGGCTTAGCTACGGGCCGAATGCCTGGCCGCTTGCCCTTTCCGTCCTCGCCTCCATCGTCGTGGCCGGATATTCCATGGCGCAGGATCCGCACGATACGGCAGGTTCCCTGCCTCAGGAAACCGCCTCGGCCACGCCCGCCTATGGCGGCAATGTGCCTGACGGTGACTGGCATCAATATGGCCGCACGCCCTATGGCCAGCGTTATTCGCCGCTGACCCAGGTCAATGTCGACAATGTCTCGCAGCTCAAGGAAGCCTGGCGTTACCAGACGGGCGATGTGAAGCTGCCCGATGATGTGGGGGAAACCACCTATCAGGTGACGCCGCTGAAGATCGGCAACACGCTTTATATCTGCACGCCGCATAATTGGGCGATCGCAATCGATGCCGCCACCGGCAAGGAAAAATGGAAATACGACCCCAATGTCGGTCTCAATCCGGATCGCCAGCATCAGACATGCCGTGGCGTTTCCTATTATGCCGAGCCGAATGCCGCTCAAGGCACGGCCTGCGCCGAGCGCGTCTACCTGCCGACCTCGGATGCGCGGCTGATCGCGCTCGACGCCGCCACCGGTCAGGTCTGCACGTCCTTTGCCGATCAGGGTGTGCTGCATCTCGAGCAGGGCATGAAATATAATCCCGCCGGTTATTATTATTCAACCTCGCCGCCCGTCATCGTGGCGGGCAAGATCATCATCGGCGGCGCGGTGAACGACAACTATTCCACGCAGGAACAGTCCGGCGTCATCCGCGCTTTCGATGTGAACAGCGGCGCGCTCGTCTGGAACTGGGATTCCGGCAACCCGGCGAAAACCGAACCGATTGCGGCGGGTGAAACCTACACCACCAATTCGCCCAACAGCTGGTCGGTCTTCAGTTATGATGAAGGCCTCGGCCTCGTTTATATCCCGCTTGGCAATCAGGTGCCGGATCAGCTCGGCATGGGCCGCAGCGAGAATGTGGAGAAATATTCCTCCTCCATCGTCGCGCTGGATATCAACACCGGCAAGGATCGCTGGGTGCGCCAGACGGTTCATCACGATCTCTGGGACATGGACGTGCCGGCCCAGCCGGTGCTGCTCGACATCACCAAGGACGGCCAGACCGTGCCGGCTCTCGTCGGCCCGACCAAGCAGGGCGATATCTACGTTCTTGACCGGCGCACCGGCGAGCCGCTTCTGCCGATCACCGAAGAGCCCGCGCCGGGCGGCGCCATACCGGAGGACTTCACCTCTCCGACGCAGCCGACGACGGCCCTGTCCTTCAAACCGGAGCCATTGCAGGAAAAGGACATGTGGGGCGTCTCCATGTTCGATCAGCTCGCCTGCCGCATCCGCTTCCATCAGCTGAACTATAAGGGCCGCTATACGCCGCCCTCGTTGACCGGCTCGATCATCTATCCCGGCAATTTCGGCACCTTCAACTGGGGCAGCGTGGCGGTCGATCCCGAGCGTCAGGTAATGTTCGGCATGCCGACCTATCTCGCCTTCACCTCGCAGCTCGTTCCGCGCGCCGACATTCCGCCGAAGGGTCAGGACGAAAAAGGTAGCGAACAGGGCCTCAACCGCAATGACGGCGCACCCTATGGCGTGTTCATGGGCCCGTTCCTCGGTCCGCTGCAGATCCCCTGCCAGGCCCCGCCATGGGGTTATGTCGCGGGTGCTGATCTGCGCACCGGCGATATCGCCTACAAGCACAAGAACGGCACGGTCCATGACATGACGCCGCTGCCGCTGCCCTTCAAGGTGGGTGTGCCGGGTATTGGCGGGCCGATGATCACCAAGGGCGGCGTCGCCTTCCTCGGTGCTGCCGTCGACAACTACCTGCGCGCCTATGATCTGACCACCGGCAGGCAGCTTTGGGAAGCGCGCCTGCCGGCCGGCGGTCAGGCAACGCCGATGACCTATGCGCTGGATGACGGCAAGCAATATGTGGTGATGGTTGCGGGTGGCCACGGCTCCGTCGGAACCAAACCGGGCGACTATGTGATCGCCTATACCCTGCCGTAATCTCTGCAGGTTTCAAGATACAAAAAAACCGGAATCGGCGACCATTCCGGTTTTTTGTTGGTGTCGCAGACAGCGTCATGCCGCCTTTTTCTGGGCTGCCGCATTGATCGAGGTCTTGGCGAGCGAAGTCAGCGCGTCATCGGTCTTGGACTCTTCCTTCAGCGTGGCGTCCAGCAGAGAAACGACATTGCCGTGTCCAAGCTTTTCCGCCCAGGCTTTCAACGTGCCGTAGCGGGCGATCTCGTAATGCTCGACCGCCTGCGCCGACGAGATGAGGCCGGCATCGAGAGCCGCGGTGCCCTTGAAATCGTCGATGATCTCCTCACCCTCGGCAATGATGCCCTGGATCGCTTCGCAGGTCTTGCCCTGCGCCCGCCTGCCGATGATCTCGAACACTTCCTGCAGGCGTTCGATGTGTCCCTGCGTTTCTTCCTTGTGTTTTTCAAAGGCCTGTTTCAGCTTCGGATCGGTCGCCGCCCGCGCCATTTTCGGCAGGGCTTTCAGGATCTGCCTTTCGGCGTAGTAGATATCCTTCAGCGTATCGTAAAACAGGTCGTCGAGTTTCTTCTCGGCCATTGTTCCTTCTCCCATGTGTGAAAATGCATGACGTGCGCCCATGCGCACGGGAAACAAACCCTTTGCTGCGCCCATGGTTCCGGCTCGGTTGCGCGCAACGTTTATATTGCCGCGCGGAACCAACACGCCTCTGCGAACTTAGTGTGAAGAAATTTCGGGAGGAGACGCGACAGTGCCCCAGAGCCTTGCAGAAGAATTTTCCATGAATATTTCCATCCCCTTCGAGGTGCTGCTGGTGCGTGTATTCGGCGCGGTCATCCTGTGCGGCCTGATCGGTCTGGAACGTGAGTTTCACAAGAACACGGCCGGCCTGCGCACCAACATGCTGATCGGCCTTGCCGCCGTCACCTTCTGCGTCATCACCATTCACATGATGGAGACGATGGCGGAAGGTCATGAGGCCGCACGGCTCGACCCCATCCGGCTGGTGGAGGCCGTGACGGCGGGCATCGCCTTTCTCGCGGCGGGTGTGGTCGTTTATACCAGAGGCGATGTCAAAGGCCTGACGACGGGCGCCAGCATGTGGCTTTCGGCGGCAATCGGCCTCTCGGCCGGTCTTGGCATGTGGCCGCTTGCTTTTCTTGCTTCGGGAATGGGCATTGTCGTCCTGTGGATGCTGCGCCGCATACAGGTGGCGGCGGGCATCAAGGGGGAATGAACGAGATCAGCCGAAGCGGAAAAGATCGGCGTCGGGGTCCTTGCCGCCATTGATGGCGGCGGCCACGATTTCAGCGGCGATCTGGCTGAAGGTGATGCCGTTGCCGCCGAAACCCATCACGGCATAGACGTTGTTCATTCCGGGCATCGCGCCAATCAGCGGCAGGCCGGTGGTGGTCGTGCCGAAGGCGGCCGCCCAGCGATATTCCGGCTTTCCCATATCGATGCCAAGAAGCTTTTCGATCTTGCGGCGGATTGTCTCCGCCTTGGTGGCGAGCTTGCGCTCCGACTGGTAGGCGGTGGGGTTTTCCTCGTCCTCGCCTCCGGCGATCATCCGCCCCTCGCGGTCGGTGCGCAGGTAGAGATAGGGATCGGAGGCCTCCCAGACGATATGGTTCTCCAGCCAGTCGGGTAGGTCGAGCCCCTTTCTGCTCGCCAGCGCCCAGGTGGAAATGATCTGGTGTTTCGGGCTCTCCAGCATTTTCAGGAATTCATAGCCGGTGCAGAAAACGACATTGCGCGCTGAAAGGATTTTGCCGCCGGCGGTGGCAAGGACAACCTCGTCGCCGAGGTACCTGAGATCGGTGATCTCAAGCTGGGAGACGATTTCGGCGCCGGCGCCCGCCGTGTGGCGCAGAAGGCCGGCCGTCAGCTGCGCGGGATTGGCGGAGGCCGAAATATCGCTGAGGATGGCCCCGGTCCGGTGCAAGCCGTATTGCTCTCTCAGTTCCGCGGCGGTGAGGAGGCGGGCCTCGATGCCCGCTTCTTTGCGGGCTTCTGCTTCGGCCTTCAATGCGCGCGATCCCATTTCGTCTCCAGCCAGATAAAGGGCCTGTTTGCGCCTCATGCTGCAGGAGATGCCGAGCGAAGAAACGATTTCCTCCAGCCGCAGGACGGCGTGGGCGGAACGCTGCCATGCCCTGTCGGCCGCGTGCCTGCCGATCATCTTTCGAAGCTGTGTCAGCGGCGTGTCGATTTCGTGCTGGATCATCGCGGTGCTGGCGACGCTGCTGCCCATGACCGGTTCGCGCCGGTCGACAATCAGCATGGATTGACCCGGTCGTTGCAGGGCGTGGGACACCAGCGCGCCGCTGATACCGGCGCCGACGACGATCGTGTCGTAATGGTCGGCCTCCGGCGTGTGCCTGCTGCGGACGCCAATGCGGGGCGTATCCGCCCACACGGGCTTTGAATCCCTGAGGTCGCGTTCTTTCGTCAGTTCCGATGTCGGCATGAAATCATCCTGAAAGGTGTCACGGCTCGGTATAGCCGGCGACATTGATGGTGAGCGTTGCGCTGCGGGGATCGTTGCGGAAGAAAAGCGTGCCGGTATCGCGAGACTCCGAGGCGACGTAATCGAACGTCACATCGGCGCTCTCCAGAGTCGCGCCGTTTTGCTGCAGGTCGCCGCGCACCTGCACCTGCGCCGCCGTCGTCATGGACAGATTGCGGATATCGAACCGCACCCGGTATTGCCCGGCCTGCGCCTCCACACCGGTAACGGCGATTTCGAAGCGGGCATCCTCCGGCCTGTAGCGATAGATGTCATAACCGATCCAGCCGAGCATGGCGGCGACAAGAAGTGCGCAGATGGCGCCCGTCAGCCATTCCACCCAGTGAGGCTCGGGGCTTTCCGTATGTTTGCGGCCCTTGGATATCGTCATCTTGTCCTCACAGGATCAACCGGGCGGAGGCCGCGCCGATCGAGGCGGGGACGCCAAGAATGACGGCGGCATTCATGATCTGCGACAGCGAGGTGTGGTCGAGGCGCTCGAAGGTCCAGAGCGTATAGATGCTGATGGCGATGGCGATGACATATCCGGGCAGGGTGAAGCGGATGAAGGATTGCCACCACTTCTGCCCTTCGTGAAGCTGGTGCGAACCCTTGAAGTGAAGCGCGTAGACAAAGCCATGCATGATGGCGACCGACAGCAGGCAAAGCGCCAGAATGTGATAGGGCGTCACCTTATAGGCGATCAGGATCATTTCTTCCGTCGGCGCAACATTGAGGCTGAGGAAAAGCGCGCCGACCACCATCATGAACAGTTCGTGCAGATAACCCGTCTCGCCCGAATATTCGCCCTCCTCTTCATCCTCCGCGTCGGAATGCTGACCGAGCTGGCTGCGTCCGAGCAGCGCGCCGATGCTGGCTGGAACGGATTGCAGCGCAATCTTGGCGACGATATTGGAGGCGGTAATCTGGTCGTTTAGAATGCCGAACAGCAGCAGCACGGCGGCACTGACGGCAATGCCCAGCCCATAGGCCGTTATCGCATCGCGCAGCGCCTGGTTCCAGGAGTGAATATTCTCGAAACCGATGCGGCGGGCGAGAAGCAGCAGCAGCGGCAGGTTGAGGATGCAGAGCAGCAGAAGCCGCCAGGGATTGGCGTAAAGGCCGAGAAACCACATTTCCATGGTCATCAGCATGGGCAGGGCAAACAGCAATGCACCTGCCGTGCCGCGCGCGAGGCCGATCAGAAATTGCCCGACCTCGTCATCATCCGCATCTCTTCGATTGATCGCCGTCACCATGCCGCCCCCTGTCCACAGCGATAACGCAATGGCGTTTTTCCGGTTCCGTTGGTTTATTTCGCGGGATCGATGAGAGCGATGCCGAATTCCGGGCGATAGCTGCGCCGCAATTCCGCAGGTGTTTCGCGGATGACGACTTCCAGCGTCGGCCGCACCATGCCCTTCAGAAAATGGCCGCCCTTCGTGGAGCCATCGGCAAACCCCAGAACCACATGCAGGTGCGGATTGGGCGTGTCGTTCTCGTCAAGGGTGATGTCGCCGAGCAGGCTCAGAACCTCGCTCTGGTCGGTGACCGGTATTTCCTTATAGTCCTGCGTCGAAAGATCGAAAAAGGCGAGTGTTGCCGTCGCGAAGGCGCCGATCGCGCTCACCGAGGCGGCCTTGATATTCTCGGCCTTGGCAAAGCGCCTGATGGCCTCGAAGGCTTCTTCCTCGGGATCGATGACGAGGATGAAGGTGCGCTCCGCGCCGCTTGCCAGCAATCTGCTTTTCATGTCTTCCTCCCAAATAGAAGTGCCGCCGGGAAACCGGCGGCACGGGAATAGGGTGTGTCTTAAGCGGCGCGGCGTTCGTGGCGGCCTTCCTCGACCTCTTCGACGATCTTGGCGACGAAGGCGTCGAGATCGTCAGGGCTGCGGGAGGTAATGATCCCCTTGTCGGTCACCACCTTTTCATCCTTCCAGTTTGCGCCGGCGTTCTTGAGGTCGGTCTTGATCGACCAATAGGAGGTGGCGTCGCGGCCACGCAGGGCGTCGGCTTCTACAAGCAGCCAGGGTGCGTGGCAGATGGCGGCCACCACCTTGCCGGATTTGATGAAATCACGCACCACCCGCATCGCATCCTCGTCATGGCGCAGAACGTCCGGATTGATCTGGCCGCCGGGTAGAACCAGCGCGTCAAAATCTTCGGTTTTTACGGCCTTGGCGGATAGATCGACGGCGATGCTGTCACCCCAGTCTTTCTTGTCCCAGCTCTTGATCTCCCCCTCCTTGATGGAGGCGACCTGCACGTCTGCACCTTTGGCCTTCAGCTGGTCATAGGGCACGCGCAATTCGGAACGCTCATAGCCGTCCGTTGCGAGAATGAGGATTTTTGTAGCGTTGATAGCAGTCATGTGTGTCTCCTTTCGGGTTCAGTCTTCCTTGTCGGAATTGATGGAGGGCAGGAAAAATTCCACGTCCTTGAGCCGCTCCGCGTCGAGATTTTCGATATGCGTTTGCCAGAACCGTTCGGCTTCCGCCGGTTCGTGCTGCCATTGGCGCACGAAGGTCTTGTTGTCGTCGATCATCACCTGACGCGTGCCGCCGAGACGCAAATATTCTTCCGCAAGTTTGCGTGTTTCGGTCTTTTCCATGTCGCGGCTCCTTGTGCGTGGAAAGCGGGAACGGAGGGGTGCCGGATGGGTAAGAAGCTCGGCTGCCATTTCGTTGGCCACCGGGAGAAAACGGAAAAATCCCGATGTTCTTCAGCGCCATCGCGTCCGCTTGACACGGCAGCCCCTCCTGCTGGAACAACGTGAGCTTTCCCGTAAGGTTCCGCAGTTTTTTCCAGCGCGTCGTTGCCGAAGCCGAATGTATCGCGCGCAATTTTTTACCGGAACAAACGGGCATGTCCCGCTGTTTTATCCCCGATGCAGGGGAGGCAGCATGGCAGCCAGACAGAGTGACGGTAAATACCGCGGTGACAACGAAAACAAGGGTTTCTGGTCGATCGATTTCGGCAACTCACCGGTTATCGGCACGGCCATTCACGACGGTCATCGCATTAGACCGGACGTATCCGGGCTCATCGCCCTTTCCCCGGAACAGCGGCTGCGGGAGGAAGACCCTTTCACCGGTGAGATGATCGCGGGGCTGACGAACCGTCTCGTCGTTCACCATTCGCGTTTCGAAATCGATCTCAACCGTGCGGCCGATCAGGCGATCTATCTGAAGCCGGAACAATCCTGGGGGCTTGAGGTCTGGAAAGAAGAGCCGGCGCAGAAAGCTATCCGGCAATCGCTCGATTTTCACGCCGACTATTATGCGATGCTGGAGACCGTGCTCTCTGCAATCGAAAGGCGGCACGGCGCCTTCGTCGTGCTGGATGTACACAGCTATAATCATCGTCGGCAGGGCGCCGCTGCGCCGCCGACGGCGCAGGCGGAGGCGCCCGATATCAATATCGGCACCTTTTCCATGGATCGCAGCCGCTGGGGCGATATCGTGAGCGCGGTCGGACACCACTTCGCATCGGTGACCATCGGCGGCCGCCGCCTCGATGTTCGCGAGAACGTGGCGTTTCAGGGCAAGGGGGAGCAGACCCGTTTCATCCACGAAAGGTTCGCCGAAAATGGCTGCGCCATCGCGGTCGAGTTCAAGAAATTCTTCATGGACGAGTGGACGGGAAAGCCGGATGCGCGTGTGGTGGCGGATATTCGCCAAGCGATAACAGCACTCCAGCCGGTGCTCGAAGAGTGCCTGAGGTCGCGGCGATGAATCTCTCTCCCGCCCGCAGCGCACCGTCTCCCATCGCCGATCTGGTCGATGATGTCGTGTCCTGCCTCGAGGCCGGCAAGGCCATCCGCCGCGATGTCGGCAAAGACGGTCGTCTGCATATCGACCGGCCGCTGCCGTTCCTCTGCCTGCATCTGACCGGCGGCACGAAAAATCTCGCCGCCCGCGATATCGCCGCCGCCCATGCCTCCTATCTGATCGCGTCGACCATTCAGGAGGCCGCGCCGCTGATCGAGGCCGTTGGCACGGTCATGCGGCAGCGCTTCGGCGCATTCATCGTCCTCGATATCGGCGAGCTGGAGCATGACATCCTGCTGGCCGACGATTCGCCTTTCCTGCCGCATTATGAGGTTTCCGTCTCGGCGACGGCTGAACCCGAAACGCAGAATGCCCGCCGGGTCTTCATCAAGGCGGTTTGCGATGCCGAAGTGCGTTTTCGCACGCCGCGCATCACCCGGCCGGAACCGGATGCCGATCCCGTTCTGCGCTTCAAGAAAGCGGGCCTCGATTTTCCCTGCATCAGCGTGCGTTTTGCGCCGATCTACCGCCAGCCGGAATCCGGTGCGGATTATCCGGGCCTGCGGGTGACGATGATCGCCGATCTTTTCGATGCCGGCCTGCAGGCTTTTTCATCCTTCGCTTCGGGCAAGGACGCGCTCAAGGTTACCAGCCACCGTGCGCTGGGGCGCAAGGCTTTCGTCGATGCCGTCAGGCGCGCCGACCGGTCCGTCGACGATATTGTTTCATCCTTCGATTTTCTGCTTTCCGTCACGCCCATCAATGCCCGCCGGGCCTTCGAGGAATTTCGCGATGGCGGCTTTCAGTTCGCGCCGCGCCTGCTCTACCGGCCGCTCGGCGTCGATGTCGAGGAGCAGAAACGCAAGCTTTATTCCGTCGTGTTCGATCATCTGGAAGACCCGGTGCTTTATAATCTCTACCGGGAGAAACAGCAGGAGATCGATCTGCAGCTGACGATGCTCGCCAATCTGCACCACCGCACCTTCACCGATTTTTCACGCGCCCTTTATGGCGCTGTCGAACCGGCTCTTCTTCAGCTGGCGCTGCGGGTGCTTGCGGATTGCCCGCGCAGGGAGGAAAGCAGCGAAATCGCCATGGTCGATTGTTACGCGGTCGCCAAGAAGTCGCGGGAGATGGTCGAGACCTATCTTGCGGAAGACCCGGAATTCAAGGCACGCGTCGAAATCCGCGACGACCTGCCGCCGGGTCTGATGGTGACGGGCGAGAAGCTTTTGATTTCCCGCCACACCGTCATGGAGCAGCGCCGTGTCGAGGCGCTGCTGTCGCATGAGATCGGCGTGCATCTTCTGACGTATTTCAACGGCTCGTTTCAGGGGCTGCGGCTCTTCCGCACCGGCCTTTCCGGTTATGAGGGCGTGCAGGAAGGGCTGGCGGTGCTGGCGGAACATCTGGCCGGCGGCATGACGCGTGAGCGCCTGCGGCTGATCGCCGGCCGTGTTATCGGCTGCGCCGCCATGCTGGATGGGGCAAGCTTCGTGGAGACCTTCCGCACCATGACCCGCGATTACGGTTTCGACGAGGCCGGGGCCTTCAACATGGTGCTGCGCATCTATCGCGGCGGCGGTCTTTCCAAGGATGCGATCTATCTGCGCGGGCTGGCGGAGGTGCTGGACCATCTGCGCAGGGGCGGGGCGCTCGATCCGTTCTGGATGGGCAAGATCGCCGCCGCCCATTTTCCGGTGATGCAGGAGCTTGCCCTGCGCGGCCTGCTTCGCCCGCCGGGCGTCAGGCCCGCATTTCTGCTGCCCGCCAAGGCCAATGAGCGGCTGGAAAAAATACGGGCGGGATTATCCATTGCCGAACTGGCGACATTATAGGAGGGGCTTCATGCGTATCGCATTTTTCGTCAATTCCATCGAAACCGAGGGACCGAACTACGCGACCGGCCTGCTTGCCATGGCCGCGCTCAATCGCGGCCATGAGGTGGTCTATCTAACGCCCGGCGATTTCACCTTGCGCTCGGACGACAGCCTGACCATTCACGCCACCGTGCTGCCGAAGGGTAAAATCAAGAAAGGCGAGACGTTCCATTCCACGCTTCAGGACAAGGCGCTGGAGCGGCGAACCATGGATGTGGAGGAAATCGATGCGCTGATGCTGCGCAACGATCCCTCGCTCGACCAGACGACGCGGCCATGGGCGGTGCATGCCGGCATCCTGTTCGGACGGCTTGCCGAACAGCGGGGCGTCGTGGTGCTGAACGATCCCGAAGGTCTGGCGCTTGCGCAGAACAAGCTTTATTTCCAGAGTTTTCCCGAAATCGTCCGCCCGACCACGATCATTTCGCGCAATGTCGAGGAAATCCGCGCCTTTGCCGACGCGCACCCCAAGGGCGTCATCGTCAAGCCGCTGCAGGGCTCCGGCGGCAAGAACGTCTTCAAGATCGGCTCCAGCAAAGAGACCAATCTCAACCAGATTTTCGAGGCGGTGAGCCTCGAAGGTTATTTGATCGCGCAGGCCTATCTGCCGGCCGCCAAGGATGGCGACATCCGCTTCTTCATGATGAACGGCCGTCCGCTGATGCGTGAAGGCAAATATGCCGCCCTTCGCCGCGTGCCGGCCAAGGGCGACCTGCGCTCCAATATCCATGCCCATGGCACGGCGGAAGCCGTGAAGGTGACGGATGAAATCGTGGCGCTTGCCGAAATGGTGCGGCCGAAGCTGGTGGAGGACGGCATGTTCCTCGTCGGGCTCGATATCGTCGGTGACAAGATACTGGAAGTGAACGTGTTTTCCCCGGGCGGGCTTTCCAATATCCGCGATCTGACGGAGATGGATTTCAGCGACACGATCATTGAGGCCGTGGAAACCAAGATCACCATGCAGAGCGCTTCCGGCGGCACCATCTCCAACCGCCTGCTGGCGACGCTGTGAGGTTATTCCCGTAATTCGGCCGGGTGCATCTCGCGATACCAGGCGACGAGGGCCTTGATGCCCTCCTCGACCGGGGTTTGCGGCACATAACCGGTGAGGGCCCTCAGAAGATCGGGCGAGGCGAAGGTGCGGGGAACATCGCCCTGCTGCATCGGCAGCATGTTGCGGATCGCGGGTTTCCCGACCGCCTTTTCGACCGTCTCGACGAAATGCATCAGCTCCACCGGCTGGCCGCCGCCAATATTGACCACGCGGAAGGGCGCGTGGTGCGAGAGCGTGTCGGTGACACCTTCCAGTGTAACACGGTTTTCCTCGGAAGGGATGACCGTGCTCAGCCGGACGATGCCCTCCACCAGATCGTCGATATAGGTGAAATCGCGGCTCATATTGCCTTGCCCGTAAATATCGATCGGCCGGCCGTTGGAAACGGCATCGACGAATTTGATCGGCGCCATGTCCGGCCGTCCCCACGGGCCGTAGACCGTGAAGAAACGGAAGGCGGTGGTGGGCAGCTTGTGCAGATGGGCATAGCTGTGCGCCATCAGCTCCATCGATTTTTTGGTGGCGGCGTAAAGCGTCATCGGCTCGTCGGCCTTGTCGCTTTCCGCGAAGGGTATTTTCTCGTTGGCGCCGTAGATGGAGGAGGTCGATGCCAGCATCAGATGCTTGACTTCAAGGCTTCTGGCGAGCTCCAGCATGTTGAATGAGCCGATGAGATTGGAATTGATATAGGCCCGCGGATTTTCAAGACTGTAACGGACGCCCGCCTGTGCGGCGAGGTGGATGATGATCTCAGGTTCGGCGGCCTCGGCCGCACGCTTCAGCGCATCCGTATCTTCCAGCATGCCGATTTCGGCCCGGAAGCCATTGGAGCGGGAAAGAATGGCGTGGCGTTTTTCCTTGAGGCTGACATCGTAATATTTCGTCATGCCGTCGAAGCCGGTCACGAAATGGCCGGCATCCAGCAGCCGTTTCGCAACATAAAAGCCGATGAAGCCAGCCGTGCCGGTAACCAGATAACGCATGATGATTATATCCCGAATTCGTTGGTGCGTTTGCGGTCTGACCGAAGCGCAGAAAACCTTTTAATGAAATGGCGAAAACGAAACCTCTATGCGCCCTTGTCGGAACCGCCTTCATGCGGGCGACCGACCGCGGCATAGATGAAGCCATGCGCGGCGACCTCATCCGTGCGGTAGATATTGCGCAGATCCACCAGCACCGGATGTTTCATAATCGCCTTCAGCCGCGGCAGGTCGAGCGCGCGGAACTGGTTCCATTCCGTCACGATCACCACGGCGTCGGCGTCTTCCGCCGCCTCGTAGGGGCCGGCCGCGTATTCGATGTCTTCCATCAGATGGCGGGCATTCGCCATGCCTTCCGGATCGTAACCGACCACTTTCGCACCGCCATCCTGCAGGGTCTGGATGATGGCGATTGCCGGGCTGTCGCGCATGTCGTCGGTATTCGGCTTGAAGGTAAGGCCAAGCACGGCGATCTTCTTGCCGCGCACATCGCCGCCCACCGCATTGATGACCTTGCGGCCCATGGCGCGCTTGCGGTTGTCGTTGATGGCGATGGTGGTCTCGATCAGCCGCACCGGTGCATCATAGTCCTGCGCGGTCTTGGCAAGCGCCAGCGTGTCCTTCGGGAAACAGGAGCCGCCATAACCGGGCCCGGCATGCAGGAATTTCGGGCCGATTCGGCCATCGAGACCGATGCCGCGCGAGACATCCTGCACATTGGCGCCGACCTTTTCGCAGAGATCAGCCATCTCGTTGATGAAGGTGATCTTCATCGCCAGAAAGGCGTTGGCGGCATATTTGATCAGTTCGGAAGCGCGTCTTGTGGTGAAGAGCAGCGGCGACTGGTTGAGATAGAGCGGGCGGTAAACCTCGGTCATGACGGGGCGGGCGCGCTCGTCCGATAGGCCGACGACGATGCGGTCCGGCCGCTTGAAATCCTCGATGGCGGCACCTTCGCGCAGGAACTCCGGGTTGGAGACAACCGCAAAATCGGCCGAGGGGTTTTCCTCGTGGATGATACGCTCCACCTCGTCGCCAGTGCCGACGGGAACGGTGGATTTGGTAACGATGACCGTGAAACCGTCAAGCGCATGGGCGATCTCTTTCGCTGCCGCGTAGACATAACCAAGATCGGCATGGCCATCGCCGCGCCGCGAGGGCGTGCCGACCGCGATGAAGACGACATCGGCATTGGCGACGGCTGCGGAAAGATCGGTGGTGAAGCTCAACCGCCCGGCCTTTGCATTGTTGGCGACAATGGTCTCCAGACCCGGTTCGAAGATCGGAATATGGCCGTTTTTCAGGGCCTCTATCTTCTCCGGCATCTTGTCGACGCAGACCACATCATGGCCGAAATCCGCAAAACACGCGCCGGACACAAGGCCGACATAACCCGAACCGATCATCACAATCCGCATTCTTTTTCCTTTCGGTTAGCGAGGCCATGTTAACGCAGCAATATCAGCCGGGGAAATCGGCGGATGAAAATCGCACGATAATATTTAGCCGCCTTCATGCCCGTCGCCAAGCGCCACGATCAACACCGGCTAACCTCTTTCCATGACGGGGATGTGATGACCATGGCGGGACAAATTTGCCGCACCTTGCAGCCATTTGCACTGGCCGGGTCCAATCGGGCAATTTTGCCGTTTTTCCGGCTTGCACTCATAGGTAGCCGGGTCTAGCCATAGGGCTGAGGATCAAATCTGCCAGACTGTCTGTCCCTTGAAAGGGGCGTCCGGGTCGCGTTCCACGCGGCCGGGGGATGCTTTGCATTGCGGTCGGTGTTTGGGGACGTTCAAATGCAAAAGGGTTTTCTGCTCGGTCTGTTCGCTTATGCGACCTTTTCCATGGGCGATGCCACCATCAAGTCGCTTGGATCGCAGATCAGCGTTTTCGAAATCGGCTTCTTCAGCATTCTGTTTTCCGGCATCTTCATTTTCTTCAGTAAGCCGCGCGAGGAAAGGTGGCGTGAATTCTGGCGCATGAGCCGGCCGTTCGCCGTGCATGGGCGCGCCATCTCCGGCCTTTTCGCCGGTATTTTCGGCATCTATGCCTTCACCACCATTCCGCTGGCGGAAGCCTATGCGCTGATCTTCCTGTCGCCGCTCTTCGTGACCGTGCTTTCCGCCGTCGTGCTGAAGGAGAATATCGGTCCATGGCGCTGGGCGGCGGTTCTGGCGGGTATCGTCGGCGTGATCCTCGTCGTGCGGCCAGGCTTCAAGACACTCGAAATCGGACATTTCGCCGCCATTGGCGTCGCCTTCCTGGCGGCAATGACCATCGTTTTGCTGCGCTCGCTTGCCGGCAAGGAAAAGCGCACCTCGATCATGGGCGTGCTGCTGATCTACGGCCTCACCTTCAATGGCATTGCCTCCATCCCCGAATTCGTTATGCCAAATCTGCACCAGCTCCTGGCCTTCGCCTTCATCGGCCTTTGCACGGCCACGGGGCAGATCACCCTTCTGGTCGCAACCCGCATCGCGCCAGCGAGCCAGATCGCGCCGTCGCATTATTCGCAAATCCTCTGGGCCGTGGCGATCGGCATGGCTTTCTTCCACGAATATCCGGATGCGGTCGCCGTGCTTGGTCTGGCCGTCATCGCCGCATCGGGACTTCTGACCATGATCCGCGAAAAGGTGAGGCTCGGCACCGTGCGCTGGAACCCGTTTTTCCGCAATCGGCTTTGAACTCACTCTTGATCGGAAACAGTGCGTCAACCGAAGCGCGGCTTGTGAAGCGGCGGCAACCCGGCCCATAAGGCTTTCATCTTTAGATGAACGGAGAGCCGCAAATGCTCGTGGATGGAAAATGGACCGCCGAATGGCATCCGGTGCAGGCAACCGACAAGAAGGGCGGCTTCGTTCGCCAGACCTCCGGCTTCCGCAACTGGGTAACGCCTGACGGTTCGGCGGGGCCGACGGGCGAGGGCGGTTTTGCGGCCGAAAGCGGCCGTTATCATCTTTACGTCGCGCTGATCTGCCCATGGGCATCGCGCACGCTGATCGGCCGAAAGCTGAAGAAGCTGGAAGAGGTGATTTCTGTTTCCGTGGTTGAGCCGGCGCTTTCCGACGAGGGCTGGAAATTCGGCGACTATCCGGGGTCGGATCGTGATACGCTCAACGGCTTCACCTATATGCACGAGGTCTATACCAGCGCGGATCCGCACTATACCGGCCGCGCCACCGTGCCCGTGCTTTGGGACAAAAAGACGAAAACCATCGTCAACAACGAATCCGCCGATATTCTGCGCATGCTGAATTCCGGTTTCGGCGCTCTGGCCGACAATAGCGTGGACCTCTATCCGGAAGCTTTGCGCGATGAGATCGACGCTCTCAATGACCACATCTATCCGCGCCTCAACAACGGCGTTTACAGAACTGGTTTCGCCACCACGCAGGTCGCCTATGAAGAGGCCTTTACCGATGTGTTCGCAATGCTTCAGGAGCTCGAAAGCCGCCTCGTCTCAGGCGGACCTTTCCTGTTCGGCGATCTGCTGACTGAAGCAGATGTCCGGCTTTTCGTGACGCTGGTTCGTTTCGATGCCGCCTATTATGGTCTGTTCAAATGCAATCTTCGCCGTATCGCCGATTATCCCGCCCTTCAGGCCTATATGATGCGGGTGCTGAATGTTCCCGGCGTGCGCGATACGGTCAATATCGACCATATCAAGCGCGGTTATTATTCCATCAAGGCGCTCAACCCGACCCGAATCGTGCCCGTCGGTCCCGATCTTCCGGGGCTGTATGACGTTTCTCTCCGCCCTTCGAACTGAGCGGATGACGGATTACACCGGCTTGCCGACCTGATCGAGCAACCAGGCCTGAAAGGCGCGGGCCAGCGCATTGTCCTGCCGTCCTTCCGGCAGGGCCACGTAATAGCTCTTGTCAGTCTGCAAGGGAATGTCGAAGACGATTTCGAGGCGGCCGGAGGCGATCTCCGCCTCGATGAGATATTTCGGCAGAAGAGCAAAACCGATGCCGCTTGCGGCTGCCTCGATGATCATCGAGAACTGGTCGAAACGGCTGCCCTGATAGGCATTCTCCGCCGTCACACCGTTCATCTCCAGCCATTCCGTCCATAGTTTCGGCCGCGTCGTCACATGCAGGAGCGGTTGCCCGGTCAGATCCTGCGGCTGGTTCACGCCGGCGCGGCGCACAAGGGCGGGGCTTGCGACCGGCACGATCACCTCGTTGCACAAAAATGTGCAGGTGCCATGCGCCCAGACCGGCTGGCCATAATGAATGGCGAGATCGAAACCTTCCTCGTCAAAATCGAAAGGGTGCGAGCGCGAGCCGATGGTGATCTTTATTTCCGGACTGACGTCGATGAAGCGGTGGAGGCGCGGCATCAGCCAGCGGCTGCCGAATGTCGGCAATGTCGCGACGGAAAGCGATGCGTGCGATGTTCCGGCCGAGACCGCGCGCACCATCAGCTGTTCGGATTGCTGCAACAGGCGCCGCACATCGGGCAGGAATTTACGCCCCGCCTCCGAAAGCACCACCCGCCTGCGGATGCGCTCGAAAAGCTGCATTCCGGTCTGCGCTTCCAGTTCGCCGATCTGCCGGCTCACCGCGCTCTGCGTGAGGTTGAGTTCTTCCGCCGCACGCGTAAAATTGCCATGCCGTGCCGCGCATTCGAACGCCTGCAGGGTAACGATGTCAGGGACCAGTCTTCTGCGCGGATCCATTCCATTCTCGCATCAACTTACCCGCTTTCCTCATTGGAAAAGGGTCGTTATGGCCATATATGATTACGGGAAAGAATGGAACGGTGTAAAACGCCAATTTCATAGAACGAATGGCAAATTCGGGGAAAGAAGAGTGACGGGAGTTGAAAGCGCCGTATCGAAACGGCCTTTCCTCCCCTTTTAAGCCAAAAGGACGATGGACATGGATGCGACCACGAAGCTCGACGTGAAACAGGAAGCCGCGGCCCTGCTCGACAGGATGGGCGTTGCCCGCGATCTTTATACCGGCGGCGATATGGCCTCCTTCAGCCCGGTGACGGGTGAACAGGTCGCAAGCCTCAAGACCGTTTCGGTCGAGGGTGTAGCAGCCGTGATCGACCGGGCCGATGCCGCCTTCAAGACATGGCGCAATGTGCCGTCGCCCCGTCGCGGTGAACTGATCCGGCTGCTCGGCGAAGAGCTGCGTGCCTTCAAGGCCGATCTCGGCCGTCTCGTATCGCTGGAAGCGGGCAAGGTTCCCTCCGAGGGCCTCGGCGAAGTGCAGGAAATGATCGATATCTGCGATTTCGCGGTCGGCCTTTCCCGCCAGCTTTATGGTCTTACCATCGCCACCGAACGCCCCGGCCATCGCATGATGGAAACCTGGCATCCGCTCGGTGTCGTCGGCGTCATCTCCGCCTTCAACTTCCCGGTTGCGGTGTGGTCGTGGAACGCGGCGCTTGCCATCGTCTGCGGCAATTCGGTGGTCTGGAAGCCTTCGGAAAAGACCCCGCTCACGGCGCTTGCCGTTCAGGGCATCTTTGAGCGCGCGGCCGCCCGTTTCGGCGATGCGCCGGAAGGTCTTTCGCAGCTTCTGATCGGCGACCGTGCCGTGGGTGAAGCTCTGGTGGACAATCCGAAGGTGCCGCTCGTCTCGGCCACCGGCTCCACCCGCATGGGCCGCGATGTCGGTCCGCGCCTTGCGAAACGCTTCGCCCGCGCCATTCTGGAACTCGGCGGCAACAATGCCGGCATCGTCTGCCCTTCCGCCGATCTCGATATGGCGCTGCGCGCCATCGCTTTCGGTGCAATGGGCACGGCCGGCCAGCGCTGCACCACGCTTCGCCGTCTCTTCGTGCATGACAGCGTCTATGACCAGCTCGTGCCGCGTCTGAAAAAGGCATATGCCTCCGTTTCCGTCGGCAACCCGCTGGAAACCTCCGCACTCGTCGGCCCGCTGGTCGACAAGGCGGCTTTCGACGGCATGCAGAAGGCCCTCGAAGCGGCGAAAGCCCATGATGGCGTGGTGAATGGCGGCGGCCGCGTGGATACGGGTGCGCCGGATGCCTATTACGTCAAGCCGGCTCTGGTCGAAATGCCGAAGCAGGCTGGGCCTGTGCTGGAAGAGACTTTCGCGCCGATCCTCTATGTCATGAAATACAGCGATCTCGATCAGGCGATAGACGACCATAACGCCGTCGCTGCTGGTCTTTCCTCATCGATCTTCACCCGCGACATGCAGGAATCGGAACGGTTCGTGTCGTCGGAAGGCTCCGACTGCGGTATCGCCAACGTCAATATCGGCACCTCGGGTGCGGAAATCGGCGGCGCTTTCGGCGGTGAGAAGGAAACCGGCGGCGGCCGTGAATCCGGTTCGGATGCGTGGAAGGCCTATATGCGCCGCGCCACCAACACCATCAACTACTCCAAGGCGCTGCCGCTGGCGCAGGGCGTTTCCTTCGATATCGAATAATCGCCTACTCTGTAGAAAAATTGATCCATCATGCCGGCGCGGCTCCATCCGCGCCGGCATTTCTATTCGATGGGTCGGACGAGGGCGCCCGCCACGATTTGCGGAAAAGAGGTCTTTGCGCGGAATTTTATTCCCGCAATATTGCTCATATTGAATTATCGTCTCTCTATCGTTTTAATGGAAAACCCTAGCATTACTCCATATCGCAACCCGGCAAGAGCGCCGGTGATAAGGAGATGAAATGCCAGCCGTCACCCGCCGCGCCCTTTCCGCCAGCATTCTTGTTGCCGCTGCTTTATCCGTTCTGCCTTTTCAGGCCCAGGCAGCGGAAGAGCTGAAGATCGGTTATCAGAAAACCGGCCTGCCGGTGATCGCCCGCCAGCAGGGCGTCATCGAAAAGGCGCTGGAGGCCAAAGGCGTGAAGGTTTCCTGGGTCGAATTCACCGCCGGCCCGCCGCTGGTGGAGGCCCTGAATGTCGGCTCCATCAATGTCGGCTGGACGGGCGACGCGCCGCCGATCTTCGGTCAGGCGGCAGGTTCCGCCATCGTTTATGTCGCTGCCCTTCCTTCGAACGGCAAGGGCGAGGCGATCTTCACCAAGCCCGAAAGCGGCATCAAATCGGTTGCCGATCTCAAGGGCAAGAAGGTTGGCGTCGGCAAGGGCACCAGCGCGCACAATCTGCTGGTGGCGGCGCTTGAGAAGAACGGCCTGAAATTCAGCGATATCGAGGTGGTCTATCTCAGCCCTGCCGATGCCGCGGCAGCTTTCGCCAGCGACAAGATCGACGCCTGGGCCGTCTGGGATCCCTTCTATGCGATTGCCGAAACCCGCTACAAGCCGGTCACTCTGGCCCGCACCAGCGATGTGCTCGCTGTCAGCACCTATTTCCTCGCCAATCGCGACTACGCCAAATCCAATGCGGATACGATCAACATCACCATCGATGCTCTGGGCGAGGCGGCGAAATGGTCCGCCGCCAACCGCGACAAGGTCGCCGCAGCTTTGCATGAGGTGACGGGTGTGCCGCTGGAGGCGCAGACGCTCGCCGCGAACCGCTCGGAATTCGGCATTACCAAAATTGATGACAAGATCGTCGCCAGCCAGCAGGAAACCGCCGACCGCTTTTATCGTCTCGGTCTGATCCCGAAACAGATCAGCATCAAGGATGCCGTCTGGTCGGGCGCGACGAACTGAGCAAGAGCCGAGGGCACGCCATGAGCACCGGAAAGCGTATCGAGATTGGCGGCATCACAGGCTGGCTGCTCCCCGCACTCATTCTTGCAGGCTGGGAGGCGGCGGCGCGGGCCGGTCTGATTTCCGCCAATGTGCTGCCGGCCCCTTCGGCTGTCGCGGAAGCCTTCTGGCGGCTTCTGCTCTCGGGTGAGCTTGTCGCCAATATCGGCGTCAGTTCCGCCCGCGCGCTCGCCGGTTTCGCCATTGGCGGCTCCATCGGCTTCATCTTCGGCCTGGCCAATGGCCTCTCCAAATTCTCCCGCAGCTTCACCGATACGACGCTGCAGATGATCCGCAACATTCCGCATCTGGCGCTCATTCCGCTGGTCATCCTATGGTTCGGCATCGATGAGGAGGCGAAGCTTTTCCTCGTCGCGCTCGGTGTGTTTTTCCCGATCTACATCAACACGCTGCTCGGCATTCAGGGTGTCGATCCGCAACTGGTGGAAATGGGCCGTACCTATGGCATGTCGCCCTTCACGCTGTTCCGGCGGGTGATCCTGCCCGGCGCGCTGCCCGCCATTTTCACCGGCCTGCGTTATGCGCTCGGCATCATGTGGCTGACGCTTATCGTCGCCGAAACCATCTCTTCCTCGTCCGGCCTCGGCTATATGGCCATGCAGGCGCGCGAGTTCCTGCTGATCGACGTCGTGGTACTGTCGATCCTCATCTATGCGCTTCTCGGCAAGCTGGCCGACAGTTTCGCCCGCTTCCTCGAAAGCATCTTCCTGCAATGGCATCCAGCCTTCAAGAAAGTCTGAGGTAACCCATGTCGACCGGCAATGTTACGACGCTGAGACGCCCGGATGCCCCGCCATCCCTCCCGTCCCAAGGGAAAATCGAACAACGCGAGAAGACGACAGAAGGCAAGGTCGCCTTCAGCTTCCGCAATGTGGCGAAGAGCTTCGGCGACAAACCGGTTCTGCGCGGCATCGATCTCGATGTGCGGGAAGGCGAGTTTCTGGCCATCATCGGCAAGAGTGGCTGTGGCAAGAGCACGCTCCTGCGCATTCTGGCCGGCCTCGACACGCCGACCACCGGAACCGTCTCGAAAGATGCATCGAGCCGCACCCGCATGATGTTTCAGGAGCCGCGTCTTCTGCCGTGGGAACGTATCGCGAGCAACGTCTCCGTGGGGCTGACCGGCATCGCCAAGGGCGAGGCGGCGCAGGAGCAGGCGCTTACAATTCTCGAAGAGGTCGGTCTGGAAGACCGGGCTGGCGAATGGCCCTATGTGCTTTCCGGCGGCCAGAAGCAGCGCGTGGCGCTGGCGCGCGCGCTGGTGGCCCATCCGCAAATCCTGGCGCTGGATGAACCGCTCGGCGCGCTCGATGCGCTCACCCGCATCGAAATGCAGCTTCTGCTGGAGCGCATCTGGCGCAAGCAGAAATTCACCGCCGTTCTCGTCACGCATGATGTATCGGAGGCCGTGGCGCTTGCGGATCGCATCGTCGTCATCGATGAAGGGCGCATCGCGCTCGATCTCGATGTGAAACTGCCGCGTCCGCGCCGTCATGGCACTGCGGAATTCGCAAGGCTGGAAGAGCAGGTTCTGAACCAGCTCTTCGGCCGTGGCGAGACCAACGGATAAGGCATGAACCGGCAGGGCCGAGACCCCGCCGGACGATATCATCAGCCAATGCTCATCAGGCTGGCATTGCCGCCGGCGGCCGTGGTGTTGACGCTGACGGAGACTTCTTCGACCAGCCAGTCGAGATTATAGGGCTGGCTTTCCGCGGAAAGCGCTTCCGTTGCCGCGGCCTGAACTAGAACCAGCGGGCCGGGCAGGGCGGCGATCTTTTTATTGACCGCCACGATACGCTCCGCGTTGCCCTCGACCAGCGCGCCGGCGAAGGGCGCTGATTTTTCCCAGTCATCCGCCCAGACGATGCGCGAGGTCACGGTTGCCGGCAGTCCGTAAATGGATTTCTCCAGTCTCGAGGCATTATCGATGACAACCGCGTTTCCGGTTGCAAGCGCTGCCGCAAGCTGGCGGTAAAGCCCCTGTTCGGTTGCCGGAACCAGCAGAACCTTTCCACGCGGATGCAGTGCATAGACATTGCGCTCGCCGACGGGACCGGCCAACTCGGTTTCGAAGCCGAGGCCGGAAAGAGCTGCCGCCTGCCGTGCGGCTTCGGCCGCGACTGTCTCGCCGTTTTCATCCAGCCAGCGGGCGAGATCGACGGCGGCCTGATCCTGCTGGCTGGCAATGCGGTCGATCTTCGGCGCTTCCTGTGTCATGCGGCCGAGATAAAGCGGGCCGCCGGCCTTTGGGCCAGTGCCGGAGAGGCCGCGTCCGCCAAAGGGCTGCACGCCGACGACCGCGCCGATGATGTTGCGGTTCACATAAAGATTGCCGGCCGCGACGCGGGAGAGAACGTGCTGGATCGTATCGTCGAGACGGGTATGCAGGCCGAAGGTCAGGCCATAGCCGGTAGCGTTGATCTCATCGATCAGCCGGTCGAGATTGTCGCGCTTGAAGCGGATGACGTGCAGCACCGGACCGAAGACTTCGCGTTTCAGATCGGCGAGCGATTTCATCTCGATAATGGTCGGCGGCACAAAGGTGCCCTTGCCGGTTTCGCCGGCAAGCGTGATCTGTTCGATGCGATGCCCGAGCCCGCGCATGCCCTCGATGTGCTTTTCGATGATGCCCTTCGCCTCGGCGGTGATGACGGGGCCGACGTCGACGGAAAGCTTGTCGGTGCGGCCGATGCGCAATTCATGCAGCGCGCCTTTCAGCATGGTCAGCGTGCGGTCCGCCACATCTTCCTGCAGGCAGAGGATGCGCAATGCCGAGCAGCGCTGGCCGGCGCTGTCGAAAGCAGACGCGATGACATCGGCGACGACCTGTTCGGCAAGTGCGGAGGAATCGACGATCATGGCGTTCTGGCCGCCGGTTTCGGCGATCAGCGGCACCGGCTGGTCATTGGCCAGAACCCGGCCGGCAAGCTGGCCCTGAATGAGCCGCGCCACTTCCGTCGAGCCTGTGAACATTACACCGGCTGTAAGAGGTGAACCAACAAGGGCCGCCCCTGTCTTGCCGTCGCCCGGCAGAAGCTGCACGGCATCCTGCGGAACGCCGGCCTCATGCAACAGGCGCACGCCCTGCGCCGCGATCAGCGGCGTTTCTTCGGCGGGCTTTGCCAGAACCGGATTGCCGGCAACCAGTGCCGCCGTCACCTGACCGATGAAGATCGCAAGCGGGAAGTTCCACGGGCTGATGCAGACGACCGGGCCGAGCGGCGTTTCGCCGGATTTGAAGTTCCTGCGGGCTTCCGCCGCGTAATAACGCAGGAAGTCGATGGCCTCGCGCACCTCGGCAATGGCGTTGGGTATGGATTTTCCCGCTTCGCGCATGACGAGGCCGAGCAGGGCAGGCATTTCGGCCTGCATGGCGTCGGCGGCGCGCTCCAGGCAGGCGGCGCGTTCTTCCACCGGGGTGGAGGGCCAGCTAGAGGCCGCCGCCCGCCGCATTGCCGCCTCGACATCGGATTCGGTGGGCTCCGTCACATGGCCGACGATATCATTGTGGTCGCCGGGATTGAGAACCGGGCGCGTGTTGCCGCCTGCCTGCGGTGCCGACGCTTTCCATTCCGTCGCAGCACCTGCCTTCAGGGTTTTGTCCAGTGCGGCGAGCGTCGTTTCACTGGAGAGGTCGAGGCCGGCGGAGTTTTTGCGTTCCGGGCCGAACAGGCCTTCGGGGGCGGCGATGCGGTCGTGGCGCGCGCCGGGAACGGCATAGGCCTTGACCACGGCAACCGGGTCTTCCAGCAGGGAATCCACCGGTACGGCGGGGTCGGCAATGCGGTTGACGAAGGAGGAGTTCGCACCGTTTTCCAGCAGGCGGCGGACGAGATAGGCCAGTAGCGTCTCGTGGGTGCCGACGGGGGCATAGAAACGGCAGGGCCGGTCGAGCTTCTTCTTGCCGACGACTTCGCTGTAAAGCGGTTCGCCCATGCCATGCAGGCACTGGAACTCATAGTCGCCGAGTTTGAAGCCGGGGCCGGCGAGATGGTAGATCGTCGCCATGGACTGCGCATTGTGGGTCGCAAATTGCGGGAAGACCAGATCGCGCGCGGCGAGCAGCTTGCGGGCACAGGCGATGTAGGAGACGTCAGTGTGGACCTTGCGGGTGAATACGGGGAAGTCCTCCAGCCCCTCCACCTGCGCGCGCTTGATTTCCGCATCCCAATAGGCGCCCTTGACGAGACGCACCATGATGCGGCGGCCCGAGCGGCGGGCGAGATCGATGATGTAATCGAGAACGAAGGGGCAGCGGCGGCCATAGGCCTGCACGACGAAACCGAGGCCGTTCCAGCCCGCAAGGTCCTTGTCGAGCGCCAGCTCTTCCAGAAGATCGAGCGACAGTTCCAGCCGGTCGGCTTCCTCCGCATCGATGTTGAGGCCGATATCGTATTTCTTGCTGAGCAGCATCAGCGATTTGACGCGCGGCAGAAGCTCGGCCATCACCCGCTCCGCCTGCGCGCGGGCGTAACGCGGATGCAGCGCCGAAAGCTTGATGGAAATGCCCGGACCGCCATAGATGCCGCGCCCGGCCGATGCCTTGCCGATGGCGTGGATGGCGTTTTCATAATCCTTGTAATAACGCTCCGCATCCTTGGCGGTGGTCGCGGCTTCGCCCAGCATGTCGTAGGAATATTGGAAGCCCTGTTCTTCCAGCGGCTTCGAACGCTTGATCGCTTCGCCGATGGTTTCGCCGGTCACAAACTGTTCGCCCATCATGCGCATGGCCATATCGACGCCGCGACGGATGACGGGTTCGCCAGCGCGAGCGATCAGCTTTGTCAGCGCCGCCGAAAGGCCGCTATCGTTTACCGTCGAGGTCAGCTTGCCGGTGATGACGAGACCCCAGGTGGCGGCGTTGACGAAGAGCGAGCGCCCGCCGCCAATATGGGACTTCCAGTCGCCACGGGCGATCTTGTCGCGGATCAGCGCGTCGCGGGTGGCGGTGTCGGGAATGCGTAGCAGCGCTTCGGCAAGGCACATCAGCGCCACGCCCTCATGGCTGGAGAGCGAATATTCCTGCACCAGCCCTTCGACACCGGTGCCCTTGGTCTTGGCGCGCAATGCCTCGATCAGTTTGCGGGCCGTGTCGCGAATGGCTTTCGTCTCTTCAGCCGTCACCGTTGCCGCCTCGATCAGCGGCGCGAGGCATTCTTCCTCAGGACGGCGATAGGCGGCGGTGATCGCCTTGCGCAGCAGGCTTTGCTCGCGCACCGGCGGCGCAAAATTCTGGAAGATACCGTTCGCCACTACACCGGCGTTGCTTGCACCATCGGCCATTCTAAAAATCCTGAAAACGCTGTTGAAGACAGACCGTCGGCGGCAGCGTGTCCTCCGCCCGCCGCTTGTCATCCTGTCGCAGACAATATCATCACCGCAGAAATTGCTATGGCCCTATTTTCAGGATAAAACAGGCAATATGAACTTTTATTTTTGAGATATGGCGTAAAATCACATGGTTACTAGTCAAAAAACAGACGATCTGGATCACTTCGATCTCAAGATTCTCGAGGCGCTCAGCGAAGACGGGCGCATGTCCGTGCTGCAGCTCTCGAAAAGGGTCGGTCTTTCCAAGACGCCCTGCCAGACGCGGCTGAAGCGGCTGGTGGATGAGGGCTATATTCTCGGCTTCCGCGCCATGCTCAATCCGCAGAAACTCGGTGTCGATCACATCGCCTTCGCCGAGGTAAAGCTTTCCGATACGCGGGAAAAGGCGCTGGAGGAGTTCAACACGGCGGTGCGCAAGATCAAGGAAGTGGAGGAGTGCCACATGATCGCCGGCGCCTTCGATTATCTCCTGAAAGTGCGCACCAGCGATATCCGCAAGTATCGAAGGGTGCTCGGCGAGAAAATCTCTAGCCTGCCATCCGTCGCCAACACCTCGACCTTCGTGGTCATGCAATCGGTCAAGGAAACCGGCATCTGAAAAGCAGACATGAAAAAACGGGCAGACGTTTGCCTGCCCGTTTCTGATGTTCACTTTCCTCAGCGCGCCGTGGCGGCGGCGGTGACCGCGCTCATCTGCGCGTCCGGGCCGAACTCGTTTTCGTTTTCGATGCCGAGCAATTCCTGCAGGCGCAGCCTTGCGCGGCTGACCCGGCTCTTGATGGTGCCGACGGGGCAACCGCAAATCTCGGCGGCTTCCTCGTAGGCAAAACCCGAAGCCCCGATCAGCAGGATCGCTTCACGCTGGTCGTCCGGCAACTTTGCGAGTGCCGCGCGGAAATCCTGAAGGTCGACTGAACCATGCTGTTCCGGCGGCACCGACAGGCGGGACGTATAGACCCCGTCCGTATCCTGCACCTCACGGCCGGATTTGCGAATCTGGCTGTAGAACTCGTTGCGCAGGATCGTCACCAGCCATGCGCGCATATTGGTGCCTGGCTGGTAGCTGTCCTGTTTCGCCCATGCCTTCATGATCGTGTCCTGCACGAGGTCGTCGGCACGGTCCCGCGAGCGGATGAGCGAAATCGCGAAGGCGCGCAGGTTCGGCAGCGCCGCCAGCATTTCCCGTTTGAAATTGTATTCTGTCTGCTCCGGCTCTTTCGCCATCATTCCTCCGAAGCCTTCATTTTGGCTCTGCTTTCGGCTTCATCGAGTTTTTCGAGAAGGTCGAGGAATTTGTCAGGGATGCCTTCATCCTGAACGGCATCATAAAGCTCCCTGAGCTTACGGGAAATCACCGCCCGCCCGGAGTGTGGAACCTGGGGGGCGGCCGAATTGTCCGGCTGATCTTGGTCCGATTGAAATATGCTCATAACGTCCGGTATTCCTTTTGCGTCGTGGCAAAGAATGCGCCGTGAAAAAAATAGTTCCGGCGGTCCGGAACTTTTTTTGCAATGCGCACGTTGCTATCGTGGGTTTGCGTTGCAGACCGCATGAAAGGGGAGAATTCCATGTCAGTTTCTACACGCATCGCACCGCACCTGCCATATCTGCGCAGGTTCGCGCGTGCCGTTTGCGGCTCACAATCGACGGGCGATGCCTATGTTGCCGCCACCCTCGAAGCTCTGATCGCGGATATCAGCATTTTTCCGCAGACTAGCAATGATCGTGTTTCGCTCTATCAATTGTTCGTATCGATCTTTAGTTCCGTCACGATCAATATTAAGACCGACGAAAACCTGTCGGGATGGGAAAAACGCGCCTCGGCCAACCTCTCCGCCGTGCCGGCCTTGGCCCGTCAGGCATTCCTTTTGACCACGGTCGAAGAATTCACACCTTCGGAAACCGCCGAGGTTCTGAAAGTCTCCGAGGATCAGGTCGGCAAGCTGATCGACGAGGCAGCGTCTGAAATCGCCCGGCAGGTGGCGACCGATATCATGATCATCGAGGACGAACCTCTGATCGCCATGGATATCGAGCAGATGGTCACCGATCTCGGCCACCGCGTCACGGGCATCGCCCGCACCCACACGGAAGCGCTCGATCTCTTCCATCGCACCCAGCCGAAGATGATCCTTGCCGATATTCAGCTCGCCGATGGCAGTTCCGGTCTCGATGCGATGAAGGACATCCTGCAGATGACCACGCTGCCGGTAATCTTCATCACGGCTTTCCCCGAGCGTCTTCTGACGGGCGAGCGGCCGGAGCCGACCTTCCTTGTGACGAAGCCGTTTAATCCGGACATGGTGAAAGCGCTTATCAGCCAGGCCCTGTTTTTCAACGAAAGCTCACGCGTCGCGGCGTGAATTTTGCCGAAACCGCAGGCTGACCGGGAACCACTCTGGTGCCCGGGCGTTGGCGGTTACGGTCGTGGGGCTGCCCCGCGGCTTTCTGCAAGGAGACGAATTTGCATCGGCTGGCATGGCATAACGCGGAGAGGGACGAAAGCGAACTTCACGATTCGCTTGTCCTTGCCTTGCTCGATTCGGGTGAGACAGTCATGCTGCAGGACTGGAACCGCGACTATATATTCGTGGCCAATCTGCCGGATGTCTGGAAAATTCCGGCAGAATCTCGCCCCACCGATGAAAATCTGTTCGGTAACGATCTCTCCGCCCGGCTGGCCGATCTCAAGAAGGACATGAATACGGCGGGCAGCCGCGGCATGCTGGAAGTCAATGCCGGCAATGATCGCGTCTTCCAGTTTCAGGTTCATTCCACCCTTAACCACACGAACCAGGTGGTGATGAAAACCACCATTCGCGAGGTGACCGCGGAAAGGCGGCGCGAGCAGCTTCTGCGCTCGCTGCTGCGCGAGGTCAGCCACCGTTCCAAGAATCTCCTGGCGATCATCCAGAGCCTTGCCGGCCAGACGGCCCGTTTCAGCCTCACCAAGGATGATTTCCTGCGCAAGTTCCGCGGCCGACTGCATGCTCTTGCCCAGAGTCAGGATCTCATCACGGATTCGGACTGGCGGGGCGCGCGCATATTCGAGCTGCTGCGCCAGCAATTCGATCTTTATGTGCCGGAATATCCGAACCTCATCCATATGGAAGGCGAAAACCTGCTGCTCAATCCGAATGGCGCGCTTTATATCGGGCTCGCCTTCCATGAGCTCGTCGTCAATACCGTCAGCCATAGCGGCAATCTCGCCTATCACCCGCCCATATCCCTGCAATGTCGTCAGGAGGGTGATTTTTATATCGTTGAATGGAATGAGCCGATGATGCCGTCGAAAGAGCCGGCGGAGACCCGGCGCGGCAGCTTCGGCAGCGTGGTGCTGGAAAAGGTGGTTCCGTCCGCATTGGGGGGAAGCGCCAAATACGAGTTGACGCCGGAGCGGATCGTCTACCGGCTGAAATTTCCTTCCGGCGACGGCGCGGATGCCTGAAATCTCAAGATCGCGCGCGGCGCCGGGTTCATCTTTCATTTCATGAAAACCAAAACAAAAAGCACGGCTCATGAAAGAGCCGTGCTATTTTTATGACAGGTTTTCAGGGGCGAAACCTGTTTATTTTCAGCCAAGCTTCAGGCGGGGACGGGGGAATTGCTTGGCCTGCAGTAAAAACACGCCCAGCCGGATTCGGTTCCCAAAAAATGCGTTTTTTTAACGTTGCGCAAAATACCAGCCATTTTTGCCCCGGCTTTTTTGCCGTCTGCACAGCGGATAGGTCCGCAAGTTTCGGCCTCAATGCGTGCCTGTCTGTTCCGATCGTTTGGGCGTGAAGTAACGCATCGGCGCTTCCAGCGACCACTCGAAGCCGGATTCACGATATTCCGTCAGCACCTGCCCGCCGAAGGCGCCTTCCGCATGCCTTTTGATGACCGTGGTGCCGAAGCCTTTGCGGCTCGGCTCTCTGGCCGGCGGTCCGCCCGTCTCGGTCCAGACGAGATGGATCATCTGCCGTCCGTCTTTTTCAAGCGACTGCCAGCGCACGGTAATTTTTCCTGATGGAACCGACAATGCGCCATATTTGATGGAATTCGTCGTCAGCTCGTGGATGACAAGACCGAAATTCTGTGCCGCTTCCGGAGAAAGCATGAAATCGTCTCCCGCCAGCGCGATGCGCTGCGACACGGTGCCGAAAACATCGAGGTGGGTCTCGATCAGCTTGCGGATCGGCAGACCCTGCCATTGAACTTCCGCCAATGCCCGGATCGACATTCCAAGGCCACGCAGGCGGTGATCGACCTCCTTTTGAAATTCCGGAATGCTTTTATTTTCGCGTCCCAATTGCCGTATCATCGCCTGAACCAGCGTCAGAATGTTCTTGGAACGGTGAACCAGCTCGTGAAGCAGCAGTTGCAGCCGCTCTTCCGACTGGCTTCTGTCGAAGGACGCGTTGGAGAGCGCGATGGCGACCTGGTTGGCCTCCTTTATCTTGGTATCGACGGGTGCGACGATCTCGCCTTCGCCGATGCGCTCGGCCATCAGGGTCAGGTCACGAATGGAGCTGCGCAATTGCCGGCCGACCAGATAGGCGCCGCCAATGGCAATCAGCACCAGCATCAGGCTGCCGATCATCATCTGCCGCCAGGTGTCTATCAGCGCCGCCTGACTTGCGGCGAGCGGACCCCACATCACCGTCTTCCATTGCCAGCCCGGCAATTGAGCATAGGCATAGAGGTTACCCTTGCCGTCGAAAAAATTGCCGCTGAAGGCCTGCATTTCCGAAAGGACATCGGGGGTGACAAACGGCTTGCCCACTTCCGCCTCTTCGGGCGCGCTTGAGACGACAACGCGGTTGTTGCCGTCAATGATGGCGACCGCCCAGTGGCGCGGCAGGTTTTCCGTGGGGATGAGCCTGCTCAGGTCGCTGGTATTCTGCGTCAGGATCAGGGCGTCTCCGGCGGGGTCCAGGTCCGGGCCGAGCGGCATGGTGACGTTGAACACCCATTCCTTGCTGGTCGAGCCGAAAAACATGTCCGAGACGGTGATGCGGCGGGAGTCGATCGCTTTAGCCAGATTGGCTTCCGCCGGCACCTTGCCGAGCGGCTGGCCATAGGGCACGCGCGTATTGAGACGCTGCTGACCATCTTTGGTGGCGAGAATGGCGTAGAGGCCCTCCCGCTTCAGACTGTCGGCGACGCGCCCCTGAAACGCGGCGAGGTTGCCGCTCTCAAGTTCCGGGAATTGCGACAGGAGATTGAGCGAGGTGGCGATTTCCTGCAGGCGGCGGTCGATGTTGCGGGAGACCACCCGCACATCCTCGATGGTTTCCCGTTGCAGGTCGTCGCGTTTTTCCGCCTCGAGGCGCAGCATCAGATAGCCGCCGAAAAGAATGAGCGGCAGGGTAATGACGGTAGCCATCACCACCAGATAGGTGCCGATGGAGGCGGTCGGGAAAAAATTCGCACTGCGCCGACGCAAAGCCGAGATCATGTCTTTCAGTCTGTCGCCGGGTCGAGGCATACAAAAAACTCCGGCAGTTATGGCATTGTTACGACACGGATAATACCGTGCCCTCCCCCTTTAGCAATGCCTGATTTTTACCTTCGGTTGTTGCGGTAGGTCACAATTGCACTGGCTCGGTTGAAAAAATCGGAACTATTTCAACGACCAACCCGTTTGCCAGACGAACCGGCCGAGGAGCGGACATGAAATTCATCACCGCCGGCCAGTTGAGAACGATGAAAGGAAGGTACGAAATGGCTAAGAAATTTACGATCCTCGTCACTGCCGCTCTGATGGGCACGACGGCTTTCGCGCCGCTGGCCATCGCTCAGGGCACGACCCAGCCTGCGCCTGCAAATCCGGGTGCGCAGACGGAGCCGGCAACCCCGCCCGCCACCCCGATGACGCCTGCCGCTCCCGCGACAAATGACAGCGCGGCGACAACGACAGGCGGCGCTTATCTCACCGAACAGGGCGAAACGCAGGTCAGCGCCAACGATTATATCGGCAAGGCGGTCTATACCGCGGCCGATGAAAGCATCGGTAACGTCACCAACCTGATCATGGAAGAAGACGGTGGTCTGGTTGCGGCCGTGATCGGCGTTGGCGGCTTCCTGGGTATCGGCGCAAAGGACGTCGCTGTTCCGATGGACAAGGTGACGATGACGCGCAACGCGCAGGACGGCACCATCCGCCTGACAACGACGGAAACGGCGGAAACGCTGAAGGCCGCTCCCGAATTCAAGACGCTGGAACAGAAGGCCAGCGAAAAGAATGCGGCAACGCCGGCGGCTCCTGACAGCACGACGACGTCCGCCACCAAGCCCTAATTCCCGTCCCTGGGAGGCAGGAGCGGGACCGGCTTCAATCAGCTGTCCAGCGGAAGGCACCGGCCAACAGCCGGTGTCTTTTTTTGTTTGTTCGCCGGCTGTTCAATCCCCGGCATTGCGGGAGGAATGCCACGCCCAGGCGGATTTGATGATGTCCGACAGGGAATAACGCGGTTCCCAGCCGAGAACCTCCTTCGCCTTGTCGTTATTGGCAACAAGCGTCGTGGAATCGCCATCGCGCCGCCCGGTATATTCAACGGGGAAGGGGCGGCCGGAAACGTCCGAAATCGCCGCCAGCAGTTCCTTCACCGTGGTGCCGGTGCCGGTGCCGAGGTTGAGTTCGACGGTCTCACCGCCGGCCAGCAGATAATCCACCGCCCGCACATGCGCATCGGCGAGATCGAGAATGTGGATATAGTCGCGCACGCAGGTGCCGTCGCGCGTGTCGTAATCCGTGCCGAACACCTTGAAGCCCTGACGCCGGCCGAGGGCGGCCTCGATGGCCAGCGGGATCGCGTGGGTTTCCGGCTTGTGCCATTCGCCGATGCGGCCTTCGAAATCCGCGCCGGCGGCATTGAAGTAGCGCAGCATCACCGAACGCAGCCCCTTATAGGTGCTGTAGTCCTTCAGCGCCTGCTCCACCACCCATTTGGTGCGGCCATAGGGGTTGATCGGCGCCTGCCGGTGCGTCTCGTCGATCGGCACCTGTTCCGGCAATCCGTAAGTTGCGCAGGTGGACGAGAAAACGAAGGCCGTGACGCCGGCATCGATGGCGGCGGAGAGCAGGTTGAGCGAGCCGATGACATTGTTGTCGTAGAAAGCCACGGGCTGCTTGACGGATTCGCCGACTTCGATCAGCGCGGCGAAATGCAGAACGGCTTCCGGCCGGTGTTTGGCGAAGACTTCGTCCAGTCGCGCCCGGTCGCGAATATCGCCCTGTTCGAAGGGTCCCCAGCGGACGAATTCCTCATGCCCGTTGGACAGATTGTCGAAAACGACCGGTTCATATCCTCGCTCAGACAGGAGAAGGCAGGTGTGCGAACCGATATAGCCGGCACCGCCGACGACAAGGACTTTCTTCTTCATCAATTGCCTTTCAGAAAATTACGGACGCGCCGAGACCGCCCGAGACTGTATGTCACTTTGTTCAAATAAGGGCGGCATGGCGGGTAACGCCATCAACCAGTCTATCCTTCGCGGGTAACATAAAAAAAACCGCGCATCCATCGTCTGGACGCGCGGTTTGCCTTATCGTGTCGCCAAGAAATTACTTGGACTTTTTCGTATTGACCCTTGTGGCCAGGAAACCGGCCGCGACGGCCACGGCGAGCGTCGCATAGGGACGTGCCTGGATCGCTAGCGTCAGCAGCGATTGCAGGGCGAGCGGCGCTGCGGCAAGCGGCGCCGCCGTCAAAGGCGCGACAGCGGGACGTGCGGCATAGACCCTCGGACGTTTGACTATCGCCAGCGCCACCAGCATGATGACGCCGAGCAGGAACGCGCTCCCGGCGACGACGAGCGCCGCAGGGCCTGCACCCACATGCCGGGCAAGATAGATTGACCCCGCCACCACGGCGGCGATGAAGGCGATCAGAAAAAATATCCCGGTCAGAACCGACAGGATTATGGTCGCGCGCAATCGCCGTGTAACGACACGCCCCTCGCGCTGGGTCTCCCCCAGATAGACCAGCAATGCCTCAAGCATGAGCGCGGCCTTATCGACGCGTCAGGAGGGCGAGCACGAAACCGACGCCGACGGCGATGCCGAGGGACTGGAGCGGGTTCTTCTGGACGTGGTCGGTGAGGTTATCGTTGAGCGTGGAGATCTCATTGCGAACGCTGTCGGCCATTTCTCCGGATGCGGTGAGGGCGTCATCCGCCACACGGGCGGCCTGCGCCTTCAGCTCATGCGAAGCGCCGACGCCGAGCGCCTTCACGCTTTTGGCAAGACTAGCCAGATCTTCGCGAAGCTGGGCGAGCTGCGCTGCCACATCGGCCGCATCGCCGTTTTCGAGGGATTGCTGGATCTTGTCGCTGACGCTGCTACGCACGCTTGCCATAGGGGAGGTCCTTCCTGAACATCATTGATGGGACGACGACACGTCACCGTCGTCCGTGAAGCTTCGTTTCGGCGGCCGAAACACCCGCCTGTCCGTTAGTCAAACGCGCCGATGCCGGCTTGGTTCCGCAACGGGACGGGTTTTCTTGATGGCACTTCGGCTCGGGGGCGATTTTCGAGGAATTCGGTGCCGGACATTTGTTTTCCTGTCACAAGCATCCTATAAGGCCCATCATCGAGACGTACCTTGACTTCAATCAATATGTGAAACGACATGCTCCAGACGCCCTATTACCTCATCGACAAGACAAAACTTCTTCGCAACATGGAGAAGATTGCCTATGTGCGGGAAAAATCCGGCGCCAAGGCGCTCCTGGCGCTGAAGTGCTTCGCCACATGGTCGGTGTTCGATTTCATGTCGCAATATATGGACGGCACCACCTCGTCCTCGCTTTATGAAGTCCGTCTCGGCCGCGAGAAATTCGGCGGTGAAACGCACGCCTATTCCGTCGCCTATGCCGACTACGAAATCGACGAGGTGATCTCGAATGCGGACAAGATCATCTTCAACTCCATCGGTCAGCTCGAGCGTTTCGCCGACAAGGCTTCCGGCATCACGCGCGGTCTGCGCCTCAACCCGCAGGTCAGCTCGTCGAGCTTCGATCTTGCCGATCCTGCGCGCCCCTTTAGCCGGCTGGGCGAATGGGATGTCGCCAAGGTCGACAAGGTCATGGACCGTATCTCCGGTTTCATGATCCACAATAATTGCGAAAACAGCGATTTTTCCCTGTTCGACCGCATGCTGACGCAGATCGAGGAGAAATTCGGATCGCTTCTGTCGCGTGCGGAATGGGTGAGCCTCGGCGGCGGCATCCACTTTACCGGCGACAATTATCCGCTCGACCAGTTCTGCGACCGCTTGGCGGCCTTCTCGGAAAAATACGGCGTGCAGGTCTATCTGGAGCCGGGCGAAGCCTCGATCACCAAAAGCACGACGCTTGAGGTGACTGTTCTCGACACGCTGTTCAACGGCAAGAACCTCGCCATCGTCGACAGCTCCATCGAAGCGCATATGCTCGATCTGCTGATCTACCGCGAAACCGCCAAGGTCTCGCCGAACGAAGGCGAGCATCCCTACATGGTCTGCGGCAAATCCTGCCTTGCGGGCGATATTTTCGGCGACTTCCGCTTCGACAAGGAATTGAAGGTCGGCGACCGCATCTCCTTCCAGGACGCGGCCGGCTACACCATGGTCAAGAAGAACTGGTTCAACGGCGTGAAGATGCCGACCATCGCCATCAAGGAACTGGACGGCACCGTTCGCGCCGTTCGTGAATTCGACTTTGCAGACTTTGAGCAAAGCCTGTCTTAAACCCTGTTTTTAACATGAAACGAAGCTCATCCCTGCGGGGAAAAGGAGGCATCACCTGAAATGAAGAAGAACGTTCTGATCATCGGCGCCGGTGGCGTAGCACAGGTCGTGGCGCATAAATGCGCCCAGAACAGCGATGTATTGGGAGACATTCATATTGCGTCACGGACTTTGGGAAAGTGCCGCAAGATTGTCGAGTCCGTACGCGAAAAGAAGAGCCTCAAGACAGATGTGAAACTTGAGGCCCATGCGCTTGACGCTATGGATATCGAGGCGACGAAAGCCTTGATCAGGAAAACCGGCGTGGAAATCGTCATCAACGTCGGTTCGGCTTTCGTCAACATGTCCGTTCTTCGTGCCTGCATGGACACGGGTGTTGCCTATATGGATACGGCGATCCACGAGGATCCGACCAAGATTTGCGAGACGCCGCCGTGGTACGGAAACTACGAGTGGAAGCGCGCGGAAGAGTGCAAGGAAAAGGGCATTACCGCCATTCTCGGCGTCGGCTTCGATCCGGGCGTGGTGAACGCCTATGCGCGTCTCGCCAAGGATGATTATTTCGACAAGGTCACTTCGGTCGATATCGTTGATATCAATGCCGGCAGCCACGGCCGCTGGTTCTCGACCAACTTCGACCCGGAAATCAATTTCCGCGAATTCACCGGCGTCGTTTACTCCTGGCAGAAGGGTGAGTGGCAGACGAACCAGATGTTCGAAGTCGGCCAGGAATTCGACCTGCCGATCGTCGGCAAGCAGAAGGCCTATATGACCGGCCATGACGAAGTGCATTCGCTGTCCAAGAACATGGACGGCGCGGATGTGCGCTTCTGGATGGGTTTCGGCGATCATTATATCAACGTCTTCACCGTGCTGAAAAACCTCGGCCTCCTGTCCGAAAAGCCGGTCAAGACCGCCGAAGGTCTCGAAGTCGTACCGCTGAAGGTCGTCAAGGCCGTGCTGCCCGATCCGTCTTCGCTGGCCCCCGATTATGTCGGCAAGACGTGCATCGGCGATATCGTCAAGGGCATCAAGGACGGCAAGGAACGCGAAGTCTTCATCTACAACGTGGCCGACCACAAGGAAGCCTATGAAGAAGTCGGCTCGCAGGGCATTTCCTACACCGCCGGCGTTCCGCCGGTCGCCGCTGCCATGCTTATCGCCACTGGCGAATGGGACGTGAAGCAGATGGCCAATGTGGAAGAACTGCCGCCGAAGCCGTTCCTGAACCTTCTGAACAAGATTGGTCTGCCGAACCGCATCAAGGACGAAAGCGGCGATCGCGCGCTGGAGTTCTGATTGCCGGTGCTCTGAGAAGTTGAGACAAAATAAAAGCCCCGCGAAAGCGGGGCTTTTTTGCTGAATCTGTCGACCTGAATCGATTGCAAAGTTTTCGCATCCCCACTCCGTCACCCCGGACTTGATCCGGGGTCTAGCGCGATCAAGTCTTTGATCGCAAAAGGGTCTTCTCACGACGCAGACGCGTCGTGGCTGGATGCCGGATCAGGTCCGGCATGACGGAGGAGGTCGTCGACCGGCTTGAGTCCCACAAAAAGGGACCCATTTTCTTGCAAGAGCTAAAAACGAAGGGCGTCCTCAGCCCTTCGTCGGCTTCGGCCCGCGCTTTTCGAAGGGCTTGTCCTTCTTGCCCTCGTATTTCGGCTTGTCGCCAAAGGGCTTTTTCTTTTTCCAGGGCTTGTCGTCGCCCTTGCGGTCATCGCGGGGGCCGCTTGCATTGTCCGACTTGCTGAATTTCCGTTGCGCCTTGGCCGGGCGCGTGTCTTCGCGGAAACCGCCGGTCATTTCCGGCTTGCCTTCCAGCGCTTTCAGACGGATGCCCTTTTCGAGCGTCATGTCCTTGCCGATGGCGGAGGTGAAACGGTCGACGGCATCGGCCGCCAGTTCCACGAAAGTTTCCGTCTGCTGCATGCGGATCGCGCCGATATCCTGGCGGGTGATCTTGCCGAAACGGCAGAGCATGGGGATCAGCCAGCGCGGTTCGGCGCTCTGCTTGCGGCCGACGGACAGCGAAAACCAGGCGCTGTCGGCGAAGTCGGAACGTTCACGGCGCGGCGCATTGTTTTCGACCGTCTCGAAACTGTCACGACGCGGCTTGCGGTTGTTGTCGAGCGAGACTTCGGCGATGTCTTCCGGCGCGGAACGTCCGGCGTGATACAGGCGCACGAATGCGGCGGCGACCTTTTCAGCGCCGTGCCGCTCCAGCAGCCTGGTGACGAAATCGCGCTCGTCCTCGGCCACGGCCTCGGTCAGCGACGGGTCGGCCAGAAGTCGGGCGCCGTCACGCTCGACGATCTCTTCGGCCGAAGGCGGGCGAACCCATGCCGGGCTGACCTTGGCGCCTTCCAACAGGCGCTCTGCCTTGCGGCGCTGGTTGATCGGCACCACGATGGCGCTGACGCCCTTCTGACCGGCGCGGCCGGTACGGCCGGAGCGGTGCAGAAGCGTTTCGGAATTGGTCGGCAGGTCGGCGTGGATGACGAGTTCGAGACCCGGCAGGTCGATACCGCGGGCGGCAACGTCGGTCGCCACACAAACGCGGGCGCGGCCGTCGCGCATGGCCTGCAGCGCATGGGTGCGTTCGTTCTGGGTCAGTTCGCCGGAAAGGGCCACGACGGCAAAACCGCGATTGTTCAGGCGGGCGGTCAGGTGGTTTACGGCTGCTCGGGTGGAGCAGAAGACGATGGCGTTGCGGGCTTCATAAAAGCGCAGCGCATTGATGATGGCGTTCTCGCGGTCGGCCGGCGTCACCAGCATGGCGCGATATTCGATATCCACATGCTGCTTCTGTTCGGAAGCGGTGGCGATGCGCACGGCGTTCTTCTGGTAGCTTTCCGCAAGCTTGGCGATGCTGCGCGGAACGGTTGCCGAGAACATCAGCGTGCGGCGGGTTTCCGGCGATTCTTCCAGAATGAATTCCAGATCTTCACGGAAACCGAGATCGAGCATTTCGTCGGCTTCATCCAGCACCACGGCGCGGATGGACGACAGATCGAGCGCGCCACGCTTGATGTGGTCGCAAAGACGCCCGGGTGTGCCGACGACGATGTGAGCGCCGCGTTCGAGCGCACGGCGCTCGTTGCGCACATCCATGCCGCCGACGCAGGAGGCAATCGAGACACCGGCGAATTCATAGAGCCACTCCAGCTCGCGCTTGACCTGCATGGCCAGTTCGCGGGTCGGCGCGATGGCGAGCGCCAAGGGTGCGGAAGCCTGACCGAAGCGGCCGTTCTCCGGCAGCAGCGTCGGCGCCAGTGCAATGCCGAAGGCAACGGTCTTGCCGGAACCGGTCTGTGCGGAAACCAGCGCATCCTTATCGGCCAGTTCGGGTGCAAGCATGGCCTGCTGCACGGGGGTCAAATCTTTATAGCCGCGTTTTTCCAACGCCTGCGCGATCGCCGGGGCGATACCCTGGGTGTCTGTCATCTACCGTCTTTCGGATATGAAGCTGCCCGCATCCGCCCGAAACCAATAGGTCCTAAAGTCTCCGGGGCAGCCGATACAGGCCATTTCGGCCATCTGGCCGGTTGCATTGCCGCGCTCATACTGCGAATGGGCCGGTTTGTACAGTGCACTGCGGTACGCTCTTTTGCGGGTGCTTTATCCCGTCGACGTTTTCATCCCGCCATTGTTCCGGAGCGATGCTGCGAAAAAGGCGTACCGCATGGTTCATAAACGGCATTGCGTGCCCCCCGCCTTTTCGCTAAGAGACCCGCAACTTGAGGCTCTTTGTCAGGAAGAGCCGACTGGGTTTGTTCTTGTCCGTCCGCTCTTTGAACGAGCCGGCGGGAAAATGGGATGGTACTGGTCACGGCTATGGCTCGCATTGTCATGAAATTCGGCGGCACGTCCGTCGCGAACCTCGAACGCATTCACAATGTCGCACGGCATGTGAAACGCGAAGTGGATGCCGGCCATGAAGTGGCCGTGGTCGTTTCCGCCATGTCCGGCAAAACCAATGAGCTGGTGGACTGGGTGCAGAACGCCGCGAAGGTGGCCGGCGCCAACGCCGCCTCCTTTTTCGATGCGCGCGAATATGACGCGGTTGTCGCATCCGGCGAACAGGTGACATCAGGACTTCTGGCGATCACGCTGCAATCCATGGGCATCAATGCGCGCTCCTGGCAGGGCTGGCAGATCCCGATCCGCACCGACAATGCGCATGGCGCCGCCCGCATTCTCGAAATCGACGGTTCGGATATCATCCATCGCATGGGTGAAGGCCAGGTTGCCGTTGTCGCCGGTTTTCAGGGCATCGGCCCGGACAACCGCATCGCGACGCTTGGCCGCGGCGGTTCGGATACGTCCGCCGTTGCGATTGCCGCCGCCGTCAAGGCGGATCGTTGCGACATCTATACCGATGTCGACGGCGTTTATACGACCGATCCGCGCATCGAGCCCAAGGCTCGCCGCATGAAGAAGATCGCCTTCGAGGAAATGCTCGAAATGGCGTCTCTCGGCGCGAAGGTTCTGCAGGTTCGCTCGGTCGAGCTTGCCATGGTACACAAGGTGCGCACCTTCGTTCGCTCCAGTTTCGAGGATCCCGATGCGCCGGGCATGGGCGACCTCATCAACCCGCCCGGTACTTTGATTTGTGACGAGGATGAAATCGTGGAACAGGAAGTCGTAACCGGCATCGCCTATGCCAAGGATGAAGCACAGATCTCGCTGCGCCGCGTGGCCGACCGTCCGGGCGTTTCGGCCGCGATCTTCGGGCCGCTTGCCGAAGCGCATATCAACGTCGACATGATCGTGCAGAACATCTCCGAAGACGGTTCGCGCACCGACATGACCTTCACCGTTCCTTCGGGCGACGTTGCCAAGGCGATCAAGCTTCTGGAAGACAACAAGGCCCAGATCGGCTTCGACGTCGCGCAGAACGAGACCGGTCTCGCAAAGGTTTCGGTCATCGGTATCGGCATGCGCAGCCACGCCGGCGTTGCCGCCAGCGCCTTCAAGGCGCTTGCCGAGAAGAACATCAACATCAAGGCGATCACCACCTCCGAGATCAAGATTTCGATCCTGATCGACGGCGCCTATGCCGAACTTGCGGTTCGCACTTTGCATTCCGCCTACGGTCTCGATAAGAGCTAAGCCGAGACATCGGTTCCCGATGCTCCGATTCTTCGGAGTTGCGTTCTTCCGATGTGGCGTTTCATGAAAGCGTGTCCCTTGCGGGACGCGCTTCTCGCGCTATAAATTTTTAAATGACCTTTTGATTCCCGAATATTATGACATTCGGATCGGAAGTGTCGGGGAGCAAACGCGATGAGAGACCTTTCCGCAGGTCCGCGCGTCCTGCTCAAGCGGCTGCGCGAAATGATGGCGGAGCACCTTGAACCGCAGGAGCGTCTGGACCAGATCGTCCGTCAGATTGCCAGCAACATGGTGGCGGAGGTTTGCTCAGTCTACGTGCTGCGTTCCGACAGCGTGCTCGAGCTTTACGCTACCGAAGGTCTGAACAAGGATGCCGTGCATCTTGCCCAGCTGAAAATGGGGCAGGGTCTTGTCGGCACCATCGCCGCTTCCGCCCAACCTCTCAATCTTTCCGATGCGCAGGCGCATCCCGCTTTCCGCTATCTTCCTGAAACCGGTGAGGAAATTTATCATTCCTTCCTCGGCGTGCCGATTTTGCGTTCCGGTCGCACTCTTGGCGTTCTTGTGGTCCAGAACAAGGCCAGCCGAACATACCGGGAGGATGAAGTGGAAGCGCTTGAGACAACCGCGATGCTCATTGCCGAAATAGTGGCGAGCGGCGAGTTGAAGAAGATCACCCGCCCCGGAGTGGAGCTGGACCTGACGCGCGCCGTTTCCATCGATGGCGACGGCTATGGCGAAGGCATCGGTCTCGGCCACGTCGTGCTGCACGATCCGCGCATCGTCGTCACCAATCTCTTGAATGAAGATGCCGATACGGAAATCCGGCGTCTTGCCGATGCCATCGGTTCGCTGCGTCTGTCCATCGATGACATGTTGCAGCGTCGCGATGTGCCGACCGAGGGTGAGCACCGCGAGGTTCTGGAAACCTACCGCATGTTCGCCCACGACCAGGGCTGGGTGCGGCGCATGGAAGAGGCGATCCGCAACGGCCTGACGGCGGAAGCGGCGGTCGAGAAGGTGCAGAGCGACACCAAGGCGCGCATGATGCGCCTGACCGATCCCTATCTGCGCGAGCGCATGCATGATTTCGACGATCTCGCCAACCGGCTGCTGCGGCAGTTGATCGGTTTCGGCGGTCGTGGGCCGGAGCAGGATTTCCCGCTCGACGCCATCGTTCTGGCGCGCGCCATGGGTGCTGCCGAACTGCTCGATTACCCGCGTGAAAAACTGCGTGGTCTGGTGCTGGAAGATGGCGCGGTGACGAGCCATGTCGTCATTGTGGCGCGTGCCATGGGCATTCCGATCATCGGGCAGGCGACCGGTATCGTCGCTCTGGCGGAAAACAACGATCCCATCATTATCGATGGCGATGACGGTCAGGTGCATCTGCGCCCGATGTCGGATTTGCAGCGTGCCTATGAAGAAAAGGTGCGCCTGCGCGCCAAGCGGCAGGAGCAGTTCCGCGCGCTGCGCAACGTCGAGCCGATCACCAAGGATGGCCAGAAGGTCAATCTGAAGATGAATGCGGGCCTTTTGGTGGACCTGCCGCAGCTCGACGAATCCGGCGCCGACGGCATTGGCCTGTTCCGCACCGAGCTGCAATTCATGATCGCCTCCAACATGCCGAAGGGCGAGGAGCAGGAGGCGTTCTACCGCTCCGTTCTGCGGCAGGCGAAGGGCAAGAGCGTCACCTTCCGCACGCTCGATATCGGCGGCGACAAGGTCGTTTCTTATATGCGCGGTCAGGAAGAGGAAAACCCGGCACTGGGCTGGCGGGCGATCCGCCTGTCGCTCGACCGGCCGGGCCTGATGCGCACGCAGATGCGCGCGCTGCTGCGCGCCGCCTCGGGTGCGGAACTGCGCATGATGCTGCCAATGGTGACGGAAGTGTCGGAAATCCGCGCCGCTCGCGACCTTTTGCAGAAGGAAGTGCAGCATCTTTCGAAATTCAGCCATGCGCTGCCGAAAAAGCTGCAATTCGGTGCGATGCTGGAAGTTCCGTCGCTGATGTGGCAGCTCGACGAGCTGATGCAGGAGGTGGATTTCGTTTCCGTCGGTTCGAACGATCTGTTCCAGTTCTCGATGGCGGTCGATCGTGGCAATGCGCGTGTTTCGGATCGTTTCGACAATCTCGGCAAGCCGTTCCTGCGCATTCTGCGCGATATCGTCCGCGCCGGCGAAAGGCACCACACCTCGGTTACGCTGTGCGGCGAAATGGCGGGCAAGCCGCTTTCGGCCATGGCTTTGATCGGCCTCGGCTTCCGGTCTGTTTCCATGTCGCCGACGGCCATCGGCCCGGTCAAGGCCATGCTGCTCGGGCTCGATGCCGTGCGCCTGGCCGAAGAGCTGAACGCGGCGCTGGACGACCATAATTCGCTGGAAAGCGCGCGCGAGGTGTTGTTACGCTTTGCCGCGACGCATTCCATTCCCATCTAGAGCATTTCCAGGAAAAGTGGACCCCGGTTTTCCGTCCGGAAATGCGTTAAAGCAAAAAGTTAGAGCGTTTTCGCGTTTCGAAGAAAAGCGAAAACGCTCTAAAAGATCTGTTTCATTATTGGAGTGACTGGTGGCGAAGCTTCCCGTCGAAAAAATGCGCGAGTTGGAAAGACGCTTCGGTGAGATCGAAGCGCGTATGTCGGCCGGGCCTGCTGCGGATGTCTATGTGAAGCTCGCTTCGGAATATTCCGAACTCGAGCCGGTGGTGAAGAAAATCCGCGACTACGAGAAGGCGGTTTCCGAGGCCGCCGATCTCGAGGCGCTGCTGGCCGACAAGTCGACCGACAAGGATATGCGCGAGCTTGCGGAAATGGAGCTGCCGGATGTTGAGGTCCGCATCGGCGAGCTTGAAAAGGACATGCAGGTTCTGCTGCTGCCGAAGGATGCGGCGGACGAAAAAAGCGCGATTCTCGAAATTCGCGCAGGTACTGGAGGCTCCGAGGCAGCCCTTTTCGCCGGCGATCTGTTCCGCATGTATGAACGTTTCGCCTCGACCAAGGGCTGGAAGGTGGAAGTGCTTTCCGCAAGCGAGGGCGAAGCAGGCGGTTACAAGGAAATTATCGCGACGATCAGCGGGCGCGGGGTGTTCTCCAAGCTGAAATTCGAATCCGGCGTGCACCGGGTACAGCGCGTACCGGAAACGGAAGCGAGCGGCCGCATCCACACGTCTGCTGCCACCGTTGCGGTGCTGCCGGAAGCGGAAGATATCGATATCGAAATCCGCCCGGAAGACATCCGCATCGATACGATGCGTGCTTCGGGTGCGGGCGGCCAGCACGTCAACACCACCGACTCCGCCGTTCGCATCACCCATCTGCCGACGGGCCTGATCGTCACCAGCTCGGAGAAATCGCAGCACCAGAACCGAGCCAAGGCCATGCAGGTTCTGCGCTCGCGCCTTTACGACATCGAGCGCCAGAAGGTGGAGAGCGAACGCTCGGCCGACCGCAAGAGCCAGGTTGGTTCCGGCGACCGTTCCGAGCGTATCCGCACCTATAATTTTCCGCAGGGCCGCGTTACCGATCACCGCATCAACCTCACGCTCTACAAGCTGGACCGGATGATCGAAGGCGAGATCGATGAACTTGTGGATGCGCTGATCGCCGATTATCAGGCGGGGCAGCTTGCACAGCTCGGCGAACAGCTTTGAGCACGGCGGCTGAAGCGAGTGTTGCGAACGCGCTTGCCGCAGCCCGCAAAAGGCTGCAGGCGGCGGGGATCGCCGATCCGCTTCTCGATGCGCGGCTTTTGATTGCGGAGGTCGTCGGTTTTTCATTGACCGATTTCGTGATGAAGCCCGATCGTGTCGTGACGCCGGAAGAAAGCGCCCGTATCGCGGCCATGATCGAAAGACGGGCGAATGGCGAACCCGTTCACCGCATTCTCGGTCACCGGGAATTTCATGGCCTTGACCTTCTTTTGTCGAAGGAGACGCTTGAACCCCGGCCGGATACGGAAGTTCTTGTCGATACGCTGTTGCCGGCGCTGAAAAAAGCCGTTTCCGCCAAGGGCAGCGCCCGCATTCTGGATATGGGCACCGGGACCGGCGCGATCTGTCTGGCGCTGTTGAAGGAATGTCCCGAAGCAACCGGTATCGGTAGCGATATTTCCGCCGATGCGCTGGAAACGGCGGTCCGGAATGCGGCCCGAAACGATCTCGGTGGGCGCTTCGAGGCCATACGCAGCGACTGGTTTGAAAAAATCTCTGGCCGCTTTGACATAATTGTGTCGAATCCGCCTTATATAAGGACTGATATCGTAGCAACGCTTGACCAGGAGGTTCGTATCCACGACCCGATGGCGGCGCTGGATGGAGGTCAGGACGGCCTTGCACCGTACCGCCTCATCGCTGCCGATGCAGGCCGCTTTCTTGTGGAAAACGGGATTGTCGGTGTGGAGATCGGTTTCGATCAAAGGCTTGATGTTTCCGCTATATTTGCTTCCCACGGCTTCTCTCTTCTGGACGCCGTGAAGGATTATGGCGGTAACGACAGAGTTTTGACCTTCCGGAGATAGTTGTTCGCGATATGTCTGCGGATTTTTTGCAAGGATATTTTGCACAGCAAAAGAAAAGGCTTGGATTTCCGCAGGAAGCGGGATAGTTTGCGGCCACATGCCGGGTGGCTGAGGACGAACACAGATTCGTCAGGGTATGGGTCAGTCCCGAAGCGGGTTCTTTAAAGAGCCCTGAAAGGCTGGGCGTTTCCGGCATGTGAATCAGTAAACTTTGTTCGCAGGCGGCTCGGTGCAGCATTTGCGCAGCCGGTCGTCATACGCGAGGTCTTGCCCTGGGGTTATCTTCGGCAAGGCGCGTGATGGAGCAATTTCAGGAAAAATTTCCAGCGGTTTTCCGCCCGGAATTGCATGAAAACAACCAGATTGTCAGCAAAACAGAATTCAGGTGAGCAATTGATGAGGCCAGGACAGCAAAACAAGCGCGGCCGGGGGCGTGGAAACAACAACAATAACAATGGTGGCGGTAACAACAACTTCAACCGCAAGGGCGGCAACCCGCTCACCAGGACTTATGACAGTTCCGGCCCCGATGTTAAAATCCGTGGCACAGCCCAGCACATAGCGGAAAAATACGCGGCTCTGGCGCGAGACGCGCAGAGTTCCGGCGACCGCGTGATCGCTGAGAACTATCTGCAGCACGCTGAACACTATAACCGCATCATCGCTTCGGCTCAGGCCCAGATGCAGGAACGCTTCCAGCGCGACGACCGCGGCGAGTACAATGCTGCCGATGGCGACGATATGGATGTGAACGACGGCGATGAAGGCGTCGTTGCACCGCAGCAGCAGGCCGAACAGGCCGAGCGCGCGCAGCAGCCGGAACGTCAGGAGCGTACTGAGCGGAACGAACAGCGTCAGGAGCGTCGCGAGCGCCCGGACCGCCGCGAACGTCAGGAGCGTCAGCCGCGCCAGCCACAGGTGGCCGCCGAACAGCAGCCGCCGGTTTACGACGCTAGCCAGGCGCCGCAGCCCGTCATCGAAGGCACGCCCATGGAAGTGGCCGTCGAGGAAGAGCAGCAGCAGGCGGAAGCTCCGGCGGGCGAACGCGCACCGAAGACGCGCCGTGCGACCGGACCGCGCCAGCGCCGCCCGCGCCGCACCGCCGCTGCGGAAGGTGCCGAAGGCGAAGATGCGCCGGCCGGTGAAGAGGCGGCACCCGCCACGCTTGAGAACGCTGCCGAATAAGCAGTTTCTGCAAATCACTCTGCAATCGAAAAACTCCGGCCTGCCGGAGTTTTTTGTTTTTGGTGGTTGGCTATGCACATTCCGCCAGCAATCGGCGTGGTTTCATGTGGCGAATTGATGCCTGTCAAATCATGTGAAAATTTCCCGGATGATGGGTTTTTCTCCCTTTAAACCGATGAAAATGCCTCCCATATTCGTGCAGGACGGACGGAAGCCGCATTCGCCGGCAACCGACCGTCGAGAGGCGGCAATCGTGAAATCCTTTAAGCACGGCTGTCGCAGCGGGGCTTGCCTTTTGAGGGAGCCTCAACCCTAACACCCGGAGCCGTGCCGAAAGCGGGCGGGCCGGTTTATGGAGGTTCGACTATGAATATTGAAAAGTACTCCGAGCGCGTTCGCGGTTTTCTGCAATCGGCGCAGACCTTTGCGTTGGCGGAGAACCATCAGCAGTTTTCGCCCGAACACGTTCTGAAGGTTCTGCTCGATGACGAACAGGGCATGGCGGCATCGCTGATCGAGCGCGCCGGCGGCAACGCCAAGGAAGCGCGTCTTGCCAATGATGCGGCTCTGGCGAAATTGCCCAAGGTTTCCGGCGGCAATGGCGGCCTTTCGCTGACCGCTCCGCTTGCGAAGGTATTTTCGACTGCGGAAGATCTTGCCAAGAAGGCCGGCGACAGTTTCGTTACCGTCGAGCGTCTTTTGCAGGCGCTTGCGATTGAAAGTTCCGCCACCACTTCGGCTTCTCTGAAGAAGGCGGGTGCAACGGCGCAGGCGCTCAATCAGGTCATCAATGATATCCGCAAGGGCCGCACGGCCGACAGCGCCAATGCCGAACAGGGCTTCGATGCGCTGAAGAAGTTCGCGCGCGACCTGACGGAAGAGGCCCGCGAAGGCAAGCTCGACCCGGTGATCGGTCGCGACGATGAAATCCGCCGTACCATCCAGGTGCTCTCGCGCCGCACCAAGAACAATCCCGTGCTGATCGGTGAACCGGGCGTCGGTAAAACGGCGATTGCCGAAGGTCTTGCGCTGCGCATCGTCAATGGCGACGTGCCGGAAAGCCTGAAGGACAAGAAGCTGATGGCGCTCGATATGGGCGCGCTGATCGCCGGTGCGAAATATCGCGGTGAATTCGAAGAACGACTGAAGGCTGTGCTCAACGAAGTGCAGGCCGAAAATGGCGGCATCATCCTGTTCATCGATGAGATGCACACGCTGGTCGGCGCCGGCAAGGCCGATGGTGCGATGGATGCCTCCAATCTGCTGAAGCCCGCGCTTGCTCGCGGTGAGCTGCACTGCGTTGGCGCCACCACGCTCGATGAGTATCGCAAGCATGTGGAAAAGGATCCAGCCCTTGCCCGCCGTTTCCAGCCCGTTCTGGTGGATGAACCGACCGTTGAGGATACGATTTCGATCCTGCGCGGTTTGAAGGAAAAATACGAACAGCACCACAAGGTCCGCATCTCGGATTCGGCCCTGGTTGCGGCTGCGACGCTTTCCAACCGCTATATCACCGACCGCTTCCTGCCCGACAAGGCAATCGACCTGATGGATGAGGCCGCTTCGCGTCTTCGCATGCAGGTGGATTCCAAGCCGGAAGAACTGGACGAACTGGATCGCCGCATCATCCAGCTCAAGATCGAGCGCGAAGCCCTGAAGCAGGAAACGGACCAGTCGTCCGCCGACCGCCTCAAGAAGCTCGAGGATGAGTTGGCCGATACGGAAGAAAAGGCGGATGCGCTGACGGCCCGCTGGCAGGCGGAAAAGCAGAAGCTCGGCCATGCCGCAGACCTGAAGAAGCGGCTGGACGAAGCCCGCAACGAATTGGCGATTGCCCAGCGCAATGGCCAGTTCCAGCGCGCCGGCGAGTTGACCTATGGCATCATTCCGGGTCTCGAAAAGGAACTGGCTGCGGCGGAAGCCCGCGATAGCAGCGGTGCCGGCTCGATGGTTCAGGAAGTGGTGACGGCGGACAATATCGCCCATGTCGTTTCCCGATGGACAGGCATTCCGGTCGACAAGATGCTGGAAGGCCAGCGCGAAAAGCTGCTGCGCATGGAAGACGAGCTTGCCAAGTCCGTTGTCGGGCAGGGCGAGGCCGTTCAGGCGGTTTCCAAGGCGGTTCGTCGTTCGCGCGCTGGCCTTCAGGATCCCAACCGGCCGATCGGTTCGTTCATCTTCCTCGGCCCGACGGGCGTGGGCAAGACCGAGCTGACCAAGTCGCTCGCCCGCTTCCTGTTCGACGACGAAACTGCGATGGTTCGCCTCGACATGTCGGAATATATGGAGAAACACTCCGTTGCCCGGCTGATCGGTGCACCTCCCGGCTATGTCGGTTACGAAGAGGGCGGCGCCCTGACCGAAGCGGTTCGCCGCCGGCCCTATCAGGTCGTGCTGTTCGACGAGATCGAGAAAGCGCATCCGGACGTGTTCAACGTCCTCTTGCAGGTGCTGGATGACGGCCGCCTCACGGATGGCCAGGGCCGCACCGTCGATTTCAAGAACACCATCATCATCATGACCTCGAACCTCGGTTCGGAATTCATGACGCAGATGGGCGACAATGACGATGTGGATTCGGTTCGCGACCTGGTTATGGAGCGGGTCCGGTCGCATTTCCGGCCGGAATTCCTCAACCGTATCGACGATATTATCCTCTTCCATCGCCTGCGGCGCGACGAAATGGGTGCAATTGTCGAAATCCAGCTGAAGCGCCTCATCTCGCTGCTCGGTGATCGCAAGATTTCGCTCGAACTGGATGAGGATGCCCGCAACTGGCTTGCCAATAAGGGTTACGATCCGGCTTACGGCGCGCGTCCGCTGAAGCGGGTGATCCAGAAGGCGGTTCAGGACAGGCTTGCCGAAATGATCCTCGGCGGCGAAGTCCCGGATGGATCGCGGGTCAAGGTGACCTCGGGCACGGATCGGCTGCTGTTCAAGGTCAAGCCCGCCAAGGGTGAGGCCGAAGCTGAAACGGCCGATGCGGCATAAAATGAAAGGGCTCCGGAAACGGAGCCCTTTTCATATGACCGGGCCCTTTTCATATGACCGGGATTGTCGTTCGGGTCTCCCCGCAGATCAGCGGCTCGCCACCTGGTTGGGCTTCTCGTCAATATTCAGCAGATTGTCGATGCGCTTTCTCTCGTCGGAGAAACGCGCCAGCGCCTCGCCGGAAAGCGACTTGCCGCCCGGCAGGCGCACCTTCATCGCGTCCACCTTGGTGCCGTTGACGATCAGCTCGTAGTGCAGATGCGCGCCGGTCGAAAGGCCGGTCGATCCCACATAACCGATGACCTGGCCCTGCCGGACCTTTGCACCTTCGGTGACACCCTTGGCGATGGCGCTCTGGTGGTTATAGGAAGAGACATAGCCATTGGCGTGGCGGATCAGCGTCTGGTTGCCGTAACCGGAGGCCCATCCGGCCTTTTCGACAGTGCCGTTGCCCGTCGCGATGATGGGCGTGCCGCGGGCGGCGGCCCAGTCGGTGCCGGTATGCATGCGGCTGAATTTCAGAACCGGGTGGCGGCGCATGCCGAAACCGGATGTCATGCGGCCGTTCGGAACCGGGTTGCGCAACAGGAACTGCCGGATGCTTTTGCCGTTTTCATCGAAATAATCGATGCTGTTGTCGTCCGGGTTCTGGAAACGGTAAAAACGTGTCTCGTTGTCGCCGAATTTGGCGTTGACATAGAGCAGTTCCGACTTGTCCGTCGCCTTGCCGTCCGCGTCTTCCACGGAGAAGAAGGCTTCCAGCGTATCCGCCGGCTTGAGCTGCGCCTGAAAATCGACGCTGCTGGCCAGAAGCTTGATGAGCTGCGAAACCATGCCCTGGTTCATGCCGTAAGCCAGAGCCGCACGGTAGACCCCGTCATAAACGCTCGGCAGATCGCGTCCGGCGGCAGGCGCCGGGGTGCTGTCAAAGGCGGTCGCCACGGCATCGAGTTTCGGCGGTTCGCTGGCCTTGATGAAGCGCTTGCTGTCATCGATGGCCATGGTGACCATGTGCCGGCCCTTGCGGTAAAGGCTCACGCGCACGATGTCGCTTTTCTCGTCTTCCTGAATAATGCCGACGCGCAGCACATCGCCGCTTTCGACATTGTTCGACTGGATTTGCGGCGATAGCAGCCCGGCGATTTCCGAGGACTGCGCCTTCGAATAGCCGGCGCCGAAAAGGGCGGCCTCGATGGTTTCGGTCTGGCGGGCAGGGATCACGTCGTCGGCATATTCCTTGACAGGCACCGAGGCGGACTGCGGGGTCGAGACCGACATGTTCTGTTCGACGACACGGGCGGCAAGGCCAGCGGTAATGTCGACATCGCCGTCGTCATTATCGAAACGGCGTGGGTCGATATAATAGAGCGCGGCCAGCTGCTCGTTGCCATCCGTCAGGATCGAACCGTTCGAACGCACCGCCTCCTCGACCTCGTCGAAGCTCAATGAGCCGGCGAAGGCATATTTGGAATGCTGTACGGGAAAGGCGACAGTCTTCAGGCTGACTTCGGATTCAACTTCGGAGCCATAGATCGTTCCCGTCCGGCTAGGCGCGGGTGCCGATGCGTCCTTGTCTTCGTTGCTGGCAAAAATATTCAGGGGATCGAAGGCGGGATAGTCATCCTGCTTGGCGTAATTTGACGCCAGCGGAATCTTGACGTGGGAGAAGGGGACCTTGCGGACCACTTCCTTGTCGCCTTCATTGATGACGGTGGAAACTTCCATGATCGACCGGTCGGACGGCCGGGCCGCAATATTCGGTGCGACGAGGCGCGTTCCGCGACGGGCGGCTTCCGTGGCATTGTTGCCCATATCCGCCTTGGCGAAGGCTTCGGCGGGAATGGCAAGCTGCTGGCGACCATCAAGAGCGGCAAACAGCGCCACGCCCATCAATATGGAAGAGGTAATGCCGGTGAGGAACGTGCCGGAAAGCCATCGAAGCGAAATTTCGCGACGATCGGGTGCACGGCGCCCTTCCGCCAGAATTGGCGGTTCCGTGCCTAGCGACCGGATCACATTGCGATCCGCAGTCATACCAGCTGTGCCCCGTCGGTCATACGCTCTCCAGAAACTTCAGGCGAAGGTGTGCAACTTTCAAAGCTGGGAGTCAAATCGGTCGACGCACCAGCGGGACATGTCGCAGCAGCCCATATAAGGACACGCGCAGGCATGTCTCTTATTAACGCTTCGTTGACGAAGCAATTAGCGAGGAAGGGGGCTAAAAGAAGGCGCGAGCCCTGCCTTGATGCCTGGCGGCCTGTTCTCCTGTGCAAAACCAGGAGTGTGGTTGCGTCTTTTTATGCCGATAAGCTCATGAAAACGAAATTCCCTTTTACAATCAGTTAGATATCACATTTCTGATTTTTTTTGATATTGCTGTGTTGACTTGTTTGAGGGTGTGGATTTATAAGTCCGCTCACTGAACGAGGGCGGCGGCGCTGCTGGC
>NZ_JBNWCK010000003.1:0-646699 GCF_053522465.1 Agrobacterium sp. 22-214-1 | reverse complement strand
CCAAATCAAGAGGCCGCAAATGCGGCCTTTGTGCTATAATAAAACCAGTCAACGCGGGGTGGAGCAGCCCGGTAGCTCGTCAGGCTCATAACCTGAAGGTCGTTGGTTCAAATCCAGCCCCCGCAACCAAAGTTTACGATGACTATCAAGACTTTAAGCGGCCTCCCTCGGGAGGCCGAAGTCGTTTTTACCCCTAGCACAACGCTTGCACAAATCCCGAGGCCGATTTGACTGTTCCCTTGAGGTCGTGATTCCCTGTTCCCATATCGAAGACGGAAACAAACAGGGGCCGGTATGGCGAGCCACGAAATCCTCGGAGGGAAGGTCAACGTTTACCGGCGCGGGGGACTGACTTGAGTGCTCCCCGTTTCACCGGACAGGTCGGCTAGATTGATTTAGCCCTGATGAACTGCCGAGGGGAAGCCATCTTGAGCGCGGAATGTGGATGGATTTCGTTGTAGTCCTCGATCCATCCGTCGATGAGCCGGAGGGCCGTTTGGGCATCCGGTAGTGCCGAGATGCGGATGTAATCCCGCTTCAGGGTTTTAACGAAAGCCTCTGACATTCCGTTCGACTGCGGGCTGGCCACCGGCGTGAAGCAGGGCGTTAAATTGAGTGCCTGGGCAAATAGCCTGGTCTCCCGTGCTGTATAAGCCGAACCGTTGTCCGAGAGATGCTCGATAGCGTGCGGGGTTCGGGTTGCTGCGAACCGCTTTTCGACGGCCTCCAGCATCATGTCGCGCACGTCTGAGCCGGAAATACCCGCATTGGCGACCGCCGTCCAAGCGATCATCTCGCGGTCGAAGGCTTCGATGATGAAGGCGAGACGAATGACCTCTCCATTCCAGCAGGTGAACTCCAGACCGTCCGAACACCGGCGCAGGTTGGAGCGCATAGCGGGTGTTGTTGGGTCACCGTAACAAGGCCGAGCTTGTTGCGTAGGTATCCGATGAGGGCCGTGCGTTATGCCATTTGAGAGTCGACAGCAGATAGTCGGCTGCGATCAATCGCTTCACAAAGAAGCACGTAATAGCTATTTACTTTTATGATTATATAATGCAGTTTCTCCACGTCATACCCATGGAGGTGGGTTCACGCGATAAGGAGGATCGTCGCAATGCTTCATCTCAGAAAATTTCTCGTGGCTGCAACGGTCGCCGCCACTGCCGCGATGTCGGGGGCGAGTGTCACAATGGCGCAGGGCCTCGAGTTCACCATCACCGCTCCGGCCGGCGCCGGTGGCGGGTGGGACTCGGCATCCCGCTCACTCCAGGAAGTCATGATGGCCACGGGTGCCGCAAAGAGCGTGCAGGTCGTCAACGTTCCGGGTGCCGGCGGCACGGTCGGGCTGGCGCAGTTCGTGGGGTCGGCAAAGGGCAGTCCCAAGCAGCTCCTCGTTGCGGGCATTACCCTTGTCGGCGCCAGCATATCGAACAAGTCGCCCGTGGATCTTACGCAGATCACGCCGGTCGCCCGCCTGACAGGCGATCCGCTCGTCATCGTCGTTCCCAAGGACTCCCCGATCCAAACCACGAATGACCTGCTCAAGGCCATCAAGACCGACGTTGCCAAGACCATCTGGGTCGGCGGGTCCGCCGGGGGCGCGGACCACATCCTCGCTGCGCTGGTCACGAAAGCCGCTGGCGAAGATCCCGCGAAGATCAACTACGTTGCCTATTCCGGTGGCGGTGAATCTCTGGCGGCCATGCTTGGCGGGCAGGCGACGGCAGGCGTTTCCGGTTACGGTGAATGGGAAGGCCAGATCAAATCCGGCGATCTCCGCGCTCTGGCTATCTCCTATCCTGAGCCTATCGAAGGAATCGAGGCCAAGCCGCTGAAGGTACAGGGCCTTGATATCGAACTCGTCAACTGGCGCGGAGTTTTCGCCGGTCCCGGCGTCGAGGGCGCTGACCTTGAGGCTATCGAGGCTGCCGTAGACAAGACGGTAAAATCCGAACAGTGGCAGGCCGTTCTCAAGACGCGCGGCTGGACCGACTACTACGCGCCATCCGGCGAATTCAAGACGTTCATCGGCTCGGAGACCGAGCGCGTGCACGGCATTCTGAAGTCCATCGGCCTCGCCGACTGATTTCTCCCAAGACCGGGATGCCCGTCTGCGGCATCCCGGCGACGAGGAAACAATGACCAGCAAACCAGCTTTTATCCATAACCGCCCCGCGGCGGTCATTGCCATCGTGCTTTTCGCCATCGCCGCCGTGACCTACTGGGACGCAAGCCGAATGGTCGTAAGGGCCACATACGGAATGAGCGCCACCGCGGCTTCATATTTCGTTGCGATTCTGTTCGCAATTCTGGCGGCCGGCCATTTGATCAGCGCGTTCAAGCCGAATGATGTCGGGAACGAGGAAGTCGACTGGAAGGCCGTCGGTTGGATCGGTCTCGCCCTGTCGGGACTGATCACGTCCATCTGGGCAGGGGGCGGGTTCATTCTGGGATCGACGCTGCTTTTCGCCTTCACGGCGCGCGCCTTCGGCCGCAAGGCATTCGTCACCGATATTTGTCTTGGGGGGATCCTCGGCATCGTCATCTTCCTTCTTTTCAACAAGCTTCTGACGCTCGCGTTGCCCACGGGCCCGCTTGAGCGGCTGTTCTGAGGTCGCCATGGACACCCTCATCTATCTTTTCCAGGGCTTCGCCATTGCCATCGATCCCGCGAACCTCATCTACGCGGCAATCGGGGTCATCATAGGCACGGCGGTCGGCGTGCTTCCCGGTATCGGCCCGGCGCTGACGGTCGCGCTTCTGCTTCCCGTCACTTTCAAACTCGATCCCGGCGGCTCCATCATTATGTTCGCGGGCATCTATTATGGCGGGATGTACGGTGGTTCGACGACCGCGATCCTTCTGAATACGCCCGGGGAAAGCGCGTCAGTGGTGACCGCGCTCGAAGGCAATCAGATGGCGCGCAGGGGAAGGGGCGGTCCGGCGCTCGCCACGGCCGCAATCGGATCCTTCGTCGCGGCCCTGATCGCAACGGTTGGCCTCGCATTTCTCGCGCCGGTCCTCGTTAAAGTCGCGGTCAAGTTTGGGCCGTGGGACTATTTCGGCCTCATGCTGATTGCGTTCGTCACTGTTTCGGCGACGTTCGGATCGTCGCCGCTACGTGGTCTGACGAGTTTGGCGTTTGGCCTCTGGCTCGGTCTTATGGGCATCGACCAGCTTACGGGCCAGGCACGCCTGACCTTCGGCGTCCCTGAACTTCTCGACGGGGTTGAGGTGACGACGCTCGCGGTCGGTCTGTTCGCCATAGGAGAAGCCCTGATCGTGGCTTCCCGGCATCTCTACAAGCCGGAAAAACCGATCCCGGTGAAGGGATCGGTCTGGATGACGAAGGAGGACTGGAGCCGGTCGTGGAAGCCCTGGTTGCGCGGAACCTTCATCGGTTTCCCGATCGGCGCGCTGCCGGCAGGCGGCGCAGAAATCCCGACATTCCTCAGCTACAACATCGAAAGGAAGCTGTCCCGCAAACCCGAGGAATTCGGCGAAGGCGCGATTGAGGGCGTTGCAGGCCCCGAAGCGGCGAACAATGCCTCCGCGGCAGGAACGCTCGTGCCGTTGCTCACGCTTGGCCTGCCTACGTCCGCGACGGCAGCCGTGATGCTTGCGGGATTCCAGCAATATAACATTCAACCGGGACCGCTCCTTTTTGCTCAGCACGCCGATCTCGTGTGGGGCCTCGTTGCGAGCCTGTTCATCGCCAACGTGATGCTGCTGGTGCTTAATTTGCCGCTGGTTGGCCTTTGGGTCAGGCTGCTGAAAATCCCGCTTCCATGGCTTTACGCCGGAATTCTGGTCTTCGCGTCAATGGGAACGATTGCGGCGAATCCATCCGTCGTCGAACTGCTCTTGCTGACCGGATTCGGTGTCGTCGGATTCCTCATGCGGCGTTTCGACTATCCGATCGCCCCTGCCGTCGTTGGCCTTATCCTTGGTCCTCTTGCCGACAGTGCATTACGTCGCTCGCTTCAGATGAGCCTCGGCGATCCGATTGTCTTCTTGCAACATCCGAGTTCGGCCATCATGATCGGGATCGCGGTCGTTGCTCTTGTCGCACCGTTCATCTTCCGCGGACTGTCACGTTTCCAGCAGGACGAGGATTGATTGGTGGCCGGCGACCCATCGCGCTATGGTAACATGGCGCGATGTTCCGTAAGAGGACATCGCGACCATGCGATGAACAGGACAGGGCGGCGGATGGCTAGGAAAAGCCTGGTACCACAGATCAGCAGCAACATCGTCGAGTATGTACAGACGAACCGCATGCAACAGGGCCAGCACCTGCCATTGCAGCTGCTGGCTGATACGTTCCGGGTTTCGCGTGCGCCGATCCTGAGCGCTCTCCAGAAACTCGAAGGAGATGGCATCGTACGGGCCGAGCCAAACAGGGGCTACTTCCTTGCCGTCGACGCTGAAAATATCGCGCTTGAAACCGCCAACGACGATATGGACGCGGCGGGCGACGAGGCGATCTACTTCCGTATGGCCGAAGACCGTCTGTCGGGCAAGCTTGAGGAGCGCGTCAGCGAAAACGAGTTGATGCGCTTCTACGACGTTCCCAGAACCCGTCTCCTGAAAGTTCTGCACCGCATCGCTGACGAAGGCTGGATCGAGCGACTGCCGGGGAATGGGTGGGCGTTCCGCCAGGCTCTGACGTCCAGACAGAGTTACGAGGATGGATATGCATTCCGGGCCGTGATCGAGCAGCAGGCGATGCTGTTGCCGACGTTCGAGCCTGACGTCGAGGGCTTGAAGCGCGCCCGCGAGGTCCAAACCGCCTTGCGCGACGGTGGCTTCGAGACCTGGTCGCGTGCCGATATCTTCAAGGCCAACAACGAATTCCATGAGATGCTCGTCGCATGCTCCCGCAACGAGTTCTTCCTCGACTCCATCAAGCGGATCAACAGGCTTCGCCGCCTCATCGAATATCACATCACCATCGACCGCAGCCGCCTGCCGAAGCAGACGGCGGAACATCTCCATATCCTCGATCTCGTCGAGGACGGGCGACGAAACGAGGCTGCGGCGTTTCTATTCACCCACATCATGGGCGCGAGCCGCATCAAGACCCCGAAGGTCTGACGTCCATCAGTCCAGCGCCTTGAAGACGATGCAGACAGGGCTCCCGACCGAGAGCACCTCATCCCTCGCAGACAGGCGACCGGTCATTGCGTCTATGTCGAACGCGGTCACGGTGTCCGAATCCTCGTTTGCCGCAAGAAGGACGCCGTTTGGAAGGATTGTGAAAAATCTCGTTGTCTTTCCGCCGGTCGCCCAATGTCCGGCGAGACGCATGTGGCCGGAACGGTCCAGCTCGAAGACCACGATGGTGTCGCTGCCGCGATTGCTGGCATAGACGAACCGTCCGTCGCCCGAGACCGCGATTTCGGCAGCGCGGCTGTTTCCGGTGAAGGTGTCGGGAAGGGTCGAGAGTATCTGGAAGGGTGAGAGGCGTCCGTTGTCGGGATCGAAGCGGTACGCGGTGACAGTTGAGTCGAGCTCGTTGACAACATAGGCGAGGCGGCGGTTGGAGTGGAACGCGATGTGTCTGGGACCCGAGGTTTCCCGCGTGGCGCAGGCGCTCGCTTTCCGCAAGGTTCCGCGCGCCGTGTCGATCTCGTAGATGAGGACGGTGTCGGTACCCTTGTCCGGGACCGCGATCCACCGGCCACTCGGATCGAATTCCACCTGGTGAGGCTTGGGCATGGGCTGCTCGACGCGATGCGGGCCGATTTCCCCGGTAACTGCGGCAAGGTCACAGACCTCCCCCAGAGATCCGTTCTCGAGGCGCGGAAGAAGGGCGATCGATGACGTAACGTGATTTGCGATGACGAGGTATCGGTTCGTCGGATCGAAGGAGAGATCGACCGGATTGCGTCCCCGTGTCGATTGCGTTCCCAGTGGCGTCAGCTTGCCCGTCGACCGTTCGATCGAGAATGACGTCACCCGATCCGAGTCGCCGTGGACGGTGTGCAGGAACTGGCCGGTTCGATCGAATGCCAGGAAGGACGGGTTTTCCATCTCGAGGAGCTGAAGGTGTTCCCAATGCATGCCGTTGCGAAGACGGTACACGTTGAGGCCGTTGCCGCGCGCGTTGCGTTGCCGCGTTGTTCGCGCGCCGACATAAACGACCAGGTCGCCGCGATTTTCCATTTCTCAGGTCTCCTCCGTATGGCCCAGCACCTGATAAACCGATCCTTCAAAAATCGCAATTGCATTTTATAATTATAATATGTAAACAATGGTCGTGCCTTGGGAGGCAAGCGACATAAACACCTTTGGGAGGGAGCCATGACGCTCACCGATACGAGCACGCTTGAGAAGACGACCACGCGTAAAGTCTTCTGGAGAATCGTGCCCTACTGTTTCATCCTCTATGTCATTTCCTATCTGGATCGCGCCAATCTCGGATATGCGGCCCTCGAGATGAACAAGGATCTTGCCCTTTCCGCCGAAGCTTTCGGCTTTGCGGGGGGGATCTTCTTCATCGGCTACTTCCTGTTCGAGGTTCCGAGCAACGTCGCCCTCCAGAAATACGGTTCGCGCATCTGGATTTCGCGTATTCTGCTTACCTGGGGTGCGGTTGCGGTCCTGACGGGCTTCGTTCAGGAAGCCTGGCAGCTCTATACACTCCGCTTCCTCCTCGGCGTCGCGGAAGCAGGCTTCTTCCCCGGTATCATCATCTATCTCACCTACTGGTTCCGCGCCAAGGAACAGGCGACGACGGTGGCGTTCTTCACCGCCGCTATCCCGGCTTCCTATCTGTTCGGCGCCCCGCTCAGCACCTGGATCATGGACAACGTGAACTGGTTCGGACATGCAGGCTGGCGCTGGATGCTGGTGCTCGAAGGGTTGCCCGCGATCCTGGCCGGCGTCTTCAACTACTTTTACATGACAGATCGCCCGGAGAAGGCGAAGTGGCTGACCGAGGACGAGCGCAACTGGCTGGTCGGCGAGCTTGCCCAAGACCATAACAAACGCAAGAACGTCCAGCATCTTGGGCTGTGGGCTGCGATCTCCAACCCGAAAGTGCTTTTCCTGTCAGCGATCTATTTCATCTATCAGGTCGGCAACCTTGGGATCGGTCTCTGGATGCCCCAGATCATCCAGAGCTTCGGTAAGTCGCTAACGCACACCCAGATCGGCCTCGTCGCCATGATTCCCTATGCGATCGCCACGGTCGCCATGGTCCTGTGGTCCAGGAGTTCCGACCGCACGGGCGAGCGGCAAAAGCACAGTGCCGTACCGCTCCTGATCGGAGGATTCGCGTTGGCCGCTACAGGCCTGACACACGATCCCTATGTCGCGATCGGCCTGATCTCGGTGGCGCTCGCAGGCATCTATGCGTTCAAATCGCCGTTCTGGTCGTTGCCGGGTCTTTTCCTGTCACGTTCGACGGCGGCGGTATCGATTGCGGCGATCAACTCGATCGGCAACCTCGGCGGATTCGTCGGACCCTACGCGATGGGTTGGGCTAAAACGGCGACAGGCAGCCCGCTCGGCGGCCTTTTGTTCCTGGCGGTGCTTCTCGTGATCTCGTTCTTCATGACATGGTTCATGCGCTTCCCGGCTCCCGACGCCGATGACAGTCCGACCGGACAGTTCCACGCCGGCCGTACGTCCTCCCGCAAAGCCTGAATGGAAAAACAGCATGCGCACCACATTCGACATCAACGGCGTCAGCCACGACATCATCGATCTTCCGGCCGAGGCCGGTGATTGTCTGGTGCGCATGCCTTATATCCATCGCATCCTGCTGGAGAACGTCCTCCGTACGGCAGGTGATGACGCCTTTCGTGCCAAGGACGCTATGCTCGCCTGGCTCGAAACGGGCCAGAGCGATGTCGAAATCCCCTTCCTGCCGAACCGGGTGCTGATGCACGACACGACATGCGGGCCCGCGCTCGTGGATATCGCCGGAATGCGCTCGGCGCTCGCCGAGGCAGGCGGCGATCCGGCCCTGCTCAACCCCGTCGTTCCCGTCGATGTCTCCACCGATCACTCGGTCGCCGTCGATGCTTTCGGGACTTCGGCGGCGCTCGCGCGCAACATGGAGCGGGAGTATGAACGTAATGCCGAGCGCTATAGTTTCATGAAATGGGCGACCAACAGCCTTGCCGACTTCCGGGCGCATCCGCCGGGAACCGGGATCATGCATACGCTCAATCTCGAACGGCTTGCGACGGTCGCGACGTCGGTGCAGCGCGACGGCAGGCTGTGGGCCATGCCGGACACGCTGATCGGGACGGACAGTCATACGCCGATGATCAATGGCATTGGCGTGCTGGCCTGGGGTGTCGGCGGGCTGGAGGCGGAAAGCGTTTTCTTCGGCATGCCTGTCGCCCTTCGCGTTCCCGATGTTGTCGGCGTCCGGCTGACGGGCGCGCTGAGGGAGGGCGTTCTTGCAACCGATCTGGCGCTTGTCGTTACCCATCTGCTCCGCCAGATCGACTTGCAGGACAAGTTCGTCGAGTTCTATGGCCCGGGCGTGTCGAACCTCACGGCGGGCGACCGTGCGGTCGTCGCCAACATGACGCCCGAGTTCGGGGCGAATAGCGGCTATTTCCCGATCGACCGCCAGTCGGTCGACTACCTTCTCGCCACCGGGCGCAGGTCGGTACACGCCGCTTTCGTCGAGGCCTATGCGAAAAGGGTCGGCATCTGGTTCGATCCGAACGCCAATCCGCGCTACACGTCCACCCTCGATCTTGACCTGTCCAGCGTCGAACCCAGCCTCGCAGGCCCCCGTCGCCCGCAGGACCGGATTGCAGTCAGCGAAACCCGTAGCGCAATCGCGGGAATGAAAAAGAACGGCGGCGCTCCTTCCGTCGAGGGTGAACCGAACGACGGTTCGGTCGCGATCGCGGCCATCACAAGCTGTACCAACACGTCCGATCCGCGCCTGTTGATCGCTGCCGGACTTCTAGCCCGCAAGGCGAAGGCCTATGGGCTTCGCCCTCCGCATTGGGTTAAGACATCCACCGCTCCCGGTTCGCCGACGGCGGAGCGTTATCTCGTGCGGGCAGGGCTTTTGTCCGATCTCGAATCCGTCGGCTTCGGTATCGTGGGTTACGGCTGCACGACATGTATCGGCAATTCCGGCCCGCTGACCGAGCCGGTCGCGGATGCGATGGCCAAGCGTGGCATCCTTCCGGTCGCCGTGCTTTCGGGGAACCGCAACTTTCCCGGGCGCGTCCATCCCCAGCTTGAGGCCGGGTTCCTCGCCTCGCCACCAATGGTCGTGGCCTTCGCGCTCGCCGGGACCGTCGAACTCGATATCATGAAGGATCCGATCGGGGTTTCGCAGGACGGCACGCCGGTGACGCTCTCCATGCTGTGGCCGAGCGCCGTGGAGATCGACGAAGCCCTGGCTGCCGCATCCAAGATCGAGGACTTCGCGCCCGCCTACGATGCCGCCGAAGCGAGCAAGGCGTGGAAGGAGCTTCCGGCTCCAACGACGACGCTGTTTCCCTGGGACGAGACATCCACTTACATCCGCCGTCCGCCATTTGCGAGTTTCGGCAAGGGCACCAAGCTCGGAACCTATGAGGCGCATCCGATCCTCGTTGTTGGCGATGACATCACGACCGACCATATTTCACCGGCCGGGGCGATCCCCGCAAAGGGCGATGCCGGGCGCCATCTGATCGAACGCGGGGAAAATCCCTTCGACCTCAATGTCTTCTCGTCGCGGCGCGGCAACTGGGAAGTGATGATCCGCGGCCTGTTCACCAACAAAACGGTGCGCAATCTTCTCGGCCACGATATTCCCCCCGGTTCCACCATTCACGCCGGATCGGGCGATGTCCTGTCACTCTGGGACGCGGCGCAACGATACCAAGCCGAGGGCAGGTCCGTGGTCGTGGTGGCAGGCGAGCGTTATGGGATGGGTTCTTCTCGTGACTGGGCAGCCAAGGGTGTGGCGCTTCTCGGTGTTCGCGCTGTGCTTGCAACCAGCTTTGAGCGCATTCACCGCTGGAACCTGATCGGCATGGGCGTGCTGCCCCTACGGTTACCGCAAGGCGTCAAGCCCGCTGACCTCGACATCTCGGCCGATGATGTCGTCGTGATTGACGCCGATCCACAGACCATGACACCACGTTGCGATGTGACCGTGACAATACGCAAGGTGGATGGCACTTCGACGACCCTGGATGCCGTGGCGGCAATCGAAACCAGTGCGGAGGTCGGCATTCTTCGGGCAGGCGGCGTGCTGCCGCTCATCCTCAAGCAATTGCTGAACAGGCCGGGTCGGAAGGCATCCGGGCGGGACGCGTGATCGGAGAAGCGAAATGACAGACATCGACATCGCCAAAGTGCGACGCGCAATCGCTCCCTCGGGTACGTTGCGGACGACGATAAACGTCGGGAATCCGATCCTCGCAAGCCGGAAAGACGTGCCGGGAGGCGTCGCAGGCGTTTCCGTCGATCTCGCCCGGACGCTGGCCGAACGTCTGGACGTACCACTCGAACTTGTCGTTCTGGAGTCAGCGGGTAAGGCAGTCACCGCCGTTGAGGAAGGCCGTGCCGATATCGGCTTTTTCGCTCGCGATCCCACGCGCGCGCAACTGATTGCGTTTACTGCCCCCTATGTGCTGATCGAGGGCTGTTATCTTGTCCGAGACGGCTCGCCGATCTCCGAAATGAAAGACATTGATGTTGCCGGCCGTAGGGTGGTTGTGGGCAAGGGCAGCGCCTACGACCTCTATCTTACACGAGAACTTCGACACGCCACGATCGAGCGCGCCGCGACGTCCCCCACCGTCGTCCAGCATTTCCTGGAAATGTCAGCCGACGTCGCTGCGGGCGTTCGTCAGCAACTCCAGCAGGACGCGGACCGGTTCGGTGGACTACGGCTTCTGCCCGGCCGCTTTATGGTGATCGAGCAGGCGATGGGAGTGGCACGGACTCATGGCCCGGTGGCGGAGAACTATCTGACCGCGTTTGTGGAAAGCTTCAAAGCCGAAGGTCTGGTTGCCGGTTTCCTGAAAGCGAATGGCGTGGATGCGGTCTCGGTGGCTCCGCTGACAGTAGATGTCATATCATCCTGATCTTAATGTTAGCATTTTGCGGAGCACAAGTATCCTCGCGATTTGCGGAGCCGAACTCGTGATGTCCCTGACCAAGATTTGCAGCATTTTTGGACCGACGGAAGGATTATTCGCCGCTTCGATTACCGATCGATCGCCTAGGCTTGCCAGAGCCGTCGACAATACCCTAGCGGTCCTTGATGGTTCGAGCGGACTATTGAAAAGCCAATCAATGTCCTCCTGCTTAAGACGAATGGTCTTGGTCAGAAACCGATCTGCATCGGAAGGCGGTATTTCATCCGTGACGATGCTTCTTACGGTCCGCAAGGCGATATCGTCGGGGATAGCGCCACTCAATACGTCATCGAACTCGGGATAGGCCAATTCCGTTTGGCGGACGACCTCGACAATACGTTCAACTCAATGCTCCTCTGAACTGGCGCGCAAGATACTCGCCAACAAGGGCGCGACAAGCGTTAAGCGAACTTAGTCCCGCTTTGTCCTAATGCATAAGCAAAGTTGGAGGCTGCTCACTTCCGTCTGGCCTCTAACCTCGGAACCATCTGCTTTTTCCTTTGTTAGTGCCAACCTAAACGCAGCGCACGTTGTCGAGCCGACGCTCTTAGACAATATGACATGTGTGTTTTTGCGTCGGAATCGGTGTAAGCGGTAAGGTGCAGCACGCTATGAACAAGTTCTTCACCCTTTTTGCCAGCCGTACCGCGTCCTTTTCAGGCTCGCCCACTGCGTTTGTCGTCGCGCTTGGCGCGATCATCGTCTGGGGAACAAGCGGGCCGCTGTTTGGCTTTTCGGAGGTCTGGCAACTGGTCATCAACACGGGCACGACCATTGTCACCTTCCTCATGATTTTCCTCGTGCAGAATTCGCAGAACCGGGATTCCGCAGCGATGGAAGCAAAGCTGGACGAGCTTTTGAGGGCTGTTGAGCAGGCACGCGCGGATTTTATCGGGATCGAGCATCTCACGGAAGAAGAAATCGAGGAGATTCGTGCCCGGCTGGAAAAGGAAAACGGACCTGAAGGCGAGAAGCCGCCTCCGCATCACGCCATGGCGCGACTGCTGTCCCGGCGTTAGGTCAGACGGTTTGCCAGCTGGCGGCGGCGGTGGCCGTCTCCTGTCGCCGGGACATAGTCACCTACACCAACATGCGGCAAAGCCCGCTGACAGAAGGAGCTATCATGTCTCTCAAGGTCCTCGCATTGAATGCGACACTCAAGTCTTCCACGTCGGCAGAGCCGTCGTCGACCGAAAAACTGCTGACATTGATCCTTCGGGAACTCGGCGATCATGATGTGCAAACCGAGATAATCAGGCTTGCCGATCATGACATCGAGGCCGGCGTTACGTCCGATGAAGGCGAGGGGGACGCCTGGCCGGCCATCCGTCAAAAGATCGTCGCAGCCGACATTCTTCTGTTTGGAACGCCGATATGGCTCGGACAGCCTTCGAGCGTGTGCAAAAGAGCGCTGGAGCGCATGGATGCATTTCTGGACGAAACCGACGAACAGGGCCGTATGGTGTCCTATGGCAAGGTCGCCGCGGCGGCGGTCGTGGGGAATGAGGACGGCGCCCACCATGTTTCGGCGGAACTTTTCCAGGCCCTGAATGATGTCGGCTTCACTATTCCTGCAAATGCGGTTGCCTACTGGGTAGGGGAGGCAATGGGTTCGAAGAATTTCGTCGATCTCGATGAAACGCCGGACGCCGTTAAAACCATGGTCAGCATGCTTGTGCGCAACACGGTGCACCTGGCTCTGCTCCTTAAGAACAGTCAATATCCGGGCGACAAGGACTGACGTTATAAGGGCGGCACTGCCGGCTTGTCCGCCAAGGACGTCGTATAAAACGGCTGCTACCCCTCAGCCCCATACCCCGACCGGCGTCTCGGGTAAGGCGGTCATCATATGAGGCGGCATTCTCCCCTGCCGATAATTATTTTCGGAACTCTCTGCATGTCGGTTTGTTCGAGAGGCGTTCATGCCGGCCTGAGATGGGTTTCCCGTCTCTCGGAGGAAAATTCCCGAAAGGGAGGCTCGCAATCCATGATCCTAGCGGAGGAAAAATCCACATGAAGAAAACTGTTTTCGTTGTGTTGCTCTTAGGCGGCGGTGCGCTGTCGGCTTTCGCCCAGCAGACCCCAACCGCCAATCCGGGTGGCGATACGCCGGCTGTCGCGACACCGGGCGCCAATAATACGACGGCTCCGGTGGAGGGCGCCAACAGCTTCACTGAAGCGCAGGCCAAACAGAGGATGGAAGAGGCCGGGTACACGCAGGTCAAGAACCTGACGAAAGACGACAAGGGTGTGTGGATGGCATCGGGCATGAAGGGCGGCAAGACCGTGGCCATAGCGCTCGATTATCAGGGCAACGTCGTCGCCAAGTGAGGCGCGCAGGATTTTGGGAGAAGTGACATGAGAACCGTAACCGGACTTTTCGACGACTATGATGATGCAAGCGCCGCCGTCTCGGAACTGGAAAGAGCGGGCGTGCCGTCAAGCGATATCAGCATCGTCGGCAGCAATGCCGACAGGCGGCATGGAGAGGATTCAGATTCCAACGCAGCGGAGGGTGCCGGCACAGGCGCCGGCATCGGCGCGCTTGTGGGTGGCGCCGGCGGTCTGCTGACGGGGCTTGGATTGATGGCGATCCCGGGCGTGGGGCCGGTGGTTGCAGCGGGCTGGCTTGCCGCAACGGCAGTCGGGGCAGCGGGCGGTGCTGTCGCCGGTGGCGCTGCCGGCGGGCTTATCGGAGCCATGACCCGCTCGGGCGTTTCCGAAGAGGATGCCAATCTTTACGCCGAAGGGGTGCGCAGGGGCGGTACGCTGGTGACCGCCCGAGTGGAAGATAACCTGGTGCCGGAGGCGGAGGCCGTGCTCAAGCGGCAGGGCTGGGTCGACCCCGCGGAACGCCGCGCGGCCTATCGCGAACAGGGCTGGACGGGCTTCGACGAGGCGTCGAGGCCCTATGCGCCGGAAGACGTTGAACAGGAGCGGAACCGGTATCGCCCCTCAGCAATTTGACGTTCTCACCCGTCAACCCGGGGGCATGGTCTGTCATGCCCCTGGTCAACGCCTTGCAGGAGCTGACATGGCCAGAAAACCAGATTCCACCTCATCATCCGCCACTGCCACCATTCACGACCAGAAGCTTGTTCGGGGAGCCGGCGGCGAACTGCATCAGACTGCTGCCGGCGACGAGCCCGTGCTGACGACCGCTCAGGGCGGGCCGGTAGCGGATGACCAGAACTCTCTTCGAGTTGGTCCTCGCGGCCCGCTTGTCGTGGATGATTTCCATTTCCGCGAGAAGATTTTCCATTTCGATCACGAAAGAATCCCCGAGCGCGTGGTTCACGCCCGTGGCTATGGAGCCCATGGCTACTTCGAGACCTATGAATCCCTTGCCGCCCATACCAGGGCCGATCTGTTTCAGCGTGCGGGCGAAAAGACCCCGGCCTTCGTGCGGTTCTCGACCGTCGCCGGCAACAAGGGGTCGGCCGACCTCGCGCGGGATGTGCGCGGTTTCGCCGTGAAGCTCTACACCAGGGAGGGTAACTGGGATCTCGTCGGCAACAACATTCCCGTCTTCTTCATTCAGGATGCGATCAAGTTTCCGGATCTCATCCATGCCGCCAAGCAGGAACCTGATCGCGCCTTTCCACAGGCGCAAACCGCGCATGACACCTTCTGGGATTTCATCAGCCTCACGCCCGAAAGCATGAACATGGTCATGTGGATCATGTCCGACAGGACCATTCCGCGCTCCTTCCGGTTCATGGAAGGTTTTGGGGTGCACACCTTCCGCTTCATCAACGCGAAGGAGCAATCGACCTTCGTGAAGTTTCACTGGAAGCCGAAGCTCGGATTGCAGTCGGTGGCGTGGAACGAGGCGGTCAAGATCAACGGCGCCGATCCCGATTTTCACCGGCGCGATCTTTGGGCGGCGATCCAGTCCGGCAATTTTCCGGAATGGGAGCTGCAGGTTCAGCTTTTCGATCAGGATTTCGCCGATAGCTTCGATTTCGATGTTCTCGACCCCACCAAGATCATTCCCGAGGAGATATTGGCGCCGAAACCGGTCGGCCGGCTTGTCCTCGACCGTATGCCGGACAACTTCTTTGCCGAAACCGAACAGGTGGCGTTCATGACGCAGAACGTGCCGCCGGGCATCGATTTCAGCAATGATCCGCTGCTGCAGGGCAGGAATTTTTCCTATCTCGATACGCAGCTCAAGCGTCTCGGCGGGCCGAACTTCACGCATCTGCCCATCAATGCTCCCAAGTGTCCTTTCGCGCATTTCCAGCAGGACGGCCATATGGCGATGCGCAATCCGACCGGACGGGCGAATTATCAGCCCAATTCCTTCGGGGAAGGGCCAAGGGAATCGCCGTCGCGTGGATTCCAGCATTTCCCTGCGGAGGAGCAAGGCGCCAAGGCAAGGTTGCGGCCGGAAAGTTTCGCCGATCACTACAGCCAGGCGCGCCAATTCTACATCAGCCAGACGCCACCCGAGCAGCGCCATATCGCATCGGCGCTCACCTTCGAACTCAGTAAGGTAGAAACTCCCGTCATTCGCGAGAGAATGGTCGCGCATCTTCTCAATATCGACGAAACGCTTGCCGCGACGGTGGCGCAGAAGCTCGGCCTGCAAGCCATGCCGAAACCGGCGGATGCCGCCATGCCAACCCGTCAGGATCTGGAGCCGTCGCCGGCGCTCAGCATCGTTCAACGGGGTCCCAAACGGTTCGAGGGTCGCAAGCTCGGCATTCTCATTACCGACGGCGTAGACGCTAAACTGCTGAAGGGGCTGACCAAAGCGGTCGAGGCAGAAAAAGCTGTCTTCGAGCTTATCGCGCCCAAGGTCGGCGGGGTAACGGCGTCGGACGGCACCTTTGTCGAGGCACATCACATGATTGATGGCGGGCCTTCGGTGCTTTTCGATGCGGTGGCGCTGCTGACATCGGCGGCGGCCATCGATGAGCTGATCAAGGAGGCAACTGCGCGGGATTTCGTCGCCGATGCGTCCCAGCACTGCAAATTCATTGGCTACGACCAGTCGGCGCTGCCGTTACTGGAAAAAGCGGGAATTGCCGATGTCATGGATGAAGGCATGCTGCCATTGCCGGGTGAAGGAGGACTGGCTGCCTTCGTGTCAGAGCTCGGCAAACTTCGAGTCTGGGCGCGCGAACCGTCGCTCAAACTCGGCAAGGCCTCCGTGCCCGTCGATAAACGGTGAAACACCCACTCTCACTCACCACCAAGCAACAGGAGACTAAAAATGGCTGAGAAGACATTGGAAGACCTTTTCCTCGATACGGTGAAGGATATTTATTTCGCGGAACGCCAGATTCTCAAGGCGCTTCCGAAAATGGCGCGGGCTGCGCAGTCAGCGGATTTAAAGGCGGCATTCGAAAAGCACAGGGACGAGACCGAGGTCCACGTGGAGCGATTGCAGAATGTCTTCGATTTGCTCGGCAAGCCGGCACGCGGCAAGACCTGCGAGGCGATCCAGGGCATTATCTCGGAAGGCGAGGAAATCATGGAGGAGTTCAAGGGCTCGCCAGCGCTCGATGCCGGACTGATTTCTTCGGCGCAGGCCGTGGAGCACTACGAGATTACCCGTTATGGCACCTTGAAGACGTGGGCGGTCGAACTCGGCATGAAGGAAGCGGCGAAACTGTTCGAGCAGACGCTGGGCGAGGAAAGCGCAACGGATACGGCTCTCTCGTCGCTTGCCCAGGCACGCGCAAACGTGAAGGCCAAATCCAAGGCGGCGTGAGCCGTCATGCGGACGTGCCGCTGATATTGGCGGCACGTCCAATTTTGCAGTTGTCTCTTTCATGCGAGGCTGAACCATGAGGCTGTTTCGCGACAATGGATTGACGATTGTCCTTGTCCTGACTTCCCTGTTGACGATCGGTGGCATGCTCGCGACCGGCTGGGCTGTTTACAACGAGGAGCTTGCGCAGCATCAGGCGGTGCCCCTGACGCTTCTTTCCTACGCAAAGAGCGGCCATTTTCTTTCCGCCCTGTTCGAAAACTGGGAGAGCGAATTCCTCCAGATGTCGGCGTATGTCATGCTGACCGCGTTTCTTTTTCAGAGAGGCTCGTCGGAATCCAAAGACCCCGATAAAGGTGCATCGCAGGACGAAGATCCCGCACAAAAAGCAGATGATCCCGAGGCGCCCTGGCCGGTGAAAGCAGGGGGATTTATCCGCACCCTCTATTCCTATTCTCTGGGATTGGCGCTGTTCTTCCTTTTCATCGTCAGTTTTGTTCTCCATCTGAAATACAGCGCTGACGCAGGGGCAGTGGAAGCCGCCGTGCACGGTGAGCCCGAGACAACGCTATTTGCGCATCTGGGAAGTGTAGAGTTCTGGTTTGAATCCTTTCAGAACTGGCAATCGGAGTTTCTTTCGACCGCGGTTCTCGTCGTTCTCTCCATCTTCCTGCGCTTCCGCGGGTCGCCGGAATCGAAGCCCGTTGCCGCTCCTCACAGTGAGACCGGCGGATAGGGAGGAGGAATTGATCGAGTTTTCTGCCGAGGGAGACTGGCGGCACCTGTGCGTCGACATGCAACGCGTTTTCGCCGAGGATACGCCATGGCATGTCGAATGGATGGACCGCATCAGCGAAGAGGTGGAGGCTGTGGTTCAAGGCGATCCCGCCCGATGCATCTTCACCTGTTTTGTGCCGCCGAAATCTGTCGAGCAGGCCCCCGGTGCATGGCGGGCCTATTATGAAAAGTGGCCGATGATGACGCAGCAGTCGCTGGCCCCGGAATTGACTGGTGTTATACCAGCGCTATCGCGCTACATCCCGCCCGCCCGTATCTTTCGTAAAAGCGTGTACTCCCCCTGGCAGCATGGAGGCCTTGGCGACCTCCTGCGGGAGGAACGGGTTTCAACCCTGGTGATTACCGGCGGCGAAACAGATGTCTGCGTTCTCGCTACCGTTCTGGGAGCGATAGACCAGGGTTTTTACGTCATTCTGGTCGAAGACGCGCTTTGTAGCGGAAGGGATGCGACACACGATGCGGCGTTGAAGCTGCTGTCCGGCCGTTTTTCGACACAGTTGCAGGTGTGCGATACGCCGACCCTCCTTGCGGCGCTTCCCAGGCAATCCGCTCCGCGGTTCATGAGACCCTAATATCAGAATTGCTTCGGGCGATTAGCGGAAGCAGCCAGCGGTCTGTCACATAGGTTCCAGGCCGTTTTGATGATGTGGCGCACCGCATGTCTCCACCGAAGAAAAGGAACAAGCTTGCCCGAGCGAAGTTAGGCCGCCTATCTTCACACGAACCGGAGGCTCCACCGTGGCCCAAACCGTTGATCACGAAACCAGCAACAGCCTCAATATCGAGGCGGCCAGTCCCAAGGTGATTAAGATCATAGTGGGGGAGCGGACGGTTCTGGAGGGCGTGCTGAACACCGGCAGCGTCTTGAGAGTGCAGACAAAAGAAGGCGCCGAGCCACAATCCATCGAACTTGCGATCGAGGACCTGGCTCGGTGAAGGTTGTGGTGTGCGGCCGGATTAACCCTGGAAATTGCCATCGCTGGTATCCCGTTCGTCGTAGTTCAAATCCCAGTCCTTCTCGGGTTTCTTGACGCCGGGCGGCAGTTTGTTGACGGTTGCGTCGTCCGAACCGGTGATAACCCTTGGCTTCGCGCTCGCCACGCCGTTGTTTTTCGAGGTTTTCTTCCCGCGCGCAAATTGCGGTTCGCTGTCCTTGTGAATTTGCTTCAGCTTGTCGTTCTTGTTCATGACGTCCTCCTTGATCCCTCCCTAACAGTTTTACAGCACCGCTGTTCCCTCAATGCCTCAGCAAGATCGGAACCTCTCCATGACGCTGCGGTTACCCGACAAGGACACCCAGCCGGAGCCCGGTACTGACGATGCCCGTTCCGGTGATAGTGAAGAAAGCCGCCGGGACCGGGAACAGGCGAGAAAGAACGCGGCACGCATGATCGAACAGAGGTGGCGGAGGCAACCGCCCGGGCGCGCGGATGAGGTCTGAAACCAACTCCTATCTAAAGCATCGCGCGTGCCTGCGGTTTTCCAATCGACGCCGTCGAAATCCTCATTGATTTCGCCATTGTACGTTGGCGTACAGCAACCAAGCGTCTGCCGGGACATTTCCCCATGGTGAAAGGATGGGAAAATGGCCAAGCACGCTGTGAGTGGAGTTTCCGGAAACACATTGAGTGAAGCGCAGCTGGAGGTGTTGCGCATCGGTATTGCGGAGTTGGCGCCGGCCCTGACGGCTTTTGCGCGCCGCTTCGTCAGAAATGAGGAGGATGTTGACGATCTCGTTCAGGAGACGATGTTGCGGGGGCTTCGGGCTCTGCATGGTTTTACCCCCGGCACGGCGTTGAAATCATGGCTCTTCACAATTTTGCGCAACACGTTCTGCACCCGCTACAAGGTGTCGAGGCGTGAATGCGTCGGCTTGCCGGTCGGTATCGAGCAATCCATGTCTACCCCTGCCAGCCAGGAATGGCGTGTGCAGCATCAGGAGGTCATGCGGGCTATCCGTCATCTCGACAAGGACCAGAAGAAAGCTCTGCTGCTCGTGGCGGCAGGGACGAGTTATTCCGATGCCGCCGCCATCTGCGGCTGCCGGGTGGGCACCATCAAAAGCCGCGTCAACAGGGCGAGGGAGTCGCTACGTCGAAATCTGGACTGAGTGCTGGTGACAGCCAGCCACCTGCCGTAGACAGGCGGGCGCTACCTGTCCTGCTGGTGACCTTGATGTGTCGTGTTTATCTTTATGTTTGCCTGCCTCCCGGTCTGGGTTGAAACCTTCTGTTCCTTGACGGCGGAGGCTTCTTCCGTGTTCAGACGGTCGTTGTCGCCGGGTCCTTGCTGGCTTCTGTTCTCTTCTGGAATGGGGAGTGTTTTCCTGGTCATGTTGTACCTCGTGCGGCATGAGTTCAGTGGAGCGACCCGAACCATGCTTGCGCAGGTTTGTTCCCCCGTCCGTCGACGCCTTTCATATTGCAGGCGAGTGGCGCCACGGATGGATGAATGGGAAACCGGAACGCATCATTCTGCCCTTGGGCGTGACGAGGTACGCGATTTTCCGAAACCGCAGAGGGACGCCCTTCCAGACGTCATCGAACCTGAGACCAAGGCGAGAGATAACGCGTAAGGCTGGAAAATCAGCCGACAAGCAATTTGGTTCGAAAATAGAGAGTTGCCAGCCGCTGAAGTTTCAGGGGATCGACAACGCCGCGATCATACATTTTCAGGACATAGCGGGCGACGTCTGCCCGGCACAAAGCCGGGTCGCGTTCTGCGGACAGAACATTCTCGTAGGCTGTCTTAACGATGTTGATGTCTTCGTTCAGAAAAATTCCGGAACTCTGGTACTCGTGATTGGCGTACATTTCACCTCCTTGAAACGCGTCCTGCATTTCACAGCGTGAGGGAAGATGAATCCATACTATAGGGAAATGGCCAAACGTAAATGTCCGGAAGCGTACCGAACGCCGGTTGGGAAGACCGTCCCGTCTACCGAATTCCGCTGCTTTCGACAATGACGAGGTCGCCAAGCGGGATTTCGGACTGGTATTCGGGCAGAAAGCGGGCGAATACACGATTGCTTTCCTCTTCAGGCATACCGTAGAGATCGCGCGCATAGGTCTCGAGCATCTCGCGGTTCCTGATCGTAATTCTTCCCCTTTCGGAACGAATGAACCCATGGCTTTCGAGAACGTGGAGGGCGTCCGTTACACTTGCGCGCCTTACGGCCAGCATGGTGGACAAAAAGTCGTGGGTCAGTGGCAGATGATTGCCTTCTACCCGATCGTGGCACATCAGGAGCCATCGGGCGAGCCGCTCCGTTACGGACTGGGTGGCATTGGAAGACGCCGTGTATTCCACCTGCGTTCTTGAGATGTGCAGGGCACAGACAAGGATGTCGAAAAAGACCCGATATTTTTCAAGAAGCGCTTCAAACGACCGCATGTCCATGAAAAGGGCTTCGCCAGGAGCCTGTACCACGATTTCGGTCAGGTTTGTTTCCGCGCCAGCGACCGCCCCTGTCGGCACAAATCCCTCTCTCCCGACAAGTCCCGCTTCGGTTTTGCGTTCCGATTTGGTGACGACCACGACGGAGGCAATGCCGGATGACAAAAAGAAAACACGTTCGACGGGCGCGCCGGCGGATATCAACACATCGCCCAATGCGAGCTTGATGGGCTTACAGACGCCCGTTACTTCACGCCTGATGTCATCTGGCAGAAGAGAAAGCAGAAAGTTCGCTTCGCCATGGCCCTCGGCTTGCTTCAGCATAACACGTGCCTCGCTTTAATGTCTGATGCCCCCTCCTTGCGCCATCAAAGCGGAAACAATGTTTTCGATGTCTTCCGAACGTCCGGAGAGGACAAAAGGTCCCGGCTCGCTGTCAATAACCGTCTCTGGCACGAAAAAAAGATAAGGAATTGCCTCTTCGTCCAGTTGCTCGGTGAGACGCAGCATGACGTCCGCCTCGTAACGAACGTCAATAATCGCCGCGGCAAATTTGAGAGCGTCTTCACTTTCTATGAAGCTGGCGGAGTAGGGTCCCTCCAGGCCGATCTGGGCATGAAACCACGCCATTCGGATTTCCGATGTAACAGTATCTGTCATGCCGATGATTGCGATGGTGAGGCGTTTAACGGTCTGCATGCTTTACTCCTCGCACACCATCGGCATGCGTGTGCCTGTTCCCCCACCATAACGCCAGAGCAAGATGATTTCAGCCGCATGGTGGCGGAATTTATCAAATAAGCGCGAGGGGAGTGCTGCAGTGTCAGAAATTGATCCTGAAAAACAGCGGCCAATGCTCGAATTCGAGAGGTAATGATCTGATGGTGCAAGCTTCGTGCTGCGGAACAATTGCGGATGGATGGGGTTAGGCGCGGTGGCACATGAGGGAGTATCCGATGCACGCCAAAAATGAGGACATGGCTAACGCGCCGCGCGAAAGTATCAGGCCCGAGCAAGACATGAACAGACCATTGAGCGAAAGGCTCGATTCGAAATTCTCGCCCATCGGCATAGACGATGGTGATTTTCGCGGGCGCAAACGGACGTGGAAAACCATGATGGTCTACACGCTGGTCATATTCGCGCTCGCTGTTGCGATTGCACTCTATTTTCTGACAGGAACACATCCCGGCCGCGCCGTGTGAGGCGAGGCCGGCCCGCCATCCGGTCTATACTTTGCCGGCTGCCAGATCGAGGCCGCCGATCGATGGAAAGCAGACTTCTTCGCTTCTTCGCCGCAAGGGAATATCCACCTGATAGGGCACGGCCACCATCAACTGCAGGGAGGTGAGCAACCGGTTCGGCGCCGTGGTGTCGGTCAGGGTCAGATGGGCGGTCGCAGCAAGGCGTTCCGCCTCCTGCGTCGGGACCACATTGCTCTCCAGCAGCTTCGCAGCCGCCAAAGCCAGGTGGCGACTGGGGTAAACAGCCCTTACGACGTCAGAAACGACAACGGCCCACCCATTTTCATGCGCGATGATCTGGTATTCGATGCTCTTTTCCATGGTGTTCAAGCCTCCCTGTTCGGTCGCACCTAACCACGCTGGGAAAAGCTTGTTCCTGACATTGGGCGCGATTGCAGCAGGCCGGTTACGCTAACTTCGTCGCGCCAAGGATTTCGCCTATTTTATGCAGGTCGGAGACGAAGGCGCGGTGCTGTCGATCCGCCTCCTGCCGATCGCGAAGGCGCAGCAGATAAGACGGATGGATGGTGACGAGAAGGCGTGTGCCGCCCGCCGTCAAAAGAACATGCCCGCGTTCCTTCGTCACGCCGCTTGCGCGTCCCGTCAGCGCGTAAAAGGCCGTGGCGCCCATCGCCACGATAAGGTCTGGCTCGATAAGCCGCAATTCTGCACCCAGCCACCAGGCGCAGCGCTGCACCTCCCCGCCGTTCGGGCGGGCATGCAGACGTCGTTTCCCACGCTGCTCGAATTTGAAATGTTTTACGGCGTTGGTCACATAACATTGCGAACGATCCACACCCGCTTCTTTGAGGCATTCGTCGAGCAGGCGACCGGCCGGACCAACGAAAGGCCGTCCTTTCAGGTCTTCTTCATTGCCGGGCTGTTCGCCGACGAGGACAACGCGCGCCCGGGTGTCGCCGTCGCCAAAAACAAGCTGGGTGGCTTGCCTGTAGAGATCGCATCGTTCACAGCTTTCCGCTTCCTTGCGCAAAGCGCGAAGTGAGGGCGCGCCGGCGCTTTCGGGCTGGAAGGCGGGTGGCGGACGGTTTTTGCGCGTGCTTCGTGCCAAGGCGGTAGCTCCCCGCTGATACGGCCATCTCCCCCTTCCTTGACGGTTGGGGTCCACATACCCAATGGCCGGGTTTCGATGTATGATGCTGCCTGAAAAATGGGTCAAAATTTGAACTTGCGGCCATTCTGCGGTGCAGAACGATCCGTTCTACCAATTCGTACGGAAACGTACTCACTGTTTTCATGGGATTTTCCGCTGCTAATATGACTGCCGCAGGTTGATGTTTTCGAGCAGAGGGGCGAACCGGGCGAACCGCTATGCTTGGATCAGATTTTCTTGTTTATAACCGATTGTTGAAGACCCTCGGCACAGAACGCCTGTCGCAGCTTGCGTCCCGGTTGGAGCCCGTGGATCTGCCGGCGGGATATCGGCTCGTTGCCGCTGGCAAGCCCATTTCTCATCTCTGTTTTATCGAAACCGGTCTTGCATCGACGGTTGTTCATGATGACGGCGGCAAGAGCATTGAAGCCGTGCTTGTTGGGCGAGAGGGCATCACCGGCTGGCCCGTTCTGCTGGGCGCGGAAACCACACCGGACGAAACCATCATGGGCGTGGGCGGTCGTGGCTTCCTGATTCCGGCCGTTGAAATACGGCGGGAAATGGAGGAAGACGCGCGCCTGCGTGAGCTTTTGCTGGGCTATATCAACGTCTGCCTGCTTCAGGCCGGCCAGCTTGTGCTTGCAAATGGGCAATATGGTCTGCGGGAAAGGCTCGCACGCTGGCTGCTGATGTGTCATGACCGCCTCGATACGGATGATCTGCCGATCACCCATGAGTTTCTCTCCACCGTTCTTGGGGTGCGGCGGCCGGGCATTACCAACGAGCTGCATGTTCTCGAAGGCATTCATGCCATTCGCGCCAGCCGCGGAAATGTCCGGATCGTCAATCGCGGTATACTGGAAGACGTCGCCGACATGACTTACGGCGTCCCCGAAAGAGAATATGAAACACTGATGGCCCGTATGCGGACGGACGATGCCCTTTCAGTCCTTTCGATCCAGCGCGTCGGTGAAACGGACGACTTTCAGTAAGTCATGCTGCTTGTTACGGATAATGATGCATCCTTCGGAGATGTCACGCCCTTGCAGGATCGCCTCGCTCATCAAGGCGCGGGCGTCCTTGCGCGCCTCTTCGATCGCTTGGTCGAGGGAAGGGAGCTCGCTTCCCTCCGGGTCATCAAGGACGTTTTTACCGCTGATTACATTGAAGAAAAATCTTGGCATGGCGGGTCTTCCCAAGAAAAGATGGTCGCCGCTGACGCATGAAGTGGCCTGTTCCTAGCCAAACTGCCGCAAATATTGCGCCTGTTTCTCAAGCCGTGCGGCAAGTTCGGAAATGCTCATATTCGTCGCGCATAGATGAATGGCGCATTCCAGGAATTGCAGGGACGAGCGTCGGAGAAAGTCCTGCTGCTGCTCATGCGCCATTCTGGAGATGCGATCGGTTTTTCCGGATTTATCCGTCATCGTCTGTTCCCTCGGTTTGAATTCTGGATCGCCTAACCAGTGGAGCGTGCAATTGTTTCGAAAAAAATCCCCCTGTTGCCGCCCGGTCTTTGCGGAACATTGCCGCAGCAAAGTGGTTGGGGAGCGTTGAAACCCAACCGGAGGCAATGATGACCAATAATTCTCCACGAGACGGCGCTCCCGGCACCACCGACCAATCGCCGCGATGGGAAGGGCCGAAGGAAAGCCGACCCAGAGGCTACATGAAACCCACGGACGACCCCGAGCACGATCGGGATGCTGTCGGTGAAAACCTCAAGGACCCACGGAAGAAGCGTGTTTCCGATGCGATGAAAACCCGCGACGACCAATAGGCCAGCGGCTTGTCCGCTGCCACCCGACGACAGGAGGAATAAATGTCCACCTCGACGAAAACACCGGCAAGCATTCGGCAGGGCGGGCCGGGCTCTTCCCATGAAAACGCAAAGGCCCCGCCGGAGATCAAGAAACCTGCGGCAGACAACGACAAACGTTCAAAGAGCAGGGTTTCCGGGGGAGGGGGTGAGCGTGACAGTCACCACACCCATGACCCCGAACGAAAATAATGATCCGCCGGGAGAAGAACGATGAAAAAGGCAAAAAAGAAAAAGAAGTGGTCACAGAAGGTGACGAGGGAAAGCGATGCGCTCGATCTTGATAAGGAGGTCTTCACCAAAGACGATCCCTCGCAGATCGCACGTTCGCTGAAAGCCTCGGCGGAACAATCCTCCAGGCGCAAGACCAGCCCTTTCCGGTCTGCAATGTCGATGCTGGTGTTTTACATCAACCGTGCTGGCCGGACGTTGCCCGGAAAACGAAAGGAAGTGCTGGAAGATGCGAAGGGCGAGCTTCGCAAGGAATTCGGGAAATCGCGATAGACGCACGTGCACTCCCCTTTGGCCCCTATCGCGCGAAGCCCCGAAGGAGGGCGCGGGGCCGTGCAGCAAAAAAATCGCTTCTACGCGATATTAAGTCCCGGAACTCCTGTGACGCGCCATGCCGCGGGACGCCGGATGACGACGCGGCGACGTCAAGAGGCGCTGCCAGAGACGCCGGCCGATCATCTCGAAGGCCCGCCGATCTTTGCGTGGAGGCGCTCGTCGATTGCGTTCATTTGCTCGATTTCTGCGCGCTGGCCGCGGGAAATCTCCGCACAGAGTGCCATAAGTTCCGGATCGGTGATCTTTGCATTTCTACACATGAGAATGGCGCCGGAATGATGGGGAACCATCGAAGCAATGAATTGTCGGTCGCCGATCAGGGTCTGGTTACGCGTGCCGGTGAAAGCCGCCACGAAGAGGAGGGCGAGACCGGCATGGAGAAAAAGGTTCAGCCGCTTGTTCGGATACATCCCATCCATCGTCGCGAGCATGAGGATGCCCATCGGCGCAACCATGGTTAGAGCCATGTAGACCATATTGAAATTGTTCCGGAAGTCGCCCCAGCCATCGATCATGGAGAACATGACGAGGTACATAACCACCAGGCTGAGGACCATGTTAAGGGCGAAAGCCGCATAGGGATGGCTGGCGGCGTGGGCTTTCCCCTCATGATTGGCGCCGTGATTGTCGTCCATCTGGTGCTCCCGTTGCCGCACAGCGGCTTGCCCCGGGGAGGAGTGCAGCCCTCGCCGGTGATGATCTAATCGGCGGGGTTCTGTCAAAACAGGCCCCGGGCCATAGGTTTAATGCGGCTGCACGCCCGACTGGCTATGGGTCCCGCCGGGACGGGAGATCGCGGCCAATGCCTCGCCCACGCCGGTGCCGTCGGTTTCCACGGCGACATCGCCGAGGGACAGGATTCCCACCAGCTGCTTGTTGCGGTCGAGGACGGGGATACGGCGGATCTGCTGGTCGCCGAGATTGCCGCAGACATCTTCCACATCCTCGTCATCGAAGCAGTATTTCACTTCCCTGGACATGATGTCGCTCGCCTTGGTGTCCGGACCTTTGCCTTCGGCAACGGCGCGAATTGCGATATCGCGGTCGGTGAGCATTCCCACCAACTTTCCTTCCTTGCCGACCGGCAGGACACCGGCATCGATTTCCGCCATGATGCGGGCTGCTTCCTGAATGGTTTCTTCCGCATTCACGACGCGCACATCATGCGTCATGACTTCCTGGACTTTCATCGCGGTAACTCCTCCTGACGATAAATCCTTGCTGCAGACCCGCTTAGTGCTGGGCGTGCTGCTCATTGCGTTTGCGGGTGGCGGCTGCCTTTTTGGCGGAAGCGGATCGCTCTGCCTTCGGTCTTGCAGCAGCGGCCTCGCCACCTTTGCGGCCACCCTTTTCGGAAGAGGCGTGGTTCTCGGCATGACCGCGACCGGAACCCGATTTATTGCCGCCACCGCTTTCCTTGTTCACGGTGGCCCAGGCACGCCGCTCGGCCTCTTTCTCGCCGACGCCGCGATCCTCATATCCTTCTTCGATATGCTCGGCCTTGCGCTTCTGTTTGTTCGTATAGGAAGACTTGTCGCCACGGGGCATCGTGCTTCTCCTCTTGGTTGAAGCGCCCCTAACTCCAGTGGTCAAACGATGTTCCCGAAGATGTGAGATCGGTTTTCCGCGTTCTGCGTCCCTCCGCTTGTAAATGCAAACATTAAGGCGGTGAACGACGGAGGGCGTCGCTGTTCTCCCCATTGTCACCACCCTGGGCTGTTTCGCTGCTCGGGAGACGAGCCTCATTGATCATGCAGGTGAACAAGCTGGCCGACTTCGACATCCCAGGGACAAGGCGATTCAGGTCTGGACCCTGCCATCCAAAGACAGAGGACCAGTTTCCCTCGGCCTCATCGACGGTGCGCGCTCGGCACGTCTGGCTGTTCCGGAATTGCCAACACCAAAGGGGGGACCAGCTCTACGAGATCACTCTGGAAGACGCTGGCGGATCTCCGACCGGGCGGCCGACCGGACCAATATTGGCTAAGGGTCTCGCGAAGTTGCTGCGATAACAATCGCGCCAGATATCTCCGTGTGGTGCTTGTATGGTAATTCAATATTTTGATGATGTGAGTTATGGAAAGGATGGCTATAACTCATGTGACGTGTGCACTGCCATGCTTACCAGGCAACCTCGTAGATACTGGCAGCATCCGATAGCGACATGGTACGCGGGTTGTTGACCAGCAGGCGGGTCTGTTCCATCGCACTTTCCGCGAGCAGAGGAATTCCCTCCTTTGGAATTCCGACATGCCTCAGTCTTACGGGAAGATTAAGGCGTACTGGCAGCATCGTCAGTCCGTCGATGAAACCGGAGAGACGCCCGTTCTGATCGGCAGACTCAAGGTGAGGAAAGAGACACGGTGCCAGTTCCGCGTAGGCATCACCACACACCGTCGCGTTGAAGCGCAAGACGTGCGGCAGTACCAGACTGTTGGAAAGACCGTGGGCAACGCCGTAGCGGCCTCCGATCGGATAGGCGAGAGCATGAACGGCAGCGACAGGCGAATTAGCAAAGGCCTGCCCCGCCAGCATTGCACCCAGCAGCATCGACTGTCTGGCGGCAAGGTCGGTTCCATCCTCGACGGCGACCGCGATATTCGCTCCGAGAAGCCGCAGGGCTTCTTTGGCAAGGGCACGGGAAACGGGATTGTTGTTTGCACTGGCGGACGTGAAGGCCTCGATGGCGTGGACCATTGCGTCAATTCCCGTCGCCGCGGTCACGGCGGGAGGAAGTCCGATGGTCAGGTTCGCGTCGAGAAGCGCCACGTCTGGCAGAAGTACGGGTGATACTACGCCCTTTTTCTGGTGTTCGCCCGTGGTGATGATCGAAATCGGCGTGACTTCCGATCCGGTACCGGCCGTTGTCGGCACGAGCACCAGCGGCAGACGCTCCCCCGTCACCTTGCCAACGCCGTAGATAGTGTCGAGCGCTTCGCCGCTTTTGGCAATGAGCGCCACAAGCTTTGCGACATCGAGCGACGAGCCGCCGCCGATGCCCAGCACACCGGTTGCGCCAAACGTCACCGCCTGTGCGGCAGCCGTATGGATGATGGCTTCCGGCGGATCAGCGACAACGCCGGTGAAGATTGATGTTTCGGCGCCGGCTTCTGTAAGGCTGGCAAGCGCCGGCTGAACGAGCCCCGCCTTGACGACCCCATCGTCCGAAATCACCAGAACGCGCGGACCGAGCATGCTCCTCAGCTCCGAAAGCCTTGCGATACAGCCCGGTCCCGCAATGATCTGCGGGACGGTTGCGAACGTGAATGCGGACATCCTGCCGACCTTTCACTGATGCCATTTGACGAGAGGCTGATAATGATGCGGCTGGCGCATGACGACAAGGTCCTTTCGTCTGACGATGTTCGTTGGATAGGGCGTGTCGAGATTGGTGGTATCGACGGCGGCATCGGCAATGCCCTCCTCATCGAGAATGGCCGATTCCTGACGCGGAAAGGCAAAGGAATCCGGCCCGAAGACCGCGCTCTTGCCAAGATATCCCCGTGGCTCATCAAGTACATTGGCGAAGGCGAAATAGACGTTGTTCTCGCCGCCGCGAACCCGCAGAGCGTGCCAGTGAAAGGGGTCTGCTCCCTTCGGGATGGGATAGTTGTGCGGGATTTTCGTTCCCGCGTGGCTGCCGGTGAAAGTGCCGGCAATTGCCGAAGGGCAGGCCACCAGATCGCAGCCCATCAGCGACAGCGAACGGATGGCTTCCGGATAAAGCGCGTCGTGCCCGATCGCGAGACCCAACCGGCCGATGGCGAGATCGTAGATTTTCCATTCGTCGCCCGCCGTCGCCCAGCTGTCGGCGACGCCGAGATGCGTCTTGCGATAGCTGCCCACCAGCCCCTCGGGTCCGGCAAGGACCACGCTGTTGTAGACCCTGTCTCCGTCCGCTTCGGCAAACCCTGCGACGAGATAGAAGCCGAGTTTCATGGCCAGACGAACGAAGGTCGATACCGTTGGGCCTGAAAGAGGTTCCGCCCGGGTTTGGGGGGACTCCAGCCCGGTCAGCGACAGTTCCGGAAACACTAGAATGTCCGGCGCTGCCGTCGCCTTCGCCTCGGTCGCCAGCCGTGTGATCTGGGCAATATTGTCGGCAATGACGGACGTAGGGGCGAACTGGGCAACGGCGGCACGGGAGGTGCGTCCGCGCGGGATTGGCTGATAGCCGTAGAGGCGGAAGTAGTCACCGGGGTTCCAGGTGAAACTGTTGGTCATCATGTTCATGTAAAGCTCGGGCCGGCGCGACTTGAAAACCGGTTCACTGAGGACCTCACGGCGGCGCGCGCGGGCAAGATCGATTGCCCCATAGGCTATTCCATCGCCCGTATCGATCGATGCGGCGACCGTCCCATCCGGCTCGATCACGCAGCTTCCGCCGGAGAACTGCACGGTCCGTTCCAGTCCCCACCGGTTGCTTTCGATGACATAGCAGGCGTTTTCGAAGGCGCGGTTGATCCAGTAAGGCGCCGGGGTGCGCTCCTGCAGCCAATTGGAGATATGGCAGATGATGTCGGCGCCGGCCAAGGCCTCCAGCCGCGCCGTCTCGAAGAAATGCAGATCCATGCAGACCAGCATGGAAATACGGCCGATCTCCGTTTCGAACACCTCGTGCACGATATCGCCGTTCGCAGCCCATTTCGGCTCGGCAATATAGGGATGCGACTTGCGGTGCCGGCCGACGACGCCGTCCGGACCGATCAGAACGGCCGTGTTGTAATAGAGGTCGCTCGCTGGATCGACTTCCGGCATGCCGACGACGATGTAGCAGCGATGCTTGCGGGCAATGGCCTGAAAAACATCAGTGGTCGGTCCGGGGATCGTTTCAACGAACGGTTTGACTTCCGCCCTGTCGAACCAGCAATAACCGGTCGTGCCCATCTCTGGCGTGACGATCAGGCGTGCGCCCGCCTCCGCCGCTTCTTCGCAAAGGGCTTTCAGCCGGGTGATATTGCGTTCTTTTTCAAACATTGTCGGTTCGAACTGGATGGCGGCGGCGGTGTAGCTCTTTATCGATGTCATGATTATTCCCATTGTCTTTATTGAAGGATTTGTCTTTTTCAGACAGCCATATGCCGATGAACGAGCGCGTCGGAGAGCATGTCGATGGCGCCGGCCGCAACCACGCTTCCCTTCTCCAGCATGGCGAAGTGGTGAGATGCGTGCCGTGCGAATGCGACGTTCTGCTCAACGAGGATGATCGTCATGCCGATCTCGCGATTGAGCCGGATGATGATCTTTTCGATTTCCTCGACGATCGAGGGCTGGATGCCTTCGTTGGGTTCATCGAGAAGCAGAACCTTCGGATCCGCGGCGAGAGCCCGGGCGATGGCGAGCTGCTGTTGCTGGCCGCCCGAAAGCACGCCGCCCGGTCTATCAAGATTGGCCATGAGATACGGAAAGAGCTCCGGCACCAGTGCTGGAATTTCGCGTTTGCCATCGGCCCGCGCGAATGCGCCCATCAGGATGTTCTCGCGAATGGTGAAATCGGGAATGATTTCCCTGCCCTGGGGGACATAGGCGATACCGGCCCGCGCTCTCTTGTGCGTCGGGGAGGAGGCGATGTCTTTTCCCTGCAGGTGCATTTCGCCCGTCATGCGGTCGGTCAGCGCCATCAGCGTTTTCAACAGGGTCGTTTTGCCAGTGCCGTTGCGGCCGAGAATGCTCGTCACCTTGCCGGTTGGAACATCGAGCGTGACGCCGTGCAGGATGTGGCTGCGGCCATAATAGCTGTCCACGTTTTTCAATGTCAGCATCAGGATATTCCTTTCGAACCGAGATAGGCTTCGCGGACTTTCGGATTGTTCTCGATATCCCCGACGCTTCCTTCTGCCAGCACCTCTCCCAGATGGAGAACGGTGATACGCTCGGCAATTTCACGCACGAACCCCATGTCGTGCTCGACGACGAGGATGGTGTGGCGGCCTTTGAGGTTTTTGATGATCTGCGCCGTCTTGCGGGTCTCGGCCTGGGTCATGCCGGCTGTCGGTTCGTCCAGCAGAACGACCTTTGGATCCTGGACGATGAGCATGCCGAGTTCCAGCCATTGCGTCTGGCCATGGCTGAGATACGCGGCCGTCATGTCCTTTTCTGCTTCAAGGCCTGTGAGGGCGAGCACCTCATCGACGCGCTCTGCTTCCGCACGCGAAAATCCAAACCGGAGGTTGGCAAAAACGGAGGGATTTCGGCAATTCGCCACCTCCAGATTCTGTCGCACGGTAAGATCGCGAAAAATGCTGGGAATCTGGAATTTTCGGCCAATCCCTGCACGGGCGATTTTGTGTTCCGGCCAGTTTGTGATGTCCGTGTCGTAGACGAAGACCTTACCCTGGGTACTGCGCGTCTTGCCGCTGATCAGATCCATCAGGGTCGTCTTGCCGGCGCCATTTGCGCCGAGCAAAACCCGCAACTCACCATCGCCGACGGTGATGCTGACATTGTTGACGGCTCTGAAACCGCCGAAATCGACGCTGAGACCGTCGATGGTCAATGCGATTGCACTCATATCACAATGCCTCGCTCTGTTGCTGCAACGATGAAGATGCCACACCCGGTTTGACCCGGCGGATGAACTGCCGCAGCACATCATGCGCCACGCCACCAAGGCCACGCGGCATGAACAGGACGACGAGAACGAAGATGAGGCCGATGATCGCTTTCCACGCCTCGACCAGTGCTTCGGTTTCGCTGACCTCAGCCTCGATCATGTTGATGAGGATCGCGCCGATGCAGGCACCGAGCAGGGAGGAGCGGCCGCCAACGGCAGCCCAAACCACCATCGTCACGGAGAAGGAAAGATCCATGAAGGTCGGCGAGGCGAACTCCGCGACGACGACGTATAGCATACCGGCAACGCCGGCTATTCCGGCTGAAATGGCAAAGAAGAACACCTGGTAGAGCGAGACATCGAAACCGAGATAGCGGGCGCGAACCTGATCGTCGCGGATCGCCTGTAGGATCATGCCGGCACGGGTTTCCACGACAAGACGCGCACCGATGAGCGTTAGCGACAGGCATATGGCACACAGATAATAGGTTGCCCGGCTGTAAGGGTCGAATTCAATGCCGCCGATCGTCAGCCAGCCGAGATCCGTCAGGCCGTTGAAGCCGTTCGTCACCGGTTGTGCATCAACCATCACCAGACGCACGAGCAGGACCAGCGCCAATGTAATGATCGAGACGAAGACACCGGAAATCCGTTTGCGAAAAACGAGCATGCCGAGTGCGCCGGCTATCAACACGGGAAGCAGGATGCCGAGCACGAGACCGACCGATTGGCTTTGAAAGGGAAGCCAGAGGAAGGAGCCCTTGTTGATGCAGCAGAGTTCCGTTGGCGCGCCGGGTTCGGCATTCCAGAGCATGAAATCCGGGACCGGCTTGTCGGAGCCCTGTTGCAGGCTGGTCATGCTCGACAGCTTCAGGGACATGGCGAGCATATAGGCGCCAAGACCAAAGAACAGTCCCTGGCCAAGATTGAGAATGCCCGCATATCCCCATGTCAGCGCAATGGCGACGCCGAGCATGCCGTAGACCAGATATTTAGAAATACGGTTCAGCCAGAATTCGTCGCCGAAAACGGGCGCTGCAAAGATCAGCGCGATAAAAATGGCGTAGGCGGCGATCTGGAATTTTCGTTCGATGCTCATATCAGCGCCCCTTGAACGAGAACAGCCCGCTGGGCTTGACGAGAATGACGACAATGACGACCCCGAACACGACGGCGCGTGCCAGAATGTCGTTCGTGCCGATGGCGACCAGCGCGTTGATTTCACCCAGAAGGCCCGAAGACAGGGCCGTGCCGAAAAGGCTACCGACGCCGCCGGTCACCACGACCATGAAACCGTCGACGACCATCGTCGTCCCCATGTCGGGGAAAACGGTCTTGAAGCCGGACATCATCACGCCGGCGACGCCGGCAAGACCGGAACCGAAGGCGAAGGTCAGGGCATTGATGCGTTTCACATCGATGCCGCAAGCGGCAGCCATTTTTGGATTGCGGATGATGGCCCGTACCTGCATGCCTGCTGCCGTACGGTAGAGAATGAACCATGTCGCCAGCGTCAGCGCGGCTGTCACCGCGATGATGAAGGTGCGGTAGGCGTTTATATCGGCCCCGGCGAGCCTGAACGTGCCTTGAAGATAGGAAGGCACCGCCACATTTTGCAATCCGGCGCCAAGGCCTTCGATGTGAATGCCGAAAAATGTGAGGCCGAATTCGAGCCTTACGGCTTGCTGCAAAAGGATGGCAATGCCCCAGGTGGCGAGAAGCGTGTCGAGCAGACGGCCGTAGAGCCGACGCACGACCACCCGTTCGATGACCAGGCCAAGCACTGCGGTTACGACGAAAGCCAACGGTATTGCGAGTAGCAGGCTTGTTTTCAGCCAGATGCCTGAGAGCACGGCGACATAGGCGCCGATCATGACCATTTCGCCGTGGGCCATATTGATGACGCCCATGGCGCCGTAGGTTATGGCGAGACCGAGCGCCACCAAAAGAAGGATCGAGCCCAGACTGAGGCCGATGAAGAGAATATCGAGCATAACGCCACCGTTCGTAAGAAGGGCGGATCAGACTCTCTTCTGTCCCTTGCCAATGCTGAACGCGGATTGGCAATGAGCAAAGAAAAAACGCAGATCCGCCTTGCCGAGACATGGTCCCGCCAACAAGGTTGGCGGGACAAAGCGGGCAGGGGTCAGCCCTTGAGCTTTGCTGCGTCGAGACCGTTGCTGGTGCAGAACAAATTGCTTTCCGTCTCACCATAGGCCGAATAGGGAAGCGGCTTGATCGGTGCCGGATAGGCGTTGACCACCTTGCTCTGGCCGTCCGGCTGCCACTGTCCGATGCGTGGCGTCAGCCAGCAATGCAGGTTGTCTGGGTCGGTCGTCACCTTGCCACCAGGTGCTTCATAGGTCTGGCCGCGAATGCCGGCCCGGATCGCGTCGGCAGACAGATCGCCGGATTTTTCGACTGCCTGCTTCCACAGGAACACCTGGAAATAGGCCGCCTCGAGCGAATGGTATGTGACGGCTTTCGGATCGTTGACGAAGGTCCTGAAGCGTTCAATGAAGCTCTTGTTTGCGGGCGTTTCGATCGACATGAAATAAGGGAAGGAGGTATAGCTGCCTGCCGCATATTCGGCGCCCATGGCTGCAATCTCGATCTCGGACGTCACCGTCGCGCAGATCGGGATAACCTCCTGCGACAGACCCTGGTTCTTGAATTCGCGGTAGAAGGCGATGATCGAGTCGCCGACCACGTTGGAAAGAACGACATCTGCACCGGATTCCTTGATCTTGCTGACCATGACCGCCCATTCCGAGTGGCCAAGTTCCAGATATTCGTCCGCCACCCATTCTGCGCCGGCCGCTTCAATCAGTTTCTTGGAAACCTTGGCCATTTCACGCGGGTAGACGTAGTTCGAGCCGACGATGAAGAACTTCTTCTTGCCCAGCTTTTCGACGATCCATGGAATGTAATTGGAGAGTTGCTGGTTTGGAACAGCGCCGGAATAGACGACGTTGCGTGAGCATTCGAAGCCTTCATAGTGCGTCTGATAGAACAGCATCGCGCCGCGTCGTTCAAAGATCGGCAGCACGGCCTTGCGGCTGGCAGAAGTGTGGCAACCGAAGACGGTGGAAATCTTGTCCTTGAGGATCAGTTTCGACGCTTTTTCGCTGAAGGTTTTCGGGTCGGAGGCTCCATCTTCCACGACGACTTCGACCGGGCGACCCAGAACGCCGCCGGCGGCGTTGATTTCGGAAACGGCCATCATGACACCGTTGGCCAGAAGCTTTTCGGCGACGGAAAGCCCACCCGTCTGGGAATAGAGTGCACCGACCTTGATCGCATCGGCTGCGAAGGCCCGACCGCCCAGCGCGGGCAGGGCAAGTGCGGCGGAAGCGGTGGCTGCGGTTTTGAGAAATTCACGTCTGTTGAACACCATCTTGGTTCCCCTTTTTTGATTGGCGCACGCGGTGGCACTGCCCGGCTCCATGGCGAGGCTTCATGCCGAAAAAAGTGTAGGAAGGCTGACGTCACTGTCAGCAGACAACAAAAAACCCGCGAGGCTTGTCAAAGCCTGCGGGCACCCTTGCCATCACCGCATCACGGCTGCGCCGCGTGCAACAGCGACACATGGCTTCGATAAAAGAAGGGATGTGCCGGAGGTGTTCATCTGGAACACATCAAAAACTAATCATGTTTTTGGGAAGGGCGCAAGAGCTGTTCAGCGTTGATAATCGAATTGGCGATTTCATCGATCGGCACGCGTCGTGCCATCGCTTGCTCGCGCATTTCGCGGTACGCCTCGTTTTCGCTGGTGCCGCGATTGGCCATCAAAATCGCCTTGGCGCGGGCAAGCTTCTGGTCTCCCAATACCTTGCGTTTATATTTGCGTGCTTCTTTCACGAGCTTTTGGCGCTCCAGCCACAGGCTGCGGGCGATGGCGAGATTGGTCAGCAGACCGAACGGCTTGATCGGCCTCTCGACAATGGCGAGCGCTCCGCTTTCCAGAACGATCTGCAACGTCGAGGGATTTTCGTAACCGACGATGGCAAGCATGGTCGGAGCGGGGTTTGGAAAACACTTCAGCAGACGTTCGATTTCCGGTCGCGCCTCGTCTTCCATGGCAAGAAAGACGACGTCTGTGCCGTGCGGCAATTCGGCAGGCACCGGCCAGAGGCAACTGACCGTGCAGCCGATACGGCGCAGGTGATCGACGAGGAACTCTCCCTCCGATGTCCGGGGATGAATGACCAGGACCTTTAGATCCCGCAAATCTCTGAGAAGGGCGAATGACATCGTCGCTCCTTCTCAGACCCGGACGCGATGCGGGAAAGTTTGCGTCAGATCCGGGCGATATTCGCGCATGAACGGATCTGGCGCCACCCGCAGTGACGGATCATAGACAATATCGTAGCCGCCCTGCGCATTCACCTTTGCCACTCTTGGCCACAGATGCGTGTGGTTTGTCAGCCGGTCTATCTTCACCGCGCCCTGTGGGGCATCGTATTCGACCTCATAGAGTGCCGGCAGAAGCTGCTCAAGCCCGTCGCCGCCGGCAAGCTTTAAAGCCGCCGCATAGAGATATACCTGAAAATAAGCCGCTTCGGCTGGCGCAGTGGGCAGCATCTGCTGGCCGTACCGCTGTTGATAGGCCGAAACGAAGGCGCGGGCGCGGGGTGTGTCGAGAGAAGCGAAAAAGGGAGCAGCGGTTATGTGCCCTTCCGCCACCTCCGGGCGCATGCGTATCACGTCGGCCTCGCTTGTCGATTGACTGGCGATCGGCATCTTCTGCGCATTGAAGCCCGCTTCTTTGAACGCCGTGTAGAAAGGAATGATACCGTTGCCAACGATCGTTGAATAAATAACGTCCGGCTGCGCTGCGCGAATGTGTCGGATGATCTTGGCGACGTCCTCGTCTTTGAGGTTCAGCGGAACATATATCTCGTCCAGGACCTGTCCCCCCACCTGAAGAAAAAGGTCGCTGATCGTCCGGTTCGATTCGTAAGGATAGACGTAATTCGACCCCACAAGAAAAACCCGCTTTCCATAGTGCTTGGTGAGGAAATCGACCAATTGGACGGAGTTCTGATTGGGAGCTGCCCCTGTGTAGATGCAATGCCGGGAGTATTCGAACCCCTCGTACAAAGTCGGGTAAAACAGCAAAGCATCACGGGCCTCGATGACCGGAAGAGCGGCTTTGCGGGTGCTCGACATGTGGCAGCCGAAAACGACACGGACCCGATCTTCGTCGCAAAGTTTGACTGCGAGCTCCTTATAGAGACTGGGAGTTGATTGCGGATCGTAGGCCACCGGCTCTATCTCTCGGCCGAGCACGCCACCGGCTGCGTTGATTTCATCGATCGCCAGCAAGGTAGCAGCTCTCTGGGTTGTTTCCACGGCTCCGGTCACTCCCGTTTCGGAGAACAGCACACCGACCCGCCAGCTTTCTGAATGCATCATCGCCCACCAAAAAATAAAAAGCTCCCGCCCGTTTCCGGTCGAGAGCTACCCTGCTCATGGAATATCAGCGGCTCATTTTGAGCCTGTTAGTCCATGATGTCAGTTTCTTTATCTGGTGACAATAGCGGAACGAAGGGTCGTTATGACTATGTCGGTTCGAGCGTGTTCAAAATTTCAGTTTTTAATTGATGGTGTCGCTTCCCACGCAGCCGATGTTCAGGGATGGATAAAGCGCGCTCACCGCATCGACATCCGCCTTCAATTCACGGATCATCCATTCCTTGACCTGCGTGACGATAGGTCGGGCGGGTTTGGTTCGCAGCCGGATAAGATGGCAGCGCCGGCCGGTGACCATCAAATGTTCGCTTGCTGGAACCAGTGTCCGCGTCCGTAGCCAATGGGCGACGACGTTGAGCCAGCCAAGCGCCACGCCCTGGCCCAGGAGAGCAGCCTGCACGACGATGGCGTAGTCGGAGAAGATCATCGAATTCTGCGGGTCGCTACCGCTGGCCGGTGTGAACAGCGTCGACCAGTTGGGCTGCGCATCGCTTAAATTGATGGTCGTATCCGGCACACGATCAATATCGTTGCCGGAAATGGCATGGCTTTCCCTGTAACCCGGACTGCAGATCGGCAGCAGGATTTCGGGCATGACGAAAGCTGCCTCGTGATGCCTGTCCGGTCCATCGACGAAGCGCATCCCAAGATCGACGTCGTTGACCGGCCCCGACAGGGCGCCCATCATGAGCTGAAACCGAAGATCGACATTGGGAAACTCCCTTTTGAATTCGGCCATTCTCGGCATCATCCAGTGCGTGGTGAAACCGGTCGAGACGGAAAGGGACACGGTTTCGATACCGGTTCGGCGATCCTCGATTTCCCGCAGGGCGCTTTCTATTCCGGCGAAGCCTCTGGCGATCGCATCGAACAGCAGCTGGCCGGGTTCCGTCAGCATCACGCCACCGGGCTGTCGAAGAAACAATGTCGTATCAAGATGTTCCTCCAGCCGGGACATCATGCGGCTCACAGCCGCCGGCGTCACGTTCAATTCGTCTGCAGCCCTCGAAAAACTGCCGCAGCGCGCAGCGGCCTCGAAAGTAAAGAGGCCATTCATGGAGGGCAGGGAGCGGCGAAGGAACGTCATTACATTTTGTAACATCGCATAGATTTTTTTTCAATTGCCTATCCGCCTTTTGTTTGGTCTCTTGGCTGTCAACGAAGGCGAGAGACCTTCCATGAATTGAGGGGAACGCGACAGATTGGTTTCAGGCCGGCGCTGGGCGTCACAGGCTGAAAATCTGCTCTTCGTTCCGCAAAAACGCGCTGCCATACGTCGGAGCACCACCGAACGTACTGGGATTTTTTAGTGGAATCATATGATTGAGCAGCCAAATACAGAGCGGGTAGGCGTTTCCATCAAAGAGGCGGTCAAGTGCTACGGAACGTTTCGTGCGCTGGACGATGTCAATCTCGATGTCGCTCCCGGCGAATTCGTTTCCATTCTCGGGCCTTCGGGGTCAGGCAAGACCACGTTGCTGGGAATTCTCGGCGGCTTTGTCCAGCCGACATCGGGGTCAATTTGGTTAGGCGATCGGGATATTACATTTGAGCCGCCGCATAAGCGGGATATCGGTATCGTCTTTCAGAACTACGCGTTGTTTCCGCATATGAGTGTGGGCGAAAACATCACCTTTCCGCTAAGGGCGCGGCGGCTGCCGAAGGCGAGCTGGCCGGCGAAACTCAAGGCCGCGCTCGAGATGGTCGAACTCACCGGCTATGAGAACAGGCGTATCCACGAATTGTCGGGCGGCCAACGTCAGCGCGTGGCGCTGGCACGTGCCATGATCTTCGAGCCGGGCCTCATTCTCATGGACGAGCCGCTTTCGGCGCTCGACAAGCAGCTGCGCGAGACCATGCAGATCGAACTCAAACGGCTGCATAAGCGGCTCGGCGCCACGATCGTCTATGTCACGCATGATCAGCGCGAGGCGCTGACGATGAGCGACCGTGTGGCGATCATGCACAGGGGACGTCTGGTGCAGGTCGATACGCCGGAGCGCCTGCATGACCGTCCCGTCAACGCCTTTGTCGCTCGCTTCATCGGCGAGGCGACCCTGCTTGCGGTTCGGCGCGAGAGCGAAACGGCGGTGCGGCTGGGAGACCGGCTGCTGCACACGGCGCATCGCGTGCCGGAAGGCGAAAACCTGCATCTCGTGGTTCATTCGGAAAAACTCGTGGTGGCGGATGGCGCTCAAGCCGATGGCGGCAACAGGCTGACAGGCATCGTCACGGATACGCTTTATCAGGGCGAAAGCATTCGGGTTTTCGTGCGGCTGGACAGCGGCGACGATCTGAGTTTCCGGCTTCCCAGCAACCATGCCGGCCGCGCGCTGATGAAATCACCGGGTGAGGCGATCGCGCTTTCACTCCACCCCGAAGACACGGTGATCGTTCCCGAAGCAGGTTGAGACATTCCATTCCATGCAGTCAACAAGGATAAAGACGATGCAGCTTACGCAATTCAAGGTCATGACCTTCGATGTGGTCGGCACTTTGATCGATTTCGAAACGGGTGTGCTCAATGCGGTGCGTGCGCTCGGCGGCGAAAAGGCGGCGAGGGCCACCGACGACGAGATTTTCGAACCCTACAAGCGTGGCCGCGACAAGTTCTATGGACGGTCTTCTTTCGCCATGAAAGACGTCTATCTTTCTCTCGCCAACGAACTCGGTTTCAACAATGACGACGCCACGGCGGAAGCCTTCCAGCTTGCCGTGCTGCGCTGGCCAGCCTTTGCAGATTCCGTGGAAGCGCTCGCCCGCCTGCGCAAGAACTTCCGTCTTGTCGCCATGACGAATGCCGACCGTACGGCATTTTCCGCCTATTCCGATACGCTTGGCAATCCGTTTCACGACAGCGTCACCTGCGATGAGGCCGGGTGTGCCAAGCCCAATCCGCAGTTTTTCGCCTTCAACAAGGGGCGTCAGTCGGCTTTCGGTTTCAAGCAGTCGGAAATCCTGCATGTCGCCCAGAGCCAGCATCACGATATCGGCGTGGCCCGCGAACTTGGCTACACGACCTGCTGGATCGAGCGTCGCCAGGGCCAGCAGGGGTTCGGCGGCACGCCGGCTCCGAAGGTGGTGACCAGGCCCGACTTCCACTTCTCCTCGCTCAAGCAACTGGCCGATGCGGTGGACGCGGAACTTGCTGCCGGCGTCAAGACGGCAACGGCAGCCTGAAAGCGAGAGAGCCGTACCGATGGCCGCACGTCCCCCTTTTCCCGATATCCACTCCCTCTGGCAGGAGACGGCTTCGAGCCGTCCTACCTTCGACCGGCTCTCGGGTGATCGTCGGTTCGATGTCGCGATCATCGGTGGCGGCTATACGGGCCTTTCCGCGGCGCGCTATCTGGCCCGCCGCGGCCTGTCTCCGGTGGTGCTGGAGGCAAGCCGGATCGGCTGGGGCGCGAGCGGCCGCAATGGTGGCGTGGTGTCGGGCAAGTTCCGGCTTTCCTTCTCCGACATCGCCGCCCGCTACGGGCTGGAGACGGCGCGGCGCATGCATGATCTCGGTATCGAGGCCATCGATCATGTCGGCGAACTGGTGGAAGATTATGCAATCGCCGCTGCCGATTATCGCCCAACCGGTTCGCTGCGTTGTGCCCACAATCAGCTGTCACTCGATGGCCTGAAAAAAGAAGTCGAGTGGCTGCGTGGATCGCTTGGCGACCATGCCTGCACCATTCTCTCACCGGAGGAAATGGAGGCGGAGACGGGCTCACGCGATTTCGTCGGCGGCATGCTCAATACCCATGGCGGCGTCATCCACCCCTTGAATTTCGTTTTGGGCATGGCGGCCGGATTGAGTGCCGCAGGCATCGCGATCCACGAGAAGACGCCGGTGGCGGCATTCAGGCGAGATGGCGCCGGCATCGTTCTTGAAACGCCTGACGGTGTCGTTTCGGCCCGGCAGGTGGTAATCGCCACCAATTCCTATTCCGATCTGACGCCGGCCACGTCGACGGTCCGCAAATCCATCATTCCCTTCCGCTCCGCGATGATTGCGACCGAGCCGCTGACCGGCAGACCGGGTGCTTCCCTCCTGTCGCAGGGACGCAGCTATACCGAGACGCGGCGCATGATGCGCTGGTTCCGCAAGGCCGGAGACCGCGTAATGTATGGCGGGCGCGGCGCCTTCGGCAAGGCGGATTCCGAAAGCGCGTTTGCGGCGCTGCACAAGGCCATGGTGCGGCAGTTTCCAGAACTCGCAGCGGTATCTGTCACCCATCGCTGGTCCGGCCTCGTGGCCATGACGATGGACAGCATTCCGCATCTGGGCCGGCTGGACGACCGGGTCGTCTATGCAGTCGGTTATAATGGAACCGGGGTGGCCATGGCCTCCAACATGGGCCGCTACGTTGCGGCCATGGTTGCCGGGCAAAGCCCCGATCTCGGGCTCTTGACCGCGGAGCCGCTCAAACCCGTGCCTTTTTATCCCATCAGGGAGCCAGCCGTCCGGCTCGTCGCCGGCTGGTATCAGTTCCTCGATGCAATCGGGCGCTAAGACCCGACAGTCGCATGCCAACAGGGGCGACAGCGCCTCGCCATAAAGAGGAGAACGACGAATGAAATACAGATTTTCCATGCTCGTGCTTTCCGCATCCGCCGCCGTTTTTTCGGCTGGCTTGGCATCCGCGGAACAGATCACCTTCGTCTCACAGGGTGGCGCCTACCAGGAGGCGCAGACCAAGGCGATCCTCGACCCCGTCGCCAAGCTGCTTGGCATCACTGTCAATCAGGACAGCGCGCCGGATGCCTGGCCGGTGATCAAGACGCAGTCCGCATCCGGCAAGATCGTCTGGGACGTCATCGACACGCCAGCGAAGGATTGCATACGCGGCGGGGAACAGGGAATGATCGAGAAACTCGATTTTTCCAAAATACCCAATGCGGAAAAGATGCCGGCCGAATACAAGAGCCCCTATTCTGTCGCCTATGAATTCTACTCGAGCGTGCTCGCCTACAACAAGGACAAGTTCGGCGGCAACCCGCCCAAGAGCTGGGCGGATTTCTGGGATGTGAAGAAATTTCCGGGCACGCGGGCGCTTCGTAACCATCCCCTGGCGACACTCGAGGCCGCTTTGCTCGCAGATGGCGTGCCAGCGGACAAACTTTATCCGCTCGATGTCGACCGGGCTTTCAAGAAGCTCGAAGAGATCAAACCCTATGTCACGGTGTGGTGGACCTCCGGCGCCCAGTCGGCGCAGCTTCTGGCCGATGGTGAAGTCGACATGGAGATGGCGTGGAACGGCCGCGTTGCTGCGGTGGTGAAGGAAGGCGCGCCGATCGGTTATTCGTTCAATGAAGGTTTCCTTCAGTATACGTCGCTCTGCATTCTCAAGGGCGCGCCGAACCTCGAAACGGCTGTCAAGTTCGTCAATGCGGCGCTGACCCCTGAAATCCAGGCGAATTTCCCGGCCTATATCGATTACGGTCCAGGCAATCCTGAAGCGTACAAGACCGGCAAGATTTCGCCGGAACGCGCTGCCGAAATGCCGAGTTCGCCGAACAATGCCGCGCTTCAGGTTCTGGTGTCGGATGAGTGGTGGAGTTCCCCGGCCGGTGAGGAGGCGCAAAAACGCTGGGCGCAGTTCATCCAGAAATAATCATCGGCCTGTGGAGGGTCACTGATGGCACAGTCGAAACGAAATCCGTCTGCGATGCATGAGCAGCGTGAGCAACGGCTCATGCTGATGCTGCTGGCGCCAGCCCTTGCGGTCGTCGTCGTTCTGCTGGTCCTGCCGCTTCTGTGGCTGGGCTGGCAGTCGATCCGGCAGGATGGCGGCTTTACGCTCGTTCACTATCAGCGGTTCCTGACGGATTCCGTCTACTGGATGACCTTCCTCCAGACCTTCCGCATTGCGGCGGTCGTCACGCTGATGACCGTCCTCCTCGGCTATCCCGTCGCCTATGTGGCGGCGGGCCTGCCCCAGCGCTGGAGCGTGCTTGTTCTCGCCATGGTGCTGCTGCCTTTCTGGACATCCGTTCTGGTGCGCGCCTATGCCTGGCTCATCCTGCTGCAGCGCAACGGCATTATCAATTCGGCGCTGACGGGATCGGGCCTGATCGATGCGCCGCTCCGGCTGGTCAACAACGAATTCGGCACGGTCATGGCGACGATCCACATCCTGCTGCCCTTCATGGTGCTGCCGCTTTATGCGACCATGAAGAAAATCCCCACCGAACTGACCATGGCCGGCGCCAGCCTCGGCGGCTCACCCATGCATGTATTCTGGCGGGTTTTCCTGCCGCTGTCGCTGCCGGGTATGATCGCCGGCATGGTGCTGGTCTTCGTGCTCACCCTTGGTTTTTATATCACGCCGGAACTGCTGGGCGGCGGGCGCACCTACATGGTCTCCATGCTCGTTTCGCGCAACATCGAGGTTTATAACGAATGGGGCGCGGCCTCGTCGATCAGCGTCGTCCTGCTTGTCTGCGTTTTTCTGGTTTTCCGGCTGGCGAGCCTCATCATTCCGTTCGAACGCATCATGGGAACGAGGTGACGCATGAGCCTGTCGAAAATCCTTCTCTACGGCTTTGTAGCCCTCGTTCTCGCCTGGCTGATGATCCCCATCCTGATCATCCTGCCAATGTCCTTTTCCGGCGCACGCTTCCTTGCTTTCCCGCCGCCATCCTGGTCGCTGCGCTGGTATGAGGCTTATCTTGGCAGCGCCGCCTGGATGCAGGCAACGCGTGTAAGCCTGATCGTCGCCGTCTCCAGCGCCGTCATCGCCACCATTCTCGGGACTGCGGCGGCCTATGCGCTCAACCTCACGCAATCGCGGCTGGTGCGCAGCCTGCAGGCGCTGCTGCTTCTGCCGCTGATCGTGCCGATCGTCATCACCGCCGTCGGTGTCTTCCTGGTTTACGCACAGATCGGGCTTCTTGCCTCGCTGACCGGGCTGATCCTCGCCAATGTCATGCTGGGCCTGCCCTATGTCGTCACCTCGGTTCTGGTCGGGCTGCGCAAGTTTGACCACACGCAGGAGATGGTGTCGCGTAGCCTCGGCATGAACCGTTGGCGGACCTTCTTCATCGTCACCCTGCCGCAAATCCGCCCGAGCGTCATTTCCGGTCTGCTCTTCGCCTTCATCTCCGCCATCGATGAAACCGTGGTTTCGCTTTTCATTTCCGGCGGCGAATATCAGACGCTTACGAAGCGCATGTTCACAGCGCTGCGCGACGAGATCGATCCGACCATCGCCTCGATCAGCTCCCTGCTGACGGCGATCTCGTTCATCCTGCTGATGCTGGCGGCGATCAACGCCCGCAACACCGAATACTCGCAGGGACGGGCGACATGATCGTCGATCACCTGATCCTCGGCGGTGGATCGGCGGGCTGCGTGCTGGCCGCACGCCTTTCCGCAGATCCGCAGCGGACGGTCGTTCTGGTCGAGGCCGGGCGCAATATTTCGGTGGAGGATATCCCGGATGAGGTGCGCAGCCGTTATCCCGGCCGTGCCTATCTCGATACGCGCAATATCTGGTCGCAGCTCACGGCGTTGATGGGCCATGCCCGTTCCAACGCGGCGCCCCGTCCACCGCGTCGCTACGAGCAGGCGCGGCTTCTGGGCGGAGGCTCGGCGATCAATGCGCTGATGGCCAATCGGGGTGCGCCGGCCGACTATGCCGAGTGGCAGGCGCTTGGGGCGGACGGCTGGGGCTGGGACGATTGCCTGCCCTATTTTCTGAAGATCGAAGCCGACAGGGATTTCTTCGGTCCGCTTCACGGCACGACCGGGCCGCTGACGATCCGGCGCATATCCGACGACAGGATTTCACCCTTCGTCGACCGAGTCATGAAAACGCTCGACCGCCGCGGATATCCGACAAGGCCGGACCAGAACGGACCCTGGGAAGACGGCGTCTTTCGCGGCGCCATCGCCGTCAGCGATAGCGGGGAGCGCTTGCCGACCTCGCTTGCTTATCTGACGCCGGACGTGCGCAAACGTTCGAATCTCAGGATCATCACCGAAAGCGTCGCCGACCGCATCCTGTTCGATGGTCGTCTGGCCACGGGTGCGAGATTGGCGGGTGCGACAGCGGAGACGATCCATGCGGCGGAAGTGATCGTCTCGGCCGGCGCCATTCACACGCCCGCATTGCTGATGCGCTCCGGTATCGGCCCCGTCGGTGACATCGCCGCCGTGGGGGGCAATGTCGTGGCCGGCCGCAGCGGCGTCGGTCGCAATCTGATGGAGCATCCTTCGATCGCCGTCGCCGCTTATCTGCCGCCGCATATGCGAGTGCGTGACAGGGGAGAACACCACGAACAGGCGATCTGGCGTTTCTCCTCCGGTCTCGACGGCGCGCCGCAGGGTGACATGCATGCCGCGATCCTGTCGCGATCCGGCTGGCATTCCATCGGTTTGCGGTTGGGCAGCCTGTTCTTCTGGGTCAACAAGTCCTATTCGCGCGGCTTCGTGAAGCTTGCTTCGCTTGACCCCCATGTGGAGCCGGAGGTCGATTTCAGGATGCTGAGCGACGAGCGTGATCTGAGGCGGCTCAAGCTTGCGCTGCGGCTGGGAGCGGAGGCTCTGTCCGATCCTTTTATGGCGGGGCACAGCGGCACTGTTTTTCCATCGAGCTATTCGCCCCGGGTGGCGAAGGTCGCTGTACCAGGGACATGGAACGCGTTGCAGCGGGGTCTTTTCTCGGGTCTTCTGGATGTGGCGGGTCCGCTGCGCCCGGCATTGGTGCATTCGGCGATAACACTCGGCACGACCATGCGGGGGCTGCTTGAGGACGACGATGCGTTGACGGAATTCGTCCGCCGCCATGTGGGCGGCACATGGCATCCGTCGGGAACGTGCCGCATGGGATCGGCTGACGATCCCATGGCGGTGGCGTCGTCCACGGGCCGCGTGCACGGCGTGGAAGGATTGAGGGTCTGCGACGCATCGCTGATGCCGTCGATCCCCTGCGCCAATACCAACATTCCCACAATCATGATCGCGGAGCGGATCGCCGACTTTATCCTGGCCGGCCGCTGAGATCATTGGAGACGGATATGGACAACTATCTCAAATTCTACATCGACGGCGCCTGGGTCGATCCGCTAGGCGGACAGCGTCTATCCGTCGTCGACCCCGCCACCGAAGAGCCTTTCGCGGAGATAGCCATGGGATCGGCGGCGGATGCCGAGCGCGCCATCGCCGCCGCGCGTCGCGCCTTTGCTACCTTTTCGCAGACGACGCGGGAAGAGCGCCTCGGCCTGCTTGAGCGCATTCTTGAGATATTGAAACGTCGGCAGAACGAGATAGGCGACGTGATCTCTCATGAGATGGGCGCTCCTCGAAAAATGTCGCGGGATGAGCAGGCGGGTATCGGCGTGGCGCATTTCGAGCAGACTATCCGCGCCATGCGTGATTTTTCGTTCGAATACATGCAGGGCACGACCCGTATCGTCCATGAACCGATCGGTGTCGTCGGCATGATCACGCCGTGGAACTGGCCGATCAACCAGATCGCCTGCAAGGTCGCCCCGGCGCTCGCCACCGGCTGCACAATGGTGCTGAAACCCTCGGAAATCGCGCCGCTCAACGCCATACTTTTCGCCGAAATCCTGCACGAAGCCGTTGTTCCCAAGGGCGTGTTCAACCTCGTCAACGGCGACGGCCCAACCGTGGGCGCGGTACTGGCGAGCCATCCCGATATCGACATGGTTTCCTTCACCGGCTCGACACGCGCCGGCATTTCGGTCGCGCAGGCAGCGGCCCCGACGGTGAAGCGCGTGCATCAGGAGCTGGGCGGCAAATCGCCCAATATAGTGCTCCGAAGCGCTGATCTTAACGCCGCCGTGCGCGCCGGGGTGATCAGGTGCTTTGCCAATTCCGGCCAGTCCTGCAATGCGCCGACCCGTCTTCTCGTCCCTGCGGAGCAAATGGACCGGGTGATTGGCATCGCCCGTGCGGCGGCGGAATCGGTCCGTGTCGGTACACCCGGCGATGCCGAAACGGATATCGGGCCGGTTGCCAGCAAAACGCAATTCGACAAGATCCAGAGCCTCATCCGCAAGGGAATGGAGGAAGGGGCGGAGCTCGTTGCCGGCGGGCTCGACCGGCCAGCGCATCTGAACAGCGGCTATTATGTACGGCCGACAGTTTTTGCGCGCGTTACGAACGACATGACGATCGCGCGTGAAGAGATTTTCGGGCCTGTGCTTGCCATTCTCGGTTATGGCAGCGAGGACGAGGCGGCGGATATCGCCAACGACACGCCCTATGGGCTGGCATCCTATATTCAGGGCGCACCCGAGGAGGCGCGTGCCTTCGCACGACGGCTCAGAACCGGCATAGTGCGCCTCAACAGCTCCGCCTGGGATGGCGCTGCCCCGTTCGGCGGCTACAAGCAGTCGGGCAACGGTCGGGAATATGGCAAGTTCGGTCTGCACGAGTTCACCGAAATCAAGGGCATCGTCGGCTTCGGAGACTGACCGTTACGACCCATCTCGTATCGTGACGCGTTCATCGGGACTCGCCTCGAAATCGGGAAGCGTTAGACCTTCATCCCCATCGCGCCGTGCCGACGGCGATAACAGGGCCGGTTGCCTGACCAGTCGGCGAGCCGCCGAAAGGTTCGACGCTGATCGCGAAGGTAGTGCCTTCGCTGATGCTGTTGCGCATGTCTGCGGGGATTATAAGATCGCCATTCGTGCCGGGCTGGAAGACGCCGAGCGAGCGGGTCTTGCCGCCATCCATTACCAGCCACAGTTCCAGCGACTTTTCGTCGGTTTTGCCGGTTGCAACAGGCACAATGTGCATCCGTCCGGATTCCGCATCGTAGGAGGCGAGGAGATTAACCTGGCTGTCGGTCGTTGCAAGTTCGGCCACCAGTGGGGTGGCGCCCTGCCACTTTTCAGGGAAGGCGGCGTAAACGATGGCGGCAACGGCGGTTGCGCTGGTGGCAACCGAGATCCAGCGCCAGAAGGACGCGGAATTCCAAAGGCTGCCATTGGTATTGACAGTCCTGCTGCCGAACAGGCGTTCTTCGATACGCGCAAGTACAGTGGCGCTCGGTGCCTGCTCCTGGTAATCGGCATTGAAGTCGGAAAATTCCGCCTCCCAACGCTGCACCAGCTGTGCGAAAGCCTGGTCGTTCTGTATGCGTCGTTCCAGTTCACGGCGCTTTTCTAGCGGCACGACGCCCAGAACATATTCGCCGGCGAGGATGTCGTCGCGCGAATGCTTGCCGCCGCTCTGTTCGCCCGTCGTCATCGCTGCATGCACTCTCTGAGTTTGAGAAGACTGCGCCGTAGCCAGGTTCTGACCGTGTTAAGCGGCACGCGCAATTCTTCGGCGAGTTCGAGATAACTCAAGCCCTCGACATAAGCCCGGCGCACCGCCTGCGCATGCACGGTCTCAAGTTCGCGCATGCAGTCTTCGATCCTGCGGCCTTCATCGGCGAGAACGATCTGCTGCTCAGGATCGCGGGTGCTCTCGTCGGCAAGATCGTAGGCTTCCTCGATGTCGTCGGTAATGGGCTTGCGGGCGCGGATCGTGTCTATTGCATGGTTTCGGGCAATGGCGGCAAGCCATGTGGCGGGTTTGCCGGCGCTGGCGGCAAATGTTCGGGCCCGCTGCCAGACCTTGATATAGATTTCCTGCAGCGCCTCCTCGGCTTCCGTTCTGTCACGCAGGATTTTCAGGCAGATCGCGAAAAGCTTCGGACTGGTTGCCTGATAAAGCGAGACGAATGCTGAACGATCACCCATGCCGACGCGGTTGATAAGGCCTGCGATCTCTGTGCCCTGCATTCGAACCTTCCTTGCTGCGCCTCCTTTATAGGGTCGTCTTTCGCAGGAAGACAAGAGATGCATGCTCATGCTGCGAACCTGGCAACGACTGGGCCGCAGGGTTGTCGCACTTAAGCGGCCGGTAAGAGGGGATGTCGTCATCATAGGCCCGTCGGATTTTCCAGCGGGCCGATCAGCCGCACCGTGAGGAAATAGCCGATTGTAGCCGCTGCTGCGGAGACGAAGGTTCCCCATAGAAGATCGGCGACGGTCAGGGTCGTGGACCAGCTTTTCAACGTCGCCTGATTGGTCAGGTCGTAAGTGGCATAGGCCATGAAGCCGACCACTGCGCCATAAAGCAGCGCGGTCGTCCATTCCCCCGTCTGAAAGGCCGGGCGAACCGCAAGAAAGGTCAGGCCGGCGGCATAGATGAGGTAAAAGACGACCGCCGGAGCAAGCCGGAAGTTTTCTGCCAGAAGATCGCCGATGGCCGGGCGGTAAAGACGCGACGCCATCGTGCTCAACCAGATGAAGTCAATCACCAGAAAGGCGACGAGAGTAAAAAGGTAGGCTGCGAAATAAGTTTTCATTGGTGTTTTCCTTTGCAGGGCATCGATAAGGAGGCGACGATGTGGGTCGAAGCCACGTGAAGATGTGGCTAGTCGATCCTTGTCCAGTTTATGCCCTTGCACAGCAGACCGGCGACGATACAGCCTTTCGTGGTCATGCCGTTGCCGTTTATTGTCACTGTTATCCTGTAGGATTTATCCCGCTGGGGGTCGAAAGCGGTGCCGGAATAGCTGCCTGCCTCTGTCTGCTTTATGTCCATGATCAGCCGGTCCCCGGCCTTTTCCTTCGGGGTGCCCTGCTTGATCCAGGTGTTTGTGGCACAGATATTTTCACCGCAGGGCGCGATCAGTACTTTCGCCTTGCCGTCTCCGCGCGCCCAGTTGCCGTCGATATCGGCCGCGGTCGCGTTGGACGCGACCAGCAGCGGCCATAAGACGGAAGCAACCGTCAATCCGTTGATCATCATTGTCTCTCTCCGCAGTTTGGTCCCGCCTTATCTGTGTTCGATCGTGTAGAAGCCGACGTTTATGCTCCCCTCGGCAAAGCCTGCCTCGCAATAGCAAAGGTAATAATCCCAAAGCCGCCGAAAGCGGTCATCGAAGCCGAGCAGGGAAATCGTCTGCCACCGCGCATGAAAACGCTGGCGCCATTCGGCGAGCGTGAGCGCGTAGGACTGGCCGAAAAGTTCCTTATCGGTGAGCTTCAGGCCGGTTTTGCCGACCGCTTTTTCGAGCGCGGCATTTGAGGGCAGAAAGCCGCCGGGAAAGACGTATTTCTGGATGAAATCCGCCTTACGCCGATATGTATCGAAGCGGCTTTCTTCAATCGAAATGATTTGCAGCACCGCGCTGCCGTTTGGTTTCAGGCATCTTTTCAGCGTTTCGAAATAGCTCGGCCAATAGGCCTCGCCGACTGCTTCGAACATTTCGACGGAGACAATCCTGTCGAATTGGCCGTTCAGGTCGCGGTAATCCTGCAGCCTCAGATCGATGCGGTCTGTACTGTCCGCTTTTTCCGCCGCATTTTTTGCCCATTTTAACTGGGACGGGGAGAGAGTGATGCCGGTGACGTTGGCTTTGGCCTGCGTGGCAAGGTGAATGGCGAGTGCGCCCCAGCCGCAGCCGATCTCCAATATGTTTTCGCCGCCGCTCAATTGCAGTTTATCGACGATACGTTCCAGTTTTTTCAGTTGGGCGGCTTCGAGCGTAGACGCCGTGTCATCGAAAATCGCCGACGAATACAGCATAGAGGGATCAAGCCACTGCCGGTAAAACTCGTTGCCGAGATCATAATGCGCTTCGATATTGCGGCGGCTGCCGCGTCTGGTATTGGCATTCAACCCGTGCGCAGTGCGGTTGAGAAGGCGCATCGGCAGGCTGCCGCGCATTGACCTTGCGAACGCCTCGCGATTTTGGGCCGCAAAGCGGATCAGCGCCGTCAGATCTGGTGTGGTCCAGTCGCCTTCGATGAAACCCTCGGCAAAGCCGATGTCGCCGTTCAGCAGCATCCGCCGGATCGCGCGCCAGCTATGCAGGACAAGGATTGCCTCGCTGCCATTCGTTGCGCCGGATTTTTCAATGAAGCCGCCGCCGGGAAGAATGATATGTAATCTTCCCCTGTCGATATTGCTCAACAGCCGGTTGATGAGCCACATGCCTGGGCTGATGCGGTCGTTCAGGCGCGTATTCTTCGCCGATAATTCCGTGAGATTGTCAAACGGGGTCATGAATTTTGGCCTCGATTTGCGACGATGAAGGATGACGGAAGGAGACTGGACCGGCAGGCGGCAGCGGCCGTTTTCTGAGCTGCACGCCTTTCAGCCAAATTTTCAGGGCCTCCCAATGAATGCCCAGAATTACCTTGAGCGTCAGGAGGGGAATGGCGAAGAAAGCTTTCAGAAGCGCGCCGTCCGTCAATTCGACACGTCGGGCCAGATGCCGTGCGGTCAGGACCAGGCCGTCATCGTCGAAAGTATCGATGACGATTTTCAGCCTGTCGCCGGGCGGGGCGACGCGGAAAACATAGCGGAGATCCATGTCCATGAATGGAGAGACATAAAAGGCCTTGTCGCATTGCTGGACGATCTCGGTCGATTTGCCGGCTTCCACCGGGATCAGGTATGAGTGTCTCTCGCCAAACGTGTTGTCCACCTCCCAGAGGATAGCTTTGAGCGACAAGTCGCGCCCGTAGCAGAAGAAGACACTGAGTGGGTTGAAGGCCCAGCCGAGCACGCGCGGCATGGTGAGCAGACGTATCGGCCCTCCGTCCACCGTCATGCCTGCCGCCGTCATGACTGCCTCAATCTGCTGGCGCAGCCCGATGGCGCTGCGGTTGCCGCGGTCCCTGCTGTGAAATGAGAAAAGGTTGAACCGGTCTACGGAGAAAAACCGCAATTTCCGGTCGAGCACGTTCAACTCATCGAGGTCGAGGAGCAGCGAATAAATCCGGTAGGCGAGCTTATGGGTTTTCGGCTTGAAGCGCGCGTGCGTTACATGGCCGGGAAAAAGCGCCGAGGTGAGGGGAGGCGTCATGCCATCGCCTCCATGATTTCCGTGTCTGTTGCAATCGTCGCCAAATCCAGGCGAATGATCCGACCGTTGTCGTCGGCAACTTTCCATGGACGGGATATACCGCCAAGATCTTCGGCGACGGCAATGCCAGCCTGAAGACCGTCTTCATGAAAACCGGATCCGAAATATGCGCCGCAGAACCAGGTGTTTCTCAGACCCTGCAAGGCCCATAGCTCCTGACGCGCCTGTTCGGTGCCAGCATCAAAAACCGGATGGTGATAGGTTTCCTCGGCGATGATTTTTCCTTGATCCGGTTCCCGCTCCGGATTCAGCGTTACGAAAATGTCCGGGATTTCGCCCAGCGGCTGAAGCCTGTTCATCCAGTAGGTGATGCTCGGCTGGCTCGCTTCAATGCGCGTGTCGGCCACATAGTTCCAGCTTGACCAGGCAGCGCGGCGGCGCGGCATGAAACTGCTGTCGGTGTGAAGCACGGCACGGTTTTGGGTGTAGGAAAAAGCGCCAAGAATGCGCCGTTCGGCGCGTGTTGCATCCGCGAGCATGTCGAGCGCCTGATCCGCATGGGTTGCGATCACCACGTCATCGAAGCGCACGGCTTTGCCGTCCGCAGTGGTGATTTCGACGCCGCCCGGCAGGCGGTGGATGCGCTTCACCGGCGTTGAGAGGAAAATTCGATCGGCAAACGGCGCGGTGATGCGTTTCACATATTCGCGCGAGCCACCGACGACTGTGCGCCAGACCGGCCGATTGCGCAGCAACAGCAGGCCGTGATTGCGGCAGAATTTAATGAAATGCGCCGCCGGATAACGGCCGACCTCCATGGCCGGCGTCGACCAGATGGCCGCAGCCATGGGGTAAAGATGATCGTCGCGGAACGCTGAACCATACCGGTTGCGGGAGAGATATTCGTCGAGAGATAGATCGCCCATCAAATGCAGGTCGCGTGGGGCGTTGCGGTAAAAGCGAAGAAGGTCCGCAATCATCGCCCAGAAACGTGGTCTGAGGATGTTGGACTTCTGGGCCAGGAGGCCAAGGCCGGTTCCGCCGGAATATTCGAAACCGCCATTATCCAGAGAAACGGCGAAAGACATGTTCGACGCCGCTGTCGCCACGCCCAATTTCTGGAAAAGCGCGGTGAGATTGGGATAGGTCTGCTCGTTATAGACAATGAATCCGGTATCGACATGGACTTGTCCATGGTCCGTGCTGAACGCCACCGTATTGGTGTGGCCGCCGATGCGGTCAGCCGCTTCGAAAACAGTTACATCGTGCCGTTGCGACAAAAGCCAGGCCGCCGACAAACCGGAAATTCCCGTTCCGACCACGGCGATGCGGCGCCGGCTTTGTTCTTTTTTCGCTTCGGTATCGAACATTTTTCCTCGCTATCGCACTGTCAATCCAGTCTTGGGGACCGCGACATGTACGAGGAGGCAGCCCGATCAGTTTCACCGGCGCATCGATTTTTTGAAATTTTGTCCGGCGCCTGAAACTCTTTTGCCGGTCCGCTCGTATTCGCCATCACGAGACCCGACCTCAAACAGTTCAAATTGGCGAGCGAAGTGGTGATGTTTTCTGTAGTCCTGGCGCTTGCCATTCTCATCTCGCTTCTGATGGCGGGCGCTTGGGCGTTGCAGAGAGCAACCGGTTCAAGCGGCTGGATCGACACGGTCTGGGCGGCGACTGTCGGGCTTGGCGGAATTTTCGCTATTGCTTTCGCCGGCGGAGACGGCTGGCGGCGCGGTGCTACACTTTTCCTGGTCGTTGTCTGGTCCCTGCGGCTTGCCGGCCATATCGGCATGCGCACGCGAGGAGGCGGGGAGGATCCCCGCTATGCAAAGCTTATGGAACAATGGGGGAGCGCTGCCGCCCTGCGGCTGTTCATCTTCCTGCAGATACAGGCAATCGCCGCTTTCGTGCTCGTTCTTGCGGTCTATCTTGCGGCAAGCAACACCCATGTCTTTCCGCGTATGGTTGACCTTATCGCCATGGTGGTCGCCCTTGGCGCGCTGGCAGGCGAAGCGCTCTCCGACGCCCAGCTCTCGAAATTCAGAAAGACCGCAGCGGCAAAAAACAGTGTCTGCGAAACCGGCCTGTGGCGTTATTCCCGTCACCCCAACTATTTTTTCGAATGGCTTTTCTGGTGCAGTTTTCCGCTGTTGGCCATTCAGGGGCCGGCCTTGTCATGGGTATCGCTCGCCGCGCCGGCGATGATGTACTGGCTGCTTGTCCACGTCTCCGGGATTCCGCCGCTTGAAGACCATATGCTGCAATCGCGCGGGGAAAAATTCCGCGCCCTTCAACGACGCGTCAACGCCTTTTTTCCGGGGCCGCGCAAGAACGAGGACAGGCCATGAACATGCTCGCATTTGCCATCAACGCCGCCGAGCGCGCGCCGCTCAGCGACAGCGTGACGCTCGCCGGAATAGATATGCTCTGCGCACGGACGAAGCGGCGGCTTGCCGCTATTCCAGCGGATGCGGAAGAGGCTTTCGCGGCGGATATGGTGAAATTTCCCGTCGCCAGCCATACCGACGATGCGAACAAGCAGCATTACGAAGTACCAGCCGCATTTTTCGCGCTCGTTCTGGGAGAGCAGCGCAAATATTCCTGCTGCTATTATGACGATGCCACGACGACGCTGGATGAAGCTGAAAATGTCGCTTTGGCCGTGACCTCCAACCATGCCGGCCTTGAAGACGGCATGGATATTCTGGAACTCGGCTGCGGATGGGGTTCGTTATCCCTCTATATGGTCGATCGCTTCCCAAATGCGCGCATCACATCAGTCTCGAACTCTGCGTCCCAGCGCGAATATATAATCGGTCGTGCCCGAGAACGGGGGTTTTCAAACCTTTCTGTAGTGACGGCCGATATGAATGATTTCACGACGGAAGATCGGTTCGACCGTGTCGTATCGGTGGAAATGTTCGAACATATGTCGAATTGGCGCGTGTTGTTCGAGCGTGTTCACTCGTGGCTGAAGCCGGACGGCAGGTTTTTCCTGCATGTGTTCAACCACCGCGACCGATCCTATCGTTTCGACCACAACAATCCTGCCGACTGGATCGCCCGGCACTTCTTCACCGGCGGCATCATGCCGGCCTTCGACCTTCCCCATCGCTTCAATCAGCTTTTCACCGTCGAGCGGGAGTGGCGCTGGTCAGGGTCGCACTATCGTCGAACAGCGCTCGATTGGCTCGAAAATTTCGACAAAAAAATTGACCATATCCGACCCATTCTGCAGCAAACCTATGGCGCCGATGCCCGGCTGTGGGAAAGGCGATGGCGATTGTTCTTCCTGGCGACCGCAGGGCTTTTCGGTCATGAGGGAGGTGACGTGTGGGGTGTGGGGCACTATTTTTTAAAGAGGGTTTAGTGTTAGCGCCGCACAATCGGCATGGGCACGTTCTAAAAACCGCGCTCGAAACGTTTGCCAAAACGAACGTTTTCTCTCAGAGAGGGGTGCAGACCGGAAGCGAGGATTCTAATGCCCTGAAGCTCGATAGAACGAAGAATTTCCGGAGGTCCGACGTTCGAGCCATTTTTCGCCGTATCCTGCGCCACGGAGGGGAGACAAGCAGCAGGCTCGATAGAAAGGCAGCGATCGGGAAATTTCGTATCAGATAATTGTAGGGCATCAAGGGGTTCCTTAGGACGATTTCGACGGGCAACTCCCCGACAATCGAGATGAAAGGGAGGCATTGTTCCGGGGAGATTTGCGAATTATGACCGGGCCTGTTTAATGGCGGCCTTGAGGCCTTTCTCATCCAGAACACCGGGATAGATTGTCTTGCCGATGACGAAGGATGGCGTGCCGACAAAGCTGAAGGCGAATGCCTGACGATAGTTTCGATCGAGCAGCGCGGAGATTTTCCTGTTGTTGCTGTTCACCGCTGCGGCGATGCTGTATCGGCTGGCTGCATTCGCCTCTTGAATCAGGATATCATCGACCTTTACAACCGGGTAAAGCCCGGTGCCCGGATCGTTGTACAAGGTTAGCGTGGAGCCGCTTGATAGCCTGGCGAAGTTCCAGACGATTGTATCCTGCGTGATTGAAACGGAAGTCGTGAATATCGCTACCTCGAGACCCGTGCCGCCGGTAGCCACGGCAGCCCGTCGCTTCGAAGCCCAGATATCTAACGCTAGAGGCTGAGACCGGGAAGAACGGTGCGGATGTGATTGCCTAGCGCCCTGGCTGCCGACGAGGTCTGCGTGTCGGCAAACTCGATGGCAATGCCGATCGTCGGCAGGGGTGGTAGCCCGCTTTTGACGATATGAAGGTCGGCTGGAACGGCTGTCCTTGTCAGCACGCTGATGGCGTGGCCGGAGCGCGCGATTGCGATGAGGCCGGAAAGGCTGTTGCTGGCGAAGGCGACGCGGTAGCGGCGATTGGCGGCTTCCATGGCGTCGCATGCCGCGCGGTGATCCAGCGTCACCGGCGCGGAGAGTGCGAGCGGCAGCACATCCTTGGCGAGGAGATCCGGCTCCGGCCTGTCCGCCACCCAGACGAAGCTTTCCCTGCGGAGCACGTCGCGGTGATCCGGATCGGATTGCGAAACCAGCGCCATGTCGATCTGGCGGCGCTGCAGGAGCGGACGCAATTCCGTCGTGGGCGCACAGACCATGCGCAGATCGACTTTCGGGTAAGTGCCGAAGAAGCCTCTCAGCAGTTCCGGCAGGAAGGCGATGGAATAATCTTCAGGGCAGCCAAGGCTCACGGTTCCCTGCAGCGTCGCCTCGCCCATATCGGCAAGGATTTCATCATGCCGGGCAAGCAGGGCGCTGGCATGGGCAAGCAGTCTCTCCCCCGCCGCAGTTACGCGCACTCCAGAACCCGTTCGCTGCAGCAGGGTATGGCCGACCAGCTCTTCCAGCCGTTGCATCTGGGTGCTGAGCGCGGATTGGGTGCGTCCGATCTGCGCGGCGGCGACACTGATGGAGCCGGCGCGAGCGACAATGATAAAGTTCTTCAGCAGCGTAAGGTCGAGCATGGCGATATCAAAATTATCGATATCGGAGTAAAATACTATCAATTGGACTGAGGTGGCAATGGGTTGTTATGTTTCGGCAAGATAAACTCTTGGGGAATGTGCCATGGACAAGCTTGCGAAGAACTTCGCCTCGCTCAATGACGAACCGGCTTTCTGGGAGGCCGCCAATAAACATCTGACCCGCTACGGACCGGCCTTCGAGGAGATCATCGTCGAACGGGCTGAGGGAAGTTTCGTTTATGATGCGGATGGGCGCGCCATTCTCGATTTCACCTCAGGCCAGATGAGCGCTTTGCTCGGGCATACCCATCCGGATATCGTCGCCACCGTCAACCGGCAGATGGCATCGGTCGCCCATCTCTTTTCCGGCATGTTGTCGCGCCCGGTCGTCGACCTAGCGGCGCGGCTGGCGGCGCTCGCGCCGGGTCTCGATCGCGTGCAATTGCTGACCACCGGGGCTGAATCCAACGAGGCGGCGATCCGCATGGCGAAGCTCGTCACCGGCGGGCATGAGATCGTCGCTTTCGCGCAGAGCTGGCACGGCATGACAGGCGCTGCCGCCTCCGCTACCTACAGCGCCGGCCGCAGGGGGTATGGCCCGGCCACGGCCGGCTCACTCGTTATTCCCGCGCCGAATGCCTATCGTCCGCGTTTCAAGAATCCCGATGGATCGAATGACTGGCAGGCCGAACTCGACGATGCCTTCGAACTGATCGATCGCCAGTCGACCGGCAATCTTGCCGCCTTCATTGCCGAACCGATCCTGTCGAGCGGCGGTATCCTCGAACTGCCGGCCGGTTATCTCGCTGCGCTAAAGAAAAAGTGCGAGGAGCGCGGCATGCTGCTCATCCTCGATGAAGCCCAGACCGGTGTTGGCCGGACTGGGCATATGTTCGCCTTCCAGCGCGACGGTGTGACGCCCGATATCATGACGCTGTCGAAGACGCTCGGCGCCGGCCTGCCGCTTGCGGCGGTGATGACGAGCGCGGAGGTCGAACAGAAGGCCTTCGAGAGGGGTTTCCTGTTCTATACGACCCATGTTTCCGATCCGCTGCCGGCGGCTGTCGGCGTGACGGTTCTCGATGTGGTGGCGCGTGATGGGCTGGTGGAACAGGCGATTGCCCGCGGGAACCGTTTGAAGGAGGGGCTGTTCTCGCTGCAGCAGCGGTTCGAATGCGTTGGAGATGTGCGCGGGCGCGGGCTTTTGCTCGGACTTGAAGTCGTCGCTGACCGGCATACGAAAGCCCCGGGTTTCGAACTCGGTGCGCGCATCATGCAGGAGGCGATGTTGCGTGGCCTCAGCATGAACATCGTCAAGCTGCCCGGCATGGGCGGCGTCTTCCGCATTGCGCCGGCGCTGACGGTATCGGATTCGGAAATCGACCTTGGGCTGGAGATACTGGCGGATTCGATCGAATCCGCACAGCTTGCCCGCTAGGTGTAGCCGGCATTTGCCGGGAATGTCAGTTCAACCCTTGCGCCTTCGCCGGGTCTGGAACTGATATGCGCTTCGCCGCCGCTCTGGCGCACGAAACCGTAGACCATGGCGAGGCCGAGACCTGCACCGCCATGGTCGCCCCGCGTGGTGAAATAGGGCTCGAAGGCCTTGTCCACGGCCTCCGGCGTCATGCCGATGCCCTCGTCGGTGACGGCGATCACCAGCGTATCTTTTCCAGAGGCGGCCTCGATCGAAATCAGGCCGCCATCGGGCATGGCGGCTGCGGCGTTCAGGCATAGATTGAGGATGGATTGTTCGAAAAGGGCCGGGTCCAGCGGTATCGAGGGAAGATCGCCATCGATATCGAGCGCGATCCGGCATTTGGGGCCGACGGCGATTTCCAGAATATCGGCCATGCCCCGCAGCAGGCTTGCGACATTGATGACGCTTGGATGAATCGGCTGCTGGCTGCCGATGGTAAGCATGCTGCTGGCCAGAGACCGGCCGCGATCCGCCGCCTTGCGGATGCGGGCGATGTGTCGCTTCTGGCGATCGTTGAAACCGGCTTCCCGCTCCAGAAGTCCAAGACTACCGGTGATGATGCCGATCATGTTGCCCACCTCATGGCTGACCTGATGGGTCATGCGCATGATGCCATCAAGTCTCTGGGCCTTCACGGCTTCCGCTTCCTGACGGTCGAGAGCGGTCACATCGCGGGCGAGCAGCACGATGCCGCCATCCGGCTGGCGTGACATCGAGACTTCGATCACCCGCTGATCGTCAGTGCGATGGCGCACGACTGCGCGGTCGAGCAATTCCCCCGGCTCTGTATCGAAGGGCAGCAGAGCCGGGTCGATTTCCGGGATGGGTTCGACAAACCGGCGAAGCGGCAGTTTTCGCGACGAGCCGGAGCGTCCGACGAGTTCGATGATGCGGCGGTTCATGGTGATCGGCCGGCCAGCCGGATCGAACAGCGCTATTCCCTCATTCATGTTGCGGAAGGTCGAGCGGATGGTGCGGGCCGCCGCTTCCGCCGTGCGCCTGAGGCGCGAGACGCGATCGACGCTGTCGTGGAAGGCGCGGAATGCATCGAGCAGCCGGATCAACTCCGTCTCGGGACCCGTATAGGAGGGCGGCCCGACGTCCTTTTCCCCCTTGGCGAGGGCATTCATGCCGTTGGAGAGCGTCACGATCCCGCGCGAGACACGCATCACTGAGCGGATCGAGAAGATTGCCACGATGAGAACCAGAAGGGAGGCGACGGCGACAATGATCAGCAGCCGGTTGAGAGCATCGGAGGTCGAGATAAGGTCTTCGTTCAGGCTTCGCGCAACCGCGTCGCCCTGGGTTTCGGTCACATGGGAAAGATCGCGCGAGACGGTGTGAAGCCGGGAGACAGAGGCGCGGATCGCGAACATTTCCAGAAGGTAACGGCTCTGGGCCTCGAATACCCGCTCATAGGGCCGCAGTTCGGCGACAGGCAGGCGCTCGCCCGGATAACCCTGCTGGCGCGCCGTTGTTTCCGCCACGTAGCGGCGGCGCAGTTCGCCAAGCTGGAAAAGGCTGTCGGATGCGGATGCGGCCTGCACGATGCCGTTCATTCTTCGACGCAGTTCCGGATCGAGGATGCCCTGACCGGTGGCGATTTCGCCGAGCGCTGCTGCCGCTTCCGCCTTGTGCCCCTGCGCCGCGTCGGCATCCTTTGCGAGGTCCAGTGTCTGCGCCCTGATAAGCTGGAGCAGTTCAACGATACGCTCGCTCGCAAAACCGCGTGCGGCCCGTTCGCCGCTGTCTGGACCCGTCATCTGCAACAGCAGGTCGACCTGCTGGACCACGGAGCGGCTTTCGCTGGAAACGCGATAGGGCGAGGCGGCATTCATCAGAAACGGGGCGCTGGAGACGAGATCGGAGACCTGCCGCGAGACCAATGAGGCCTTGGCGAGACGGGAAAAGGCCTGCAAGCCGTAGGCTGCCATTTCATCGCGGGCGCGCTGCAGGCCGTAAATGGCGATGGCGGAAAGGCTGAAGACGAGGATGCAGGTAAAGACGATCGCAAAGGGCAGGCGAAAGGCGATGGAGGAAAGGAAGGAGCGGCTGATCACGGGGAAAGCTCGCCCTCATCGGTATGCAGGACATAACCCTTGCCGCGTCGCGTCTTGATGTGACGTGGAAGATCCGGGTTACGCTCGATCTTGCGCCTGAGCCGCAGCACCAGCACGTCGACATTTCTGTCGATATAACGGTCGCTTTCCGAACCCAGCCTGTCGAGAATCTGGGAGCGGCTGACGGGCTGGTTGGGTGTTTCTGCGAGAATTTCCAGAAGTGCGAATTCGGCACTGGTGAGCGTGCGGCTGCGGTCAGCGAGGCAGACGGCGCGGCGCGCATCGAGATCGATCGCCCAGTCGCCGAGGCGCAGCGCTGTGCGGCCGTGGTCACGCTCGCTGTCCTTGTCCTGTTTCAGCGACGGGATTGTTCGCCGCAGGACGGCCTTGATCCGCGCCGTGAGTTCAATCGGTTCGAAGGGTTTGACCACATAATCATCGGCGGCCGTTTCCAGACCGAGTACCCGGTCGGCAGCACTGCCGGCGGCGGTGACCATGACGATACCGATGTCGATCTGGCTGCGCAGCCGCTGGGCAAAGGTGCGCCCGGATGTGCCGGGCAGATTGTGGTCGACGAGGACGAGCTCCATCCTGTCCTTTGCCAATATCTCGTCCGCCTCCTCGGCGGAGCGCGCGCAGGTGGGCAGCCAGCCCTCCGCCTCGATGAGGTCCGAGATGAGCTCGGCCATATCCGGATCGTCCTCGACGATCAGAATGCGAACCTTCTGATTAAGCACTGCACTTCCTCCCGCCACCATCATAGGCATGGCGGCGGCGATCTTCAAAGGCTCGCTGGTTATCTCCCCTGTCATAATTGTAATATCTGTAATCTTGTTCGGCAGTGCGGTGAAAGATTGGTAACCATTCTTCGATTGCGGTGCGGACAGGATGTGACATGCTGTAGGTGGAGACTGGAACGGGGAGGTTCCAGGCAGGGAGGCTTAATTGAAAGCATTGACCGCACTTGCGGCGAGCATGGCCCTATGGCTGTGCGGCGCAGGGCATGGCATGGCCGAGCCGAAGTTGAACGTCCTTTGCGGCGTCGACGAAGCGTGGTGCTTGACCATGCAGCGGGCTTTCGAAGCCAGGGCCGGTCTCGAGATTTCGATGGTGCGCAAGAGCACCGGCGAAATTCTCGACCAGATTCGTGCCGAACGATCGCATCCCACTGTCGATGTCTGGTGGGGCGGTACTGGCGACACCCATTTACAGGCGGGGTCTGAAGGGCTGCTGGATGAATACCGGCCCGCCCATCAGCAGGATTTGCTGCCCTGGGCGCAGAATTTCTCGGTGATGTCGGGATCGCGGTCTGCGGGAATTTATGCCGGCGCGCTGGGCTTCGCCTATAATTCGGAACTGCTTGCGAAGAACAATCTGCCGGCGCCGACCTGCTGGAAGGATCTGGCGAAGGATGTCTATCGCGGCCATATCCTGACCGGCAATCCGAACTATTCAGGCACGGCCTTCACCATGCTGGCCACCCTCGTTCAGCTATTCGGCGAGGAGGAGGCTTTCGGGTTCATGGCGAAGCTCAACCAGAACGTCGTGAGCTATACCAAGGTTGGTGCTGCACCGGTGAAGGCGGCGGCGCGGGGCGAGATCATGATCGGGATTTCCTTCATGCATGATGCCGTGACCCAGAAGATCGAAGGTTTTCCGCTGGTCATCGTCGCGCCGTGCGAGGGCACCGGTTATGAAATCGGGGCCGTCAGCATCGTCAAGGGCAACCGCAATACGGCCCTTGCGCAGGATTTCGTGGAATTTGCGCTGAGCCCGGAAGGGCAGGCGACCGGGGCTGCTGCCGGCCAGAACCAGGTGCCTTCCAACGCCCGGGCGACATTGCCGCTGACCGCACCTGACATATCGATGATAAAGATGGTGGATTACGACTTCGCCACCTTCGGCCAGCCGGAAGAGCGAAGTCGGTTATTGAGCCGCTTCGACAGCGAAATCCACCCGAGCCAGACCCAGTAGGGCCAAAAACCAACCCCTCAAAAAGACAGCGCGCGCGCCGCAAAGTGCCGCGACCGGCAGCGCCATGTCTGCGCGCGGCCCAAGAATTCAGACGCAAGCTACAGGAGGATAACCATGCGACTGACGATACTTTCCACCCTGCTTTTTGCCGGCACGGCACTGAGCGCCGTTTCCGCGCGGGCGGCGGGCGAACTCAACCTGATCTGCTCGGCCGATGTCGTCATCTGCGAACAGATGAAGGGCGACTTTGAAAAGTCACACGACATCAAGGTCAATATGGTGCGCCTGTCTTCGGGCGAGACCTATGCCAAGGTGCGCGCGGAAGCCCGCAACCCGAAGACCGACATCTGGTGGGCCGGCACCGGCGATCCGCACATGCAGGCGGCGTCCGAGAACCTGACGCTCGAATACAAGTCGCCGATGCTGGACCAGTTGCAGGACTGGGCCGTGAAGCAGGCGGAAAGCACCGGCTACAGGACTGTCGGCGTTTATGCCGGCGCATTGGGCTGGGGCTACAACACCGAAATCTTCAAGTCCAAGGGTTACAAGGAGCCGAAGTGCTGGGCCGACCTGCTGGCGACTGAACTGAAGGGCGAAATCCAGATCGCCAATCCGAATTCCTCCGGCACCGCCTATACGGCGCTTGCGTCGCTGGTGCAGATCATGGGTGAGGATCAGGCGATCGACTATCTGAAGAAGCTCAACGCCAATATCTCGCAATATACCAAGTCCGGCTCGGCGCCGGTCAAGGCGGCGGCGCGCGGCGAAACGGCGCTCGGCATCGTCTTCATGCATGATGCGGTGGCGCAGACGGCGGAAGGCTTCCCGGTCAAGTCCATCGCGCCCTGCGAAGGCACAGGTTATGAAATCGGCTCCATGTCGATCATCAAGGGCGCCCGCAACCTCGACAATGCGAAGACCTGGTACGACTGGGCGCTGAAGCCGGAAGTGCAGTCGCGCATGAAGGACGCCAAGTCCTTCCAGCTGCCCTCCAACAAGACAGCGGAAGTGCCGAAGGAAGCACCGAAGTTCGAGGACATCAAGCTCATCGACTACGACTTCAAGACCTATGGCGACCCGGCCAAGCGCAAGGCGCTGCTGGAACGCTGGGACCGCGAGGTCGGTGCGGTCGCAAACTGATCTGAACCGCTGATCTTAACTCCGGCGACAGACATCCCGGCTTTCAAAGCCGGGATGTCCGCCACTCTTTCATCGGCATGAAACAAGCGAGGTCGGCCATGACACGTGGCAATCGCAGGCTGGACATCGTCCTGGCGCTCGGGGCTTTTGCCCTCATTCTTCTCCCCTGGTATCGCATCGAAGGCGGCTTTTTCAGCTTCCGCTGGCTGTCCGGATTTTTCTCTTCCGCCAGCAATGCGCCCGGTGTGCTGCAAATATTGTCCTATGGAAAACCATGGCTGGTCGGCGTCGCTGTCTTTTTCTTCGCCGCATGCCTTGTCCGGTCCATCCGTGATCCGATGCGGCGCGGCGGTCTGCTTGCCGTCATCGGCGCTGCCGGTCTCATTTTCCTCGCCTTGCAGGGGCTGGCCATCGGCTTTACCGGCTGGAGCTGGACGGTGAGCGAAAACCTCTTCGGCATGCTTGCCGATGGCCAACCCTCCATGGGTGCCGGTGCCGTCGTCATGTCGTTCGTCTTCGTGCTGCTTTTCGCCTTCGGGCTTGCCGAACGCGGCGTCATGAAAGGCGACGCCTTCGTCGTCGGCGCCATTTCCGTTCTGGTTTTCCTCGTCACGGTTTTTGTCTTTTATCCGATCGGCAGCATGCTGGTCGCCTCCGTTCAGGATTTCGATGGCTCCTTCAATGCCGATGGCTTCATCCGCAATATTCAGGATCCCGGTATCTGGAGCCTTGGCTGCGTGATGGGCGAAGAGCGTTGCGGCGTTGCTTGGCGGACGCTGTTTCTCGCCCTGATGACGGCCTTCGGTTCGACCGTGCTCGGTCTCGGCTTCGCTTTGATCGCCACCCGCACCCGCTTTCCCTTCAAGAAGGGCCTGCGGCTTCTGACGGTTCTGCCGATCATCACACCGCCTTTCGTCATCGGCCTTGCCCTGACGCTGCTTTTCGGTCGCGCCGGTGTCGTCACCGAATGGCTTTCCTATCTCTTCGGCATCGAACCGGGCCGCTGGCTTTATGGTATGACCGGCATCTGGATCGCGCAGGTCCTTTCCTTCACGCCCATCTCGTTCCTGGTGCTGATCGGCGTGGTCGAAGGCGTCAGCCCGTCGATGGAAGAAGCCTCGCAGACGCTGCGTGCCGACCGCTGGCGCACCTTCTGGCGGGTGTCGCTGCCGCTGATGAAGCCCGGTCTCGCCAATGCCTTCCTCATCGGCTTCATCGAGAGCATGGCGGATTTCGGCAATCCGCTGGTGCTTGGCGGCACGCATGGCGTGCTGTCGACGGAAATCTTCTTCGCCGTCGTCGGTTCGCAGAACGATCCGTCCCGCGCTGCGGTTCTGGCGATCATCCTTCTGTGCTTCACGCTTTCGGCCTTCCTTGCCCAGCGCTTCTGGCTGGCAGGCAAGAATTTTGCGACGGTGACGGGCAAGGGCGACAGCGGCGCGCATATCGCGCTGCCGCGCGGCCTGTCCATCGGCGTTCACGCCGTCGTGGTGCCGTGGATGGTCTTCACCATCGTTGTTTATGGCATGATCCTTGTGGGCGGTTTCGTGAAGACATGGGGTCTCGACAATTCCCTGACCCTAGACCACTACGTCCGCGCCTTTTCCATCAGCTTCTCCAATGGCTCGATCGCCTGGACCGGCGTGGCCTGGAACTCGTTCTGGACGACCATGAAGATCGCGCTGGTTTCCGCGCCGCTCACTGCTGCCGTCGGTCTTTTGACCGCCTACATCATCGTGCGGCAGAAATTCGCCGGGCGGAACCTGTTCGAATTCGCGCTGATGATGAGCTTTGCCATTCCCGGCACGGTCATCGGCGTCAGCTACATCATGGCCTTCAACCTGCCGCCGGTGGAAATGACCGGCTCGGCGCTGATCCTGATCGCCTGCTTCGTGTTCCGCAACATGCCGGTCGGCGTGCGCGGCGGCATCGCGGCGATGAGCCAGCTGGACAAGAGCCTCGACGAGGCCTCGCTGACGCTGCGGGCCAATAGTTTCCGCACCATCCGCAAGGTCATCCTGCCGCTCTTGAGGCCCGCAATCACGGCCGCACTGGTCTATTCCTTCGTGCGCGCCATCACCTCCATCAGCGCCGTCATCTTCCTCGTCAGCGCCGAATACAACATGGCGACCTCCTATATCGTCGGCCTCGTCGAGAACGGCGAATATGGGGTGGCGATTGCCTATTCCTCCATGCTGATCGTGGTGATGATCACCGTCATCACAGGCTTCCAGCTCATTGTTGGCGAGCGTCGCCTGCGGCGCGAAAACCGCGTCGCCGGCCTGCCCTCCGCTTCCTCCGTTCCTCTCGCTCAGGAGAAAACCGCATGATTTCCGTAAAGCCCGGCTCCGTCACCTTTCAGAATGTCCGCAAGACCTTCGGCGCCTTCACCGCCATTCCCGACCTGTCGCTCACCATCGAGCCCGGCACGCTGGTCACTTTGCTCGGTCCCTCCGGCTGCGGCAAGACGACGACGCTGCGCATGCTGGCGGGCCTCGAGCATCCGACTTCGGGCCGCATCCTGATCGGCGACAAGGATGTGACCATGCTGCCCGCCAATGAGCGCGATGTCTCGATGGTCTTCCAGTCCTATGCGCTTTTCCCGCATATGACGGCGCTCGACAATGTCGCCTATGGCCTGCAATCCTCCGGGCTGCGCAAGGCGGAAGCGCGGGAAAGGGCGGAAGAGGGCCTGAAGCTCGTCGGCCTTGCCGGCATGGGGCATCGCCTGCCGGCCGAACTTTCCGGCGGCCAGCAGCAGCGCGTCGCGGTCGCGCGCGCTCTCGTGCTCGAGCCGCAGGTGCTGCTGCTCGACGAGCCGCTTTCCAACCTCGATGCCCGCCTTCGCCGCCGGGTCCGCACCGAAATCCGCGAATTGCAGCAGCGGCTTGGCTTTACTGCCGTCTATGTCACGCATGATCAGGATGAGGCGCTGGCTGTTTCCGATCGGATCATCGTGATGAAGGATGGCGAGATCGCCCAGTCGGGTGCGCCGCGCGATCTCTACGAGGCTCCGGCCTCCGCCTTCATCGCCGATTTCATGGGTGAGGCGAATGTCGTCGGTTGCGAGGTCATTGGCGTTGAGGGCGCCGATGCGCTGATCCGCGTCGGCGGGATCGATCATCGGGTCGCGGCCCGCAACGCCCGGCCGGGTCCCGCCGAGCTTGCGGTCCGCCCCGGCTCGATTTCCATCGGACAACCGGGCGGGCCGGGGCTTGCCGGACGGGTGCTGCACAGCGCCTATCTCGGCGGTCACGTCGAATATGAGGTGGAAACCGATATCGGTACGCTTTTCATTGTCGACCATGCCGTTGAGACCAGCCTGCCGGCGGCGAGCGATGTGACGCTGGGGTTCAAGAACCGGGGCATTGCCTTGATTCAGGCCTGAAGCCGCTGCCGATCCCGCATTCGTGTCGCGACAGAGGCAGATTTGTTCTGCCTCTGTCTGTCGGGAACGCCAGCCTCAAATATCCTTTGCCAGACGAAGCGCATCGTAGATCGCCGCATGGGTATTGCGCGCGGCGACCGCATCGCCGATCCGGAAGAGCCGGTAGGCGCCTTCCGGGTTGCGCTCGACCGCTTGAGCGGCTCCTGCAAGCAGGGCGTCGTAGGAGATTTCTCCGAGGTTTTTCGAACCGGGTTTGAGTTCGAAATAAAGGTCGTCCAGCGGGATCGTGCCGTGGTTGACGACGATCTGGTCGACGGTTCTCGATTTCGCCACACCGCCATAATCGCTGCCGACATGGGCAATGAGCTGGTTGCCGTTTCTTTCCGCCGCTTCCAGCCGGTAGGTAACGGTGAAAGTCACATCGCGTTTTTGCAGCGAGCGCATATAGGGAACGAGGTTCATGGCCATGACTTCCGGGGCGAAGGCGCGGTCAGGCGTCATGATCTCCACTTTCGCCCCGGCTTTTGCAAGGAATTCGGCGGCTTGCAGACCGGCATGATCGCCGGCATCGTCGAAAACCAGCACATTCGTTCCCGGCTTGACGTCTCCTGAAATGATATCCCATGCCGAGACGACGAGATCGTTGCCGCTGGAAAGTACATCGGTATGCGGCAAGCCGCCGGTGGCGATGATGACCACGTCAGGGTTTTCCGAAAGAACCGTGTCCGCTTCGGCCCAGTTGTTGAAATGAAAGGTGACGCCCAGCCTCTCGCACTGGCTCATGCGCCAGTCGATGATGCTGATCATCTCCCGGCGGCGTTCGCTTTGCGCGGTTAGCCGGATCTGGCCGCCGGGATTGTTGGCGGCCTCGAACACGACGACCTCATGGCCGCGTTCGGCACAGACGCGCGCGGCCTCGAGCCCGGCCGGTCCGGCGCCGACGATCACCACCTTCCGGCGTTCCGCCGCCTTGGGTATCTCGTGTGGCATGGTTTCCTCACGGCCCGTTGCCGCATTGTGAATGCAGAAGGCGAGACCGCCCTGATAGATGCGGTCGAGACAATAATTGGCACCCACGCAGGGGCGAATATCGTCCTCGCGTTTTTCCATGATCTTGCGCACGATATGCGGATCGGTCATGTGGGCGCGGGTCATGCCCACGATGTCCACCTTGCCGGCGGCGATGGCGTGGCGGGCGGTGGCGACATCGGGGATCTTGGCGGCGTGGAATGTCGGGAAACTGGTCGCGGCGCGGATTTCACCGGCGAAATCGAGATGCGGCGCATTGGCCATGCCCTGAATGGGGATGACGTCGGTCAGGCCCGGATCGGTGTCGATATGACCCCTGATGACATTGAGATAATCGATCAGGCCGCTGTCCTTCAGGCGTCTGGCGATTTCGATGCCCTCTGCCTTCCCGGTGCCGCCCTCAAGACATTCGTCGGCGGTATAGCGGACACCGAGGATGAAATCGTCGCCCACGCGTTCGCGCATCGCCTTGAAAACCTCGAGACAGAAGCGCATGCGGTTTTCGAGCGGGCCGCCATAGGGGCCATCCAGCTCGTTGGTCAGCGGCGAGACGAACTGGTCGATGAGATGGCCATAGGCTTCCAGCTCCACCCCGTCCATTCCGCCTGCCTTCATGCGTTCGGCGGCGTCGGCGAAGTCCTTGATGATACGCTCGATATCCCAGTCCTCGATCTTCTTCGGAAAAGCCCGATGCGCCGCTTCGCGGTGATGGGATGGCGCAAGGATCGGCAGCCAGTCGCCCTTGTCCCAGCGGGTGCGGCGGCCGAGATGCGTGAGCTGGATCATGATCGCCGCGCCCTGTTCATGCACGGCGTCGGTCATTTCCCGGATCCACGGGACGATCTCATCCTTGTAAGCGAGCAGGTTGTTGAAGACGGGCGGGCTGTCCCTGGAGACGGCGGCGGAACCGGCCGTCATCGTGAGCGCAACGCCGCCCTTCGCCCGCTCCACCGTGTAGGCGCGGTAACGCCCCTTCGGCATGCCATCCTCGGGATAGGCGGGTTCGTGTGAGGTGACGATGATGCGGTTGCGCAGCGTGAGGTGTTTTAGCTGGTAGGGCTGAAGAAGGGGATCGCTCGACATAGCCTGCTCCAAAAGGGTTTCTGTCTCAAGGCTAAGCGGGAATGTACACTTGTGTCAATTTACAAAACACAATTGTCTTTTCTTTTGACATGGGTGTACATCCCGCTTGTCGCGAAGAGACCGATTTGCTACGAACGCGTCATGGAAGCGACATTGAACGACACCGGCTGGCGTGGATCGCAGGAGGGGTGGCTTGAGGCCGCCTATCAGGCTTTGCTGGAATCGGGCGTGGATTCCGTCAAAATCCTGCCTTTGGCGAAAAAGCTAAATCTGTCGCGCACGAGCTTCTACTGGTTCTTCAAGGACCGGGAGGAATTGCTGGCCGCGCTTGTCGCCCGCTGGCGGGAAAAAAATACCGGAAGCATCGTCCGGCAATCCGAAGCCTATGCCGAGACGCTGGCCGAAGCCATGCTAAATGTTTTCGATTGCTGGCTGGATCCCGCGCTTTTCGACAGCAGATTTGAATTCGCCGTTCGAAGCTGGGCCCTTCAGTCCGACGAGATTCTTGCGGAGGTTCGCAAGGCCGACGAGATGAGAATGGCGGCGCTTGCACGCATGTTCGTGCGGTTCGGCCACAATGAAAACACGGCGGATGTGCGTGCCCGGACCACCTATCTGGTGCAGATCGGCTACATTTCCATGCAGTCCGAGGAAGATGTGGCGGTGCGGATGCAGAGGATTCCGGACTATATCGCCATCTATACCGGTGAGATGCCGCAGCAGCGTGAGCTTGACCGGTTTTATGCGAGGCATGGGTACAGGCCTGGAACGGCGCAACCGTGACATTTCCAGAGTGAGGTCAGCGTAAAACGCACGCAATGCCGTCGGATTATGTGCTGTAAGGTGGTAGAAGTCGAATTGTCTGCCCGCCCTCCTGCAATGTAGCTGCAACATTTCTCGACCAGTGGTGGGGATGGCAAGAATCCATTTCCGGGGGAAGTCATTGCGAATCTTGCTTCTTGAGGATGAACCCGAAATGGCGCGCGTGCTTCTTGAAGCCCTGCGCCGGCGCGATGTGCTTGCCGATCATGTCAGCACCATCAGCGATGCTGACGCCCTTGCGCGGGACGGGTCTTACGACGTGCTGGTTCTGGATCGCCGCCTTCCCGATGGCGAGGGGCTGAACCTGGTGGCTTCGCTTCGGCGGAGCAGGCATTCCGTGCCGATCCTTGTTCTGACGGCGCTTGGAAGTGTCGATCACCGTGTCGACGGGCTCGATGCCGGAGCGGATGATTATCTTGCCAAGCCCTTTGCAATCGAGGAGCTGCTCGCCCGCCTCAGGGCTCTCCACAGACGCGGCCCTTCTCTTTCCGACAAATATGCGCATTTCGGAAATCTGAGCATCGATCCGCGCAGCAATGAAGTCAGCATTGCCGGCTCCATCATCGAGTTGCGGCGTCGGGAATATCTGGTGCTGGAGGCGCTGATGCGGCGTCCGAACCGAATCGTCACGCGGTCGAACCTGATCGAGGCGGTCTATACGCTCGATGACGAAATCGAGTCCAACGCTCTCGATGCGCACATTTCCCGGATCAGGAAGAAGCTGGCGCAGGCTGACGCCACGGTGGAGATAAGGGCCGTGCGGAATATCGGTTATCTCATCCGGTTGAAGACATGAGACAGGAGCGTAATCGATCCCTGCGATGGGGGCTGATGAAGCGCCTTTTCGCATTGCAGGCGTTCCTGCTCGTCCTTTTCGTCATCCTTCTCATCGGCTGGATATGGATCATCGATCCGCGGCTCGAAGGTGCGAATGAAGAGGCTGCCCGCATCGTCGCGGAGAGCGTGACGAAGGACGGACAGGGCAGGCCGCAACTGTCGGCGACGCCGGAGCTGGCGGAGTTGAAACGGCGCTATCCGAATCTCTGGTTTGTGGTGCGCGACGCCAATGACATCGTATTGCAATATGGCGCTGTCCCGGAGCCTGCCCTGTCGGCGGTATTTCCCCGAAGTTTTGACCGCGCGCGTCTGGAGGCGGCCGGAACGCTACGCGCCACCGTTGAAAACCGCGATACAGCCGCCGGGCGGCTTCAGTTCATTGCCGGGACGGAGGAAGGAATTCCCAATGACGGTCTGAGTATCTGGATCAATGTTCAGCTGGATCTGGAAAAGGATGCCGAGGGCGCCGTCCGCTGGCTGACTGTGCTGCCGGCGCTGGGCTTCATCATTCTCATCGCTGTTGTGCCCATGCTGATCCTGACGGGCATCGCGACGCTGCTCGTGACTCCGCGGGCGGTCGGCCGTTCCCTGAGCGGGCTGATGGAAACCGTGAAGCAGGCGCAGTCCATCGATTTCGAGAACCGTTCCGAGCGTATCGACCGTTCGAAAGTTCCCCTTGAAATCATCCCGCTGGTGGATGCCTTCAACGTTGCGCTGTCGAGGCTCGATGACGGGTATAATCGCCGCAACCGCTTTCTCGCCGATGCGGCGCATGAGCTGCGGACGCCGATCGCAATCGTGCGCACCAGAGCTGACCTCTTGCCCGATGACGCACTGAGCCGTCAGATCAGGGCCGATATCGACCGCTTGACCCGCGTTGCGCATCAACTACTGGAAATGCAGGCGGTGGGTGCGGTGAAACTGCCGGCGGAGCCGCGCGATCTCAACAAACTCGTCGAGCGCATCGCGACCGATCTCGCCCCGATTGCGATGGATGCCGGTTACGAGTTCGATTTCGAGCCCGGCGAGGGCGAAGCCGTCTTTACGGTGCAGACGTCGATTATCGAAATGGCGGTCGTCAATCTCGTGCGCAACGCGATCGACCATGCCGGCGGCAAGGGCGCAATTACGATCCGGGTCGATCCGGCGGGGGCCATCGAGGTCTGCGATGAAGGGCCGGGCATACCTGTCCCGGAGCGTGCGCAGGTATTCGAGCCGTTTCATCGCATCAACACGAACTCGCCCGGAGCTGGCCTTGGGTTAAATCTGGTCCAGAAGGCGGCGGAGCTTCATTGCGGCCGTGTTCTGTTTCTCGACCTCAATCCCGGCTTTTGTGTCCGGCTCGAAATTCGATCGATAGTTTCGAAAGGCGCCGCGACCGCGCTCCGATAATGAAATTTCTTACGATTCGGTTAAGGAAATAGACCTAACTTATTTAAATAAATAAATAATTTCTAATAAAATTCGTTCCATGCAATGCAGGCGCAATTCTCGCGGGGAAAATCCCCTTATCTGCTGAACGCATCCGCACGTCATGTCGGTCGGCGCAGCAGACTAACGGGAGCCGGTTTCCGGTTCTTCAACGCGAACTGAAACTTGGCTGCGCCAGAAGATGGCGCATCGGTTTCGTCTGGAGTCATTCATGTCGATCGTCAAGAAATCGCTTGTCGCCGTGACCATCGCCGTCGCGGTTGCAGGCAATGCCCATTCCGCTGATCTTACCAATTACAATACGCAGCAATCCTTCGATTACGGCAGTCCGCCGGCGTTCTCCTGGGGCGGGGCCTATGTGGGTGTGCATGGTGGCGTTGCCTCCCCGAAATTCAACCCATTGGCCAGCGGGCGCGGCCTGACGGGGGGTGTGCAGGCCGGGTATAACTTCCAGTTCGGTTCGGGCGTGGTCGGTGCGGAACTCGAAGGGTCCTATCTCGGGAACGAGGCGCGTGTGCCGAACGGTCGTTTGCGGGAGCGTTTCCGGGGCGCGGCCAAGATGAAGGCCGGCGTGGCGCTCGACCAGACGCTGGTTTACGGCACCGCCGGCCTGACCACGACAAAGTTCAGGGACGGAAACGGCGTGACGGGTCCCGATGGCTGGAAACAGGGCTATCTGGTCGGCGCAGGCGTCGAACAGAGTTTCGGTGGCGGCCTGTCGGCGAAGTTCGAATATAATTATGTGAGCACCGGAAATGTGGCCACGACGACCGCCAGCGGCAAATCGAAAACCGATGTCAGCGATCATGTCATCAAGGCCGGTCTGAATTATCGCTTCTGATCGGCCCTTCCCATGACAGATTCCAGGGAGAATTCTCAAAAGAACGCCGCCGCTTTCGGTCTGGAAGCGGCGGTGAAAAAGGGCGGAGCGCGGCACATGCGGAGCCGGGCTGAAATTTGAAACCCGTAACGGTCATTCGCATTCGAGCGAAGGTTGCCGGAAGCTCGTAACATACCATTCGGCCCCGGAATTGCGGGTGTAGAAGGTATAGAAGCAATCGATGCGCTCGATATAGGCCGGCGTTTCGGACACTTCGTAACGTTCGCCACGCCGTGTTGTCCGCACTTCGCCACTCGACGATCCGGCGACAGCCTGCGTCTTGTTTTTCCGCCATTGATAGGCCTGCTGGCCGGGACCCAGACTGTAGATATTGTCCGGCGGCCCATAGTCCAGCATCACGCTGGTTATGGGCGCGCCGATATAGCTTTTCATGACAGTCGAGGCGCAGGCCGTGAGCAGTATCGATGCGCCGGCGATAAGGAAGATTGCTGCCGGGACTGCAAGGGACGATCTGTTGGACATGGAAGTTCCTTTCTGCGGTGACGTTCGCAGGGATAGGAACCGGTTATTGCAAGTACATTGCACGGGAAAAGCGGGGCGAGGCGGGTGGCATCCGCTGAAAGCGGCGATGCCCGAATTGCCGGTATCGGAGGCCGGCGATGTTGCGGCCGATATGTGTCGACAGGCCATTTCGACATCCTGGGACAGCGGAGGTTTCGTCGTTCAGGAAGCCATCTTTCATCTTTTGCAGTTAAGAATCATTTGCAATAAGGATTGACGCTGGGTTTATTTCCCATATTCTGCTGTTGCGAATGAGTTGCAACTTCGGTTTCCGGGCGAATTCAGATGATCGATGTCGAATGTGTCGCTGCGAATGGATTTATCTGCACGGCGGAGGCGGATGATCCGGCCGGGATCGCAGTTTCTTCCCGCAATTTGTCCCTTTCGATCGGATGTCCAGATGCTTTTTGTCCCTGATGAAACCCGCAAACGCTTCCGCACCGAGGAAGCGATGCTGCGAACGCGGGCAGCGCTGAAACGGGTCGGCCTGCGTCCAACCCGTCAGCGAATCGTGCTTGGCGGGCTTATTTTCCGGGAAGAGCACAGACATTTCACGGCCGACGATCTGCATCGTGAGACCATTGCGACGGGAACGCGGCTGTCGCTGGCGACGGTCTATAATACGCTTAACCAGTTTGCCGAGGCGGGTTTCGTCCGCAGGGTCTGTATCGAGGGCGGCCGGACCTATTTCGATACCGATACCGCCAATCACCAGCATTTCTATGTCGAGGCCGAGGATCGGATCATTGATATTCCCGCCGGCCGGATCAGTCTGGGAATGCTGCCCGAACCGCCGGAAGGATATGTCATCGACAAGGTGGATATTCTGCTTCGTCTTGTGCGTCTGGAGCCGGAGAAACAGGCTCCTCGAGGGTACGGTTCCGCATGTCGCGATGAGCCTGAACGCCGGGGATTGAGGGATGGAAACCTGAAATGACGACCTTCTGGAGAGCCGCCCGCGCCTGTGCGCCGGGCGCGCGTTCAAACCCGTTCATCGTCTCATAGCCGCGGCGCAGTCGGCGTCCGCTTTGTGAAAGTCGTCACAGATTTTGGAAATTGCGGCCCGCCTTTCCGGATGGAGGCGGAATGAGCCGCCTTGTCTCGTCCGGCAAACGGCAATGAAAGGAAATCCAAATGCTTACCATTGGTGCAAGACTGCCCGCATTCGACCTCCAGGCGGTTGTTTCCACTGATCCGGCCAATGCTTTTACACGCATCAGCGACACGAGCAGCGCCGGCAAGTGGAAGGTCATCTTCTTCTGGCCAAAGGACTTCACATTCGTCTGCCCGACCGAAATCGCGGCTTTCGGCAAGCTCAATCCGGAATTCGCAGATCGCGACGCGGTCGTCTACGGTGTCTCGACCGACAGTGAATTTGTCCACCTCGCCTGGCGGCAGAACCACGCGGATCTCAAAGAATTGCCAATCCCCATGCTATCGGACATCAAGCGCGAGTTGAGTGCGGCTTTTGGCGTGCTGCATCCCGTGGAAGGCGTTGCGCTGCGCGCCACCTTCATCATCGATCCGCATCATTCGCTTCGTCACGGTCAACGATCTCGGCGTCGGGCGCAATCCGCAGGAAGTGCTGCGGGTGCTCGATGCGCTTCAGACCGACCAATTGTGCCCATGCAACTGGCAGAAGGGCGACGACGTCCTGAAGGCCGCATAAGCGAGGGTCGAGCATGAAACAGGTTTCAATCCTAGGCGGAACGCAGGCCTTTGCCGCATCGCGTTCGCGAGACTTCGTCGTCATTTATGGCGGCGACCGATATTGGAAGAGGCTGACCGAACGGGCCAATATGGCCTATTCGCAAGGGGAAATTTCGCTTGCGCGCGGCATCTATGGCGATGCGCTGGCGGAAGGGGAGCGGCTGTTTACCGCCGCCCTCGAAAAGCCCTGCCACTATCCAGCGCCGGTCATCTACAACGTCTCGTGCCATAATCTTGCGGAACTGGAGAATGGTGAGAGCAATTACCTGGAGGCGGAAGGGCTTTACCGGAGAGCTTACGAGCGGCTTCTTGAGGCCGCCCGGTCATCTTCCTCGCCGATGGCGATGCGGGTCGCCTGCGTTCAGCATCTCAAACAGGCGCTCGCAGCCCTTGCACATCATCTCCGGTCGCGGGGGCGTGACGACGGGGTGATCGACCGTGCGGTTCAGGAAGCATATGGCACTGCCTTTGCCGTCTTCCGTGCGGCCCGCCATGCGGAGCAGGCGGGCGACGATTGCCCGCATTGCCCGATCATTCCGTCATGACGATGAAAGCCCACTCTCAAACACATTAGGATAATGCAACGTGAATACGCTAGACGATACGATGAAATCCTTTCTCGCCAAACAGCTGCCGATCCAGTCGACGGTCAGCAAGGACGGCTTGCCGGATATCGGGCCGAAGCGCTCGCTCAGGGTCTATGACGACAGGACGCTGATCTACAATGAGAATACCGGCGGTCAAACGCTGCAGAACATCCGTGACGGCTCGAAGATCGCCGTCGCGGTCATAGACCGGGAAGCGCTCGACGGCTATCGCTTCGTCGGCCGGCCGGAGATTTTCACCGAAGGGGCTCCGTTTCAGAATGCCCTGGGTTTCGCCGGCAAGGCGGGAATGAAACAACCCAAATGCGCCGTGCTTATCCACCTGGAGGCGATTTATACGCTGCGGTCCGGCCCTGATGCGGGCAAGAAACTCTCAAATCCCGAATAGGCGGAAACCTCTGCCGATCATAACGGCCCGCATTTTTCGAATGCGAGCCGTTTAGAGGCCGGCAATGTTGCGGCCGATATGGCGCAGTATGCTTTTGAAGAGTTTTACTTCGGCCGGGTCGAGGCCTTCGATCGCGGTTTTTTCGAACATGGCGGCGATGGGCATGAGTTCATCGGCCAGTTCCTCGCCCTTCGGGGTGAGGGTGATGCGCACGATGCGCGCATTGTCGAGCGGCCGTTCGCGGCTGACGAGGTTACGCCGGACCATCAGCCCTACGAGCCTGGACAGCGTGGAAATCTCCACCGATACCATGTCCGAAAGCTCGGTCAGCGTCTTGCTCTCCTGCTGCCTCAGCGTCGCCAGCACGCGATACATCGGCAGGGTGATGTCATAGGAGGCCAGTCTTACCGAAAAGCGCTCGCCAAGCCGAACGCCCACCCAGTTGAGCAGGTAGGGTACCGAATCGGTGAATTGATAGGACACGAGCAAATCCCCGTTTGAGAACCATCTGCGCAGATGCTGATGTGCGCCTATCGGCTGTACCGGCACAATCCATCCGTTTCAATAGCTTCGCCCCATAAGACGGGGGAATGCGGCGTTCTGCCTTTCACAAAAAATGACGAAAAACATTTGCATTGACAAATGTTGCAAACGCAAATAAATAAGAATGCAGGATTTGGGAGGATCTCATGACATCAGCATTGTTTGGCCTGAGCAGCCTTGCGCCTGAAGGCGTCGGTCAGAATTTCCGTTCAACGATGCGTCGTTTTCCGGCGACTGTAACGGTTATCACGGCCTGCGCTTCCGGTGATCAGCGCGATCACGGCATGACGGTCACGGCCGTCACTTCGGTCTCAATGGAGCCGCCGTCCCTGCTGGTTTGCCTGAACAATCGCACCCTGCTGCATGAACTGTTGCTGTGCCGGCCCGATTTCATCGTCAATGTGCTGACGCAGGATCAGATCGCCCTGTCGGATGCCTTTAGCGGCAAGGTGTCGCCGGAAGAGCGTTTCCGCGACGGTCAATGGCAGCGCCACGACAATGGCGTTCTCTATCTGCCCACGGCCCATGCCGCCATCGCCTGCCGTCGGGTTGCGGCCATGCCTTACGGAACCCATACCGTCTTCATCGGACAGGTTGTTTCGGCCGATGTCAGCGAGACGACACGGCCGCTGCTCTACGAAAACGCCCAATATTGCGCCGCAAGCCCCGCGAGCCTGCCCGCCTGATCATTGCCGCCCAGATAAACCCGGCGGGATAACCTCCGGCCAGCAACATCCGGCCAGTAAAGTCCGCAAGGAGACAATCATGAACGATATGAGCCATGCGCCGCTGCCGGCGCAAACGAACCCGCGTGCCCGCCTCGCAAGCCGCGTTACCGGCATAGCCGATCTTTTCCGGGCAAGCGCCAGACAGACGGAGGAGGCCCGGCGCGTTCCCGCCAGCCACATCGAAGCGCTACGCGGCATCGGTTATTTCGATATCGTCAAACCCCGCGCCTTCGGCGGCAAGGGCGGCGATTTCGCCGAACTGGTCGAGGCCAATATCGAGCTTTCGGCCGCCTGTGCGTCGACCGGCTGGGTCGCCGGCCTGCTGTCGGCCCATCAATGGCTGCTGGCGATGTTTCCGGAAGAGGCGCAGGCCGATGTCTGGGGCGAAAACCCCGATGCACTGCTGTGCGGTTCCTATGCGCCCGTAAAGATGGCGGAGCTCGCCGATGGCGGTTATCGCCTGAGCGGCAAATGGGCTTTCGCCTCGGGCTGCGAAAACGCGCAATGGTCCCTCTGCGCCGCCATCCTGCCGCCGCAGGGTGAAGGCAAGCCGGTTCCGGCCTTCCTGCTCGTTCCCGCCGGGCAATATGTGGTCGAAGACACTTGGCACGTGGTGGGCCTCGCCGGCACGGGTTCCAAGACGCTCGTTCTCGACGATGTCGTCGTTCCCAAGCACCGGGTTCTGACCTTTCCGGACGCGACCAGCGGAAAGACGCCCGGCGGACACTATTATGCGGAGGAAGGCCTGTTCAACATGCCGCTTCTGACCGGCATTCCCTCCTGTCTCGCGGCGGCAGGCGTCGGTGCGGCCCGGGGCGCGCTTGCGGCTTATGTCGATCACGTCGGCGGCCGGGTGACGCGCGGTGCGGTGGCGGGCGGCAATAATCGCATGGCCGAATTTCCGACCATCCAGCTGCGCGTTGCGGAAGCTGCGGCGAGCGTCGATGCGGCTTGCGAAATATTGCTGCGCGATGTTGCCCGCGCACAGGCGCTCTCGCAGGCAAGGATCGAAGGCCGGGCGGAATTTACGGTGGATGACCGTCTTCTCAGTCGTCGCGGCCAGTCCTTTGCGGTGTCTCTCGCCCTGCGCGCCGTGCAGGCGCTCAACGATTCCACCGGCGGCGTCGGGCTCGATCTTTCCAACCCGGTGCAGCGGGCGTGGCGGGATGCGAATGCGGTCGGCCGCCATATCAGCATGAACTGGGACGCCGTGGGCACCATGATCGGCCAGAGCATGCTCGGGCTGGAACCCAAGGGTCAATATTGATCGCCTCTCAGGCGGCAAATCAAAGAGTGAATTCGGAGGAAACCACATGCAAGGCAAGGTCGCTCTCGAGGAGCATTTCGCAATCCCGGAAACGCTTCAGGATTCGGCCGGGTTCGTGCCCGGCGATTACTGGAAGGAATTGCAGCACCGCCTGCTCGACATTCAGGATACGCGCCTGAAGCTGATGGATGCGCATGGCATCGAAACCATGATCCTGTCGCTGAACGCGCCGGCGGTGCAGGCCATTCCCGACAGGAAGAAGGCGATCGAGATCGCGCGGCGGGCAAATGACGTCCTCGCCGAAGAATGCGCCAGGCGGCCGGATCGTTTCCTTGCCTTCGCAGCCCTGCCATTGCAGGACCCTGATGCGGCGACGCAGGAGCTTCAGCGCTGCGTCAACGATCTCGGTTTCGTCGGCGCGCTCGTCAATGGTTTCAGCCAGGAGGGCGATGGCCAGACGCCGCTTTATTACGACCTGCCGCAATATCGCCCATTCTGGGGCGAGGTGGAAAAGCTCGACGTGCCCTTCTACCTGCATCCGCGCAACCCGCTGCCGCAGGATTCGCGCATCTATGACGGCCATCCCTGGCTGCTAGGCCCCACCTGGGCTTTTGCGCAGGAAACGGCGGTGCACGCATTGCGTCTGATGGCGTCCGGCCTGTTCGACGAGCATCCGCGCCTCAACATCATCCTCGGCCATATGGGCGAGGGCCTGCCTTACATGATGTGGCGCATCGACCATCGTAATGCCTGGGTGAAGCTGCCGCCGCGTTATCCGGCCAAGCGCCGTTTCGTGGACTATTTCAACAAGAATTTCCACATCACCACCTCGGGCAATTTCCGCACCCAGACGCTGATCGACGCCATTCTGGAAATCGGTGCGGATCGCATCCTGTTTTCCACGGACTGGCCCTTCGAGAATATCGACCATGCCTCCGACTGGTTCAACGCGACGACCATCGCCGAGGCCGACCGGATAAAGATCGGCCGCACCAATGCGCGCCGCCTGTTCAAGCTCGACGGGCGCTGAACCATGCAGCCCTTCGTCTATATGGCCGCTCCCGCCCGCATCGTCTTCGGCGCGGGCAGCTCGGCGGGCGTGGCGGAAGAAATCCGCCGCCTCGGCCTGTCGCGGGCGCTGGTGCTTTCCACGCCGCAGCAGAAGGGCGACGCGGAGGCGCTTGCCGCCCGGCTCGGCCGGCTTGCCGTGGGTGTCTTCTCCGATGCGGCCATGCATACGCCGGTCGAGGTGACGAAAAACGCGGTCGAAGCCTATCGCGCCACCGGAGCGGATTGCGTTGTGGCGCTCGGCGGCGGTTCCACCACCGGTCTCGGCAAGGCCATTGCGCTGCGCACCGATGCGGCGCAGATCGTCATCCCGACCACCTATGCCGGCTCCGAGGTGACGCCCATTCTCGGCCAGACGGAAAACGGGGTGAAGACCACCATGCGCGGGCCGGAAATCCTGCCGGAAGTGGTGATTTACGATGCGGAACTGACGCTTGGATTGCCGGTCGCCATCAGCATGACGAGCGGGCTGAACGCCATGGCGCATGCGGCGGAGGCGCTTTACGCGCAGGACCGCAATCCCATCGCGAGCCTGATGGCGGTTGAGGGGCTGCGAGCGATGATCGAGGCGCTTCCCGGCGTGAAAGCTGGGCCGAAGGATGTCAAGGCGCGCGAGACCGCGCTTTATGGTGCGTGGTTGTGCGGCACGGTGCTTGGCGCCGTCGGCATGTCGCTGCATCACAAGCTTTGCCACACGCTGGGCGGCAGTCTCGATCTGCCGCACGCGGAAACCCACGCGGTGCTTCTGCCGCATACCATCGCCTATGTGGAACAGGCGGCGCCGGATCTGCTCGCGCCGCTTGCCGCTCTTGTCGGCGGCAGGGCAGGGGCCGGGCTCTACGATTTTGCCGCCCGGCTTGGCGCGCCGTCGAGCCTTGCCGCTCTCGGGGTCCGGGCGGACGATCTCGACCGCATGGCGGAGCTTGCAACGGCCAATCCTTACTGGTGCCCGCGGCCAATCGAAAAAACTGCGATCCGCGACCTTTTGCAACGCGCCTTCGAGGGCGCGCGGCCGGAGTGATGGGAGGAGGAGACGATGGATATGAAGATGAGCAATGATGACGGCTATTTCGTCGAGGAACGTTCGGCTGAAGCGGTGATCGCGCGGATGCGCGACTGTGACGATCCGCGTCTGAAGGAAATCATGGCCGTGGTGACGCGCAAGCTGCACGAGGCGGTGAAGGAAATCGAACCGACCGAGGAGGAGTGGATGAAGGCCATTCATTTTCTCACCGAGGTTGGCCAGATCTGCAATGAATGGCGGCAGGAATGGATCCTGTTTTCCGATATTCTCGGCGTCTCCATGCTGGTCGACGCCATCAATCATCGCAAGCCGAGCGGCGCGTCGGAATCGACCGTTCTCGGCCCCTTCCATGTCGCGGATGCGCCGGAAATGCCGATGGGTGCGAATATCTGCCTCGATGGCAAGGGTGAGGATATGGTGGTCACCGGCCGCATCCTCGATACCGAGGGAGCGCCGGTCGCCGGTGCGCGTATCGATGTCTGGCAGGCCAATGACGAAGGTTTTTATGATGTGCAGCAGAAGGGCATCCAGCCCGATTTCAACCTGCGCGGCGTCTTCATCACCGGCGAGGATGGGCGCTATTGGTTTCGGGCCGCCAAGCCGAAATATTATCCGATCCCGGATGACGGTCCGGTTGGGCAGTTGTTGCGCGCCATGGGGCGGCATCCCTACCGGCCGGCGCATCTGCACTATATCGTTTCGGCGGAAGGCTTCACTACGCTCGTCACCCATATTTTCGATCCCGACGATCCCTATATCCGTTCGGATGCGGTCTTCGGGGTGAAGGAAAGTCTGCTCGCCGATTTCCAGCGGGTGGAAGATGCGCAGAAGGCGCGGGACCTGGGTTTCATCGGCGACTGGTTCTGGTCGGTGAACCACGATTTCGTGCTCGCCCGATGAGAGGCGGGAGCGACCGAACCCGGCTTTACGTGCGTTTCGCCGAAAGCGATCCCGCTGCGGCCGTGCAACGGGCGGCGCAGATAGAGGCTCACAAGGCCCATCTGCGCAATGGCGAGGCGATGGCGGAAGGGTTCAAGATTCTTGTGTCCGGTCCGATGAGTGCGGTTGCCGACGGCCCATCCGCCGCTCTCATTATCGCGCAGGCGCGCTCGATCGAAGACGTCATCGCCTTCAGCGACGCCGATCCATTCGTCATTCACGGTGTTTATAACCGCATTCATATTTTGAGCTGGACGCCGACGCTGTCGACGATTTCCGGGCTGGGGCCCGGCTGAATTTCGTCGGCGCGATGCGCCTGGCATTTGTTAATATTTCATTTGCAATTTTTGCAAATGCAACATTTAATCGAAGGCGGGTGATGCTGGCGATATGTGCTTGACAGGAGCAGGGCACATATCAGTGTGGAGCACGCCGGGCACTCACGGAGGATATCGCAGGAACGGGAGACGCTTATCCATACCGGATGGCGCGTTCATGCGTGAAAGGGAGGAACATGTCCACGAATTATCTGAGCGCCGCGTCAGCGCGGACGAAGAACCCGGCCGGCGTTATTGCGACATGCGGCCTGATGATCATGTTTGACGGCTACGATCTGGTCGTTTATGGTGCCGTCGCACCGGCGCTCTTGAAAGAAAGCGCATGGGCGCTCAACCCGGCCATGGTCGGGCGCGCTGCCGCGCTGACGCTGGTGGGCATGCTGCTGGGGGCGCTATTTGCCGGCACCATGGCCGACCGCATCGGCCGCCGCAAGGTGGTTCTTCTCAGCCTCGCCGGCTTTTCGGCGATGATGATCGCCTCGGCCATGACGCCGAATTTTCTCGCCTTCGAAATCACACGCTTCTTCGCCGGTCTCGGGCTTGGCGCGCTGTTGCCGACGGTCACCGCGCTGGTGCTGGAATTTTCGCCGCCGCATCGCAGGGCGCAGGCCAATTCCCTGTCTTTCCTCGGTTATCTTATCGGCGGCATCATTTCCGGCGTCATGGGCATCCTTCTTCTGGAGACCTATGGCTGGCGGCCCTTGATGCTGATCGGCGGCCTGCCGCTTATTCTTCTGCCGATCTTCATGCGGTTCCTGCCGGAATCGCCCGAATGGCTGGCAAGCAAGGGGCGGCAGGCGGAGGCTGACGGCATTTGCGACAGCTACGGTCTGCAACGCATCGTGCCGCATGCGAAAATTCAAAAGGGCGGCGTCGGCGCGCTGTTCTCGGAAGGCCGGTTGCTCTCGACGCTGAATGCCTGGGGCATCCACTTCTGCTCGCTGCTTCTCACCTTCGGCATGGTCAACTGGCTGCCCACCATCATGAACAAGATGGGTTATGACATCAGCTCGGCGCTCAGCTTTTCCGTCATGCTCAATGTCGGGGCCGCGATCGGCATCCTCATCGGCGGGCGGTTTGCGGATAAGGGTAACGTCAAGGTGGTCGTGGCGATCCTGTTTGTCATCGGCGCCGCCTCGATCTTCGCCCTGACGGTGAACAAGGGTCCGCTTCTTTATGCCTTCGTCGCCCTTGCGGGTGCGGGCACCATTGGCACCCAGATTCTCGCCAATGTTCTGGTGGGACGGCTCTACCCCGTTCATATTCGCGGCACGGGTCTCGGTTTTTCGCTGGCGGTCGGGCGGCTCGGCGGCATTGCCGGTCCGATGATCGGCGGCTTGGTGCTGCAGCGGGGTCTGGCGCCCGAGTGGAATTTCTACATTTTCGGCTCGGTCGCACTTGTGGGGCTGATGCTGACGGTATTGACCCTGCTTTACCGCACCTCCGGTGACGCGCGGGTTTGATGAATGAAACGGCTGGCCGCGGAGAACTGAAATCCGCGGCCGGAGCATTTCCGGCAAAGCTGCCGAGCGGTTTTACGCCCGGAAAATGACTTTAACGCATCACGCCTTGCGGGAAACCGGCGCGATTGTCGCCATCTGCTGCAACGTCCGTTCGTTGATGCGTTTGGCCCGTGCCAGCGCATCGTCGCGATCTTCCGGCAGCGTATAGGTCATATAGGACAGCGAGGTTTCGAGGTCGTTGTTGTTATGTCCGAGAATGGCGGCGAAGTAGCTGTTCTTGGTCACATGCGGCGGCGCGAAATTGTGAAAGGCCACCTCGGCATAGAGGTGTCGGAGGCCATAGGGCTTGGGAAGCTCTTCCTTCGGCCAGAGATCCTCGAACAGGTTAAAAACCGTGTCCCTGAGCAGCAGGCGGGTTTCCGACGAAAAATCGTCGATCGACATGCCATGCCACAATTTTCCCTGCCCGCTTTCGCGCAGGCGCCTATAGGCGGCCAGAATGGTTTCCGAACGGGCAAGAACCGGGATTTCATAGGTAATCCCGAATTTCGTTCCTTCGCCCTGTTTCGTCTTGGCCTGGCCGTTGAACAGGAGGCTCCATTTGGAGACGCCCTTGCCATAGGGGGCAGGTGAAAATTCGGCCTGGGTAAAGACCTCGTAGGGGCGGCGTCCCGTCATGCCGATCAGGCCGATGCCGATCATCAGGGGATCGGCGGACAAAAGACAGTCCGCGCAAATCTTCAGAACCTGCCGATAATTCTCGAAAGTGATCAGCGCGCCGTGCTTTCTGGCGATCTTCTCCATCTTCACCCGGCGCGCATCGTCATACATCGCGGCATCGCCGGTGGCGATCTTCAGCATCGGGTGGTCGTCGCCGAAGGCCTCGCGGATGGCGTTACGATATTTGGTGATGTAGGAGATGATCGTTGTCTGGGCTCTGCCCTTCATGGTGCCGATTTCAGCGTTCCACAGGGTCTGCATCTCTTCTTTCGTTCCCATGCCGTTCATCGCCGAAATGAAGTCCGCGATGCGCAGCAGAACGGTCGGCTTGCGGCCGGCGGTATTGAACTCCGCCCGTTCGATTTTTTCGACGATGGAGGTCGCCACGCCGGTTTTCGTATAGTCGGCGCGCGCAATATAGGTGTTCAGCCGCTCGCGCAGCTTCTTCATGTTGCAGATGGCAAGCGGTGTGCTCTTGACGCCGAACTCGGCCTTCAGCGCATTGCGATATTTCATGATGTAGAGTTCGAGCGTCTTTTCGGTGCGGCCATTGTCGAAATGGTAGCGGACCTCGGCATCCCACAGATCACGGATTTTTCTGTTGCGCAGCGTGTCATCGCTCTTCATCGCCTCTTTGACCTGGCCGACGAAATGATCGATGCGTTCCACGAGGACTGGTGTTTTCGTCTTTCGCTTTGAAGCGGGCATGCGGCGGCTCCCTGAACCCGTCCGGAAATATAAAATCCATGGTTGGCGATCAACAGCAGCACGGTTGCGGAAATGTGATGAACATCCACTGCAGGCCGGTTTCTTTTGAATAATAGTTTAAGCGATTCCGCAAGCACGGCCGCGACGCGAAGAAGCATCGGCGATGCATTCGCCGTCAAAGATTATCCGAGATGCGGAATATCGGCCTGTGATGATGCGGGCTATTTCGGCAGCCGGGTCTTCAGCGAGGTCACGATACGCTTGGCCAGCCCCTCGTAGTCCTCGTCAAAATGGTGGCCGCCCTCGATGCCGACCGCTTCCACGCCTTTGGCTTTCAGGCCGGGGCAGGGGTCTTCATCTTCTTCTTCCGTGCCATAGATGCATTGCACCAGCTTCGGATCGATCTTGGCGATGTCATCCACCGTCTTGCCGCCCTTGCCTTCACCGGCAACGCCAAGCCAGCCTTCGACGGAAATCTCGAAATCCACTTCGGTCGAAAGTCCCATCAGGGTCAGTTGCACGACATGCGACTTGTCGCGGTCCGGCAGCAGATTATAGGTGGCGGGAAGAATATCGGCACCGAAGGAATAGCCGATCAACACCACATTGCGCACTTTCCATTCCTTGCGATAGGTGTCGATGATGCGGCCGAGATCTGTGGCGACCTCCTGCGGTTTCTTTTCCTTCCAGAAATAGCGGAGCGAATCGACGCCGATGACGGGTATGCCTTCCTTCTGGAAGGCGCCGCCCACTTCCTCATCGAGATCGCGCCAGCCGCCGTCGCCGGAATAGATCACCGCCATGGTGTCCATCACCGGGCTGGTTTCCAGAACCTTGATCGGCAGGCCAAGCGGGCTGTCGGTGTCGCCTGCGGCGTCGATCTGGTCGGACAGGGTCTGGGTCAGAACCTCGTCCGCCTTGTCATCCACATCCGTCACGTCGATATCGGGATGCAGTTTGACGAGCGCATTGACGTGGTCGCGGCCCTTCTGATCCGCGGCAGGCGTGAACAGCACGCTGACGGGGGCGGGCAGCGGGCCGTCGGTCAGGCCATAGACCGTTTCGCCATCCGCCTTGTCCTTGGTGGCGGGGGTGCAGAGGATTTTCTCGAGCGGCAGGCCGGCCTTGGGGTCGACGGCGATGGCTTCCCGGACGGTGGAGACGGGGCTCTGCGCAATCATCGCCAGCGCCAGCGTTCCGCCCTTGCCGATGCCGGTGAGGATGGGCTGGCGATAGCTGCTCGTGCCGGCGGTGCGCTGAATCTGCTGCGAGAGCGACTCGATGTCCGAGATCATATAGATGCACTCGTCGTCATCGGCCTCGAGCGCCTTCAGATATTCCTTGAAGTCGATGCCGACCACGGCTGCGCCCTTTTCCACCAGCGCCTTGGCGCGGGTCTCATCGGCGGCTGTCCACCCGTCCGCATCGGAAATCAGGAAGACGCTGGCGAGAATATCGCCATCCGGCACCATGATGTGCCCGGCGGGGATCATGCCGGTCTCGTAAGCGGGCTTGTCCTGCGCGAAAACGGCGCCAGAAACGAACAAGGGGGAGACGAACAGGGCGGAGGCGGCAAGAACCGCTTTCAGCATGCTGGGTTTTCTCATTTTCCGATCACTCCTCTGACGCCGCCGCTGATGAGAACCGTCGCATCCATCAGCGCCAGAGCGGCGTCTGCGCCGTTCTGCACGGCAAGGTAACGCGGTTCCCATTTCGGGTGGAACTTCGCCTTGAAGGCGCGAAGTCCCTTGAAGTTGTAGAACCGTTCGCCGTGCTCGAAAAGCGTGCTGCCGATGCGGTCCCAGACGGGGGCGGCGTCGCGTTTCGACATGCCGGACATGGGGGCCATGCCGAGATTGAAGCTCTCATAGCCCGCCTCGCGCAGATATTGCATGATGCTGACGAAGAGAAAATCCATCGAGCCGCGGGGCGCATCCGGCGAAAAACGCATGAGGTCGACGGTGGCTTCCTTTTTCGTGTCCGTCACCATCAGATTGGCGAAGGCGGTGATCTTTCCATCCTTGCGCAGCACGGCGACGGGTTGCGACAGGATGTAATCCGGCTCGAAAGCGCCAAGCGAGAAGCGCTTTTCCCGGGTATTGTGGTGGGCGAGCCAGCCATCGGAGACCTGTTTCAGCTCATCCAGAATATCCGCCACCTGCGCTTGCTCGACCACCTCGAAGGTCAGTCCGTCGCGCGCGCCGCGGCTCAGCGACTGGCGAAGATTGGCGAGCTTGCCGCCCTTCAGTTCGAATGCGGTGAGATCGACCAATGCCAGTTCGCCGAGCTTGAAGGCGCGCAGGCCCGCATCGGCGCAATGGGAGAGAAGGAAAGGCGAAATCTGATAGAAGGCGGCGCGCGCGCCGGCGCCACGGGCGGCTTCCACGAATTGCCAGACCAGATCCGGAAAATCATCCTCGTCGCCGACCGGATCGGCGAAGGCGATCCATGAGCGGCCCTGAATCCCATACATGATGAAGGCGTTGCCGCTTTCGGAGAACATCACGTGCTTGTCGCCCATGCGCACCAGATTGGCGTCGGCCGCATCCTGTGTCATGACGATGCCGGTCGCACTCGTGACGTCGTCGGCCTTGATGGCGTCCGGCCTGAAGGCCACCGGCCGCATCAGGCTGAAGATGGCGATGGTGGAGGAGGCGAGCACGAGGCCGAGAAGGGCGCGCAATCCGCGCGGCGCTTCCTCGGAAAATTCGAACTGCCACCACAATGTCTGGCTGTAATCCGTATCGCGATAGACGAAGAGCAGGATTGTCGCCGCGCCGGCAATGATGACGGCCATGGCGGCGAGCCAGCTTGGGCCCAGCGCCTGCTTCACCAGCGAGGCATGGCGGTTGAAGCTGCGCATATTGACGGAAAGGGCCGCGATGAAGACGCCGAGAATGGCGGCTTCGAACACGGCAATGGCCTTGAGGAGCGAGAGGACCAGCGCCAGCGAGGCGGCGACCAGCGCAATCCACCAGGCGCCGTCAAGCCGCTGCCCGAGGCCGCGCGAGGCGACGACAAGGACGAGGCCGAGAATGCTCGTCAGAAAATGCGCCGCCTCGACGATGGGAAGCGGCACGAAATTGGAGAGGAAATCCAGATTGCTGTCCGGCGTCGGCGTCACGCTAGAAAAGATCAGCATGGTGCCGAGGATCATCGCGAAGGTCGATAGCAGCGGCGGTGCGAGCCTGACGGCAAGCTGGCTGATATCCGACACAACAGGCTTTGCCGCGAACTGCTTCATCTCCGAGACGAGCATGACCAGAATGGCCACCACCAGCGGCAGGACGTGATAGATCACGCGGTAGAGAACGAGGCTTCCGAGCAGCTGATCGACGCTGATGGCGTTGCCCAGCCCCGCAACCATGACGGTTTCGAAGACGCCAAGGCCGGCGGGCACATGGCTGAGGACGCCGAGGCCGACGGCGGTGGCGTAGATGGCGAAAAATGTCGGCCAGCCGAGATGCGTGTCGGGCAGCAGGACATAAAGCACGGAGGCGGAGGCGGCGATATCGAAAGCGGAGACGAGGAACTGGCGCGACGATGTCCGGCTGTCCGGGAGACGAAGACGCCATGCGCCGAGCCGGATGGCGCGCCCGTTGCGCCCGACATAGGCCGCCACCACGAGAACCGCGATTATGGCAAGCGCTGCACCCCTGAGAATAGCGGCATCGACGCCGATGATGGCGGCGATGCGCGGTGCGACGATGAAGGTGGAGATGGCGCTGACCGAAAGCAGCCCAAGCCCGAAGGACAGCGTGACGAAGGCGATGACGCGGGCGATTTCGCCGGGTGACAGACCCAGCCGGGAATAGGCGCGAAAGCGGATGGCGCCACCGCTCAAGGGGCCGAAACCGGCAGTATTGCCGATGGCATAGGCCGCAAACGCAGTTGCCGCCATGGGCGGAAAGGGCAGCTTGCGGCCGATATATTCGATGGCATTGGCGTCGTAGAATATCAGCGCCAGAAAGCTGAGCGCGGTGAAGAGGATGGCGAGCAGCACCGCCGAGGCCGAGGTCTGCGTCAGCGCATCGATGACGTCGTCATAACGGACTTCGGAGGTCAGGTGATAGATGGCGAAGGTCATCATCACGAAGACCAGCGTAATGGCGATCGCGGTCAGATAGGGTCGGTTTCTGGCAAAAAAGCTTTCAACCGCAGATTCCGTAACATCGGTTTGTGTAATTTCGCTCTTGTCTGCCATTTACTTTGCCCAGCGCCAGTTCCTGTTGGCGAACCACAGGATTGTGTCGCTAATTCGTTTCGGTTGAGGAAATGTGATTAGCAGAAAAGCATGAAGTGTCGATGTGAAGTTTATGTCCGATCATGCGTGAATTTCACCGGTTGGGCGCTGAAAATACAACTATGGAATGCATGATTGGCGGGATTGTTCCGAATGACGCCAAATTGACCGTTGCGGTTGCTTGGTGGCGCCGTTTGATGCGACTACACGCTCCTTTCGATTGAAGGAGATGCCAATGAACAAGCCCACAAGAATAATAGTTTCGCTCGTCGTCGCCCTCGTGGCGGGCGGCGGATACATGGCGGTGGATAAGATGCGCGGCGCCGAATGGGTCGTTTCGCCGCAACAGATCGCGGAGGCCAAGGCGAAAGGGCAGATGGGCTATGAATCCCGTCCGGGCACCGTGACCGTATTGCCGATCCGCAGCGAGACGGCGGATGTGCTGCCGATGAAATGGGCGATGATCGGTGTCGTCGCCGGGCTTCTGGCTTTCCGGGCGACCGGCAAGAAAAAAGCGGCAAAGGCTTAAGGGCCTGCCGCTCACATCTCCGGCGCTTTGCGCCGGAGATAAATTGCAATATGCCTCACGCGCCCCAGGTTTTTTCGAGCACGCGAATCCAGTTGCCGTGGCAGATTTTGGCAAGCGCCTCGTCGTCATAACCACCCTTGCACAGGGCTTCGACAAGCCATTGCAGGTCGGCTGCGTCCTTCATGGCGGCGGGAATGGTGGTTCCGTCGAAATCCGAACCGAGCGCGACGTGATCGATGCCGATGCGGTTGACGATATAGTCCACGTGGCGGACGAGTTCGTTGAGATCGGTATCCGGGTTCTTCACGCCGTCCTGACGCAGGAACAGAACGCCGAAATTGATGCCGGCAAGGCCGCCCGTGTCGCGGATGGCGTCAAGTTGACGATCCGTCAGGTTGCGGCTGTGATTGCACAGCGCATAGGCGTTGGAGTGCGAAGCCACCAGCGGCGCGTCGGAAATCCCGGCAATGTCCCAGAAGCCCTGCTCGTTCATGTGCGACAGGTCGACCATGATCTTCAGCTCGTTGCAGGTCTTTATCAGTCGCTTGCCGGCATCCGTGAGACCGGGGCCGATATCCGGCGTCGAGGGGAAACGGAAGGGAACGCCGTAAGCGAAGATGTTCGGGCGGCTCCAGACCGGCCCGAGCGTGCGAAGGCCCGCTTCGTAGAGAACGTGAAGCGCATCCAGATCGGCGCCGATCGCTTCCGCACCTTCGATATGGAAGACGGAAGCGAAAGCGCCCTCTGCCATGGCGTTGCGGATATCGGCGGCCGTGCGGCAGACCTTGAGCGCGCCTGCGGATTGTTTCTCGGCCCGGAACAAAAGGCCGGCCATGGCAAGCGTCGCCTTCAGCGCATCCGCCTCGGTCGGCGTCGGGTAGTCGCCGTTGGCGTCCTTGTCCATGCTGGGCGAAGGCACATAGGCGGCGCAGAGGCCGCCGGCCAGGCCGCCCTTCTTGGCGCGCGGCAGGTCGATGTGGCCGACCGTATCCCCTTCGATAAGAAGCGTTTCGGGGGAAGCATTGCCCGATCGCCATAACCGCAGCAGCACGTCGTTGTGGCCGTCGAAGACGGGTACGGTTTTTTGATCGGTCATGGTCATTCACCTTCGGAAATGGGATTGCGCGGACGCGCGTGCGGACGAGTTTTCTGAATTGGTAGAGGAAAGGTCAAGGCGGGAGCAAATGCAATCCGTGCATAGGCTCTGCCAAATTTGGAATTGGTCGGGCCTCGTTTGCTCGTGGTAATCGCGGGAAAACATAAAAAAAATGACTGGATTGGGGCAAACCCATACCGTTTTCCGAAAAATAAGGTCCGAAAGGGGATTTTCGATGATTTCAAGACGCAACCTGCTGATTGCCGGCGCTGCCGTTCCGTTCCTGTCCTATGCGCGCATTCCGGCCTTTGCCGCGACGCCGAAGGATATTCTGGTTGTTGCGCAGCAGCTGGACAATATGACGAGCCTTGACCCGCATGAAGGTTTCGAAGCCGTCGGCGGTGAAATCATCTCCAACATGTATCAGAAGCTGGTGCGCGCCAACCGTGAGGATTCCACCAAGGTCGATCCGGTCATCGCGAAATCCTGGGAAGCCGATGCGGACAGCAAGGTCTTCACCTTCACGATCGGTGACGAAGCGACCTTCGCGAGCGGCGCCAAGGTCACGGCGGAAGACGTCGCCTTCTCGCTGCAGCGCGCCATCAAGATGAACAAGAGCCCGGCCTTCATCATCAGCCAGTTCGGCTTCACGCCTGACAATGCCGAGACGACCATTGTTGCTGCTGATGACAAGACGGTAAAGCTGACGACGGCAAAGCCGACCGCCATCTCCTTCCTGCTTTATTGCCTTTCCGCCAATATCGGCGCGATCGTCGAAAAGAAGGCAGTTCTCGCCAATGCTTCCGGTGAGGACCTTGGCAATGGCTGGCTGCAGAAGAACAGCGCCGGTTCTGGCGACTTCATGCTGCAAGCCTGGAAGCCCAGCGAAAGCGTCGCGCTGACAGTCAATCCCAACGGTCCCTATAAGGGCAACATCAAGCGCGTCATCCTGCGCCATGTCACCGATCCGTCCTCCCAGCTTCTGATGCTGCAGAAGGGTGATATCGACATTGCCCGCGACCTGACATCCGAGCAGCTGCGTGCGGTCAAGGACGACGCCAATATCGAGCTGGAGCGCAAGTCCATCGCATCGCTGGTGCTGATTTCGCTCAACCAGGGCAATGAGAACCTTGCGAAGCCGCAGGTCTGGCAGGCGATCAAGTGGGCGCTGGACTACAAGGGCATGCAGGAAAACATCGTGCCGCTGACGCACGAAATTCACCAGAGCTTCGAGCCGAAGGGCTTTCCAGGTGCTGTCAACGACACGCCCTTCCAGCGCGATGTCGAAAAGGCCAAGGCTTTGATGGCCGAAGCCGGCCTTGCCGATGGTTTCGAGATCAGCATGGACCATTATTCCGCCCAGCCTTATCCCGATCTGGCGCAGGCCATCCAGGCGAACCTTGCCGATATCGGCATCAAGGTGCGTCTGCAGTCGGCCGAGAACCGCCAGGTTCTGACCAAGATGCGCGCCCGCGAACACCAGATGGCGCTGTCGGCCTGGGGCACGGATTACTTTGATCCGCATTCCAACGCCGATGTCTTCAACATCAACAAGGACAATGGCGACGACGCCAAGTCGAAGCCCTTCCTGTGGCGTTCGCGCTTCAAGAACGACGACTTTGCCGCCAAGGCGGAAGCCGCGCGTGACGAGAAGGATCCGGCAAAGCGCGTTGAGCTTTATGAAGCCCTGCAGCGCGAGCACATGGAAAACAGCCCCTTCGTGTTCATGTTCCAGTGGAGCAAGACGGCCGCTTTCCGCAAGGGCGTTTCCGGCTTCGAACTCGGCGTTCTCTCCGAAGGCAATTCCTACCACGATGCGAAGAAAGCGTGACATTGAACAAGCGCGTCAAAAGCATATCGTCGATACTGAGCAGCGTCCTTTTGACGCTGTTCGGTTTGATGATCATCACCTTCATGATCGGGCGCGTCATGCCCGTCGATCCCGTCATTGCGGCGGTGGGCGATAACGCGCCCGAAGACGTCATCGTGCGGGTTCGGGCCGAAATGGGCCTCGACCAGCCGCTCGTCGTGCAGTTCTTCCATTATGTCTCGCAGGTCCTGCATGGCGATTTCGGCAATTCGATCCTGACCCGCAATCCGGTCTGGATCGATATCAAGCGTGTTTTTCCCGCCACCTTCGAACTTGCCACGGCCGCGCTTATTCTCGCAGCCCTGATCGGTATTCCGCTCGGTGTCTGGGCTGCCGTGAAGCAGGGCAAGATCACCGATCAGGTCATCCGCGTCGTCTGCCTTGCCGGTCACTCCGTGCCTGTTTTCATGCTGGCGCTGATTTCGCTGCTCGTGTTTTACGCCACGCTTGGCGTCGCACCAGGACCGGGTCGGCAGGACATCATCTATGACGGCATGATCACGCAGGTCACCGGCCTGATGACGGTCGACACGCTGCTTGCCGGCGACTGGGACGCCTTTTACGACGCTATCGCCCATATGGTGCAGCCGGTCTGCATTCTCGCCTATTTCAGCATGGCCTATATCACCCGCATGACGCGCGCCTTCATGATCGACGCGTTGAAGGGCGAATATGTCATCACCGCCCGCGCCAAGGGGCTTTCGGCAATGACCGTGATCTGGGGGCACGCCTTCCCGACGGTCGCCGTGCAGCTCATCACGGTTCTCGCGCTCACTTATGCCGGCCTTCTCGAAGGTGCGGTGGTGACGGAAACCGTGTTCAGCTGGCCGGGCCTCGGCCAATATCTCACCGTCTCGCTCATGAACGCGGACATGAACCCCGTCGTCGGCGCAACCCTGTTGATCGGCTTCATCTATGTCGCCCTCAACCTGCTCGCAGACGTGCTTTACAGAGTTATGGATCCTCGCGTTCGATGATGTTAGCTAATTTCAGAAACTGGGCGCTGGACGAGACGCCGCATTCGCGAACACAGGCTGCCTGGGGAAACCGGTATCGCATCTGGCTCAACCTCAAGTCCAATCCGCTGGCGGTGATCGGACTTACGATCATCGTTCTCTTCATTGCGCTGTCGCTGCTGGCGCCGCTGCTCGCCCCTTACGATCCGGCGACGCAGAACCTCGGCAATCGTCTGGCGTTTCCGAGCGCCGAACACTGGTTCGGTACGGATGAGCTCGGTCGCGATATTCTCTCGCGCATTCTCTATGGCGGCCGCGTCACGCTCGGCATGGTCATCGCCGTCGTCGTGCTCGTCGCACCCATCGGGCTCGCCATCGGCTGTATCGCCGGTTATTTCGGCGGCATTGTCGATACGGTGCTGATGCGGGTGACGGATGTGTTCCTGGCCTTCCCGCGCCTCATCCTCGCGCTCGCCTTCGTCGCGGCGCTGAAGCCCGGCGTCGAAAGCGCCATTCTCGCCATCGCGCTCACCGCATGGCCGCCCTATGCGCGTCTTGCCCGCGCCGAAACCATGACGGTGCGCGGCAGCGATTTCGTTGCGGCCTATCGCCTGACCGGTGCTTCCGCCTGGCGCATCATCGCCCGGCATATCGCACCGCTTTGCGTGCCGAGCCTTATCGTGCGCATCACGCTCGACATGAGCTCGATCATCATCACCGCCGCCAGCCTCGGCTTCCTCGGAATGGGCGCGCAGCCGCCTTCGCCGGAATGGGGTGCGATGATCGCCACCGCCAAGCGCTTCATCTTCGAACAATGGTGGGTCGCCACCATTCCCGGCATCGCCATCTTCCTCGTTTCGCTCGCCTTCAACTTCCTTGGCGATGGCTTGCGCGACGTTCTCGACCCGAAGGGACATTGAGCCATGCTGGTCGAAATCGAAAATCTGAAGATCGCTTTCCAGACCCGCACCAGCCGTTTCGAGGCGGTGCGTGGTGTTTCCATGAAGCTCGGCACTGAAAAGCTCGGCATTGTCGGCGAATCCGGTTCCGGCAAGAGCCTGACGGCGCGTGCGCTGATGAAGCTTCTGCCCTCCAATGCGGATATCCGCGCGGACAAGCTCGCCTTTGACGGCATCGACGTGCTGTCTGCCAGCGAAAGGCAGATGCGCCAGATCCGCGGAAAGCGGGCGGGCTTCATCCTGCAGGACCCGAAATATTCGCTGAACCCGGTGAAGACCATGGGTGCGCAGATCGCGGAAGCCTGGCGGGCCCATAAGGGCGGCAGCAAGCGTGCCGCCATGGAAGCGGCGATCGGTCTGCTTGATCAGGTGAAGATCCGCAATCCGCGTCAGGTCGCCTCGTCCTATGCGCATGAGGTTTCCGGCGGCATGGGCCAGCGCGTGATGATCGCCATGATGCTCGCGCCTGATCCTGAACTGCTGATCGCTGACGAACCGACCAGCGCGCTCGACGCCACGGTACAGGCGGAAATCCTGCGGCTGATCGAGGAGCTGGTGTCGGAACGCGGCATGGGCCTCATCCTCATCAGCCACGACCTGCCGCTCGTTTCGCATTTCTGCGACCGCGTGGCCGTGATGTATTCCGGCCGGGTGATGGAGGAGCTGAAGGCGTCCGAACTCCTGAAAGCCGAACATCCCTATACAAAGGGACTTCTGAACTGCATTCCCTCGCTGACGCATCCGCGCGAGCGTCTTCCCGTTCTCAACCGTGATGCAGCGTGGTCCAGCCAATGATCGACGTCGATAATCTCCGTATCAAGTTCGGCGACCGGGAAGTGGTGAAGGGCGTATCCTTCTCGGTCGAAAAGGGCGGCAGCTTCGGCATCGTCGGTGAAAGCGGCTCGGGAAAGTCCACCATCCTGCGCGCCATGGCGGGCCTCAACGAGAGCTGGGAAGGCCGCATCGCCTTTGCCGGCAAGGACGCACCGCTGAAGCGCACGCCGGAATTCTTCCGGCAGGTGCAGATGGTGTTTCAGGATCCTTACGGGTCGCTGCATCCGCGCCAGACCATCGACCGCATTCTCAGCGAATTGCCGCTGGTGCACGGCATGGACAATATCGAAAAGCGCATCCAGCAGGCGCTTTCGGATGTGGCTCTGCCGCAGGCGGTACGTTTCCGGTTCCCGCACCAGCTTTCCGGCGGCCAGCGCCAGCGCGTGGCCATTGCCCGTGCGCTGATCGCGGACCCGCAGGTGCTGCTGCTGGATGAGCCGACCTCGGCGCTCGATGTGTCGGTTCAGGCGGAAATCCTGAACCTGTTGCAGGACCTGCGTGCGGCGCGCAACCTCACCTATATTCTCGTCAGCCACAATCTCGCGGTCATTGCGCATCTGTGCCCGCAGGTTGGCGTGATGCTGAACGGGGACATGGTGGAGCAGCTGAGTGCGGACGATCTGCGTGAGGGCCGCACGAAACATCCGCATACGGAAGAACTGCGCAGCCTGAGCATCCGGCTGGAAGAGCCGGCCTGACGGCCGGCCACCTTAGCCTTACGTTACACATGGATCGAGCGGGTGCCGCTCGCTTCTTCTCCCCGAGGGGGAGAAGTCCGCGGCAGCGGGATGAGGGGGCAAGGGTAGAGATATCCGGCAACGTTGCCCCCTCATCCGACCCTTCGGGCCACCTTCTCCCCGGTGGGGAGAAGAAACAAGCGGCGATGCCGGTGACAAAACCGTTGTCCTCGCCCGCTGCAATAAAGACACGAGACCGAACCATGCCACAGCAATTCGACTGGAACGCCGCTTCAACGCTTGCCGAGAGCTTCGTCTCGCAATGGGCGAGCAACGAGCCGGGTGGCGCCGTCATTGGTTTCGATCTCAACGGTATCCGTTTCGCCCATGCGGGCGGTGTCGAGAGCCTTTCGACATTCGCACCTTTCACGCCGCAGAGCGTGGTGCGTTATGCTTCCGTCACCAAACACGCTTTTTGCGCGATGGTGCTTGCCCATTCCGATCTGATCGGGCTTGACGATACACTCGGCAAGCATCTGCCGGAGTTGCAATCGCCGCTCCGCGAGGTGACGGTGGGGCAGGCGCTGGATATGAGTGGCGGCTTGCCGGATACGCGGGAATGCCTCTCACTGCTTGGCCTTTCCGTTTACACCGAGACGAAGGCCGGCCCGCTTCTCGATTATCTTTCGCGGCTGACCCGGCTGAATTTCGATGCCGGCAGCGAGGTGTCCTATTCCAATACCGGTTATCGTCTGGTGGAAGCGGCGCTGGAACGCCGGGGTTTCCGTTTTGACGATTTCGTGCAGTCGCAGATTGCCGACCCCTTCGGCGTGTTCCTGAAGGCGCCGGATGTCTGGAACGATCCGGTCGATGGCCTTGTGCCGGGTTACTGGAAAGCCGAAGACAACTGGCAGCTTTCGGCCGCCGGTCTGCATATTTCCGCTTCGGGCAGTCTCGCCGGCAGCGCCGAAGCGCTGACCCGCTGGCTGCAGGGGCTGATGCGGGGCGAGGGCAGCTTCGCGGGCGTTCTCGACAGGCTTTCTGCTGAACGTTCGTTGGCCGATGGGCGAATGAGCGAATATGGCCTCGGCCTGCGCTGGTCGCATCTCGGCGACAGGCGCTTCGTCGGCCATGGCGGTTCGCATCCGGGCTACAAGACTTATTTCCTCCTCGATCCGGAAAACGGCACGGGTTTCGTCGTGGTGTCGAACCGCGAGGATACCAACGGCTTCAAGATCGCGCTCGAAAACATGGTGGCCCTCACCGGCCTGCCTTTGCCCAAGCCGGCCGCCAGCCTGCCGGAAGGCCTTTACGTGACCGAAAGCGGGCCGTGGTGGCTGGAAATCAAGGGCAGCACATCCACCTTCATCGATGGTGACGACACGCTTTATGAAGATGTCGATGGCTGGGTATCGTCGCGTTCGGCATCGTCGCCCATGCGTCTGAGGCTTGAGGGCGGTGCGATTGTCGGTGAGGCCGGTCACGCCGCCCGCCGCTTCCTGCTGGTCCGCGATCATGCGGTGCCGGATGATCTTTCAGGATCATGGCGCTCCGATGAGGGCGCCGAATTTTCGATCAGCGGCTCATCGCTGACGATGGGCATCGGCCCGACGCGCCGCAGCATGCCTCTAAAGGCGCTCGGCAATGACCGTTTCCTCTTCACGCTGATTGACGGGCCATGGACGAAGCGCGTCTGCCTCAATCGTCTGGGCGATGATCGGATCGAACTGGTTTCCAGCCGGGCGCGGATGATCGAATATTCAAGGGCTCTTTAAAAGAGTTTCATTCACATCCCATTGCTCCTAATAAAGACGCTTTCCGAATGAACGGATAGGATATTGTTGGTGGGAGTGTGAGCCGTGGAAGTCAAATGGCTCGAGGATTTCCTGGCGCTGGCCGGAACGCTCAATTTCTCGAAGGCGGCGGATGAGCGGCATGTGACGCAATCTGCTTTCAGCCGGCGTATCAAGCAGCTGGAGGCCTGGGTGGGCGCGACGCTGGTTGACCGCGCCTCCTATCCTTCCCGGCTGACCGAAGCGGGTGTGAAATTCGTGCCGGTGGCGCAGGAAACGCTGAAGCAGCTTTATCATGCCCGGCGCACGCTTCTTCAGGAGGAGGGGGCGGATGCCAGAACGGTGCGGCTGACGGCGTTGCATACCCTGTCCTTCACCTTCTTTCCCGATTGGCTGAAGCGGGTGAACGAAAAGGCGGGACCGCTGTTTTCGGTGTTGAGGCCCGATTCCGGCAGCATGGAGGAAAACCTCAATTCGCTGGTGGATGGGCAGAGCGATTTCCTGCTGACCTATGCCCATCCCGAAGTGCCGATGCTGCTCGATGCGCAGACCTTCGAGTTCCGGGTGCTGGGTGCGGAAAACATCATTCCCGTTTCCGCGCCGGCGAAAGACGGTTCACCGCTGCATGAACTCGTGGAAAATGCGCGAAAACCCTTCGCCTATCTGGATTATGAAAAGGCTTCGTTCTTCGGGCCGTTGCTGCGCGATCTGCTGAGCGCGCGCCTGCCGCAATTCGAACGGGTGCATGAAGGCAGCATGTCGGTGGGGCTGAAAGCCATGGCGATGGCCGGCTGGGGTGTCGCCTGGGTGCCGGAAAGCCTGATGCGGCAGGAGCTGGATAGCGGCGCGCTGGTGCGTGCCGCCGATGACAGTTTCGATATTGCCGTCGATATCCGGCTTTATCGTTCCAAGGAGAACCGCCGGCCCGTTGTCGAGCGTATATGGGCGGTTCTCGAAGGCTGATGTTTGCTTAAATCGCGGTGCGGCGGGCGTTTTCCAGATAGAGCGCGCGCAGGCGGCTGACGAGCGGGCCGGGCTTGCCATTGCCAACCGGCTTGCCGTCGATCTTCGTTACCGAAACCACGAAGTTGGAGGCGCTGGTGAGGCAGGCCTCGTCAGCATTCAGCGCCTCTTCCAGCGTGAAAGGCCGTTCTTCCAGCGTGAAGCCGGCTTCCTTGGCCAATTGCAGCGCGGCAAGGCGGGTGCAGCCGGGCAGGGTTTTGTTGCTGTTGCCGCGGGTGATGATCTTCTTGTCGCCGGTAATGATATAGGCGGTCGAGGAAGCGCCTTCGGTGACGAAACCATCCTCAATCATCCAGGCTTCGTCGCAGCCTTCGGCCTTGGCGATGCGCTTGGCCATGACCTGCGGCAAAAGGCAGACGGTCTTGATGTCGCGGCGTTCCCAGCGCTGATCGGGAACGGATTTGACGGCGATGCCAGCTTCCTCGACCGGGGTGCCGATCAGCTTCTTGGCCTGGGTGAACATGACCAGCGTCGGCTTCAGATCGGTGGAAAACAGGAAGTTGCGGTCTTCGGCACCACGCGTCAGCTGCAGATAGATCATGCCTTCGACGAGATTGTTGTCGGCAATCAGCCGGCGCTCGGCCTCGACGATTTCCTTGGTCGTGACCGGCAGCGGCACGTCGATTTCGCGGGCGCTGCGTTCCAGCCGGGCCATGTGCAGGTCGCTGTCGATCAGCTTGCCTTCCAGAACGGAGGTAACTTCATAGATGCCGTCGCCAAACAGGAAACCGCGGTCGAAGATGGAAAGGCGGGCGTCCGCTTCGGGCAGGAATTCGCCGTTGACGTAAACGATGCGACCGGATGGGCTAGTCATGAAAACTCCGTCTGGAAAAATCAGGCTGAAAGAAGGGTCTTAAGGGCGTCGATGGAAATGGCCTCGACCGTGGAGGCCTTGCCGGTGCCGGCATTAAAGCCGGTTGTCGTGGTTGCGGCGCAGAGCGAGTTGAGGATCGCCTCCTCCGTCGCCTCAATCGCTGCTTCGAAGAGCGGCGAAATCGCATCGTTGGAAAGTTCCGGATAGTCTGCGACGGCCTTGCGGCGCGCAGGCGTGCGGCGAAGGCGCTCATCGGTGGAAAATGCCAGCGCGTAATCACCGGAGCCATTGCTGAGTGCTGCGCCCGTGCGCGCCAGCCCGCCGAAGCTTCTGGCCGCCAGACGCTTCAGGTTGCGGGAGAAGAGTGGCGCGTCGGTGGCGGCAATGATGACGATCGAGCCGTCCTTGTCCTTATGCTCCGGGCTGACATAGGGCTTGCCGCAGACCAGCAGATGGCCGCCATAATTGGATTGCACCAGCACGCCGAGCGTATAGGTCTCCCTGGCGATGGTGACGATGCGGGATGCGGTGCCGATGCCGCCCTTCATGCCGAAAGCGACCGTACCGGTTCCGGCACCCACGCCGCCCTCGGCCACCGGGCCTGTGGCGGCGTTTTTCAGCGCGGCCGAAATTTCCTCAACGGTCGGGCGTCCGGCGCGGATGTCGTTGAGGCGGGAATCGTTGGTCTCGCCGACGACCGAGTTGATCGACACCACCTTTTCATTGCCCGGCTGCGACAGCGTATGGCGATTGATCGCCTCGATTGCCCGGCCCGTTGCCAGCGTATTGGTGAGGATGATTGGTGTTTCGAGTTCGCCGAGTTCCTCGATCTGGGTCGAGCCGGCAAACTTGCCGAAGCCGTTATAGACGGCGAAGGCGGCGGGCACCTTGTCCTGAAACAGGTTGCCGCCATGCGGCAGGATCGCGGTTGCGCCGGTGCGGATCGTGTCGCCTTCGATGACGGTCGAATGGCCGATGGTCACGCCTTCGACATCGGTGATGGCGTTGAGCAGGCCGGTCTCGAAATGGCCGGGCCGGAAACCGATATCGCGCAGTCTCGGGCGGGTCGTCTGATGCATCGGGCGATCACTTTTGCGGAATGCAGGCTGAAATTGGAGCGGGCGCGGCTTGCGAAAAGCTTTGCCTGTCCGAACGTTAGCCTAGTTCTCCGCGAAACGGCATCGCAAAAATGGAATAGTTTTATGCGGGCAATGGATGCGCTCAGGAGGCGCGCAGCGTGGGTTCGCTTTCACGCTCCAGCCATTGCCGCATGGCTTCCTCGGACTCATCGCGCGTGGGTGCGCCGATGCGACCGCCGAAGATCGTGCATTTCAGGGCGGCGGCAACGGAGGAGAGGCGGATGGCGGCACGGCTTTCCATGCCTTCAGCCATCGCCAGCGCAAAGGTGCCGTGGAAGATATCGCCCGCCGCCAGCGTATCCACTGCCTGAACCTGCATCGTTGATTGGAAATGCACCGTGGGATCGCCGGCCTCCGTCCACCAGCAGCCTTGCGGACCGGCGGTGACGGCGATGAAGGTCTGCGGGTAGCGGGAATGCAGCACCGGCAGCATGTCCTTCACCGTTTCAAGTCCGGTCAGCCGGGCGGCGGCGGGTTCGGAAAAGACGATATGGGTTGCTGCGGGCGCAAGCTTCTCTAACGTTTCCACCGGCGCCACATCGCCATCCAGAATGGCTGGTTTGCCAAGCGCGTGCGCCACGGTGAGCACATCAAGCGCCAGTTCCGGCCAGCGAACATCAACCAGAACGGCGTCGAAAGGGGCAATATCTTCCGGCGTACAGGAGCGTTTTTTCTCATGCAGGCGATGATCGTAAAAAGGCACGATCAGCCGTTCTCCCCGGTCATCGATGATGATCGTCGACAGTGCCGAGCGCGCCCCGGCGGCGATGGTCATGCCGGCAACATCGATGCCGCTTTCTGCGAGATCGCGCAGGATGCGGGTGCCGGTTTGGTCATCGCCCACCGCACCCCAGAGGCTGGCGCGGCCGCCCATGCGATGCACGGCATAGGCGGCACTGGACGCCATTCCTTCGGCGATCTGCAGCATCTCATAGGGCAGGACCTTGCCTTCGCCCTTCGGCATGTCATGCACACGAAACAGGGTGTCCAGCACGGCGGCACCCACGCAGAGCACATGCTTGCCGCCCTGTTTGTCTGCCATGCTGTTCACTCCTGTCACCTGTCAGATACGCTTGCCGCTGTCCTTGTCGAACAGATGCACTGTTGCCGGATCAATGGCAATGTGGATCGTATCGCCGAAGCGGACATTGAGGCGCTCGCGGAACAGGCAGGCGATGTCATCGCCCTTGCAATTGAGCTTGGCGTAGATTTCCGAGCCGGTGCCTTCGACCAGTTCGACCCGGCCTTCGATGCCGGTCTCAGCGGCGCGGATATGTTCCGGCCGCACGCCATAAACGAGATCGCGGCCGCCAAGTGTGCCGAGATCGGCATTGGTGGGCAGCGGCAGGCTGAGGCCCTTGGCGGTGCGGAACACGCCTTCCTCCACCCGGCCGCGAATGAAATTCATGGCGGGCGAGCCGATGAAACCGGCAACGAAGAGGTTGGCGGGATTGTCGTAAAGCTCCAGCGGCGCGCCGATCTGCTCAATGACGCCATCATGCAGCACCACGATCTTGTCGGCCATGGTCATGGCTTCCACCTGATCGTGGGTAACATAGATGGTGGTGGTGCCGATGCGCTGGTGCATGGCCTTGATCTCGCCGCGCATCTGCACGCGCAGCTTGGCATCGAGGTTGGAGAGCGGTTCATCGAACAGGAAGACCTGCGGGTCGCGCACCAGCGCGCGGCCCATGGCGACACGCTGGCGCTGGCCGCCGGAGAGCTGGCGCGGATAACGGTCGAGCAGTTTTTCCAGCCCCAGAATGGCGGCTGCCCGGTCCACCTTGGCCTTGGTTTCCTCCGCGCTCACCTTTTTCAGCTTCAGCGCGAAGCCCATATTATCCTTCACCGTCATGTGCGGATAAAGCGCGTAGTTCTGGAAGACCATGGCGATATCGCGGTCGCGGGCGGGCAGGTTGCTGACCTCGCGCGCGCCGATGTGGATTTCGCCGTCGCTCAGTTCTTCCAATCCGGCGATCATGCGCAGCAGGGTGGATTTGCCGCAGCCGGAGGGGCCAACAAGCACGACGAATTCGCCATCCTTGATGTCGATATCGATGCCGTGGATGATGTTGACCGCGCCGAAGCGCTTCTGGACGTTCAGGATATTGACCGGTGCCATTGTAAAGGTTCCCGTTACGAGCAATTCCAGCAAAAGTGCGTCGCGGTTTTGCGTTCGGAATTGCGTTAAAAGAGTAAGGGCATGGAATGCCCTTCGTTGGTTCAGCCGCCCTTGACGGCGCCGGCGGTAAGACCCGCCACGATCTGTTTCTGTGCGAACATGGTGAGCAGCAGCACCGGCAGCGTCACGATCAGCGCGGCAGCGGCCAGCGGACCCCAGCTGACCTGTTCGAAGGACAGCATGTTGTAGACCGCGACCGGCAGGGTGCGGGTTTCACGGCTGGCCAGCACGATGCCGAAGACGAAGTTGTTCCACGAGAAGATGACCGCGAGGATGAAGGAGACGACGATGCCGGGCTTGGCGATCGGCAGCGCCACGAGGCGAAACACCTGCCAGGAGGATGCGCCATCGATGCTTGCCGCTTCTTCCAGCTCTTTAGGCGTGGTCTCGAAATAACCGATCATGATCCAGACGACGATCGGAACCGTCACGACAAGATGGATGATGATCTGCGGCCAGAGCGTGCCGAGCAGGTTCAGCCATTGGAACAGCAGGAACAGCGGAATGAGGAAGGAGAGGCCGGGTGTCATGCGGGCGATCATGATGACGACAGCCGACTTTTCCGCCTTCAGCCTTGCGATGCCGTAACCGGCGGGCACGCCGATCACCAGCGCCAGAATGGTGGCCGCACCTGTCACGAGGACCGAATTCCAGAAATAGAGGAAGAAATTATTCTCCTCGAACACCTTCACATAATTCGACCAGGCGAAACGTTCAGGAATGAGGATCGGCGGATAGGCGCCGTTGTCGATCTCGTATTTCAGCGAGAGCGAGATCATCCAGATGAAGAACAGGATGACCGGCGAGATCATCACCAGCGCCACGAAGAACAGGCCGATGCGATCAAGTGTCTTGCGTTTCAGAATCTGGCGGCTCATCAGCGATCCTCCATCTCGTTCCATTGCGAGCGCTGGCGCACCATCAGAAGCACGAAGGAGAGCGCCACGATGATGATGAAGAAGACGACGGCCATGGCCGAGCCGTAACCGATGTCGTAGTAGGCGAACGCCGTATTATAGAGATAGATGTTGATGGTTTCGGACGCGGTGCCGGGCCCCCCTTGAGTCATCGCATAGATGATGTCGAAGCTTTTGACGGCGTCGATGGAGCGGATGATGACGGCGATCATCAGGAAGGGCGCAATCATCGGCATGGTGAGATAACGAAACTTCTGCCAGGCGTTGGCACCGTCGATTTCGGCGCTCTCATAGGGTTCGCGGGGTACTGCGGCCAGCCCGCCGAGCACGATCAGCATGACCAGCGGCGTCCACTGCCAGGTTTCCACCAGCACCAGCGAGGGAATGACGGTCGACTGGTTGTAGATCCATTCCAGCGGTCCGATGCCGATGAGCGACAGCAGATAGTTCAGGACGCCGAGCTGCGGGTGGAACATCATGGTCCAGACGAGCGCGATGGCGACCGGGGTCGCCATCATCGGCATGACGAAGACGCCGCGCAGAAAACCGCGCAGCGGAAACTGCGCATCGAAAACCAGCGCCGCCAATGTTCCGAGGAACAGCGGGGCGACCACCGACAGCACGGTATAAATGAGCGTGTGCCAGAGCGATTCCCAGAACCTGATATCGCCGGCGAGCCGGATATAGTTCTCGAAACCGATAAAGCTCTGCTCCTGTCCGAGCGTCCAGCGATGCGCGCTCATCCACAGGGTAAAGACCCATGGAAAAACGATAACCGCCGAAATGACGATAAGTGCCGGTATGACAAAGGGCCAGTAGTTGGGAGCAAGCCTTGCCGGCCTGCTCCCTTCTCTACGACTGACGCCTGTCTTGGTGTTTTCGATGCTCACGGAGGCCATTATCCCTCGCTACGTGCCAGAACGGGTGCGAACTGTTCCGTCGCCTTTTTCAGTTCAGCCGCCGGGTCCGCGCCGCCGATCATGTTGGTGAGGCCGACGCCGTAGATGTCGCGGAATTCCGTCACCGGAATGATGACGGGAAGCGCAAGCTGCGAGACCTTGCCGGAACCGACAACGGCGTCCAGCCAGGCGGCCGGCATCTTCACGCCTTCGCGGACTTTCTGGTCTTCGAGGATGGACTGGCGGAATGGAACGCCGGCGCCGGCCTGCAACAGACGCGCGCCCATTTCATGCGAGATCGCCCATTGGCAGAAGAGGTAAGCGGCTTCCTTCTTGCTGCTGGCTTCGACGACGCCGAGACCGTCGCCAAACGTGCCGGCGGCCTGAACTGCCGGGCCCTTCGGCATGACGCCGTAACCGACCTTGCCGACCACGCGGGATTTTTCCGGGTTCTCGATTGGCGGCGCAAAACCGACGCCATCGAACCACATGCCGATCTTGCCCTGCAGGAAGGCCGACTGCGCTTCCGCCCAGTTGAAGCCGGAGACGCCGGGAGGGGCGGCCTTGGTCATCAGGCGCTGATAGAGTTTTGCCGCTTCCACCGCTTCCTTGGATTCGGTGTTGACCTTTCCGTCCACGATTGGCCTTGCGCCGTAACCCAGCATCAGCGAGGTCCAGACCGGGGTATTGGCGTTCTTCAGCCCACGCGCCACGAAACCATAGGTGTTGGTTGCGGGATCGGTAATCTTTTCCGCCGCCGTCACCAGTTCCTCGAAGGTCTCGGGGTATTTCAGGCCCTTGGCTTCGAAGAGTTCCTTGTTCCAGTAGACGATCCAGTAATCCACGGAGAAGGGCAACGAGCGCAGCACGCCGTCACTATCCTTGGCAAACAACATGCCGGCCTCGGCAAAATCCTTCTCCGCAAGCGACGGATCGGTCAGCGACGGGTCCTTCAGGAAGCCGCTGATATCGGCGAGCCATTTGCCCTTTTCGAACTGGCGCTTCTGAACGTGGTAGCTCAGATGCACCACATCGAAGCTCGGCTTGCCGGAGGAAAGCTCGATCACGACCTTCTGGCGCTGCTGCTGTTCCGGCGTTGCTTCGGCACTGACCTTGATGCCGGTCAGCTCTTCGAATTCGCTGAGATATTTGATCAGCGTTTCGCTGCGCGGGCTTTTGACGAGATTGACCTCAAGCGTGGTGCCGGCGTGTTTTTTCCAGTTCACCGCTGCCGATGCCGGGCGAATGCCGAGCATCGCGCCGCCGCCAAGCGCCGCCGTGCCTGCCAGAAAGGCGCGACGCGTGGGGTTGAGCAATGAATGCGTCATGTCAGTTCTCCTCCAGATTAGCCGGAAATTCTCCTCACCCCGGCTTGTTGCTTATTTTCCTGCAATCCCGGCGCAGGACCCTCTTCAGTCCCTGCCGGAATTGCCCTATACCGCCAGCGCCCTGTCCCTTGCGTTGCGGATATGGGCGGTCAGCCGTTCCACGGCGTCTTCGACGGATCGCCTCTCGATGGCTTCGAGAATGGCGAGATGTTCCTTCATCACCGACTTCACATGGCCGGCGATGCGGAAGCGCTCCTGATTGATGAGGCGCATCTTGATGGAATTGACCCGGTAGGCATTCGAGATGATCGAATTGCCGAGCGCATCGATGAAGGCATCGTGCATGCCCCAGTCCACCTGCTGCGCATGCTCGTCCAGTTCCGGCGATTCCCCGCCATTTTCAGCCGCTTCGGCAATATCGCGATGCTGTTTTAAGAGCTTCGTGATGGCCTCGTCGGAGGCCGAGCGGGTAAAGAGCGCGACGGCCTCCTTTTCGAGAAAGATGCGGAACTGGAACGCCTCGCGGATGAGGTTGAGATCGATATGGGCGACCTGCAACCCCCGTTGCGGCACGGTCTTGATAAGGCCTTCCGCCTCCAGCCGCGGAATGGCCTCCCGGATCGCCCCCAGCGGCAGACCCGTCAATTCCACGAGGCGGCGTTGCGAGATGAATTGTCCCGGGCGAACGTCGCGCGAGAGAAGGTGATGCGTAAAGCTCTCATACGCCCGTTCCCGCAATGTCTGTTCGCCGGTATCTTCCATGCTCAACCTTTCAAGGCCTGTTCAGGCGGCCTGTTTGCGAAACAGCGCATCGAACGCGCCTTCGATCTGCCGCCGGTCCTCCGGTGAAATGGCGACGAGCGGTGCGCGCACGTCCGACCAGATATTTTCCCCTGTCGTGTGTGATACCAGCACCTTGACCGCTGGCGTAACCGGAAATTTCAGAAGTTCCACAACAAGATCTTCGATGCGCTTGTCGTCCTTGCCGTCGACGGCCATGGCGCGGACTTCCTGTGTCAGGAAATTGGCGACGCCGGAGATCGCGCCCTGACCGCCGAGGCGAACACCCTTCGCCAGATCGCGCTCATCGCCGATCAGGATGGCGAGATCGCCATGTTCTTTCAGCAGGCGCTCGGTATGGCTCCAGTTGCCGGAGGAATCCTTGACGCCGGTGACGATGCCGGGGAATGCCTTTTTCAGCCGTCCAACCAGCTCGACCGACAATGTCACCATGGTCACGGAGGGGATGTTGTAGACGAGAATGTCGCGAGCGCCCTTGCCGATCTTTTCGAACACCGCCGAGAACCAGGCAAACAGGCCGTCATCGCCGACATTCTTGAAATAGGAGGGCGGAGCGAGAAGAATATTGCGGGCGCCGGCCTTCAGGGCCTCTGCCGACTGGTCGGCCGCGTCCTCGATGGAATCCACCAGAACGCCGGTGACCAGACGGGAAGGCGCAACGCCTGACTCGATGAAGCGGGAAAGAATGACCTGCCGTTCACGGCTGCCGACGGAGCATCCTTCGCCCGTGGTGCCGAAGAGTGTCACGCTGTCGCAGCCATTTGCGAGGCAGCGTCGGGCATGGGCGATCATGGCGTCGATATCGACCGTTCCGTCCTTTTTGAAAGGGGTGGTCAGGGCTGCCGAAAGGCCAAATTTCTGGGTCAAGTAAGATGCTCCTCGAAGGTGATTGCGCATTGATAACGCGCTGACATGTTAGTTGTAAAGAGGTAATTGCAGTTTGACTGTTCGGAAGATGGGAAGCGAGGAATTCGCTTCGTCGTGCGTTGAGCGGCAACGCTGCGAGGCGTTGGGATGGAAGGGTTGTACAGGGGCAGGGGATGCCGCTTTACCGTGGCGACAGCGGGCTTATGCTCTTTGCAGGGCGAACGGATAAATGCGAAAATAAAATTTGACTGTTGAAGTAAAGATTTTTATCAGCAATCTGAATATCAGGGATAAAGGGACCATCATCATGACCATTGCGGAGCCGTCAGCGCCTGTAGCAGACATTGAGCAGAGCCGCGTCAAGCGCCTGAAAGCTGCGACGCGCGGCGCGCATGGCGATCTCGATGCCTTCATCATGGCATCGAAGCCGTTCGAGAGCCGGGAGAACTTCGGCAAATTCGTGGAAACGCAATATCTTTTCCATCGTGACCTCGATGTCTTCTTTTCCAATGCGACGCTCGACGGCCTGCTTCCCGATCTCAAGGGCCGCCGCCGTCTCTCCATGATCGAGCAGGACCTCGCCGATCTCGGTCTTGCCATTCCCGAAACCGCCGAGCCGCGCTTCACTGGTGAAACGCCGTTCGATCTGCCCGAGGCCATGGGTTGGCTTTATGTGGTCGAAGGCTCCAATCTGGGCGCTGCCTTCCTGCTGAAGGATGCGGCCAAGCTTGGTCTGAATGAAGACTTCGGGGCACGCCATCTGGCCGGTGCTCCGGAAGGACGCGGCCTGCACTGGCGCACTTTCACCGCCGCGCTCGATGAGATTTCGCTGACAGTCGAAGAGGAAGAGCGGGTCATCGCCGGTGCGGAAGCGGCTTTCCGGGCCGTGCATGCTTATGCGCGGCAGCGCCTCGTCTGAGATTTCGGCATAGCTTTGCGGCAGCTCCTTTGAGAGCGCTTGGAATGCTGCGTGTGCATGGATGTTTGGCCGGGTTTTAGCACCCTCACGGCGTCACCCCGGACTTGATCCGGGGTCCAGCGTGATCAAGTCCTTGATCGCAAGAGACTCATTCCTCACGGCGCAGACGCGCCGTGGCTGGCTGCCGGATCTAGTCCGGCATGACGGAGAGGGGCTTCCGGATTTTGTACGACGCTCCACGACCCTCGTAAGAGCCGCCCATTTCCCGCAGATTGCATTCGATATTTGCCGAATAAACAGGCAAATAATTTTATCAAATGATAAAATTTTTATCTTTTGGTAAAAATAATTCGCCTCCAAAATTTTATCCATTTGATAAAATTATTTTATTTGGTCTGGCACAGAACCTGCTACTCTTTTGCCAAGTCAGGAGACACCTGATGCAAAAAAGGGAACAGCAAGATGGAAGTTGGTGTTTTTATCCCGATCGGGAACAATGGTTGGCTGCTGTCAGAAAACGCGCCGCAATACAAACCGAGTTTCGACCTGAACAAGGCCATCACCTTGAAGGCGGAGCAATATGGTTTCGACTTCGCGCTCTCGATGATCAAGCTGCGCGGTTTTGGCGGCAAGACCGAATTCTGGGACTATAATCTGGAATCCTTCACGCTGATGGCGGGCCTTGCCGCCGTCACCTCCAAGATCAAGCTGTTCGGCACGGCCGCTACGCTGGTCATGCCGCCGGCCATCGTTGCCCGCATGGCGACGACCATCGATTCCATTTCAGGCGGCCGTTTCGGCATCAATCTTATTACCGGCTGGCAGCGGCCGGAATACAGCCAGATGGGGCTTTGGCCGGGCGACGATTATTTCGGCGACCGCTACGAATATCTCGGCGAATATACCTCCATCTTGAAAGAGCTGCTGACGGAGGGCCAGTCGGACTACAAGGGCAAGTTCTTCCAGATGGAGGATTGCCGCATGAAGCCGGTGCCGCAGGGCCACGTCAAACTCATCTGCGCCGGCTCTTCCAATTCCGGCATGGCGTTTTCGGCCAAGTTCGCCGATTACAGCTTTTGCTTCGGCGTCGGCGTCAATACGCCGAAGGCCTTCGCGCCCACCAATGAGCGGCTGCTGGCGGCAACGGAAAAGACCGGCCGCGAGGTTAAGTCCGTCGTGCTGACCATGATCCTTGCCGAGGAAAAATCCGAAGATGCCTGGGCGAAATGGGAGCACTACAAGGCGGGTGCGGATGAGGATGCGATCAAGTGGCTCGGCCTGCAAAGCGCTGTGGATACTAAATCCGGCTCCGACACCAATGTCCGCCACATGTCCAATCCCGTCTCGGCGGTCAATATCAACATGGGAACGCTGATCGGCTCCTATGAGGAAGTGGCGGCCATGCTGGACGAGATGAGCGAAGTGCCGGGAACGGGCGGCGTGATGCTGACCTTCGACGACTTCCTCGAAGGCGTCGAGAAATTCGGCAAATATGTGCAGCCGCTGATGAAGAGCCGCGCGCATGTTCAGGCTGCACTGGAGGCTGCGGAATGAGTGAAGCCGTCGTGGCGGGTTACAAGGGCCCGGAAAGCCGTTCGGAAAGCGTGACGCTTCCCGCCCGGCCGGAGCCGATCACCCTGAAACCCAGCGAGACCGCCGTGGTCGTGGTCGACATGCAGAACGCCTATTCGACCGAGGGCGGTTATGTCGATCTGGCCGGTTTCGATATTTCCGGGGCCAAGGGCACCATCGCCAACATCAAGAAGACGCTGGATGCGGCGCGGGCGGCGGGCGTTCAGGTCATTTATTTCCAGAACGGCTGGGACAAGGATTATGTCGAGGCGGGCGGGCCGGGTTCGCCCAACTGGCACAAGTCCAACGCCCTGAAGACCATGCGCAAAAGGCCGGAACTACAGGGCCAGCTGCTGGCCAAGGGCACGTGGGATTATGCCATTGTCGACGAGCTGCAGCCGCAGCCCGGCGATATTCTGGTGCCGAAGACGCGTTACAGCGGTTTCTTCAATACCAATATGGACAGCGTGTTGCGCGCCCGCGGCATCCGCAATCTGGTCTTTGTCGGCATCGCCACCAATGTCTGCGTGGAAAGCTCGCTGCGCGACGCCTTCCATCTCGAATATTTCGGGGTGATGCTGGAGGATGCCACGCATCATCTCGGGCCGGACTATATCCAGCAGGCGACGGTCTACAATGTCGAGAAATTTTTCGGCTGGGTCGCCACCGTCAATGATTTCTGCGGCGTCATCTCGCAGGCCGCACCCGTCAGCGCTTGATATCCAACCACAAGAGGAGAACGAAATGCCGAAGAAGATCGTCGTGCCTGCCGGCACCAGCAAACCCATCGCTCCCTTTTCGCCGGGAACCCTTGCCGATGGCGTGGTTTACGTTTCCGGTACGCTGCCATTCGACAAGGACAATAATGTCGTGCATGTGGGCGATGCCAGCGCGCAGACCCGCCATGTTCTGGAAACCATCAAGTCCGTCATCGAAACCGCCGGCGGCACGATGGAGGACGTGACGATGAACCATATCTTCATCACCGACTGGGCGAATTATCAGGCCGTCAACACGGTCTATGCCGAATATTTCCCCGGCGACAAGCCGGCGCGTTATTGCATCCAGTGCGGCCTCGTAAAGCCTGACGCTCTGGTGGAAATCGCCACCGTCGCCCATATCGGCAAATAGGGCGAAACGGCAGATGATGCATTTCGAGGTTCATGGCCGGATTGATCCTGAGGCGCCTACAATCCTGCTGTCATCGGGACTGGGCGGATCGGGCGCCTATTGGGCACCGCAGATCGAAGCCCTTTCCGATCATTTCCGGATCGTCACCTACGACCATCGCGGAACCGGCAGGACCGGCGGCGAGGTGCCGCTGGATGGCGGCATATCGGCGATGGCGGATGATGTGCTGGAAATCGCTTCGGCGCTGAACCTCGAGAAATTCCACTTCATGGGTCATGCGCTTGGCGGTCTGATCGGCCTCGATATCGCGCTGCGCCAGCCCGGTCTCATCGACAAGCTCGTTCTGATCAATGCCTGGAGCAAGGCGGATCCGCATTCCGGGCGCTGCTTCGATGTGCGGATCGAGCTTCTGGAGAAATCCGGTGTCGAGGCTTTCGTGAAAGCCCAGCCGCTGTTTCTTTATCCGGCCGCCTGGATGTCGGAACATCAGGAGCGGCTGGCGCGGGACGATGCGCATGGCGTCGCGCATTTTCAGGGCAAGGCGAATGTGCTTCGGCGCATCGCGGCACTGAGGGCCTTTGACGTCGATAGTCGCCTCGGCGAGATCGGCAATCCGGTTCTGGTGGTGGGCACGAAAGATGATCTTCTGGTGCCCTACACCCGCTCCGTGCGTCTCGCTGAGGGTTTGCCGCAGGGGGAACTCTGCCTTCTCGATTTCGGGGCGCATGCGGTCAATATTACCGAAGCTGACCTTTTCAATGCTCGGCTTTTGCAGTTTCTGCTACCGGCAACACGAACATTCTGACGGGATTTTTAGGACAATGACCACAGCACTCGACGACAAGGCACTTGCAGCACTTTTCACCGCGGCGCGCACCCATAATGGCTGGGCTGACAAGCCGGTCGGCGACGAGACGCTGAGAGAGCTTTACGATCTGACGAAGATGGGTCCGACCTCGGCCAATTGCTCGCCGGGGCGTTTCGTGTTCGTACGCAGCCAGGAAGCGAAAGAAAAACTGCGGCCGGCGCTTTCGTCGGGCAATCTTGAAAAGACCATGGCAGCACCCGTCACCGTGATCGCCGCCATCGACCGCGAATTTTACGAGAAACTGCCGATGCTGTTTCCGCATGCCGATGCCCGTTCGTGGTTCACCTCCAGCCCGGCCGTGGCCGAGGAAACGGCCTTCCGCAATGCCACGCTGCAGGCGGGTTATCTCATCCTTGCAGCCCGCTCATTGGGCCTGGATACCGGGGCAATGTCCGGTTTCGACAAAGGCAAGGTGGATACGGCGTTTTTCGCAGGCACGACATGGAAATCCAATTTCCTGATCAATCTCGGCTATGGCGATCCGTCGAAGCTTTTCGGACGGTTGCCCCGCCTTGGCTTCGAAGACGCCTGTGTGCTGGCTTGATGGCCTGTTAAGGAAGGATGGGTTAGATGCAGATGATGTCTCTTGAAAAGGAAGCGGAAATGGAGACGAAGACTGCACAGCAGCGCAGCCTCGATTATAGAAACGCCATGGCGCGGCTCGGTGCGGCGGTCAATATCGTCACCACGGACGGGGCGGCAGGCCGTGCGGGCTTTGCAGCGACGGCGGTTTGCAGCGTTTCCGACAATCCGCCCACGCTTCTTATCTGCCTCAACCGCAATTCTTCCGCCTACAGGGTGGTGAAGGCCAATGGCGTCGTCTGCGTCAACACGCTCGCTGCCCATCACGAGGTGCTGAGCACGCTTTTCGGCGGCAAGACGCCGGCGGAAGAGCGTTTCGCCGCCGGGAGCTGGGGTGTGCTCGAAACCGGCGCGCCGGTTCTGCAGGACGCGCTTGTCTCTTTCGACTGCCGCATTCGCGAGGCGCATGACGGCGGCACGCATGATATTCTGATCTGCGAGGTTGTGGATATGAAGATCAATGAAGGCGATGAGGCGCTGATGTATTTCAACCGGCGTTACCGGGTGCTTTGATCCAGCGGGAGTTTTCCCTGTCGGAATGTAGAAAGGGCGTTTCCGGCCTCCCGGAAACGCCCTTTTCATTTACTTGATCAGCGGTAGAAGATCGTTGATCGACTTCTTGGCGTCGCCGTAGAACATGCGGGTATTGTCCTTGTAGAACAGCGGGTTCTCGATACCGGAGTAACCGGTGCCCTGGCCGCGCTTGGAGACGATGACCAGTTTGGACTTCCACACTTCCAGAACCGGCATGCCGGCAATCGGCGAGTTCGGATCGTCCTGAGCGGCCGGATTGACGATGTCGTTGGAGCCGATGACGATGACGACGTCGGTATTGGGGAAGTCGTCGTTGATCTCGTCCATTTCCAGCACAATGTCGTAGGGCACCTTGGCCTCGGCCAGCAGCACGTTCATGTGGCCGGGAAGGCGGCCTGCCACCGGGTGGATGGCGAAGCGTACGGTTTTGCCGTCGGCGCGCAGCTTGCGGGTCAGTTCGGAGACCGCGGCCTGCGCCTGCGCCACCGCCATGCCGTAGCCGGGAACGATGATGACGCTGTCGGCGTCATTCAGCGCGGCCGCCACGCCTTCGGCGTCGATCGCCACCTGCTCGCCCTCGATTTCCATCGCCGGACCCGTCGTGCCGCCGAAGCCGCCGAGGATGACCGAGATGAAGGAGCGGTTCATCGCCTTGCACATGATGTAGGAGAGGATCGCACCCGAGGAGCCGACCAGCGCACCGGTGACGATCAGCAGATCGTTGCCGAGCGTGAAGCCGATTGCTGCGGCCGCCCAGCCGGAATAGCTGTTCAGCATCGAAACGACGACAGGCATGTCGGCGCCGCCGATGCCCATGATCAGGTGATAACCGATGAAGAAGGCGGCCAGCGTCATCAGCACCAGCGTCCAAGCGCCGGCGCCGTTGCAATACATGATGAGCAGCACCAGCGACAGGATCGCAGCGCCGGCATTGAGCAAATGTCCGCCCGGCAGCTTCTTCGCCTTGCCGTCCACCTTGCCGGCGAGCTTGCCGAAGGCGACGACGGAGCCGGTGAAGGTGACTGCACCGATGAAGACGCCAAGGAAGACCTCGACCTTCATGATCGCCAGTTCAACCGGCGTCTTGTGGGCGAGAATGGCGGAAAAGCCCGTCAGCAGCGAACGCGCGGTCTCATCGAGCGAGGCGACATGCGCTTCCTCGATATGGGCGTTGAAGCCGATGAAGACGGCGGCGAGGCCGACGAAGGAGTGAAGGGCTGCAACAAGCTGCGGCATTTCGGTCATCTGCACGCGGCTTGCGACGAAATAGCCGAGAACGGAGCCACCCGCCAGCATCAGCAGCACCACGAGCCACTGCCCGACGCCCTTGCTGATCTCAGGGCCGAAGACGGTGGCGACGATGGCGAGACCCATGCCGACAATGCCGTACCAGACGGCGCGTTTGGCGCTTTCCTGTCCGGAAAGGCCACCAAGAGAAAGGATGAAAAGAACGGCTGCGGCAACATAGGCCGCGGAAACGATACCAATGGTCATTGAATGTCCCCTACACGGCTCAGGACTTCTGGAACATGGCGAGCATGCGCCGTGTCACGAGGAAACCGCCGACGATGTTGATCGTCGCGATCAGGACGGAAAGCGAGGCGAGGATCACCACCAGCCAGTTGCCGGAACCGATCTGCAGCAATGCGCCGATGATGACGATGCCGGAAATCGCGTTCGTCACCGCCATCAGCGGCGTGTGCAGCGAGTGGCTGACATTCCAGATGACCTGGAAACCGACGAAGCAGGCCAGCACGAAAACGATGAAGTGGCTCATGAAGCTTGCCGGCGCGAAAGCGCCCACCAGAAGCAGGATCGCCGTACCGACGGCGAGCAGGCCGACCTGGCTTTTCGTCTGCGCCTTGAAGTCCGCATGTTCCTTGGCGTGCTTTTCCTCAGGCGTAAGTTCTTTTGCTCTTTCCTTCGGCTTCTGCGCGGCAATCGCCTGAATTTTCGGCGGCGGCGGGGGATAAGTGATTTCACCCTGATAGGTGACCGTCGCACCGCGGATGACGTCGTCTTCCATGTTGTGAACCGGCTTGCCGTCCTTTGCGGGCGTCAGATCGGTCATCATGTGGCGGATGTTGGTGGAATAGAGCGTCGAGGCCTGTGTGGCCATGCGGCTCGGGAAGTCCGTGTAGCCGATGACGACGACGCCATTCTCTGAGACGACGCGCTGATCGGGAACCGTCAGATCGCAATTGCCGCCGCGCTCGGCGGCGAGGTCGATGATGACCGAACCCGGCTTCATCATCGCCACCATGTCGGCAAGCCACAGCTTCGGGGCGTCGCGGCCCGGGATCAGCGCCGTGGTGATGACGATATCGATCTGCGGCGCGAGTTCGCGGAATTTTTCGAGCTGCTTCTCGCGGAATTCCGGCGAGGAGGGGGCGGCGTAACCGCCGGTGGCGGCGCCGTCCTGCTGCTGATCGGCGAAATCGAGATAGACGAATTCCGCGCCCATGGATTCGATCTGTTCGGCCACTTCCGGGCGAACGTCGAAGGCATAAGTGATGGCGCCGAGCGATGTGGCCGTGCCGATGGCGGCAAGACCGGCGACGCCTGCGCCGATGACCAGCACCTTGGCGGGCGGCACCTTGCCGGCGGCGGTGACCTGACCGGTGAAGAAGCGGCCGAAATTATTGCCGGCCTCGATGACCGCGCGATAACCGGCGATATTGGCCATGGAGGACAGGGCGTCCATTTTCTGGGCGCGGGAAATGCGCGGCACCATGTCCATGGCGATGACATTTGCGCCCTTTTCCTTCGCCTGCTCCAGAAGGTCCTTGTTCTGGGCGGGATAGAAGAACGAGATCAGCGTCTTGTCCGAAGACAGGCGATCAATCTCCGACGTTTCCGGCGGACGAACCTTGGCGATGATGTCGGAACCGGCGTAAAGCGCATCGGCGCTGTCGACGATTGTTACACCGGCGGCGCGATAGGCGTCGTCGGAAAAACCCGCCGCCTTGCCTGCACCGGTTTCAAGAATGCAATCATATCCGAGTTTCTGCAATGCCTGGGCGCTGTCGGGCGTCATGCCGACGCGCGCCTCGCCCTCATATAATTCCTTAGGTGTCCCGATTCTCAAAATGGCTCTCCCTCTGCCTGATAATATAGGGGGGTCATAACCTATTCAGGGGGGCTTTGTCTCCATATTGATTTTGTCTTGCCTGCGACGGAATGACAGCCCGCTGCGACAGTCTTGTTCGATATGCGGACGTACCGCGCAATAAAAGAACCCGGCGCTTCAGCGCCGGGTTCCGAAAATGTCAAACAGGGTATGGCTCAATCCATGGCGTGGATATCGCGATCCTTGGTTTCCGGCAGGAACAGCAGGCCGACGACCAGCGTGATGCCCGCGAAGATGATCGGGTACCAGAGGCCGTAATAGATGTCGCCCTTCGCCGCGCTCATCGCAAAGGCGGTGGCGGGCAGAAGACCGCCGAACCAGCCGTTGCCGATGTGGTATGGCAGCGACATGCCGGAGTAGCGGATGCGGGTCGGGAACAGTTCGACCAGCAGGGCTGCGATCGGGCCGTAGACCATCGTCACGTAGATGACGAGAACGGTCAGGACCGCGATGATGACGACCCAGTTCACGGCGGCCGGATCGGCCACCATGGAGAAGGTGCCGCCACCGGCTACGGTGTAGACGGCCATTTCCGCCGCACCTGCGGCTTCTGCCGGTGTCAGCAGCTTGTCCGCCACCAGCTTGTCGGTCGCGACCATCTTCTTGTCGGCAGCGCGAACGGCCTCCGCATTGAGGTTAAGCTCCGGGTTTGCGGCAATGAAGGCATCCAGTTTCGCGTCCGGCACCTGTGCCGCGCCGCGCACCAGCGGGTAGCCGCCATCGTGAAGCGCCATGTTGACCTGCTTCTGGAAGGCCTTGTCCTTGGCTGCCGCATCCGCGCCGGCGGCCGCCGCATCGTAGCTGGCGATGGTCGCATCGCCGATCTTGATGCTGGCCGGCTGGCCGGCTGCTCCTGCAACCACGTCATAGGGAACGGAGTTGCGCGTCAGGAACGAGGTGGCGATATCGCAGGATGTCGTGAACTTCGCCGTGCCGGTCGGGTTGAACTGGAACTTGCAGTCGCCAGGGGCTGCGGTCACGGTGGCGCGAACGGTGGACTGGGCTTGTGCAAGCGCCGGGTTGCCAGCCCATGTCAGTGCCTTGAACAGCGGGAAGTAGGTCAGCATGGCAAGGATGAGACCGGCCATGATGATCGGCTTGCGGCCGATCTTGTCGGAAAGCCAGCCGAAGATGACGAAGAAGCTGGTGCCGAGGATGAGTGCCGCCGCCACCATGATGTTGGCGGACTGGCCATCGACCTTCAGGATGCTCTGCAGGAAGAACAGCGCGTAGAACTGGCCCGTATACCAGACAACGGCCTGGCCGATGACGGCGCCGACAAGCGCGATGAGCGCGATCTTGGCGTTTTTCCACTGGCCGAAGGCTTCGCTGAGCGGCGCTTTCGAGGTTTTTCCTTCTTCCTTCATCTTCTTGAAGGCCGGAGATTCGTTCATTTTCAGACGAATCCAGACCGATACGCCGAGCAGCAGAACGGAAACGAGGAAGGGAATGCGCCAGCCCCAGGCGGCGAAGGCTTCCTTGCCGAGTGCGAACTGCACGCCGAGGATGACCACCAGCGACAGGAACAGGCCAAGCGTCGCCGTCGTCTGGATCCACGAGGTGTAATAGCCCCTGCGGCCGTTCGGCGCATGTTCGGCGACGTAAGTTGCCGCACCGCCATATTCACCGCCGAGCGCCAGACCCTGCAGCATGCGCAGCGCGATCAGGATGATCGGAGCGGCAATGCCGATCTGCGATGCGCCGGGCAGGACGCCGACGAGGAAGGTCGAAACGCCCATGATGAGGATGGTGATGAGGAAGGTATATTTGCGGCCGACAATGTCGCCCAGACGGCCGAATACCAGCGCGCCGAAGGGGCGCACGAGGAAGCCGGCGGCGAAGGCCAGCAGCGCAAAGATGTTGCGTGTCGTTTCCGGATATTGGCTGAAGAAGTTCGCGCCGATATAGATCGCGAGCGAGCCGTACAGATAAAAATCGTACCATTCGAAGACTGTTCCGAGAGAAGAGGCGAAAATCACCTTCTTCTCTTCACCCGTCATTGGACGGGCGGCGCCGCTCACGGCTGCAATATCTGCCATTGTCTGTCCTCCACAGATGTCCCAATTGGCGCATTGCGGAGCCCATCTCTCTCCTCCGGACTCCCCATAAGGGTGCAATGCGCGGAGTGTCAGAGTGACAGAAAATTAACTGCAATAAGAGCGATGCTTTCGGATTATGACTTTAGTCTAATGCAAGGCGTCCCGAAAATGTCGCGGGGCCGATTTGACGTCTTGCGCAAGACGCTTCCAAACGCGCCTTTTTTCTTGACACAAACAAGAAACCTTCTAATAGCTTCTCGCGAAGAAGGAGCATCACCTTGCGCATGCATGTTGCAGACATGTTCGTCATGGAAGGACCGGCACAATCCGCCGGCGATGATCCGCGCCTTTCTCATTCTACCCGAATTACGGCCAAAACGACGATTAAAACCGTCTAACGTCTCTGGCCACCGCTCTCTCCCCGGTTTGGCTGGGGATCGAGGAAGCCGCGATCTGATGCGGGTTCCCACCTCACCAAAAAGAGGAGAGACAGAAAGAGAGCTTGATCATGGGTTTCAAAGTTGCAATTGCAGGCGCCACCGGCAACGTCGGTCGCGAAATGCTCAATATCCTGGCCGAACGCGGTTTCCCCGCCGATGAAGTCGTGCCGCTCGCTTCCGCCCGCTCGCAGGGCACGGAAGTCTCCTATGGCGACCGCACGCTGAAGGTCTCGAACCTCGAGAACTACGATTTTTCCGACACGGATATTTGCCTGATGTCGGCCGGCGGCGATGTTTCCAAGAAGTGGTCGCCGAAGATCGGCCAGCAGGGCTGCGTCGTCATCGACAACTCTTCCGCATGGCGCTACGACCAGGACGTTCCGCTGATCGTTCCGGAAGTGAACGCCGATGCGGTTGCGGGCTTCACCAAGAAGAACATCATCGCCAACCCCAATTGCTCCACGGCACAGCTCGTCGTCGCGCTGAAGCCGCTACATGACTTCGCCAAGATCAAGCGCGTCGTCGTCTCCACCTACCAGTCGGTTTCCGGCGCCGGCAAGGAAGGCATGGACGAGCTGTTCCAGCAGACCCGCGCCGTCTTCGTGGCCGATCCGGTCGAAGCCAAGAAGTTCACCAAACGCATCGCCTTCAACGTCATTCCGCATATCGATGTCTTCATGGAAGACGGTTACACCAAGGAAGAGTGGAAGGTTCTGGCCGAAACCAAGAAGATGCTCGACCCGAAGATCAAGGTCACCTGCACGGCCGTGCGCGTTCCGGTCTTCATCGGCCATTCGGAATCGGTCAATATCGAGTTCGAAAACGAGATCACCGCCGATCAGGCGCGCGATATCCTGCGCGAAGCGCCGGGTTGCCTCGTCATCGACAAGCGCGAAAACGGCGGCTACATCACCCCGGTTGAATCCGCCGGTGAGGACGCGACCTATATCTCGCGCATCCGCGAAGATGCGACGGTCGAAAACGGCCTCAACCTGTGGGTTGTTTCCGACAATCTGCGCAAGGGTGCGGCTCTCAACGCCGTCCAGATCGCCGAACTCTTGATCAATCGTGGTTTCATCAAGCCCCGCAAGGCGGCTGCCTGATACCATTTTTTAAGGTTCGTTAAGTATAACCCGTCTGTTCTGTGTGGGGCAGGCGGGTTTCATAATTGGCGACGATCACGGCCAGTTTATTTGCAGGCCTTGCTGCCGAAAGGCAATTTAGGCCGCCAAAAGACAGTTTTGGCACCTGAATCATACAGTATTGACGGTTTGGTTCTCGGGAAAAATTCCCCAAAGGATATCGAAGGCAGATTTTGATGCGGGCAATGAAGGTAATTCTGGCTGGTGTGGCCATGGTTTCGGTTCTGGCAGCGACGCCGGTTATGGCTGCGCAATGCGGCAACACTTCGGCGGGCTTCGATGCCTGGGTCGGCGCCTTCAAGCAGGAAGCGGCGGGCCGCGGCGTCAGCGCCTCGGTGCTCGACCGTGCTTTCTCCGGCGTCTCCTACAACCAGGCGACGATCCGCGCAGACCGCGGCCAGCACAGCTTCAAACTCTCCTTCGAACAGTTCATGCAGAAGCGTGGCGGTCAGACGATCATCTCGCGCGGCAAGACCATGAAGAAGAACAACGCTTCTCTCTTTGCTTCCATCGAGCGCGCCTATGGCGTGCCGGCCGGTCCGCTGCTCGCCATCTGGGGCATGGAAACCGGCTTTGGCGGCTTCATGGGTAACCAGCACACGCTTTCCGCCGTGGCGACGCTCTCCTTCGATTGCCGTCGTTCGGATTATTTCACCGAGCAGCTTTATGCGGCCCTCAAGCTCGTCGGCAGCGGTTCGCTGAACGTCAATGCCAAGGGTGCGGCCCATGGTGAAATCGGCCAGACGCAGTTCCTGCCGCTGAACGTCGTGCGTTACGGCGTGGATTTCGACCGCGACGGTCGTATCGATCTCGTCGGCTCGCGCGCCGACGCGCTGGCTTCCACGGCCAACTTCCTTGTCGGTCACGGCTGGCAGCGCGGCGCCGGTTATCAGCAGGGACAGGCGAATTACGCCGCCATCCAGGGCTGGAACGCCGCAAGCGTCTACCAGCAGGCCATTGCCTTCATCGGCAAGGCGATTGACGGCCAATAAGGTCTTAGGTTTGAAAGGCCTTGTGATCATAAGGCCTTATCCGCATTCTCGACGTCATCCTCGGGCTTGTCCCGAGGATCTGCAACGTTCCGATTTTGTGCGAGGTGGTTAGATCCTCGGGACAAGCCCGAGGATGACGGGAGTTACGGGAGCGGGGCCTAAAAGGTGCCCAATAGTGCAAGCCCGCTTCATTCACAGATCCGGACGACGAAAATCGCCCGTCTTGCCGTCCATCACCCACAATTCGCCGGTCGAAATATCGAACCATGCGCCGTGCAGCTTCACCTTGCCGGCGGTTTCCTGCGCCTTGACGAAGGGGAAGCCGCGCAGATTGGCGATGGAGGTGCGGATGGAAACCCGTTCCAGTGCAGTCTGGCGCTCCGATGCGGTCATCACGTCGTTGCTCTGGATCTGCTCGGCCGCGGATTTGACCATGTTCATCCATTTGCCGATGAAATCGCCGGGAGACAGCGGCTCGAGATTGGGGTCGAGTGCAGCCTGAATGCCGCCGCAGCGGCCGTGGCCCATGACGACGATATCCTTCACCTTCAGAACCTGAACGGCGTATTCGATGGCCGCCGAGGTGGCGTGGTACTGCCCGTCCGGCTCGAAGGGCGGTACCATGTTGGCGACGTTGCGGACGACGAAAAGCTCTCCCGGTCCGCAGTCGAAAATGGTTTCCGGCGCGGAGCGGGAGTCACAACAGGCAATGAACAGGGTCTGCGGCTTCTGTCCGGTGTCGGCCAGAACGCGGTATCTTTCGCGCTCGTCGACATAGCGGCCGCTCATGAAGTTCTTGTAGCCGTTGAGAAGGGTTTCCGGAAAATCTTTCATCTATCGCAGTACCGTTGTGGTTGGACCGAGATTAAGAGAAGAACTCGGTGCGTTGAAGACCAATCCTTTGGAGCATTTTCGTTTTTCTTCGAACCGCGAAACCGCTCCAACTCCTTGTTTGCCGCATTTCCGGACGGAAAACCGAGGGCCACTTTTCCTGGAAATGCTCTAGCCGCTATTTGCGCTTGCTGCGCGAAGGATGCAAGAGATGACGCATCTGCACCATGGCCATGGGTGTGGAGAGGCTGGAAGAGTCCGTCTCCAGCGTCAGTTCGTTCATGTCGCGTTTTTTGGTGCGGGCCAGAATTTCGAACACGCTGGCGGTTGCGAGCTGCAGCGCCTTTTCGTCATCCATGCCTTCCAGCAGGCGGGCGAGGAACAGCGCCGACATCAGATCGCCGAGGCCGTTCGGCGCATTCTCAATGGCGCGATGTTCGGCAAGCAGCGCGTGGCGGCCGCTGAGATAAAGATTGCCGGTGCCGCCTGTCATCATCGGCACGGCCGAGGTGACCAGCATTTTCGGCGGGCCCAGCGCAAGCGCGGCATCCATGATGGCATTGTTGGTCTCGAGCTCGGCTCCGCTCATCCAGGCGAGTTCATAACGGTTCGGCGTGGCGACGGTGGCAAGCGGGATGAGGTGATCGCGGATGGCTTCTGCGGTCTCGAGCGGAATGTAAAGCCCGCCCAGATCGCCCATGACGGGGTCGCAGGCGTAGATCAGCGCCGGGTTCTTTTCCTTCAGATTGCGGATCAGCCGTGCGACAGAGCGCACCTGCGCGGCGCTACCGAAATAACCGGTCAGGACAGCCTTGACCTCGCCGATCCATTTGGCGTTTTCGAGGTCGGTCATGGCCTTGTCGAAATCGTCGTCCTGAAAGCGCATCCGGGTGGACGGGCCATGGCCGGGATGCCAGGGCATGACGATGGTGGGCACCGCCCAGACGGGATAACCGAGTGTCTCCAGCGCAAAGACTGCGGCGCGATTGCCGACGGAGCCACGCATGACATGGCTGGAAATGACGATGACGGCGCCCTGTGTATTTTCCTGCATCACGGCCTTCTTGCTTTCAAAAGAGGCAGAAAGCCCGCAAGTGCACCCCGCCTTGCCACTGCCCAAAGATCAAGATGCGCTCTCATGACATATCGCAAGGCCGGTTTCCACCGTTAATCCCGCAAGGGTCTGTCCCGCAAAAGCATGGCGCGGTCAGGTTCGTTGTCTCTGCCAGCGCTACCTGCCTGTCATTGCGAGATTGCCGAAGTACTCTATAGTTGTACCATGCTCGATCTCGTCATTGCCTATTGGCCGCATATCCTTGCCGTTCTCTCGATTTTGATGGGAACCGTGGCCGCCGTGCATGCCACGATGACGAAGGAGGAGGTTCGTTCCGCGCTCGGCTGGGTCGGCGTCATCGTGCTGTCGCCCATCGTCGGCGCGCTCATCTATGCCATTGCCGGCATCAACCGCATTCGCCGGTCCAACATCACGCAGCAGCGGTCCTTCATGCAGGACGAGATCATGGATCGTGTGGCGCGTCTGGATGCCAGCGGCGAGACGATAGCCATGCGTTTCGGACGCCGGTTCGAGGCGATGAAGACGCTGGGCGACCGGGTGACGCGCCATGCGCTGACGACAGGCAACGGCATAGAGCCGCTGGTGACGGGGGATGCCGCCTATGCCGCCATGCTGGAGGCCATCGACGAGGCGAAGCGGTCGATCATTCTCGAAACATATATTTTCGACAATGACAGGATCGGTGCCCGCTTTGTCGCGGCGCTCGAAAGGGCGAAGTTTCGCGGCGTGGAGGTGCGGGTGCTGGTGGATGCGGTGGGTGCGCGTTATTCGGTGCCGAGCATCCTGCCGACGCTCAGGGAAAAGGGCATCGTCTGCGATGTCTTCAACGGCAATGTCATCATGGGGCTGCGGCTGCCCTATGCCAATCTGCGCACCCACCGCAAGATCCTCGTGGTGGACGGGCGCATTGCGTTCAGCGGCGGCATGAATATCCGCGAGGGTTTCACCCAGGAATTCGGCGGCGAAAGCCAGTCGCACGACACGCATTTCAAGATCACCGGGCCGGTTGTATCGGATTTTTTCTCCATCGCGGCGGAGGATTGGCGCTTCACGACAAGGGAGCTTCTGGATGCGCCGGTCTGGGATATCGCCATTCCCGATGGCGTGCCGGGCTCGCAGATCGTTGCCCGCGTCTGCTCCTCCGGGCCGGACAAGAGCATCGAGACCAGTCACAAGATGCTGATGGGCGCGTTTTCCGTCGCGCGTTCCTCCATTCTCATCATGTCGCCCTATTTTCTCCCCGATCGGGAGCTTATTTCGGCGCTCATAACCGCAGCAAGGCGGGGAGTCGTGGTGGATATCATCGTGCCTAAAAGCAACAATCTGGTGCTTGTGGACAGGGCGATGACGGCGCAGTTCGACCAGATGCTGAAGAATTACTGCCGCATCTGGCGGGCGACGGGGGCTTTCAATCATTCCAAGCTTCTGGTGATCGACGAGCGCTGGAGCTACATTGGCTCTTCCAATCTCGATCCGCGTTCGCTGCGATTGAACTTTGAGATCGATCTCGAAGTTATGGATGAGGAATTCGCCGCGACAATCGGCGAGCGCATCCGGGATGCACGGGCAACCGCCTTGCCCGTCCGGCTCAGCGAACTGAATGCGCGGCCATTCGTTGTCCGTTTTGTGGAGCGTGTCCTGTGGCTCGCTTCGCCTTATCTTTAGAGTGCGGTGCGTCCGACAGGGCGCTGCGCGAGACCGGAGGCATCGACGCGTGAAAAAGAACGGTTTGCTGGATGATGAAAAAACGGCTTTGACGAAAAACACCAGCCTGTCCGCCTTCGTCATGCAGTCGTTGCGCGACCGTCGCCAGCGCCAGAATGCCGCGCCAGCGACGAAAGATCATTCCTTCCCCGTCATCGCCTCCTACAATGTGCATAAATGCGTCGGCCGTGACCGCAAGTTCGATCCCGATCGCACCAGCCGCGTCATTCAGGAAATCGGCGCTGACATCATCGCCCTTCAGGAAGCGGACAGCCGTTTCGGAGAGCGTACCGGCCTGCTCGATCTCGCGCGGCTGGAGCGGGAAAGCGGCCTTATCCCCGTGCCCGTGCAGGCCGGCGTGAAGGCGCATGGCTGGCACGGCAATGTCGTGCTGTTCAAGGAAGGGGCGGTCAGGGATGTGCATACGCTGAAATTGCCGGGGCTGGAGCCGCGCGGCGCGCTCGTCGTGGAGCTGGATCTGAAACGCGGCGGCACGCTGCGGGTCATCGCCGCCCATTTCGGGCTTCTCAGACATTCCCGCGCCCAGCAGGCGAAAGCATTGATCGGCCTTCTGGAAGCACGCAACGAATGCGCGACCATCCTGATGGGAGACCTGAACGAATGGCGTCTCGGTAACGGGTCGTCGCTCAATACGTTCCGGGATGCTTTTGGCGCTTTGCCGCCGGCGGTGCCGAGTTTTCCCTCCAACCTGCCGGTGCTGGCGCTCGACAGGATCATCGCCAATCGTGAAGGGCTGATCGAGCAGGTGGAGGCGCATGACAGCGCGCTGGCGCGCATCGCCTCGGATCACCTGCCGTTGAAGGCCGCGGTGCGGACCGACCTGCTTCCGGCCTGATCCCGCTGCGGATGAGATGCCGCAAGCAGGAGAGCGGACCCAGGCAAGTGGGAAGTCGTTACGCTGCCGTCAGATGGCTGCGCGAACGGGCTTCCAGCAACGATGTGCGAATGGCTTCCATCAGCCGCTCACGGTTGTTTCTGGTCTTGCTTCTGTCCAGGTTCTGCGCGGAAAGCGCCAGATCCAGACCTTCATGCATCACTATCGAATAGGCAACGGTCGTTGCCCAGTTTTCGTATTCCTGCTCCATCATGCAGCCCCTGAACTAAATCATTTAGTCCGAATCACCCTGTTCTTGAGAATTTACCACAAAATACAAAGCATAAAATAGCATCGTTTCTTGCCGCTCCGTCGAGTTGGTGCGGATATATTGATTTTTGACAGGTTCAATGCGGAACAATATAGGCGATTTTCCCGCTTAAGCATTTGAAACTGATTCTATTTCAGTAGAGCCGCATAGACATTTCCAGCCATAAAAACGCCGCGCATCTGATGATGCGCGGCGGGCTTGCTTCGAAGGTGGCGGTGGATGGGAGGTTAGGTTTCAGCCGGCCTTTTCGAGCTTGTAGTCCGAATTGGCCGGTTCTTCCTGCTTGTGCTGGATGAGCGGGCGGTTGCCCGCCAGCCTGCGCACCAGCACATAGAAAACCGGTGTCATGAAGATGCCGAAGAACGTCACGCCGATCATGCCGGAGAACACCGCGACACCCATGGCGGCGCGCATTTCCGCGCCGGCACCTGTCGAGACGACCAGCGGCACCACGCCCATGATGAAGGCGAGTGAGGTCATCAGGATCGGGCGAAGGCGAAGACGGCTTGCCTCGATGGCGGCCTGAACCGGCGTTCGTCCCTCGAATTCCAGTTCCCGGGCGAATTCCACGATCAGGATGGCGTTTTTCGCCGAGAGACCCACAAGGACGACAAGGCCGATCTGCGTAAAGATGTTGTTGTCCCCTCCTGTCAGCCAGACGCCCGTGAGAGCTGCAAGCACGCCCAGCGGTACGATCAGGATGATCGCAATCGGCAGGGTCAGGCTTTCATATTGCGCGGCAAGCACGAGATAGACGAGCAGCAGTGCTAGCGGGAAGACCACGATGCTGGAATTGCCGGCGAGAATCTGCTGGTAGGTCAGATCGGTCCATTCGTAATCGATGCCGGCGGGCAGGGTTTCGGCAAGGATCTTTTCGATCGCGGCCTGCGCCTGACCCGAAGAGAAGCCCGGTGCCGGTCCACCGTTGATATCGGCTGCGAGGAAGCCGTTATAACGGTTGGTGCGCTCCGGTCCCGTCGTTGCATCCACCTTCAGCAGCGTCGACAGCGGTATCATCTGACCCGTTGCGGAGCGAACCTTCAGGCGGCCGATATCTTCCGCATGGGCGCGGAATTGCGAATCCGCCTGCACACGGACGCTGTATGTGCGACCAAAGGCATTGAAGTCATTGACGTAGAGCGAGCCGAGATAAATCTGCAGAGTCTGGAAAACGTCGCTGACGGAGACGCCCAGCTGTTCCGCCTTGGCGCGGTCGAGATCGGCAAAGAGCTGCGGCACGTTGATCTGGTAGCTGGAAAAGATGCCTGCCAGCTCCGGTGTCTGATAGGCCTTGCCGATCACGGCTTTCGCCGCTTCGTCCAGCGTTTGGTAGCCGTAACCGGCGCGGTCTTCGATCTGCAGCTTGAAGCCGCCTGTCTGGCCGAGACCGTTGACCGGCGGCGGCGGGAACATGGCGATGAAGGCGTCCTGAATGCCGGCGAACTTCTGGTTCAGCTGCATGGCGATGGCGCCGCCGGAGAGTTCCGGTGTCTTGCGCTTTTCGAAGTCATCGAGAACCGCAAAGACGATGCCGGAATTGGAGCCGATGGTAAAGCCGTTGATCGACAGGCCCGGGAAAGCGATGGCGTGGCTGACGCCGGGCGTTTCCATGGCGATCGCGCTCATCCGCTTGATGACGTTTTCGGTGCGGTCGAGCGTTGCGCCATCGGGAAGCTGGGCGAAACCGATCAGATACTGCTTGTCCTGCGCGGGGACGAAGCCGCTTGGGACAGTCGTGAACATGCCGTAGGTGGCAGCCACCAGCGCCATGTAGACGATCATGACGAGGCTCTTGCGCGTCACCAGTCCGCCCACAGTCTTGCCGTAGCCGTTCGAGGCCGCGCCGAAGGCACGGTTGAAGCCACGGAAGAACCAGCCGAAGATCTTGTCCATGAAGCGGGTCAACCAGTCTTTCGGTGCGCCGTGCTCCTTCAGCAGCAGGGCTGCAAGAGCGGGCGACAGCGTCAGCGAGTTGATGGCCGAAATGACGGTGGAGATCGCAATCGTCAGCGCGAACTGCCGGTAGAACTGGCCGGACAGGCCGGAGATGAAGGCGAGCGGCACGAAGACGGCAACCAGAACCAGCGCAATCGCGATGATCGGGCCGGAGACTTCGCGCATCGCCTTATAGGTGGCGTCACGCGGTGAGAGCCCGTTTTCGATGTTTCGCTCGACGTTTTCGACGACAACGATCGCGTCATCCACCACGATGCCGATGGCGAGCACGAGACCGAACAGGGTCAACGCGTTGATGGAGAAGCCGAAGGCATACATGACGGCGAAGGTGCCGATGATCGAGACCGGAACGGCGATCAGCGGAATGATCGAGGCGCGCCATGTCTGAAGGAAGAGAATGACCACAAGCACCACGAGGCCAACGGCCTCGAGGAGTGTATCGACAACCTTCTCGATGGAGGAGCGCACGAATTTCGTCGTATCGTAGACGATCTCGTATTTCACGCCATCGGGCATCGCCAATTGCAGATTGTCCATGGTGGCGCGGACATTATCGGCGATTTCGATGGCGTTGGAGCCGGGGGCCTGAAGGACCGCAACAGCCACGGCCGGCTCGCCATCAAGCAGCGAACGCAGCGTGTAGTCTGCTGCACCGAGTTCGATGCGGGCGACATCGCGCAGGCGGGTGATTTCGCCGTTCGCACCGCTCTTGACGATGATGTTGCCGAATTCCTCCGGCGTCGTCAGACGGCCCTGGGCATTGACGTTGAGCTGCAGGTCGACACCGTTAGGGCTTGGTGAAGCGCCGATGACGCCGGCTGCGGCCTGCACGTTCTGCTGGCGGATGGCGTCGGAGACGTCGGCGGCGGCGAGATCATGCTCGGCCACCTTCTGCGGATCGAGCCAGACGCGCATGGAGTAGTCACCTGCGCCGAAGACCTGAACCTGGCCGACACCTTCGATGCGGGCGAGACGATCCTTGACGTTCAGCGTCGCATAGTTGCGCAGATAGGTGATGTCATAGGCATCTGTCTTCGAGACGAGGTTGACGACCATGATGAAGTCGGGCGAGCTCTTGACCGTGGTGATGCCGAGCGCGCGCACTTCCGCCGGCAGGCGTGGTTCCGCCTGGGACACACGGTTCTGCACCAGCTGCTGGGCCTTGTCCGGATCGGTGCCGAGCTTGAAGGTGACGGTCAGCGTCAGCACGCCGTCGGATGTCGCCTGGCTGCCCATGTAGAGCATGTCCTCGACGCCGTTGATCTGTTCTTCGAGCGGCGTTGCAACGGTTTCGGCGATAACGGTCGGGTTCGCACCGGGATAGGTGGCGCGCACGACGACGGATGGCGGAACGACTTCGGGATATTCCGAAATCGGCAGGGCGCGCATGCCAAGAAGGCCTGCCACCACAATCAGGATCGACAAGACGCCGGCGAATACCGGCCGGTCGACAAAAAATCTGGAAATATTCATATCCAGTCCCTCTCCGGGTATATTTTGGAATGCAAAGGCCGCTCCGGCGGCAATCCTGCCGCCGGTGAAGGCCGGTTCTGTCTGAATGCGCGTCTCGCGAAAGTGCGGGACGCTTGCTGATCAAAGAGGTGGGTTACTGCGAGGCAGCAACCTTGTCTTCCGCCTGCGGTGCAATGGTCGCACCGGGGCGAATGCGCTGCAGGCCGTTGACGACGATCGTATCACCGGCGGCAAGGCCGCTTTCGATGATGCGCTGGCCATCGGCCGGTGCGCCCGGCTTGATCTGGCGGTAGCTCACCTTGTTTTCGGCATCGACCACGAAGACGAAACGCTTGTCCTGATCCGTGCCGATGGCCCGGTCGCTGATGACGATGCGGTTTTCCGGCTTCGGTTCACCCATGCGCACCCGCACGAACTGGCCCGGAATGAGCCTGCCGTCCGGATTTTCGAAGACGGCGCGGACACCGATGGTACCGCTTGCCGAATCCACCTGATTGTCGATCAGGTGCAGCGTGCCCTTGATCGGCGTGCCTTCATCCGAAAGGGTGCCGATTTCCACCGGGATCTGTTCGAGGGCGGGCAGGGCGCCGTCCGTCTGCGGCAGTTCGGCAAGCGCCTTGGCCACCACGCCTTCGCTGGCGTTGAAGCTGGCATAGATCGGGTTGACCGATACCAGTGTCGTCAGCGCCGGCGATGTGGAGCCGGCGGCGACGAGGTTGCCGGCGGTGATTTCGATGCGGCCGACGCGGCCGGAAACCGGGGCGAGGATTTCGGTATAACCGAGATCGAGCTGAGCCGTGGTCAGGGCTGCGCGGGCGGCGCGAAGCTGGGCTTCGGCATCCGCAAACGAGCTTTGACGCTGGTCGAGATCGCTCTGGGAGATGGTGCGATTGTCGGAAAGCCTGCGGCCACGGTCGAGTTCCGTTTTGGCAAGGCTGACCTTGGCTTCGGCGGAAGCAACCTGGCCTTCAGCACCCGCAACGGCGGCCTGATAAGGGGCCGGATCGATGGTGAAGAGAGGATCGCCTTCCTTCACCAGCGCGCCTTCGCGGAAATGCACGGCCTTGATCTGGCCGGCGACGCGGGAGCGGATCTGCACCCGGTCAACGGCTTCGAGACGGCCGGAAAATTCTTCCCAGCGCATCACGTCGCGGCTTTCCACCTTGGCGACGGTAACCGGGATTGCCGGTGTTTCGGCAGGCGTGGAGGCTGCCGTTGCATCGCGGCTGGTGGGGAGGTCGAAAAACAGTGCTGCTGCTGCAACGGACATGGCAAGTCCGATGCCGGCACCCGTCAGGGCCCGGCGCTTTGTGTTCAGCGTCATGGGTATCTCCTTGGCCCCCCGATCGGGAGCAGGTCGTTCATAAATAAATGCGAATTTTCAGTGTTTTAACTGGTCGACGAAAGTCTTGAACTCCGAACAGACGGATGAGACCCATCCGCCGCCCTCTCCTTGATAAAGCCCCGTCCAGCCGACGCCGGCGGGGAAAACATGCTGCCGGACGCTGACACCGGAGGCGATGAGGCGGTCGGCATAACCGACCGTTTCGTCGCGCAGAGGGTCGTCCTCGGCGGTAAAGATCAGCGCCGGCGCCACCCGGTTCAGCCGCGTGCACTGGCAGGGCGCGGCATAGGGGTGGAAAAACCCGCACGCCTTGGCAAGGTAATGGCTCCAGCCATCGGCCCAGCGCTGACGCATGCCGATCCTGTCCGCATCGCGGAAGGATTCCGTCGTCATCATCGGGTCGATCATGGGCGACAGAAGAATCTGGCCTGCGAGTTTGCCCGGCATGCGGTCACGGGCCTTCAAGGCAAGCCCCGCCGCCACATTGCCGCCAGCCTCTTCGCCGGCCACGAACAGCAGCGATTTCGCGCCGCCATAATGCTTGCGGTCCCGGCTCAGATGATCGAGCGCCTCATAGGCGCAATCGATGACCATCGGAAACTCGTTGCCGGACGGCTTGCTGTAGTCGGCTTCCACGACCACCGCGCCGCTTTCCGCAAGCGCGCGGGCCACCGGAAGCTCCGGGCAATTGCCGCCCGGCTCAAGGCCGGGTTCCAGAAACGATCCGCCGCGCAGATAAAGCACGACAGGCGGATGGCTGCAGAGGCAGGAACCTTCATAACGGCGCACGGAGAGCTTCGACGCGGACGTCTCGCTACCCATATTTTCCCAATGCGCGTTCATGAACCCAGATCCTTTGCGCCGCCACCAATAAGCGGATCATATTGCAAAATCTGAAATCCATATTATTGTTCGGATCGAAACGATCAAGCATGCAAATTTGAAAACACTATTCCGAAATAACGGATAATCATATCTCCGAGGCAGTGAATGGATCAGCTCTCCGCCATGCGGGTTTTTACGCGGGTCGTGGAAACCGGCAATTTCAGCCGCGCCGCCACCGCGCTGAACATGCCGAAAACCACTGTTACCAACATGGTGCAGGCGCTGGAGGCGCATTTGCACACCACACTTCTTAACCGCACCACGCGCCGGGTGATGCTGACAACGGACGGCGCTCTCTATTATGAGCGGGCCTCACAGATTTTATCGGAAATCGAAGAACTTGACGGTAGCATGTCCAGCGCGCAGGTGCAGCCCTCCGGCCGGTTGCGGGTGGAAATGGCCGGTGTCTTCGCGGACCTGGTTGTTATCCCACATCTTTGCGAATTTTACCAGCGTTATCCGCAAATCCGTCTCGACCTCGGTGTAGGCGACCGTCTCGTCGATTATATCGCGGAGAATGTCGACTGTGCGCTGCGGGTCGGCGTGCTGCGCGATCAGTCGTTGATTGCCCGTAAAGTGGGCGAACTCCGGTTCGAGACATTCGCCTCGCCATCCTACATCGAAAATTTCGGTATGCCGCAAGAACCGGAGGATCTGGAGAAAGAGCATTATTCGGTGGGCTACCTCAATGCCACCACCGGCCAGATCATGCCGGCCTCCTTCGACAACGGCGTGCGCAGCGTCGAGCTGACCCCGAATTATGTCGTCTCGGTCAATGACAGCCGCACCTATCTCAATGCGGCGCTGGCCGGCATGGGCATCGTGCAGCTTCCCGTCTTCATGGTGAAAGATGCGCTTTCGCGGGGCGAGCTGGTGCCGGTGCTTTCCGAATGGCGGCGCGAGGCCATGCCGATCTATGTGGTCTATCCCCAGACCCGGCATGTAACCAACAAGGTCCGCGTTTTTGTCGACTGGCTGGCCAAGCTGGTGCACGGCCTGGTGTGAGGCGGCCAGTCACCGCCCGACCCTTGCTGCGACAAAATCGATGAAGGCGCGCACGCGGGCGGCCAGGTGTTCGTGACCGGCATAAACCGCGTGGATCACTTCCATCTCCTCGGCATTGTAGTCTTCCAGAACCGGCACGAGCAGGCCCGCCTCGATATCCGGCTCGATATGAAATTCGCCGACCCTTCCCAGCCCCAGGCCCGTCAGGCAGAGCCTTCGCATGGCCATGCCGCTGTTGACTGAGACATTGCCCGTTACGGGCAGTCGGTAGACTTCCGCAGAGCCGGGGTTGCGAAACGGCCATTCGTTGAGGCTGCGGCTGAAATTGAAGCTGAAGCAATTGTGCCGCACCAGATCCTGCGGTGTTTCCGGCATGCCGTGTCGTTCGATATAGGCGGGGGAGGCGACGATGACGCGGCGGACTTCCTTCAGCTTTCTCGCCTTCAGGGATGAATCTCCCATCGCGCCCGAGCGGATGGCGATATCGGTGCGTTCCTCTATCAGGCTGATGACGCCGTCGGTCAGTGAGATATCCAGCTCGATTTCCGGATAAAGCGACAAAAATTCCGGCGCAAGCGGCAGCAGATAACGTTCGCCGAAGCCCAGCGTGGCGTTGACGCGCAAAAGGCCACGCGGCACCACCTTGCCGCCGCTCGCCACGATCTGCTCGGTCTCGGCTATATCGGCGAGAATGCGCCTTGCCCGCGCAAGATAGACTTCGCCCTCCGGTGTGAGCGTGACAAGCCGGGTGGAGCGGGCAAGCAGCCGGGTGCCAAGGCGGTCTTCGATACGGGTGACGAGCTTGCTCACCGCCGAGGGTGAAAGCTTCAGCCTGCGCCCGGCGGCGGAAAAGCTGCCGAGTTCCGCCGCCGCCACGAAGACTTCCATTTCTCCGGCCCGATTGTCCATCGTCGCACCACCTGTGAAATCAATTCAAAGGTATTTATCCGACCTTGCCGATTATCATGCAAGTCCCCTTCGCCCATATTGCATCCATAGATTTGATCCAACCGGACAGCATCGCTGTCCAAATGATCCAACCGGACGGCGTTGCTGTCCAGAACGCCCGCGACCCCGCTCCGGGCGAAGAGGTATTTGTCATGCCATTGGCCATATTTGCCCTGACGATCGCGGCCTATGCGATCGGCACCACGGAGTTCGTGATTGTCGGTCTTCTGCCGACGGTCGCGACCGATCTCAACATTACCCTGCCGCTTGCCGGCCTCATCGTCAGCGTTTATGCGCTGGGCGTCACCTTCGGTGCGCCGATCCTGACGGCGCTGACCGGCAGGATCGAACGAAAGCCGCTGCTGCTCGGCCTGATGGCCCTGTTCATCATCGGCAACAGCGCTGCGGCCCTGTCGCCCAGCTATGAGATGCTGCTTGTCGCCCGCGTCATCGCCGCCTTCGCCCATGGAGTCTTCTTCTCGGTCGGCTCTACCATCGCCGCCGATCTCGTGCCGGAAAATCGTCGCGCCTCGGCCATTGCCATGATGTTCATGGGGCTGACGGTCGCCATCGTCACCGGCGTTCCGCTCGGCACCTATATCGGGCAGGTCTTCGGCTGGCGTGCGACCTTGTGGGTCGTTGCCGCCCTTGGCGTCATCGCCTTCTTCGGCATTGCCACGCTTCTGCCGAACACGCTGAAGAAGGCTCCGCCGGCGAGCCTCTTCGATCAGGTCCGTGTTCTCGGCTCCGGTCGCCTGCTCATCGTTTTCGCCATGACCGCGCTCGGTTACGGCGGCACCTTCGTCGCCTTCACCTTCCTTGCGCCGATCCTGCAGGATGTCACCGGCTTTTCCGAAAGGAGCGTCAGTCTGATCCTCGTGCTTTATGGCATCGCCATTGCAGCCGGCAATATCGGCGGCGGCAGGATCGCCAACCATAACCCGGCTAGGGCGCTGATCGGCCTCTTCCTGGCGCAGGCCATCGTGCTGCTCGTCTTTTCCTTCACCGCCTTCTCGCCGGTGCTGACGCTCATCACGCTTGCCGCGCTCGGTTTCCTGTCCTTCGCCAATGTTCCCGGCCTGCAGCTTTATGTGGTGCAGCTTGCCAAGGAACATCGCCCCGGCGCCGTCGATGTCGCCTCGGCGCTCAACATCGCCGCCTTCAACCTCGGCATCGCCATTGGCGCATGGCTCGGCGGTCTGGTGGTGGAATCGCCGATGGGTCTTGCCGCAACCCCGTGGGTCGGCGCCATCCTCGTCGCCGTGGCCCTGCTCCTGACCCTCTGGAGCAGCACGCTCGACCGCCGCGCCGCGCTGACGCTGAAAACCGCCTGAACTTTTCATAAAATTCCCGGCCGCTCCCAAGTCGGCCGGGCTACTTCGAAGGAGAAAATATATGTTTGATGTCACCGCAAATGGCGCGTCGATCCCGGCGCTGGGTTTCGGCACGTTTCGTATTCCCGGTGCCGATGTGCTGCGCATCGTTCCCCATGCGCTGAAGGCCGGTTTCCGCCATATCGATACCGCCCAGATTTACGGTAACGAGGCCGAGGTCGGGGAAGCCATCGCTGCTTCGGGCGTGGCGCGGGGCGACGTGTTTCTCACCACCAAGGTCTGGGTCGAAAACTACAGGCACGATGCCTTCCTCGCCTCCGTGGATGAGAGCCTGAAAAAGCTGAAGACCGATTATGTCGACCTGCTGCTGCTGCATTGGCCGAATGACGCGGTTTCGCTTGCCGAACAGATCGGCGCGCTGAACGCGGTGAAGGAAGCGGGCAAGGTGCGTCATATCGGCGTTTCCAATTTCAGCACGGCGCTGATGGCCGAGGCGGTGAAGCTGTCCAAGGCCCCGATCGTGACCAACCAGATCGAATACCACCCCTATATCGATCAGGACGTGGTTATCGCCGCGGCAAAGGCTGCCGGAATGTCGGTGACGGGTTATTACGGCATGGCCGATGGCAAGGTCTTCACCGATCCGGTGCTGAAGGAAATCGCCGCAGGCCGTGGCAAGTCGGTGGCGCAGGTGGTGCTGCGCTGGCTCGTGCAGCAGCAGGGTGTCATCGCACTGTCGAAGACGGTCAGCGAAGCCCGCGTCGATGAAAATCTCGCCATCTTCGATTTCGAGCTTTCCGCCGATGAAATGGCGGCGATCCGCGCGCTTGCCAGACCGGATGGCCGCATCGTTTCACCGGAAGGGCTTGCACCCGTCTGGGACAAGGCCGCCTGATAATAAGAGCCGGGGAGGGAGCGCCCTTCCCGGTTTGCCCATGCGTGAAAAATCCTCGCGCGGCAATGCTCCTCACAGCCTATGGAAACGACGCGTTTCACATCGGGTGCAGTGAAGATTTATCTGCCTGTTCTGGAAATTTGGAGCGGGCGAAGGGATTTGAACCCTCGACCCCAACCTTGGCAAGGTTGTGCTCTACCCCTGAGCTACACCCGCTCAAATCCACCGGTCCGGGGTAGTTCGCTGAACCGTGGGCCGCCGAAGCGGCGACGGGTGCTATATCGCTCAATCGTTTTTGGAATGCAACAGTTTCTTTTGCGGTTTCGGTGGAAATCCGCCTGTGTGCGGATTTATCCGAAATCTGGCGGCCATCACGGGCTGACGACTAGGGAATTTCCGTTGAAGATATTGTTTCAGCTGGTTTTTATCCCCCTGCCATGGGGGTGGCGGTCGGCGGGAATGCCAGAAAATAACCTATTTACATTTGGTTAAAATCTGATTCGACAAGTGATTCGTTCGGGTGTACAAATTCCCTGTCCACAAGAAAAATCGAAACGATATTGGGAACGATACTTGGCATATCATCATCGGGAGGATGAGCCTTGTCGTACGCAGCTTTTGAACGGGTTGGCGCACAATTGTCGCCGGAGCAGATCACCGATCTGCAGACTATTTTCGATGGCGTATGTTTCGAATGCTTTCAAGACCGCAGCAGCCATGTTGCCAATGAGTGCGCGGCAGTTTTGATCCGTAGCGCCCAGCGCGGCATTCTCGACCATGAGATGTTGCGCGATATCGGTCTTGCGGTTTTACGTCGGCACTGATTGCGCCATATGACAATAAAAAAGCGCCCGAGCATCTCGGGCGCTTTCGTGTGTGTTCTGGCGGCAGCCGCTTCCGCCTCAGCTCTTTTCCTGAACATGAGCTTCGAGGAACCACAGCGACTTGTCGAGATCGCGCGAGGCGGCGGTGAAGATATCCGCCGTCGTCGGGTCGCCCGCCTCGTCGGAATCGTCGATCGCCTTGCGGATCATGTTCGCGACCTCGCCATAACGCTCGATCAGTTCGTCGAGATGGTCGTGGATCTTGTAGATATCGGTCGGATACGCCTTGAGCTTCGTCGTCGAAGAGACCGATTGCAGGCTGCCGAGCGCCGTGCCGCCAAGCTGGACCACACGTTCGGCAATCGTGTCGCCGTGATTGTCGAGCTGGGTGCGGAAAGTGTCGAGAAGTTCGTGCACGGCGATGAATTGCGGGCCCTTGAGGTTCCAGTGCGCCTGCTTGGTGATGAGCGCAAGGTCGATAACCGAGGCCAGTGATTCGTTGAGAATGCCGATCACGGTCGACTTGGCGTTGGAAGGCAGGTCGTTCTTCGTCTTGTGCGTCTTCATCGATGTCTCCTGAAGTTGCGGACGGAATGCCGCTTTGGAAAAGTCCGTCGTTTAACGTCCGGGCCTGAGGCCCTGTTCCATGCTAAGCACTGGGACAGCGAAAATCCTGCACAATCATCATGTCATTCGTAAAACAGGCAGATGCGCCGGCCGTCTATCTCATTGACGCGGATCGGCATGTCATAGATGTCCTTGAGGACATCCGGACGGATGATCTCTTCCGCCGGCCCCTGATGGCAGATGCGGCCTTCGCGCATGGCGATGATGGTGTCGGAATACCAGGAGGCGAAGTTGATGTCGTGCAGCACCAGAACCACGGTCTTCTTCAGCTCGTCAGCGGCGCGGCGCATGATCTTCATCATGCTGGAGGCGTGTTTCATGTCGAGATTGTTGAGCGGCTCGTCGAGCAGCACATAATCCGTATCCTGGCACAGCACCATGGCCACGAAGGCGCGCTGTCGCTGGCCGCCGGAAAGCTCGTCCAGAAACCGGCCGGCAAGGGCTTCGAGGTGCAGATATTCCAGCGCCCGGTCGATATGGACCTTGTCCTCGATGGTGGGCCGGCTCTTGGAATAGGGGTAACGGCCGAAACCGACGAGATCGCGCACCGTCAGGCGCGAAGAGATGTGGTTGTCCTGCCGCAATATGGAGAGCCGCTTGGCCAGCGTATCGGAAGGGGTTTTCGTGACATCCAGACCGTCGACGGTCACTGTTCCGGCATCCATCGACATCAGCCTTGCGACGATGGAAAGCAGGGTCGATTTTCCCGCACCGTTCGGCCCGATGATGGAAGTGACGCCGCCTGCCGGAATGGAGACGGAGACGCCGTCGACGACGAGGCTGTCGCCATAGGATTTGCTGATCTGACTGGCGATGATCATCGCGCCCCCCGCTTCAGAATAAGACCGATAAAGACGATGCCGCCGAGAAATTCGATGATGATCGAGAGCGCCGTATCGAAGGCGAAAACCCGCTCCAGCACCACCTGGCCGCCGACGAGGCAGATCACGGCGATAAGGATTGCCGCCGGCAGCACATAGGCGTGTTTGCCATTGCCGGTAAGATAATGGGCAAGGGCTGCCACCAGCAGGCCGAAGAACATGACCGGGCCGACGAGCGCCGTTGAGACGGCGACCAGCACCGAGACCAGCACGAGGATGATGGTGACCGTGCGCTTATATTCGACCCCGATACTGATGGCCGTTGCGCGGCCGAGCGAGAGGACGTCGAGCGTGTGCATCAGCCTGAGCCCGATGATGGTCACCACGCCGATGATAATGGCGGAGACCGCAAGAAGCGTCGGATCGATGGAATTGAAGCTGGCGAACAGCACATCCTGCAGCACCGTGTATTCATTGGGGTCCAGCACGCGCTGCATGAAGCCCGAGAGGCTGCGGAAGAAGACGCCGAAAACGATGCCGACCAGCACCAGAAGATGCAGGCTGCGTTCCGCGCCCACGAAAAGCCAGCGATAGAGCAGGGCGGAAAAGACGACGAGCAGGCTGGTTTCAGCGAGAAACTTCAGCTGCGGATCGATCATGACGACGGTTGCGGAGCCGAAGACGAAGATCAGCCCGGTCTGCATCAACACGTAAAGCGAATCGAAACCCATGACCGAAGGGGTGAGGATGCGGTTGTTGGTGACCGTCTGGAACAGCACGGTGGAGACCGCGATGGCATAGGCCACCAGCAAGAGCGACAGAAGTTTGATGCCGCGAAACGGCAGCACGAAACTCCAGCTGCCCTTGGCGCCCAGCGTCATGAAGGCGGCCATGGAGATGAGTGCGAATGCCGCAAGCACGAGCAGAACGGTTTTTGCACGCCGGTCAGGATGTCTCTCAGGCATGGTGGCGTTTCCGCAGCAGGAGATAGAGGAACAGCGCGCTGCCGATGACGCCGACCACGGTTCCGATGGGTATCTCGTAAGGCGCACGCACGGTCCGGCCGATGATGTCGCAGGAAAGCACGAAGACCGCGCCGAGCGTCGCCACCCAGGGCACCGAGCGGCGCATATTGTCGCCGATCATCAGGCTGACGACATTCGGCACGATCAGCCCGAGAAAGGGGATCATACCGACGGTGACGACGACGACGGCGCTCACCAGCGAAACGATGGTGAGGCCGAGCGCCATGACCCGGCGATAGTTCAGACCGAGATTGGTGGTGAAGTCGCGGCCCATGCCGGCCACGGTGAAGCGGTCTGCGGCGAGATAGGCGGCGATGGCGAAGAGGAAGCCGACCCACAGCAATTCATAACGGCCGCGCAGCACCCCGGAAAAATCCCCCGTCATCCATGCGCCGAGCGATTGTAGAAGGTCGAAACGATAAGCGAAGAAGGTGGTGACGGCGGAGATGACACCGCCCAGCATGATGCCGATCAGCGGCACCAGCAGCACGTCGCGCAGCGGCACTTGCCGCAGGATACGCAGGAACAGCGCGGTGCCGGCGAGCGCGAAGACGGCGGCCACCAGCATTTTGCCGAAGATCGGCGTATCCGGCGCCAGCAGGGTGACGGTGAGAAGGCCGAGGCCGGCGGATTCGGTGGTGCCCGCCGTCGAAGGTTCCACGAAGCGGTTACGCACCAGCATCTGCATGATGAGCCCGGCAATCGCCATCGAGCTTCCGGCCAGTATCAGCGCCAGCGTGCGCGGAATGCGGCTGACGAGCAACACACGCAGCGCGTCTGCACTCGTGTCCGGTGCGAAAAGCGTTGTGAGCGAAACGTTGCTCACGCCGACGAACAGGCTGGTGATGGCGAGCACCAGAGCCAGAAGAAGGGCAAGGATGAGAGACAGGGATTTCACGTTGGCGGTTTTTCGAAAATGGTGAAAGCTCCCGGCGACCCCGCAGGTTACGGTGAGGCTACAAACCTCTCTCCGTCATCCTCGGTCCCCGGAACAAGCCCAAGGATGTCCCGAGAATCTGCAACCTATTGATTTTACGATACCTTGGTAGATCCTCGGGTCAAGCCCGAGGATGACGTCGCGTGGAGCAGCCTTCAGAAGCGGATGCCTGGAGGCTTTTACGATTTCTTCTCGGAGACGGCCTTGTAGACCTGATCGAGCAGGGTGGAGAGCGCCGTATAACCGCTGCTGACGATATAGGCCGCCTGCGGATCGAGATAAACGATCTGCTTTTTCTTCCAGGCATTGGTCTGGTGCACCAGCTCGTTATCCAGCACCTGCGCGGCTGCTTTGCCCGGATCGGTGGCGCGGCCGATGCCGGCGTCGCGGTCGATCACGAACAGCCATTCGGGGTTGACCTCGGCGAGATATTCGAAGGAGACGACATCGCCGCGGTCGAAACGGTCGTCGATGTCGGCTGCAACCGGCTTGAAGCCGATTTCGGTGTGCAGCCAGCCGGTGCGCGAGCTTGGGCCATAAACGCCGACCTTGCCGGCATTGGTGACGAGGATCATCGCCGTGCCGGAATTGGGTGCGATTTCCTTCAGCTTGGCGACTTTTTCATCGATGGCGGCATCGAGCTTCCTGGCTTCTTCCTGCTTGCCGAAGATATCGCCGAGCTTGGTGATGTTGGCTTTGACGCTGCCGATGAATTCCTTGGAATCCACCGACATGTCGATGGCGGGCGTGATCTTCGCAACGTCCGGATATTTCGCCCGCGAACGGCCGCCGACGATGACCAGATCGGCCTCTGCCGCATTGATCGCCTCATAATCGGGCTCAAACAGCGTACCGACTTTCAGATATTTGCCGTCGGCATATTTCTGCAGATAGGTGGGCAGGTTGGAGCCGACGACACCGGCGGGCTCGACGCCGAGCGCATCGAGATTGTCGAGCGAGGGAATATCGAGAACCAGAACCTTCTTCGGCGCCGCCTTCAGCACGGTCTCACCCTGTGCGTGCTTGATCGTCATTTCTTCGGCACTTGCCGTCATCGCGCCGAGGCTGAAGGCCGCTGCCGCCAGCAGCCGAACGGGGAAGGTGAAGTTGATGGCCACTTATATGTCCCTTGCAATATGGTTCCGAGCCGGCGGAAGCGATCCCACCGGGTTAACTTGATGTTGGCGATCAGCTTTATTGGCAAGGTCGGCGGAAATCAAAATTATGTTTTAGAACGGTTCTGAATTGCCGTGAGCGGGAAATGTGCGGGTGCAAAAGCATGGCCTGCAATCTGTCCGGACGTCATCCTCGGCCTTGTGCCGAGGATCTAATTACGTTGAACAAAATCGACAGGTCGCAGGTCCTCGGCACAAGGCCGAGGATGACGGAAGCACCGTTTTCGCACGCGTCGCTAACCCGGTCTGTGTCCGCACGCCTCAATCCGGCGGCCAGTCGCCGACGATTTCGCGCCTTTCCAGTTTCAGCGACCGGTCCGGTTGCACGCGGTAGGTTTCGATCGCCAGCCGCCCGTCGCCCATGACGAATTCATTGCTGAGCGTGCTACCGATGGGGGATTTGGTGAGTTTGGTGCGCGGCTGTCCGCCATAGGTGATGCTGCCGGGAATGGGCTCGACATCGGGGGCGGTGGTGCAGCCGGCAAGCGCCAGAACCATCATGATCGCGATCGTGCGCATGTCTTTCTCCTGCGGTTGGCGCAATTCTATCATGGGCGGGTGCGCATCACACATCCCCGTTGGCGTGAATAAAAAAGGCCCCGTATCCGGAGATACGGGGCCAGTTGCCTTGGGAGGCTCTTGGTTTCTCAGTCCTCGTTGGCGGCAAGCTGCGTCAGCACCTCGCCACGGCCGCGGATACGCATGATAAGCGGGATGATGAAGGCGGCGGCTGCCACGATGAAGAGGCCAACGGCAATCGGCGAGGTGAACAGCACCGTCGGGTCACCCTGGCCGATGGCAAGAGCGCGGCGCAGCTGCTGTTCCGCAAGCGGGCCGAGGATGAGACCGACGACCGCAGGCGCAATCGGATAACCGAAGATGCGCATGATATAGCCGAGGATACCGAAGGCGAGCAGCATGCCGAGTTCGAAGACCGACGGGTTGGCGCCGATGGTGCCGAGCGTCGCGAACAGCAGAATACCCGCATAAAGCCAGGGCTTCGGAATGGTCAGCAGCTTCACCCAGAGACCGACGAGCGGCAGGTTCAGAACCAGCAGCATCAGGTTGGCGATGAACAGGCTGGCGATCAGGCCCCAGACGAGCTGCGGATTGGTGGCGAACAGCAGCGGGCCGGGCTGAAGGCCATATTGCTGGAAGCCGGCGAGCATGATGGCGGCGGTCGCCGTCGTCGGCAGGCCGAGCGTCAGCAGCGGAACCAGCGTACCGGCGGCGGACGCATTGTTGGCGGCTTCCGGACCGGCCACGCCTTCGATGGCGCCATGGCCGAATTCTTCCGGATATTTGGTCAGCTTCTTTTCGGTGGCATAAGAGAGGAAGGTGCCGATTTCAGCACCGCCCGCCGGCATGGCGCCAATGGGGAAGCCGATCAGCGTGCCGCGCAGCCAGGCTTTCCAGGAACGTGCCCAGTCCTGCGCGCTCATCCAGACGGAGCCTTTCACGGCTTCGACCTTGTCCGGGCCGGTGCTGCCCTGGGCGACGATGAACAGGGTTTCGCCGATGGCGAACATGGCCACCGCAAGCGTCGTTACTTCCACGCCGTCGAGCAGGTCGGGAATGCCGAAGCTCATACGGGTCTGGCCGGTCAGCTGGTCGATGCCGACGATAGCAAGCGCAAAGCCGATGAATAGCGAGGTGAGGCCGCGCAGCGCCGAATCCCCGAAAGCGGAGGAAACGGTGACGAAGGCGAGCACCATCAGCGCGAAATATTCGCGCGGGCCGAAGACCAGCGCCAGCTTGACGATATAGGGCGCGATGAAGGCGAGCGCGATGGTGGCGATAAGGCCGGCGACGAAGGAGCCGATGGCGGCGGTGGCAAGAGCGGGCCCGCCTCTGCCCTTGCGGGCCATCTTGTTGCCTTCGAGCGCGGTCACTATCGAGGCGCTTTCACCCGGCGTGTTGAGCAGGATCGAGGTGGTCGATCCGCCATACATGCCGCCATAATAAATGCCCGCGAACATGATGAGCGAACCGGCGGGATCGAGCCTATAGGTAACGGGCAGAAGCAGCGCCACGGTCAGCGCAGGGCCGATGCCGGGCAGAACGCCGACGGCGGTGCCGAGCGTGACGCCGATCAGCGCATAGAGCAGGTTCATGGGTTGGGCGGCAACCTCAAGACCGTGCAGCAGGAATTCAAAGGTACTCATGGACAGATGTCCCCCAAGTGGACCCGATGGGCGGGCGGAACGGCTGGCATATGCGTCATTGCGCGCCTGCGGTTTCCTGTGATCTCAAATTTTGGTCGGAATGGCTGTTAGAACAACAGCCGTTCCAGAGGCCCGGCGGGCAGCGAAAGCTGCAGCAGCCGCGCGAAGATGAACCAGATGAAGAAGCTCAGGGCGATGCCGATGGGGATCGAATACCAGAGCTTGCGTTTGCCGAAGGCGCGCGCCGTAAAGGCGAAAAGCAGGCCGGTGGCGATGGAAAAACCCGCGACGTTGAGCAGCAACATCTGTGCGGCAAGGCCGGCGACGACCCAGATAACCGGGGCGATTTCCTGTTTGTCGCGTTCTGGAAAATCACCGCGCCAGGCCTCGATGGCTGTCCACAGCGCCAGGCCGACGAGACAGAAGCCGATGGCATAAGGCACGGTTGCCGGGCCGACCGGCGAATAACCGGTGACGCTGGCGAGACGCGCGCTGTCCCAGAAGATCACGCAAGCGATGATGACGAGGAAGATGGCGATCGCCAGCGCCGCCCAATCAGGACGGCGCTTTTGATGCTGCGAAGGGTTGGAACCCTGGCTCATTTTACCAGTCCGATGTCTTTGAGGATGGCGGCGGTGGCGTCGGTATCCTTGGCGAGCTGCGCCTTGAATTCGTCACCGGCGAGATAGGTGTCCATCCAGCTCTTGGTCTTCAGGGTTTCCTGCCACTTGGCGGACTTTACCAGCTTTTCGATGTCGGCATTGACGGCCTTTTCCTGCTCCGGCGTCAGGCCGGGAGGAGCAGCGACCATGCGCCAGTTCTGGACGACGACATCGAGACCGCTTTCCTTCAGCGTCGGCGCATCGACGCCTTCCAGCTTCTCTTCGCTGGAAACCGCGAGCAGGCGCAGCGTGCCGGCCTTTACCTGGCTTTCGAATTCGCCGTAGCTCGAAATACCGGCCGTCACCTGCGAGCCGAGGATCGAGGCAAGCGCTTCGCCACCGCCGGAATAAGCGATGTAGTTGATCTTGGTCGGATCGACGCCGGCTGCCTTGGCGATCAGGCCAACGGCGATATGGTCGGTGCCGCCGGCAGAGCCGCCGCCCCAGGAAACGCTGCCCGGGTCTTTCTTGAGCTGGTCGACGAGATCGCCGATGGTCTTCAGCGGCGAGGATGCCGGAACGACGATGGCTTCATATTCGCCGGTCAGGCGGGCGATCGGCGTCACTTCATTGAGGGTGACAGGCGACTTGTTGGTGAGGATCGCGCCGACCATCACGTAACCGCCGACGATGAGGGCGTTCGGGTTGCCCTTCTGCTGGCTGGCGAATTGTGCAAGACCGATGGTGCCGCCGGCGCCCGGTACGTTCTGCACCTGAACGCTCTTGGAAATGCCTTCTTCCTGCAGCACGGTCTGCAGGGAGCGCGCGGTCTGGTCCCAGCCGCCGCCGGGATTTGCCGGGGCGATGATGGTGTAATCCGCTGCAACCGCCGGAAGCGCGATCACGCCCGCCAGGAATGTGCCGATAAGAAAATGCTTCACTTGGAAAACCCTCCTCAGGATGCCCTTTTGGGCGTCGTTTTTCGTTTATGCGGGGGCTTTTCGGACGCGTCTGCGCCGGCGCTGAATGCTCAGCGTGGGGCCTTGGCAATCCTGGATTTCCTCCCGCATCTTCTTCCGCCTCCACGGAATGAAGAAGAATTGCAGAGCATCACAGAAAGCTGTCATCTAACTGACGCTACGCAAGTCCTTGCGCATTTACTCTCTATTAATTTGTATCGGACGTCTACTGTGGCGTGTGGGTGGCGCTTTCAAAGCTCGCCGCTCCCTCATCCCTGTGGATGGTGGGCGCGCTCAAACCTACTGCGACCGCAACGCCTCGTTCCAGCGCTCGATCAGGCGGCTGCGCTTGACCTGGTCCAGATAGACCATCAGGCCGGGGCTGACGGGCACGGGGCGCAATTGTGCGCCGTGGATGGCCTGCATGGTGTTGGCGGTGTTTTCACCCGCCACTTCCGGGCTGACGGCGGGGATCTGCAACTGGCGGGCCATGATCGTCTGGCCTTCCTTCGACATGAAGAATTCGAGATAACGACGGCCGAGCGCGGGATTGGCGGCGGCTTCCGGCACCAGACCGATGCGCGACATGACAACGGTATAGTCTTTCGGCAGCACGATGCCGACATCGGGGTGGCGCGAGGCCCAGTCGGCCGCATAGGAGCCGAGAATATTGTAGCCCAGCACGAAGCGCCCGTCGGAAACGCGTTCCAGAATGGCCGAGGAAGTGGAATAGACCTTCACGCCCGCCGCGCCCATGGCCTTGATGACGTTCCATATATCGCCGAACTGCTCCTGATCGCGCGACATGAACAGGAAGCCGACGCCGGAGCGTTCGATGTCGTAGGTGGCGATGCGGCCATGCACTTGCCTGGCGTGGCGTTCGAGATAATCGACGAATTCGGCGCGGCTGGCTGGCGGTTCTTCGGTGGTGAAGCTCGGCTTGTGATAAACGAAAACCGCCGGCTCGAAGGTCAGCGCATAGGCGGTGTTGCGCCAGTTCGCCCAGGCGGGCCAGCGGGCGCTCATGGCGAGATCCGAGCGCTGGGCATAACCGTCATTGCTCAGTTTCACCTGCAAATCCATGGCGGAGGAAAAGGCGAAATCGGCGGTTCTTTTGCCCGCATCGGTTTCTTTGACGATGCGGTCGTAAATCTCGCCGGTCAGCATATCCTCATAATGGACGGCGATATCGGGATTGGCCTTCTGGAAGCCCTCGATCATCGGTGTCGCCAGCGGTTCGTCCAGCGAGGAATAGACCACCAGCGTTTCGGCATCCGCCTTGCCGGAGGGTGCCGGAAAGATGGCGACTTGCGCAAGCGCCGGCGAGGCCGTGCAAAGACAGAGAGAGAGGAGAAGGCAGATACGCATGGAAAAGATCATGCAGCAGGCGCTGGCCATTCACAAGCGGTAAGGGTCTGGTTAAACTCGGCAATGCTGTGGGAGGGAAGATTTGCGTATTTTGCTGGTCGAGGACAATCAGGTGCTGTCGGAGGGGCTGTCGGCGCTGCTGCGCGGCAGCGGTTATGCCGTGGATGTGGTGTCCGATGGCGCTTCCGCCGATGCGGCGATTGCGGCGGAAAGTTTCGATCTGGTCATTCTCGATCTCAACCTGCCGGAAATGGACGGTATCGAGGTGCTGCGCTCCATGCGCTCGCGCCAGGACAAGGCGGCGGTGCTGATCCTGACGGCGCGCGGCACGCCGGAGGAAAAGGTCAAGGGGCTCGATCTCGGCGCCGACGACTACATGATCAAGCCTTTTGACATCACCGAATTCGAGGCGAGGGTGCGGGTGCTGCTGCGCCGCAATGCCGGGCTGCGCTCCTCGGCGCTGAGTTTCGGCAAGGTGCTGTTCGATCTCAATTCCCGGACCTTTTCGGCGGATGGGCGTCCGCTCGATATTCCGGCGCGCGAGGTGGCGCTGCTCGAAGTGCTGTTCATGCGGGCCGGCAAGGTCGTCGCCAAGGAAGCCATCGTGCAGTCGCTGACCGGCTTCGACGACGATATTTCCGCCAATGCCATCGAGCAATATGTCAGCCGCCTGCGCAAGCGGCTCGCGCCCCACGGGTTGACGGTGAAGACGGCGCGCGGTATCGGTTATTACCTCGAAAAGCTGCCGGAGATGGCTGAATGAGACAGGCCGCCTATTCGCTCAGGCGGCGACTTTTAGGCTGGCTTCTCATTTCCACCGCCATTATCGGTTGTGTTGCGCTGACCGATACCTGGCGCGAGGCGGTCAATACCGCCAATGTCGTTTCGGACCGGGTACTATCAGGTTCCGCACTTGCCATTGCCGAGCGGGTGGTGGTGGCAGAAGACGGCTCGCTGGAAGTCGATATTCCCTATGTCGCACTGGAAATGCTGACCTCGGCCGCACAGGACCGGGTGTTTTACCGTGTCGACGGACCGAACGGGCAATTCCTCACCGGTTACCAGAACCTGCCGACGGTGGAGAACCCGAAGGGCGATACCCCCGCCTATCGCGATGCCGTGTTCCGCGATGAACCGATCCGCATCGCCGCCATCCGCCGTTTCGCTTCCACCGGCATCAATTCCGTGCCCTTTTCCGTAACGGTCGCCGAAACCACCATTGCCCGCAGCCAGCTGGCGCAGGCGATCATCCTGCGCTCTGCGCTGCGCCTGCTGTTGATGATTGTGGGGGCGGCGATCATCGTCTGGATCGCGGTGACGATTTCGCTCAGACCGCTTTACCGGCTCAGCGAAGCCATTGCCGAGCGCAGCCCGAATGACCTGCACCCCATCCGCCAATCCGTGCCGGTGGAGGTGGAGAACCTGGTGGAAACGGTCAATTCCTTCATGGTGCGGCTGCAATCGGCGCTCGATGCGCTCCGCCATTTTACCGGCAATGCCAGCCACCAGCTGCGCACGCCGCTTGCCATCATCAGCACCCAGCTTGCGCTTTCAGCCCGTGCGGGAAGTTTAGAGGAAGCGCAGGCGGCGGCGCTGAAGGGGGGCGCGTCCGTGGCCCATGCCGAACATATCCTCGCCCAGCTGCTGCGCATGGCCAATATTGATGCCGCCGGCTCCAGCGAAAAACATGATTTTTCCGCGATCGATCTCGTGGCGGTGGCGCAGAATGTGACAGCCGATTTCGTGCCGCGTGCGGCCGAAGCCGGCATCGATCTCGGTTTCGAAGGCGAGGGCGAGGTCACCATTGCCGCCGAGCCGCTCCTGATCGGCGAACTGATAGGCAATCTCGTTTCCAATGCCATCAATTATGCCGGTCGCGGTGCGGAAGTCACAGTCCGCGTCGGCAGGCAGGCGGGTGAGGTCTGGCTGGAAGTGGAAGATAACGGCCCCGGCATTCCTCCGGAAAAACGCGCCATGGTGCGCCAGCGCTTTGCCCGCGGCGAAGCCAACGCCGCCCCCGGCGCCGGCCTCGGCCTTGCCATCATCGAAGAGATCGCCGGGCTGTTCGGCGGGCGGCTGACGCTGGAGGATGGCGCGGAGGGGTGTGGGCTCAAGGCGCGGGTGGTGTTCGGTGGGAGGGGGAACGCTTAAGGATAGTGTTGCCCAGACCGCCGGTGCTTACCCCATCCGCTCGGAAGCATAACTTCCCGGGCTTGGCGGGAAGACGACGGTGCGGTTGCCGTTGATGAAGGTGCGGTGGTGGATATGGGCGTGGATGGCGCGGGCCAGCACCTGGCTTTCGACATCGCGGCCGAGCGAGACATAATCGTCAGCGCTCTGTGCGTGGGTGATACGCACCGTGTCCTGCTCGATGATCGGGCCTTCGTCGAGATCGGCGGTGACGTAATGGGCCGTGGCACCGATCAGCTTCACGCCGCGCTCATAGGCCTGCTTGTAGGGGTTGGCGCCCTTGAAGGAGGGCAGGAAGGAATGGTGGATGTTGATGATTTTGCCAGACATCTTCCGGCACATATCGTCGGACAGAACCTGCATGTAGCGCGCCAGCACGACGAGTTCCGTGCCGCTGGTCTCGATCAGGTCCATCAGCTGGGCTTCGGCTTTGGGTTTATTCTCCTTCGTCACCCTGATGTGGTGGAAGGGAATGTCGTGGTTGACGACGACCTTCTGGTAATCGAAATGGTTGGAGACGACACCGACGATGTCGATCGGCAATGCGCCGATCTTCCAGCGATAGAGCAGGTCGTTGAGGCAATGGCCGAAACGGGAGACCATCAACAGCGTCTTCATGCGCTGGCCGTCCGGATAGATATCCGCCTCCATGCCGAATTTTTCTGCCACCGGCTTGAAGCCGTCGGTGATGGCCTCAAGCGTGGCGCCTTCTTCGGAGATGAAGGAGACGCGCATGAAGAACTTGCTGGTCTCGAGGTCGTCGAACTGCGAACTGTCGACGATGTTGCAGCCTTTTTCCGCCAGATAACCGGAAATCGCAGCCACAATGCCACGGGTCGATTTGCAGGCTACGGTCAGAACATAGGATGTCATTCGTTTTCCCTCAAAGACGTCGCGCCGGCATCAACCGGCGCAGTTCGGCGCGTTCCATAGCGCAGCTCCGCGGCGGAGCAAAGCGTCAAGACGAACGCAGCCAAAGTCATAGGGCGGGAAAGGGCAGCGCGCCGTGCCGGAAGCGACATGGAATGTTCCATGGCCAGCACGGTTTGGGCCAGCACGGCGACGCAGGGTGTTGCGGCAGGTTGCCGGCCTCAGGCGCGGCGCAGGCGCATCGCCGTGCGGCCGCGACCGTCGAGCAGTTCGAGCGTGCCCCGGCGCGGCTCCAGCCTGAACGAGCGGGCGCCTTCCAGCGCTTCGATGAACTGCCGTTCCTGGCGCATGATGTCAGGCGCGCAGGCCATCTGGGTGGAAATCATCCGGCCGAAATCGACGCGGTTGCGGCTGATCTTCACCTCGCCGCCGATACCGTTGCAGCCGGCATTGCCGGAAACGCGGCCCTCGCGGGTAATTTCCAGCGTCGCCTGACGACGGCCGCGAACCCGCTCGCCACGGATGTCGTGCACCAGCCAGCGCCCATCAATACCGGCTTCCGGCTCCGGCCGGCCCGGACCCGCGCCGACGCGCTCCAGTACCAGATCGGTATCGTCGCGACCGCCGGTCAGCACCGAATAACGGCGGGTGGTGGTGAAGAGCAGCCGGTCGCGGTCGCGGATTTCGGCGCTCAGCGCATAGGAGCGGCGGCCACGGATGTCGCGGTCATCATAACGGAGCACGAAGGGCACCGGCACCTGGCCACGGGGGCGAATGGTGGTTTCGGCAATCGTCTGCGAGGGTGCATCCGCCAGCGAAACGTCGATCAGGCGCACCGTAACGGTCGCGCCCGGCGGTAAAGCGATGCGCTCGCGATAGGAAACGCTGCCGCGCAGGCTTGCCGGTGCGGCAGCCGCACCGCCCGCCGCAAAAAGCGGCGCAAGCGCAACAAGCCCGGCGAAACTGCGGCGCGAAAGAAGAGGTTGGCGGTTGGTCATGGTGCTTGCTCCGTGCTGGTTCCGTTCGAATTTCAGCGGATGATAAAAAACGGCACTGAACGGGCGATGAACCGAAGGGGGCTGCCTGTCGCCTTCAGACTTCGCCCGCGGCATCATTCGCGACGGCAGAGGGGCCATGCCTGTATTCGAGAAGGTCGCCGGGCTGGCAGTCCAGCACGTCGCAAATCTTTTCGAGGGTCTCGAAGCGCACGCCTTTCGCCCTTCCGGCTTTCAGGATCGAAAGGTTCTGTTCCGTAATGCCGATACGCGCTGCGAGTTCCTTTGATCGCATCTTCCGTTTTGCAAGCATGACATCCAGATTGACGATGATCGGCACGGGCGTTTCCTAGATGAATTCGCGGTTTTCATCGGCGATGCGCGTCGCTTCTCCCAGCACCCAGCCAACGACGATCATCAGCCCGCCCGCAAAGCCTACGAGCATCTGCGTGCTCTCAAAAGAAAAGGAGATGCTCGGAACAGGATTGCCCATCGTCAGCAGAAAGGAAGCGAAGCCGGTCATGATGATCTGCGCCGGCAGAATGGCGGCGAGTGCTACGCCAATGCGTATCATCGCTTTACCGGAGGCCGGCATAAAGACTTCGCCCCTTTCGAAAAGGCGGAACAGATGGATGGCGAACCAGAGGGCGCAGAGCGCGGCCACAAGCGGCAGAAGCCCGATGATAAAACCCGTAATACGAACGAAGTCCGTCAGGCGGTAAGGGGTGGCGGGCGGCAGGATCTGGTCTTCGATCACCGTCCGCAGGGTTTCCGCATCGGCCCATATGGCGGCGTAACCGGCCACGAGAAGGCCCGCAAGCAGGAAGGCGAGCCAAATCAGGATACGGCTGACACGGCCGATGCGGCGGCTGACGGATGGGTCGGTCATCAGTGATCCCGAAGTTCCTGTTCTTTCAATTCATGTAAGGCGATAAATTTATAACGTCAATCGAGGTCAGATACCGGCGGGTTGCACGCTGCATCCCACCGGCACAGATAAAGGCAAAGGCGAAGATGTCAGGGAGCTTCCATATCGATATTGGCGATCTGACCCCGCGCGTTGAGAATGAGCGACCAGAGCATCTGGCCTTTTTCGAAGGTGACCTTGAATTTGTGAAGGTCTCCCGCCTCGGTCGCCTGTCTTCCGAGATATTGCATCGCCGTTACCTTGCCACGGCGTTTGATTTCGCCCGAAACCGCTCCGGCATTGGCCCGGACATCGGCGACGATGTCATCTTCGAAGCGCGAGAGATTGAGGTTGCCGCTACGCGCCTCCTCAAGAACGGTTCTGAGAGTACGTTCTGCCGCGACAGGGTCCTGACCGCCCGCTGCCTGCGCGGGGAGTAAGACGAAGCAGGTCTGCAGCAACACGCTCGCCATGGCGGCGGTGAATAATTTCTTCATCATCGAAATTCCTTTTTCAAATGACGGCTGGATCGGCCGACGGCGGCCAATCTCGATCAGGAATATCGATTTTACAAGATTTTTTATCGTTAAACGATAATTATTTGCTCCGAAGCGGGTTTCTCGTATCGTCGGATAACGTCCGAAGGAAGGGCCGCCACTCTCGATGTGGCAGCCCTGCGCCCACTCAGCCGCGGAAACCGTCCCGCAGCGCTTCGAACTTCGCCAGCTGCCCGGCCAGCAGTTCCTTGTTCTCGTCGCGGCGGACGAAAATCTTGAACATGGCGCTGCCGGCGGCGTTCATGAACCAGACGGAGCAGGAGCGGCGGCCGTGGAAGCCGCGATCGACGAAGGTGATGCCGGCGCAATTGTCCTTCTTGATGTGACCGCCGATGGGGCTGTCGCCATGGATGTTGAACCAGCCGTGGCTTTCGCTGCCTTCCGGCAGGTGGCCCGGCACTTCGAACACGATATCGCCGGTCTGCACGATCATCAGGACTTCGCCCCAGCCGCGCATCTCGTTCCAGATGGCGTCGAAGCGGTCGGCGGCAGCGGAAACGGCGGCACCTTCCGGCAGGATCGCCAGAATTTCGGCCGGCGTCACCTCGGCCTTGGCGGCGATGGCCTCCACGATGCCATCGGGCTTTTCGGCGAGCGCAGCGGCGGCGCGGGCCCGCCTGTCGTCGTCGGTCTTTTGGGCTGCAATGCTCATCGGGCGGCCTCAGGCGGCAATCGAACGGCGTTCGCCATTCTTGTCTTCATGGATGATGACGTCGAAGCCTTCGAAATGCGGGCCGGAGAGATATTCCACCTTGCCGCGATTTTCGCCGGCCTTGGCGTGGGCGGCGCGGAACTGTTCGGACTTCGTCCAGGCGAGGAAATCGTCCTTGGTGGCCCAGACGGTGTGCGAGGCATAAAGCGTGTGGTCATCCGCCTTCGGGCCTTTCAGCATGTGAAATTCGATGTAGCCCGGCAATTCGCTCAGATGCGATTTGCGCTCGCGCCAGATGGATTCGAAGGTTTCCTCATAACCCGGCACGACACGAAAGCGGTTCATTGCGATAAACATGAAATTCTCCCTTTAAGTTTCCAGTTTGAGTCAGGATATCCAGCCGCAGGGAGGTTGGAAAGGGGTTCACGACAAAGCGAACAAATTTACTCCACTTATCGATTGCACCGCCCATAAACATGTGTAAAGAACTCAAGATTAATTGGCGCGGGCTAAGCCCCGCCGGGTCGTGTTTCAGGATAGCGCCATGTTGAATTCCCGCCTTCGTTCCTTCGTTTTCGCCGCCCTCGTGCCCGCCGCAATCGCCTTTGCCGCACCTGCCGCCATGGCTTCGGACAAGGGCAATCCGGAAGCGAAACGCATCGTCGCGGTGGGCGGCACGGTCACCGAAATCCTTTATGCGCTGGGCGCAGGAGACCGCGTGGTTGCGCGTGACAGCACCAGCAGCTATCCGGCCGATGCATTTGCCAAGCCGGATATCGGTTACATGCGGGCGCTCTCGTCCGAAGGCATCCTGTCGCAGAAGCCCGATCTCATCCTTTCCGAAGACGGGTCCGGCCCGGCCGATGTCATCGCCATCCTGAAGGCAAGTGCGGTGCCTTTCGTCACCGTCGATACGCCGCCGAGCGGCGATGCCATCCCCAAAAAGATCGAGGATATCGGCGCGGCAGTCGGTCTTTCTGACAAGGCGAAGGCGCTGGCTGCCGAGACCAAGGCCGGGCTCGATGCGCTCGCCAAAGATGTCGCCGCCGTCCCGGAAAAGGGCAGGAAGCGGGTTCTCTTCGTGCTTTCCACCGCCGGCGGCCGCATCATGGCGGCGGGCAAGGATACCGAAGCGGCCGCGATCATCGAAATGGCGGGCGGCATCAATGCGGCTCAGGAGATCAATGGTTACAAGCCGCTGACGGATGAGGCGGTCATTGCCGCAGCACCCGATTTGGTGCTGACCATGGCGCGCGGCGATCATGCCGCCAAGGCGGAAGAGATCTTCGCGCTGCCGGCCTTCCAGTCCACGCCGGCCGCCGCCAGCAAGGCGCTCATCAGCATGGATGGGCTTTATCTCATCGGTTTTGGCCCGCGCACGCCCGCTGCGGGCCGCGAGCTGGCAGCCAAGCTCTATCCTGAGGTGGTGAAGCCGTGAGCCTTGCCGCCTTGGGTTCCGCTGAAGGCAGGGTTGCGGGCGACAGATCCCGCCAGGGGGTCGTCACCCTCGCCGTGCTCGTCGGCATCCTGCTTTTTGCCTGTGGCGTGTCGCTGGTCAGCGGACCCACGGGCGTTGGCATGTCCGAACTCTGGGCTTATTTCACTGGCGGCGCGGATCAGCTCGATGCGCGCGACAGGGTCATTCTCGAGGCGGTTCGTCTGCCGCGCACGGCGCTCGGCATGTTGATCGGCGCGGGGCTTGCCGTTTCGGGGGCGATGATGCAGGGCCTGTTCCGCAATCCGCTGGCCGATCCCGGCATTGTCGGCGTCACCTCGGGTGCGGCGCTGTTTGCGGTCGCGGCCATTTCTCTCGGGGAGGGTGCGCTTGCCACCGTCGCCGTGTTTTTCGGCCCGCATTTTCTGCCGCTGATGGCGTTTTTCGGCGGCTTGTTGAACACCTGGGTACTTTACCTGATCGCCACGAAGGATGGCGCCACCTCCACCACCACACTCATTCTGGCCGGCATTGCGGTGGCGGCGATCAGCGGTGCTTTGACGGGGCTGATGATTTTCATGGCCGATGACCGGGCGCTGCGTGACATTACCTTCTGGTCGCTCGGTTCGCTTGGCGGAGCCACGCCCGCCAAGGTGCTCGCCACCTTGCCCTTCATCGTCATCGTGCTTGCCTTCATTCCCTTCGTTGCGCGCGGGCTGGATGCGCTCATTCTCGGCGATGCCGCCGCCTTTCACATGGGCATTCCGGTGCAGCGGCTGAAGCGGATCGTCATTCTGGCCGTTGCCGCCGCCTGCGGGGCAAGCGTGGCGGCGGCCGGCTCCATCGGTTTTGTCGGCATCGTCGTGCCGCATCTTCTGCGGCTCGCCATCGGCCCGTCGCACCGCTTCCTGTTGCCAGCCTCCGCACTCGGCGGGGCAGCACTTCTGCTTCTGGCCGATAGTTTCGCCCGCACCGTCGCGTCACCGGCGGAACTGCCCATCGGCGTCGTCACGGCGCTCATCGGCGCGCCGGTCTTCCTGTTCCTGCTATTGGGACGCGGCGGTTTTTCCATGCGGAACATGTCATGATCCGGGCCGAAAACCTCACCGTCATCCGCTCCGGCCGCCGGCTTCTCGATGCGGTCAGCGTCGATCTGAAGCCCGGCAAGGTCAACGTCATCATCGGCCCCAACGGTGCGGGCAAATCCACGCTGATGAAGGTTCTCTCGGGCGAGATGCGCGCCGAGGGCGGTTCGGTGACCTATAACGACATCGGCCTGCCGGCCTTCACGCCGGTCCAGCTCGCCCGTCTCAGGGCGGTGCTGCCGCAGAGCACCCAGCTTGCTTTCCCTTTCACCGCGCTCGAAATCGTGCGGATGGGGGCTGTCGCACAGGGGTCGCGCGCGCCGGAAGAGCAGGCACGCCGCGCGCTCGCCAGGGCCGGGCTGCGCGGTTTCGAGCAGCGGTCCTACAACATGCTCTCCGGCGGCGAGCAGCAGCGGGTGCAGTTTGCCCGGGCGCTGGCGCAGGTGCCGAACCCGATGGAAAATGGCGAAGCGCGGGCGCTCTTCCTCGACGAGCCCACCGCAAGTCTCGATATCGGCCACCAGATCGCCGTGCTGGAAACGGCGCGCGATTTTGCAAGCGGCGGCGGGTTGGTGCTCGCCATCCTGCACGATCTCAATCTTGCGGCGGAATTTGCCGATCAACTTATCGTCATGCATGGCGGCCGGGTGACGGCGAGCGGCCCCTCGCTGGAAACGATCAGCGACGAGACGATTGCAAGGGTCTATGGCATTGGCGGTGTCGTCGGCCGGCTGCCGGCGCGGCATATTCCTTACGTGCTGCCGCAGTCGCGCCACCGTTAAGGACCTGTCCTTCGTCTCAGCTGTCCGGCCGGGTGGCGATGAAGAGCGCAGAGCCGAGCATGACGGTGGCGACGATGGCGGCCCGCAGCGGCGGCGGCTCGCTCAGAAACCAGAAAGCGGCGTAACTGACGGACATGGCAGAAAGTGCTGCGACCTTGGCATTGCGGGCGATTGCGCCGCGTTCGCGCCATCGCCGCAGCGAAGGGCCGAATCTGGGGTGGGCCAGCAGCCATGCCTCGAGTCTTGGCGAGGAGCGGGAAAAACACCAGAGCGCCAGAAGCAGGAACGGCGTGGTGGGCAAAACGGGAAGAAACGCGCCGACAATGCCGGTCGCGACCATAAGCCAGCCAAGACAGAGGTATAAAAGGCGCATGCCTAGCCGGTATCATGAGTTCACCACTCAGGATAGAGCGGCAGAGCCAAAACCCTGCGGTCTCGTTGCCGCAGGTCCCAACCGCACCGAAAAAACTAAGAGGTTTTTGCCATCACATTTGCCGTGATCGGGCCGTTACGTCCTGTCGCAGAGTGCCTTTAGGGTTGAAAGCGAAGCACGCAGTCTTTATCCCCTTGGGCCGCGATGCCCGGAGCATAACCGGGCCGTCAAAGGTTAAGAAGAAGGAAAACACCATGGCCAAGCTGATCCACTCGATGGTCCGGGTGCTGGACGAAAAGCGTTCGGTGGAATTTTACAAACAGGCTTTCGGGCTTGAAGTGGCGGAACGCGCCGAGTTCGAGAATTTCACGCTGATCTATCTCAGCAATGCCGAGGGCGATTTCGAGCTGGAACTGACCGTCAACCGGGGTCGCGAAGTGCCCTATGCGCTGGGCGACGGTTATGGTCACCTTGCGGTCAGCGTGGCCGATGTGGATGGCGAGCATCAGCGCTTCACCGAGATCGGCCTTTCCCCCGGAAAAATCATCGAGGCCGATTATAAGGGCCAGCCTTTCGCGAAATACTTTTTCATCTGCGATCCGGACGGTTACAAGATCGAAGTGCTGCAACGCGGCAACCGGTTCAAATAAGCGCGATTATGGGAGAGGCGGGCATGGCAGAGGCAGGCGTCAAACTCGAGGATAGCTGGAAACGCGTTCTTTCCGGCGAATTCGCCAGCCCCTATATGCTCAAGCTGAAAGAGTTCCTGCTTGCCGAAAAGACCGCCGGCAAGCGTATCTTCCCGAAGGGTGCAGAATATTTCCGGGCGCTGGATCTCACGCCTCTCGATGAGGTCAAGGTCGTCATTTTAGGCCAGGATCCCTATCACGGGCTCGGTCAGGCGCATGGGCTGTGCTTTTCCGTCCAGCCCGGCGTGCGCATTCCGCCTTCGCTCGTCAATATCTACAAGGAATTGCAGAGCGATCTCGGCATTCGCCCGGTGGGTCACGGCTTTCTGGAAAGCTGGGCGAAACAGGGCGTGCTATTGCTCAACAGCGTGCTGACGGTGGAGGAATCCCGCGCCGCCTCGCATCAGGGGCAGGGCTGGGAAAGGTTCACCGACGCCGTCATTCGCGCCGTCAACGACGAATGCGACCATGTCGTCTTCCTGCTCTGGGGTTCCTATGCGCAGAAGAAGGCGGCCTTCGTGGACCAGCGCAAGCATCTCGTGCTGCGCTCGCCGCATCCGTCTCCGCTTTCGGCCCATAACGGCTTTTTCGGCAATGGCCATTTTTCCAAGGCAAACGCCTTTCTTGCCTCCCATGGCCGCCAGCCGATCGACTGGCAATTGCCGGAAACGGTGGGAAGCGACAAAAACCTTCTCTAGACACTCATAAAATACCTTTACGCTTCGTGGTTGTCGGGATTAAAGATAACCGGACTGCAAAGTGAAGGATTATGCCCGTGTCTCTCCTGTCTGCCGAAACCTCCGTCTCGCTGCCCGATCCGCTTTCGATCGTCGATGCTTTCGAGGATCATTTTTCCGAGCATATGGAGATGGAACGCGAAGGCGCGACAGTGCGGTTCAAGACGGAATACGGCCATGGCAGCTTCAGTGCCGAGGGCGGGCGTTTCGCGGCAAGGGTGAGCTGCATTTCCGAACATATATTGATGTCGGTAAAGGCGATGGTCGCCGAGCATATCGTCGAGTTTTCCGGCGAGACGGGGCTGGATTTCCGCTGGAGCGGCCATGGCGCGCAACAGCGTGAGCTGCCCAATCTCTTCGTCGGCAAGGTCGCCCGCGCCTATAATCTGACGCCGCATATGCGCCGGCTGGTGGTTTCCGTCGAAAGCGGCATCGAAAGGCTGCTGACCGGCGGCATGCATGTGCGCCTGCTTCTGGTGCCGGATCAGGCCCGCGCGCCGGTCTGGCCTTATCTTGCGCCCACCGGCGCCATCGTCTGGCCGGCGGGCGACGATCTTCTCACACGGCGTGTCTACACCATCCGTTCCGGCGATATCGCGCGCGGTGAAGTCGATATCGATTTCGTCATGCATGAGGGCGACCACATGCCGGGCGCGACCTTCGGCGCGACGGCGAAACCCGGCGATGTTCTCGGCATCATCGGCCCGAGCGGTGTTTGCCCGGAAGCCGAGCGTTATGTCTTTGCCGGCGACGAGACGGCGCTGCCGGTGATGCTGCGCATGGCCGCCGAAATGCCGGCCGGGAAAAAGCTCAGCGTCTATGCGGAGATCGACGATGAAGCCGAACGGCAGGAAATCGTCTGCGCGGCAAATGTCGAGTGGACATGGCTTTATCGCCGCGGCAAGCCCGCCGGCACATCCGGCCTCATCGAAAAGGCGCTGCGCGACCATGGCTGGAGCGCGGATCATGACGGCCTGCACGTCTTTGTCGCCTGCGAAAAATCCGAGGCGAGGGCGGCAAAATCCTTCCTTACCGACGAGATTGCTTTCCCGAAAGCATCGCTGCGCGCTGTCGGCTACTGGACCCTGGGCGTCGCCGACGATCATTGAGCTGCCCTATCGGGCTCGTTGAACAGTCGGTTTTATCGTTCATCATTCGGGAACAATCCGTTCCCGTTGTCCTCTCTATGCCTGAGAGCGCTGTTACCCCATCTTTACGCCATGAACAGGGCAGGCCCCAACCGTGAGGCCCGCCAGGCAAAAGGGGTTTATCATGCTCAACCAGATCAAGGGCCTGCACCACGTCACGTCCATGGCGGCGAGCGCGCGCCAGAACAACAGTTTTTTCACCGATACGCTCGGCCTGCGCCGGGTGAAGAAGACGGTCAATTTCGATGCGCCTGACGTCTATCATCTCTATTATGGCGATGAAGTCGGCACGCCCGGCTCCGTCATGACCTATTTTCCGTTCCCGCATATCGCCCGCGGTCGTCCCGGCACCGGTGAGGTAGGCACGACGCTGTTTTCCGTTCCGGAAGGATCGCTCGGCTACTGGCAGGACCGCCTTTCCAAGGCCGGCGTGGATGGCCTGAAGGCCGATGAAGCCTTCGGCAACAAGCGCCTGCATTTCGCAGGCCCCGATGGCGACGGTTTTGCGCTGGTCGAGGTCAGGGATGACAACCGTGCGCAATGGATCGGCAATGGCGTCGGCGCGGATCAGGCAATCCATGGTTTTCAGGGCGCCTCGCTGCGGCTTCGCGATGAAGGTGCGACCGCCGAGCTTTTGAAATTCATGGGCTATCAGGAAGTGGATCGTCAGGATGGCGTTCTGCGCCTCGGCATTCCCGGCGGCAACGGTGCCGACTTCATCGACATCGAAACCATGCCGAATATTTCTGGCGCGCGGCTGGGTGCGGGGTCCGTGCACCACATCGCCTTTGCGGTCGAAAACCGTGAAAAGCAGCTGGAGGTGCGCAAGGCGCTGATGGATACCGGCTATCAGGTGACACCGGTGATCGACCGCGATTATTTCTGGGCGATCTATTTCCGCACGCCGGGCGGCGTGCTGTTCGAAGTGGCCACCAACGAGCCCGGTTTCGACCGCGACGAGGACACCGCCCATCTCGGCGAGGCGCTGAAGCTGCCGACCCAGCACGCGCATCTGCGCTCCGTGCTGGAAGAGCATCTGGAGCCGCTGGGGGACGAGAAGGGGGTTTGATCATCCGGGCTTGGCCATTGAGTTTGGCAGGACGTGGCGTCCCGTTTCTTCTCCCCATCGGGGAGAAGGTGGCCCGAAGGGTCGGATGAGGGGGCAACGCTCACGACAGACCGTGCCCTTGCCCCCTCATCCCGCTGCCGCGGACTTCTCCCCCTCGGGGAGAAGAAACAAGCCGCGTCCGTTCGCTCCATATGACTGCTCCGCTTGGCCGAAGAGACCTTGCGGAAGCCGTTGAACCTCTTCCTTTCAGAAAGGATCCTCCCATGACCAGGGACAGCTATTTCCACAAATCCCGCGCCGGCGTTGCCGGTGCACCGCTTTTCGTTTTGCTGCACGGCACCGGCGGCGATGAAAACCAGTTCTTCGATTTCGGCTCGCGCCTGCTGTCTGAGGCGACCATTCTCTCACCCGTCGGCGATGTCTCCGAACATGGCGCGGCGCGGTTTTTCCGGCGCACGGGCGAGGGCGTCTACGACATGGCCGACCTTCAACGGGCGACCGGCAAGATGGCGGATTTCATCAGGGCGAACCGGGAGCATTATCAGGCCGGTCCGGTCATCGGCCTCGGCTTTTCCAATGGCGCGAATATTCTCGCCAATGTGCTGATCGAAGAACCCGGGCTTTTCGACGCTGCGGTGCTGATGCATCCGCTCATCCCGTTCGAGCCGAAGATCTCCCCCGCCAAGGCCTCGCGCCGGGTGCTTATCACGGCCGGCGAGCGCGATCCGATCTGCCCGGTGCCACTGACGAGGGCGCTGGAACAGAGCCTCAAGGCACAGGGCGGCACGGTGGAAACCGTGTGGCATCCGGGCGGGCATGAAATCCGCTCCGGCGAGATCGATGCGGTCAGGGGTTTTCTGGCGGCTTATAACGCTTAGCTGAATGTCTGCATTATGTCGGCTTTTAAGCTGGCATTCGCCTGTGCTTTCGCCTCAGCGATATCCGCATTGCTGCAACTGCGCCTCGTAACGCAGCGCCATGTTGGCGGAGCGGCGGGCGGCCTTCTGGACCGCGGAATTGTTGCGCCAGCTGCCCTTCGCATAACCGGCATGGCCGGAATAATAGGCGAGGTAGAGATTATAGGGGTCGTTCAGCGAAATGCCGTTTTCGCGCCGGCTCTTGGCGTGATACCAGCCGACGAAGTGGATGGCATCGGTGAAATCGGTGCGGCTTGCCGACCAGCGGCCGGTTTCACGCTGGTAAACGCTCCATGTGCCGTCCAGCGCCTGTGCATAACCATACGCGCTCGACTGGCGTGTCCAGGGAATGAAACCGAGAAGCTTGGTGCGCGGTGGCCGCGCATAGGGGCGGAAGGCGGATTCGGTGTAGATCGTCGCCATCATGACAGGCACGGGTACGCCGAATTCGCGCTCGGCCGCTTTCGCATCGCGCCGCCAATTGTTGAAGATGCCGTTCCGCTGCTCGAAAATCGCACAGGCATTGGTCACCTGCGACGGTGCGGTGGCGCAGCCGGCCAGAACGAGCATCAGAAAAACAACGGCAAATACGCCACGCATAACGGAACCCTTTCGTTCCGCTATTCTTAAATTGCTAACCATTAACGTCGGGTTTTAAGACAAGGTTAATTCAAATGCCGCCGATCGGCCGGCCGTTAACCCGCTGAAAATTCCTGTGGCCGGGATGGGGCAGGGCCGCCTCCCGGGCGCCTTTTTTAAGAAGCGTTCATCCCCGCACGTCCACGGTCCCGCCGGCCCGGCTATACTTGGCTCATCCCGGTCATCAGGCGTGCGCGCGGCGCAAGGTGGGCGGGGCAGGCGGCCGAAACCGGGGAGTTTCCCGATGTCACGGTTGAGGCGGCCGGCATATGCCCATCCTCCAAACAGAAACCGGTTTGGCGGGCGGGTCATATGTTTCAAGCCGGGGCCGCATCGTCTGCAAACCCTGCAATACCCTTTGATACCCCCGCAGCGATGCGGCCCCTATATCGCTTCCCAACGTTGCCGCGGAATTCGCGGTGACGGTGTCGGCGCATATTCGAAAAAAAGCGTCCGCTGTACAAAAATGAAAACCGATAAAATTGTAGCAATCGGCTTAAAGCGGCTGAAAACAGTGCTGTGCCATTGTGGGATCACAGACGGGGAGCGGCCTTTTAAAGAGACGCTCTACACAACAGAAATCGAGACCGGCACAAGCCGGCGGATCGCAAACGGGGTATGAAATGCTGAAGAAGATTATTGCTGCCGCCATCTGCGGAATTGCCGTTGCTTCCATGTCCAATCATGCCGACGCGGCTGGCGCTGCCGGTTTTGCCCGTGGTTTTGCCGCCGTCGAGAAGTCTACGGTGACGCAGATCGGTGTTTCCGCGCCGGGCGGTTTCGATGGCTGCGTTCTTTCCGCCGGCCAATGCGTCTCCACCATCGCCGCGCCGCTGACGGTCGAGCGCCGTGAGGAACTGCTGCGCGTCAACCGCGATGTGAACGCCACCATGGGCGCGCTCGACGATTATTTCTCCGGTTTTGCAACCGATGTTCCGGCAACGCCGTCGTTGAGCCTTGGCGATTGCGGTGACTGCGCCGCCATCAAGCGCACGGCCCTTGCCGGCGCCGGCTGGTCCTCCAGCGCGCTGCGCCTTGCCTTTTCGCTGAACAATGACGGATCGCTCGAAAAAGTGCTGATCGTCACCACCGACAAGGGCGATATCGTCCTTGGCAACGCCGTCTTTTCTCCGGCCGAGCGCGAAACCGCGCTCTGACCTTTCGTTCGAGCATCGGAAAGATTTTCGATCCGATGCTCCATTCTTTCATGCCTGCCAGACTGCGCCGGTTTTCCTGACCCTGTTGGTTCAGGAAGCCGGCGATTTTTTTCGTTCCGCGACGGCAATGCCCGCCAGCGCCATGATAAGAGCGACGATCTGATAGGTGTGCAGCGTCTCGCTGAGAACGATAACCGATAGCAGGGTGCCGAAGACGGGCACGAGGTTGATGAAGAGGCCGGCGCGGTTGGCGCCGATCTGTTCAACGCCCTTGATATACAGAATCTGCGCGACGAGAGAGGCAAAAATGGCGGCATAGACCACCAGCACCCAGCCCTTCTGATCCGGCCAGACGACGCTCTCGCGTGAGATTTCCCAGAAGATCAGCGGCACCGAGGTAACGAGGGCGAAGAAGGCGGGGATGGCCATCAGCGTGCGCCAGTCCACCGCCGGTTTCCAGCGCAGGATGACGGTGTAGATGGCATAGACCAGCACGGCGAGCAGCATGATCGCGTCGCCGACATTCATTTCCAGTTGCAGCAGCGAGACCGGATCGCCATGCGAGGCGAGAAGCGCGACGCCGGCGATGGTGAGGCAGAAGCCGGCGATCTGGCCGAACAGCACGCGGGTGCGGAACAGCATGAAATTCAGCACGAAGATGACCATGGGAATGCCGGCCTGGATGACGGCGGCGTTGATGGCCGAGGTGTGTTGCAGGGCCGTGTAGAGAAACACGTTGAAGGCCGTGTAACCGACGCTGCCGAGCACGAGGAAATAGGGCAGGCGTTTTTTCACCACCGGCCAGTCCTTGATGAGCTGCGGCACGGAAATGGCGAAGATGATGGCGACGGCGAAGACCCAGCGCAGGAAGGTGAAGGCCATGGGGCTGATGTGGCCGACCGCCAGCTTGCCGGCGACGGTGTTGCCGCCCCAGCAGAGCGTGGCGATGATGAGGGCGATATAGGCTTTGGAGGGCACGCTGATGTTTCGCTTCTTCACGGGGCGGGAAAACGGCTAAGGGGTGAATGGCGGTCTTGCGCCCGCGCTTGGCCCCCACGGGGCGAGATAATGCGGGAAATCCGCGCCTTGTCACGGAAAAAGCAAAATTCTCCATAAGAAACAGGGTCGCTTTCCGTAAAACAACACAGTATACATTCGCGGGTTTGGGTTTCCCATCGGGTTATCGGGCGCGCAAGCGCCATGAGCAGGAAAGCAAGAAATGACGAATGTTGTGGTGGTCGGCTCGCAGTGGGGCGACGAAGGCAAAGGCAAGATTGTCGACTGGCTGTCCGAGCGGGCAGATGTCGTCGTGCGGTATCAGGGCGGCCATAATGCCGGCCATACGCTTGTCATCGATGGCATCAGCTACAAGCTTTCGCTTCTGCCGTCCGGCGTCGTGCGTCCCGGCAAGCTTGCCGTCATCGGCAATGGCGTCGTGGTCGATCCGCATGCGCTGATCGCCGAAATCGGCCGTCTGGAAGCGCAGGGCGTGAAGGTTACCCCGGAAAACCTCCGTATCGCCGATAATGCCACGCTTATTCTTTCGCTGCACCGCGAGCTGGACGGCATGCGCGAAGACGCGGCCTCCAACAGCGGCACCAAGATCGGCACCACCCGCCGCGGCATCGGCCCGGCCTATGAGGACAAGGTTGGCCGCCGCGCCATTCGCGTCATGGATTTGGCCGACATGGAGGCGCTTTCCGCCAAGGTCGATCGCATCCTGACGCATCACAATGCGCTTCGCCGCGGTTTCGGTGCAACCGAAGTCTCGCATGAGACGATCATGGAAGAGCTGGGCTCGATTGCCGAGCGCATCCTGCCGTTCAGCGAAACCGTCTGGCTGCTGCTCGACAAGAAGCGCCGCGCCGGCGCGCGCATCCTGTTCGAAGGTGCTCAAGGCTCGCTGCTCGATATCGACCATGGCACATACCCCTATGTGACCTCTTCCAACACGGTTGCCGGCCAGGCCGCCGCCGGTTCGGGCATGGGTCCGGGTTCGCTGGGTTATATTCTCGGCATCACCAAGGCCTACACCACCCGCGTCGGCGAAGGTCCGTTCCCGACCGAGCTGAACGATGAGATCGGCCAGTTCCTGGGCGAAAAGGGCCATGAATTCGGCACCGTCACCGGCCGCAAGCGCCGCTGCGGCTGGTTTGACGCCGCACTGGTGCGCCAGTCGGTCGCCACCAATGGTATTACCGGCATCGCGCTCACCAAGCTTGATGTTCTGGATGGTCTCGACGAGCTGAAAATCTGCGTCGGCTACAAGCTGGACGGGCAGGAAATCGACCATCTTCCGGCCAGCCAGGGCGCGCAGGCGCGCGTCGAGCCGATCTATGTCACGCTGGAAGGCTGGAAGGAATCTACCGTCGGTGCCCGAAAATGGGCGGATTTGCCTGCTCAGGCAATCAAATATGTCCGTCAGGTCGAGGAATTGATCGGGGCGCCTGTCGCGCTTCTGTCGACAAGTCCGGAGCGTGACGACACCATACTTGTGACTGATCCGTTTGAGGATTAATGTCCTCGGCGATCTAGATTCATAAACCATATCGGGCCGGTACGTCGCCGGTCACGACGAGAAAGTGCTTATGGCGGATTTTGTAGCAGTCATTCGCAAGGCCGTGGATGGCTTGGCGAACAATACTCCCGAAAACCGGGCGAAGGTTTACGACAAGGCGCGCAGTGCGGTTGTGCGCCAACTCGAGAATATGAAGCCACGTCCGCCGGAAGAATTGTTGCGCCGGCAGATCGCCAAGCTGGACGCCGCCATAGCCGAGGTGGACAGCGAATATGCCGAGGCGCTTCCGGCGCTGGAGGATGATGACGCTGTCTCTCCCGCCGCGGAAGAGACGGTGGCATCCTACTACCAGCAGGATGCTGCCGACGAAGACGAGGCCCGCGCCGCCGAGCCGGCAGAGGATGCCGACCGGGAAGAGGCGCGGCACGAGCCGGCCTACGAAGAGCCGGCATCCGCTGAGCCCGCGCAATCGGAGCCGGTTTACGAAGAAGCGGCCGAAGAGGAAGAGCCCCGGCACGCTGACACCGCTGCCGATGAGGAGCAGCATCACGGCGACCGCGCGCCGGAAGAGCTTTATGATGCGCCGGAAACGGTTCATGCCGCTCCCGCCCCGGCACACGGCTCCGATGAAGCCGTCGGCACCTATTTCACACGGGCGGATGAAGAGCCGGCTCACCAGCCGGAGCCTGAAACGGCGCTCGGCGCTGCCGATGATTCCGTTCCCTCCCATTGGGCGCAGCCGGTGGATGAGGATGACTGGCGCAAGCTCGATGAAGCGCAGGACGACGATGTGCGTCCCGCCGCCGAGGAATATGAAGAGGTTCGCAACGAGACCGACGAACGTCCGCTCGTTGCCGGTTATGCCGCGCAGCATTACCAGGAGCCGGAAGTAAGTTTCGAGCCGGCCCCTTACGAAAAGGATGAGCGGCGCGAGACGGACGACCATTTCGGCCCCGCCGCCGTGGAGCATGCTCCGGCGTTTGGCGGTCGGCACGATTTTGACGACCATCGCCAGCCGGAAGAGCAGGCTCCGAAAAAGGCGGCCGTGGTCGAGGATTTCTCGTCCTATTTCCAGGATGCGGATATTGCCATTCCCGCCAAGGACGCGCCGGCGCTGCCGCGCGCGGATAACGATCTCTTCGGCGATCAGGCAGCGGCAAAGGACAATAAGGAACGCACGCCCTGGGACGATCTGGACGAGCTGATCGGTTATGACGGCGCGTCGTCCTCCACCCGTCAGGCTTCGGGCGAAACGAATGGCGTGGGCGCTGCCGCCGCAACGCCCGCCTATATGGTCAAGAAGAAGCCGCGCCGCAATTATGCGTCGCTGGTTCTGGCCCTTGTCGGCGTGGCGCTGCTTGCCGGCGGCGGTTATGCCGTGTGGATGAACCGCGATGCGCTGAACGATATGGTCGGCGGGCTGGTCAGTTCCGCACAGAACGGTGGCACCGGCCAGACGGCTTCGAACGGCACGGGTGAGGCGCAGACCTCGACACCGCCGGCGACCCAGCAGCCGCCCGCCACGGGGCAGCAGCCGACAACCCCGACCAACCATCAGACCCCGACCCATGGCGATGACGGCTCCGTCACCGGCACCAAGTTCACCCAGCGGCTTCTGGCCGACGGCACCGAGCGTGACGAGGGACCTGCCGCCGGTGCGAACGGCCAGCCGGTCACCGCCGAAGGCCAGTCGGTCTATGAGCAGAATGTCGCGCCGCCGCCCGCTGGCGAGGCTCCGGCCAATAATGCCGGTGCGCCCGCTGGAACCCCTGCCGGCACGCCGCCGGCGCAGCAGCCTGCCGCCGCTGCCGGCGACCGCATGTTCCTTTATGAGGAAGTGCTGGGCCAGACGGTGCCGACCGCCATTCAGGGCAGTGTTTCCTGGTCGCTGCAGCAGGAAAACGACGGTGAGGGCAAACCTTCTCCGACCGTGCAGGGCCAGATCACCGTTCCCGGCCGTGGCCTCAGCGCGCTGATCACCTTCAAGCGCAATACCGACCCGTCGCTGCCGGCCAGCCATCTTATCGAGATCGTCTTCTCGGTTTCGCCCGGCTTCGAAGGCGGCGCTATCGACAGCGTCCAGCGCATCGCGATGAAGAGCACCGAGCAGGATCGCGGCAACGCGCTGATCGCGGTTCCGGCCAAGATCACCGACGATTTCCACATGATCGCGCTCAACGACTTCCCGGACGCGATGAAGACCAATCTGGAGCTTCTGAAGAGCCGCAACTGGATCGACATTCCGGTTTCCTACCGCAACGGCCGGCGTGCGCTGCTGACCCTGCAAAAGGGCAATGACGGCATCGCCGCCTTCGACAAGGCGCTCAGCGAATGGGCGGCGGCAACGCCGGCGACCGGGCAGTGATGATTTAAGGGCGGCTCAGGCCGCCCTTTTTGTTAAATGGCTGCGGCGGTGTTTTTGCGTTGGCAGGTGATGGGTGGGTTAGTTGGTGCTGGTGGGTGTGGCTTACCCCCCTCTGCCCTGCCGGGCATCTCCCCCACAGGTGGGGAGATCGATATGCCGCGAGGTCGCGGCCAACTCAACGGTCAAGGATGAAGCGGCGGTAGAGCGTCTTGCCAATCTCCCTCCTTGTGGGGGAGATGCCCGGCAGGGCAGAGGGGGGTAAGCGGCGTACTCCGAAGCGCGGATATTTTCCCTACCGCTTTTCCTCCAGAACAATCACGGGTCTCAGAGACAGACCATTTGCCATCGCCCGCCTTTTACAAATAAAAAATCCCCGGCCGGAGGCCGAGGATGATTCACGGTCAGCGCATTGGCGTCAGGAGCGCGTCCACTCACGCATCCACCACGCGTAAGGCGCGCGCAGCTTCCAGCGCTTCCTTCTGCACCGCTTCCTGCACCTTCTCGAAGGCGCGAACCTCGATCTGGCGCACGCGTTCGCGGCTGATGTCGAACTCGGAGGAGAGCTCCTCCAGCGTTACCGGATCTTCCGCCAGACGACGAGCCTCGAAGATGCGGCGTTCGCGGTCGTTCAGCACGCCCATGGCTTTCGCCAGCATGCGGCGGCGGGTTTCCAGCTCGTCCTGTTCGATCAGCACGTCTTCCTGGCTGTCATGGTCATCCACCAGCCAGTCCTGCCATTGGCCGGACTCGCCTTCGGAGGCCTTGATCGGCGCATTCAGCGAGGCGTCGCCATGCAGGCGGCGGTTCATCGAGATGACTTCTTCTTCCGACACCTGAAGCTTCGTCGCGATTTCCTTGACGTGTTCCGGTTTCAGATCGCCATCGTCGATTGCCTGGATGCGGCCTTTCAGCCGGCGCAGGTTGAAGAACAGACGCTTCTGGTTGGCGGTCGTGCCCATCTTCACCAGTGACCACGAGCGCAGGATATATTCCTGGATCGAGGCCTTGATCCACCACATGGCATAGGTGGCCAGGCGGAAACCGCGCTCCGGATCGAATTTCTTCACCGCCTGCATCAGGCCGACATTGCCTTCGGAGACGACTTCGCCGATCGGCAGGCCGTAACCGCGGTAACCCATGGCGATCTTGGCGACGAGGCGCAGATGGCTGGTGACGAGCTTATGCGCGGCGTCGCGGTCGCCATGCTCGGCATAACGCTTGCCAAGCATGTATTCTTCCTGCGGCTCCAGCATCGGAAATTTACGGATTTCGTCGAGATATCTATTGAGACCGGCTTCGCCGGCTGTAATCGTAGGCAAACTATTGCGGGCCATAAAGCACCCCCTTATCTATGGTCTGGAACGGCACCCTCTTTGATCGGCGACTGACCCGCCGGAGGCACACCGTAAGCTGCGGGTCGTTACCGACCCCGCACGAACCCATGTGACAGATATGTACGCGAGCGCCGCGTTTCAAGCGAACGCTGCGTTCACACATGCGTTATGTCGAGGCGACACCTTCTTTGACCTGTTTAACTTTCGAACGGTAGATTCGTTCCGAAAAACCGCCAAGGCCGGAGCGCACCATCAGCTCATACATTACCCGCCGGCGCATGGGATTGTGCAGGCGCACCACCTTCGAGCCGAGGAACTGCGTCTCCACATGGGCAAGCGCCTGCAGATCGGGATCGGCGGCAATCGCGTCCGCATAGGTCGCGTGAAATTCCCGGCGGCAGACATAGGTTTTGTATTTCGTCATGCCGAAGCAGACGAGGCTGTGGCCATGGGTGCGCAGGAAATCGGCGACGCCGACCGTCACTTCCGGCCAGGCGGGATTGAAAGTGTCGTCGAAGACGATGACGCCATGCGGCGCGATCACCTCCATCGCCAGTTTCGCATCGGCCAGCACGTGGTGCAGGTTGTGGCCGCCATCGATGCTGAAGAAGCGCGCGGGGCCGATGCGGGAGGTGATGTCGGCGGGCGCCAGCTGCGTGCTGTCGCCCCTGATGATCAGGTCCTCATCCATGGCGAAACCCAGCCGACGGCCGTTTTCCATCAGGCGTTCATATTGGTCGAGGCTGCCATCTTCGGGCGGATCGAGATCGAAGAGATCGACGCCCAGCACCTTTTCCTGCTTCCCGGCGAATTTACGCAGCAGGAAATAGGAGCGGCCGTAATAGACACCGATTTCCGCCATGCCGCCGTGGAGGCCGCTTTTCGTCTGGGCCTGCAACAGCGCCTTGAAGACGAGCGCATCGGGCGGGTCGATATAGCCTTCGACGCTGCGCAACTCCTGAAAGATAAACCGGCGGTCTTCGATATTCATGCGATAGATCCCGTCATCATGCCGGTTCCGTTCGGGGGGCGGATCGAACGAATGGCGTCCCTGCGGCTTTATTTGGCTGGCTTGAAATCGCCACGGTTTAACGGTGGCGATTTCAGGCTTTGCGGGGCCGAGGAGGTGTGACGATTGAAGCGAAATTGGGGCGGTCTATAAAAAGGACCGACTGCGGAATATCGCTATCCGCTAATCTTTTTTTATTATCCGGGGCTTCCGGCGAAATGCATCGCGCAGTTTTTTTGACCGCGCCATGCAGGTTTTCAGCCACGCAATGCGGCGGTCAGCGCTTCCATGTCATCCGGCAGGTCGGTTTCGAATTCCATCACCTCGCCGGTGCGCGGATGTTCGAAAGCGAGCAGATAGGCATGCAGGGCCTGGCGCGGAAAGCCGCGGACGGTGCTCTTTGCCGGTTCTTCGAGAAGGTTCGCCTTGGTGCGGAAGGCCGCGCCATATTCGGGATCGCCGATCAGCGGATGGCCGATATGGGCCATGTGAACGCGGATCTGGTGGGTGCGGCCGGTTTCCAGCCGGCATTCCACCATGGAGGCGAGGCAGGTGGCGTCCGGCCGTTCATGGTAACGCTCCATCACCTCGTAATGGGTGATCGCCTCGCGGGCATCGTCCGAATCCTCGTGCTTGACGGCGCGTTTGGTGCGGTCGGCGCTGCGGCCGAGTGCGGCGTCGATGGTGCCGCGCAGGGTGCGCGGGCGGCCCCAGACAACGGCCTTGTAGGCGCGCTCCAGCGGCCCGGTGCGGCCATGATCGGCAAATTGCGCGGCGAGATGGCGGTGGGCATTGTCGTTCTTCGCCACGACCATGACGCCGGAGGTTTCCTTGTCCAGCCGGTGCACGATGCCCGGCCGCCTGACGCCGCCAATGCCGGAGAGGCTGTCGCCGCAATGGTGGATGAGGGCGTTGACCAGCGTGCCGGTCCAGTTGCCGGCGCCCGGATGCACGACGAGACCGGCGGGCTTGATGAGCACGATCAGGTCTTCATCCTCATATTCCACGTCGAGCGGAATGTCCTCGCCCTTGGGTTCCGGGTCTTCCGGCTCGGGCATGACGATTTCGATGCGGTCCTTCGGATGCACCTTCTTTTTCGGCTCCGTCACCGGCTGGCCGTTGATGGAGACCGCGCCCTGCTCGATCAGCGCTTTCAAGCGGCTGCGGGAGAAGTCGCCGCCCACTTCGCCTGCCAGCCAGGAATCGAGACGGCCTTCGGCGTTTTCCCCGGCAATCAGGACTTTCCTTGCGTCTCCGCCTTGTTTAAAGGGGTCGTTCATTCTTATTTTTCCGATCCATCAGCATTTCAGGGAACCCGATGACGCAGATCGAGCAAGACGAACAGGAAGACAAGCCGCTTGATCCGGCCATGGAAAAAGTTCGCCGCAAGATGATCCGTTTGCAGATCGTGTCGGGCTCCGTGATGTTTATCAGCCTTATGGCCGTCTTCGGTGCGGTTGTCTACAAGGCGATGGGACCGTCGAAGGCGGTTCAGACGCAGAGCGAAGCGCCGAACCTCGCCGTTCCCACCGGTAACGGGCCGGTTGCCGTCACCGCCAGCCTGCCGCAAGGCTTCACGATCGACAATGTCAGCTATTCCGGCGGCGACATGCTGTTTTACGGGCGGCTTGCCAACGGCACCCGCAAGGCGCTGGTCTTCAACGTCGCGGCCGGCCGGTTCCTCGCCGATGTGACGGTCGATGGCCAGTGAGGCCAATAAGCTGCTGGACGGGCGGGCGCTGATCCCGGTCGAGGACCCGGCCGATCCGCGCATCGCCGCCTTTCGCGATATTCGCGAGCGCGACCTGACCGGGCGTCAGGGCCGCTTCATTGCCGAAGGAACGGTGGTGCTGCGCATGCTCGCCGCCGCGCATAAAGCGGGCGGCGCCTTTGCGGCCGAGAGCATCCTCATCCTCAGAAACCGGCTTTCGGGCGTCGCGGATATCCTTGCCGATTTCCCGCCGGATGTGCCGGTTTATGTGGCTGAAGCGCCGGTGCTGGATGGCATTGTCGGTTTTCACCTGCATCGCGGCATTCTGGCGCTCGGGCGGCGGGTTCAGGATCGCGGACTGGAAGAGATGACGGCGGCACTTCCCGCCTCGTCGCTGGTGCTTGTGGGCTGCGGCATTTCCAATCACGATAATCTGGGGGCGATGTTCCGCAATGCGGCGGCGTTTTATGCCGATGCGGTGCTGCTGGACGAGACCTCATGCGATCCGCTTTATCGCAAGGCGCTGCGCGTTTCCGTCGGCTCGGTGCTTTCGGTTCCCTGGCACCGCGGCGGCGGGGCGGTGGAGATGCTGGAGCGGCTTTCCGAGGCCGGGTTTGCTATCTGGAGCCTTTCGCCTGGTGGTGAGACCGAGATCCGCGATATTCCCCGGTCCGAGCGCATGGCGCTGGTGATCGGCACGGAAGGCGAGGGGCTGCCGCAATCGGTGCTCTCGCGGTTCCATACGGCGCGGATTGCGCAGTCGCCGCAGCTGGATAGCTTGAATGCGGGGACGGCTTCGGGGCTGGCGCTTTATCAGATGGCGGGGGTTATGGGGCGGGTTTAGGGGGGGCCGCAGCATATGCGGTTTCACCCCCCTCTGCCCTGCCGGGCATCTCCCCCACAAGGGGGGAGATCGGCAAGAAGCACTAACATCACTTCATTCTCAAACGTCGAGATGGCCGAAACCTGGCCGCTTGTCGATCTCCCCCCTTGTGGGGGAGATGCCCGGCAGGGCAGAGGGGGGTAAACCACACCCACCGAAGGCCTAATGTTCCCGCTTCTCCATCACCACCTTCGCCCGCTTCGCAAGGCTCTCCCGCCCCGATGAGCCGGAGGCCTTGGCGAGCAGCGCCGGAATGGGCGATTTCTCGCCCTCCTGCGCGGCCGTGAGCGCGATCATCTCGGCGGCGATCCTTGCGACTTCGCGGCGGATGGGTTCGTCATTGCCGGTGCCGCGCACGTTCAGCAGGCGTTCGGTGAGCGCGGTGCCCTGATTGCGGATATCCTCGATTTCCTGCTCCAGACCTTGCGACGCCGCTGGCTCCGTCACGACCGGGGGGGCTGCTTCCGCCGGTGCCGCCTCTTCTTCGGTGGCGGGTGCGGTTTCAGGCGCGGCGGCTGGGGCAGGGGCCGCCGGTTGCGATGGGCCAACCGTTTTCTCGACCGGCACGGCCGGGTTCGGCAGGCGGATGATCATGTCGTTGGCGCGGCCGCCGGTTGCGGCAAGCTGTTCCTTGAGGCGGGCGACTTCCTGGTTGCGCAGTGTCAGCATCGTGTCGAGATCGGCATTTTTCGCCATGACGGTCGCGACCTGTTCCTCGAGCCGGGTGACCTTGCGGCTTTCGCGCGCAACCGCCGTCATCGCCTCCTTGTTGCGGGCCGCCACATCCTGCAATTCGCGGGTCGCGGTCTCGCCTTCCTTGCGGAAACGCGTGGCGCTCTGCTTGGCCTGCTCGGCTTCCAGATCGCGGATGGCGGCGAGGATTTTCGAATCATCCAGCTCGCGCGTCAGATTGGTGAGGCGGGCGGTGAGATCGGACATCTGGCTGGCGCGCTCGTTGGCGGCCTGCTCCTGCTGTGCGAGGTTCGCCTGTATGATGCCGGCGTGTTCTTCGGCGGCATCGAGGGCCGCGCGCAATTCGCCGATTTCCAGCGTCAGCTCCTCGATTTTCAGGGAGAAGCTGCGGTTCTGCTCGCCCAGCCGATAGGCATCGCTGGAGGCGGCCTCGTTGGCGAGGCGCAGCGAGGTGTTCTTTTCCCGTTCCGTATCCAGTTCCTGGCGGACCTTGGCGTTTTCGGCGGCGTAGAGCGCACGCGCCATGTCCTTCTGGGCGCGCACTTCCTGCGGGCTGATGGGCATCGTCGCGCGTATGCGGTTTTCCGTATAGGCGACGATGCGGCGGTGGATCGCGGGTGCGATCAGCAGGGCCAGCAGGGTTGCGGTGAGAAAACCCAATCCGAAGAGAATGGCATATTCGATCACGCGGGACAGTCTCCGAAACTCAGATACGCGCGCATTCGGAAAGAGGGGCGCGAAAGCACGTTACGCTATTATTGCAACCGTGGGGAGGGGTGTCGCACCGTCAAAACCGGCCCGTTATTTCCTCCCGCCCCGGCTTTAGCGAATCAGAAGGGGTTCCAGGTCGGCTGCTGGGTGAGCTTCAGGTAACCGACATTGATGCCAAGGCGCGCGCCGATGCCGGTGCGGATGGGGGCAAGCGTGACATCGCTGCTCTTCAGATAGGTCATGCCCACGCCGGCGACGATGAAGGCGGAGCCGCTCACACCACCGTAACGGCGGTAAAGCGCATCGACGGAGGGCAGGTTGTAGACCAGCATCATGGCGCGGGTGCCCTGGCCGCCATAATCGAGGCCGAGGGAGGGGCCCTGCCAGAAGACGGGGTGCTGGCCGGCATTCTTGGTGTAAAGCGTGCCTTCGCCATAGGTGAGGCCCGCGACGAAGGCGCCGGAGCCTTCCTGGCCGAGAATGTAACCGTTCGGAAGACCGTATTGCTGGAAGGCGCGCTCCACCACCTTGGCAAGGCCGCCGGTGGTTTCACCGAAGAATCCGTGGCCTGCATCCACGACTTCCTGGAAAGAATATTGATCGCTGTTCTGGGCCGCGGCCGGTGCGACCCATATCAGGAGGCTCGCAAGGAGCGCGACAATCTTTCCCAGTCCGAGGCGTGCAATGGTGCGGGTTTTCGTAAGGCGCATCGTCATGTCCGTCCGTCTGTTTCGTTAGCGCATCGGTTCGAAAATCCGAATCGGTTTTCGAAAGGGCCGATACGCAGAGTCAAAGTTCTACAGCATGTTTCGCGCATCCTTGCGGATACACGGGGCTCCAGTGTGGCCTGTTAAGGCATTTGGCATTTTGAAACCATCCTATTAACAATCGGTTTACCAAATATGGTGTCATTATGGCTTAACAATTTCCACACCGTCCGCGCCTCCCTTGCGCAGGAGAGAATTTTATGACCAGCAAACTCAATATCACGCTGTCCGGTCCCGATCTGGCGGCTCTTCTGTGCAGCCGTGTGTGCCATGATGTGATTTCTCCTGTCGGCGCCATCAATAACGGCCTCGAACTCCTGGACGAGGGCGGCACGGATGACGATGCGCTCGATCTCATCCGCACGTCAGCCCTTAACGCATCCGTGCGGCTGAAGTTCGCCCGCCTTGCTTTCGGCGCTTCCGGCTCCGCCGGCGCGTCCATCGACACCGGCGAGGCCGAAAAAGCCGCCCAGGATTTCGCCGCCGCCGAAAAGAAGGCGGAGGTGAGCTGGAACGGCCCGCGCGCCATCGTTGCGAAGAATCGTGTCAAACTTCTGCTCAATCTCTTCCTCGTGGCTTACGGCGCCATTCCGCGCGGCGGCAATGTGGATGTGCTGCTGGAAAGCCCCGACGGCGACGCCAGGTTCGAAATCACCGTCAAGGGCCGGATGATGCGCGTGCCGGCCAAGTTCGTGGAAATTTACGAGGGCAGGCTGGAAGAGGCGGTCGACGCCCATTCCGTCCAGCCTTACTACACGCTGCTTCTGGCCGAGGAGGCCAATATGGCGGTGGAATACAAGGTGCATGACGACCGCATCGTGTTTACCGCCAAGACGGTTGCCGAGTGACCGTTCAATCGCCGATCTGAATTTGTGAAAGGGCCGGGACCGCGTCTGCCGACGCGCCGGCCTTTTTCGTTTGGGGAGCATGTTCATGACACGTCTGACAACCGCTCGCCTTGTCCTGCGGCCGCATGCCATCGCGGATGAAGCGCTCTATCGCGCCTTCTGGGGCGCGGATGTTCCGCAGATCGAAGGGGTCGTATCGATTGCGCCGCTGGACCCGGAACTCGCCTTCGCCCGGCTTTTGCGTTTTCTGGGCCATTGGTCCGTGTTCGGCTTCGGCCCTTTCGTGGTGGAAGAGCTTGCCACGGGGCGCATCGTGGGCGAGGTGGGTTTTGCCCATATGCGCCGTGGCAACGGTGAGGATTTCGACGGCGTGCCCGAGGCGATGTGGAAAATCGACGGGGCACTGGTGGGCAAGGGTGTCGCGACCGAGGCGGTGGAGGCGGCGCTGCGATGGTTCGATGGTCGCGGGATTTCGCAGCGGACCGTCTGCATGATCAATCCGCTCAACAGCCCGTCGCTGGCTATAGCCGCCCGATTCGGCTTCCGGCCATTTCGCGATACGGCGTTCCGCGACAGCCCCGTTCAGCTTTTCGAGCGGATCGCGGATATCTAGAGCATTTCCAGTAAAAGTGCGAAGCGGTTTTACGTCCGGAAAATGCGTGAAAACAAAGAGGCAGAGCATTTCCAGTAAGAGTTCGACGCGGGTTTCTCCAGCGCCCGGTGTTGCTGTCTCGAATCGCGTTTCAGGACGACCTGAAACCTGTTCGAGGTCTCGGCGGGCGGCGGATTGAACCAGGAGTTGGTCCATATCAACTCCGGAGCATCCCATGCGCTATCTTCTTCTGGCGGTCATCGTCATTTTCTCCACTGTCCAGTCCGCAATGGCGGAAAGCGGTATCGGTTTTAAACAGATCGAATTGCCGGATGAGGCCGGTTCGAGAACGCTAGCCGTTTCATTGTGGTACCCGGCCGCACCGTTGGGCAAAAGCGAGATCGTCGGCGAAAATGCCGCCTTTTACGGCCTTGAGGTTCAACCGGGCGCTTCCCTTCCTGACGGCTCACGCCCTCTCATATTGCTGTCGCACGGTTTCGGCGGAAGCTGGCGCAATCTGAACTGGATTGCCGGTGAACTTGCTCGGGAAGGTTATGTCGTGGCTGCCCCGGATCACGGCGGCGAATCGTTCACCGAAGAAAATGCGACCGAGATCGTTCCATTGTGGGAACGGCCGCGCGACATCAGCAGAACGCTGACCGCATTGCTCGGCGATGACCGATTCGCGGGCAGGATCGACGCGACGCGCATCGCCGTAATCGGCCATTCCCTCGGCGGCTGGACCGCAATGGAGCTGGTTGGCGCGCGATACAGCGCCGATCTTGCGTTGAAGGATTGCAGCGGGGAGAAGCGCCCGCCGCAATGCAAGGCTCCGCGGCTGCTCGCCAAAGTCGGGGTAGTCGGTGACGGCAAGGCCGATCCGCGGCTTTCGATGGATTTGAAGGATACCCGCATCCGCGCCGCCATCGCGCTGGATCTCGGGCCGGCCGCCGGTTTCCTGCCGGAGACGCTGCAAGCCGTCGGCGTGCCGGTTCTGGTTCTGGCCGCGGGTGTGGAAACACCGGAGATCGCTGCCATCAAGGCCGATTCCGACTATATCGCCCGGCATCTGCCAAAGGCGACGACCGTTTATCGGGAAATACCGGATGCCAGCCATTTCAGCTTCATGCAGATTTGCAGGCCGAACGGCGAAAAGATCGTGGAGGAGCTTTCACCGGGCGAAGGTTTCGTCTGCCGGGATGGCGGCGGCAGGGACCGCGCGGCCATCCATACGCAGATTGCCGAGATTATCCTCGGCTTTCTGAAAGCGGAAATGCGCTAGGTCGGGTTTTCCAGACGCCTCGTGGCCGGATGGTCCTGAGGCGTCCCTTTTTCAAACGGCATTTGCCGGATGGTGCCGATAAACGAGATCTTCGGGATCGGAGCGGGGTGCCGCCGGGTCGAGCCTGCCGCCGATTCGTTCGGCGACGGCCGCGGATTTGCGGTTCTGCGGCGAGACGTAGCTGACAAGCGTGGGCAGGTTCAGGGTCTTGAAGGCCCATTCGCGCAGTGCCGAGGCGGCTTCCGCCGCATAACCGCGCCCTTCATGGCCTTCGTAAAGCAGCCAGCCAAGTTCCTTTTCCGGAAACAGCGGACCGTGATTGATGCCGACCTGGCCGACGCATTGTCCCGTTTCGCCAAGCTCGATCATCAGTGCGCCATGGCCGAAAAAATACCAGTTGGCCTGATCGTGGCAGAACACGCCCCATGTCGAGGGTAGGTCGTAAGGACCGCCGACACCGATGGAGCGCAGTGACGTCATGAAATCCCGATAGGCGGGAAAATCCGTGATCGCCAGCGGGCGCAGCGTCAGGCGTTCGGTCCTGAGGGTGGGGATGGGGTGGTTCATCTGCCGTTGTCCCTTGGCGGTGCGTAGCCAGGTTTTCTCCCCTCATTCCTGTGACAAGCACAGGAATGAGGGAGAATAAATCTTCAAATCGCAACAAAAAACCCGCCGTTTCCAGCGGGTCTTTTAAAAACTGTCCTGTTCCGGAATGGATCAGGCGGTTTCGAGGAATTCCGTCGCGCCATCCGGCTCGCGCAGAACATAGCCGCGGCCCCAGACGGTTTCGATGTAGTTTGCGCCGCCGGCGGCGTTTGCGAGCTTCTTGCGCAGCTTGCAGATGAAGACGTCGATGATCTTCAGTTCCGGCTCGTCCATGCCGCCATAGAGGTGGTTCAGGAACATTTCCTTGGTCAGCGTCGTGCCCTTGCGCAGCGAAAGCAGCTCGAGCATCTGATATTCCTTGCCGGTCAGGTGAACGCGCTGGCCGCCCACTTCAACCGTCTTGGCATCGAGATTGACGATCAGCTCGCCGGTGGCGATGACCGATTGCGCGTGGCCCTTGGAGCGGCGGACGATGGCGTGAATGCGGGCAACAAGCTCGTCCTTGTGGAACGGCTTCGTCATGTAATCGTCTGCGCCGAAGCCGAGGCCGCGAACCTTGTCCTCGATGCCGGCCATGCCGGACAGGATGAGGATCGGCGTCTTGACCTTGGAGAGGCGAAGCGTTCTCAGAACCTCGTAACCCGACATGTCGGGCAGGTTGAGGTCGAGAAGAATAATGTCGTAATCATAGAGCTTGCCGAGGTCCACGCCTTCCTCACCGAGGTCGGTCGTGTAGACGTTAAAGCTCTCCGACTTGAGCATCAGTTCAATGCTCTGCGCTGTCGCGCTGTCGTCTTCAATAAGTAGAACCCGCATAATTATCCCCTTTGCCGCCCGCGAACCGGTAAATCATTGCCTCGCGCGATGCGGATCCAGACGTTGCCTGATTTGCAGGCTGCCACCAAATGGTTAACAAATTCTAATTGCCTTTGGCAAGGTGTATCGAATTTATTAAGCAAAGTAGGCATTTCGCTGTTTTTGCACGTGAATCCACCATCGCCAAAATTGAAGCTTAACGTGAGGAAATCCCGTTAAGTGATTCAATCGACTCTTACATCGTCGGGTCCATTTTTTTGGACCTGGCATTTACCGACCCTTAAATGATCGTCGTTATCATTAACGATGCCCGTAAACGAAAGGTTAACGACGGCGGTTTTTTATTAACGTCGGGTAACTTTTGGGAATCATTCCGGGACAGGGGGTAACCCTTACGGAAAAACGGGCGGGTTAAACGGGCCGATCAGGGTGGCATAGTGCCTTTTTGATCCGGGTCTCGCTATCCATGGAGTATTGCGTATGAAGTCGCGTGACAGCCTGGTTCGCCTGAAGGAATTTCAGGTCAATGAAAAACGCCGGCAGCTTAACCAGCTGCAGCAGATGATGTCCGAGTTCGAGCGGATGGCAAAGGAACTGGTGCATCAGATATCTCTGGAAGAAAGCAAGTCGGGCATTACCGATCCGACGCATTTCGCCTATCCGACCTTCGCCAAGGCCGCGCGCCAGCGGGCGGATAATCTTCAGGTCTCGATCCGTGAGCTGAAGGCCCAGCAGGAAGCCGCCGAAGCTTCGCTGGAAGAAGTGCAGGCCGAATATGAAAAGGCCGCCGCACTGGAAAACCGCGACGGAGCCATCCGCGCCCGCGCCTGACCTATAGGCGCAGGAATTTACGAAGATCGTCCTCATTGACGGCTGCCGGTGGATCAGGAGGCGGCTTTCAATGACGGGACGCCATGCATTTTTTCGAAAGGCCGCTCCTTAAGGGCGGCCTTTTGTTTTGCCGCGTCGCCGGTGTTTCCCGCCGGGACGGTCAGGCCTGATTTCGATTGTCCGGAGGTGGGGAAAGGCGTATTTTACGGAGGTTCCGACCGTGAGCCGGAGGCTTTTACGCGCACGCACCCCGTGCGGGTGCGGGCGGCACTTGCAGGGAGGAAAAAATGGCCCGCCAATATATCGATTGCCGCGAATTCCCCAGTGACAGCAGATGCACCGTCGCCATCTCCGCCGATTCTCCGGAGGAGCTTATGGAAGCGGCCGTGCAACACGCCGTGGCCGTGCATGGCGCAAAGGATACGCTCGAATTCCGTGAAGAAGTCCGCCGGAGCATGCATGCCGGGACGCCGCCATTGAAGGTGGCGTGATTGCTGGCACACCCGAATATCTCCGCCGTCATGCCGGTCCCCGGAACAAGCCCGAGGATGATCCGGCATCCAGTCGGCGCGCGTCTGCGCGACGAGAAGAGTCTTTTCAGCTCAATGACTTGAGCTTGCTGGACCCCGGCTCAAGGCCGGGGTGACGGCGTGTGGATGCTCCGTTTTGGCCAAAACATCCGTCGATACGTAGATAACTGACATAACGCTCGTTATGTCTGCCCATTTACCCCTGAATAACATCCGCCCATTCGGCATGGCGCAATGTCTGGGCCTTGAAGAACGGGCAGAGCGGAATGATTTTCCAGCCGCCCTTGCGGGCTTCATCGATCGCATGGGCGGCGAGCGCCTGGCCGACGCCTTTGCCGCGCAGCGCATCGGGCACGCCGGTATGGTCGATGATGATGAGGGAAGGGGAGGTGCGCGAATAGGTCATCTCCGCCTTGTGGCCGTCGATGGTCGCCGAATATTCGCCGTGCGATCCGGTTTCGGTTGTCTTGATGTCCATGATGAGCGCCTTCCGCATTGCTGTTCGTTGTCGCCACTGTACCGGCTTCAGCCTGAATTGAAACAGCGGGATAGCGAACGCAGCGGACACAAACCGGCGACAATCGCCGGCTTTGTCGGGCAGTTTTCAGGGGGAATCCGAAATCAGACCGAAAACCCCGTCGATAATCCGGCGGGGTGTTCTGGAAATTCGGTCTGGGCGCGTTTTCGCGCCGGCGCACTGTTTTAGTGGCGATATTGCTGAATGCGCGTGGTGCGCAGGCCGGCAAGGCCATGATCGGCAATCGAGGACTGCCAGGACAGGAATTCTTCGACGGTGAGCGTATAACGCTCGCAGGCTTCCTCGAGGCTCAACAGTCCACCGCGTACCGCTGCAACCACCTCCGCCTTTCTGCGAATGACCCAGCGACGGGTATTGGCAGGCGGAAGATCCGCGATCGTCAGAGGGCTGCCATCGGGGCCGATGACATATTTAACTCGTGGGCGTATCATTTCGGTCATTGGACACTCTATACAAACTCAAGACCATATGACGGGAACTCTATCCCGGTACCTTTAAAAATTGCCTAAGCAGCTCGTGACAATTTATTAAGAATTTGAACGGTTTCGCCTGATTTGTTCGAGTCGCCTTATTTTGCCGGGAAAAAATTTTTCCAAAAATCGCAATTTTTCTCTCTCATCGGTTGTTTCCGTCAGAGTGCCGCAAGCGAAAGGCACGTTTTCCCGCTGCCCTGGGTAAATTCCGCCGTTCCCTCATGCTGCAGCCGCAGGCGGTCGCCGGCGTCGAGGGAAAGGATGGAGGTTGCCGACTGCGACGTGCCTGACGTCGATGCATTGCCGGCGATGCCGAAGCCGGCCGCCGCGCCATTGATGAAAAGCGTCACCCGGTGGCCGGAAGAGGAAGCCACAGCGAGCGTCAGGGCCGCCAGATAAGGGCCCTTTGCCGGAACCACGAGTTCACGTCCGCCGCCGCTCACCGCATCGCCGAGCGCAAATCCGCCCTCGGCGATGGAGAGCACGGAAAAACCTGCCGCCGTGCCATTGGCGGGTTTCGTCGTGCCCGCCGGCAGGCCGGCAACGGCGAGCGGGCGGTTCGGCATCGAGACCCGGCCATCGCCGCTGCACAGAAGTGCGGTGTGCCATGAGGCGCCATCCTTGCTGGTCTTGATCGAAAACCCGTCAGTGCCGGCGAGTCCCATTTCCGCCCGGCCGCTCCAGCCGGACTGGAACAGCAGCGAGGCGGTATCGCCCTTGCCCGCCTTGTTGATCGTCATGCGGTGGCTGCCACCTTCTTCGGCATGGGTGAAGAGGCTGGCGGGGGAGGTGAGCGCCAGCCGGTTGGTGGCGTCGGCCTCCGTGCCGATGCCCAGCCTTTCCAGCCGCCCGGCGGCCGGCAGCGGCATGTCGCGCCAGTTGCCGTCGCGCAGGATGCGATATCTGCTTTCGGCCGCAAACCATGCCGTCCAGCCCGGCTGCGGCGCGATAGAGAGCCAGGCGCCATCCTGCCGGAAAGCGAGCCTGCCGCCCTTGCCGGCCCAGTCGCCCGCGGCATCGGCGGAGAGGAGGAAACAATCCCCTTCGGCAGCGTTATCGGGCGGCGCGGTGATGATGGCCTTGATGACCAGTTGCACGATCGCGTCCAGCCTTTGCAGGGCTTCGTTGTGGGTGACGTGTTTCTGTGCCTGAGAGGGGAGGATATAGGGAAGCCGAAGTCTCGCCGTCTGTTCCGTCATGATGTGCCTTCCGCGCTGCGGTGTTTCGTTGCGGGGCATTGTGGGGCGGTGGCGTGGGGTGGGGATGAGTGGGGATGGGATTATTTTTTGGGGGGCTTCGGCGTATGCCGCTTCACCCCCCTCTGCCCCGCCGGGCGTTGAGATGGGCGAAACCCGCCCGCGAGTCGATCTCCCCCCTTGAGGGGGAGATGCCCGGCAGGGCAGAGGGAGGTAAGCCGCATATGCCAAAGCTTACCGAGACAGAAATCCGATCCGCACGTCACAAGAGCCACAGCAAACGCCGAGCGCCCGCTACCCCGCGTGCTCCACTGCCATCGCCCCTTCGGCAATGAAATCCGGATTGGCCAGTGCATCCTCGCCATCGCCCCTCACCGCATATGCAAGCGGCCTGCCCTCGCAATCGAGCGTCCTGCCGCCGGCGGCGCGCAGCACGGCGTCGCCGGCCGCCGTGTCCCACATCATGGTGCGGCTAAAGCGGGGGTAAATATCGGCGGCGCCCTCGGCCAGCATGCAGAATTTCAGCGAGGAGCCGACGGAGATGCAGTCCTTCAGCCCGTGTTCGGCCACGAAGGCTTCCGTTTTCGCCGTGCAATGCGAGCGGCTGATCAGCGCCACGGGGGAAGCGCCGCGCTGGCGCGCGCGGATGGGGTGGCGCGACAGGATGGCGCCTTCGCCGGAAATGGCGAGCTTTTCGGCGGCATTGTCCTCGCCCGTCCATGCCTGCCCGCGGCAGGGGGCGTAAACCACGCCGGCCACCGGAACGCCGTTGCGGATGAGCGCGATGTTGACGGTGAAATCGTCCTTGCCGGAAATGAATTCCTTGGTGCCATCCAGCGGATCGACGAGGAAGAACTCCGCACCGGTTTCCGGCAGGATGCCGCTCGATACCGCCTCTTCGGCAACCACGGGGATATCGGGAAAATGGGCGGCCAGCGCCGCAAGAATGATCGCCTCGGCGCGCTGATCGGCCTCGGTCACCGGCGAGCAGTCGTCCTTATACGACACATGCGGGCCGGCACGGTGGACCGCCATGATGGCCTGCCCGGCGTCCAGCGCCGCTTTCGTCAATATGTCGATCATCTCTTTGCCAATTGATCCCGTCTGCGGGATATCGCCGTTCCGATCTTCGCTACTCCTTTGCCCGCTGCCCGTCAAATAATGGCGTCGGACAATGCTGAAATAAGCATCCAGCCGTCATTTTTTCAGCACTTCCTGCCAAAATCATGGCTCTTTTGACCGGGAAAGCGGCAGTCCATGTGGAAATTCCAAATTTTGTGCAGGATCGCCCGTTTTTGACTTCACATTTTTAACGAACACGATATGCATTTTGGGGGTGGGGGCCTGCCTGCAAGGGCGCTCCTATAATTAACATAACGAGGCGTGGCCCATTCGAGGTCGTGCCCGGGGGAAAGACATGGAGTATTTTATCCAGCAGCTCATCAACGGGCTGACTCTTGGATCGATCTACGGCCTCATCGCTATCGGCTATACGATGGTTTACGGCATCATCGGCATGATCAACTTCGCCCATGGCGATATTTTCATGCTCGGCGGCTTCGCCGCGCTGATCGTTTTCCTGATCGTGACATCCTTTGTCGCCGGCATTCCGGTGGCGCTTCTTCTGCTTCTGATGATGGTCGTCGCCATGCTGATGACCGGCCTGTGGAACTGGGTGATCGAACGCGTCGCCTATCGCCCGCTCAGAGGCTCCTTCCGTCTTGCACCGCTGATCACGGCCATCGGCATGTCGATCGCGCTGTCCAACTTCATCCAGGTGACGCAGGGTCCGCGCAACAAGCCGATCCCGTCGATGGTGACGGAAAGCTATCATTTCGGCGCCATTACCGTGTCGCTGAAGCAGCTGATCATCATGGTCGTTACCTCGGTGCTGCTCTTCGCCTTCTGGTATATCGTCAACAAGACCCCGCTCGGCCGGGCGCAGCGCGCCACCGAACAGGACCGCAAGATGGCGGCGCTGCTTGGCGTCGATGTCGACAAGACGATCTCCATCACCTTCATCATGGGTGCGGCGCTCGCCGCTGTCGCGGGCACCATGTATCTGATGTATTACGGCGTTGCCTCTTTCAGCGATGGCTTCATTCCCGGCGTCAAGGCGTTTACGGCGGCCGTTCTCGGCGGCATCGGCTCGCTTCCGGGCGCTGTTCTCGGTGGTCTCCTGATCGGCCTCATCGAATCGCTGTGGTCGGCCTATTTCTCCATCGCCTACAAGGATGTCGCGGCATTCGGCATCCTGGCTTTCGTGCTGATCTTCAAGCCGACCGGTATTCTCGGTCGTCCGGAAGTCGAGAAGGTGTGATCCCATGACCAATATCGCTTCCGACAACGCTGCTTCCAGCCCGAGCCTGATGGCGGCGGCTGTGAAGGAGGGCCTGATTGCGGGCCTCATCTCGTTCGGCATGTTCATTCTTTATGTCGGCATCGTCACCTATCAGGATATCAACAACCAGCTGATCTGGGGCACCCGCTGGGGGCTTCTGGCGGTCTTCGTCGGCATTGCCGCTGTCGGCCGTTTCCTCGTGGTCGGCTTCATCAAGCCGTCGCTCGATCGTCGCAAGCTGGCCAAGGCCAAGAGCGGCGTGCTGGAGATTTCCGAAGAGAAGGGCTTTTTCCACAAGCACTTCCTGAAGCTGGCGCTGGTCCTGCTGCTGCTTTATCCCGTTATCGCCGTGCAATTGTTCGGCTTTCAGGGTTCGCTGAAATTTGTCGACAATTTCGGCATCCAGATCCTGATCTATGTGATGCTGGCCTGGGGCCTCAACATCGTCGTCGGCCTCGCCGGCCTGCTCGATCTCGGTTACGTGGCCTTTTATGCGGTCGGCGCCTATTCCTATGCGCTGCTCTCCAGCCATTTCGGCCTGTCCTTCTGGGTGCTCCTGCCGGTCGCCGGCATTCTCGCGGGTTTCTGGGGCATCATTCTCGGTTTTCCGGTGCTTCGTCTTCGCGGCGACTATCTGGCAATCGTGACGCTCGCCTTCGGTGAAATCATCCGCCTCGTGCTTTTGAACTGGACGGATGTGACCAAGGGCACCTTCGGTATTTCGGGCATCGCCAAGGCGTCCGTCTTCGGCATCTGGTCCTTCGATGTCGGCGCGTCCAACAATTTCGCCAAGGCCTTCGGCCTGTCGATGTCATCGGCCTATTACAAGATCTTTCTGTTCTATGTGATCCTGCTGCTTTGCATGCTGACGGCCTATGTGACCATCCGCCTGCGCCGCATGCCAATCGGCCGTGCGTGGGAAGCGCTGCGCGAGGACGAGATCGCCTGCCGTTCGCTCGGCATCGATACCGTCATCACCAAGCTCACCGCCTTTGCGACGGGTGCGATGTTCGGCGGTTTCGCCGGCTCCTTCTTCGCCGCGCGCCAGGGTTTCGTTTCGCCGGAAAGCTTCGTGTTCCTCGAATCCGCCGTCATTCTCGCCATCGTCGTTCTTGGCGGCATGGGCTCGCTGACGGGTATCGCCATTGCGGCGCTGGTCATGGTCGGCGGCACCGAGCTTCTGCGCGAAATGGAGTTCCTGAAGCATGTCTTCGGGCCTGACTTCACGCCTGAACTTTACCGTATGCTGCTCTTCGGCCTTGCCATGGTCATCGTCATGCTGTTCAAGCCGCGCGGCTTCGTCGGCTCGCGTGAACCCACGGCCTTCCTCAAGGAACGCAAGGCCGTCTCCGGCAGCTTTACCAAGGAAGGTCACGGTTGATGGCTTCCGGAACGGCAACAATGACACCCAATACGACTGGCGATACGATCCTCAAGGTCGAACATCTCTCGATGCGCTTCGGCGGCCTGATGGCCATCAACGACTTCTCGTTCGAGGCGAAGCGCGGCGAGATCACGGCGTTGATCGGCCCCAACGGTGCGGGCAAGACCACGGTTTTCAACTGCATCACCGGCTTCTACAAGCCGACCATGGGCATGATTACCATGCGCCAGCAAAGCGGCGAGGCGCATCTTCTCGAGCGCCTGCCGGATTTCGAAATCACCAAGAAGGCCAAGGTGGCGCGCACCTTCCAGAACATCCGCCTGTTTTCGGGGCTGACGGTTCTGGAAAACCTGCTGGTGGCGCAGCACAATGCGCTGATGAAGGCCTCGGGTTACACGATCCTCGGTCTTCTCGGCCTGCCCGCTTACCGGCGGGCGGTGGATGCCTCTATCGAAAAGGCCAAATACTGGCTGGAAAAGGCCGATCTGATCGACCGCGCCGACGACCCGGCCGGCGACCTTCCCTATGGTGCGCAGCGCCGTCTGGAAATCGCCCGCGCCATGTGCACGGGGCCGGAGCTGCTGTGCCTCGACGAGCCGGCCGCCGGCCTCAACCCGAAGGAATCGCTGGCGCTCAACGCGCTCCTGCGCGGCATCCGCGACGAGGGCACATCGCTGCTCCTCATCGAGCACGACATGTCCGTGGTGATGCAGATTTCCGACCATGTGGTGGTTCTGGAATATGGCCAGAAGATTTCCGACGGCACGCCGGACCATGTGAAGAACGACCCGAAGGTCATCGCCGCCTATCTGGGTGTCGAGGATGATGAAGTGGAAGACGTGATTGCGGAAGAACTCGACGGAGGAGCGGCCTGATGTCCGGTGAACCGCTTCTGAAAGTCCAGGGTGTCGAAACCTATTATGGCAATATCCGTGCTCTGGCCGGTGTCGATGTCGAGGTCAAAAAGGGTGAGATCGTCAGTCTGATCGGCGCCAACGGCGCCGGCAAGTCGACGCTGATGATGACGATCTGCGGCAGCCCGCAGGCGCGTGCCGGCCAGGTGATCTTCGACGGCGAGGACATTACCCATCTGCCGACCCATCTGATCGCGCGCAAGCGCATTGCCCAGTCGCCCGAAGGCCGCCGGATTTTCCCGCGCATGACGGTGCTGGAAAACCTGCAGATGGGCGCCAATCTCGATAACCTGAAATATTTCAAGGAAGACGTCGAGAAGATCTTCGTGATGTTCCCGCGCCTGAAGGAGCGCCAGAGCCAGCGCGGCGGCACGCTTTCCGGCGGCGAGCAGCAGATGCTCTCCATCGGTCGCGCGCTGATGGCACGGCCGAAGCTCCTGCTGCTGGACGAGCCGTCGCTCGGTCTCGCACCCTTGATCGTCAAGGGCATTTTCGAGGCGATCAAGAAACTCAACCAGGAAGAGGGGCTGACTGTCTTCCTCGTGGAGCAGAACGCCTTTGCCGCGCTCAAGCTTTCCGACCGCGCTTATGTGATGGTCAACGGCAAGGTGACGATGAGCGGTTCGGGCAGGGAACTGCTCGCCGATCCGCAGGTGCGCGCCGCCTATCTCGAAGGCGGACGGCACTGAAAGATTTTACTTGCGCCGGAAATTTTGCGGCGCAAGACTGCAAACGGCGGCCTGTCGTCCTTTCGGCCAAACCTTAAGGAACCATGGCGGGGTGCAAACAATAAAATGCCCGGCGGGAAAACGACGGGACGACAGACAAGGCAGGGTCAGGGCGTTTCAGCCCGGCACTGATGGGGAAAGAGATGCAGGGCCTTTTTTTCGAAACGGATAACGGCGTGCGGTATGTTCTGCGCGCGCTGGTTGTTCTTCTGGGTTTCTGGACGGCATGGCGCACGGGCAAGTCCGTGGCCGATGGCTGGGGCGGTTATACGCGGGTGGTGATCTACACGCTCGCTCTGGGTGTGGTGATGCGGTTTCTGCATCACGCGCTGTTCAACGGGCCGTTCATCAACGGCTTCTATTACGTGTTTGACGTCGTTCTTCTTCTGGTTTTTTCCAGCGTCGGTTTCCGCACGCGCCGGACGAGCCAGATGGTCAATAACTACTATTGGCTTTACGACCGGACATCGGCATTTTCCTACAAGAAGAAAGATTGACAGGCGGATTTTTCCGGCTGCACAATGCTCGTCAGAGTGGAACAGTTTCCTGTTCAGTGAAGGTGGGTACTGAACAGGTCCTTGCAATCAACCCATCCAAAGGAACTGGGAGTAAAGTAATGAAGAAGTCTCTTCTTTCCGCTGTTGCGCTGACCGCCATGGTCGCGTTTGGCGGTTCGGCCTGGGCCGATGTCGTGATCGCTGTCGGCGCACCGCTGACCGGCCCGAACGCTGCTTTCGGCGCTCAGATCCAGAAGGGTGCCGAACAGGCCGCGAAAGACATCAATGCCGCCGGCGGTATCAATGGCGAGCAGATCAAGATCGTGCTGGGCGACGACGTATCCGACCCCAAGCAGGGTATTTCGGTTGCCAACAAGTTCGTCGCTGACGGCGTGAAATTCGTTGTCGGTCACTTCAACTCCGGCGTTTCCATTCCGGCTTCTGAAGTTTACGCCGAAAACGGCATTCTCGAAATCACACCCGCCGCAACCAACCCGGTCTTCACCGAGCGCGGCCTGTGGAACACGTTCCGTACCTGCGGCCGTGACGACCAGCAGGGCGGCATTGCCGGCAAGTACCTGGCCGATCATTTCAAGGACGCCAAGGTCGCCATCATTCACGACAAGACGCCTTACGGTCAGGGCCTTGCAGATGAAACCAAGAAGGCTGCCAATGCGGCTGGCGTGACGGAAGTCATGTATGAAGGCGTCAACGTCGGCGACAAGGACTTCTCCGCGCTGATCTCCAAGATGAAGGAAGCCGGCGTTTCCATCATCTACTGGGGCGGCCTGCACACTGAAGCCGGCCTCATCATCCGCCAGGCGGCTGACCAGGGCCTGAAGGCCAAGCTCGTTTCGGGCGACGGTATCGTCTCGAACGAACTTGCTTCCATCGCCGGCGACGCCGTCGAAGGCACGCTCAACACCTTCGGCCCCGATCCGACGCTGCGCCCGGAAAACAAGGAACTGGTAGAGAAGTTCAAGGCTGCCGGCTTCAACCCGGAAGCCTACACGCTCTACTCCTATGCCGCGATGCAGGCGATTGCCGGTGCGGCGAAGGCCGCCGGTTCCGTGGAGCCGGAAAAGGTTGCCGAGGCCCTGAAGTCCGGCACCTTCCCGACCGCGCTCGGCGAGATCTCCTTCGACGAGAAGGGCGACCCGAAGCTTCCCGGCTACGTCATGTACGAATGGAAGAAGGGTCCGGACGGCAAGTTCACCTACATCCAGCAGGGCAGCTAAGCCCTTCTGCGACACCCTCTCGAAGCCCGGCAGCGATGCCGGGCTTTTTGTTTGCGGTCTCGGCCACACTAGGGACAACAAGGCAGGAAACTAATCCTCTCGGGAACTGCAATGAGGGATGGCAATGACGACAAAGCGAGCCGTGTCGCTCTTCCTTGTTCTCGCCGTGCTGGCGACAGCGCTCGTCGGCCTGCATTTCTTCAGCAAATCCCGGACGACGCAATTATTCGGCGGCATCATCGCAAGGGTCGAAACAACAAGGCCGATGGTGGCGCTGACTTTCGACGACGGGCCGTCGGTGCGTTTCACGCCTGATGTTTTGGCGATCCTGAGGGAGCGCGGGGTAAAAGCGACTTTCTTTTTGACCGGTCAGGAGACCGAAGAGACTCTACCGCAGGCGCGAATGATCGTCAGCGACGGGCATCAGATCGGCAACCATAGTTACACGCATTCCAACATGATGCTGATGGGGCCGGCGCGGATCGGGCAAGAGATCGAGCGCACCGATGCGGCCATTCGGGCTGCGGGTTACGAAGGCGAGATCATGTTTCGCCCGCCCTATGGCAAGAAGCTGCTCACCTTGCCCTGGTATCTTTCCCGGCATGACCGGAAAACCATCATGTGGGATGTCGAACCGGAATCCTTTCCCGATGTCGCCGAGGATGCGGCCGCCTTCGCCAGGCACGTCATCGAGCGGACCGGAAACGGCTCCGTAATCATCATGCACGTCATGTATCGAAGCCGCGAGATATCCAGGCACGCTTTGCCCTTGATCATCGACGGTCTGCGTCAACGCGGGTTTGAGTTTGTCACCGTCTCGCAATTGCTCGAAAACCGCTGAAGCCCATTCTCTTGCCAGAGCGCCTCAGTCGATTCGCGTCAGAATAAAGTCCGCGCGTTCCCCTATGCCGGATTTCGGAAGCACGGAAATATCGTAACCAAGCTCGTCATAGTCGCGGAGCAAACGCTCATATTCCTCGACCGCCGCATCGAAGCCATGCTTGCGCTCGCTGTCGCCCCTGTAGATTTCCGGCCATGGCGGGGTGAGGAAGACCAGACGATTATAGCGGTGTGCAGCCACCAGCGTCTCGATGAAGGCATCGCCATTTATATGGCGAAGCGCGGAGGCGGCGTCGATCAGACCGCGATCGAAGAAGACCGGGCCTTCCGGCGGGGCCTTTTGCCGGTCTTCGAGCGCCATGGCGATGGCGCGGCGGGCGAAGGCTTCGATGTCGATCCACGGAAGGGCCGTGCCGCCCTTGCGGGTTTCTTCAATGACGATGCGGCGGCCGGGTTCTTCCACGGTGGCGAAACCGCGTCGGGCAAGCTCGGCGAGAAGCGTGGATTTTCCGCCGCCGGAGCAGCCGGAAAGGATGATGAAACGGTCCATGGGAACGTCCTTCTTGTTGGGGGATGCGAGGCATGTATGGGGGAATGGGGTGCGGCGTCGCCGCCTGTTTCTTCTCCCCGAGGGGGAGAAGGTGGCCCGAAGGGTCGGATGAGGGGGCAACGTTGCCGGATATCGCTACCCTTGCCCCCTCATCCCGCTGCCGCGGACTTCTCCCCCTCGGGGAGAAGAAACGAGGGGCCGCCGCTCGACCAATGAGCGGACGCTGCGCTCAAGCAGAAAATATATGTTGGCCGAACCTTACCACACTCAGCGCTGTCGTCACTCCTGATGCAATATATGTGCCGCCTTCACGGCCGCCGATGCCCGGTTTTCCACCCCGAGCTTCACATAGATCTGCTCCAGATGCTTGTTCACGGTTCTTGCGGAAAGGCCGAGGATATCGCCGATATCGCGGTTGGACTTGCCCCTGGCGATCCACAGCAGCACTTCCGATTCCCGGGCGGTGAGGGAAAAATGCTCGCGCAGCAGGTGGTCGCCGGATTTCTCATTGGCGGCGGTGAGGCGGAAGAGGAATTCATCCGGCCCCATGGCGCCGAGGAAGGACAATTGCAGGGCGGGCCGCCCGGCCTCGGTGATCGTCAGCGGCACGTCGCGGCCGGTTTCCGCCGCCGCCCGTTCTGCGAGCCAGCGGCCGATATGGCTGGTGACGATTTCCATGCCGTCGTCGCGGCCGGTGGCGGCGTTGACCAGCCGCGTCGCCTGCGGCGTCGACCAGTGGATGGCGCCATTGGCGCGCACGGCGAGCAGGTGGCGGCCGGCGGCGTCGAGCGCGACGCGGGCGCTTTGCGCCGAGCGGGCATTGGAGAGATGGACGCGGATGCGGGCGCGCAGCTCGTCGATGTTGATCGGCTTGGTCAGATAATCGACACCGCCGGCTTCGAGCGCCCGCACCACATGTTCGGTTTCGGTCAGCCCGGTCATGAAGATGACGGGCACCTGCGCCACCGCAGCATTGGCCTTCAGGCGGCGGCAGGTCTCGAAACCGTCCATGGCCGGCATGACGGCGTCGAGCAGGATGATATCGGGCGTGATGCGTTCGGCAATGTTGAGCGCGGCCTGTCCCGAGGTGGCGATGAGGGCGGAAAAGCCTGACTGTTCCAGCGCATCGGTGAGGAACCCGAGCGCTTCCGGGCTGTCATCCACCAGCAATACGATGTCTCTCGGGGCCGCCGCCGCCTGACCGCTCATGCCTTGCCGTCTCCCGTGTCTCTATCCGCAAACCGTTTGAGAAAATGCGCGTAACCGGCCAGATCGAAGGCCTGCACATAGGTGCCGAGCTCCTGCGTGAAGGGCAGGTTTTCCGTGTTGCGGGCAAGATCGGCGAGTTTCGCCTCGATGCCGCGTATGTAGCCTATTTCGCCGAGCCGCTGCAAATCCTGAATGTGAATTGCGCCGGGATGGACGATCTGCGCCACGGGCGGCGGCGATGGCGGAGGCGGCATATCCGCCTCGTAGATCCATTTCAGGCCGAGATGTACGGCAAGCCTGTCGCAAAGCTGGCGGATATCGACAGGCTTGGCGATGGCGTCATTGTGGTTGTCTTCTCCAGCACCCGCCACTGTCCCGTCACCGATATTGGCCGAGAGCATGATGAGCGGGGCGGTCTGGCCGGCTTCACGCAGTTTCGTCACAAGCTGCCAGCCGGTCATGCCGGGCATGGAAATATCGATGAGGAAGAGGTCCGGCTTCACGCCTTCGATGAGCGTCAGGCATTCCGGCCCGCTTTGCGCCGTCAGCACCACGAAATCCAGCGGCGAGAGCACCTGCCGCATCAGCTCGCGATGATCCTCATTATCATCGACCACGACGATGGTGCGGCGCGGGCCGGAATAGGAGCGGATGGTCTTTTCCGCCGCCGGCGCCGTGCTTGGCCGGTGCACGGCAGAGAGCATGAGGCGCACGCGGAAGGTGGAGCCTTCATCCTTTGCGCTGGAAACGGAAATTTCGCCGCCGAGCGTATTGGTGAGGAGCCTTGTGATGGTCAGGCCGAGGCCGAGGCCCGGCATGGGGCGCACGCTGTCTGCCTCGCCGCGCTGGAATGGTTCGTAGATGCGGGCGAGGTCTTTTTCGGCAATGCCGCGGCCGGTATCGGAGACGGTGAAACTCGCCACCTGGCTGCGATAACCGACATCGAAGGTGACGGCGCCCTCGTCGGTGAATTTGATGGCGTTGGAGAGCAGGTTGACGAGGATCTGGCGCAGCCGCTTTTCATCGGTGCGGACATATTGCGGCAGGGCCCGCGACCGGTCATGGCGGAACTCCAGCCCCTTGGCCTGCGCCTGCGGGCGGAACATGTCGACGATCTGGTCGAGGAAATCCTGAATATTGATCTCGTTGGAATAGACCTGCAGACGGCCGGCCTCGATCTTGGAAATATCGAGAAGCCCGTCGATCAGGCCGGACAGGTGATCGGCCGAGCGGCGAATGACCTTGATGGCCGATTGCCGGGGCGGGGGAATGGTGTCGTCGCGCTCGAGAATCTGGGCATAACCCAGGACGGCATTGAGCGGCGTACGCAATTCATGGCTGAGGCCCACCACATAACGGCTCTTGGCGCGGTTGGCGGCCTCGGCCGTTTCCTTGGCGTCCTGAAGCGCGGCGTCGGTCTTCTTGTGGGCGGCGATTTCCTTCAGCAGCAACGTGTTCTGACGCGAGGATTCTTCTTCCGCCACCACGCGGCTGTCATGGGCAAGCACGAGGAACCAGCAGACGATGCCGGCAATGACGGCGAAGACAAAAAATACGATGAGGATGGTGCGGTTCACCACATCGGCCGTTTCCGGCGAGGCGGTGCCGACCTGATGGGCGATCATCGCGAGAATGCCGCCGATGGCGGTGACGGCAATCGCCGCCGCCATGCCGTAGCGTCCGAGCCGGGTGGCGAGTTTGGCCACCAGTTGATCCGGCAGGAAGGATTTCGCGACGGTGGCGACCTGATAGTTCAGCTTGGCCTTCGGCTTGCACATGTCGTGGCAGCGGCTGTCCAGCGAGCAGCAGAGCGAACAGATCGGCGCGGCATAGGCCGGACACCAGGCCATGTCTTCCGGCTCGAAAGGGTGCTCGCAGATGGAGCAGGTGATGCTGCTTTCTTCGCGCCATTTCTGGCGCGGCTTGCGGGCGAGGTAGAATTTGCCCTTCGTGCCCCATGCAATCAGCGGCGAGGCGATGAAGGCGACGATGAGCGTCAGATAGGGCGCGAGCGAGGCGGCGAGCGGGCCGAAGGCGCCGAAATGCGCCATCAGCGCGATGGTGGCCGAAAGCGCCATGGAGCCGACGCCGACCGGGTTGATGTCGTAAAGATGGGCGCGCTTGAATTCGATGCCGGGCGGGGCAAGGCCGAGCGGCTTGTTGATGAAGAGATCGGCGGAGATGGTGCAGAGCCACGCCATGGCGATGATGGAAAAGATGCCGAGCGTTTCTTCCAGCAGCCGGTAAATGCCGAGCTCCATCAGAAGCAGCGCGATCGCCACGTTGAAGACCAGCCAGACGACGCGGCCGGGGTGGCTGTGGGTGAGACGTGAGAAGAAATTTGACCATGCGAGCGAACCCGCATAGGCGTTCATGACGTTGATCTTCAGCTGCGAGACAACCACGAAGGCGACCATCAGCAGCATGGCGGCCGTCTCGTTGGGGATCATGTAACCGAAGGCGGTGAGATACATCTGCGCCGGATCGGCGGCGCGATCCACCGAGACGCCGGAACTGAAGGTGAGCACCACGAGGAAGGAGCCGGCGAGCAGCTTCGGCACGCCGACGACGACCCAGCCGGAGCCCGCCAGGAAAACCGCAATGCGGTGGCGCAGGCGGCTTTGCCCTTCGGCCGGCAGGAAGCGCAGGAAGTCCACCTGTTCGCCGATCTGCGACATCAGCGCCAGAATGACGGCGGAGGCGGCGCCGAATTCCACGAGGTTGAAATCCGCGACCGTTCCCGGCGGCCCCGAGGCGTGATGAATGCCGGCAAAGGCGCGCCAGAGATCGTATTTTTCCCAGTCCAACAAAGCGATGAACACGAAAGGCAGGACGTTGAGGATGATCCAGAAGGGCTGGGTGATGATCTGGAAACGGCTGATGAGCCGCACGCCATGGGTGACGAGCGGAATGACCATGACGGCGGAGATGATGTAGCCGATCCAGAGCGGAATGCCGAGCGCCAGTTCAAGCGCGCCGGACATGATCGACGCTTCGATGGCGAAGAGCATGAAGGTGAAGGCGGCATAGATCAGCGAGGTGATGGTGGAGCCGATATAACCGAAGCTCGCGCCGCGCGTCAGAAGATCAATATCGACACCGTGGCGGATGGCGTAACGGCTGATCGGCAGGCCGACGGCCAGCATGGCAATGGCGGCGACGAGGATGGCGTAAAAGGCGTTGGTGGTGCCATAGGAGAGCGTGATAGCCCCGCCGATGGCTTCCAGCGCCAGAAAGGAAATCGCGCCGATGGCGGTGTGGGAAATGCGGTTGGAGGAAAATTGCCGGGCGCTCTTGGCGGTGAAGCGCAGCGCATAATCTTCCAGCGTCTGGTTGGCGACCCAGCGGTTATATTCGCGCCTGACGGGGATGATGCGTTGCCGTGCGGCCATACCTATCGAGCGCCTTTCCGCAACGGGCCTCTCACAGCCGCACCGACATGCCGCCATCCACCGTCAGCACATGGCCGTTGACGAAGGAGGCCGCGTCGCTGGCCAGAAACAGGGCAGCGCCGGCGATCTCATCCGGCCGGCCCCAGCGCTCCAGCGGCACGCGTAGCCTGGCGAAGGCCACCATCTCAGGATTTTCGGCAAGGGCGGCATTGGTTTCGGTGGCGAACATGCCAGGTGCGATGGCGTTGCTGGTGATGCCGCGTGCGCCATATTCCACGGCAATCGCCCGCATCAGCCCGGTCAGCCCCTGTTTGGCGACGGGATAGATCGCATCCCCCGGCCGGACGATGTGGCCGAGAATGGAGGTGATGGTGATGATGCGGCCGTAACCATTGGTGTTCATGGCCTCCGCTGCGTCGCGCGAGAGCGAGATGGAGGAGGTGAGGTCGGTGCGGATCAATTCCAGCACATCCTCATCGCTGAATTCGGCAAGCGGGCGGCGGTCGCGCGCGCCGACATTGTTGACGAGGATATCGAGATGGCCGAACTCGTCCATGATACGGCGGACGAGAGCGCTGCCGGCTGCGGTATCGGCAATATCGAAGGCGGCGTAATCGGCCTTGCCGCCAGCCTTGCGCAATGTGTCGACCGCCTGTTCCAGCGTTTCGGCATTGCGGCCGGTCAGCCACACATGCGCGCCCGCTTCGGCAAAGGCGCTGGCAATTTCAAAACCGAGGCCGCGGCCGCTGCCGGTGATGATGGCCGTGCGGTTTTCGAGAGAGAATTTCTGGAGAATGCCCATCGCTCACCTTCTTGCTTTAGAGCGTCGGACCGAAAACGACGGTGCGGTTTTCGGAAAATCCGAGGCTGTTGGTCAAAGCCACGCCGCTTGTTTGAGCTTGCGTATGGGAAGACTATGCCGTGTGCGGCGCTCGGCGAAAGGTCGCCTGACCGGCCCGGCCGTTCGGTGGACAGAAAAATGGCGTCGCCCGGTTGCGGGCGACGCCATGTCTTGGCTTATCAGGCAGCAGCCGACTTTGCGAGCGGCACTTCTGCGATCGTCTTCAGAACGACGGAAGCGATCTGGTAAGGGCAGCCCTGCGAGTTCGGACGACGGTCTTCGAGGTAACCCTTGTAACCGTTGTTGACGAAGGAATGCGGAACGCGGATCGAGGCGCCACGGTCGGCAACGCCGTAGGAGAACTTGTTCCACGGAGCGGTTTCGTGCTTACCGGTCAGGCGCAGATGGTTGTCCGGACCGTAAACGTCGATGTGCTCTTTCCAGTTCTTGGCGAAAGCGGCCATGAGGGCTTCGAAATAGTCCTTGCCGCCAACTTCGCGCATGAACTTGGTAGAGAAGTTGCAGTGCATGCCCGAACCGTTCCAGTCGGTATCGCCGAGCGGCTTGCAATGGAATTCGACGTCGATGCCGTACTGTTCGCAAAGACGCAGCAGCAGGTAACGGGCGATCCAGATCTGGTCGGCGGCGCGCTTGGAGCCCTTGCCGAATACCTGGAATTCCCACTGGCCCTTGGCCACTTCGGCGTTGATGCCTTCGTGGTTGATGCCGGCTTCGAGGCAGAGATCGAGGTGTTCTTCAACGATTTCGCGGGCAACCGAACCGACATTCTTGAAGCCGACGCCGGTGTAATAAGGACCCTGCGGAGCCGGGTAACCCTGTTCCGGGAAGCCGAGCGGGCGGCCGTCCTGGTAGAAGAAATATTCCTGTTCGAAGCCGAACCATGCGTCCTCGTCGTCGAGGATGGTTGCGCGGCTGTTCGAAGCATGCGGGGTGACGCCATCGGGCATCATGACTTCGCACATGACGAGTGCACCGTTGGAGCGGGCCGGGTCGGGATAGATCGCGACGGGCTTCAGCACGCAATCCGACGAGTGGCCTTCGGCCTGCTGCGTGGACGAGCCATCAAAGCCCCAAAGCGGCAGCTGCTCGAGTGTGGGGAATTCGTCGAATTCCTTGATCTGGGTCTTGCCGCGCAGGTTGGGGACCGGCTTGTATCCGTCCAGCCAGATGTACTCGAGTTTGAACTTAGTCATTACGAACCTCTCATAGGTAACAATGCGAAGCCTTGAGGCCTCCCGTGGCTTTGGCCACCGAAGCGCATTCGCGTTCAAGGGCTGACCCCTTAGATGCATGCCGCGTGCCAGATTGGCGATATCAGGCGATTTTTTCGAAAAATCTTTCAGGGGCCCTGTCGCGCAGGAGCCTGGATATCACGCGTGGCTGGTTCTGCTGCACTGCGGCAGGCAAATTCACCCCTCATGTTTCATCATTGAATCCTGATAGATAGCCGGCGTCTCCCGGCGGAGTGCCCTGTTGCGGTGCAATGATTTCGGTTGCGCGCGAGGGATTGGCATTTGCCCCAAAAACCGGCGCTTTCGGAATGGTTTTTCTTGTAGATGAGACGATTAATGCCTATATTTTTCGCAAGGTGATTTTTTTTTAATCAAACGGAGCGAATCTGGTCTTTGCGGGTTAGCTCCAGACATAAAGTGCTTCGATGCAAACAAAGTGAGATGATCGAAATGGCAACTGGCATTCATCGCGAGACGGCAACGATCTATCAATTCCCGGTCGGCGGGCGCGCGGGTCTTTCCAAGTTCCGCAACAGCAGCCTCAGCGACCTCGAGCGTCAGGCGCAGGAGCCGCATATCGATTTCGGTTCGTGGTATCACGACGATGCGATCCGCGACGAAGAGCGGAACGATAAGCCGCATTCCTGATGGTCGCATTCCTGATGTGAGACCGTGCCGTGCATTTCTTCTCCCCGCCGGGGAGAAGGTGGCCCGAAGGGTCGGATGAGGGGCAACCCCTCCGTATATCGCGGCGCTCGCCCTCTCATCCCGCTGCTGCGGACTTCTCCCCGGCGGGGAGAAGAAACAAGCTGAGGCCTCCTGCTTCACAGACAGGCACCTTCAGGTTCAGCTTATCCCCCTCATGCACCTTTCGCCACCCCGCCTACGTCAATTGACGTATACGGTTTCGCTCTCACGAGATCGATAGTCCCTCCCAGCAGCGGCCGCAGATGCCGCTGAGCCTCCACGAGAGGCCAACAAGGAGAGGGGTTCTTCCGATGATATTCCGCAAGACGCTTAGTGCCGCGCTGCTTGGCGCGATCCTGTCCACCACCGCCTTCCATGGCGCTTTTGCCGCTGACGACACCATCAAGGTCGGCGTGCTGCATTCGCTGTCCGGGACCATGGCAATTTCAGAAACCACGCTGAAGGACGCCATGCTGATGCTCATCGACGAGCAGAACAAGAAGGGCGGCGTGCTCGGCAAGAAACTCGAAGCCGTGGTGGTCGATCCGGCTTCCGACTGGCCGCTCTTTGCCGAAAAGGCCCGCCAGCTGATTTCGCAGGACAAGGTCGCCGCCGTTTTTGGCTGCTGGACGTCTTCCTCGCGCAAATCCGTGCTGCCGGTCTTCGAGGAACTGAACTCGATCCTGTTCTATCCGGTTCAGTACGAGGGTGAAGAATCCTCGCGCAACATCTTCTACACGGGTGCTGCACCGAACCAGCAGGCCATTCCGGCCGTAGACTACCTCGCCAGCACCGAAGGTGTGGAGCGCTGGGTTCTGGCCGGCACGGACTATGTCTATCCGCAGACCACCAACAAGATCCTGAAGGCCTACCTGATGTCGAAAGGCGTCAAGGAAGAGGACATCATGATCAACTACACGCCGTTCGGTCATTCCGACTGGCAGACGATCGTGTCCGACATCAAGAAATTCGGCTCGGCCGGCAAGAAGACCGCCGTGGTTTCCACCATCAACGGCGACGCCAACGTGCCTTTCTACAAGGAACTGGCGAACCAGGGCATCAAGGCTGAAGACATTCCCGTCGTCGCCTTCTCGGTCGGTGAAGAAGAGCTTGCCGGTCTCGATACCGCACCGCTGGTCGGCCACCTTGCCGCCTGGAACTACTTCCAGTCCGTCGATGCGCCGGTCAATGCGGAATTCATCAAGACCTGGCATGCCTTCACCAAGAACGACAAGCGCGTGACCAACGACCCGATGGAAGCCGCCTATATCGGCTTCAACGCCTGGGTAAAGGCCGTGGAATCCGCCGGCACCACCGATACGGACAAGGTTCTCGACTCGATCATCGGTGTTTCCGTGCCGAACCTTTCGGGCGGCTACTCCACCGTCATGCCGAACCACCACATCACCAAGCCGGTGCTGATCGGCGAAATCCAGGCCGATGGCCAGTTCGAAATCGTGCAGCAGACGCCGCAGGTCGTGGGTGACGAGTGGTCGGATTACCTGCCGGACTCGAAGGATCTGATCTCGGACTGGAGGAAGCCGATGTCTTGCGGCAACTTCAATGTGGCCAGTGGGAAGTGCGGCGGCAAGGGTAGCTGATAGCGGGTGGTTGCCGCCCCCGTTGTTGGGGGCGGTTTTATCATTGGAAACTGAACAAGCATGCCCCCCTCTGCCCTGCCGGGCATCTCCCCCACAGGTGGGGAGATCGACTCGAGGCAAGGTTTCGCCCTTCTCATTGGTTGAGATGGAGCGACGCAGGCGCGCCTTGCCGATCTCCCTCCTTGTGGGGGAGATGCCCGGCAGGGCAGAGGGGGGTGAGCGGCATACTCAAGTGGCATTACCCACAAACGCCCTGTCGTAAAACGCCCAAGGAACCCGACATGACGATCCGATCTTTTCTCGGAGCCATCTTCCTCTGGCTCACCCTGGGGATCGCAGCCCAATCCTTCGCGCAAAGCGAGCCGAAGGCGCTGATCGACCAGCTCGGCACGGCGGATTTCAAGCAGGCCGAAGTGCTGATCGGGCAGATTGCCGCCACGGGCGATGCGCGTGTCGTGCCGGCGCTCGAGGCTTTTGCGGCGGGCGATCTTTACGTGCGCAAGGCCGACAATCTGGTTTTCATGACGAAACCGGCAGGTTCCAATTTTACGCTGATCGACCCGCTGACGGGCGAAAGTGCGGGTGAAGCGCCGAAGGCGGCTGTCAGCAAGATCAAGGTCAACAATAATCTGCGCCGGGTCATCCGCGCCGCACTCGGCGGCCTGACCCTGCTCAGCCCGGAAAAATCCGTGCGGCTTTCCGCGGCAGACGCCGTTCTGAAAGCGCCAAGCGCGGAAAATCTCGAACTGCTGGAAGCGGCCATCGCCAGGGAGACCGATACTGAGGTGCGGACCCGGATGGAGGAGGCGCGGGCTGTCTCGCTGCTCTCCTCCGAACGGTCGCTCGAACAGAAGAAAGAGGCAATCGCCACCATCAAGAGCCTTGGCGGGCGCGATGCCATCGGCATTCTCATGGCGGCTTCCTCGTCGGTGGATCAGAGCCTGAAACCGGATATCGACAGCGCCATATCGAGCATCGAAAGCTCCCTTGCCTTCTGGGACTATGCGCAGAACGTCTGGTACGGCCTGTCGCTCGGTTCCGTGCTTTTGCTCGCCGCCATCGGCCTTGCCATCACCTTCGGCGTGATGGGCATCATCAACATGGCGCATGGCGAGATGGTGATGATCGGCGCTTACTCCACCTTCATGGTGCAGGAGGTGATCCGCACGCATTTCCCCGGCCTGTTCGACTGGTCGCTCGCCATCGCTCTGCCCGCCGCCTTTCTGGTGACGGCCTTCGTCGGCCTCGTGATGGAGCGTGGCGTCATTCGCTTTCTTTACGGGCGGCCGCTCGAAACGCTGCTCGCCACCTGGGGCATCTCGCTCATCCTGCAACAGGGCGTGCGCTCCATCTTCGGCCCCACCAACCGGGAAGTCGGTAGCCCGAGCTGGATGTCCGGCTCCTTCAGCGTCGGTTATCTCAATTTCACCTGGAACCGGGTGTGGATCGTCTGCTTCTCGCTTTCGGTGTTCTTCGCGCTGCTGGTTCTCCTGAAGCGCTCCGCCTTCGGGTTGCAGATGCGCGCCGTGACCCAGAACCGCCGCATGGCCTCTTCCATGGGCATTCGCACCCCCTGGGTGGATGCCTTTACCTTCGCGCTCGGTTCGGGCGTTGCCGGTCTCGCCGGCGTGGCGCTGTCGCAGATCGACAATGTCTCGCCCAATCTCGGCCAGAGCTACATCATCGACAGCTTCATGGTGGTGGTGTTCGGCGGCGTCGGCAATCTCTGGGGAACGCTGGTTGGCGCCCTGTCTCTCGGCGTGCTCAACAAGTTCCTTGAGCCAACGGTCGGCGCCGTGCTTGGCAAGATACTTGTGCTCGTTCTCATCATCCTGTTCATCCAGAAGCGGCCGCGCGGTCTCTTCGCACTCAAGGGAAGGGCGATCGAAGCATGATTACCGGCTTCCTCCTGCGCGCGCTCGACCGCCGCATCTCCATCGCCATCGGCATCATTCTGGCCATCGCCGTGCTGGTGCCGGCCTCCAACCTGCTTTTGCCGGCCGACAGCGCGTTCCGCATTCCGACCTATATCATGTCGATGCTGGGCAAATATCTGGCCTATGCGCTGCTCGCGCTCGCGCTCGATCTCGTCTGGGGTTATTGCGGCATTCTCTCGCTCGGCCATGCCGCCTTCTTCGCGCTCGGTGGTTATGCCATGGGCATGTATCTGATGCGGCAGATCGGCACGCGCGGGGTTTATGGCCATCCGGTGCTGCCCGATTTCATGGTGTTCCTCAACTGGAAGGAACTGCCGTGGTTCTGGCAGGGCTTCGACATGTTCTGGTTTGCGGCGCTGATGGTGCTTGTCGTGCCGGGGCTGCTCGCCTTCGTGTTCGGCTGGTTCGCCTTCCGCTCGCGTGTCAACGGCGTTTATCTCTCCATCATCACCCAGGCCATGACCTACGCCCTGCTGCTCGCCTTCTTCCGCAACGACATGGGTTTCGGCGGCAATAATGGGCTGACCGATTTCAAGGATATTCTCGGCTTTTCCGTGCAGGCGGATGGCACGCGCGCCGTGCTGTTTGCCATGACGGCGGTGATGCTGGCGTTCTCGCTGTTGATCGCCTCCGGCATCGTCAATTCCAAATTCGGCAAGGTGCTGGTGGGCGTGCGCGATGCCGAAAGCCGTGTGCGTTTCCTCGGTTTCCGGGTGGAAAACATCAAGCTTTTCACCTTCGTCGTGTCGGCCATGATGGCGGGCATTGCCGGTGCGCTGTTCGTGCCGCAGGTGGGCATCATCAATCCCGGCGAATTTTCGCCCGCCAACTCCATCGAAGTGGTGGTGTGGACGGCGGTGGGCGGGCGCGGCACGCTGATCGGGCCGATCATCGGGGCTGTCCTGGTCAATGGCGGCAAGAGCTATTTCACCGGCGCTTTCCCCGAATTCTGGCTGTTTGCGCTGGGTGGGCTGTTCATCGCGGTGACGCTGTTCTTCCCCAAGGGCATCGTCGGCACGCTGCAACACTATCTGGCCCGGCGGCGCGAAAAGCGGGTCGCGCTTGCGGCAGGCGACGCCCAGCTGGGCAATGACAGCGGCTCGACAGTGGCGCAACAGGCGGCGGAGTGAGGCGGACATGAACACGGTTTCCGAAAACAGAACGAAAAGCCTGCTTTATCTCGATGGCGTTTCCGTTTCCTTCGATGGTTTCAGGGCGCTCAACTCGCTCTCCTTCGTGGTGGAGCCGGGTGAGCTGCGCGCCATCATCGGCCCGAACGGCGCCGGCAAGACGACGATGATGGATATCATCACCGGCAAGACAAGGCCGGATACGGGCACGGTGCTGTTCGAAGACAGCATCGACCTCACCAAAAAGGACGAGGCGGATATCGCCCAGCTCGGCATAGGGCGGAAATTCCAGAAGCCGACGGTGTTCGAAAGCCATACCGTGTGGGACAATCTGGAACTGGCGCTCAACCGCAAGCGCGGCGTGTTCGCGACGCTGTTTTACCGGCTGACGGAGGAAGACAAGGCCCGCATCGAGGAAATCCTCGCCACTGTGCGCCTCGGCCACCGCCGCGGCGATCTCGCCGCCAACCTCTCGCACGGCCAGAAACAATGGCTGGAAATCGGCATGCTCTTGGCGCAGGAGCCGAAGCTCTTGCTGGTGGACGAGCCGGTGGCGGGCATGACGGATGCGGAAACCGCCGAAACCGCCGTGCTTTTGAAGGAAATCGCCAAGACCCGTTCGGTGGTGGTGGTGGAGCACGACATGGGTTTCATCCGCGAACTGGGGGTGAAGGTGACATGCCTTGCCGAAGGCTCGGTGCTGGCGGAGGGATCGATTGATTTCGTGTCGAACGATCCGAAGGTGATTGAGAATTATCTGGGGCGATAGAAAGAACGGGCGTCTACTTGTGCCTGTAATAATAACCGGATTTAAGTTGAAAAATTTAAAATCTGGAGTTGATTGAATGGCGTTGATCGGAATTCTGGTTATGGCAATCGGCGGGGCGGCTGTCTGGTATTGGCGATTGAAGATGGCGCGTGAGGCGGGTAGCGAAATCATCGATACCGTCGAGAAAATGCGCGGTGCCTATAAGCGCAGGGCATTTCGGAAAAAGGCCGAAGTCGCACCAATCGCGTCCATTCGCGATCCTGCGATTGCTGCTGTGGCATTTTTCATGTGCCTGGCCAATGAAAAGCCGATGTATCTCGAAGCGGCAAAAAAAGTTGTCCGTGAAAAGATGAGAGACATCATTTCGCCGGCGGATATGGAAGAAATTATCGTCTTCGGAGAATGGGCATCCAGAAATGTCATCAATCCCGAAGACCCGATCCGCAGATTTCGCGATTTGTGGGCGGGTGCGCTCGATTTCGATGAAAGACGACAGTTGATCGATATTGCCGAAGAGGTCAGCCAGGTCGGTGGCGACAAGACCACTGAGCAGGAAGTCGCCCTGCAGGCTTTGAGACGAACATTGCTGAATTAGAACAGGTGGATGAAATGCTGAACGTCGACAACATCAACCTCCATTACGGCGCGGCGCAGGCCCTGCGCGGCGTTTCGCTGACGGCGGAGATGGGCAAGATCACCTGCGTCCTCGGCCGCAACGGGGTAGGCAAAAGCTCACTGCTGCGGGCCGTTACCGGCCAGCACGCCATCAGTGCCGGGACGATCAGCTTTGAAGGGGCGGCGCTGGATGGGTTGGCGCCTTACCACCGGGCAAAGCGCGGTGTCGGTTACGTGCCGCAGGGGAGGGAAATCTTTCCGCTGCTCAGCGTGCAGGAGAATCTCGAAAGCGGCTATGCGCCGCTGCCGCGTAAGGAACGCTTCATTCCCGACGATATTTTCAGCCTGTTTCCGGTGCTGCAATCCATGCTGGGAAGGCGCGGCGGCGATCTCTCCGGCGGCCAGCAGCAGCAGCTCGCCATCGGCCGGGCGCTGGTGACGCGGCCGAAAATCCTCGTGCTCGACGAGCCGACCGAGGGTATTCAGCCGTCGATCATCAAGGATATCGGCCGGGCGATCAAATATCTGCGCGATTCCACCGGCATGGCGATCCTGCTGGTCGAGCAATATCTGGATTTCTGCCGCGAGCTTGCCGATTACGTCTACATCATGGACCGCGGCGAAATCGTGCATCAGGGGCTGGCCGAAACGCTGGATACGCCGGAAGCGCGGCGTCACCTGACAGTATAAATCGAGACTAAAATCCTTGCGCGCCGATCACGGCGTGCAAACGGCCGATTAATATTTTGAAAGCCTATGCGTCTCGACATGGCTTTCATGCGTAATTTTAGCATTTCATTGAATAATTGCCTGTGATATTGGCAGCGCAAATGCTGCATGCGAGACACAGGAAAAGTCTATTCGCACGCCGCGACAGTTGATCCCTTACATTCCACGCACGTCCGACGTATCGTCGGGAAAACCGTGCCCAATAAAGGCGTGTCAATGAATCAAGACTTTGCCATTGGCCGGGCCGCCCGGCTGTTCCGCTCCGCTCGCACCCTTTTTCTGGGTCTTGCGATGTGCGCGAGCGCCGGTGTCGCAGCGTCGGCATCGACCTGCGGTCAGTTGCCCGGACCCGGCATGGAACCGGGCAGGCATGATTTTTCCATTCTCTCCAACGGAGAAAAACGCGACGGCGTCTATTTTGTTCCCTCCGACTATGACGGGAAAAAGCCGCTGCCCGTGGTGTTCGATTTCCATGGCTCCAACAGCAATCCGCATGGCCAGCTGAACCGCAGCGGCTGGGACAAGCTGGCCGAGCGTGACGGTCTGGTGGTGGTGGCGCTGGCCGGCAGCCTGAACGGCGAATTGCCCGGCACCCATGCCTGGAATGTTCCCGGTGTCACCAAGCGTCCGGGCGGGCTGGACGAGGTCGGCTTCATTCGCGATGCCATCACCATGGTGAAGGGCAAGTTCTGCGTGGATGAGGAGCGTTTTTACGGTTCCGGTTATTCCGGCGGCGGACGCATGCTGTCGCAATTCATCTGCAATGGCAGCGCGGATTTCAACGCTGCCGGTTTCGTCGCCTCGCTGCGCGCGGGTTATCCGCTGGAGACCGAGGGCAAATGGGCACCGGATGCGGCAAGCTGCACGCCGGCGCGGCCGATGTCGATCATCGCCTTTGCCGGGCTGAAGGATCCCGCCAACCCCTATCAGGGCGGCGGCAAATCCTATTGGCAATATGGCGGCGAGACGGCGCTGAAGCGCTGGGCCGAGATGGACGGCTGCAAGGGCGCCGCCAAAAGCAAGGTGGGCGAAAGTTTCACCGTCAATTCCTACGACGTCTGCAAGGCCGGCGCACGCATTCAGTCCTATGTCATCAACGATTGGGACCACGCCTGGCCGCGCGCTACGATGAAGGCGGAAGTGCTGGCGGCGAGCGCCGTCGTTACCCGCAAACCGGGCGGCGAACAGACGCCGAAGGCGGAACCGGCCGTGGAGCGCAAGATGCCCACAGGCGAAGTAACGCGCACGGTTGATGCGGCGGAAAGAATGTGGGATTTCTTCCGCAATACGGAAGGGCAGCTGGTCGTGGATGCCGTCGTCAAGAAGGATTGCGGCGCAAAGGCCTCATCCACTTCCGCAACCGCTTCGGAGACCGCGTGCAGCCAGAACAGCAAGCCATCGGCCCTTCCGGTCGCCAAGACGCTCAACCTGTCCGGCAGCAGCGCGCCCGTGGCAGAGGACGCATTGTAACCAAAGCAGTTGAAGGGCGCAGCCGGCTGGAGGAACTGTTCCAGGAAGGCTGCGCCAAAATCCGCCTGCCGGAAACCTTTTCGAACGAAGCCGAAGCCATTCTCATCAATTCCTCCGGCGGCCTGACCGGCGGAGACGAACTTGAATGGCAGGCGGTGGCCGGCGCCGGCACATCGCTTGTCGTGACGACGCAGGCCTGCGAGAAGGTCTACAAGGCATCCTCCGGCACAGCCACCGTTACCGCCCGCGTTTCCGCCGGGCCGGGCGCCAGATTGCACTGGCTGCCGCAGGAAACAATCCTTTTCGACCGGGCATCGCTGACCCGCCGGCTCGAAGTCGATCTCGACCAATCCTCCGAATTCATCGCCGTCGAAGCTGTATTGCTCGGCCGCCAGGCCATGGGCGAGGCGATGACGCATGGCCTTTTTCGCGACCGTTGGCGCATTCGCCATGGGGGTAAGCTGGTGCATGCCGAAGAGCTTCTGCTGGAAGGCGAGGTAGCGGCGCTGACTGCGAAACCGGCGGTTCTGGCCGGTCAGATCGCCTTTGCCACTCTGCTTTATATCGGGCCTCTCTCCGAGGCGCTTCTGCCTAAAATCCGGGCTATTGCCGGGGAAAGCGGCGGCGCCAGCGAATGGCAGGGCAAGCTTGTCGTTCGCGTCTCTGCCGCCGATGGTTTCTCCTTGAGAAAATTGCTTTTTCCGATCATTTCGCTCTTGCGAAACGGCGCGCCAGTGCCGAAAGTCTGGAATCTGTAAACCCTTCGGATCGTCGGCAACCGGCGGCCTTCGGGGTCTGTCAACATGTCGGATCTGCTTGCCGCAACCATGTTTGCGGAACAGGTTCCAAGCTGCGGGACCACGATGAACCTTAGCCCAAGAGAAAAAGACAAGCTGCTGATTTCCATGGCCGCCATGGTGGCGCGCCGCCGGCTGGAACGCGGCGTGAAGCTGAACTATCCCGAAGCGATTGCGCTGATTACCGATTTCGTGGTCGAGGGCGCCCGCGACGGCCGTGCCGTGGCGGAGCTTATGGAAGCCGGGGCGCATGTCATTTCCCGTGATCAGGTGATGGATGGCATTGCCGAGATGATCCATGATGTGCAGGTGGAAGCGACGTTTCCCGATGGCACCAAGCTGGTGACCGTTCACGAACCGATACGGTAAGGGGGGCGAATATGGCGCTGGAGCTTCGGCCCAATTGCGAATGCTGCGACCGCGATCTTGCTCCCGACAGCCGGGATGCGATGATCTGCTCGTTCGAATGCACCTTCTGCGTTGGTTGCGTGACGGATGTGCTTCACGGCGCCTGCCCGAATTGCGGCGGTGAGCTGGTTCGCAGGCCCGTTCGCCCGGCGGCGAAACTCGTCAATAATCCCGCGTCGACACGGCGCGTCCTGAAGGCCGAAGGCTGCACGGCGGCCAACGCTGCCTGAGACAAAAGGGGAAATACCATGAAACCCGGTGAAATCATTGCCGCAGAGGGCAGCATCGAACTCAATGCCGGCCAGCCGACCGTGACCATCGAAGTCGCCAATTCGGGCGACCGGCCGGTGCAGGTGGGCAGCCACTATCATTTCTATGAGACCAATGCCGGTCTCCTGTTCGACCGCGACAAGGCGCGCGGCATGCGCCTCGATATTCCCGCCGGCACGGCGGTTCGTTTCGAACCCGGCCAGAAGCGGGAAGTGACGCTGGTGCCGCTTTCCGGCAAGCGCGAGGTTTACGGTTTCCGTCAACAGGTCATGGGGAGGTTATGAAATGGCGACGGCGCATTATCATGGAAGCTGCCAGTGCGGCGATGTGAGCTTCGAGGTCGATGCCGATCTCGATCACACCATCGTCTGCAATTGTTCGCGCTGCAAGCGCCTGGGTTCCACACTGGCCTTCGCGCCGCGTGAGAAATTCACGCTGCTTTCCGGCGAGGACAAGCTGGCGGAATATCTCTTCAACAAACACAAGATTCATCACCTTTTCTGCTCCACCTGTGGCATCGAGAGCTTTGCTTACGCCGATGGGCCGGATGGAACGCCGATGGTGGCGGTCAATGCCAATTGTCTCGATGGTGTCGATCCCCGGGCGTTGAAGCCGCAGGCTTTCGATGGCGCGGCGGCCTGAGCGATGGAGATGAGCCGAAAAAACGTCCTTCTGGCGACCGTGCTTCTCTGCGCGACCGCCGGCCTGTCCATGCCGGCCGCTGCGCAGGGCGAGCCGGATTGCAAGGCCCCGCAGACGCAGGCGGACATGACCATCTGCGCCGGCAAGGATTACGAAAAGGCCGACAAACAGTTGAACGCCGAATATCAGAAGCTGCGCAAGCTGCTCACCGAGCGCGACAAGGCGGCGGATGCAGACGGCAAGGGTGCGACCGACGCGCTGGTGACTGCCCAGCGCGCCTGGGTGGCGTTTCGTGACGCAAATTGCGCGCTTTCAGGCTTTCAGGCCCGTGGCGGCTCGATGGAACCGATGCTGATTTCCTCCTGCCTCGCCGAGATGAGCGGCAAGCGGGCGGAAGAATTGCGTCAGTTGTCGGAAGGTTTCTGAACGCATGGGGCGGCGCATCACGATCGTCGGAAATGGGGAACTGCCGCCGGGCGCAGCCCGGCTCATCGACCGTTCGGACATCGTCATCCGCTTCAACGATTGCCGGTCGCTGGGGCTGGGCGGCACGCGCACCGATGTTGTGGCTGTGTGTAACACCGGGCGGCCGGGTCTCGAGATGACCGAGGGGACCGAATGGCGCGAGAGTGACGGTGTGCGGCAGGCCGCCGTCATCTGGTCCGTGCGTGATCCCGCAAAATTTTCCGAAATGGAACCGGATATCCGCGCATGCTGGCCGGAACTGACCGATTTCTGCGCCGATTACACCGAAGGCTTTGCCGCCATCGCACGAGCTGGCGGCAAGAGCCATGTCGTTATTTCTCGCGGTGTGCATGAGAGGCTCGATATGGCGCTCGAAGCCTATAAGCCCGCACCATACGTCTGCCCCAGCACCGGCCTCGTCGCCATTGCCCATGTTCTTGAAAATGTCAGCGGCGATGATGACGAGGTGACCATTGCCGGTTTCAGCCACCAGGGCTGGAGTGGCCATCCATTTGCTGCCGAACAACAGCTGGTCGAAGCCCTTGCGGGCGAGGGCCGGCTGACACGAATTTCTCCCACATCGATTTTCTCCGCGTCCGAAGGAGCCTGAGCCCATGCCCTACAAGATTTCCCGCGCCGCCTATGCCGGCATGTTCGGCCCGACGGTTGGCGACAAGGTGCGTCTTGCCGATACCGAACTCTTCATCGAGATCGAGAAGGACCACACGATCTATGGCGAGGAAGTGAAATTCGGCGGCGGCAAGGTCATTCGCGACGGCATGGGCCAGAGCCAGGCGACGCGGGCCGAAGGCGCGGTCGATACCGTCATCACCAATGTGGTGATCGTTGACCATAGCGGCATCTACAAGGCGGATGTGGGCCTGAAGAACGGGCGCATCCACGCCATCGGCAAGGCTGGCAATCCCGATACGCAGCCGGGTGTGACGATTATCGTCGGCCCATCGACGGAGGCGATTGCCGGCGAAGGCAGGATCCTGACGGCCGGCGGCATGGATGCGCATATCCATTACATCTGCCCGCAGCAGATCGAAGAAGCGCTGATGAGCGGCATCACCTGCATGTTGGGCGGCGGCTCCGGCCCCGCGCATGGCACGCTTGCCACCACCTGCACCGGCGCCTGGCACATCGAGCGGATGATCGAGAGCTTCGATGCCTTTCCGATGAATCTCGGGCTGGCGGGCAAGGGCAATGCCTCGCTGCCGGCCCCTCTGGAGGAAATGATCCTTGCCGGCGCGTCGTCGCTGAAGCTGCATGAGGACTGGGGCACGACGCCCGCCGCCATCGACAATTGCCTGACGGTCGCCGATCAATACGATGTGCAGGTGATGATCCACACCGATACGCTGAATGAAAGCGGTTTCGTGGAAGATACGGTTGCCGCCATCCGTGGCCGCACCATCCATGCCTTCCACACCGAAGGGGCGGGCGGCGGGCACGCGCCCGATATCATCAAGGTTTGCGGCAATCCCAACGTCATTCCGTCTTCCACCAACCCGACACGGCCCTATACCGTCAATACGCTTGCCGAACATCTCGACATGCTGATGGTGTGCCACCACCTGTCACCGTCCATCCCTGAAGATATCGCCTTTGCCGAAAGCCGCATCCGCAAGGAAACCATCGCGGCGGAGGATATTCTTCACGATATCGGCGCGTTTTCGATCATCTCTTCCGACAGCCAGGCCATGGGCCGCGTCGGCGAAGTGGCGATCCGCACCTGGCAGACGGCCGACAAGATGAAGCGCCAGCGCGGACGCCTGAAGGAAGAGACCGGCGAAAACGACAATTTCCGTGTCCGCCGTTACATCGCCAAATATACCATCAACCCGGCCATCGCCCAGGGTGTCAGCCACGAGATCGGCTCCATCGAAGTCGGCAAGCGCGCCGATCTGGTGTTGTGGAACCCGGCCTTTTTCGGCGTGAAGCCGGAGATGGTGCTGCTCGGCGGCTCGATTGCCGCCGCCCCGATGGGCGATCCGAATGCGTCCATTCCCACGCCGCAGCCGATGCATTACCGGCCGATGTTCGCCGCCTATGGCAAGCTGCGCACCAATTCCTCGGTCACCTTCGTCTCGCAGGCGTCGCTGGATGCCGGTCTTGCCCAGCGCCTCGGCGTCGCCAAGAAGCTGTTGCCGGTGAAGAATGTGCGCGGTGGTATTTCCAAGGCGTCGATGATCCACAATTCGCTCACCCCCCATATCGAGGTCGATCCGGAAACCTACGAAGTGCGGGCGGATGGCGAGCTTTTGACCTGCGAACCGGCAACGGTGCTGCCGATGGCGCAGCGTTATTTCCTGTTTTGAGAAACGGCTGCTCCGCGCTCAGATGCACATGAGCGCGGTCAGCAGGCTTACAACGCCGGCCATGAATAGCCCCATGGCCGCCATTGCGGGGACTTTGATCCTCGGCTGATCGATGATGGCGTCCGCCTCGCCCGCAAGCAGGGTTATGGCTTGCAGAAACAGGTAGAGGCAGAACAGCAAAGAGGCGCTGAAAAACAGGACGGCTGGGTAAACCAGCCAATTGGAAAGGTCCGGCGTCCTGTTCTTGAAAGTGACCAGAAGGAGGATCAGCGAAAGCCCGGCGCTGGCGATGATGCGGAAAACCGCAAGCATTTCCTTGGTCGATTCCTTGTTGCCGTCGTTCATTTTGACCGCTTGCGCCACCAGGACAGCCCCAGGATATCTTTCATCAGGTAAGGCGGCTCCGTGTGGCTGTTGCGCTTGTCCTGAAATTTTTTCGATGAAGGCAGCTTTTCCTTCTCCGCTTGCCGCTTTGCATAGGTCTCCTCCCAGCAGGCGATGAATTCATCCGCATGTCTGTAGCCAAGCTCGCAGGGCACTTTTCTGCTGCGCGCCGAGGGGCTGAGCGTTTCCACGTCAATGATGCGATGGGCGAATGCGCCCACCGCACTGGCCTGCAAAGTCACGACTTCATCGATGTACCATGACCGCCATTCGGCGAAACTCTTGCCGTCTACCTTTTCCGCGACCTTCCGCAGCAAGTCTCCATCCATCTTTTCGCAGACATCCGTGACCAGCCCTGCGACGAAGCCACGCAGATTGGAGCATTGCGGGCCGTCGCTATAGTCGAAATAGGCTCTGAGGGTACTGTCGAGATGATTGAGTACGCGATCTTTCAAAATCAATTTCAGTGTCTCCCGTTGGGTGGCGGAATATTACTTAAAAGTGCATTTTTGTAAACTGTACTTTATAGTTGCACCAGGTAGTGCATGCCCTGTTTGAATCTCCTTTGAAATCGGGATTTTTATGCTGCACCGCAGCGCGTCTTGCGCTATGGAAACGGCAAAAGAATTCCGCGCGGATCGATCCCAAGCGATCCTCGCAAAACGCCAGAACAGGAGACAAGACATGCTCGGCAAAAAAGTGCCCGCCGTAACCTTCCGCACGCGCGTTCGCGATGAGGCCGTCGGTGGCCCCAACCCGTTCCGTTGGCAGGACATGACCTCCGACGATTATTTCAAGGGCAAGAAGGTCGTTCTGTTTTCGCTGCCCGGCGCCTTCACGCCGACATGCTCGACCTACCAGCTTCCCGATTTCGAAAAGCTGGCGGGTGAGTTCCGCGCGCTCGGCGTCGATGACATCTATTGCCTGTCGGTCAATGACGCCTTCGTCATGAATGCCTGGGCAAAGGGCCAGAACCTCGAAAACGTCAAGGTCATTCCGGATGGTTCGGGTGAGTTCACCCGCAAGATGGGCATGCTGGTCGCCAAGGACAATCTCGGTTTCGGCATGCGCTCCTGGCGTTACGCCGCCGTCGTCAACGATGGCGTCGTCGAGCAGTGGTTCGAGGAAGAGGGCTATTCGGACAATTGCGAATCCGACCCCTATGGCGTTTCCGCGCCGCAGAACATTCTGGAAAACCTGAAGGCACGCGCTGCCGCCTGATTTCGGTTTTAAGATTTTTGCGAAGGCCCGGCCGCAATGCCGGGCTTTTTTCGTTTCGGCTGTGAGCATGTCCGGAAATCGCGCCTTGAAATCACCCCGCCTATCCGGCAAAAATCAGACCCCCAAGACTGTTTCTGAAACGGATCATCCCATGCTGCGCGTCACCTCCTATCATCCGGCCGGAACCCCTGCCGACGAAGCTTCCGGTTATGTCACCCTGGCGCATGACCAGCGGCATCTGCGCCGCAAGCTGCTGCATCTGCAAAATGACGAGATGGTGATGCTGGACCTGAAGGAAGCCGTGCTGTTTGCCCATGGCGATCTTCTGGTGGTGGAGAACGGCGACCTGATCGAGGTCCGTGCGGCGGATGAAAAGCTGTTCGAAATCAAGGCGAAGGATCGGCTTCACCTGATCGAGCTCGCCTGGCATCTGGGCAACCGGCATCTTTCCGCGCAGATTGAGGAAGAGCGTATTCTCATCCTGCGCGACCATGTCATTCGCGCCATGCTGGAAGGTCTGGGCGCCACCGTGCGTGAGGTGGAAGAGCCATTCCAGCCGGCGCGCGGCGCTTACCACGCCCATGGCGGCCATTCCCATGGGCATGACCACGGGCATCACCATCACGATCACGGCTGAGCCGTGAGTGAAGATCGCGGCGTCGCCGCGCTGCTGCGGCTCATGGCCTGGTTGTCGCCGGCTTTTCCCGTCGGTGGTTTTTCTTATTCCGGCGGGCTTGAAAAGGCGGTGGAGGATCGGCGCGTTGGTGATGCGACGGGCCTGCGCGGCTGGCTCGAAACGCTGCTGCGCCACGGCAGCCTGTGGAACGATGCGGTGTTTCTGGCGCATGCCTGGCGTAGCGTCGGGGACGCCGTCGTGTTGAGCGAAACGGCCGATCTGGCGCGGGCGCTGGCCGGTTCGGCGGAGCGATACCGCGAGACGGTGCTTCTGGGCGATGCCTTCGTTGCCGCCGCCGGGGCATGGCCGCATGCGGTTCTGGACCTGCTGCCGAAAGACGTTCCCTATCCCATCGCCGTCGGGGCGGTTGCCGCCGGTCATGCGGTGCCGCTCAGGGAAACGATTGCCGCCTTTTTGCATGCCGGCGCTTCGCAGATCGTTTCAGCGGGCATCCGCCTCGGGGTCGCGGGACAGAAGGATGGTGTTACCATTCTGGCCGCAAGCGAGGCGATCATCGCGGCGATGGCGGCGCGGGCGATGCAATCCACGCTCGACGATCTCGGCAGCGCGACGATCATCGCCGATACGGCGGCCATGCGCCATGAAACGCAGGGCACCCGGCTTTTCCGGTCCTGAAAGGGCGGCACGATCCTTGCATATCTTGAAGCGTCCCGTTGAGGGACTATGGTGAAACAAGACCAAAGCATGTCGAAGGGAACAGAGTGATGAAATCGGGTAATGGGCCGCTGCGCGTCGGTATTGGCGGGCCGGTCGGTTCTGGCAAGACGGCGCTGACGGAAAAGCTCTGCAAGGCGATGAGCGCGGATTATTCCGTCGCGGTCGTCACCAACGATATCTACACCAAGGAAGATGCCGAGGCGCTGGTGCGCATGCAGGCGCTGCCGTCCGAGCGTATCGTCGGGGTCGAGACGGGCGGTTGCCCGCATACGGCCATTCGTGAGGATGCGACGATCAATCTGCAGGCGATTGCCGGGCTCAATGCGCGCTTTCCCGATCTCGATGTGGTCTTCATCGAATCCGGCGGCGACAATCTCGCTGCGACCTTTTCGCCCGACCTTGCCGATATCACCATCTACGTCATCTCCGTCTGCCAGGGTGAGGAAATTCCGCGCAAGGGCGGGCCGGGCATCACCCGCTCGGACCTGCTGGTTATCAACAAGAAGGACCTTGCGCCCTATGTCGGTGCTGACCTCACCGTCATGGACAGCGATGCGACCCGCATGCGCAACGCCATGCCCTTCGTCTTCACCGATATGAAACGCGGCGACGGCGTGGATCGCATCGTCGGTTTTCTGAAAGAGCAGGGCGGTCTCTGAAATATGGCTATCTCCCGCCGTTTCGGCGCTTACGAGATTTCCCGTTTTGTCGACGGTGTCTACAAGGCGCCGGTCGGCCATCTCATCCACGGTCAGGGCGCCGAAGCGCTGGCTGCGGCCCTTGCCGGCCATCGGGGCGAAACGGTGGACATGGACGTCAACTGCTTCGCGCTGTCCGGCCCTGACGGCATCTGGCTGATCGATGCCGGTTGCGGCACTGCCTGGGGGGCAGCCTATGGCCATGCCCGCGCGGCGATGATCGCTGCCGGAATCCAGCCGGCCGATGTGACGCGTGTCATCCTCACCCATATTCATGGCGACCATGCGCTTGGCCTCATCGATGGCGAGCGGCCTTATTTCCCCAATGCCGACATATGGGTGCCCGAGGCCGATCTCGGTTTTTTCAGCAGCGCGGAGGCGCGCAAGAGCCTGCCGCCCGCCCGGCAGGGCGGTTTCGATCTTGCGGCGCGGCTGCTTGACATTTGTGGCCCGATGCTGCGGCCGATCCCCATGGGCGTGGTCGCCGAGGGTATCGAGGCAGTCGCCATGCCCGGCCATACGCCGGGGCATACCGGTTATCTGATCGGCAATGGCGACGAGCGGCTGTTATTATGGGGCGACGTGCTGCATGTCAGCGAGTTGCAGGTGAAAGATCCCGGCGTCGGCTTCGTCTACGATATCGATTCCGCGCTTGCTTATGAAACACGCCTCAAGGCGCTGGCCGAGGCCGCCGATCATGGCTGGCTGGTTTCCGGCGGTCATCTCTGCGGATTTTTCCGTGTCGAGCGGCAGGGCGACAGCTTCCGCTTCGTGCCGCAGCCAGACTGATTTTCCGATTTCGGACATGCAGAAGGGCGGAATGCCTGATGGCATCCCGCCCTTCATCCTCTCCCGGTATTTTCAGATCTGCTTCAGCGCGGCGACGTCATTGACCTGCACGATGCGCCCGCGCACGGTAACGCCAGCCTTTTTCAGCGCCGAAAAGGCGCGCGACAGCGCTTCCGGCGCGAGGCCGAGCTTGCCGGCGAGCAGGCTTTTCTGGAATGGCAGCCGCAGCGAAAAGGATGTCGCGTCGCGCGGGCCCTGATTGATGAGGTAATGGGCGACACGTTGCGGCGCCGTCTGCAGCCGGTCGTTGGCGATGCAATCCATGGTGGCCAGCAGGCTGTTGGACAGGCAGCGCATGACGGCCTTGGCGATTGCCGGCTCCTGATCGATCAGACTGCGGATTCTCGCAAGTTCGAACCGCGCCACGGTGCAGCTTTCCGCCGCCTGCGCGCTGTAACGATAGGTATCACTGCCGAAAATCAGGCATTCGTTGAAGGTATCGCCGGGACCGCTGACGCGCACATCCGCTTCGCGCCCGTGCCGGTCCAGCCGGTAAAGCCTGATATAACCCGACAGCACGCAGTAGAAATGCTGCGCCGCTTCGCCTTCCTTGAAGAGCACATGGCGGGCGTTCACATTGGTGATGGTCGCCGCCTCCATCAGCTTCAACGCCGCCGCATCATCCGCTATCCCGATCAAGGGTGCACGCAGTAAAATGTTCCTGTCCCTGTTGCTCAGCTTCACGGTCTTGTTCACGTCCATCCGGCTCCCGCTCATACCTTTTGCCGGGCTGTCCGAAGCGATACGAAACCGGGGATGTTCGTGTTCCCGCACGCCTATCTGAAAAGAGCTCATCGCATTATCCTTCGACCGGCAATTCCCGATGCGAGGGAGATTAGCAGTTCACCTGGAAAGCGAATTGATTTCGATCAAACAGGCATAAGCCGCTTTTACGGCGGAGGGATGCGGCTGTTTGGAAGTGTTGCCCAAGCATCTATGGAATCATTCACTTGGGCTCGATGGAATTCTCGGGTCAAGCCCCACTGCTGTCCGGTTTAAACCTTGGTCGAGGCCTGAAGCGGGTTGGGGAAGGTAAGTATCCCCTCGACGTCATCCTCGGGCTTGTCCCGAGGATCTAATCACGTCGAATAAAATCAATCGGTTGCAGATCCTCGGGACAAGCCCGAGGATGACGGAAGAGATAGCGCCATAAAGAGAAACGCCGGGCACGAGGCCCGGCGCTACAACTTTCACTCCGCAGCAAGCGGCGGTAGCCGCAATATGTTGCTGCCCTTGTCCGCGGCCTTGTCGCCGGTGCCCTTTTCCATGCTGGCGACACGCGCCTCCAGCGAGGAGAGCGCCAGGCTGTTTTCGCGGGCGATCTCCGAGAGTTTTTCGTTGGAGAGGGCCTCTTCCTCCTCTTCCTTCTTGCCGACGAAGCGGCCGAAGAGGTGGGCGAGCAGGCGCGAAAGGTCGTCCATGATGAGGAAGAAGGCCGGCACCACGATGAGGGACAGCACCGTGGAGACGATGATGCCGCCGATCACCGCAATCGCCATCGGCGCGCGGAACGAACCGCCTTCGCCGACGCCGAGCGCCGAGGGCAACATGCCTGCCGACATGGCGATGGAGGTCATGATGATCGGGCGGGCGCGCTTGCGGCCGGCCTCGACCATGGCGTGCACCCGCTCCATGCCGTGACGGCGCATTTCGATGGCGAAATCCACCAGCAGGATGGCGTTTTTCGTCACGATGCCCATCAGCATCAGGATGCCGATGAGAACGGGCATGGACAGCGCGTTCTGCGTGATGATGAGCGCGACCGCCACGCCGCCGATGGCGAGCGGCAGCGAGAACAGGATGGTGAAGGGCTGAATGACATCCTTGAACAGCAGGATGAGCACCACCAGCACCAGCATCAGACCGAGCAGCATGGCGTTGACGAAGCCCTGCTGCATTTCGCCCTGCACCTTGGCGTCGCCGCTTTCGGCAAGGCGAACGCTTGCCGGCAGATCGGTTTCCGACACGATGCGTTTGAACTCGGCCGTTGATGTATCGAGCGCCGTGCCGAAGGGCACATCGGAGCCGATGGAGACCACGCGGTTGCGGTCGTTGCGCTTGATCGAGCTTGGACCTTCCGAATAGTCGATATCGGCAACGCTATAGAGCGGCACCAGCGACCCGGAGGCGGTCTTGATCTTCAGCGCACGGATGGTGGCGAGATCGCGGCGGGTATCGAGCGAGGCCTGCACGCGGATCGGAATCTGCCGGTCATCCAGCGAAATCTTCGTCAGCTGCGCGTCGATATCGCCGATGGTGGCGACACGCACGGTCTGCGAAATCTGCTGCGGCGTGATGCCGAGACGGGCGATTTCATCCTTGCGCGGGCGAATCTGCAGTTCGGGGCGGGGCAGGGCACCTTCCGAGCTGACATTGGCAAGGATGGGCGAGGCGCGCAGGCGGCTTTCGAGAATACCGACGGCGTCGTTCAGGTCCTTCTCGTTGGTGGAAAGGAAGTTGAAGGAGAGCTCGCGTTCCGCACGGTCGTTCAGCTTGATGATGCGGACATCCGGAATGCCGCGCACCTGTGCGAAAATATCCCGTTCCACATCCCATTGCGGACGTGTGCGACCCTTTTCCTCCACCTTCGGAAGATATTGGCCGATGAGCGGGATGGAGCCCAGCCCCTTGTTGACCACCAGCTTGAGCAGCGAATGGTCGATGTGCTGGAGGATGACGTTGACGGTGGCGCGGCGAAGCTCCAGATCGCCCTTGGGCGAAGCGCCGCCGAGGATGAAGACGCTTTCGACGCCGTTGATGTCACGCAGGGCATGATAAATCTGGGTCGTCGTGCGGTCGGTTTCGTCGAGCGTCGCATTGGGCGGCAGTTCCACCGAAAGCGTCACGCGTGAGGCGTCGTCCGGCGGCAGGAAGCTGCCCGGAACGCCGGCAAGCAGAATGACGGAAGCGACGAGGAAGCCGATGGCGCCGAGCAGCGTCAGATAGCGCGCCCACCACTTGCGGGTGGTGGCGGTCACCATGCGCGTATAGGCCTTCATCAACCGGCTGTCATTGTCGTGGTGATCGTCCATCGCATCTTCGGCGCGCATCAGATAGGCCGCCATCAAGGGTGTGATGAGGCGGGCCACGGCGAGTGAGAAGAACACCGAGAAGGCGACGGTGAGGCCGAACTGGATGAAGTACTGGCCGGGAATGCCGGGCATGAACGACACCGGCACGAAGACCGCGATGATGGTGAAGCTGGTGGCGATGACGGCAAGGCCGATTTCATCCGCCGCTTCCAGCGCCGCCCGATAGGGCGTCTTGCCCATCTTGATATGGCGGGCGATGTTCTCGATTTCCACGATGGCGTCGTCGACGAGAATACCCGTGGCGAGCGTCAGGGCGAGGAAGCTGACGAGGTTGAGCGAGAAGCCCATGATATCCATGATCCAGAAGGTCGGGATCGCGGAAAGCGGCAGCGCCACGGCGGCAATCAGGGTCGCGCGCCAGTTGCGCAGGAAGAGCAGGACGACGATGACGGCGAGGATCGCGCCTTCGATCAGCGTGTCGAGTGCGGCCTTGTAGTTACCATAGGTGAAATAAACGGCGTCATCGACCATTTCGATCGACACGTCCGGATGATTCTTGCGCACCTCATCGAGGCTTGCCGCCACGGTTTCGGCGACCGAGACTTCGCTCGCGCCCTTGGAGCGGAACACCGCGAAGGTGACGGCGGGATTGCCGTTGAAGCGCGAGAAGGATTTCTGCTCCTCATAGGTGTCGGTGACCGTGCCGAGTTCGGAAAGCTTGACGAAACGACCGTTGGAAAGCGCAATCGTGGTATTGGCAAGCTGGCTCACATCGCGCGTATCGCCGAGCGTGCGGATGGTCTGTTCGTTGCCGCCCACCTGGCCTCGGCCCGAGCCGAGATCGACGTTCGTGCCGCGCAGCTGGCTGTTCACCTCGGTTGCGGTGATGCCATAGGCGTCGAGCTTTTCGGGGCTCAGCGACACGCGAACTTCGCGGTCAGCGCCGCCGTAACGGTCGACCTTGCCGATGCCGGACTGGCCCTGGAGCGAACGCTTGATCGTGTCATCCACGAACCAGGACAGTTCTTCCAGCGTCATGTTGGGCGAGGAGACGGCGAAGGTCTGGATCGCCTGTCCCTCGACGTCGATCTTGCTGACGACGGGCACTTCGATATCGGCGGGAAGATCGCTGCGGATCTTGTCGATGGCGTCCTTGGTGTCCTGAACCGCCTCTTCCGTCGGCTTTTCGATGCGGAAGACAACGGTTGTCGTCGACTGTCCGTCGACCACGGTGGACTGGATTTCGTCGACGCCGCTGATGGCGGCGACGGCGTCTTCGATCTCCTTCGTCACCTGCATTTCCAGCTCGGACGGCGAAGCGCCGCTCTGGGTCACGGTAACGGCCACGACGGGAACGTCGATATTCGGAAAACGGGTGATGGGCAGGGTGTTGAACGCCTGCATGCCGAGGATCATCAAAAGCGCGAAGCCGAGCAGCGGCGCAATCGGGTTACGGATTGACCATGCGGAAAAGTTCATCTCATTCCCTCAGTCAGTTGGACGCAGCCGTCTGGGCTTCCACCGGTCTTATCCGGTCACCATCACGCACGAATGCTCCAGCTTTCTCGACAACCTTGTCTCCAGCGGCAAGACCGCTGACAATCTCGATAAAACCGCCGTCTTCGATGCCGGTCTCGATCTTCACCTGCTTGACGACGTCGCCTTCCACCTTGCGGGTGGTCGAGCCTTCACGCCCGGAGGTGACGGCCGACAGCGGCAAAGCGAGCGCATTCGTCTCCTCGACGATGATCGCCGCGCTGGCATACATGCCGGAACGCGCCGGGCTGTCGGTCGGCAGAACCACATGCACGGAGCCGAGGCGCGTCGTCGGGTCGACGGTGGGTGAAACGAGGCGCACCTTGCCTTCTATTTTCTCAGCTCCGCCGGCAACCGTCAAATAGGCTTTCTGGCCTGCCTTGACCTTCTGGATATCGGTCTCGGAGAGATCGGCGACGAGTTCTATCGCGCCGTCCTTGATGACGGTGAACAGCGGATTGCCCGCACCGCTGGCGATTGCGCCCACCTTGGCGTTCTTGGCGGATACGATGCCGGCGACCGGGGTTTTCACGCCGGTGCGCGTCAGCTTCAGATCGATATCGTCTATCTGCGCGTCGACGACCTTGATGTCGGCTTCGCCGGCGGAAACGGCCTGTTTGGCCGCATCGAGGCGGGCCTGCGCCACCTGAGCGGCCGCTTCGGTCTTTTCCGTTTCGGACACGGAGCCGGAGCCGCTCTGGCCGAGCTTGGCGGCGCGGTCGCGCTGGCGAAGGGCGTCATTGAGATTGGCCTGCGCTTCCAGCACCTGCGCCTTCGACTGGGTGACGGAGGCTTCGGCCTTGGCCTTGTTGGCCTCAAGCTGGCTCTTTTGCAGCACGAGGCTGTCGGAGGACAGCACGGCCAGAACCGCATTCGCTTCCACCCGGTCGCCGATATCGGCGTTCAGCGTGTCGATCGACAGGCCGTCGACCAGCGGCTGGACGTAAATCTCGTCCACGGGACGGATCGTGCCGGTGGCGATGATGCGGTCCACGAGATCGCGTTTTGCCGCATGGGCGACGATGATGGAAGGCAGGTTCTGCTGTTTGACCGGCGCCTGCGCCTCTCCCTCGGCGGCTGCGGAGAGGGGAAGCGCCGTTGCGGAAAGAAGAAGGAATACAAAGCGGTTAAACGTGACTTTATGCTGCATGTGTCTTGGCTCGCGCAATATCCGATCGCATGTCCTGCAGCTCCAGGGCTCTTTTTTAAAAGGTCATGCGATAGCGAATGTGAAACAAGGGATCACAATACTTCCTTTTCGATCCTCCCGATTCAAACGCCCCTCAACGCGAATCTTAAGCACCTTTGCCCTGTGCTTATTTTACAAGATCAAATTTGGCAGTCTTGTGGGCGGGACTGTAATTCTTGTTGTCGTACAAATCAATCCGCATAGCCGCGATGGTTGATATACATTTTTGTATAGGTCGGGATATTGTAATTCGTCAAATGGGTTACCAGTGGAGTGTCCGGCTGGCTGCATGTTCGCATTGTTCGTAAAGTTTCGCAAAATCTGTGCGTTTTGGCAAAACGTATCATCCGCATACCGTCACCCCGGACGAGATCCGGGGTCCAGCGCGATCAAGTCCTTGATCGCGAGAGATTCTTATAACGGCGCAGACGCGCCGTGGCTGGATGCCGGATCTCGTCCGGCATGACGGAGGAGAGGTCTTAAATTTTCTTCGTGAATCCGAACGCGCGGAAATACCGCGCGTTCGGTGATTTGGCGGTCGGTCCGATTATTTCAGCGCCGCATCGGTGATTTCGGTGGTGTAGGCGCCTGTCGGTTCCTTGGTGATGACCGGATCGGAACCGCCGCCCAGCAATGTCTTGACGGTACGGTCATAGTCCGCTTTGTCGAGCGCACCCTTCGAGCCGGCGGTGAGTTTTGCCACTTCGCCCATCATGCGCTTCTGGTGTTTTTCGGTCTGGGCGCCGGAGGCGTCGTTTTCGAGAACGATATCGGCGGCATCGTCAGGGTTTTCTTCCGCCCATTTCCAGCCCTTCATGGAAGCGCGGACGAATTTGACCATGTCTTCCTTGAACTTGGCGTCCTTCAGCTTGTCTTCCAGAACGTAAAGCCCGTCTTCCAGCGTCGCCACGCCTTCCGCCTCGTATTTGAAGGTGACGAGTTCCTCCGGCTTGATGCCGGCATCGATGACCTGCCAATATTCATTATAGGTCATGGTGGAAATGCAGGCGGCCTGTTTCTGCAGCAGCGGATCGACATTGAAGCCCTGTTTGAGAACGGTCACGCCGTCCGCCCCGCCGGTGGTCGGGATTTTCAGATGCGCCATCCAGGACAGGAACGGATATTCATTGCCGAAGAACCAGACGCCCAGCGTCTTGCCCTTGAAATCCTCCGGCTTGGTGATGCCGGTTTCTTTCAGGCAGGTCAGCATCATGCCTGACGATTTGAACGGCTGGGCGATATTGACCAGCGGCACGCCCTTTTCGCGGGTGGCGAGTGCGGATGGCATCCAGTCGACGATGACGTCCGCACCGCCGCCGGCCAGAACCTGCGCCGGTGCAATGTCCGGGCCGCCGGGCTTGATGTCGACATCCAGGCCTTCGGCTTCGTAGAAACCCTTGTCCTTGGCGACGTAATATCCGGCGAACTGCGCCTGGGTGACCCATTTGAGTTGAAGGGTGATCTTGTCGGCGGCCTGCGCTCCGAATGCGGTCAGGAGTGACGCGCCGGCAAGAAGCATGGATGCAAGTTTCATTTTCATCGCTGTTCCCTTTTTCATTATTACGTTCGTCCCCCACGGACGGACGGATGCCAGAAGGTGACGGCCCGCTCTGCGAGCGCCACGAGACCATAAAAGCCGGAGCCGGCGAGCGCGGCGACCGCGATTTCGGCCCAGACCATATCGACATTGCTGCGGCCCATTTCCGCAGAGATGCGGAAACCCATGCCGACGATGGGCGTGCCGAAGAATTCCGCGACGATGGCGCCGATCAGCGCCAGCGTGGAATTGATCTTCAACGCGTTGAAGATGAAGGGCCAGGCGGCGGGCAGGCGCAGTTTCAGCAATGTCTGCCACCAGCCGGCGGCATAGGTGCGCATCAGGTCGCGTTCCATGTGGCTGGAAGCGGCAAGCCCCTGAACCGTGTTCACCAGCATGGGGAAGAAGGTCATGATGACGACGACGGCGACTTTCGACTGCCAGTCGAAGCCGAACCACATGACCATGATGGGAGCGATGCCGACGACCGGCAGAGCGGAGACGAAATTGCCGATGGGCAGCAGGCCGCGCTGGAGGAAAGGCGAGCGGTCGATGAGAATGGCGACGAGGAAACCGAGGCCGCAGCCGAGCACATAACCCGTCAGTACCGATTTGATGAAGGTCTGGCGGAAATCCGCCCAGAGGATCGGCAGGGAGCCGGCGAGCCGTGCGAGGATGGCGCTCGGAGCCGGCAGCAGAATGGGCGGCACGGAAAAACCGCGCACCACGCCTTCCCACAGCGCGAGGATGGCCAGCCCGAAGAGGAGCGGCACGGCGATGCGGCCGATGCGCTTTGCCGCTGGCGTGGAGACGTGGCGGCGCACCAGCCATTCGTTGAAGGCCCAGGCGGCAAGCCAGAACAGGATCGCGCCGAAAAACCAGCCGGGATGGGTCATGGCCGGGCTCCCATTCTCTTGAGGACGGCGGCATGGGCGATGCCGATGATGGATACCAGCAGCGCAGCCACACCGGCGGCCATGAACAGCGCCGCCCATATCTGCACCGTCTGGCCGTAATAGGAACCGGAAAGCAGACGCGCGCCGAGCCCGGCAACGGCGCCTGTCGGCAATTCACCGACGATGGCGCCGACCAGCGCAATGGCGACGGCGATCTTCAGCGAGGTGAAGAGATAGGGCAGCGCTGCGGGCCAGCGCAGCTTCCAGAATATCTGGCCGGGCGAGGCATTATAGGTGTGCATCAGGTCGAGCTGGATCGTCTCCGGACTTCTGAGGCCCTTCACCATGCCGACGACGATGGGGAAGAAGGAAAGATAGGTGGAGATCAGCGCCTTCGGCAGCAGCCCGGAAATGCCGATGGAGTTCAGGACGACGATGATCATCGGCGCGACGGCGAGGATCGGGATCGTCTGGCTGGCGATGATCCACGGCATGACGGAGCGGTCCATGGCCCGGTTATGCACGATGGCGACGGCAAGCAGGATGCCGAGTACCGCACCGATGGCGAAACCGAGCAGGGTGGCCGAGAGCGTAACGCCGGCGTGATAGATGAGGCTGCGCTTGGAGGTGATGGCCTTGTTGACCGTGGTGTCCCACAGTTCCGCGGCAATCTGGTGCGGGGCGGGGAGAACCGGACGCTCCTGGGCGAAGGTTTGCGGCAGGAGCTCGAAGAAGCCCGGCGTTTGACCGGCGCGGGTGGCCTGGTCGCGGGCGAAGGGCATGTTGAGGTAGATGACGGCGAGGTGCCAGAGGATGAGGATGGCGAGGAGGACGGTTAGGATGGGGAGGATGCGGTGGCGGAGGAGGGTCATTGCGGTGCCCTCGGTGGGTGGGGGTTACGTTTGCTCCGAGGGTGCGGCTTACCCCCCTCTGTCCTGCCGGACATCTCCCCCACAAGGGGGGAGATCAGCAGGAGGCTCGCTCGCCGTTTTGCCCTCAAGCCTCGAGATGGGCGATACCTCGCCGCAGGTCGATCTCCCCCCTTGTGGGGGAGATGCCCGGCAGGGCAGAGGGGGGTAACGCTTGCCGCAACGGCGTCTTTTCCAGCCTCACCCCTCATAGCTATGCCCCGCCTTCAGCCCCTCACGCACCCGGTGCGCAATCGCCAGAAATTCCGGTGTCTCGCGAATCTCGAGCGGTCTTTCCCGTGGCAGGGTCGATGTGATCACATCCGTCACCCGGCCCGGCCGGGGCGACATGACGACGATCTTGGTCGAGAGATACACCGCTTCGGGAATGGAATGGGTGACGAAGCAGATGGTCTTGCCGGTGGTATCCCAGAGTTTCAGAAGCTGTTCGTTGAGGTGATCGCGCACGATCTCGTCCAGTGCGCCGAAGGGCTCGTCCATCAACAGCAGGTCGGCGTCGAAGGCGAGAGCGCGGGCGATGGAGGCGCGCTGCTGCATGCCGCCGGAAAGCTGCCAGGGGTATTTCTTGCCGAAACCGTTGAGATTGACGAGATCGAGCGTGCGCTCGATGCGCTCGCGCTGCTCGGCCTTGGTATAGCCCATGATTTCGAGCGGTAGCGCAATGTTCTTTTCGATGCTGCGCCATGGATAAAGGGCGGCGGCCTGGAAGACATAACCGTAGGAGCGGTCCCGGCGGGCGGTTTCCGGCGTCGTGCCATTGACGGTGATGTCGCCGGATGTGTGTTTTTCCAGATCGGCGATGACCCGCAGAAAGGTGGTCTTGCCGCAGCCGGAAGGGCCGATGAAGGAGACGAAATCGCCCTTGCCGACCTCCAGGTCGACATTGGAGAGTGCGTGCACCGGGCCATCGCCCGTTTCAAAGGTGAGGCTGAGATTTCTGGCGGAAACGACGGAATAGGGTGAGGCCTGGTTCATCTGGGCTTGGTTTCGCTTTCCGTCAGGGCCGCGCGCGCCAGCGGCAGCATTTGGGTTTCCGTGAGCTTGGCGATCGTTATGCCGGGGTGGCGGTCGAGATCGAGCCAGCGCACTTCCTCTATTTCCGCCTGCGGGGCGACCTCTGTCTGAAGTCTGGCGATGAATGTATGGGCGACGACGTCGGCCCCCGTCTCATTGGCGGCTTCTTCGCGAAAGACGCCTTCATAACGGGCGGCATTTTCGGGCAGCGTCAGGCCGATTTCCTCGGCAAGTTCGCGGTGAAGCGCCTGTTCCGGCGTTTCGCCGGGATCGATCTTGCCGCCCGGCTGCATGAATTGCGTGGTGCCGCGCTTGCGCACGACAAGCATCTGCCGCCGCTCATTGAGGAGAACGGCTGCGGCGATGACGATTTCGCGTTTCGGCCCGGCGCTCACGGTCATACACCCGATGCCGGGATGCCGCTGCGCTCCACCTTGCGCGGCGCGACGAGTTCCTTCCAGGTGGAAAGTGCCCGGCTGACGGCGGGATAGGGATCGCGGGCTATGAACTGGCCATGGCCCGGCTGCGTTTCGATGGTGGCCTCCTCGATGCTGACGAGACCGCGCGACAGGGTGTAGCGCGGCAGGCCTTTGACCTTCTGCCCTTCGAACACGTTGTAATCGATGGCCGATTGCTGGCTCGCCGCACTGATGGTCTTTTCCAGCGCCGGATCCCAGACGACGATATCGGCATCGCTGCCGACGAGGATCGCGCCCTTTCTCGGATAGATGTTGAGGATCTTGGCGATGTTGGTGGAGGTGACGGCGACGAATTCGTTCATCGTCAGCCGGCCGGTCGCCACGCCATGGGTCCAGAGCAGCGGCATGCGATCTTCCAGCCCGCCGGTGCCGTTCGGAATCCTGCGGAAATCGCCAAGGCCGAAACGTTTCTGCTCGGTGGTGAAGGCGCAATGGTCGGTCGCCACGCATTGCAGCGAGCCGGAGGCGAGACCCGCCCAGAGGCTGTCCTGATGCTGCCGGTTGCGGAAGGGCGGCGACATCACCCGGCGGGCGGCGTGATCCCAGTCGGCATTGGCATATTCGCTTTCATCGAGGATCAGGTGCTGGATCAGCGGTTCGCCATAGACCCGCATGCCGTTTTGCCGGGCGCGGCGGATCGCTTCATGCGCCTGTTCGCAGGAGGTGTGGACGACGTAAAGCGGGGCGCCCGCCATATCGGCGATGATGATGGCGCGGTTGGTCGCCTCACCCTCCACCGAGGGCGGGCGGGAATAGGCATGCGCCTCCGGCCCGACATTGCCTTCCGCCATCAGTTTTTCCTGCATCTGCGCGACGATATCGCCGTTTTCCGCATGCACGAAGGGAATGGCGCCCAGTTCGGCGCAGCGCGAGAAGGAGGCGAACATCTCGTCGTCATTCACCATCAAGGCGCCCTTATAGGCCATGAAGTGCTTGAAGGAGTTGATGCCTTTTTCCCGCACCACCGTCTTCATCTCGTTGAAGACCTGCTCGCCCCACCACGTGACGGCCATGTGGAAGGAATAATCGCAATTGGCGCGCCTCGCCTTGTTGTCCCATCTGTGCAGGGCATCAAGAAGCGACTGGCCGGGCTCCGGCAGGCAGAAATCCACCACCATGGTCGTGCCGCCGGCAAGCGCCGCGCGCGTGCCGCTCTCGAAATCATCGGCGGAATAGGTGCCCATGAAAGGCATTTCCAGATGCACATGCGGATCGATGCCGCCGGGCATGACGTAACATCCGGTGGCATCGAGTACCGTGCCGCCGGTCAGATCAGGCCCGATCTCGGTGATCCTGCCGCCTTCGATCCTCACATCGGCCTTGTAGGTGAGGTCGGCGGTGACGATGGTGCCGTTCTTGATGATGGTGGCGGTCATTCCACGATCTCCGCAGTCTCCAGCACGGCATGCAGCAGCACGTCGCAGCCGGCGGCGGCCCATTCCGGCGAAATTTCCTCGGCCTCGTTGTGGGAAAGCCCGTCCACGCAGGGGCAGAAGATCATGGTGGAGGGGGCGACCCTTGCCGTCCAGCAGGCATCGTGGCCGGCGCCGGAAATGATGTCCATGTGGCTGTAGCCGAGTTTTTCGGCAGCGGAGCGCACGCGGCCGACCAGAATGGGGTCGAAGGTGACGGGATCGAAATGGCCGATCGCCTCGATCGAGCAGCCGACGCCGAGTTCTTCGGCGATCTGCGGCACCTCGCGCTCGAAGATGGCGCGCATGCTGTCGAGTTTCGCCTGTGAGGGGGTTCTAAGGTCGATGGTGAAGACCACCTTGCCGGGCAGCACGTTGCGGGAATTGGGTGTGAAGATCATCTGGCCAACGCCGGCGACGGCGCCCGGCTGGTGGGCCATGGCCACCTCCTGCACCTTTTCGAGAATGCGGGCGGCGGCCAGACCGGCATTGACGCGCATAGCCATCGGGGTGGAGCCGGTATGGGCTTCCTTGCCGGTCAGCGTCACTTCCAGCCACCGTAGGCCCTGGCAATGGGTGACGACGCCGATCTGTTTGCTTTCCGCCTCAAGGATCGGCCCCTGTTCGATGTGATATTCGAAATAGGCGTGCATTTTGCGCGCGCCCACCTCTTCCTCGCCCAGCCAGCCGATGCGCTTCAGCTCTTCGCCATAGGTCTTGCCGTCGGTATCGGTGCGGCCATAGGCATAATCGAGATCGTGAATGCCGGCGAAGACGCCGGAGGCCAGCATGGCCGGGGCAAAGCGCGCGCCTTCCTCGTTTGACCAGTTGGTGACGGTGATCGGGTGTTTGGTTTTGATGTTCAAGTCATTCAGGCTGCGCACCACCTCCAGCCCGGCCAATACGCCGAGCACGCCATCGAACTTGCCGCCGGTCGGCTGGGTGTCGAGGTGGCTGCCTATATAAACGGGAAGCGCATCCGGGTCCTCGCCGGGGCGGGTGGCGAACATGGTGCCCATGCGGTCGACGCCCATCGTCAGGCCCGCCGCCTCGCACCAGCGCTGGAACAGGCTGCGGCCTTCCGCATCCTCATCCGTCAGCGTGCGGCGATTATTGCCGCCGGCAATGCCGGGGCCGATCTTCGCCATATCCATCAGACTGTCCCACAGACGGTCGCCATTGACCGTCAAGTTCTTACCCGCCGCCATGAAGTGTCGTCCTCACCTGTTTTGTTTTTATCGAAGCAAAGCTTGTGCCGTTCCCTTTTTTGCCGGTTAAGATAACAGCCATTGCCTTGTGATGGCGATGGGGGATAAATTGACCGGCTGGTAAACATTGCAAATTCGCGGTGGCGTCAGCAAGGGATTTTCGTGACGAATCGCAGTAATTTTGCCTAAACTGTACGCGTAGATTATTTTTTAAGCATACTGTAACGGCAATTGCATGGAAAAGAAACAGAGAGCTGAGAATGGCCATACCGCGCGCAGCGAAAACACAGAAGCGGACCCGCATTCAGGAAGAAAAGCAGGAAGCGATTCTTGAAGCCGCGCTCAGTGTTTTTTCCACAAACGGGTTTCGCGGCTCCACCATAGACCAGATTGCCGAGGCGGCCGGCATGTCGAAACCGAACGTGCTTTATTATTTCCGCACCAAGGAGGCGATGCATCGCGCGCTGATCGAGCGGGTGCTGGACACATGGCTCGACCCGCTGCGCGCTTTCGATGCCGAGGGCAATCCTGAAAGCGAGATTCGCTCCTATATTCGTCGCAAGCTGGAAATGTCGCGCGATTTCCCGCGTGAAAGCCGCCTGTTCGCCAATGAAATCCTGCAGGGCGCGCCGCATATCGAGGATGAGCTGAAGGGGCCGCTGAAACAACTGGTGGATGAAAAGGCCGAGGTGATCCGCGCCTGGGTGAAGGCGGGGCGGATGGCTAAATGCGATCCCTATCACCTGATTTTCTCGATCTGGTCGACCACCCAGCATTATGCGGATTTTGATGTACAGGTGCGGGCGGTGCTGGGCGAGAAGAATGGCGGCGAGGGCCGTTTTGAGGATGCGGCCCGGCATCTGGAGCAGCTTTTCATGGGCGGATTGCGGATAAACGGCTGAACGGAACCGTTCTCTCGAATATGTGATCGATTCTTTATGCCAAAACATGAGGAAAATTATCACCTTTATACTTTACTCCAAAACTCATCTTTATTATGGTGCCGGCATCCCGAACGTCCGGGGCATTGAAAAATCAACCGGCAGGTGAGGGAATGGCACGTAAGGAAAAGAAGAAGGCCGAACGCGGCGGCAAGCAGGGCAAGGGCGCGCCACAGACCGAAAAGGATGTGGCCGAACAGCAGCTTTCCGGTCCGAAAAGCTTTCTTTATGTCGGCGGCCGAGACTGTCAGGTTGCGCATCTTCGCCAGATCGCCAGCAATTTCGGCGCGGAGCTCATTCATCACGATGGCGGCCTGCGTGAGGCCGTCTCGCGCATCGATACCGTGCTTCCCTCCGTCGACTGCGTTTTCTGCCCGATCGACTGTATCAGCCACGATGCGTGTCTGCGGGTGAAGTCCGGTTGCAAGAAATTCGGCAAGACGTTCATTCCGCTGCGCAACGGCAGCAAATCCAGTCTGGAGCGGGCGCTGCAGACCATGAATGAACGGACCTCCAGCGATGAGCGACGAGCGCAATAATTTTAAGGGTGAAGAGCCGGCGGCGGAAGCCTGCCGTGTCGAACTGCACAAGATGGCCGAGCAGGCTGCCGATCCGGCCCTGACGGATATCTATGAAATCATCGGTGAACGCGAAAGGCGCAACCGCCTTGCCAGAAGCGGCGGCAATGTCGTGACCTTTCCCTATCTGCGCACCCGCCAGCCCGGTGAAACGCCGTCCTTCGAAATCGGCGCGGCGGCCGAAGAGGGCCGCAATATCCTCTCGTTTCGCTGGACGCGGCGTAAGGGTTAAAGCCTAACCCTTCGGCTTCAGAAACGCTCCTGCGCACAGCACCAGCCATCCGGCAATCATGCCGAGGCCACCCGTGGGTGCGGCGTAGGGAAACAGGCTGTGGCCGGAAAAATGCCGGGTGACGAGATCGCCGACAAAGATCGCCGTGCCGAGGCCGAGGATCAGGCCTGCCGGAATGGCGGTTCTGATGCGATCCGCGCCGATATGGAGCGCCACCAGGACCGGCGCATGCGCCAGCGCCATGGCCGAGGCATTGCCGAGCATATAGGTTTCGCCGGTATGGGTGGCGGCGGCTGCGAGCATCACGCCGGCCACGCCCAGAAGGCCGCCCAGCAACAGAATGAAGGCCCGCAATCTGTCGCGGGGCAGGCTTGCGATGGTCGCGCTCTGCGTGGTCATTGGCTGTCCGCCTCCTGGTTCTGCATGTGAAAGGCCAGCCGTTCGACCGGCGCCCAGATGATCTCTCGCAGCTTTGAATTTTCGATGGCCTCGTCCATGGCGCGGCGGAAGCAGAGCAGCCATTCATCCCGCTCGGCGGGGCCGATGGGGGCGACGAAATGACGCCGCCGCAACATCGGATGGCCGTGTTTCTCGACATAAACGGGTGGTCCGCCAAGATATCCCGTCAGATAATCGTAGAACTTCGCCTCGCTGCCGGAAAGATCGGCGGGATGGATGGCGCGGCAGCGCGCCGCTTCCGGCAGGGTATCCATCAATTCATAGAAACGCCGGGTCAGCGCCCTGACGGTCGCATCGCCACCTATCGCTTCATAAAGGGTAATGGTCTCGCCGCTCATAATCCGCCTCTTGTGGCCCTCCGGTCCTTATCGCTCCATGGAGCCGGAAGAGCAACAGGGCACGGGCGGGGTGCGACATTTGCGATACCGCGCTGATAAGTCCTCAGTTTTCACTTTCGACGGATCGTTGAATGGCCTCAACAGCGATTTTGAGCGGCGCCACATGTTCGGTGACCACGGCCCAAACGACGTCATCCGCGATCTTGTGGTACTCATGACGCAGAATATTGCCGATTCCGCGAATCTGTTTCCATGGTACGTCCGGCGTAAGCTCCAGCAAGTCATCGGGTAGGTGACGGGACGCCTCGGAAACGATTTCGAGGGCGCGTTGCACGGCGAGTTTGAGGAGCCAATTTTGCTGGAAATCAGCGAGTGACAGGCCTGTGGTGTGGGTCTCAATGCCGTTTATGGCCTCCAGAATTTCGGCGAGAACCGGCCCGACCCTGCGTCTGGTCATCAAAATATCCGTACGGCGGATTGCTCGATGTCATTCCGGAGCAGCGGGTGGAGGCTGTTGCGTGTCGTCACGTCGACTTCCACGGCCAATTCTTCTTCCAGAAACTGCTTGATACCGACGAGATCGATCAACGAAAAACGGCGGCCCGGATCATAGTCGATGAAGATGTCCAGATCGCTGGAGGCAAGGGCCTCATCGCGGGCCGTCGATCCAAAAAGATAGAGCGACGTCGCGCCCATGCTTTTCACTGCATGGGCGTGGCGCTTGAGTTTCCTGATTGCGTCCGTTCTCTTCATGCGCGCAGCTTACACCATCGCGTATGCGGCATCCACTCTCACCCAAAATTACGGATGAGATCGAGTCCCTTGTTCAGAAGCGTTTCGGCCTCGTCCTGATTGGCGGCTTCGACGTAGCAGCGCATTTCGGGAGCGTTGCCGGATGGGCGGAAATGGATGGTGCTGCCATCGGTGAGCGCGACGCGCAGGCCGTCGATGTCGCTCAGCGCCTTCACGGTGCCGACCGGTGCGAGGAATGCCTCGAGATTGCTGCGCGAGGCGCGCAGATGCGTCATCAGGGCGGCGCTCTTTTCCTGCGCGAAATTTTCCAGGCGGTCGGCGGCGGCGACCGGCAGGTTATAGGCGGCGGCGATCTGCGACAGCGGCTTTTTCTGTTCTGCCGAGAGAAGCAGCACGGCGAGAACCGGCAGGAAGCTGTCACGCGTCGGCAGCGGCGAAAGCGCCCGGCCGTTCAAGGTGAAGGCGGAGGCGGTCAGCAGGCCGCCATTGGCCTCGAAGCCCATGACGCCGTTCTTGCCGGCGGCGAGCGCCTCAGCCATGCCCGCGATCACGAAAGGGGAGCCGACTTTGGTGCGGACGACGTCGAACGAACCGCTCGCCTCGATGCCGGAATTGGAGGTGACGGGGGTGACGACCACGCCGGCGCCGAGGAAATTGGCGGTGATCAGGCCGATGAGGTCGCCGCGCAGCGGCACGCCGTTTTCATCGGTCAGCAGGGGACGGTCGCCGTCGCCATCGGCGGAAACGATGGCGTCGAGACCGTGTTCCGGCGCCCATTTCTTGAGAAGGGCCAGCGTTTCCGGCGAGACCGCTTCGGTATCGACAGGGATGAAGGTTTCGGAGCGGCCGAGCGGAACGACATCCGCACCATAATGGGCAAGCACGTCGACAAAGAGATCGCGCGCCACCGTGCTGTGCTGGTAAACGCCGATCTTGAGGCCGGAGAGCGCCTTTTCCGGCAGCAGCGCGATATTGCGCTCATAGAAAAGTTCGGCTGCGGTGGCGGAATGGTCCTCGGCGGTTGCCGCCTCGTCGCTGATGCCTTCCGCTTCGATTTCGGCGGCAAGAGCGGCAATCGCCGTCTCGTCCTGCTTGTCGATTTCACCGTCCGGGCGGTAGAACTTGATGCCGTTGCGGTCGGCCGGGATATGCGAACCGGTGATCATCAGTGCGCCCGCCTTCAGCGACAGGCCGTAAAGCGCCAGCGCGGGTGTCGGCACGGTGCCGCAATCGAATGGGGTCAGGCCGGCTTTTTTGAGCGCGGCGATGCAGGTGGCGGAAACATCCGGGCTCGAATCGCGGAAATCGCGGCCGACGAGAATGGGATCGCCCGCCTTTGCCTGGCCCGATGTGAGAAGGTGCCTCGCAAATGCCGTGGCATAAACGGCCGAGGCTCTTCCTTTCAGATCGACGGAGAGGCCGCGAAGGCCGCTCGTTCCAAATTTCAGGCTCATTCCAAACTCCGTTTCGATAAAATCTTTGAGGGTCAAATGGATAATGCAAAAATATAACGGTTGAAAGAACCGTATCGATCCATTCAAGTCAATCATCCCTTTCAACGCGGACGCGAATAGGCGATGATGGCGGGACTGATGCGGGTAACCTAAAATTCACCCGTCATATTTAAACTTGTCCGTCGATAGCGGCTCTGGCGACGATGGGAACCCTCTGTTGCCGGCCTTTTTGTGGTTCGTTCGAGTTGGATTGGCTGATGTACAGGCTTCAAAAGGCGGGACATAAGCAGGCACGTCCGCTCGATGAAAAAACGGCGCCTGCCGCGAGAACCCATGGTTCCCTGCTGGACGATCTGGTGGATGAGGACGAAGTTTTCGAGCGCACGGTGCTGAAGGAGCATCTGGAGCCGAAACCGGCGAAGACCGTCGCCGAGCCGGCTGCGGCCGAGACGCCGGTGAAGGCGGCTTCGCCGAGCGGCAGTCTGGCGGCTGCGCTGCCGGGCCTGAAACATATCGACAGGATCGGTGTGGATGACGTCATCCTCTGGCTTCGCAAGGGCATCGTCTGGATCGTGCTGGCAATCGTTCTCTGCGTTGCCGGCGCGCTGACCTACGCCTCTATGACACCGCCGCGCTACAAGGCCTATACGGATATCGTCGTCAATCCTTCCAACCTGAACGTCGTCAATGACGGGGTGTTTTCGCCCAACCAGCAGCGCGACACGCAAATCCTCGAGGTGGAAAGCAAGCTGCGCACCATCACCTCGCGCAACGTGCTGGCGCGGGTGGTGGACGAGTTGAAGCTCGATAAGGACGCCGAATTCATCAGCCCGCCGCCGCTCGCCCGGCTGAAGGCGATGTTCTCATCGAAACCGGAAGATGACGACAACCGTGTCGGCGCGCTTCGTTCGCTTGGCGATCGGGTGGCGGCGGAACGCGACCCGCGCTCCTTTGTCGTGACGCTTTCGGTCTGGACCAATGATGCCGAAAAATCGGTGACTGTCTCCAAGGCCATCGTGAAGGCCTTCGAAAGCGAGCTATTCCAGACAAACTCCGACAGCAGTCAACGCGTCGTTGACGATCTCAGGAAGCGGCTCGAGGAAATGCGCGAGAATGTGACCGCCGCCGAAAAGCGCGTGGCCGATTTCCGCCGCGAGAACGGCCTGCAGGAAAATAACGGCCAGCTCGTCAGCAATCTGGCTTCCGGTGAGCTGAACGCTCAGGTGCTTGCGACCCAGCAGCGCCTCATTCAGGAAGAATCGCGCCTCAAGCAGATGGAGGCGGCGATTGCGCAGAACCGCACCCAGAGCGACGCCATATTCGACAGCCAAACGATGAATACGATCCGCGCGCAATACAGCACGCTGCAACAGCAGATCGGTGCGATGACGCTGACCTATGGCGCGCGTCATCCGCGTCTTGCGACCGCGGGTGCGGAGCGGGCGATGCTGGAACAGGGAATGGCGGATGAGGCGCGGCGTATCCTTCAAGCGGCAAAGATCAACGTCGCGGAGGCGCGCTCCTCACTCGATGCCCTGCGGTTGAAAGCGGTGGCGGAACGCGCCAATGTCTTTACCGACAATGAGGCGCAGGTGCGGCTGCGTGATCTCGATCGTGACGCCCGCTCGGCGGCGGCGATCTATGAGACTTATCTCACCCGCTCACGCCAGCTGGCCGAACAGCAGTCGATCGATTCCACCAATGTACGGGTGATTTCTCAGCCGGTTGCGCCCAATTCCAGAAGCTGGCCGCCGGGCAAGCTGACCTTCCTGATTGCCGGCGGCATGGGCGGCCTGTTCCTTGGTCTCGCAATTGCCGTGGCGCTTGGCCTCTGGGGTTATCTTCGCCGGGACGATCACGCGGATGTCGCGGTGCGGTGAGACAAAGCGGCTGCGTGTCGCCTTATTCTTCCGAAATCAGACCGTCATAAACTTCGAGCAGCGCGGCGGCGATGGCCGCGCCCAGCGCATTGCCGGCATCGCGAATGCCGGCCTCGTCACCGTCGCGAACCGAAATGGCAAGGTCTGACGCTTCGTTGGCGACGATTTCTTTCGCCCTTTCTATCGCCCAGAGGCCGAAATCGCCGCGATTGTCGATCGAGATTGTTTCCATGGCCGGAGCCCTTCCGTGGTTTGATTTCCGCGTCCCTTAACCCATCGGCTGGAAAACCGGAATAGGCGGAAAATGTGGCGCACAACCTTCAGGCGTGTAAAATGCCTGCCGCATACGGGGATTTATAAAAATATTAATGATAGTTCTTCGTAGTGTTTGAAGCCTTATACCCTAAGCATAAGCGTGAATATAACAATGAAACGATGCCTATCTTGGACACCGGACAGATTATGACAGGGAGAGAGATGCCGGATGCGGAGGGGACTGGTCAGGTCTGGCCGGTTATTCCGCTTGCGGCGTTGCCCATTACCGACGCGACCATCGACGAAACGGCGCGGGATTTCATCCTGCGCGCGACGACGGCGCGTGCGCCCGGTGCAAGACCGTTTTATTCGACATCGGCAAACGGTCAGGTCATCGCGCTCTGCCATCACGATAGGGAATTCGACGCCATGCTGCGGCAGGCGGACCAGATTCATGCGGACGGCATGTCGCTGGTGATTTTTTCCCGCAAATTCTGCCCGAAGGCATTGAGAGAACGGGTTGCGACCACGGATCTCGTTCATGCGGTTGCGAAGCGCGCCGAAGAGACGGGCAGCCGGTTCTATTTCCTCGGCGGTTCCGAAGAGGTGAACCGTGCGGCGGTCGAGGAAATGCAGAGGCTTTATCCGCGCCTCATATTTGCGGGGCGGCGCAACGGTTATTTCAGCCGGGCCGAGGAAGAGGCGATCCTCGCCGATATCGCGGCATCCGGGACGGATATTCTCTGGGTTGGCTTCGGCATACCGCTGGAGCAGCGTTTCGTCTCGCGCAATCTGGACAGGCTTTCCGGCATCGCCGTTATCAAGACCTGCGGCGGCCTTTTTGATTTCCTCGCCGGCAAGAACAGCCGGGCGCCGCAATGGATGCAGGATATGGGGCTGGAATGGCTTTACCGGGCCATGCTCGAGCCGAAGCGGCTCGGAAAACGTTACCTGCTGACCAATCCTATCGCCATATATTCGCTGCTGAAGTATCGCTTCGGGGCTTCGGGGCAAGGTCGTTAGATCATCGCGACAAGCTGCTGCTACGCGAAGAATAAAGCGCGCCTGCGCCTCCCGCCCGACAATATAAGATTTTCCTAACTTATTGAATGGATGCGCTGCGTCGCTGAAATCCGTTGCAACTGCGAACATCTGCGCTACACTGCATCAATATTACAAATTTATTCGAATCATAGATTTATTGAGGCCACCAATGGTGATTACGTCCATTTCTCTTTTTATATATGGAATTGGCACCGTTACCTCTCTCGCCATGACCTATATCGAAGGCGCCCGCCGCGACAAGGACTGGGATTTTTATCGCGTCACCGGCATTGTCCTTTGTTTCTTCTGGCCGGTGCTCGTGCCGCTCCTCGTCCTTGCGACGGCCTTGTCGTCGTTCGGTTTCCAGAAACGGTTCACGAATACGATCTCGCTCGGCAGGCAAAAAACCCTTAGCTGAGCCGAAACTATCCCGCTTCAGCTCTTCTTCGCCGGCGCCTTGTAGGGCGTGAGCGTAATGCCGAGGCTCGCCATCACGCGGCCGATGGACATCAGCGGCGGATGCGTGGCTGGCAGCAGGGTTCCGGTTTTCACGAAGGCGGAAACGGCGCGGACAAGAGACAGGCACAGGCTGACGGCGTTTTTGGCGGCAAGCAGCAGCCCGCCTTTCAGGCCCGGGCGTCGGGCACGGTCGATGCTGTAATTGATGATGCCGGTTCGGAGCGAGCGCTCCATGATCCAGCGCGGCGCCATGCGGTTTTCCGGCACATATTCAATGATGAGCGCTTGCGCATTCCAGGCGAATTTGAAACCGGCCTTGCGGCAGCGGGTGAAGAAATCCATGTCGCCGCCGCCGAGGAAGTTGAAGCGCACGTCGAATTCCGGTTTCGCCAGCGTCTCGAAAACCCGCCGTGAGATCAGGCAATTGCCCGATCCGTGGATTTGCTCGACGGGGCCGGTCGGCGCTTCGATGGAGCCGAACAGCGGATGTGAGAGAACCGCCTTCGAAGCCGGTGCGTCGAATTCCCGGTTGACCGGTCCGCCGACGATATCGACGCCGAAGGATTTCGCCGCCGAAACCATTTCGGCAAGCCAGACGGGGGAGGCGGCCTCGTCGTCATCGATCATCAGGAGCCACTCAGCCGAAGCATAGCTTTGCCGGGCGGTGCGGAAGGCGGTGTTGATGGCGTAACAATTGCCCTGCGTCGGTTCGACCAATGCCTCGCCGGCCATGCCGCTTTCGGCGAAAAAGGCGCGCGCGACCGAAAGACCCGCCTGGCCCGCGCCGTCGTTATCGACCACGACGATGGCGAAGGGAAAATCGACCTTCTGGGCTGCGAGTGACCGAAGCGTCTTTTTCAGGCCTTCCGGCCGGCGGAAACTCGGAATGCACACCACCGCTTCCGGCATGATCTCGGACATGGAAACTCCTAAATTCCGGCAAGCGCTGCGGCGGAAAAAACGACGGCCCTGAGGCTCTGGCGCGGGCGGTTGAGGAAGGTATCGGCCAGCGCCGAAAAGGCCTCGCGGTAGCGGCGGGCGCGGAAGGCCTGCGCCACGGTATAGGCATTCATGTGGTTTTCGGACCGGCGGCGAAGCCGCCGCAGTTCCGGCGGCGAAACGGCAGCGACGATGGCGGGGTCGGAAAACACGGCCTCGATTGCCGGTTCGCAATCCCGGAAGGTCAAAAGCCGGTTCATCATCACGCTCGTCCTGTGCACGCGGTAATCCAGCACGTGGCAACCGGGCAGGTAAACGAAACGGCCGGCGGCGGCGAGCCTGCACCAGCCATACCAGTCTTCGGCATAACGCAAAGTCTCGTCGAAACCGCCGAATTCCTGAAAGATGCGGGTCCTGACCAGCATGATGCCGCCATTGACGATGAAGTTGCCGCCGAGCAGCGGCTGGAGAATGAAACCATCGGGTTTTTCCCGGCGGCGAATGAGGTTACGCCGCCCGATCTTGACGCCGTTTTCATCGATGCGCTCGTAATCGCCATAAACGGCGACGACATCCGGCCCGGAAATGCCGGCGCAAAGGGCCGCTATGGCGCCCGGTTTCAGGCGATCGTCGGCATCGAGAAACATCGTCCATTCGCCGCGCGCCTGCGACAGGCCGAAATTGCGCACGGCGGAAACGCCCTGCCTTCCCTGTGGCCGGGCAAGCAATTTGACGCGAGGGTCGGAAAAACCTTCCACCTTTTGTGCGGTGGTGTCGGTGGAGCCGTCATCGACCACCAGCACTTCGCCGATGGTCTCGCCCTGCAGCAACACGCTTTCGATCGCTTCCACGATGTAACGCTCGCCATTGCGAACGGGAATGACAATCGAAACGGAAACCAAGACTTCAAACTCCATGCGGCGTGGGCCAAGAATTCGCACAGCGAAGTTACTACCGCATTAAGCGGGTCTGGCCAATTATGACGTGGTATAACGTCGGTTAACCTTGCAAATCTTTAATATCCTTTTCCTATGATCGGAATGTTATGTTTTGGGAATAAAGGTTGCGGAGGCGGGTGCATGCGGATCGGGCGGCGGAATTTTATGGGCGGTGCGGCAAGCGCTGGCCTGCTGCATGCCGTGGCCGGCCCGGCCTTTGCCGCGCAGAAGAAAGCGGCGAGCAAAACCGCCCCTTACGGCGCGGCCGTTTACCTGCCGGATCTCACTGCCGATAGCCGCATCGGCGAGGCGGTGGTGAAATATTGCTCGCGCATCACTCCCGTTACCGAAATGAAATGGGAGGTCCTGCGGCCTTCGGCGGAGGCGTTCGATTTCGCCGCCGCCGATGCAATCGCCAATTTCGCCCGTCAGCACAAGCTTTCCATGCACGGCCATCCGCTGATCTGGTATGCCTCCAACGCGCCCTGGCTTGCGAGCATCGGCGGCGGCGTGAAGGTCGAGAAGCTGATGGAGACCCATATCGTCACGGTGATGGAGCGTTATAAGGACGTGATCCATAGCTGGGACGTGGTCAATGAGCCGATCCCCGACGTGCCGGGCAATGTGCGCGCGCGGCGCGATGCCTGGTATTACGGCGCCGGGCCGGACGCCATCAAGAAAGCTTTCGAGATCGCTCATGCGGTCGATCCGAAGGCGCAGCTCGTGCTCAACGAATATGATGTGGAATTTGCCGCCGAGAAATCGCCGGCCAAGCGCGCGGCCTTCCGCAATCTCATTCTCGAACTGCTGGAGAAGGGCGCGCCGATCAACGCCGTCGGCCTGCAGGGGCATTTGCGCGGCGGCTGGCCGATCGCCAAGGACGAGCTTGCCGCCTTCACGACGGAAATGCGCAGTTACGGTCTTGCCGTTCTGGTGACGGAGCTGGATGTGATGGACCAGACGCTGCCCGCGCCGGAGGCCGAACGCGATATGCTGATCAACGGCCAGGTCCGCGAGTTTCTGGAGGCTGCCTCGGCGGGCGGCGCGCTTTCCTCCATCACCACATGGGGCATCTCGGATCAATATAGCTGGATCCGCTGGGCCTATCCGCGCCGGGATGGCACCGCCAACCGGCCGCTGCCGCTGGACTGGAGTTTCAACCAAAAACCCATGATGGCCATCATCAATGAATTCCGGAACCGTGGTGCATGACTATGAATGCTGAAATGCCGCTTCCTCCCGTGCAAAAGGCGCTGCAAATCAACCTGCACCCCTTCGATGCCCCGCATGCGGCCCTGACCCTGCCGCATCAGCTCAGGGTTTGGGGCGGACAGGTGGACCGCATTCTCCTCACCGTCGATACGGGCCAGGTGGGGGCCGGCCGCTACAAGGGCAACGGTTTCGATGCGGCGCGCCAGCGTCTCTTCGACATGCTGGAGGAAATGCAGACCAATTATCCGCATCTGCATGTGGATATCGTCGATTACAGCGATGCGGCGCGCAGCGCCGTGACGGAAACCTTCTTTCCCCGCTCGCCGATCCCCTATCCTGCCAAGGCTTTCGATGGCGGGCCTTTCCATGTCTATTTCTACGGGCTGAAACGCGCCAATGCCCGTTATGTGCTGCATATGGACAGCGACATGATGTTCGGCGGCGGCAGCCAGAGCTGGTTCGGCGAGGCCATCGCGCTCCAGAAGGCCAATCCGGATGCGCTGTGCATCACGCCCTTTTCCGGGCCGCCGACGGTGCGCGGCGATCTGGATATTTCCCGCCATGTCGGCATGCCCGGCGTGAAGAACATACCTGCGCCGCGCAAGCTGCCGTCGCGCATTCCCACCTGGCGTTTCGCCACCGTTTCCACCCGGCTTTTCATGATCGATATGGAACGTTTTGCGAAACGCATCGGCTCGCTGGAACTGCTCAAGCCCGATGTCAAACGGCGCATCCGCTCCTATGCCTATAACCAGCAGCCTGTCTCGATGCCCGCCGAGGAGGTGCTGAGCACGAACATGATGCGCACGGGTGTTTATCGCCTCGATTTTCTCGGCACGGGCAAGGGCATGTATTCACTGCATCCGCCCTATCGCTCGCCGGAATTTTATGCGGCGCTCGCCTCCATCGTCGAGCGCATCGAAAAGGGCGATATTCCCGAAGGCCAGCTCGGCGATTTCGATATTAACGGGTCGATGGTGGACTGGACCAGCGCGCTGGCGGCCAAGACGCGCTCCAAACGTTACGCGAAAGCGCTGCGCCATCTCATCTCGGCCAATGTCGGGCGGTTCAGCAAGGCTTGAGGGTTTCGATCCGTCTTCCGTCGTGAGGCGGGGCGGGGGCTCAATAGTCGGTGATGAGCTTGCTCCAGCTCTCCGAGCACAGTCCGCCAATATAGATGTCGCCGGCCAGCGCCCTTTCCCGCAGGGCGTCATCGCGCGTCGCCATGCAGAAATAACCGTCGTGGCGGAAGCTCATGTGGTTCTGGCGGTAAAGCGCGTTGATGAGAAAGGGCTGCGCCATGCCGGTGACATGGGCATAATTCTCGTCATCGAAATGGCGGAACAGGGTGTTGAGCACATCGTTTTCGCAACCGGCATCGCAGACGAGATTGAGCACATAGGCCGTTCTCCCCCGCTGGCCGAAAAACAGCGCAGCGCCCATGGCATGGCCTTCGGCATTCTCGATCACCACGCCCTTCAGTTCGCCGAGGCTTTCATTGGCCCTGCTCATCTCTATCAGCCAGTGGAATTCCTCGTGAGACCATTCCGGGCGAATGGAAAAACGCTCGATCATCGCGAGCGCCCTGTGTCGGAAGGTTTCGTAATCCACGGTTCTCACCGTGGCGCCGGCGGCCTCCTGCGGTCTCAGACCCTTTTTCCACCGCCGCAGGATTCCATCCACAAATCCGAGTGCGGCGAGCGCCAGCGTGGTTTTGGCCAGTTTCGAACGGCGCGGCATGCGCAGCGCGATGGTGCAGAAGGGTTTGAGCGCCTTGTGCCATTGCAGGCTTTCAATAGGCAGCATGTTGCCGCCGGTCGCCACCCAGTGATCGGCGCTGACGGGTGAAGCCGTATCCGAGAACAACATGTCGTGTTTGGAGGCCCGCATGCCGCGGGACAGACGCGCTGCGCCGAGTGCGCCGCGTTTCCCGTCCGATGCGAAGGCGCAGAGCAGCCTTGCGGTAATGGTTTTTCCATTCGCAACGAAGCGCATGGGCACGGCGAGGATGACGCTGGTGACCCCGTTCTCCCCGGCATCGTAGACAACGCTGCCGTTTTCCGGACTGAAGGCTGGACTGCCGAAAAACAGTTTTTCGATATAAGAGCCGAAATCGAAGTTCCGCTCCTGCCCAGTCTTTCTGAAAGCGCTGTTGAGCACGGCCTCGACAGCCGGAACGTCTTCCCTGCGCATGGGGCGGATGCCGGACACACCGATTTGAACCGGGCGTTGTGTCAAGTGACCGCTATCGCCATCGTCCATATGGGTGTGTATCGGAACGTCCACCGTCGGCCCCCACCTTTTGTGCATTGACGAAATCAACCATAGGCAGCGTATATTTGAATGTATTAATATAGATATAAAACCTGCAATCCGGTGGGCTAGAAAGTATCGGATTTGGAATAAATCATATTAATATCAAGATATTAATCTGTATCAACCGCCTCGGTTGAGGTTAACAAAATACGCTCAAGCAAGCAACCTTTGGATGAAATATGGATAAATTTTGTAGGCGATTTTTTGGGGTCTGGCGTCAATTTTGGCAAGCTTCCGTCTTGTCCTTTGTCTCCGGGCTCCGATTTCCCGAGGAAAAGCGCACAATCGCGGTGCTATTTTCCCGTGCATCATGGATAACTAAAAAATAGGATTTGCGCGGGATATTCGTATTATCGAATATGCGAAGCACGAGTTTCAATGCGGGCGGCTTCAGGAAAGAGGGAGAGAAAAACCCCTTATGGATGCAGCGCATGGCGAACAGGGGCGTGGCTACTGGCGGGACGCGTTGTTTTACGTGACGTTCCTGTTTTTCACGGTCGGCTTTTCGCCCTATATCTCGCTCTCATCGACCTATCAGGGCTCCGCCATGGCGGCCGGGTCCAACCTGCTCAACCAGTTGACCGCGATCATCCTGTTTTTCAGTTTCCTGGCCTTCATGGCGAAGGAGCGGTCGTTTTCCATCCTCTTCATGCCGCGCCTGCTGATGGCGGCGATTTTCGGCTGGTTTGTCCTGACCTCGCTTGCGGGCGAAGCGCCGCTATTTTCGCTCAGGCGGCTGGTCATGTGCGCCATTATCTGTGTGCTTGCCGGCGGCTTCCTGCAATTGCCGCGCACCGAGCGGCATTTCACGACGCTGCTCGCCACATGCGCCCTGATCATATTGTTCCTGTGCTATTTCGGAATCACCGTGCTACCCTCGCGCTCGATCCATCAGGCCAGCGATGCGCTGGAGCCGCTGCTGGCGGGGGACTGGCGCGGGGTTTTCCGCCATAAGAACGAGGCCGCCTCGGTCATGGCGGTATTGATTATCGTCGGTATTTATCTCTGCAAGCGTTGGTCCTTTATCGGCGGGCTGTCGGTGCTGTTGCTGTCGCTGGTCTTTCTGGTCAAGTCGGGCGGCAAGACCGCGCTCGGGCTGATGCCGATCATCATTGCGACAGGCTGGTTCATCCTGCGCTGGCCGCGCTGGCGTTATACGGTCGTGACCCTGTTTTTGGCGGTTTTCGCGCTGGTGACCGTCGGCACCACGGTCGATCCCGTCTTTTCGCAGATGCTGACGAAGCTCGGGCTCGACGCCAGCTTTACCGGCAGACGGGATATCTGGACCGTCGCCATCGATTACATCCGTCAAAGCCCGCTCCTGGGATACGGCTATCAGGCCTTCTGGCGCAGCGACGCCCTGATGTCGAGTTTCACCGAGAACAATACCTGGGCGACGACCGCGCCGGATTCGCATAATGGTTATTTCGACCTTCTGCTGGCTGGCGGCGTGCCGGGGCTGGTGCTGGTGATGGTGTGGATCTATCTCCTGCCGCTGCACTATCTCGGCAAAATGAATGAGGCCACCCGCAACAGTCCGCTGACGCGGCTTTATGTCGGCGTATGGCTTTATGTGCTGCTCTACGGCTTTCTGGAAACGCTGTTTTTCCTCAGCACCGGCTTCGTCTGGTTTTTCCTCATCGTCGCCGTGATGGGCCTGCATCTTCAGGCCAATGCCAGCCTCGTCGAGGACGAGGCGGAGGGGGAACCGGAGAGAGCCGGCGGTGGAGCGGGCATTGCCCCGGCACCGCTGCGGGGGCAGGCTTCCCCTGTCGTTCGCTCCAGGTGATATTTTGAAATGATTTTTCGTTGCAAATATGTAAAAGAGCCGATTGTTGCGCGCGTCTGCGGCTATTTTCGCTAAACATGCGCGGCTCAAGTCTTTGTTATTGTGCACGTCGCACCGCGAAACCCCGGCTATTGGCGTGGCGGCACTGAAAAAACGGATCGGCTAGGTCAATCGATGGCAGATACAGGCGCCTGCGCGCTCGAGGCGGATGACATCCACAAGAGCTTCGGCACGCATGAGGTTTTGAAGGGCGTTTCGCTGCAAGCCCACAAGGGCGATGTCATCTCGATCATCGGTTCCTCCGGTTCCGGCAAAAGCACCTTTCTGCGCTGCATGAATTTCCTCGAAACGCCGGATCGCGGCCGCGTCATCGTCAATGGCGAGGAAATCGCCACGAAAACCGGCCGCGACGGCAAGGCCGTGCCGAAAAGCTGGCGGCAGGTGGAAAAACTGCGCACCGGCCTTGGCATGGTGTTCCAGAATTTCAATCTCTGGGCCCATCGCACCGTTCTCGAAAACGTCATCGAGGCGCCCGTTCATGTTCTCGGCGTCAGGCGGCAGGAGGCGGTCGAAAAGGCCGAAGCCCTGCTGAACAAGGTCGGGCTTTATGACAAGAAAAACGCCTATCCGGCATTCCTGTCCGGCGGGCAGCAGCAGCGCGCCGCCATTGCGCGTGCGCTCTGCATGGAACCGGCGGTGATGCTGTTCGACGAACCCACTTCGGCGCTCGATCCGGAACTGGTGGGCGAGGTTCTGAAGGTCATTCGCGATCTGGCCGAAGAAGGCCGCACCATGCTGCTCGTTACCCACGAAATGCGCTTTGCGCGCGATGTATCCTCGCAGGTCGTGTTTTTGCATCAGGGCCGGGTGGAGGAGGCGGGGCCGCCGGCGCAGGTGTTCGGAAACCCCTTGAGCGCCCGCTGCCGGGAATTTACCGGCGCGCTTGCCAATTGACCCTTTTGCCCGACAGTCCGTTTTAACAGGAGAGACTTGAATGAAATTCTTCGCCACGCTGCTTGCCGGAACGGCATTTGCGTTTTCCGCCTTCACCGCCAGCGCCGACGTGCGCTTCGGCATCATGAACGAGGCCTACCCGCCCTTCTTCGCCAAGGATGCCAGCGGCAAGTGGCAGGGCTGGGAAATCGACCTCATGGACGCCGTCTGCGCGGAAATGAAGGAAAAATGCTCGATCGTGGAGCTCTCCTGGGATGGCCTCATCCCGGCGCTGCAGACGAAGAAATTCGACGTCATCTGGTCGTCCATGTCGAACACGGAAGAACGTCAGAAGATCATCGATTTCACCGATAAATATTACAACACGCCGAGCAAGCTGATCGGCGCCAAGGGCGAAAAGGCGGGTGCGACGGCCGAGGACGTCAAGGGCAAGACCATCGGCATTCAGGTGGCCACCATCCAGTCCGAATATTACAAGAAATATTTCGCCGGTGTCGCCGATGAGAAGACCTACCAGACGCTGGACGAGGCGTTTCAGGATCTCGCGGCCGGCCGCATCGATTATGTCTTCGGCGATTCCATCGTTCTCGACGCTTTCGTGAAGAGCGATGCCGGCAAGGATTGCTGCGCCGACATGGGCGATGTCGCCGACGACAAGGAAATCCTCGGTCTCGGCGTTTCCGGCGGCCTGCGCAAGGAAGACACCGAACTCAAGGCCAAGCTGAATGCGGCAATCGCCGCCGTGCGCGCCAGCGGCAAATATGACGAGATCACCCGGAAGTACTTCAGCTTCAATATTTACGGGCAGTAATTCGGTCTGATCGGTCACGCATATGGCAAGCCTTGAAACCACGTTGCAACTTCTGTCTCCCTATCCTCCGGGATGGGGCGGCACCCTGTTGAAGGGTGCGGCATCGACGCTTGCCATTTCCGCCGGCGCCTATCTGATCGGCCTTGCCATCGGCATGGCCGGGGCGCTCGGCAAGCTTTCGGGCAACAGGCCGCTTGGCCTGCTGCTCAATCTCTATACCACCGCAATCCGTGCCGTTCCCGAGCTGATCCTCATCGTCGGGCTTTATTATGCCGGGACTGACGGCCTCAACCGGCTGCTGCTGCTGGCCGGCATGCCGCCGCTGGAGGTGAACGGTTTCGTCGCCGCCGTTGCGGTGCTGGGTTTCGTGCAGGGGGCCTATATGACCGAGGTGCTGCGCGGGGCGATCCTTGCCATTCCGAGCGGGCAGATCGAGGCGGCGCGCGCCTTCGGCATGTCGCCCGCCTTACGTTTCCGCCGGGTGGTCTTGCCGGCGCTTTTGCCGAACGCCTTGCCGGGGCTCGGCAATCTCTGGCTTGCGGTGACCAAGGACAGTGCTCTGGTGGCGGTCGTCGGTTATCAGGAGCTGGCGCTGGCGACGCGTCTCGCTGGGGCCAGCACCAAGCAATATTTCCTGTTCTTCCTTGCCGCCGCCCTGCTTTACCTTGCCATCACACTCGTTTCCAACCTCGTTTTTTCGCTGATCGAACGCCGCGTGCGGCGCGGCCAGCCGGCCCTGGCTTGAGGAGGGAACGGCATGGATTTTTCATGGGTCGCGAAATATTGGCCGCTGCTTCTTTCGGGTGCATGGCAGACGGTGGCGCTGCTCGTCATCTCCGTCAGCATCGGGTTTCTCCTCGCCATCGGGCTTGCGTTTGCGCAGGTGAGCGGCGGGCGGATGACGAAAATCCTGGCGCGGGCCTATTGCACCTTCTTCCGGGGCACGCCGCTGCTCATCCAGCTCTGGCTGCTTTATTACGGCGTCGGCTCGCTTCTGCCGATGATCCCCGGCCTGCGCCAGAGCTTCATGTGGCCGGTGCTGCGCGAAGGGTTCTTCTTCGCGGCCGTCAGCTTCACGCTGAATTATGCGGCCTATGAGGCGGAAGTTCTGCGCGGCGCGCTGCTGGCGGTGCCGAAAGGCGAGCTGGAGGCGGGCAGGGCTTTCGGCATGGGCCGTTTCACCCTCATTCGCCGCATCTGGCTGCCGCGCTCCATCCGCATCGCGCTGCCGACCATTGCCGGCGAGGTGGTGATGCAGCTTAAAGCCACGCCGCTTGCTTTCACCGTGACGGTGATGGACCTCTACGCCGTCGCCTACAAGGTGCGGCAGGATACGCTTCTGGTCTATGAACCGCTGATCGTCGTCACCGTCTTCTATCTCATTCTCACCGCCATCATCGCCCGCTGTTTCGGCCTTGTCGAACAGCAGGTGCCGGTCAGGCGATAAACATTCAGGGAGTATGACCATGAGCACAATCCGTATCCTCGACGGCGGCATGAGCCGCGAATTGCAGCGGCTCGGGGCCGAGCTGAAACAGCCGGAATGGTCGGCGCTGGCGCTTATCGACGCGCCCGAGATCGTGCGGCAGGTGCATGCGGAGTTCATCGAAGCCGGCGCCGATGTGGTCACCACCAATTCTTATGCGCTGGTGCCCTTCCACATCGGCGAAGAGCGTTTCCAGAAGGATGGCGCATCGCTGATCGCCCTTTCGGGCAGGCTGGCGCGCGAGGCGGCGGATGCTTCCGGCCGCAAGGTGCTGGTGGCGGGTTCGCTGCCGCCGATCTTCGGTTCCTATGAGCCGCAGAATTTCGATGCCACGCGGGTGCAGGCCTATCTGAAGGTGCTGGTCGACAATCTCGCGCCTTATGTCGATGTCTGGCTCGGCGAGACGCTCAGCCTGATCGCCGAAGGCGAGGCGGTGCGCGAGGCCGTTGCCGCGACCGGCAAACCGTTCTGGATTTCCTTCACGCTTAACGACGATGCGGCTGCGGCCGGCGGCGAGCCCGCGCTTCGCTCCGGTGAAACGGTCAGGGCGGCCGCCGAATGGGCGGCGCAATCGGGTGCCGCCGCCCTTCTGTTCAATTGCAGCAAGCCGGAAGTCATGAAGGCCGCCGTCGAGACGGCCGCCGCCGTCTTCGCGGAAAAGACTGTGTCGCTGGAAATCGGCGTCTACGCCAATGCCTTCGAAGGCGAACAGGGCGATTCCGCCGCCAATGAAGGGCTGCATGGCACGCGCGCCGATCTGACCGGCGATGTCTATTCCCGTTTTGCCTGCTCCTGGGCGGATGCGGGCGCGACCATGATCGGCGGCTGCTGCGGCATTGGTGCGGCGCATATCCACACGGTTGCGACAGCGCTGCGGCGCGCGGCGGCTTGAACGCCCGGCATCACTTTTGACGCCACGTTCTGCCGGCGCTTCGGATGTTTTCCGGCAGCGTTGCGGAATACGCCATCTGGATTTTCAATCTGGCCGGGACGCTGGCGCGCGGGGCCAGCGTGACCGCCATTTTGCAGCGATGTGCGGCCTGCGAAGGGCCGGCCTTTCGCGCCGGGCGGTGGACGGCGGGTCTCCCGGGCAAAAACATCCGTGCTTTGCCCGCCGTCGTGAAGGAATTATAAAGTTTTTGACTATAATCATTGTATTGGAAAATAAACCGGATGAGACGGCTGAAAGTTTACATGCTTCCGCCTTTTTCCGGCAATTCGGCTTGGCGTCCCGCCCGCTGGCGGGCCGCCGCGCCAACCGTGGTGAGCGGCCTCCCCGTATTGCAAGGGACAGGCGGTTTTCTGCGGCGCATGCATGATGCAGATGCGGCCAGAGCCTATGATGCGGCTAGCGAAGTCTCGATGATCGGGGCGTTCGACGTGCAATGTCAGTCTTGCCGAACACCTCCGGCACGGGGAAGGAGCGGTTTTTTTCAATGACGTGAGGCTTTCCGTGTCTTTTCTTCAAAACGCCAGTATCCGCACCAAAATCCTGTCGCTCATTCTTCCGCTCTGCATCGTCGGCCTTGGCGCTGCCGCCTTCATGTCCACCCGCTACAAGGAAGCGGATACGGCCTACTCGCTCTTTATCGCGAACGACAACGCCGCTCTGGTGGAGCTTGCGCGTGCCAACCGAAATCTGGTTGCCCTGGCCTACGGCGCCTATCAGGTCATGGCTTATGACGTGAACGGGCCGGAGATAAAGGCCGCCAAGCAGGCCTACAGTGACAGCAAGGGCGCGCTCCTGCAGCGCCTCAATAATGTGAAGGCTGTCTTTCCCGAAGAGTCCGCTGCGATGGACGCCTTCATCGCGCAGTCGCAGGCCATAACCGCCATGACGGACAAGGCTGTCGAACTTGGTATGGCAAGCCGTAATGATGAATCCGCTGCCCAGCTACTCAAGGCGGACGCCTCCATTCAGGCGACTTCGGTTGCCCTGACGGCGCTGCTGGACAAGCTCGCCAAGGGCGTCGTCAAAGGAAGCGATGACCTGACGGACCAGACCAATTCGACCATCTTCACCTCGCTGGTGGTTGTCGGCATCGCTTTTGCGGTCGGCATCATTCTGGCGCTGTTCGTGGCGTCCCGCGGCATCACAACCCCTATCGCCCGCCTGCGCGAGCGGATGGTATCGCTTGCCGGCGGCGAGACGGCGACGGAAATCGACGGCATGACGCGCCGGGATGAAGTGGGCCAGATGGCGAAGGCCGTGCAGGTCTTCCGCGAAAACGCCATCGAGCGCATTCGTCTCGAACAGGAAACCGAAGCCAATCGCAGCCTCTCGGAGAAAGACCGGATGGAGCGCGAGCAGCAAAAGGCAAGGGAAGCGGCCGACGTCAAGTTCGCGGTCGACAATCTCGCAGCCGGTCTCGCGAAGCTTTCGGAAGGCGATGTTTCCTATCGCATCGGCCAGCCGTTCACCGCGACGCTCGACGCCGTTCGTAACGATTTCAACATGTCTGCCGAAAAGCTGCAGGCGGCCCTGACCAAGGTGGCTGAGAACGCCAGCGGCATCGGCGCGGGTGCAGACGAGATCAAATCTGCCGCCGATGATCTGGCCAAGCGCACCGAGCAGCAGGCTGCGGCCGTGGAGGAAACCGCCGCCGCTCTGGAAGAAATCACCACGACGGTCAGGGATTCCACCAAGCGTGCGCAGGAGGCGGGCCTGATCGTCAGCCGTGCCAAGGCGGGCGCCGAACAATCCGGCGATGTGGTGCGCCGCGCCGTCGTCGCCATGGAGCAGATTGCGAAATCCGCCAATGAGATCAGCAACATTATCGGCGTCATCGACGAAATAGCCTTCCAGACCAACCTTCTCGCGTTGAACGCCGGCGTGGAAGCTGCGCGTGCGGGCGAGGCCGGCAAGGGTTTTGCCGTCGTCGCACAGGAAGTGCGCGAGCTTGCCCAGCGCTCCGCCCATGCCGCCAAGGAGATCAAGGCGCTGATCACCACCTCGAACGATCAGGTGCAGCAGGGCGTTCAGCTGGTGGGCGACACCGGCAAGGCGCTGGCGACCATCGTTTCGGAAGTGCAGGAGATCAACCGGCACGTCGTCTCCATCGTGGAGGCCGCGCAGGAACAGTCTTCCGGACTGCAGCAGATCAATACGGCGGTCAACCAGATGGATCAGGACACGCAGAAAAATGCGGCCATGGTGGAAGAAACCAATGCCGCAAGCCACAGCCTCGCCAAGGAAGTGGCGTCTCTCAACCAGCTGCTCTCCCAGTTCCGGCTCGCCGACGGCGCCCATCAGCCAAAGAGCCAGCCTGCGCCGGTTCGCAGCGCCGGTGGCAGCGACAAATATGTGGCGTCCCCGGTCCGCGCGCTGGGCCGCAAGATCGCCTCGGCGTTTTCGGGCAACGCCGCCGTCGATACGAAGGGCGACTGGCAGGAGTTCTGAGCGGCGATCCGTTTCCAACATGCGTTTCGGCGGGGAGGCATCCCCGCCGGCGTTCAACGACGATGTGGTGCAATCGAAAGCCGTTCTGGCAAAATCGATGTCCACCGTGCAAAACGCAACATCTTCGCGACGGCTAAATCATCCGCATCGGCAACCATCGCCATGGGGTTCCCCGGCACCGCTTCACGCGCGAAAACATCCATCCGATGAAATCTGAACTTTTCGCTGCCCGACCGGCGGGCGCTTACGGGCCGCTGGGGCCCTTTTCCTTCTTCGCCTGATCGTGATGCCACTTGATGGCGAAGAACATGCCCGTGCCCAACACGATAATCTTGAACGGAAAGAAGACCAAGGGGAACAAATCTACCCAATCCCAATCCATCATTTGAGTATTTCCAGTCTGTTGCTTGATACAATCTATCGAGGACAGGGCTACCTCAAAACTGTTGCTTCAACAACGCCAATTCATGCACGCGGGCAGGGTCTTTTTGACGCAGCCCGAGCCGGATCGTTTCATCCGGGGCTCTTGAAGCTTACCCTCGATATGTTTCCTGTGATTGTTTCAGGGGTAGTGTGAAACGCTGAAGCCCCCGAGAAATGGCACGCCGCGCCGGGTGATGATGATCGCGCTCTGATCGATCTCGCTCACGTCCCTTCCTCCGCAACGCGAAACAGAAGCCGAATATACCGCTCCAAATGAGCAAGACTTTCGCGCGCCAGCTCCGCGTCATTCCCCGCCTTCGCAAGGACAAATCCTCCTTGGATAACAGTCTGCGTGTATCGAGCCAAACTTTCGGCAGTCCAATCGTCCGTAACACCGCGCTGATGGCGGGCCAGTTCAATGTCGGCCTCTAGCGTCGATGCATGACCGAACATGCTGGCTCCGCACGCATCGCGGATGCTGGGGAAGGTCATGTAGGTCTCTTGAGCCATCGTTCCGACCAGACAGCTGGACTCCGCAAGATTCTCCGTGATGATCGCTCTGCGAAAAGCGACATAGGCAAGCACCCGCCCCAACGCGTCGGGAGGGTGATGATAGGGAGCCGCGGCGAAAAAGTCCGAGGTGGTTCTGCTCCAAAATTCGGCAGCTGCAACTCCCAGGGCTTCCTTGCTGCCGAAGCTGTGGAAGAATGCCCCTTTGGTTACCTCAGCCGCCTTGCAAAGATCATCAATGCTCGCCGAGGCGAAGCCTTTAGCGCGGATGGTGTCGCTTGCAGCTTTCAGGAGCCGGGCTCGGGCATCGCCGCGCTCGGGAGCATGTTTGGTTGGCCTTGACATGTAAATATTCATACCTTACGGTCGGTATTTGTCAATGGTATAGCGCGCATAACTACAAGTGTCCAACTGAAGGCTCCCGCAAGGTCCAGCACCAAGGGAATAGTGATGATGGGGGTCTAATAACAGCAAGGCCGCACACCCCAAAGGCTCAGCTTCCAGTTCCAGCCGCAAGCCCCTTCAACGCGGCAACGGGCTTGGGCACAGGTATACTGTCAATCGCTTCATGCAGCGCCTTGAGCCCGAACCCTGAGCCATACCCTCTGCCAACACCACCATTTCCGGCATGCCCGGTGAGGCAATCATGGAGCTCTTCCGTAAGGCCAGCATCGCGGGCCAGCCTCTTGAAGGTGTGGCGGAAGGAATGAAACACAATCCGCTTGTCCTCAATGCCGACTGTCTTGCGCAGATACCTCCCAAAGAACTTGGTGTAGGCCGTGGCGGAATAGAAGCCGTCCGCTGACCGGATGTCGGGCCAGAGGCTGTCTGTGTCTTTCACCCCCTTCTTGGCGAGGAGGCCATCGCGGTAGCGCAACAGGCCAAGGCGAATGAGTTCACCATGCAGCGGGACTTGGCGGCGGGAGCTTGCTGTCTTGATCGACCGTCCGCCATCTGTGCCGATGTCCATGAACCAGATGCCGGTCTCGGGGTCTTGCCTGATGTCAGCAATGCGAAGCTGGGCTATCTCGTTGAGCCGTGCCCCTGTGAGGAGGCCGATAAGTGGAAACCAGAATGCTGCCTCACCGCCGCCGCCCAATGGCCGCTTGCCGCCTGTGAAGATGGGAGCTGCGAAGAGAGCGCTAAGCTGGCTCTCGGAGAAGGGCATACGCTGGGTGGTCTCATGGCGCTGATCGATGACGATGTTGAGATTCCGGAACGGATTGACGAAGCCCGCCACGCTGTCCATTTCCCCATCCCGCTCTGCTGCCCCCACGATGGCCGCTAGAAGGTTCAAGCTCTTGTTGACGGTAGCTGCATGAGCCGGGGCGTGGTCAGCGCCTATGGACTCGACAAGCCACCTGAGAGGCATTCCCCGTTGTTTGGCAGTAAGGCGCGTCGGCAGGCGGGAAAGCGCATTACGGAACTCACGGGCCTTAGGCTTGTCGATCTCTCCCAAGGCCAGATCACCGTGCCATTGCGTGAAGTACCGAACGGCCCGCTCAGCCTCCTTTACCGTGGTGGGGGAAGGCTGCTTACCGCCCCGAGCTTGAGACCCCCTTTTCCATTTGGTGAACGCCTCCGATAGTCGGGGACCCTTCGCAGCTACCACGGGGGCGGTTGTCGGTGTCGGAACTACGTTGCCCTCTTGGCGCATCTGCAAGAGCTCATAGGCTTTCACGTGACCACCGAGCACCGCCATCCCCGCCTCTCGGTAAAACGGCGATGAGGGGTCTATCGGGATATCAGACGCCTTGTGGTAGGCATGAAGCTCAGCTTTGACGATTCCCGGCTGACGCTTGGCGTAGGCTTGCCGGTAGTCAGTAAGGAGCATTTCAATCATAGCGCCTTTAGCTTCAAGGTGGCCCTCAGCCATCCCGAGCTCACCGAACAGGGGGTCTCCAAGGTCTGGCCAGTGGGCCCGCTCCTCGGGGGTCTGTAACTGGCGGCGGGGGTCGCCCTCCTCCCGCTCGTCCTCATCTTCGGCAAGGATACCTGCTATAACGCTGGCCTCAATCTCCTCAGGGCTGGGCAAGGACCGCTCGACCACGGCAGCGCCGCCACCCGCATGCACTAAGTGGGCCGCGAGCTCCAACAAATCGGTCACCCTTGCAGCTTCGCTGAGGTCTCTACGCTTAGCTAGTCGATGATCGGTGGTCCCAAGGGACTTGGTAAGCTCCCGCTTGAAGCATCCGGTGTCGGGATTGATTAGTTCACCGAACTCCGCCCTGAGTGAGACGGGGCATGGCTTTCCCGCCAAGCTGGACGGAAGCCGCTTACGAAACTCATAGATGCCGCTGCCTTTGCGACGTTGCATGTAGGTGAGCCCTGTCATCGAGTGGCCATCCCTTGCGGGCCCCTGTTGTGTACCAGACGGCTTGCGCTAAGGTCCTGAGACCATAGATGTTTTGGCGTTTCAATGCACTAGGAAATTGATGGCGCACCCGACAGGATTCGAACCTGTGACCTTTGGAATCGGAATTGGAAGATAATAGTTGTAACGCATTGCTTTTATAGCGTTTGAACATCGACTGCGCTAGGACTGCGCTACATTTATACGTCGTCCGAACTGCCAAATCCGCTCGCAGTCGGACTAGAGAAGGCTCCAACGATATTCCGTAAAGTCAACTGCTTAGAACTGCCCTGGCAATGCACTCATCGATGCGGCCCTGTTTCGGATCAGCGCGACTGCTTCACGATAAGATCAGCTGCGGAGTACAGGCAAGCAAACCGACGCGAAAGACATTGAGTGGACGACCTTTACAATCCAAAAACAATCTCTATAGTTGCGTGCAAATGATACGGATCTCAATCACCAGTATCTTTTGGGGAGGGTTGTTGCATGCCTGCAAGTCCCGTAAGAGAAGTTGATTTCGGTACAGCTTTAAAGATATCACTCGACAACTACTACGATCTTCTGAAAACCACCATTGGGGGGCTAGGCGCCCAAGAATTTCTGCAGCTAAAGTTGGTGGCCGACACCGTCGATATTTCTGACAAGCCCTGGGATCAACAAGGGTATCGATGGTTTTCGTATTACGCCATAGATTGGCGAGCAGACTTGCAGATCGAACCCGAACCAGTGAGTGGCACTGTTCTCACCGGGGCCGAACGTTTGTCGAGCACCTACGGCAAGTTCCTTCAGGTATTGCAGAAGTACGCCGTTCTTCGAGATTTAACCCCGGCAGAACAAATCCAAGTTGCGGACTATGATAAGACTATCGCGTCTCTCAAAGACGATGCATTGGAATTGAGCTATATAGATAGAGAGAAATGGGCCATTTACTGTCAACGCACCGGAACTTCTCTTGGTGACAGAGCCCATTATCTGCAGTGGAGTAACAGCTACGGCAACATTCGCCGCATACAAGAGTTGATCAACGACATCAAGATTACAACATTTCGGAAAAAGCAAATCCTCGACAGAAAGTATAAAGATCCAGCAGATCGAGAAATAGTCGAGGCGGTCTTCGACTTTGAAAATCCCTTGCAAAGGCTAAGGTATCCGACATATCCTGACTACGTTTATGCTGAAGGAGCCAGCTTTAGCCCTACATATCTTGCCTCTCTCCCCCCTGGCTCGACCGCCATCTTCGATGATCGGTATGTCGTCAATCCTGACAAAACTCTCGGTACTATAAAGACCACATCTGCTGGCGCGTTTAATGGTAAGTTATCCTCAGCAACGGCGGAGTCTCACTCCATAACAACGGACTGGTCGGCCGGCGGCTCGGCAAGTTATGGCTTCATCCGAGTTTCCGCGTCGACTTCAGAGCATACCTCGATCCAAACTGATTTTAGAAAGGGAAAGGAAATCGAGATACGTGCGAAGGCAGCCTTCCGCGTAAATCTTATCTATCCTGCGTGGTTCAAGCCGACACTATTCGATTCAAAGCGCGTGACCGAAAACATAACTGATTTCGCAGAGTTTTTCGGACCAGATGGATCTCTTCTGTACTATCCGACCGCAATGGTGCTGATACGAGGCTTTGCGGTCAAGTTCGAATCTACCCAAAAGTGGCAATACAACTACGAGCGTAAGTTCTCAGCTAGTGGAGGAGGAGGCTTCAATGCCTTCGGAGTGAATTTCGGTGCAAAGGGCAACTACAGTTCTCATGAAACCGAGCATAAGGTCGATCAAAGTAACACGAGCCTCGAAATTTCAGATGGGGAAGAGACGCTGAGATTCGTAGGATACGTGGTAAAAAAGACAGACGTCATGGCTGCCACGTTGGGCAAGATCCTTAAAGGACCGCCCGGTGCGTAAAGTCAAAAATATGACTGCCGCGGCCGCTATTGCAACCATTGCCGGATGTACGTCCGCCGAAAAATTTCCACTTTGCCCGGCGATCGCTGCAAACAGCTATGCCGTTCGTGCGCCGGATGAGATCATCAATAGCTACGTACGACAACAGGCAAAGGATAGAGGCCTCACTATTTCGCCGATTTCAAGTTTTGCTGCAGAAATAAGCGGTCCGGCTCATGAGTTAAAATGGATGAAAGACAACTATAAACATATGCTATGCGCTTTCAATCCGAAAGTAGAGATCGATGATCGGGCCACGTACTTGTCCTGCATGAGCCATGCAGATGAGTGGGTACGCATTGTTCAGTCGGAGCATTCTGAGACATTGCTGGTAAGCCAGACGCTTTTTAAAGAAAATTGCGTTCGATCAGGATTGTGAGATTGCGTAGAAGACTTGCCACCGGCAGCGTCTCGTTGACTGATGTCGCGCCGAGGTGTTGCCCGTTTTCACTAGTTTGTGAAAAACTTTGTGGCAGCTGACACTGCATCATACAAAACGGGAGCAAGCCCAGTTGCCTTCGCAACGACTATCGGCGCCAACAATTTTAGCGTCACATCAGAAAACTTTGTCGCACGTTCACCGACCCATAGCGCCACTTTCAAGCCAAACTTCATGAGCGTTTCGATGTGCGGATTTGGCGCTTTTTCGAAAGATTTCTCTTCAGAAATTTGAAGCTTGAGAGCTTCAATGGCACTACGCGCCATATCGAAGTCCAAGCGGCTGGGTCCGTCACTGGTGAGTGCCCCTGGCGGTCCGTTGTGACCGATTCCTAACAGTTCCCGCTCTAGATCAGATATGTAAGAGTGGAGGAAGGTTAATCGAGTGAGTACGTCAGCGCGGGCAATGCTGGGTGGCTTCCCTTCTCGTGACTGATCGGCCTTCGTGTCTTCTAGAATTAAACGAAAATCGCTATGCGCGTGGAGAAATTTCTTAATCCTTTCCGCGACATTTTTACCTACATTTTCAGCGGGTGGGTAAATGCCAAGAGGGCTTACTCCGAGTTCGCGGACGACTTCGGATATATTTCGCATTCGGTAAAGTACCGAAGTGTCGTTTCTGTTACCCAATATACCCGAGAGTAAGGAACGGGCCGTTTTTGCATCGCTGATTGTAACCCCCGCACGTTCTGCGCGCAGCAAGAAAATATATGAATCCACAGCGGTAAACAGTTCGTCGTCTGTCCATAACTTATTTTGGGCCACGTATATTTTACCTATATGCGTACGGAAGACTTTCCGCTCGTTGAATAATGTTTATCGCGCTCAAATTTCTTTAAGCCATTCATCAAGTCGCCTTGACAATTCATCTATGTTTCCGGTTTCGCATTCCCATATAACAGTGATGTCCCATCTTTGCTGGCGAAGTTCTCGTTCCTTTCGCTCGTCACGTTCTATATTCTTTGCAAATTTATCATTCCAGAAATCGACCCGTGTTTTGGGTGTGCTGGCCTTCTTACAACCGCTATGTCTATGCCAAAAGCATCCGTGTACGAAGATTGCTTTCCGAAGCCGAGGAAATACTAGATCAGGGGTGCCAGGTAAGTCTCGCCTATGCAGCCGAAAGCGATAACCCAAAGCATGAACAACCCTGCGCACCGTCATCTCTGGTTTCGAGTTTTTTGGACCGACTTTTGCCATGAGCGCAGATCGAAACGCTGAGGGGGCTGCCTCTGCTTCAGTTGGCGTCGGCAAGATGTTGCTGTGGTCGCCGTTCTTGTCTGATATAGCCATACTCCCCAATGAACGAGATGAATGCGGCGACTACTTCGCGCAAATACTCGGATACGTTAGTTGACAGGGCGCGAAGCTCGGCTACGCTGTCGTCTTGTCCGCACTCTACGAATGACAAGCGCCCATGCGCTAAACCATTGCGCAAGCTTACGATTAGAGCCATTGCTCCAAGATCGTTTCTGATTTTCCTTTTTACGCCTTGATCGGCTCTTCTGCTGACTCGCAAGTCAAACCCGATGCGCGAAGCAATTTTTTTGATGGCGGCATCATCCCAGTTTCCGCCACCACCTTTTTCGATGTCGAATTCGTAGACAGGGAGCGCCGCGACCAGATGATCGCATAGAACAATGGCCTCTTCGAGCCGCTTGTCTGGTCCCATTGAGGTATGGGTGCGAGCCAAATGCCTCACCCATTCCCTTCTGAGTTCGCTAGTCAAGTCACCCGGAGACCATGTCGCCTGACGCATAGCGGCTTTGCTTACGGCGTCAAGGCAATTTGTTACGGTTGCTTCCACGAGATTGTAAAGCTGAAGGTAAAGCCCAGAATTCAAGATACGTTGCTGTTTCGTTGTTATGGGTGGTCCATCGTCTCCTAGGCGTGGGACACCCGAACGAACGAGGCGTTCGATACCGTCGAGCAGTTCAAGGTAGGCATTGATCTCGCCTAGTCGCTCTTCGAAGAGCTCAGAAAGGTCATGCATTTTGCTCCCCCAATAGAGCAAGCTTGACATACTCGATACGTCTCTGGAGCTTTGACTTAACGTTAGCGGCATCGGAGGTGGTAATTTCCGCGAACTGCTTGCTGTCTAGCCACGGTGACGTATCAGGAACATCATCGAAAATAGCTGGATTCTGCTGCAACGCATGATCGCTCCCAATCGCAATTGCCTCGAAGCGCGCTCTCGGAGTGGTGTTCGGATTGGAGAGTTTTCTAAAGCCGTTTGGAAATGCTTTCTGAACGAATTCCAACATCTTTGCGAAGCGTTCGCGGTAAGCTGTCGCAAGGCCCCCGTCATTTCCGAACAGCTCGTTCATCTTCCTAGTATATTCAAATATGAAGCGTGAAGGGCTATCTCGGTAGTTATCAAGGCCGTCGCCGTAAGCAAAAAAGCGGGTTACTAACTCCTCAGGAATTCTCTCTTTTTCAGATTTTCCCGAGACAGGTGCAAGTTCGGCAAAAAGCGGAACCTTTGAGAGTTCTAAGACCAAATCCAGGAAAGGGCCACGCAAAGCGCCTCGCCGAACTTCCGCAGTGTTCGCTTGCTTGCTCCCGGTGTTGATGCGCTCAAACATGTCGAACCTTGCTTGATCGTCGGCATGTTCGTTCAACACGATGCCGCGTATCGAGCGGTTTTTTATCTTTCGCTGCCGAGAGGGAGACAAATCTAAAAATCGGGTTCCATTTAGTGAAGGTAACTCTTCAAGCTGAATGAGCATCATCTCTCCGAGAACGTATTCTTGGAGAGTACGAAGGCGTTGCGAGCCGTCCACAATTTCAAGTTTACCGTTCTCCATTTCCCAGAAAAAAAGAAACGGTATCGGTAATCCCATAACAAGCGATTCTATGAAGCGTGACTTTCGTGCGGGTTCCCAAGTGAATTCACGCTGATAGGCGGGAATGACAAACTCGCCACGATCCATCTTCTCGGCTAGAAGTTCAACGGAATACTCCGTCATATAGAAATCTATGCGTCTGGAGCGATCTACGATTTCAGCTTCTGCCGCTGCTAGCTGCTCCGCCGGAACAATATGTTTCTTGGGCTTCCTCGCCATTTAAACTCAGTGCCTTTCGATATTGCTCGGTTCGCCCTCTGAGTTTGGGCGTAAGTCAAGCTGGTCTTGGTAGGTAGGGAGACCTTTTTCGATGGCCTCAAGGTGATACAATATCGAGCGACCGATCGCTTCGCCTAGCTTTGGGGGGACAGCATTTCCAATAAGTGTTCCTAGACGGCTGAATGTGACCTTCTCTCTGTCCGGAATAAAGCTGTAGCTTTCTGGGAAAGATTGAAGGATGGCGGCTTCTCTGAGACTGATCGCTCGATCTTGTTCTGGGTGGCCAAAGCGACCGTTGCCAAAACCATAGCATTGCGTCGTCATCGTAGGAGCGGGTCTGTTCCATTCCATTCGTCCATAAACTGATGGATATGTCTTCCCGCTATCTTTTGTATGGCAATCTGCACGCAGTTCTTTCGGCCAATCCCTCCAGGTGCCACCGGGAACCGAAGCTCGAATGCGTTGAAGGTTTGTCGCCGTTAGAGCAGATGAAGTATGTAACGGATCGTCCGGCGAGGACTCGCCGGCCTTTATTGGAGGAAGCTCCCCAATAGCTTCTCTAACAGTAACAACATTTGTCTGCTCCGGTTTCCGGAGTTCGATCGGGCCAAGAAGTGAAGCTAAGAGAACCAGCCGCTTTCGGCTTTGCGGGATTTCATATTCCTCGCATGCGACTTCACGCCATGAAACCTTATAGTCTGCCTCTCTAAGGGCGGCTACGAATTCTTTCCAGACCTGTTGGGTTGCCAAGCCTGGTACATTTTCCATCGTTACGATTTCTGGTCGAACCGCTAAAGCCAAACGTTGAAATTGCCTGAGTAGTTTCCAACGATCGTCTACGGACTTTCGGCTCTGCGAGTAGGTGGAGAAGGGTTGGCAGGGAGCGCAGCCCGCAAGAACGCGAACCTCTGCATCACCAAACCATTTATCAAGATCGCTTGCCTCAATATCCGATACGTCTCGACATTCGAATATCGCGTCAGTGTTGTGTTCGATAGGGTGCCGGCAACTGGGGTCCATATCGACGCCGGCTTTCACCCCCAGTCCAGCGGACTTCAACCCATACGCTAACCCGCCGGCCCCACAAAAGAGGTCGACTACAGCGGTCTTGTTGCCAATCATATCAGATGCATTAGTTTCGTTTGATTTCATGCCAAGAATGATAGCTTCGTCAAGGGCGATTCGACTAGCCGGTGTCAATGCTATTATTCGACATATCCAGTGTCATTCTAAACGATACGCGCAATCCTGGTCAAAGCAGCGAAGGGGATCCTATAGGTGTGCGTTTTGCATGGCCTAGGTAGGCTGACCCAATCGTGTGCTTAGTTCACGTCGCAAGGTCCGCAACATGTCGGCTCGATATGCGTGCGGGTGATTGCTGCATTCGGGGAACAACGTGACTGCCAGGCATGCTAAGGTAAGCCCTTCGAAAATATCAGCGAGGGAATGGATACTCCGCGTCGCCGCTTCGATTGTCGGCGCTTGCGTAGTGATTGGGTGTTGGGCCGTCTACGTGGAGTTATCGGAAGTCCCACCTTACATCATGCCGGGGCCGGATACCGTCGCATTGGCGCTTGTAAACGATTGGCCAATACTGGGACCGGCGCTTTGGGTGACCGCCCAAACGACTTTTGTGGCGCTGCTCCTAGCTGTCGTGGGAGGAGGATGCGCGGCGGTGATTTTGGCACAATCTCGATGGATCGAGACGTTGTTGTCACCGGTTATGGTAACATTGCAGGTAACGCCGATCGTTGCGATTGCGCCGCTAATCCTGATCTACGCGCCAACACCCTGGATTGCGCAGTTGATATGTGCGTTCCTCGTGACCTTCTTCCCGGTCATGCTGAATACGCTGCAGGGCTTGAAGAGCGCCAACCGGCATCATGCCGATCTGCTGAAGACGTACAGCGCGTCCCGGTGGCAAACCCTCATTTACCTGAAACTACCGTCGGCATTACCGAGTTTCTTTGCAGGTCTCAAAATCGGAGGCGGGCTTGCGTTGGTGGCGGCGGTCGTCGGAGAGTTTGCGGCAGGGCAGGCCGGCAATAACGCTGGCTTGGCCTTTCGATTGCTGGAGGCGCAATATCGGTTGAATATGCCGCGCCTGTTTGCGTGCCTGGTCCTACTGGCCCTTCTCGGGGCGGCAATCTTTCGTCTCACCTCGATAATGTCCACGCTTGCTCTTCATCGTTGGCATGAGAGCGAGCAGAAATAGCCACTGCGAAGCCTTCAAATCGAAACCTAACGAAACACACGTTTTCTGACGTTTGCGCTCTCGATGGCACTGACGCCTTGATTTCATAGAGCAAATTTCAACCTGCCAACGACGCTCGCCCTTCCTGCTCATCGGCAACATAACGAACGGCATAGAAATGCTGTTTTTTGTGAGGTTCTGATGAAACAAGCGCGCGTTTTGACGGATGCCGAATTTAAGCGGTTGCTGGCCGTGGTGGCACAAATGAAGCATGCGGGGCGAAATAGGCTTGCGGTAATGCTGTCACACCTCGCAGGGTTGCGCGTGGGTGAGATTGCCGCCCTGACGGTACGCGATGTCCTCGACAGCGATGGGAAGGTTCGCGAGCAATTGCGGCTACGGGCCGAGATCACCAAGGGCGGTCATGCCCGCGTGGTCTTCCTGAATGAGAAGCTGCGCCGGGAGATCGAGCGCCATCGGACGGACTGGCCAGAGAATCGGGATGCCGATGCACCTCTACTGTTGACGCAGAAGCGGACGGCGTTTTCCGCAAACACGCTCTGCCAATTGGTGGGACAATTATATAAGAGCGCCGGTCTCGACGGGGCGACCTCGCATAGCGGTCGCCGCTGGTTCATCACACGACTTGCACATTCCGGTGTCAGCCCGAAGGTCATCATGACGCTGGCAGGCCACCGCAATTTGACGACCACACAACGTTACATCGATGTACGGGACGACATGATGAAAGCGGCGGTCGATTTGCTTTGACCGTCGCCCATTCCGGTATGGCAAAAGTTCGCTCAACGAACTTTTCTGAGGAACACTATAGGGGCTTGGCGACCTCGATCCGTTTCAGCTTGTCGCGCCAGCAGGCGGTCTCGAAGTCCCTTTTGTCGAGGGAATGGGAACCGGCCTTCATGCGCAAACCAAACTGACCGAATCTCGCGACAAGCTGTTCATGTCCCTTCCGCATCTTTTCTGTCCGGTCATCGTCACCGTTTGCGAACGTGCTTTCGCCTGAAAGCTCTTCCAGAACCATGTTCCACGAGGTCATGGTTGAGTAGCCGAGTGAGACGGCTTGCAGCACGAGATATGTGTCTTCGCCATGTGTGTGGAAGCTTGGATCAGGGAGCAGCGGTTTCCGACCCTCTTTCTCAAAGTTACGGACAACGATCATGCTGCCTTTCAGGTCCGTGCTCTTCTTGAAGACGTGATGGTTCGCGTACGGACTACCGGGGGCATTAAGCTCCTTGCTGAAAGGAACCTTCCGCCCGTAGATCGGGGCAAAAACATCAACGCCATCGTAGGCATCTTTCCCGTTCGCGGCCATTTCCGCAAACAGACGGTAGCTGCTGTTATGGCTTTCGGCCTGCATCAGCACGGCATCATCATCCATGATGATGCCCCAATCGAAATCGCTGGCATATAGCCGCTTGAGGCAGTCGATGCGGTTTTCGATCAGAATGCGGGGGCCGACGCGCGTGATGTCCCCGCCATGCTCGGAAAGCAACGTCAGTTCTTTGCTGGTGGCAACTTCTTTATCGGTCCAGTTGGACGCAATAACGTGAACCGGAATATCGGTCATGCGTCGCCACCATTCGAGTTGCCATTCAAAGTCGAACTTCCTGTCGGCCCGGTGTTCGGCATCGTCAGGCAAGCAACTCGTTATGAAGGCACCGAATGCGCGTCCGCTGGAGGACGGTGCGGCCGGAAATGACGTCTTCGCGCGTCTGTTCTTATCGATCAACTTGAAGTTTCTGAGCCGGGGGATGGATGACGATGCGACTGATGTGCTGGAAGCTGCTGTCTTGCCAGATACAGGTGATTTCGATGGACTTCCCCCTTTCGGGCCGGATGGCCGCATGGGAGAAGGCGGCGGCGGAGCCGGGGTAGCGATGAAATCTTCGCATACTTGAGTTCGGGCCATGGAAACGCCGAGGACCATCGGGGAAACGTATTCGAAATGGTCGCCACCCTCAAACGTGTGGTCGATGCAAAAAGCTGCGTCGGCCACGTCGCTGTCGGCGATATAGCCGGCCAAGTCTTCGCCGTAGGCAGATGTGCTTTTCCAGAGTGCGGCCATGTCGGCGAGCGAGAGCTCCATTTGTGCATCAAGCGCATTTGCCGGCGCGGCGAAATCCAAAAACGGATAGGATAGCCCAGAGTAACCTTGCGCACTGGTGAAGCCGGCTTCCAGCGTCGTTCCGTTCGACAGCCACTGGAGGCGTTTTGGCGTCGGATCGGCGGCAAGCTGCGCTCCGTTGGCCCTCTTGAACAAGGCCTTAGCCATATCGAGGTTGCTGGCCGAAGCCTTCATCCCCGCGCATGTCGCCTGAAAATGACGCGTTCTCTGCCCCAGCTTAGCGCCTTGTCGCAGCCCTGCATCGGTATAGTCCGCGATGGGGCGAAGCGTGAGCCGCGTTTGTGACTTTGCATCATCAACGACTGAAATGTGCTCATCATCAACCAATACGCGCCATTGGCAATCGTGTTGGAACAACTGCCTGAAGGTTTCAGCATCGGAAAGTTCAAGGGTAAGCTGCCCTCGACCTTCCAGTTCCGGGAGGGCGTTAGCAAGAGTAACGGTGGCATTCGTGAAACTGTAGGCATCCGACAGGAAACGGAGTTTTGTACGCGAAACCCCGTCCGTCGCTTCGTTCCAGATCGCGATCAACTGCAATTTGCCGGTGTTAGATGACTTGCAGTTGCCGACAAACAGATCGAGCGCCCGAAACAGGTTATAGAGCGGACGACCGGCAAGCGGATGATCGTCAGGCTTCCTGTTGCCCGCGATTTCGAGCAGATATTTGTCGATGATCTTCTGGTCGTCCTCGTCGCGGACATGCACAAGGAAGGTTTGGCCGCCTTGGGAAAACAGCAGGGAGCGATGGAAGCCATCGGCAAGAGCCACGCCCGGAAGTGCTTCCGTGATTACTCGCGATTGCTCTAATTCGCTGGTGATCATGTCGAGCCGGGAAGACCGAAGGCTCTGTGCCTTCTTGGCCGCAGGGCGTGCGAAATAATCTACAGCCTCGCTGTAACGCCCGGATACGCCGCCGCCTTCTGCCAGCCATTGGCTCAACGGAACCTTGCCTTTGATTTTTGATGCAAGTCGCAGAACATTGCTGATCTCACTACGCCAGCTTTTGCTGCGTTTTGCGAAGGCCAGTTCGGTCAGGGCATTATAGGGGTTGTCGGTGGTGACCTTGTTCAGCGTCTTTCCACGCTCATCGAGAAATTCCTCGAACGCCGACATGTCGCGGCGGATTTCTTCACCGAACTCAAAAAGCTTCTCCAGAGCCGCGTACAGCAGCTTTTGGCCCTCGTTGTCGTGCTTTTCGAACGCGTCGGCGGCGTCTATCACGCTCCGAAATTGGTTCTTGTACTGATCGAGAACGGAAACGATTGGTTCTTTCTTAACGGCTTTGCCCATTGGATGCTCGCAATGATTTTATCAATTTCCCCGCAATCAAGCCGTGCAGGTCTTAAAAAATTGCAGCGGGTCAGTAGAACAAGGTTCTTAAGGTTATTCAATGCTTTCCACGAAATCTGCGCATGCCGTCTATACGCCATCCATCACCGCCGAATTCGCCAAGATCGGGCATTCACAGCACCTGAAGCGAACCTATGCATTCCACGAGCGAGACCTGAACTTTCTCGACCCGCATAGCAGCTTGTTCCACTACCCCTATGCGCTCTACAGCGCAGGACAAGCCGCCAAGAATGACAGCGCAGCGAAGCACACAAGCTCGGTCAGCGTTCGTGATAAAAGCAAGACGACAATCATTGGGGACAGCGGCGGTTTTCAGATCCAGCAAGGGACCATTGAATTTGCCGGCGACGAAACCTGCGAACGCATGCTGCGCTGGCTTGAGCGGCACGCCGACTTTTCCATGTCTCTTGACTTCCCGACAGGGGGCATCTCGCCCGGAAATGTTGCCCCACATGTTGCTCGGCTCATCGCCGCCGGACACCCTCTCCAAGCGCAGAGTGCCGCAGACGGCCTGTCAATGGATTTCAACGCTTGCCTGATGCAGTCGCTGCTCAATCTCACCTATTTCGTCCAGCATCGCGCGCCGGGAGCGACGAACTTCCTCAATGTCCTTCAAGGACGTACCGAGCGTGAAAGCAAGGTCTGGTACGATGCAGTGAAGGGTTACCGGCTGGAAGGGTGGGCATTTGCAGGGGCGCATCAGAGTGCATTCTCGATGACTATGGCCCGTTTGCTCGACATGTATGATGACGGCTTGTTGCAGAATGCCCGGTGGATACACTTCCTCGGCATTTCCACGCTTGAGCCGGCCTACCTGTTCACGACAATCCTTCGCTGTCTGCGTCGGTTCAACTCGGACATCGGCATCTCCTTCGACACATCGAGCCCATTTCTTTCAGCAGCCAACTTCAACATGTATGCGTCGTTCCGGTTCGACAAGTATGGCTGCGCTCTAACACCGCTGCCCTTCGCTGAACATGCGCGCGCCGATGATAAACGCACACTCAATGAAATGGCCCGTGACCTCGCGCGGGGGGTGACAATAAAGCGAAGCGGAATGCCCGAGCTTTGCTTCACCCCAATTCCTGTTGCTACGGCCATCGGCTCACAGGTGACCGTTGCCGAGATTTGCGAGGTTCGGGATGACAAGCTGCGCGTCACTACGGATGGCGTTTGGATTTTGATGAACCACAATGTCGAAGTCTTCAAACGGGCATTCGAGGCGCTCAACCGTAGCTTTGATGAAAACTCGCTGGACGATGACATGCCGGTGCATGTGCGCGCGGCAAAGGTCGCAATCGAGAAGATTTTCGAGGAACGGGTTTTGAAGGGTACAACTGCCGCAAGGGATTTGCTGAGGGAATGCACCACTCTGCTAGACGTGTTTGCTGAGCTAAGGAACTAACAATTGGTGCAACTGGCCCGTCTTCTATGCGGTGGGCGCTGCGATAATCGTGAAAATGCTGATCCTGCAATCGTCGCGAATATCGCACGCAAAACTTGTTTAAAACTTGAAATGTTTGCGACAGGCCGGTTTGCAAAAGAGGCTTATCCTAGGCTTCCGGCAAATCGTTCGGCTAGCCGGTCCCGTTTGAACGCATCTGCAACAAGGTCTACAAATGCCCGCGTTTTGGCCGGCAAGTGCGTACGCGAGGCATAATACAGCGAAATCGCCCCAGCATCGGAATACCAATGTGACAGAAGGCGAACGAGATTGCCGCTCTCAAGCTCCGGTAAAACGTCGGGCATCGCAAGCATTGCCACACCGAGGCCGAGCTTTGCCGCTTCGCGCATTGCGGCCGGGTCGTTGACGATGATCGTTTCGGGTAATGTCGCGATCATTTCGGCACCTGCGGCATTCCGCATTGTCCAATGTCGGATGCGGCCAGTCCGGAGCGAACGCATGACGATCCCCTCGAATTGTGAGAACTGGGCGGGATCGGCCGGCGGTGTGCGCTTAGCCATATAGGCTGGGGACGCTACGGCAATGATGTGGGCGGGTGCCAGCGTTCGGGCAACGATGCCGGGTGCAAGATCAAAGCCCCCGCCGATTGCCACGTCATAGCCTTCTGCAACTAGATCAACCGGGCGGTTCTCAAAATGCCATTCCGGTCTGATGAGCGGGTATCGTTGTAGCAACTCCGGTAGCAGCGGTAGAATATGCGTGACGCCGAAAGTAGGGCTAAGGCTAACTTTCAGCACGCCGGCCGGCTCGGACACGCCGGATGAGACATCAATGATTGCCGTTTGCAGGGCGTCGAGATTCTCTCGGATTGACTGGAAGAAACGTTCGCCGGCTTCGGTCAATACAAGTTTGCGGGTCGATCGCTGGAACAATCTCACGCCGAGGTTTCTTTCCAGCATCGCCACGTTGCGGCTAACGGCAGCCGGCGTCAGCGCCATGCGCCGCGCGGCCTCCGAAAAACTAGAAGTCTCGGCGCTTTTGACGAAGCTTTCGAGATTGGCCAGTGTCTCCATATGTCCTTCAACGATTGCTTGAAACAGGAACAAAACATTACCAGCTAATCAAAACGAAATAAACCGACCATCTTTGCTCCATCGAAACAACAAACGGAGTGAAGACAATGACCAGTATTACCCATCGCCTGACCGGCAAGACCGCCCTCGTAACCGGCGGGTCGCGCTCCATCGGCGCGGCAATTGCAAAGCGTCTCGCCGCCGATGGTGCGGCTGTCGCCATCACCTATAGCGCCTCGCCGGACAAGGCGGCCGCTGTGGTCGCCGAAATCGAAACCGCCGGTGGCCGCGCCATTGCCATTCAGGCCGATGCCGGTGATCCGGCCGCCGTCCGCGCCGCAGTCGCAAAAACCGAAGAAACCTTCGGCTCGATTGACATCCTCGTCAACAATGCTGGCATCGCGCTTGGCGGGCCGATCGACGAGATCAAGTTCGAGGACTACGAGCGGATGATCGCCGTCAACGTCACCGGCGTCTTCGTTGCCACGCAGGAAGCAGCACGTCGCATGAAGTCCGGTGGACGCATCGTCCATATCGGCTCGTCCATGACCCGCTATGCCGCCTTCCCGACAGCCTCGCTCTATACGCTGACCAAGGGCGCTGTCGCCGGCTTTAACCGCAGCCTAGTGCGTGACCTCGGGCCGAAGGGCATTACCGTCAACACCGTCCACCCCGGCCCGACCGATACCGACATGAACCCCGATGGCGGTCCGGTCTCCAAGATCGTCGGTCCCGGCATGGCAATCGGCCGCTATGGCAAGGACTACGAGATCGCCAGCGTCGTCGCCTATCTCGCAAGCCCCGAAGCCGCCTTCGTGACCGGCGCTGACATCCTCGCCGACGGTGGCTTCACCGCCTGATCTGCCTCCGGCGCTCCGATGTCGGAGCGCCACTTCCCCCTACTTCAAAGGAGAACCAGCATGTCTATCGGTATCATCGGTGCCGGCAATATCGGCCGCGCCTTCGCCACAGCTCTCGCCAACAATAATATACGCGCCACGCTTTCCAACAGCCAAGGCCCGGACAGCCTGAAAGAGGTGGTCGCTGCTATCGGTCCGACAATCGAGGCAGGCACGCGCGAAGAAGCAGCGTCAAAGGACATCGTGCTCGTCGCCGTCAACTGGTCGAAGCTGCCCAAGGCGCTGGCCGGCCTGCCGGACTTTGGTGGTCGCATCGTCATTGATGCCAACAATCCCATCGAAGCGCCGCTGTTCAAGCCTGCCGAACTGAACGGCCGTCTTTCCACCGAGATCTTCGCCGATCTCGTTCCCGGCGCCCGCGTCGTCAAAGCCTTCAATCATCTGCAACCGCACCTGCTATCCGGCGATCCTAAAGCAGAAGGTGGCTCACGCGTCCTGTTCTATTCCGGTGACGACGCGCGCGCGAAGGCGGAAGTCGGTGCGCTGATCTCCAGACTCGGCTTCACCGGCATCGATCTCGGCCCGGTCTCGGTCGGCGGCAAACTGGTGCAGTTCCCCGGTGGCCCACTACCCGCCCTCAACCTCGTCAAGTTCGGTTGAAACATCGCAGGCGAGCCGGGGAAGATATCCCCTTTGCCGGTTCGCCCTGCTTTCCACCAAAGGACATCTTCCATGGACATGCCAGTCTCCCGAACCATTCCCTCAGCGCAGGCGGACAGCAAGCCGCTCGCCTCGTGGGCCGCAGTCGCCAGCATCGGCATCGGCGCTTTCGCTCTTGTTACCACCGAATTCCTGCCCGTCGGTCTTCTGCCGCTGATCGCCGCTGACCTTCGCATCAGTGAGGGGACGGCCGGACTGATGGTAACCGTACCCGGCTTTCTCGCAGCACTTGCCGCGCCGATGACCCTTGGATTTGCCGCACGTTTCGATCGCAAGCGTGTGCTTGTCGCACTGCTGATGTTGCTCGTCGTCTCCAACGCCATCGTGGCAACCGCTCACGGCTTTGCGGCTTTGATGTTCGGCCGGGTGCTGCTCGGTATCGCTGTCGGCGGCTTCTGGACGATCGGCGGTTCACTAGGCCCACGCCTCCGCCCCGGCGCGGAAGGACCGCGTGCAACGGCATTGATCTTCTCTGGTGTTTCGCTGGGTACTGTCGCCGGGGTTCCCGCAGGCGCCCTGATCGGTGACCTGTTCGGCTGGCGCACCGCATTCCTGCTTGTGTCGGGTGTGGCACTGCTTGTCGTGGCGGCGCTCCAGTTTCTGCTGCCGGCCATCCGGGCGCAGAAGGGTTCGGGATTGAAACAGGTTCCAGACGTGTTGCGGTTGCGGCGCGTCCGGATCGGCCTGACGGCAGCCGTGCTCATCTTCGTCGGGCAGTTCGCGGCCTATACCTACATTACCCCTTTCCTCATCGGCGCAATCGGCATCGATACGGGCACACTCAGCATGGTGCTGCTCGGTTATGGCGCGGCGGGGTTCGCCGGAAACCTGTTCGGGGGCTGGGCTGCTGGCCGGAACTTTGTTTTTGCCCTTGCCGGCACCGCTTTTCTGATCGCCTTGTCTGTCGCGGGATTGTTGCTGGCCGGCAGCAACACGCTTGCCGCAGTCGCTTGGGTTGTCGCCTGGGGGTTCGGTTTCGGCATGCTGCCGATCGCCATGCAAACCTTCCTGTTCACCTCCGCGCCCGACCGGCTGGAAAGCATCGCCGCGCTCTTCGTGTCAATCGCGCAACTGGCGATCGGGCTTGGCGCACTGGTAGGCGGCCTCGCGGTCGACAATTTCGGCGTGCCGAGCGCGCTCTGGCTTGGTGCTGCAAGTGCATTGCTGACCGCAGGGCTCATCGCATCAGCCAGCAAAACGTATTGACACACGAGGCAGGGCGATCGGCGCTAGGCGTGCGGACTGTCGCCAACGTCCGTTGCAAAACCCAGCCTTATGGCCAAGTTTTGCAACGGGCCTGAAGAAGGTTAAGACTTCTTCAGGCCTACGCCGACGCCCTTACAGGAAAATCGGGTATCAAATGCCTTCGTGTAATCTGTATCGGCCTTGAGAAGCTTCACCTTCACGAGTTCGTCGGCAAGCTGCTTGGTAGCGTTCGGCGGTCATGCAACCGATGCCCCTGTCCAGCGCATCACCGCTATCCACGATCCCGTATTGCTTCATCTTGTCGATGGCGTATCCAATCTGGCCGTCGGTCATCTCGGGGTTCGTTGTTTTGATCAGCGCGTTGGCGGCTGCGTTATCCCCGTAAAGGTAGTTGTACCAGCCCTCGATTGATGCATCGACAAATCGCTGTACGAGATCGGGGTTTGTGTCGATGAGGTTTTGCTGGACGGTAATCATGGTCGCATAGGGCTTGTAGCCGCTGTCAGCGAGTAGGAAAATCTTGGGCTCCACGCCGGTCTGCTTCTGGATTTCGTATGGTTCAGCGGTGATCAGACCTTGTTGAGCAGAGTTCTTATCGGCGAGAAACGGTGAGATATCGCCCCATGTAAGGTTCTTGGCTTCTGTAGGGCGTAGGCCGGAATTGGCCATCAGTTCGATATAGGCGTGCAGCCGAACGCGGTCAGCGCGAATTCCTTCGGTAACGGTCTTTTGGGTCCAGACACGCCCGTCCTTCGCCTTGATGACCTTGAGCTTCAAATGATGTTCGTTGATCCGCTCGGTACTTTTGGCGATGAGCTTCTCGTATTCCTCCGGCTTGAAGCCGGGACGACGATTGTCGGGCTTTTTCTTCGCTTCGACGGTTGGCAATTCCAAAGGCTTACAATAGCCCCATCGTGATGCCTGACGGAAAAGCTCGCGGATGATGACCATTTCGCCCTTCATGGTCGCCAAAGCAGCGACTTTGCGTGGTGCAGCGCGAGAGAAAACGCGACCATCTTCCCGCTCGCATCGGATTTTCTCGATCTTCGATCCCGGCCCCGTTGTCCAATAGGTCTTGCGCCATTCCAGATAGCGTTCGACGTCGGCGGTAGTGATGAGGTCGATTGCCTTGTCCCCGAAATAGCCGACAGGAAAACGCCGGATGATCGGGGGCCAGAAGGTCGGGTGATATTGGCTGCGTTCGTCGCGTTCCGCTTCCGCGCAGACCTTTTCGATAAACTCCTCGGCCACCCCGCAGAAGGGATGCTGGACCAGCGACAGGCCTTGCTTATGTCGGTACTTCTGCTCGTGATAAATCTCGTTTGCCCGCTGTAGGGCGGCATCGTAGTCGGCAATGCCGAGCGACTTCTTGATCTGCCTGCCGCCGAGCGAATAGCGCATGGACCAGTTTCGGGTGCCTTCACGCTGAAAAAGCGTAAAGGGGGCGTTTGGTGATTCGGAGGTGCGCTGCAACATAACCTGGGCTCCAACGGAGTTACTATGGTCGGAACGCTGCGCTGAAACTGCGCTAGCTCCGAGACCGAGCCCGGAAACGCTACATTGAAATCATTGAGAAATTCCGAAGGATATGCGCTACTGAGCTAGGACTGAGCTAGCTTATTTCCGCTGCGCGTGAGAGCAAGTAAAGACTGAAATATCAATGAAATCAAGCAATAAGCTGGCGCACCCGACAGGATTCGAACCTGTGACCTTTGGAATCGGAATCCAACACTCTATCCAGCTGAGCTACGGGTGCAGCGGTCACGCTTGAATCGCGTGCAGCGGTTGGTTCATACCCCAGCTTTGTTTTCGCATCAATGTCTAAAAATCAGAGATTTGCGAAACGTTGCCGGTTTTTGGGCGGAGCCCGGCGTGGTGCCTGTTTTGGGGTGGTCATGGGCCCTTGTGCGGCGGCAGGGCGATGCGTCGTTTGACGTATTGTCTTTTTGCCGGAACAGGGTTTCCCTTATAAGTAGTATGTTATTGCCGGGTCGGAGCGCTGTTTTGCCGCTTTCACGAAGAGGCCCTCGGATGAGGGCAACGCCTTTCAAATACGGCGCGGGAGGCGATTTTATCCCCTCAAAATTGGCGGGTAAATAGTCATACTTTTTTTGTTCGCCGGGTGGCGATCCGGAGTCCGGGTTTGCTTTGCCGACGATTAACTGTCAAATTATTATACAATATTAGTATCATCTACATTTATTTGGGATACAGTTTCGTGACGTTGTCGGTTATGATTTCGACAAGGTAAAGGAACGAATCAGGCGGGGGATCGGATGGCTTTGCGATTGGCACACAGCAACGGGCCGCGGACGGAAAAGGCCGAAAGCGGCAGCGCGGAAGCGGCGCATATCACGGCTATCGACTATGGGTTGCTGACGACTGCGATCAGCTATCATTTGCGGCACTCGCAACTTGCCGTGGCAAACGGTTTTGCCGATGTGCTGGCGGAGCAGGGATTGCGGCCGGCCGATTTTTCCGTTCTCGTCATCGTCGGCGGCAATCCGGGTCTCAAGCAGAGCGATGTGGCCGAAGCGCTCGGCATACAGCGCGCCAATTTCGTCGCCATCGTCGACAGCATGGAAGAGAAGGGACTGCTCGTCCGCCGCAAATCGGAAGAGGACAGGCGCGTTCATTTCCTCGACATGACGGAGGAGGGCAGCAGCCTTCTCGACCGGCTTTCCAACACCTGGCGGGATCGTGAGGAAAAGCTGATCGACAGGATCGGCGGCAAGAAGGCCCGCGATCAGCTTCTGGCGCTGCTCGGACGCCTGCGCGACTGACCTTCGGCGAGAGCGGGGCAATCCAGGCGCAGGTCGCCGCAGGGTGCTGCCTGTGACGCAGTGTTCCGTCTTCCCATTGCTGCGGCATCGGCGACGGCCTTCCTGCGCTGGTCTTTCACGCCGGCCTGATCGGCAGCGGGGCTGAATTGCGTTGCAATTTTCCTGTGAAACCGCCAAGACGCATAAGCATCTTCACGCCTTTGGGTGTGGAACCGCAATCATGCGATCGACTGGAAAGGCCCGGGACGGGAACGCCATGCTGAATATCGATACGAGTCATCCGCTTTATCGTCCCCTGTGGGTCCGGTTGCTCATCGTCGGCTTTTGCGCCGCATGGGCCGTCATCGAATTCGTCAATCGCGAGTTTTTCTGGGGTACCATCGTTGCCGGCATCGGGGCCTATGCGGCCTATGAATTGCTGCTGAAGTTCAAACCCGCAAGCGATGCTCCCAAAAGCGGAAATGGCGCGGATGAGCCTGCCGCCGAAAGCGCGCCCACCGACAAGAACGATGCGGGCTGAAGCGCCTTCCGTTTTTCGTTTCATGTATTTTGCGAGATAAGGCCGTCCGGCGCTTTTACCGGAAATGCTCCCGCGCCCGCAGCATCCGGATCGCCTGGTCGATCAGGAGATTGGCCGCCGTCATGCGCAGCGTCGCATTGTGCCGGAACTGCGGTTTCACCCGGTCGGGATGATTGAGGCGGGCAAAGGCGCGGCGCTTTTCCGCAAGCGTTGCGGCCGTGTCGGTGTCGTGGATCGCCAGTTCCGCCGAAACATCGGCAAGCGACGTCTTTTCGAGATGGGCCGGCATCGGTTCCGGTTCGGGCTCCCGCTCCGGTTCCGGCGGTGGCGCGGGGTCGGCCAGGAAGGCGAGATAGGCATCGAGATTGCCGTTCGCGGGCGGCGGCGTTTCAATATGTGTATCGATAACGAAGCCCGAGCTGAAACCGGCAATGCGGTGACCGGCGGGCGGTGGCGGCTCCGCGCCTTCCTCTTCCGTTTCTTTTTCGTGTTTCAGCCTGTCCACGACCGACTGGAAAACGGATTGTCCGAAGAGCATGCGGCTTTTCCCTCGCCGGTCTGACTATCCGGCCTTTATGGATCATGAAGGTGGTGTCTGGCTTGCCGCCGTCACAGGCCGGTCAGCTTGCGGCTTTCATCCAGAACCAGATCGTAGAGCAGGCGGGCGCTGGGCGGCAAAACGCGGCCCTTGGTGGTGATGATGCTGTAGGGCTTTACGACGAGTTCGAAATCCGTCGGCAATATCCGGGTTCGGCCGATATCGGCCTGCTGGCCGGCAACGAATTCGGCCATGTCCTGCGCGATTGGGGCGATGGCGTCCGTGTTGCAGACGAGTGCAAGGGTGAGCACCACGGACGGTGTGTTGATGACGTTGCGCGGCATGGCGACGCCATGGGTGAGGAAGACATCCTCCATGGTTCTGCGCAAAAGTGCGCCGGGCGGCTGGAAGACCCAGTCGTAACCGGAGAGATCCTGCAGGGTCACGGGCTCGCCGCGAAGCAGGGGGTGTCCCTCGCGCGCCACAAGGCAGGCGCGCTCTATGCCGATTTCATGGATGGAAAAGAGGCCGGGATCGAAATCGTCCGGTATCCGGCCGATGATGAAATCGTGCCGGGCCGCCAGCAGTTCGCGGGCCAGCACGTTGCTGCTTTCCACCTGCACGTTGATTTCGATGCCGGGATAGGTGTCCATGGCGCGCCTTATGGCGGGAACCACGAGGCTGATCGCAGGTGCTGTGACGGCGCCGATATAGACCGAGCCGCCGCTGCCGGATTTCATCTGGTTCAGCTCGCGGCTCGCCTCGCGCAGTTCCAGCAATATGGTGCGTGCCCGCCGCGCCAGCGCCTCGCCGAATTTCGTCAGCACCACGCCGCGCGAGGCCCGCTGACAAAGGGGTGATTTGACGATCGCCTCCATTTCCGAGAGCATGCGCGAGGCTGCGGGCTGCGTCATGTTCATGGCGGCGGCGGCTGCGCTGACCTGCCCGTGCTCCTCGATCATGACCAGCATGCGCAGGTGGCTCATCTTCAATCCGGCCCGCAGCAAAGGGTTGTCCTCAAAGACGAAAAGGGCATCCGTTGTTTGCGCCTGCTCATACACTTTTTGGTTGTTCATTCGTGGTTTATACCCCTCATCGGTTTTTGTATCGATTTAATATATCATAATTGATATATGGAAACTGATTTATTCTATTTGACAGTTATATGGATTCAGAACAATTTGCGGAATGCCGGGGAGGAGCGGCAGCTGTTCCATTTCGCAATTGCGAAATCGGAATGAGCGCAATGCGGCTTCTTCCTCTGACGGCATGAATTTCATGGTGCACCGCAGCATGCGGGCTCCAGAGAAGGGCTCAAGGGAGAGAGTTAATGAAGTCCATTATTTCGCTGATGGCGGCTTGTGCCATCGGTGCTGCTTCTTTCGCAGTGCCGGCTTTCGCACAGGACAAGGGTTCCGTTGGTATCGCCATGCCGACCAAGTCGTCCGCACGCTGGATCGACGACGGCAACAACATCGTAAAGCAGCTTCAGGAAGCCGGTTACACGACCGACCTGCAATATGCCGATGACGATATTCCGAACCAGCTTTCCCAGATCGAAAACATGGTCACCAAGGGCGTCAAGGTCCTCGTGATCGCATCGATCGACGGCACGACGCTGTCGGACGTGCTGAAGCAGGCCGGCGAGCAGGGCATCAAGGTCATCGCTTATGACCGCCTGATCCGCAACAGCGGCGATGTCAGCTACTACGCCACCTTCGACAACTTCCAGGTTGGCGTTCTGCAGGCGACTTCGATCGTCGACAAGCTCGGCTTGAAGGACGGCAAGGGCCCGTTCAACATCGAGCTCTTCGGCGGCTCCCCGGACGACAACAACGCCTTCTTCTTCTATGACGGCGCGATGTCGGTTCTCCAGCCTTACATCGACAGCGGCAAGCTCGTCGTGAAGTCCGGCCAGACCGGCATGGACAAGGTCGGTACGCTGCGTTGGGACCCGGCAACGGCCCAGGCCCGCATGGACAACCTGCTGTCCGCTTATTACACCGACGCCAAGGTTGACGCCGTTCTGTCGCCTTACGACGGTCTCTCCATCGGCATCATCTCCTCGCTGAAGGGCGTTGGTTATGGCACGAAGGACCAGCCGCTGCCGGTCGTTTCCGGTCAGGACGCTGAAGTTCCTTCCGTCAAGTCGATCATTGCCGGCGAACAGTATTCCACCATCTTCAAGGACACCCGCGAACTCGCCAAGGTGACCGTGAACATGGTCAACGCCGTTCTGCAGGGCAAGGAGCCTGAGGTAAACGACACCAAGACCTATGAAAATGGCGTCAAGGTCGTTCCGTCCTACCTGCTGAAGCCGGTTGCCGTGACCAAGGAGAACTACAAGCAGGTTCTCGTCGATGGCGGTTACTACAAGGAAGACCAGCTGAAATAAGCTCGACACACATGCGGGGATGGCTTGGCGTCATCCCCGTTTTTCCATAAAAATAAAAACGCCGGAATTAATCGGGCGCTGGATTGCGATATGGCCAATACCATTCTCGAAATGCGGAACATCACCAAGACGTTTCCGGGCGTGAAAGCGCTTGAGAACGTCAACCTCAAGGTTAAAGAGGGTGAGATCCACGCACTCGTCGGTGAGAACGGCGCGGGGAAGTCGACCTTGATGAAGGTCCTTTCCGGTGTTTACCCCGCCGGCACCTATGAGGGCGAAATCCACTATGAAGGCGCAGTGCGGAATTTTCGCGCCATCAACGACAGTGAAGATATTGGTATCATCATCATTCACCAGGAGCTGGCGCTCGTGCCGCTTCTGTCGATTGCGGAAAACATCTTCCTTGGCAACGAGGTCGCTTCGAGCGGCGTCATCAGCTGGCAGCAGACCTTCAACCGTACCCGCGAACTTTTAAAGAAGGTGGGCCTGAAGGAATCGCCGGAGACGCTGATCACCGATATCGGTGTGGGCAAGCAGCAGCTCGTCGAAATCGCCAAGGCGCTGTCGAAGAGCGTGAAGCTGCTCATCCTCGATGAGCCGACGGCTTCGCTTAACGAGAGCGATTCCGAGGCGCTCTTGAACCTGTTGATGGAATTCCGCAAGCAGGGCATGACTTCGATCATCATCACCCACAAGCTGAACGAAGTGCGCAAGGTGGCCGACCAGATCACCGTTTTGCGCGACGGCATGACGGTGAAGACGCTCGACTGTCATCAGGAAGAAATCAGCGAGGATGTCATCATCCGCAACATGGTGGGGCGCGATCTCGAGGATCGTTATCCGCCGCGCGACGTGCCGATCGGCGAGACCATTCTCGAAGTGAAGAACTGGAACGCCTATCACCAGCAGCACCGCGACCGCCAGGTTCTGCACGATATCAACGTTACCGTGCGCAAGGGCGAAGTCGTTGGCATTGCCGGTCTGATGGGCGCCGGGCGCACCGAATTTGCGATGAGCGTGTTCGGCAAGTCCTATGGCCACAAGATCAGCGGCGAAGTGCTGATCGACGGCAAGCCGGTGGATGTCAGCACCGTGCGCAAGGCCATCGATGCGGGTCTCGCCTATGTCACGGAAGACCGCAAGCATCTCGGTCTCGTGCTCAACGACAACATTCTGCACAATACCACGCTTGCCAATCTGGCCGGCGTGTCGAGTGCCAGCATCATCGACGACATCAAGGAAATGAAGGTGGCGAGCGATTTTCGCACGCGCCTGCGCATCCGCTCGTCGGGGATTTTTCAGGAAACGGTCAATCTTTCGGGCGGCAACCAGCAGAAGGTCGTGCTCTCCAAGTGGCTGTTCTCCAATCCCGACGTGCTGATCCTCGATGAACCGACCCGCGGTATCGATGTCGGCGCGAAATACGAAATCTACACCATCATCAACCAGCTCGCTGCCGACGGTAAAGGCGTTCTGATGATCTCATCGGAAATGCCCGAACTGCTCGGCAATTGCGACCGCATCTACGTCATGAACGAAGGCCGCATCGTCGCTGAATTGCCGAAGGGAGAGGCGAGCCAGGAAAGCATCATGCGCGCTATCATGCGCTCAGGGGAGAAGAACTCATGAGTTCGGCAAACACAACAAACGAAGAAAGTAACGTCATCTCGGTCGGGACCTATATTCGCTCCAATATCCGAGAATACGGCATGCTGATCGCGCTCGTCGCCATCATGGTTTTCTTCCAGTTCTACACCGGCGGCATCCTGTTCCGCCCTGTGAACCTCACCAACCTCATCCTGCAGAACTCGTTCATCGTCATCATGGCGCTGGGCATGCTGCTCGTCATCGTGGCCGGGCATATCGACCTTTCGGTCGGCTCCATCGTCGCCTTCGTCGGCGCGATAGCGGCCATATTGACCGTACAATGGGGCATGAACCCGTTCCTTGCGGCGCTGATTTGTCTCGTCATCGGCGGCATCATCGGTGCTGCACAGGGTTACTGGATCGCCTATCACCGCATTCCGTCGTTCATCGTGACGCTGGCGGGCATGCTGGTGTTCCGCGGCCTGACGCTCTTCGTGCTCGGCGGCAAGAACATCGGTCCGTTCCCGACCGATTTCCAGATCATCAGCACCGGCTTCCTGCCTGATATCGGCGGTATTGAAGGTCTCAACACCACCTCGATGATCCTCACGGTGCTGATTACGGTCGTGCTGTTCTATCTCGCATGGCGCCGTCGCGTCGTGAACGTGAAGCACGGTATCGATGTCGAGCCTTTCGGTTTCTTCATCGCCCAGAACCTTTTGATCTCGGCCGCGATCCTGTTCCTCGGCTACCAGCTTTCGACCTATCGCGGCCTGCCCAACGTGCTGATCGTGATGCTTGTTCTCGTTGCGCTCTACAGCTTCGTGACCCGCCGCACCACCATCGGCCGTCGCATCTACGCGATGGGCGGCAATGAAAAGGCGACCAAGCTTTCCGGTATCAATACCGAACGCCTGAGCTTCCTCACCTTCGTCAACATGGGCGTGCTGGCCGGTCTTGCCGGCATGATCATCGCGACACGCCTCAACTCGGCGACGCCGAAGGCGGGTGTGGGCTTCGAGCTCGACGTCATCGCGGCCTGCTTCATCGGTGGCGCTTCGGCATCCGGCGGCGTTGGCAAGATCACCGGCGCGGTCATCGGCGCCTTCATCATGGGCGTCATGAACAACGGCATGTCGATCGTCGGCCTCGGCATCGACTTCCAGCAGATGGTCAAGGGCCTCGTGCTGCTCGCCGCCGTGTTCTTCGACGTTTACAACAAGAACAAGGGCTGATTGCCCAACCCACATAGCAAGTCAAAAAAGTGGCCGGTTTCCGGCCACTTTCATAAGGTGCAGGCGTTATGCGCCGCTTAGAAGAGACAAGGCGCGTTGCGCCGGAGGAAGGAAATCCCGTGCTCATTTCACAGATTAAAGATGCCAGTGGCAACATCACCGTAGCGGTCCGCGAAGACGGCGGAGAGGCACGCGCGGTCAAGGGCGCAGAGTCCGTTTATGCGCTCGCCATGGAAGCCGCCAATAGCGGCAAGAGCCTCGCCGACGTCATCTCCGCCCGTGGTCTGGGCGATGCCGTCGATCTTGAAAAGGCCTATGCCGAAGGTCGTTTCCTGCCGCCGATCACCCATCCCGATCCGGCGCATCTGCATCTGACCGGCACGGGCCTTACCCATCTGGGTTCGGCCGCGACCCGCGACAGCATGCACAAGAAGACCACGGAAGCCGCCGAAGAAAGCCTGACGGACTCCATGAAGATGTTCCGCATGGGTCTCGAAAACGGCAAGCCCAAGGCCGGCGAAAAGGGCGTTCAGCCCGAATGGTTCTACAAGGGCAACGGCCATGTGGCGGCGGCACCGGGTGCGGCGCTCACCTCTCCCTCCTTCGCGCTGGATGGCGGTGAAGAGCCGGAAATGGCGGGCATCTACGTGATCTCCGACAAGGGCGAAGCGGTGCGCATCGGTTTTGCCGTTTCGAACGAGTTTTCCGATCACGTCACCGAGCGGATCAACTATCTCTATCTCGCCCATTCCAAGCTGCGCCCGGCAAGCTTCGGCCCGGAAATCCGCGTCGGCGCCCCGCCGTCCGATATTCGCGGCACCTCGCGCATCCGTCGCGGCGACAAGGTCATCTTCGAAAAGCCGTTCGTTTCCGGTGAGGACAACATGTCCCACACCTTCGCGAACCTCGAATATCACCACTTCAAATACGGCCTGTTCCGCGCGCCCGGCGACGTGCATGTGCACATGTTCGGCACCGCAACGCTTTCCTTCGCAGAAGGCATCAAGCCCGAAGCGGGCGACGTCTTCGAGATCGAAGCCGCCGGTTTCGGCCTGCCGCTGAAGAACCCGCTGGCCGTTGATGCGGAAGAAGAGATCACGGTTCGGCAGATCTGATCTGCGGACTGCACGTGAAAAATGGTCGGGGGTGGGTCATCCCTCCCTCGACGTCATCCTCGGGCTTTCCCGAGGATCTGCGACCAAATGATTTTACGCGACGTGGATAGATCCTCGGGACGAGCCCGAGGATGACGCCAGATGATAGCTCTTCATCCCGTTATCCCTTTGTGCGTCGGGCAACTTTCAGGCGCTTGCCTCACCCGAACCCCCACAGCTTGCCTTCCCCAACCTCCACCGAATTACCAGCCGGATCGCGGATATAGACGGAATAGCTGTCATTCGGCCAGCGGTGATAATGTTCGATTGGAATTGCGAGCGTTTCGAAGCGCGCCTTCCAGCCGTCCACCTCCGGCTTGTCCTTGGCGTAAAAGCAGAAATGACCTTGCCCCACCGCGCCGTGGCGGGGGATCGGATTGTCGGGGTCGGCCCGGCGGGATTGCTCGGGATCGAAAATCAGCAGCATCTGCTGCCCGCATCGGAAGAAGATGAATTGCCCCGGCAGCCTGCGTACCACTTCCAGCCCGAAAACATCCCGGTAAAAGGCTTCGGCGGCGTCGAGATCGTCGGTGTAGAGCGCGGTTTCCATAATGGCGGTTGGCGGTCGCATGCTTCCTCCCGGCGGTTCAGGGGTTTCCGGCGGCGGATCGCGGCGGAAACCTATTTGTCTGTTGTGTAGGTCAGCACCGTCAGGTCGTGTTTGCCGACGCCACGTTCCAGAACGGTCCAGCCGCAGTTGACATAATAGGCTTCGAGACCCCGCTGGCAGCAGAGATAGCTGGTCTCGTGGCCAAGTTCGGCCGCCCTCTGCGTTGCCGCCTGCATCAAGGCTCGCGCCACGCCCGAGCGCCGACGGTCTTCTTCCACCCACAGGGCTGCGACCCAGGGCAGATATTGCGGACGCTCTTCCAGGTCGCAATGGATGAGGAAGGCGGAGCCGACATAATCGCCGCCGTCATGGGCGACGAAGCCGGTGGGCAGCGCATGGGGGTTGGTCATGTCCTTCAGGTGCTCGGCGACGTCGCCCACCTGAAGGCCGCTATCCTGCCACCATGCCGTCCAGACCCGTTCGGCGATGACGGGGCCATGCGACTGGCAGTCGCGATAGTCGGAAATGCTGTACAAGGCCGTCTCCCGGTCGGCTTTCCTCCCGCAGGCTGAAGCCGGATCATGCTTTCAAATCGATGCGGGGATTAAACCGGCTGGGACGGGGTTTCGCAACCGCCAAGTTGTCGCGCCGGTTCAGGGTTTCGTTGCCGTCACATGCAGCCATGCGGTCGGGAGCTGGTCGTAACCGCTGCCCTGCCTTGCCTCGATCTCCACCGCCGCCCAGTCAAACTGTCCGTAAGCGTCTTCCAACCAGGGCTTCGAAGGGTAATTATAATAACGGCCGAACATGTCGCGGCCTTCCGCTTCTCCCGCCTTGAAGCTGGCATAAAAAACGCCGCCCTTCCTCAGCGTCGTGTGGATGCTGCCGATAATGCCTGGCAGGGCAGGGCGAGGCACATGCAGCAGGCAGGCATTGGCCCAGACGCCGTCATATCGCTCACTCTCATCGATATCTTCGAACAGCAATGTCCGGACGGGAATGCCGAGCCGGGCTTGCGCCGCTTTGGCGATTTCAGGCGTTCCGTCGGTGGGGTGGACATCGTAACCGGCGGCCAGCATGAATTCGCTGTCCTGCCCGCCGCCGCATCCCAGCTCGAGAATGCTTGCACCCTCTTGCAGCCGCGCCAGGAATGTTTCCAGATGCGGGCGATCCGCCGCCTGTCCGCGCGACGTGTAGGCTGCGGCGTTACCCGTATAAAAGCCGATTGTGTCGTCGTCCCTGCCGGCCATCGTCTCAGCTTTGCGACTGGCTCTGGCCCTGCGATTGCTGCACGGTGACCGACACATTCAGGGTCTCACCGGCTGGGCCGATGCGCATGCCCGATATCGGCGCGCAATCGCGGTAGCAGAGGCCCGATGCGATGCGCACATAGCGGTCGTCAGGGCAGATATTGTTGGCGGCGTCGAAACCCACCCAGCCCAGCCCCTGAAGATGCACTTCGGCCCAGGCATGGGTGGCCGTCTGTTCTTCCACCTCTTCCATCATCAGATAACCGGAAACGTAACGGGCCGGCAGGCCCATCAGCCGGGCGGCGGAAATCAGGATATGGGCGTGGTCCTGGCAGACGCCCTTGCCCGCTTCCAGCGCCGTTTCCGCCGTGGTTTCGATATCGGTTGCGCCGGGCACATACTCCACCTTGCGGTGAATATTTTCCATCAGGTCATGCAGGCGGGCCAGCTCGCTGTCGCCGGCGCTCACCTTCACCAGTTCGCGCACGAGCTTTCCCGGTTTGGTGCGCGGCGTCTCGCGCAGGAAAAGCCACAGCGGCGCATTGCCGATGTGGTAACCGAACACGCCCGCCTTGTCCTCGGTGTTCACGGTGCCGCTCGCCACCACCTTCACCCGCTGCTGCGGGCCTTCCGTTTCCACCAGCGCAACGCGGTTGCCGAAATGGTCGTCATAGGTAACTTCGACGGTGGCGCCATCGACCGAGACATCCCAGTTCTCCACCGTCTGGCCCGGGCCGGTCTGCGGCGTCAGGCGCAGTCGCTGCAACGCATAGGGCATCGGCTCGTCATAGACATATTCCGTCGTATGGGTGATTTTCAGACGCATAAGCTGTCCCCGTCCACGCGCTTATTGATAGAAGCGGTAGCCTTCCGTGATTTCCTGTCCCAGTTGCCCGTTGCGATGGACGAATCTTTCCAGAAACTCGTGCAGACCTTCGTCCATCACCCGGGCGATGGTCGTCGCGCGCAGGCTGTCGCGAATGCTCTCGGCCGTTTCATGCGCCTTGTGCCTCTCGCTGTAATCCTCGGCGATGTAATTGAGGTTGCTGGCGATCTTCTCGTAACAATAGGCAAGCGAACGCGGCATGCGGCCATTGAGGATGAGGAAGTCGGCAATATTGGCCGGCTTGTATTCCGCATCGTAGACCCAGCCATAGGAGCGGTGCGCCGAGACCGAGCGCAGGATGGACTCCCATTGCGCATTGTCGAGCGAGGAGCCGACATGCGCCACAGCCGGCAGCAGCACGTAATATTTGACGTCGAGAATGCGGGCGGTGTTGTCGGCCCGTTCGATGAAAGTGCCGATGCGGGAGAAATTATAGAGATCGTTGCGCAGCATCGAACCGTGGAAGGCGCCGCGCACCAGGCCGGCGCGATGTTTGATGACATCGATGGTCTGCGGCAGTTCGGCATGGTTGAGCTTGCGACCGAGAATGTTCTTCAGCTCGATCCAGAATTCGTTGGTGGCTTCCCATGTCTCGCGCGTCAGCGCCGTGCGCACCATGCGGGCATTGTTGCGGCCCGCCTCGATGCAGGACATGACGCTGGAAGGGTTCGCCTTGTCCCGCAGGAGGTAATCGATGGCATTGGCCGCCGTTACCTTCTCGCGCGTTTCGAGAAAGGCTTCATGAACGCCCGCACTCTGCAACACGCCGTCCCAGTCTTCATCGCCGCTACCCGAGCGCGTCAGTGAAACGCGCAGACCCGCATCGATCAACCGGGCGATGTTTTCAGCGCGCTCGATGTACCGGAACATCCAGTAGAGCCCGTTTGCCGTTCTGCCCAGCATGGCTTAATCCTCCAGTACCCAGGTATCCTTGGTGCCGCCGCCCTGGCTGGAATTGACCACCAGCGAGCCCTGCTTGAGGGCAACGCGGGTCAGTCCGCCGGGAATGATCTTCACCTTGTCCGAGACGAGCACATAGGGACGCAGATCGACATGGCGCGGCGCGATGCCGTTCTTCACCATGATCGGCACGGTGGAAAGCGAAAGCGTCGGCTGCGCAATATAGTTGGAGGGGCGGGCTTTCAGCTTGTCCGCAAACAGCGCCCGTTCCTTTTTCGTCGCCGTGGGGCCGACCAGCATGCCGTAACCGCCCGAACCGTGAACTTCCTTGACGACGAGATCGGCGAGGTTGTCCAGCACGTATTTCAGGCTGTCCGGCTCCGAACAGCGCCAGGTCGGCACGTTTTCCAGAAGCGGCTTGCGGCCGGTATAGAACTCGACGATTTCGGGCATATAGGAATAGATCGCCTTGTCGTCGGAAATGCCGGTGCCGGGGGCATTGGCGATGGTGATGTTGCCGGCGCGGTAGACATCCATGATGCCCGGAACGCCGAGCGCCGAATCCGGCCGGAAGGTCAGCGGATCGAGGAAGTCGTCATCGACGCGGCGGTAAAGCACGTCGATGGCCTCATAACCGCGGGTGGTGCGCATCTTGACCTTGCCGTCCATGACGCGCAAGTCGGAACCTTCCACCAGCTCCACGCCCATCATGTCGGCGAGGAAGGAATGTTCGTAATAGGCGGAATTGTAGATGCCGGGCGTCAGCACCGCGACGCGCGGCTTGCCGGAACAGCCGGGCGGTGCGAGCGAGGCGAGCGACTGGCGCAGCAAATAGGGGTAATCCTCCACCCGCCGCACCCGGTTCTCATGGAAGAGCTCCGGGAACATCTGCATCATCGTCTCGCGGTTTTCCAGCATGTAGCTGACACCGGAGGGCGTGCGGGCATTGTCTTCCAGAACGTAGAACTGGTCTTCGCCGGTGCGGACGATATCCGTACCGACAATATGGGTGTAAACGCCGCCGGGCGGGGTGAAACCGATCATTTCCGGCAGGAAGGCTTCGTTTTTCTCGATGATTTCGCGGGGAATGCGGCCGGCGCGGATGATTTCCTGCTTGTGGTAGATATCGTCGAGGAAAGCATTGAGGGCGAGGACGCGTTGTTCGATGCCCTGGGCCAGTTTGCGCCACTCGCGTCCGGAGATGATGCGTGGGATGATATCGAAGGGGATCAGTTTTTCTGAACTGTCGGCATGGCCATAGACTGCGAAAGTAATACCGGTTTTTCGAAAGATGTTTTCCGCGTCTTTTGATTTCTGGATCAGGTGCGCCCTGTCCTGTCGGCTGTACCACTCGTTATAGTTTTCATATGGGCTTCGCGGCGTGTCGTCCGCATTTATCATTTCGTCAAATGCCAACTTCGATGTCCCCTTTTTTGCCATATGAATACAACGCCAAATGCAATGCAAGAACTATGCAGGCCTCCCCGAGAAGATTTTTCACCGCCCTAGAGTTTTAAAAAAGAAGCGTTTTTTCGGTTTCAGCCTATAAATGCGGCATTGGCAAATTGGTTGCGCGGGGATGAGGCGCGTATTGGGGTGGCGGTGCTGTGTGCGCCGTGGGCGAATGCATAAATTTTAATCGGTCGCTTTCGGTTGATGAATATCGGGCGTCGCATCAGAAAATCTGAAAGATGCGATCACGAAAACGCCTTTGACCTTTCGTCGGGATGCGGATACCGCCTTGCTGAATACCCGGTTCGATCCTTCGCCGGTTTGCGTGAAGCCGCAGAAATATCAATTCGCCGCCTTTCCCGCACCGTGTCCGGTTACGGGCATCGTGCGGCACAGGGGATGTTCCCATGTCGCTCGACCGTCTGGCTCCGGCCATCTTCGTCTTTCTCTGGTCGACCGGCTGGGTCACCGCCAAATATGCGGTCTATTATACCGGACCGCTGACCTTTCTCTGTTTGCGCTATCTGCTGGCGGGGGCGTTGCTGTGGGCGATCTGCCGCTTTTCCTCCATCCAGTGGCCTCAGCGGCGTGCCGATCTCTTCCGGGCGATCCTGTCCGGCGTCTTCCTGCACGGTCTTTATCTCGGCATGATCTGGTGGGCGATAGGGCAGGGCGTGCCGGCGGCGATCGGCGGCATCATCGCCGGTCTGCAGCCGCTGATGACGGCGGTGGCCGCCCGTTACATGATCGGCGAAAGGATCTCGCCCTTGCAGCGCGCCGGCCTGCTCATCGGCTTTGCCGGCATCGCCATTGCCGTGCTGCCGAAGGTCATGGCCACCGGTGCTGTCGGCCTGTCGGTGCCGCTTTACGCCGTGGCGGTGAATGTGCTGGGCATGACTTCGGTTACCTATGGCACGCTCTACCAGAAGAAATACGTCCATGGCGGAAACATCATGGCGGTGGCCACGCTGCAATATGTCGGTGCGCTGCTGGTCACCGTGCCCTTCGCGCTTCTGCTGGAGGATGGGCATGTGGACTGGAGCCTCGGCCTTGCCGCCACGCTCGCCTGGTCGGTGGGTGCGATCTCCATCGGCGCCGTGGCGTTGCTTCTTTATCTGATCCGGCGCGGGCAGGTCTCGCGGGCCGCCTCGCTGATCTATCTCGTCCCGCCGCTTGCGGCGGTGGAAGCAGCACTGCTTTTCGGCGAAACGCTGACACCGGCCATGATTGCCGGCACCGTTCTGGCGGTGACGGGGGTTTATCTCGCCAATCGCCGCTCCACCGCTCCGGTTGTCGCACGTTAATTAATACAACCTCATATTAGGGTTTTATTAACCATAAAATTATACCTCTCGTTAATCCAAAGATTTGGCGGGGGTTACATGTCTATTTCACGTCGTGGTGTTCTGTTCGGATTGCCGCTGTTTCTGGCCGGCTGCGCGAATACCGGCATCGGCCAGCAGAGGCTGAATTATGCGGCAAAGCCGGAGGAGAAATTCCCGCTTCCCGCCATGCATCTCGACAAGGTCAAGCCGGAACTCCGTCGGCAGGAAGTCACCTACGATACCAGGCATCCGGCCGGAACGGTTGTGGTGGATACGCCGGCGCGGCGGCTTTATTACGTTATGGGCGATGGTCGCGCCATGCGTTACGGCGTCGGTGTCGGCCGGCAGGGTCTTGCGTTGAAGGGCGATGCCTATATCGGCCGCAAGGCGGAATGGCCGTCCTGGACGCCGACCGCGAACATGATGCGCCGCGATCCGCGCAATCTGAAATTTGCCGGCGGCATGGCGGGCGGCCCGAACAATCCGCTCGGCGCGCGTGCCCTTTATCTTTATCGCGGCGGTAACGACACCATGTTCCGTCTGCACGGCACCAACCAGCCGCAATCCATCGGCCATGCCATGTCGAGCGGTTGCATCCGCATGCTGAACCACGACATCATCGATCTTTACAGCCGCGTGCCGGTCGGTTCGAAGGTCGTCGTCTTGCAGGCGTGAGGAAGAGGCGGATTTTTCCGCCTTTGCCACGCCAGAAAATGCCTGTATCCTTGAGTTGATTTTTTCGGCAGACGGTCAATTTTATGCTTGAAAATCAACCATGTGTAGAATGCCTCCCTTTCTGTATTTAAGGGAGTTCTGCTATATCGGAAACGTGATTTCCGGTGTTCGAGACGTGTATCCATAAAGGCGTAAATGCACTGTATCGAGCGCGGCACCACTTCAACGGGGACACATGAACATGGCAACTTTCGACTCTCTTTCCCGCTATCGCCCGCAGGCACTCGGGGCGCTGCGCATCATGACGGCGCTGCTTTTCATTTCGCATGGAACGCAGAAGCTGTTCGGTTTTCCGGCATCGCAGATGGATGGCTCCCTGCCGACGATGCTGCTGGTGGCGGCGCTTCTGGAACTCGTCGGCGGCATTCTCGTGCTGATCGGCCTGTTCACACGACCCGTCGCCTTCATCCTGTCCGGCCAGATGGCGGTGGCCTATTTCATGGCGCATGCGCCGAGCAATTTCTTCCCGGCCCTGAACGGTGGCGACGCCGCCATCCTGTTCTGCTTCATCTTCCTCTATCTGTTCGTTGCCGGTCCGGGCGCCTTCTCGGTGGATGAGCGCCGGGCCTGATTGCCCGAGCCGTCATCGATCTCTTTTGCCGAAGCTCCGCATGGTCACGCCGTGCGGAGCTTTTTTTTGAGAAGGATTAAAGCTTCGGCCGTGGCCGAAGCATAGATGCTTGTTTTCGGATTAAGAACGGGCCATCCTGAACGCAGTTGGAAAATCGATCCGTGACCTCCCAGAACCCCATCGCCCGCGAATTGCTGCTTCTCGCCCTGTTGTCCACCCTGTGGGCGGCGTCATATACCTTCATCAAGATCGGGGTGGAGACGATACCGCCGATCACCTTCATCGCCTCGAGAACCCTGATCGCCGGTCTGCTGCTCTTTGCGGTGATCCGGCTGCGCGGGCTGCGCCTGCCCACGGATGTGGCGACATGGCGGCTGTTCTTCATTCAGGCCTGCATCAACAGCGTTCTGCCCTTCACGCTGATCGCCTGGGCGGAACAGAGCATCGATGCCGGTCTTGCCGTCATTCTCAATGCAACGACGCCGATCTTCACCTTTCTTCTCACCGCACTCGTTATCCGGCACGAGCCGGTCAGCGGGCGCAAGCTGTTCGGCACCATTGCCGGCATGACGGGTGTGTGCCTCATCATCGGCGTCGAAGCGCTGAGCGGCGCGGGCGAGGCGATATGGAGCCAGCTCGCCGTGCTGACGGCGGCTTTTTCCTATGCCTGCGCGGCCATTTTCAGTAAAAATTTCAAAGGGCTCGATCCGATCATGCCGGCCGCCGGCTCGCTTATCTGCGGCGCTGTTTTCCTGTTGCCCGTGAGCCTGATCGTAGACCGGCCCTGGACGCTGTCGCCTTCGGCGGCGTCACTGACGGCGCTCCTGTGCCTTAGCGTCTTTTCGACCGCGCTCGCCTTCATGATCTATTTCCGGCTGATGCAGACGCTGGGCTCCGTCGGCACCACGTCGCAGGCCTATCTCAGGGTGCCGGTCGGCGTCGCCATCGGCATGGCGTTTCTGGGGGAAATGCCGACACCTGCCATGTGGGTGGGCCTCGTCTGCGTCATTGCCGGTGTGCTGGCCATGACCCTGCCGTCACGGCGTCGTCCGGTCGCGCAGGGTAGTTGAAGGGAAAGAAAAGCCCCGCTGGCCGGATGTGGCTGCAGGGCTTGATTGGCGAGTGCTAGCCACTTGTTTCTTCTCCCCGCCGGGGAGAAGGTCGCGGCAGCGGGATGAGGGGGCAAGGGTGGTGAGATACGGCAACGTTGCCCCCTCATCCGACCCTTCGGGCCACCTTCTCCCCGGCGGGGAGAAGAAACGCCCGGCAATGCCGGGCGTCCTTAATCCACTCAGAGCAACTTAGCGGTTGCGGCCGCGATGGCCGTTGCCGGAAGCGCGCTTTTCCTGGCCGTTGCCGCCTGCAGGGGCGTGGCGGTTGGCGCCGCTGCCGCCGGGCTTGCGGGCCGGGCGACGGTGCTTGCGCGGGCCGGCCGGGCGGCCTGCGTCGCCTTCAGCCTGCTTGACGCGCTTGAAGTCGGAGGTGACTTCCAGATCGTTGTCCGCGTCGCGCGGAGCATGGTGGCGCGACGGGCGGGATTCGCCGTTGTGACGTCCGCCTTCGCGGGGGCCACGCTGATGGCCGCCATTGTTGTTGCGGCCGCCGCGGTTGTTGTTTGGGCGCGTCGGGCTCGCAAGACCGGCCGGGCGTTCGCCGGAGGCGACCGGAATATCGATCTTCATCAGCTTTTCGATGTCGTGCAGCAGGCGGGTTTCGTCCGGTGCACAGAAGGCGATGGCGATGCCGTCGCGGCCGGCACGGGCGGTACGGCCGATGCGGTGAACATAGGCGTCGGGCACTTCCGGCAGATCATAGTTGAAGACGTGGGTGACGGCCGGAATGTCGATGCCGCGGGCTGCGACGTCGGTTGCCACCAGCACCTTGATCTCGCCATCCTTGAAGCCCTTCAGGGCCCGCTCGCGCTGGCCCTGGCTCTTGTTGCCGTGGATGGAGGCGACCTTGAAGCCGATATGTTCGAGATGCTTGTAGAGCTTCTCCGCACCATGCTTGGTGCGCAGGAACACGATGGCGCGGCCATCCGGGTTTTCGTTGAGCGACTTCTTCAGAAGCTCGGTCTTGTCGTTCTTGCCGGCGACGAAGTGAACATATTGCTCCACCTTGTCGGCTGCCTTGCCGGGCGGGGTCACTTCCACCTTGAGCGGATCGGTCAGGTAGCTGTGGGCCAGATCGGCGATCGCCTTCGGCATTGTGGCCGAGAAGAGCAGCGTCTGGCGCTTGGCCGGCACCATCTTCGAAATCTTGCGCAGATCGTGGATGAAGCCGAGATCGAGCATCTGGTCCGCTTCATCGAGCACCAGATAGGTGACCTTGGAGAGCGAGATGGCGTTGCGGGCGATGAGGTCCAGCAGGCGGCCGGGGGTCGCCACCAGAATGTCCGTGCCCTTTTCGAGCTGGAGCTGCTGCTTGTTGATCGACGCGCCGCCAACCACCTGGTTGATGCGCAGCGGCGTCTTCTTCACGAAGGAGCGCAGGTTTTCGCCGATCTGGTTCACCAGCTCGCGCGTGGGGGCGAGGATGAGCGTGCGGCAGGTGCGGTTTGCCGGGCGGTCCGCCTGCTTCATCAGCATTTCGATGATGGGCAGGCCGAAAGCGGCGGTCTTGCCGGTGCCGGTCTGTGCGAGGCCGATCAGGTCACGGCCTTCGAGCAGCAGCGGAATGGCCTTTGCCTGAATAGGAGTAGGGGTCGTATAGCCAAGCTGGGTAACGCTGGCCACGATCTTTTCGGAGAGGCCGAGTTCGCTAAAACTGGTCAATATAATGCCTTTCGGGGCGCCAAAAACCAATCGTCCGGAACAGGGCTGCTGTCCGGCGGTTTCGGCGTCAAGAACCCCGCGTGAATTGGGAACTTGTGGGTTGGAATAACTTTCTGCGCATCAGTGCGGCACATGCCGTCTTCTGTATTCTTTGCGCTTTTCCTTCATGCGGGCCAGATTCCTTATTTTAAGGACGTCTTTCCGGTCATACGCTGCAGCTCACGCGGCTGCCGAAGGTGAAAGCTTGAGGGCCATGTGGGCGTTTTGTGCGTCAAAGTCAAGCGATAGTTTTGTAACGCCGCCGCCGGAGGGTGCATGGCAGCCATGCGTACCGGTAGCCGGCGATTGCCTGGACGGCGCGGGTGCCAGCGAAGAATTATGGTTAAAAAAGGGTAACGACACCGTCGGATACATAGCAAAGATCGATTTTCTCACATAACGTTTTTTGCGACGGCGTCCGGAAATATTTGATTCGACAGGAATGGACTGCAAGGTGTGGAGTATCGATTGACCGAAGGCTGCGGGTTGCTGGAAAAGGCTTGCAGGGCCGTGGCCGCCCTGGACCTGCCCGCGTGCATCAAGGACAGCGAACTTCGTTATATCGCGGTCAATTCCGCCTATGCCCGGGTCATGGGGCGTCCGTCCGGGGCATTCAAGGGACACACCAGCCTTTCCCTTTCCGCCGATATTCGCGATGCCGAGCGTGAGGACAGGGAGCGCCGTTCGCTGGTCTTCGCTACGGATGAGATGATTGCCTGCCATGGTGGGGGCGCGTCCGGGCCATACACGCTTCGCTGCGAACGTTTCACCGGTGACGACGGCAATCTGTTCCTGTTCGAAGCGTTCGAGGACATGCCGTCCGCCACCGCGGAGGTTTTTCCGCAAGCCGACAGCGCTTCGGACCTGCTGTTCGGCAGCGGCGTGATCGATCTCGTCGATGCGGGTATCGTGATCTATGACCGCGAAAACCGGCTGGTCTACTGCAATACCCGCTTCAGGGAATTCTACAGCGCGCTCGGTGTCGACCTGAAGGCCGGCGTCCCGCTCGAGACGCTGATGAGGGCGATTTATTTTTCGAGCGGCTACCGCGATGCGAAGGACGGTGATCCGGCGTTCGAAGGGTGGATGCAGGAGCAGCTGCGGGATTTTTCCCTGCCCTATCTCGAAAGGGTGGAGCAGTTTGCCGATGGCCGCTGGGTGCGCATGGTCAACAAGCGGCTGGAAAACGGCATGCTGGTGGGGCTGCGGGTGGATGTCACCGAGTTCAAGGCGCATGAGACGCTTCTGAGCACGCAGATCCGCGAGACCTGGCTTCTGCGCGCCGCGCTTGAGCAATTGCCGGTCGGCGTGTTCCTGCGGGATCAGGACAGGCGGCTGACCTTTGCCAATGGGCCTATGAGAAATTTCTGAGCGGCAGCCTCGCCGACCATATCGGCAAGACCGAATGCGAGATGTTTCCGGAGGAAGGCCCGCAGTTCCAGCGGGAAAACGAGCATATTCTGCGAACCGGGGAAGCCATTGAAAAGACCGGAAGCGTTCCGCTTGCGGATGGCCGCGCCATTCCTGTCATCACAAGGCTCGGCCGGGTCGCGACGCCAGACGACGACTATTATCTGGTGGGCTCGGTCACCGATGCCAGCCTGCTGCAGGACCGGGAAAAGGCGCTGATCGCCGCGCAGGCCGAGGCTGAGGCGCTGCACCGCCAGCTCGAAGCGGTTCTGCATGCCCTGCCGGTGGGCGTGCTGCTGCTCAGCGCCGATCTCATCATCGAATATGTCAATCCGTTCTTTTATGAGGTCTGGGGCGAGATCGGCGGCGAGAAGTCGCTTGTCGGCAAAAGTTATCGCGAATTCATGGAGATGAATTTCGACAGCGGCCTTTATGACTATGGCGACAGGCCTTTCGATGAGGTCTATGGCGAGCGGGTGCAGCGGCTTCTGAAGGAGGAGGTCTTTGCGCCCCGCGAGGTGCGCAGCAAAAGCGGCAAGGTCACGGTTATTTCGAAAACCCGGCTCGAAGGCGGGAAAATCCTCAGCACCTATGCCGACGTCACCGATGTGCGTATGCGCGACGTTGAGATCAGCAAGGCGAAGGCCGAACTGGAGCGGGTCGGCGAATATATGCAGGGCGCTACGCGCGCCATGGCGCAGGGGCTGGTGCTGGTCGAGCAGGGCACCATCATCATGTCCAACGAGGCGATGGCGCGCATGTTCGACGTGCCGCCGCATCTTCTGGAAAAAGGCTGCAACTGGTCGGGTTTCTTCGCCCATTGCGCCGGGCGCGGCGATTTCGGCACGGCCGGGGAGGCTGCGGAGACGCTGCGCGCCTGGAGGGAGAATATCGCCGCCAACCGGCCGTTTTCCTGGCTCATCCATGTCGCCGGCAAAAGCTGGCTCAATCTGGAGGCCACCAACAGTTCCGGCAATTACTGGCTCATCATCGTCACCGATGTGACCGAGATGAAGCTGCGTGAAGAGGAATTGCAGCGGCTACTTTCACGCGCGGAAGCGGCGGATCGGGCCAAATCGGAATTCCTCGCCAATATGAGCCATGAAATCCGCACGCCGATGAACGGCGTTCTCGGCATGGCGGAGCTTCTGGCCAAATCCAATCTCGATACGCGCCAGAAGACCTTCACCGATATCATCGTCAAATCCGGCAATGCGCTTCTGACGATCATCAACGACATTCTCGATTTCTCGAAGATCGAGGCCGGGCAGATGAGGCTGCGCAGCGTGCCCTTCGATCCGGCGGAGGCGGTCGAGGATGTGGTGTCGCTGCTGTCCTCGGCGGCGCTTGAAAAGGACATAGAGCTGATCGTCCGGATCGATGCTTCTGTCTTCGGCAAGGTTATCGGCGATGCTGGTCGCTTTCGCCAGATCGTCACCAATATCGTTGGAAACGCCGTCAAGTTCACCGAAATGGGGCATGTGCTGGTCGAGCTTTCGGCACGTTCGGCGGAAGCCTCCGAGGCCATTCTGTCGCTGCGTGTCGAAGACAGCGGCATCGGCATTCCGGCCGACAAGCTCGAAACCATCTTCGACAAGTTCAGCCAGGTCGACGGCTCCGCCACGCGCCGGCACGAGGGAACGGGGCTGGGGCTGGCGATCACGGTCGGTCTCGTCGGCCTGTTCGACGGCGCGATCAAGGTCGTCAGCGATGTCGGCAGGGGATCGACCTTCGAGGTCAATATTCCGTTTCAGGTGACCGAGAGACAGCGCGACCTCCCGCTTCTTTCCGTGGCGATAGACGATATCCGCGTGCTCGTCATCGACGATAACGACGTCAATCGCCGCATCCTGACGGAGCAGTTGCGCAGTTGGGGCATAGACGGCCACGCGGTGGAGGATGGGCCTTCCGGCATCGCCGTGCTTGAGGAGGCGGCGTCGCTCGGTTTTTCCATCGACGCCATCGTTCTCGATTATCATATGCCTGTCATGAACGGGCTGGATGTGGTGGAGCGGATCCGAGCGGATGTGCGCTTTGACGACATTGCCATTGTTTTCCTGACCTCCATGGATGTCATCGGCGACGAGACGCTGTTCACCGATCTCAATGTGCAGGCGCATCTGATGAAGCCGGCGCGGGCGCGGCTCCTGCGCTCCACGCTATTCGATGTGGTGCGCGATGTGCGGCTGAAACGCGCCCGGCAAACTCCGGCCCCGCGTGAAGGTCTCGGTGATGGCGCCGTCCGGCCGGAAAAAGGCTCCGCCGAAAGAAAGCAGCGCGATGCCGCATCGACGGCGGTGCCGGCGCGGCATCGGCCCAGCCTTGTCGATGTGCTGGTGGCCGAGGACAATGACGTCAATCAGATTGTCTTTACCCAGATATTGCAGCAGGCGGGTCTGCGCTTTCTGATCGTCGGCAATGGCAAGAAAGCCGTGCAGGCGTGGCAGGAGAACAATCCCGCCATCATCCTGATGGATGTCTCGATGCCGGTCATGAATGGACATCAGGCGACGCAGGCCATCCGCGCCGCGGAACGGACCGCCGCCGACGGCCGGCATGTGCCGATCATCGGCGTTACCGCCCATACGCAGGAGGCGGATCGGGAACTATGCCTTGAGGCGGGCATGGACGATTATCTGTCGAAGCCCATCAGCCCGGAAACGCTCGAAGACAAGATCGCGCAATGGCTGGGCGAAAACATGCCGCGCCGCGACGTGCCGGGCGTGTGACTTTTCGACAGAAACATTGCTGTGCTTCGCGTCAGCCGAAGGGTTTGGTCCCGCAGAGCATTTCCCGCTTTCCGGCAAAACCTTTCCGGCGCTCCAGTTCAAAACCGGCGGCGATGAGGTTGCGGCGAACGAAGCCGGCGGCGGCATAGGTGGCGAATGTGCCGCCCGGCGCCGTCTTTGCGAAAAGCGCCTGCATGATTTCCAGCGACCACATGTCCGGATTGCGCGCGGGTGCGAAGCCATCGAGAAACCAGGCGTCGAAACTTTCCTCGCTTGCGGAAATGCCGGCGAGCGCTTCGCCGCAAACCACTGTCAGGCGCGTTTCGTCATCGAGCTGGATTTCGACCCGTCCTTTCGGCTCGGCGGGCCAGAGGGCGGTGAGCGCCTTGCGTTCAGCATCCACTTCCGGCCAGCGGGAAAGCGCCCGGTCGATTTCCTCCGCCTTCATCGGGTAGAGTTCGAAGGAGATGAAATGCAGCGTGGAGCGGCCGTTGCGCATCTCTTTCCGCATCTCTTTCCATTGGCGCCATGTCTCGCAGAGGTTAAGCCCGGTGCCGAAGCCCAGTTCGCCGATGCGGAAGGCGCCCTCCCGTTCGAGCCAACGTTCTGGCAGGCCGTTTCCGGAGAGGAAGACATGGCCGCATTCCAGCCGGCCATCCGTCTGGCAATAAAAATGGTCGTCAAAGGCCAGTGAATAGGGCATATCCCCGTCACGCCAGTCGAGCGCGGTGGGGGTTTCCCCGGCCGGTGAACCGGCCGCTGCGCCGGTCTCTGTGATATTTTCGTTGGAATGTTTCATGGCTAAAGCCGATAATCCCGCTTTCGAACAGGGTCAATCTCCAAGATTGCCGGCTTCCGTGCCGCTTCTCATCGTCGGCGGCGGCATCATGGGGCTGTGGGCCGCCGTCAAGGCGGAGCGGCTCGGCATCGATACATTGCTGGTGGAGGCGGATCGCCCCGGCGGCGGCGCCAGCGGCGGGCTTCTGGGCGCGTTGATGCCGCATATGCCGGACCGCTGGTCGGACAAGAAGCAGTTCCAGTTCGATGCCCTGGTTGCGCTGGAAAAAGAGATTGCCGGGCTGGAGGCGGAGACCGGGCTTTCAGCCGGCTATCGCCGCTCAGGCCGTATCATTCCGCTGCCGAGGCCGCATCTGCGCGCCATTGCCGAACGGCACGAACGGGATGCGCTGGAGAACTGGGTGTCGGGCGAGCGCCGGTTCCATTGGCGTGTCGGTGACAGGCCATCGGTTGCGGGCTGGGTGGATGATGCGGCGGGTGAGGCGGGTTTCGTGTTCGATACACTGGCGGCGCGGGTTTCGCCACGTGCGATGATTGCCCTTCTTTCGGCTTTTCTCGGCAAGGCGCGGCATGTGCGGCTGGCGGAAGGTTGCCGCGTTCTTTCGCTCGACGCGGATGCCGGGCGGGCGGTGCTGTCGTCGGGCGATGAGGTTTCCTTCGGCCATGTCATCGTCGCCAACGGCCATGATTCCTTCCCCCTGATCCGCGATGCCCTCGGCCTGGAGGCCGGCCTGACGCTGGGGCAGGCGGTGAAGGGGCAGGCAGCGCTTCTCGACGCGGCAGCCGACCCGGCGATGCCGGTCGTGTTTCTGAACGGTCTTTATATCGTACCGCATGAGGATGGCATGGTCGCGATCGGCAGTACCAGCGAAGATTGTTTTTCCGATCCCTTCAGTACGGATGAAAAGCTCGAAAAACTGCTTGCCGATGCGTCTGCCGTTGTTCCCTCGCTTATCCGCGCGCCGGTGCTGGAACGCTGGGCCGGGTTGCGCCCGAAGGCGGTGGGGAGGGACCCGATGGTGGGCACGATCCCCGGCCATCCGAAGCTCGTCGCGCTGACCGGCGGCTTCAAGGTCAGCTTCGGGCTTGCGCATTTTCTCGCCGATGCGGCGTTGCAGACCGTGTGCGGTCACACGCCTGTCATCCCCTCGGGCTTTCACCTTCAACAACACGTGAGTATTGCCGTCGCGGACTTTGGAAAGTTCTGATCAGGCCGCCCACGTCGTTAATCTGTCACGCAAATCACTTATCTGCTGGCCTGCAACGAGGCCGGTTTGTCCGCTTTTGCGGCGAGGTGACAGCGCATGCGATACGCCATTCATTTCACGCCTTCCCCCAATGACCCCCTGACGCAGGCGGCTGCCGCGTGGTTGGGGCGCGATGCCTATTCCGGTCAGGCGGTGGAGCCGCCGGGCATGATCGATCTCGGCATGCAGGAGATTTCCTACCATACGGCCCTGCCGCGCCGTTACGGTTTCCACGGCACGATCAAGGCTCCCTTCCGTCTTGCGGAGGGCCATTCCGAGGCCGCGCTTCTGCGTGACCTGATGTATTTTTCCGGCAGGCAGGAGCCCTTCACGCTGCCGCAACTGGTGGTGGCAAGGCAGGAGAATGTCTTCAGCCTCGTTCCCGAGCGGCCCTGCGAAGTGCTGCATTTTTTTGCAGCCCGGGTGGTACAGGAATTCGACCGTTACCGGGCGCCGCTCTCCGACGCGGAAATCGAGCGCGCGGATCCGGACCGGCTTTCGGCCTCGCAGCTCACCAATCTGCATCGCTGGGGCAGTCCGCATGTGATGGACGAGTTCCGGTTCCAGATGTCGCTGACCGGCGGTGTGGAAGCTTCCAGCAGCCAGAGGATAGAGCGGGCCGTCCGCAAGGTTTTCGAGCCGCTGCTGACCCGATCGCTGCAATTTTCCAGCCTTGCGCTTTTCATCGAGGATGAACCGGGCGCGCCTTTCCGGGTGCACTCGCTTCACCCCATGGGTCGTGTTTCCGCCCGGAAAATTGCCTGAAGACCACGTCGGCGCGATCGTATACAAAAAAGCATCGGAATGTCGGCAAGATTGATCTCGACATTCCGGATGCGGATGCTACCGTTCGGATATCGCATATCTGAAGCGTCTGTTGCGCCCCTTCCGGGTCATCGCGCTTCGGAGGTCTGTTTTATGTCTCCCGAAATCGGTTTCCGCCTTGGGAGAGATGTTCTGGGTGGCTGCATGATTTCCGAAAACTACTCCCGCAATCTGGTGGGCTATGGCCGCAATGTTCCCGATCCGAAATGGCCGGGCGGCGCGCGCATCGCCGTGCAATTCGTCATCAATTACGAGGAGGGCGGCGAGAGCTGCATTCTCGACAATGACAAGGCGTCGGAATCGCTGCTGTCGGAAATCGTCGGCGCCCAGCCCTGGCCCGGCCAGCGCAACCTGAACATGGAATCGATCTATGAATATGGCTCGCGCGCCGGCTTCTGGCGGCTGTGGCGCATGTTCACCGGTCTTGGCGTCACCACCACCGTTTATGGCGTGACCGCCGCCATGGCCCGTAACCCGGAAGCCGTTGCGGCGATGAAGGAAGCGGGATGGGAAATCGCCAGCCATGGTTATCGCTGGCTGGAATACAAGGATTTTTCCGAAGAAGAAGAGCGCAAGCATATAGTCGAAGCCGTGCGTCTGCACACGGAGGTTACCGGCGAGCGTCCCTATGGAATGTATCAGGGCAAGCCTTCGGACAATACGCTGCGCCTTGTCATGGAAGAGGGCGGTTTCCTTTATTCTTCGGATTCCTATGCCGACGATCTGCCCTATTGGGTGAAGGGTGCGAAGGACGAGCCTTTCCTGATCATTCCCTATACGCTTGAAACCAACGATATGCGTTTCGCCACGCCGCAGGGCTTCAATTCCGGCGACCAGTTCTTCACCTATCTGAAGGATGCTTTCGATGTGCTTTATCAGGAAGGCGTCGAGGGCGCGCCGAAGATGATGAGCGTCGGCCTGCATTGCCGTCTTGTCGGCCGTCCCGGCCGCGCCGCAGCCCTTCGCCGTTTCATCGAATATGTGCTCGGCCATGAGAAAGTGTGGATCCCGCAGCGCATCGAGATCGCCCGTCACTGGCATGAACATCACAAGCCGGAGGTGCTTTGATGGTGACGCGTGAGGACTTTGTCAGCCGTTTCGGCGGCGTGTTCGAACATTCGCCCTTCATTGCCGAACGGGCCTATGACGCCGGCGGAGCTGGCCTGGAACTGACGGCGAAGGCGGTTCACGCCGTGCTTTGTGCGCAGTTTCGCGCGGCTTCCGAGGCGGAAAGGCTCGGCGTATTGCGGGCGCATCCCGATCTTGCCGGCAAGCTGGCGATTGCGGGCGAGTTGACGGCCGACAGCCGCAACGAACAGGCCGGTGCGGGACTGGACCGGCTTACCCCCGAAGAGCACGCCCGTTTTACCGCGTTGAACGGCGCCTATACCGAAAAATTCGGTTTTCCCTTCATCATCGCGGTCAAAGGGCTGAACAGACACGATATTCTCTCCGCCTTCGAGACGCGCATCGGCAACGGTGCAGCCGAAGAATTTGAGACGGCGACGGCGCAGGTGGAGAAGATCGCCTGGCTGCGCCTTTCCGCGATGTTGCCGGAAGGCTGAATTGGCGAGTGGTGGCCGTTCTGCTAGAATCACGCCGTCTGGAGATCGAGAGCATGAGACCTTCCGAGGTACTGGAAAAGAACAGGGAAGCGATCCGCGAAGCGACGAAACGCTTCAACGCGGCAAACCCGCGCGTGTTCGGCTCTGTCGCCCGCGGCGAGGACCGGCCGGACAGCGATCTCGACATTCTGGTGGATGCGCTGCCGGGGGCAACTTTGTTCGATCTGGGCGGCCTGTTGGAAGAGCTATCGGCCATCATGCGCGGCACGGAAATTCATCTGCTGACGCCGGGGGACTTTCCCGAGCGCGTCCGTGTGAAGGTTCTGCAGGAAGCGAAGCCTGTATGAGCGTCGAGCGGCTGCACGTTTATCTTCAGGATATCAGGCAAGTTGCTTCGGAAACCATCGACTTCGTTCGACTGAAAACGAAGGATGAATTTTTGGCTGATCTCGTCCGCCAACGGGCGGTCGCGATGAACCTTCTGATTATCGGCGAAACGACCGCGCGGATAATGGAAGAGTTCCCCGCTTTTGTGGCGGATTTTCCCGATATTCCGTGGGTCAAGATGCGCGGAATGCGAAACAGGATGGCGCACGGTTATATGAGCATCAATCTTGAAACGGTCTGGGATACGACACAGACGGCCATACCGGACCTTCTGGACAAACTCTCTCTTCTGCGAAACTGGCATGCCCAAGGTGAATGACATTTGACTGATTTTCTCGACATAAAACCTCTCACCAAAGAGGCTTTCGCATCCTTCGGTGATGTGATCGAAACGACACCCTCTTCCATGCGGCATATCAATGGCGGCCAGACCGAGCGGCATCATGCGCTTGCAGCTCCGGAGGCGGCGGGTGAGGGCGCGCGTGTCATCCTCAATATTTTCCGCGGGCAGCCGCGCGCCTTTCCGCATGAAATCGAAATGATGGAGCGGCATCCGCTCGGTAGCCAGAGTTTTTCGCCGCTTTCCGGCCGGCCCTTCCTCGTGGTCGTCGCCGATGACGACGGCGGCCGGCCCGGCCGGCCGCAGGTGTTTCTGGCGCGGGGCGATCAGGGCGTGAATTACCGCCGCAATGTCTGGCATTATCCGCTGATGCCATTGCAGGCGGTTTCGGATTTTCTGGTTGCCGACCGCGATGGGCCGGGTAACAATCTGGAAGAGTATTTTTTCGATAAGCCCTATATGATCGCGGAGCCCAAGCCATGACCGGTTTGACCACCCATGTCCTCGATGCCGCTCAGGGCACGCCCGCCGAAGGGCTGACGATCGAGCTCTACCGGCTCTCCGGCGATCGCCGCGAGAAGCTGAAGACGGTGCAGACCAATAGCGACGGCCGTGTCGATGGCGGGCCGCTGCTTGCCGGCGACAGTTTCAAGGTGGGTCAATACGAGCTGGTTTTCCATGCCGGCGATTATCTGCGCGGCAAGGGTGTGGCGCTGCCGGAGCCGGCCTTTCTCGATATTATCCCGATCCGTTTCGGCATTGCCGATGAGAGCGGCCACTACCATGTGCCGCTTCTGCTTTCGCCCTATAGCTATTCCACCTATCGAGGAAGCTGATTGCCATGATCTTTGCCGCCATTGCCGATATTCACGGAAACTGCGCAGCACTCGAAGCCGTGCTGGAGGATATCGCGAGGCTTGGCATCAAGGACATCGTCAATCTCGGCGATTGTTTCAGCGGCCCGCTGGAAGCGGGGTTTACCGGCGATGTGCTTGTTAGCAACTGGATACCCAGCATTCGCGGCAATCATGACCGGGAACTGATCGACCGTGCCCCGGAGGAGATGGGGAGCTGGGAGAGGCCGGCGCATGCGCAGCTGAGCGCCGCCCATCTGGACTGGCTGCAAACCCTGCCATTCAGCATGGTGTTCAAGGATGTCGCTTATTGCTGCCATGGCTCGCCGCGCGACGATCTGGAATATTGGCTGGAAACGCTGTCGCCGGAAGGCGTTCTGAAATTGCGGCCGCTGGCCGAAATCGAAGCCATGGCGGAAGGCATCACGCAGCCGCTGATGCTGTGTGGCCATACCCATATTCCCCGCACCGTGCAGCTTTCCGACGGCCGGCTGATCGTCAATCCCGGCAGCGTCGGCTGCCCCGGCTGGAAGGACGACACGCCTTTCGACCATCACGTCGAGGCCGGCCACCCGCTTGCCACCTATGCCGTGCTGGAAGAGACCGGGCGCGGCTGGCAGGTCTATTTCCGCAACATCCGTTACGACAATATGGCCATGGCCGAGATGGCGAAGGTCAACGGCATCCCGCATCTGGCCGAAGCCTTGGCCGGCGGCTGGCTCAAGCGCTGATCCTCACCCCTCGCTGGTCATCACCACGCAGGAGTAAGATTGCGCCTTCAGTTCCTTACAGGCGGAAACCGCCGAAGACTGGTCTTCGAAGCCGGTGAAACGGGCGCGGTAGAGAGTTGCCGAGCCGCTCTGCACGGCTTCGGTGTAGGGAGCGATCCCGGCATAATTTCCGGCGATGTTGGAGCGGGCATTGGCGAGCAGCGAGCGGGCGGCGGCTTCGCTGTCGGTGGCGGCGATCTGCACTTCCCAGCGGCTTCTTTGGCCGGCGGAGGCTGCCGCGGGAGCCGGCCGCGGGATGGCCGAAATCTGCATCATGTCGGCCATCTGGTTATTCGCCGTGGCGATCTGCATGGCGACCGGATCCTGGCGGCGCTCAGCGAACATCGGCAATGGTACGGAGGCGGGCGGTACTGAGGCGGTGGGCGCGGCTGCGGGCGTCACAGCAAAGGTGCGGCTGACATTGGCGCTGGCGACGAGCTGTTCGGTGTTGCGGCTTCGCGATGCCTGCGGCATGGCCTTGTCCAGAAGGGCGGCCATCTGCGCATCGCGGCTGCGCGCGGTCTTGCCGCCCAGCACGACGCCGACGACGCGGCGACCATTGTGATTGACGGCGCTGACGAGGTTGAAGCCGGAAGCATTGGTATAACCGGTCTTGATGCCGTCCATGCCCTGATAGCGATACATCAGATTGTTATGGCCGCGGACGCGTTTTCCCCGGAAGCTGAAGGATTCCATGGCGAAGAGGCCGTATTCCTTGGGAAAGTCGCGCTGCAGCGCCAGGCCGAGTTTCGCCATGTCGCGCGCCGTCGTCACCTGCGATTTGCTGGGCAGGCCGGAAGCGTTGCGGAACACCGTTTTCGTCATGCCGAGCTGGCGGGCCTTGCGGGTCATCATTTCGGCGAACCTTGCCTCGGAGCCGCCGAGATGATCGCCCATGCCTTCCGCCATGTCGTTGGCGGATTTGACGATCATGCCGTAGACCGCCTCGCGCACGGTGAAGGTCTGCCCCTGGCGCACATAAAGCTTCGAGGGGATAACGGCTGCACCGTTCTTGGACATCTTTATCTTCTGGTCCCAGCGAAGCCGGCCGGAATGCAGCGCCTCGAAGGTCATGTAGAGCGTCATCATCTTGGTGAGCGAGGCCGGGTGGTTCAGCACATCGGCATTGCGCGCGGCCAGAACCTTGCCGGTATTGGCATCCATGATGAAGTGGGCGTAACCGGCCTGCGCAGGCGATGTCTGCAATGAGAGGATCGCGCAAAAGAAGGCGAGTGCGAAGACCCATGCGCCCGCCATTCCCCGTTTGATCGTTCCCGACATAATCCACCCCTTTTGTTCGTCCGCCGCGATGAGCGAAGTTTTACTGACACTTTCCGGCAACAAAACCGCTAAAACTTTAGAGATCGCTTTCATGCTTAATTAAGTATGAATTTCAAGCCGGCGGCAGCCCTCACAATTTCCTTGCAAAGAAACCTACCGTCCGGTATGTTTTGAAACATGAAAAATGCACATGAACGGAAAAAGCAGCCTGAGATCGTTCGCCGCAGTCTTCTCGATTGCGCGGCGAAACTCGCTGCCGAGCAGGGTGTTGCAGCACTTTCCGTGCAGGCGGTTGCGGATGCCGCCGGGGTGACGAAGGGCGGGTTGTTTCATCATTTCGCCTCCAAGCAGGCTTTGCTGGAGGCAGTGATGGCGGACCTTCTTTCGGCGCTGGACGCGGAAATCGATGCGCTCATCTCACAGGATTGTGAAGCTTACGGATGCTTCACGAGGGCCTATGTAAACGCGGTTTTCGCCGATCGCGACCGGGAATCGGGCAGGCAATGGGCGGCGTTATCGGTGTCGATGGTCGGTGAACCGTCGCTCAGGCGCATGTGGACCAGCTGGTTCGAAGGGCGCCTCATCCGTCATAAGGAAACGGATGAGGGGGTGGTATTGGAACTCGTAAGGCTTGCGGCTGACGGCATCTGGTTTGCCGATCTTCTGGCCGATGACGGCAGGGCAGGTGGCGACAGGGCGGCTCTCAGAGCCCGGATGATCGCCCAGACGAAAAAGGAAATGGAACAATGAACGCGGCTATCTTCACCTACGGGGCGCTCGTCGCGGCCATTGTCTGCGAGGTCATCGCCACCTCGTTCCTGCAGCAGTCGCAGCAGTTCACCCGGCTTTTGCCGACGGTGCTGATGGCGCTGTTTTACGGTGCGGCCTTTTATCTGTTGTCGTTCACGCTGCGGGCGCTGCCGGTCGGCGTGGCCTATGCGATCTGGAGCGGGCTCGGCATCGTGCTGATTTCCGGCATCGGCTATTTCGTGTTCCGCCAGGCGCTGGATATCGCCGCCGTTGTCGGCCTCGGGTTTATCGTGACGGGGGTGGTGATCGTGAATGTCTTTTCGAAGACGGTGGGGCATTGAGACTGGCTGCTGAGGGCGCTCGCGAGGGCAACGTCCGCACGCCGTCACCCCGGACTTGGATACCGGGGTCCAGCGCGATCAAGTCCTTGATCGCAGAAGGGTCTTTTCACGGCGCAGACGCGCCGTGGCTGGATGCCGGTATCCAAGTCCGGCATGACGGCAGAGAATGCGGCTCCTGCATTTCCGGAGCGCCTTCTGCCTTGTCACCATCACGCCAGAACGCTGCGGTCCACATCCGTAATCAGCCGCTTGCCGCAAAGCGCCATGCTGACATCCATCTCCTTGCGGATGATCTCCAGCGCCGTCGTCACGCCCTGCTTGCCATCGGCACCGAGGCCATAAAGGAAGGGGCGGCCGATATAGGTGCCTTTAGCGCCGAGTGCGACGGCCTTCAGCACGTCCTGACCGGAGCGGATGCCGCCATCCATATGCACCTCGACCCTGTCGCCGACGGCATCGACGATCTTCGGTAACATGGCGATCGAGGAGTGCGCACCGTCGAGCTGGCGGCCGCCATGGTTGGAGACGATGATGGCATCGGCGCCGGTATCGAGCGAGGCGCGGGCATCTTCCTCGTCAAGGATGCCCTTGAGGATAAGCTTGCCGCCCCAGCGTTCCTTGATCCATTCGACATCCTTCCACGACAGGCGCGGATCGAACTGCTCCGCCGTCCAGGAGGAGAGCGAGGAGAGGTCGGAGACATTTTTGGCGTGGCCGACGATATTGCCGAAGCTGCGGCGCTTGGTGCGAGCCATGTCCATGCACCATTTCGGCCGGGTCGCCATCTGCCAGATATGTTTCGGGGTGAATTTCGGCGGTGCGGAGAGGCCGTTGCGCAGATCCTTGTGGCGCTGGCCGAGAATTTGCAGGTCGAGCGTCAGCACCAGCGCCGAGCAGCCGGCGGCCTTCGCCCGGTCGATGAGATTGTTGACGAAGTCCCGATCCTTCATCACGTAGAGCTGGAACCAAAAGGGTTTCGAGGTGACGGAAGCGACATCCTCGATGGAGCAGATGCTCATGGTGGAAAGCGTGAAAGGCACGCCGAATTCTTCGGCCGCTTTTGCGGCCAGCATTTCGCCATCGGCGTGCTGCATGCCGGTCAGGCCGGTGGGGGAGAGCGCGACCGGCATCGAAACCTTCTCGCCGACCATTTCGGTGGCAAGCGACCGGTCGGTCATATCCACCAGCACGCGCTGGCGCAGCTTTATCTTGGAAAAATCATCCTCATTGGCGCGGTAGGTGCCTTCCGTCCATGCGCCGCTATCGGCGTAGTCGAAAAACATTTTTGGCACGCGGCGCTGAGCCTGTTGCTTCAGGTCAGCTATGGTCAGGATTTTGCCCATGGATAAAGCCTTCACATTTGAATGATGGCTTCACATAACATGAATGGGACGGCTGCAACATCAAAATCGACTGGGTGGGTCACCAGAAAGCCCGCAAAAACAGCTCGGCTCCCAATAAAAGCAGGCAGATGAGGAACCAGCGCCGGAATGTGGCCGGGCTGACGATGTTACGGATCTTCTGGCCGAGCCACATGCCGAGAAGCGCGGGCAGCACGGCGAGTGCGGAAACCGACAGGTGCTCGACGCGGAAGGCGTCTTGAGAGGCTAGGCCGGCGGCAAGTGCAATGGTTGAAACGGTGAAGGAAAGGCCGAGCGCCTGGACGAGATCGTCGCGGTTGAAACCGAGCGACTGGATATAGGGCACGGCGGGCACGACGAAAATTCCGGTGCCGCCGGTCAAAAGGCCCGTTATCAGTCCCATGACGGGAGAGAGTTTTGGTTCCAGCCTTGCCGGAATCGAGACCGGTCTGGCAAGCAGGCTGTAGGCTGCGTAAGCCGCAAGGCACAGGCCGAGTGCCGAGGTGGCCCAGACGCCGGTGCCCGCCGTCATCAGCCGGATGCCGATGAGTGTGCCGACCGCGATGGCGATCATCATCGGCCACAGCCGCTTCACGATGGCCCGAAAATCAGGCCCCGCCAGCAATTGCCAGATATTGGTGATGAAGGAGGGCAGGATGAGCAGCCCTGCGGCAATGACCGGGGGCATGAAGAGGCCGAGCACGCCCATGGCGACAGTGGGCAGCCCCATGCCGGTCACGCCCTTGACGATGCCGGCAACGATGAAGGTCGCGAGGATCATGAGCAGGGTGGTTGTGTCTAAGTTCGGCACCGGGCACTCCAGAGGTCATTCGCATTTCGGCCGGGTGATGCCAGCCAGTCATTTGAAACGAGCGGGTGCGACACGGTTTCTTCTCCCCGCCGGGGAGAAGGTGGCCCGAAGGGTCGGATTAGGGGGCAACGTCGGTGATAAATCGAGAGCTGGCCCCCTCATCCCGCTGCCGCGGACTTCTCCCCGGCGGGGAGAAGAAACAAGCGGCACCCGCTCGATTTGATAGGCCACTGATACATGAGGCCATGAGCAAATGTTTCGGCCACAGCCGAACTATGCAAGCGTGCTCTTCATCGCCCTGCCGGCCACATAGGTCTCAACCACCGTGCGGTCGTCGCCCATGGTCAGCATCAGGAAGAGTTCTTCCGTCAGGCTGTTCACCACTTCCATTTTCAGCGCCATGGCGGGTGTTGAGGAAGCGTTCAGCACGGTGATGTCTGCGTCCGTGCCGGCCTCCAGCGTGCCGATGCGGTCGACCATCGAGAGGGCCTCGGCATTGCCGCGGGTCATCAGATACCAGCTTTCCAGCGGGTTGAGGCGCTCGCCCAGCAATTGCTGGATCTTGTAGGCCTCATCCATGGTGCGCAGCATGGAATAGCTCGATCCGCCGCCGATATCGGTCGCAACCGCGATCCGCACCGGCTTTTCGCGACGTTGCAGCTTTTTCATCGGGAACAGGCCGGAGCCGATGAAGAGGTTCGAGGTGGGGCAATGCACCGCGACCGCGCCGGTTTCCGAGAGCACGTCCGCCTCGCGCTCCGAGAGGTGGATGGCGTGGCCGAGCAGGGTCTTGTTGCCCATCAGTCCGTAGCGCACATAGATATCGGTATAGTCGGTCGCTTCCGGGTAGAGTTCGCAGGTATATTTGATCTCGTCGAGATTTTCCGAGAGATGCGTCTGGATGAAGAGATCGGGGAATTCCTGCGCCAGCGCCTGGGCGGCTTCCATCTGCTTCGGGGTGGAGGTGATGGCGAAGCGGGGGGTGATGGCGACGTGGTTGCGGCCCTTGCCGTGCCAGTCGGCGATGACCTGACGCGTCTCGTCATAGGAGGTTTCCGGCGTGTCCAGCAGGCCCTGCGGGGCGTTGCGGTCCATCATCACCTTGCCGCCCACCATCAGCATGTTGCGCTTCATGGCCTCAGTGAAGAAGGCGTCGGCGGAGGTCTTGTGCACGGAGCAATAAGCGGCGGCCGTGGTGGTGCCGTGGCGCAGCAACTCGTCGTAGAAATGCGTGGCGATGCGCTGGGCATGGGCGCTTTCGACGAAGCGGCATTCTTCCGGGAAAGTATAGGTGTTCAGCCATTCCAGCAGATTGGCGGCATAGGAGCCGATGACCTGCATCTGCGGGAAATGCAGGTGCATGTCGATCAGGCCCGGCACGATGAGATGCGGCCGGTGATCCTTTTCCTCGATGTCTTCGGGGGCCTGCTTGCGGATATCGGCGTAGTCGCCGATGGCGGCGATCCGGCCGTCTTCGATCAGCAGGCCTCCGTCTTCGATATAAAGGTAGCTTTGCGTATCGTCGATTGCGAGCGGCGCGCGGCGGAAGCTCAGCAGGCGGCCACGCAGCAGAACCATGCTCATTCAGTCTTTCCTTCGGCTTTTCCGGCCCCGGAAACCGCGCTTTCGTACCAGGCGGTCAGCACCTTGCGCTCATCCGGGGTGATGGCGGTGATGTTGCCGGGAGGCATGGCATGGCTGCGGCCGGCTTGCAAATAGATTTCGCGCGCATGGGCGGCGATCTGCTCGTCGGTTTCGAGCTTCACCGATTTCGGCGTGAAGGGCACGCCTTCCCACACCGGCTCGGCCGCATGGCACATGGAACAGCGGCCCTGAACCACATCGCGCGCTTTGGCGAAATGGGCGTCGGCGACGAATTGCTGCTGCATCGGCGAAAGGGTGGCGGCCTTCTGTTCCTCCTCGCCGGTCAGCACCTTCGGCACGGTGGAAAGCCACATGATGACGATGAAGATCAGCGCGGTCAGCAGCCAGGTCCATGTCGGCTTGCCCTTGCGGGCATGGGTGGTGTTGAACCAGTGGCGGATGGTGACGCCCATCAGGAAGACCAGCGCTGCGATGATCCAGTTGAACTGCGTCGCAAAGGCCAGCGGATAATGGTTCGACAGCATGAAGAAGATGACGGGCAGCGTCAGATAGTTGTTGTGCAGCGAGCGCTGCTTGGCGATGCGGCCATATTTCGGGTCCGGCGTGCGCCCGGCGATCAGGTCGGCCACGACGATCTTCTGGTTGGGAATGATGATGAAGAACACATTCGCCGACATGATGGTGGCGGTGAATGCACCGAGATGCAGGAAGGCGGCGCGGCCGGTGAAGACCTGCGTATAACCCCATGCCATCGCCACCAGCGCGACATAGAGCACGATCATCAGGCCCCAGGTATTGTTGCCGAGCGGCGATTTGCAGAGAAAATCGTAAAACAGCCAGCCGATGGCAAGCGAGGCGAGTGACAGACAGATGGCCTGGAACTGGGTGAGCGCCAGCACGGAATGATCGATGAGGAAGAGATCGGCGCCGCCATAATAAACGATGCAGAGCATGGCGAAGCCGGAAAGCCAGGTGACGTAGCTTTCCCATTTGAACCATGTCAGGTGCTCGGGCATCTGGGCAGGCGCGACCAGATATTTCTGGATGTGATAAAAGCCGCCGCCATGCACCTGCCATTCCTCGCCATAGGCCCCCGGCGGCAGATGCGGCCGTTTGACCAGCCCGAGATCGAGCGCGATGAAATAGAAGGACGAGCCGATCCAGGCGATGGCGGTGATGACGTGGAGCCAGCGGACGGCAAAGGCCATCCATTCCCACGCAATGGCATATTCGTACATGCGGTTCCCCTGATCCTTGTGCAGCGCACCTTGCGAGAAATTTGACCTTTAGGAAAGGGAAAAGCACAGGGTGGGAGGTGATTGTTCACAATCTGACGCCTTTGTGTCCGCAATCTCGTTTCAGTTCACCCGTGTATGTGGGTTGGCCCGGTAAAGTTGCAGCCGCTCATTCCTGTCGCATAGTTTGTGCTTAGCTGGCTAACGCGACTCAGCTATTATCCTTTGTGCAGTCTGCCGATGTGCTAAAATATAAGGCTGCGGAGTCCTGCGGGGCGCCTTGCCGGAAATCCATTCCGGTTTTACGCCGATGCGCAGGGCTTCCATGACATGTTTCGCTGGCGGTTCTTCCGAAAGCGGGCGCTGCGAACCCTGGGTGGGGGTAGATCAGGGGGCAGGTATCGCAGTTCCCGGCGCCGTTGTGTCCGGGTGGGTGTTGATGTGAAATTTGAATAAAGGGACGCAATGATCTTCCGGCAGCCGCCGTTGTTTCAACGGAGACCATGCCGATGCGCCTTGTTCTGACGGTCCTCTTCCTGCTTTTGGCGTTCAGCGCCACCGCGCTTGCCCATGAATCCCACAAGGGGTTCAAATATGAAAGCTATTGCTGCAATGGCGACGCCGAAACCGGCGACTGCCAGATGATTCCCACGCGCAGTGTTCGTGTCACGCCTGACGGTTACGAGGTCTCGCTCGCACCCGGCGATCACCGCATGGTCACGCGACGCCATGTCTTCAACTGGTCGCAGCGCGAAGCAAGACGATCCGAGGACGGCGAATATCATCTCTGTCTGTTTCCGGATGAGGACACGCCGCGCTGTTTTTATGCGCCGGACATGGGGTTTTGAGGCAGTTGCTGCGGCCGGCTTTCCTCGATCCGCTTCAATATCCAGTCGCGGAACAGCCTTATCTTGCGGATGTTCCTGCGGTTTTCGGGGTAGACCAGCCAATAGTTCTTGCCTTCGCTGCTGAGGTGCTCGAAGGGTTGATAAAGGCGGCCGAGCGCAATCTCATCGGCATAGAGTTCAGGGGTGAGCATGGCCACCCCCTGGCTGGCGATTGCGGCGGCGGCTTCGAAGGCCTGCACATTGAGGCGACTGCGGGGATAACGGTCGAGGCCCGGATTTTCAACACCCACTTCCCGAAACCATTGGCTCCACCAGATGTCGCCGGGATCGATGATGCGCAGGCGCAGCAGGTCTTCCGGCTTGTGCAATCCGCCGATGCTTTCGGCAAGGCCCGGATGCAGCATCGGCGTATAAACGCCGCGCAGCAATTGATGATAGATCAGCCCTTTGCCGTTATCTTTGCTCCAGCGAATGGCGACATCGCAGTCCGACTGGGAAAAATCGATCAAAGCGCTTGATGTGTCGAGCCGCACGGCAATCGAGGGATGTTCAAGCTGGAAAGCACCCAGATGCCGCGAAAGCCAGCGCGAGGCGAAGGTGGCGGTGGAATGGATTGTCAGGGTCGCGTCGGACGTATCGCGCACATTGTCGACGGCCTCCCGCAGATTGTTGAAGGCTTCCGCGACTTTCGGCGCGAGTTTCTGCCCGGCCTCGGTCAGCGAGACCTGCCGCGCCTTTCTGATGAAGAGCGGCTCGCCGATATTCTCCTCCAGCAGCTTCACCTGATAGCTCACCGCCGTCTGCGTCATGCCCAGCTCTTCGCCGGCCTTGGTGAAGCTCAGATGCCTTGCGGCAGCTTCGAACACCCGCAGGGCGTTCAGGGGAAACTGGCGGGACATTTTCATGGATAAGTTCTCTTTATGCCAATTGCCGAAGGTTTCATTGGTTTTTCTCCGGAAAACAGAGCATTTTTAGCTCAATTCATCAACTGAGCTTCTGATATTTTTGAATGGAGACGAACATGCGCACAGCACTCTTGCGCGCGTGGTCCCGCCTGCGTGCGGGCCTGCGGACAGCGGAACGGTTTACCCTTGAAAGCCTTGCACCGGACAATCTGGCGGATGAAAGCCTGCCGGACGGGCTCAGGCGTGATCTTGGCCTTGAGGATGGCCGTGTCGATTTTCGCTGCGACGGATTTCGGCAGCGGAAAATGCTTGCAACAACTCGGCTGCCACAAGGGCCGCTATGATCGCAGGCCGCTTGTCCCTGACGCTGTTGCCGCCGATGGGCAGGATGAGCTTTGCAAGGCGGGACATGGGCTCTCCTTCCCGCTCCAGCCAATGGGCGAAGGTGGCGCGTTTGGTCTTCGAGCCGATCATGCCGACATAGGCGAGATCGTCGCGGGCAAGCGCTTCCTTCGCGATGAGGAAATCGAGCGCGTGATCGTGGGTGACGATGATGGCAGCCCCGTTTGCCGGAATTTTCGCGACGAGCGCCTCCGGCATGGGGGTCAGCACGGATGCGATGTTCACTGGAAGATCGTGCAGTTCGTTTTCCCGCGTTTCCACCACTGTCAGCGTCAGGGGTAGCAGCGACAGCGCCTCGGCCAGTGCCTTGCCGACATGGCCCGCCCCGAAAATGAAGACGGAGGGCTGTTGCTCGGCCTCGCCCTTGAGTCTCGCCTCCAGCGCTGCCGCGATTTCCGAAGTTATCAGCCGGAACCGGAGCAGGGTGCGGCCGCCGCAGCACTGGCCGATTTCCGGGCCAAGCGGAATATCCATGCGGTCTTCGGTAGAACCGCTCCGCAGCATCGCCCGGGCGTGGTCCATGGCCATATATTCGAACTGTCCGCCGCCGATGGTTTCCCACAGGCCGTCTTGCGAGACCAGCATGAAGGTTCCTGCCTCACGCGGGGAGGACCCTTTCACGGCCTCGATTTCCACGAGGATCGTGGCTGGATATTGCGTGAGGAAGCTGGAGAGGGAAGTCATGGGTCTCCCCTCACACCTTCTTTAGCCGTTCCACCGCCATCAGAACACGCTCCGGCGTTGCCGGTGCATCGAGGCGCGGGCAGACCTTGTAGTCGGCGACGGAGGCGACGGCCATGGAGAGGGCTTCGAGAACCGAGATCGCCAGCATGAAGGGCGGTTCGCCCACGGCTTTTGAGCGGCCAATGGTGGGTTCGGCATTTTCCGCCCATTCCGCCAGCTTGACGTTAAAGCTCTTCGGCCGGTCGGAGGCGAGCGGAATCTTGTAGGTGGAGGGAGCATGGGTGCGCAGCCGTCCCTTGCCATCCCACCACAATTCTTCCGTCGTCAGCCAGCCCATGCCCTGCACGAAAGCGCCCTCGATCTGGCCGATATCGATGGCCGGGTTCAGCGACTTGCCGACATCGTGGAGGATATCGGTGCGTTCCATCAAGTATTCGCCGGTGAGCGTATCGATGGACACTTCCGAGCAGGCCGCGCCATAGGCGAAATAATAAAACGGCGTGCCGCGGCCGGCGGCGCGATCCCAGTGGATTTTCGGCGTCTTGTAAAAACCGGCGGCGGAAAGCTGCACGCGGGCGAAATAGGCCTTTTTGATGAAATCATTGAAGGCGATTTCCTCAAGGCCGATGCGCACCCGGTTCGGCAGGAAAACGACCTCCTCTTCGGGGACGTTCCAGTTCTCGGCGGCGAACTTGACTAGCCGCTCGCGGATCTGGCGGGCGGCGTCATAGGCCGCCATACCGTTGAGGTCGGTGCCGGAGGAGGCGGCGGTGGCCGACGTGTTCGGCACCTTGCCCGTTGTCGTGGCTGTGATCTTCACCCGGCCGATATCCACCTGGAAGGCATCGGCCACCACCTGCGCCACCTTGGTATAAAGGCCCTGGCCCATTTCTGTGCCGCTATGGTTCAGGTGGATGGAGCCATCATTATAGATATGCACCAGCGCGCCGGCCTGATTGAAGGCGGTCATGGTGAAGGAGATGCCGAATTTGACAGGGGTGAGCGCGATGCCCTTGCGGATGATCGGGCTCGTTTTGTTGAACTCGATGATCGCCTCGCGTCGCGCGCGATAGTCGCTGGAGGTTTCCAGCTCCTCGACGATGCGGGCGATGATGTTGTCCTCGATCTCCTGATGATAGGGCGTCGTGGTGCGGCCCGAGCCGGTCTCGCCGTAGAAATTCAGCTTGCGGATATCGAGCGGGTCCTTGCCCACCGCATAGGCGATTTCCTCGATGAAACGTTCCGCGCCCAGCATGCCCTGCGGGCCGCCGAAACCGCGAAAGGCGGTGTTGGAGACCGTGTGGGTTTTCAGCGGTCGCGAGGTGAGGTGCACATGCGGATAGAAATAGCTGGAATCCGCATGGAACAGCGCGCGATCCGTGACCGGACCGGAGAGATCGGAGGAAAAACCGCAGCGGGCGGCATAGGTGGCGTCGACGGCGTGGATACGGCCTTCCTCATCGAAGCCCAGTTCATAATCGACGCGGAAATCGTGGCGTTTGCCGGTGGCGCTCATATCCTCGTCGCGGTCCGGGCGGATTTTAACGGCCCGGTTCAGCTTCTTGGCGGCGATGGCGCAGAGGGCGGCGAACTGGTTGCCCTGCGTTTCCTTGCCGCCGAAACCGCCGCCCATGCGGCGCACCTGCACGGTGACGGCGTTGGACGGCACCTGCAATATGTGGCTGACGATATGCTGAATTTCGCTCGGATGCTGGGTGGAGCTCCATAGCGTCACCTCGTCATCCTCGCCCGGCACGGCCATGGCGATGTGGCTTTCGAGATAAAAATGCTCCTGTCCGCCGATCCGCATGGTGCCGGTAAGGCGGCGTGGTGCGACATCCATTTCCAGCTTGGCATCGCCACGCTTAAGCGTCATCGGATCGATGACCAGCGCGCCGCCATTTTCAATCGCCGTGTCGATATCGGTGAAATGCGGCAGGTCCTTATAGGTGATCTTCGCCTTGCGGGCCGCCTTTCTGGCGATATCGCGGGTTTCGGCAAAAACCGCGAAGATCGGCTGGCCGTGGAATTCCACCTTGGTTTCGGCAAGCAGCGGCTCGTCGTGACGGCTGCCGGAAGAGATGTCGTTTTCGCCGGGTACGTCCTTGGCAACCATGACCCAGAGCACGCCGGGTGTTTTTTCCACTTCCGAGAGGTCCATCGAGACGATTTCGGCATGTGCCCGGTCGGAAAGGCCGAGCGCGCCGTGGATCAGTCCAGCGGGTTCGGGAATATCGTCGATATATTCGGCGCTGCCCGTCACATGTTTATGGGCGGAATCGTGCCGGAGCGAAGTGTGCATCGGGCCATCGATTTCGGTCTTGGTCTTGTCGAAGCTTGTGGTGTCCATGGTTCAAGCCTCCTCCAGTGCAAAACGTACAAGTTCCTGCTTTTGCCCCGAAGTCTCGAGGAAAAACCGCGTCAGCAGGTTTTTGGCCGTCAGTTGCCGATATTCGGCAGTCGCCCGCCAGTCGCTCAGCGGGGTGAAATCCTCGTCCAGCACATCGCGCGCCGCATCGATGGTTTCCTGGCGCCAGGGCTTGCCGAGAAGGGCTGCCTCCAGATGCGCGGCGCGTTTCGGCGTGCCGGCCATGCCGCCGAAGGCGATGCGGATGTCTTCGACCGTGTCATCGGCATCGAGCGTCAGGTTGAAAGCGCCGCAGAGCGCGGAAATATCCTCGTCGCGCCGTTTGGAAATCTTGTAGACGGCGTAGAGGCTTTCCGGCTTCCGGAACGGAATGAAGAGCTTTTCGACGAATTCGCCGCTCAGCCGGTCCTGTTTGCCGTAATCGATGAAATAGCTTTCCAGCGGCAGGCTGCGGTTGCCGGAGGAGGATCGCAAGGTCAGCGTCGCGTTAAGCGCGATCAGCGCCGGAGGCGTATCGCCGATGGGCGAACCGTTGGCGATATTGCCGCCGATGGTGCCCATATTGCGCACCTGCTCGCCGCCGAGGCGGTCGAACAGTCGGGCAAGCGGCGGAAAATGGTCTGCGATGGTCTTGAAGGCCTGGCTGTAGGTGACGCCTGCGCCGAGTGTCACGCCCTCTTCATCCACGGTGATGGTCTGCAGATCTCCGAGATTGTTGATGAAGATGACCGGGTTCAGCGCCCGCATCTGCTTCGTCACCCACAGGCCGACATCGGTGGAGCCGGCAACGATGGTCGCCTTCGGTTCAGCAGCGTAAATCTCGGTCAGCTCGGCCAGTGTCGCTGGAATGATGGTGCGGTCCTCGCCGTGGGTGACGGTGATCGTTTCATTGGCGCGGATCGCCCAGAGCCTTGCCATGATATCGGTGCGGTCCCGTTGCAGCGGGTCGAACAGCGCGCTCGGGCGGGCAGCGGCGATCTTTTCGGCGGCGCGCACGATCGGCTCATAACCCGTGCATCGACAGAGATTGCCTTGCAGCGCCTTTTCGATGTCGGCGCGGCCGGGGTTTTCACTGGAAAGCCAGAGGCCGTAAAGCGACATGATGAAGCCCGGCGTGCAGAAACCGCATTGCGAGCCGTGGAAATCCACCATCGCCTGCTGCACGGGGTGAAGCGTGCCGTCGCGCGCGGCCAGATGCTCGACCGTCACGATATGGGTGCCGTGCAGCGAGCCTAAAAAGCGGATGCAGGCATTGACGCTTTCATAACGCAAGGAACCATCCAGCAGCCGCCCGACCAGCACCGTGCAGGCGCCGCAGTCGCCTTCGGCGCAACCTTCCTTGGTCCCGGTCAACCGCTTGCTGATGCGGAGATAATCGAGAAGCGTGTCTGTCGGTCCGAAATCCTTCAGCGAGATGGTTTCGCTGTTGAGGATGAAGCTGATCGCGTCGTTCATGCAATGCCCTGCTTTTTTGACCGGCTGCCGAGCCGGTTTCTTGTCATTGTCCCTGCGCATCATATGCACGCCCGCAGGCGTATATCGATTTCCGTTTTGGCAATTCATTGTTTCCAAAACGGAAAGAAAGTTCGGCAATTATTGCGCCGTCCAGCCGCCATCAACGGAAATATGGGTGCCGGTAATGTTGCTTGCGGCGTCGCTTGCCAGAAACAGTGCGGCGGCGGCCACATCGTCGACGGTGACGAACTGCTTGGTCGCCTGCAGTTCCAGCATCACATCGTTCTTCACCGCCTCTTCGCTGATGCCGCGCACCTTCGCCATTTCCGGTATCTGCTTTTCGACGAGCGGTGTGAGCACATAACCCGGACAGATGGCGTTGACGGTAACCCCGGTCTGCGCAAGCTCGAGCGCCGCCGTCTTCGTCAGGCCCATGATGCCGTGCTTGGCCGCCACATAGGCCGATTTGAACGGCGAGGCGACGAGACCGTGGGCGGATGCGATGTTGATGATACGGCCTTTGCCGGCCTTCTTCATCAGCGGTATCGCAGCGCGCATGGTATGAAAGGAACTGGTCAGATTGATGGCGATGATCCAGTCCCATTTCTCCGGCGGAAATTCCTCGATGGGCGCGATATGCTGGATGCCGGCATTGTTGACGAGCACATCCACAGAGCCGAGTTTTTCGTGCGAGGATTGAATGAGATCGGCGATCTCGTCCGGTTTCGTCATATCCGCAGGGTGATAAAGCACGCGCCCGCCGCTTTCCGCTTCCAGCAAAAGGCGCAGTTTTTCGATCTCGTCCTCATCGCCGAAACCGTTCAGCACAATATTGGCGCCCTCCCGCGCAAATCGCTGCGCAATCGCAAGGCCGATACCGCTTGTAGAGCCCGTCACGATAACTGTCCGATGCATGCTTTCCCCTTTTTGCATTACTTCGCACATGTTTAAGCAAGGTATGCCCAAAGGGGGCGGGCTGGCAATCGCCATTTCGGGCGCCATTTCGGGGGAGCTCGGTTGCGCGGTGAAACAGGCCGCGTCCATCCATTTTTTCGAAGCTAAGCATCCAGATTTTGCGCCAGATTCTGCATTTGCCTGCCGGGGCTTCCGTCTCTATCTCTGAGGCAAGCAAACAGAGGTATCATCTATGGAACTCGGTCTTTACACATTCGCGGATGTCAATCCCAACCCCGCCGATGGCCGTGGGCCGGAAGGCGCGCGCCGGCTGCGGGAACTCATCGAAGAGATCGAACTTGCCGATCAGGTCGGGCTCGATGTCTTTGGCCTCGGGGAGCATCACCGTCCGGATTATGTCGTCTCCTCGCCCTCCACCGTGCTCGCGGCGGCGGCGGTGAAGACGAAGAATATTCGCCTGACGAGCGCCGTTTCGGTGCTGAGTTCGGACGATCCGGTGCGGGTGTTCCAGCAGTTTTCGACCGTCGATCTTCTCTCGAACGGCCGTGCCGAAATCATGGCGGGGCGCGGGTCCTTCATCGAATCCTACCCGCTGTTCGGTTATGATCTTGAGGATTACGACGTGCTCTTTGCCGAAAAGCTCGATCTGCTTTTGGCGCTGCGGGAGCAGGAAATCGTCACCTGGTCCGGCACCAAGCACCCAGCCATTAGCGGGCGCGGCGTTTATCCGCGGCCCCTGCAGGAGCGTCTGCCGGTGTGGATCGCGGTTGGCGGCACGCCGCAATCGGTAGCGCGGGCAGGCGCCATGGGTCTGCCGGTGGCGCTTGCCATCATCGGCGGCGAATATCGCCGCTTCGCGCCGCTGTTCGATCTCTATCATGAGGCCGCGCGCCGCGCCGGGCAGGAAAAGACCAAGCTGCGCACCAGCATCAATGTGCACGGCTTCATTGCCGACACCACCGACAAGGCGGCGGACCAGTTTTACGGACCGCAGGCGGAGGTGATGAACCGCATCGGCCGCGAGCGTGGCTGGGGGCCGACGAACCGCGCGCATTTCGACGCCGCGCGCGGGCCGGAGGGCAATCTCTTCCTTGGCGAGCCGGAGCTGGTGGCGGAAAAGATTATCAAGGCGCATGGCGTGTTCAGGAATGACCGCTTCCTGCTGCAGATGGCCATCGGCCTGATGCCGCACGATCAGATCATGCGCGGCATCGAGCTTTATGGTACGAAAGTCGCCCCGATCGTCAGAAAAGAATTGACGGGGAGCGCCGATCCGGTGAAAGCCACGGCCTGATGATTGCCAAGGCGGGCGTTTTGAGACCCGCCATACAGAACGACGGACAGAGACATGGTCATTTCCACCGAAGAAGAACTGGTTCTGCTGAAGGACATCGGCCGTTTGTGCGCCGTCGCGATGCAGACCATGGCGGACGCGCTGGAACCCGGCATCACCACGGCCGAGCTCGATGCCATCGGCCGTAAGGTGCTGGAGGATAACGGTGCGCAATCGGCGCCGGAATTCTGCTACAAGTTTCCCGGCGCGACCTGCATCAGCGTCAATGAGGAAGTGGCTCACGGCATTCCGGGCCCCCGCATCATCAAGGCGGGCGACCTCGTCAATATCGATGTCTCGGCGGTGAAGAACGGCTTTTTCGGCGATACCGGCTCGTCTTTCGCCGTGCCGCCGGTGAAGAAGGACATCGAGCGGCTGTGCCGCGATGGCAAACGCGCCATGTGGACGGGCCTGCAGCAGGTGAAAACCGGCCGGCCTTTCGCCGATATCGGCAATGCCATCGGCGCCTTTGCCAAGAAGAACCGCTATACGCTGATCACCAATCTCGCCAGCCACGGTATCGGCCGCTCGCTGCACGAGGAGCCGAAGGAACTGGCGACCTGGCCGGACAAGGACGAGCGGCGCATCATGCAGGAAGGCATGGTGTTTACCGTCGAGCCGTTTCTCTCGACGGGCGCCTACTGGGCCGAGGACGGCGATGACGATCCATGGACGCTCTATAGCGATCCGAGCGCGCCGACGGTGCAGTATGAGCATACCGTGGTTGCGACCAAGAACGGGCCGCTGGTGCTGACGCTGGCTGAGTGAGGAGAGCATTGCAGACGTTTGCGATGCCGGACGCATAGCCCGCCCAGCAGTGCGGACTTGCCGTATTCAAAACTCTTCCATCTCCTCATCCCTGTGCTTGTCGCAGGGATCCAGCCAGCCCAAGTCCTTGAGCTGAAAGGAGTCTTTTCGCCGCGCGGACGCGCGTCGGCTGGATTCCTGTGACAAGCACAGGAATGAGGGTTGGAAGGCGCGGCGCGGTATCCTTCACCTTAGGTCTTGAACCGATAACGACCGCTTATAACGCCGATCAAAATAACTCGCTTGTCCCTTATCCGCCCCGTTGCGATAAGCCATGCATGAGCATCGACAAGCCACTTTCCGCCAGACATCTGACCGCACTTGGATTTTCCGGGGCGCTGATGATGGCCTCCGCCATGGGTTTCGGCCGCTTTTCTTTCACCCCCATTCTGCCCGGCATGATGGCGGATGTTCCGCTTTCGGCGGGGGATGCGGGGATCGTGGCGGCGGGTAACTTCGCCGGTTATCTGGCGGGGGCGGTTCTGGCGGCCTATTCGTGGGGTTCGGGGCGGGAACGGCTGGTGGCGCTTTGCGGCCTGTTTGCCACCGGGGCATTGTTGCTTGCCATGGCGGCTTTCAATTCCGTCGCGGCTTTCACCGTCATCCGGTTTCTGGCCGGTGTCGCCAGCGCGCTGACCATGATCTTTACCTCGCAGATCGTTATCGGCCATGCCGTCAAGGCGGGCAAGGACAGCATTCAGGCGCTGCATTATGGCGGTGTCGGTGCGGGCATCGCGATCTCCTCGCTTGCGGTCTATCTGATCGGCGTCGTTTTTGACGGCGGCGGTTCCTCATGGCGGGAGGAATGGATTGCAGGCGCTGTCTTTTCCTTCATCACATTCATTCTCGTCTGGCGGGTGCTGCCCGCAGGCCCGCCGCGACATGCATCCTCTGTTGCGGAGCCGCCGCTCCACTGGACGCGGCCGCTCTTCCTTACGACGCTGGCCTATGGGCTTTTCGGTTTCGGTTACGTCATCACCGCCACCTTCATCGTGGCGATTGCCCGCATGGCCGCAGCCGGTGCTTTCGTGGAGTTTCTGGTCTGGTTCATCACCGGCTGCGCCGCCGCCATTTCGCTTTTCCTCTGGAAACCGGTCTTGAAATCGCAGGGGCTGAAACGCGCCTTCGTCATCGTGCTTGCCGTCGAAGCCGTCGGTGTTTTCGCTTCCGTCATGCTGCCGCCGGTGCCGGGTGTTCTCGCCGGAGGCCTGCTTCTCGGGCTGACCTTCATGGTCATCACCGCTTATGGCCTGCAGCTCGGCCGGGAATTTGCCGGGCCGAGCCCGCGCCGCGCCTTTGCGCTGATGACGGCTGCCTTCGGCACGGGCCAGATTGTTGGGCCGCTTGCCGCCGGCTGGATTGCCGAGGTGACGGGAAGTTTTACCGCGCCCAGCATTCTCGCTTCGGCCGTGCTCGTCGTCAGCATTCTGCTGATGCTGCCGGTGCTCGCGACGGAGCGGCGGCGCTAGGCTGGGGCCGTCTTTCCTGCCTTTCATCCGGTGTTTCCCTTGGGGATTGTCCGTCGCACGCGCCTTACATCTTGTTAAGGTCGACGCTTCTTCATTGCTGTGCACAAATTTCTGCCCTAGGTTCGGGCCAATAAGTGCTTCGCCAATAATGGCTGATTTCAAACGCGCGTGAGTTCGAAACGTGTTTCATTCCTTCTTTCCCAAACCGAAAATCTTCTTCACGTCGGCCATTATCTGGGCTTTTTTCGCCATTCTCGGATGGTACTTCATCGTTGAAGGGTTAGGTCGGTCTTGGGGCTATGTAATGCCTGAACAGGAACCCTACGATCTCAGCTACTTCCTGGTCCCGGCTAACCTGTTCTTTTACGCCTATCTCGCGTTGTGTCTGGCGGCGTTCGGCGGCGTGTGGACCGTTATCGCCAAGGATCATCCCTGGAAATACTGGTCCATCTGGGGATCGTTGCTGATTATCGCGGTGACTTATTTCGGCGTTCAGATTTCCGTCGTGATCAACAATTTCCGGCGGCCTTTCGGCGATCTTCTGCAAAATGCCCTTTCGAAACAGCCGGGTATCGAGGTCTGGGATTTCTACAGCCTTCAGATCGTCTTCGCCAAGATCGCCTTTCTCAGCATGGCGGTTTCGATCCTGACGGATTTCTTCACCAGCCATTATATCTTCCGCTGGCGAACCGCGATGAACGACTTCTACATGTCGAAATGGGAAAAGCTGCGTCACATCGAAGGTGCTTCCCAGCGCGTTCAGGAAGATACGATGCGGTTCTCCTCAACGCTCGAAGGGTTGGGCATCACGCTGATCAATTCGGTGATGACGCTCGTCGTGTTCCTGCCGATCCTGTTTGCGCTGTCGTCTTATGTCTCGGAATTGCCGATCCTCGGTGAAGTGCCGCATGCGTTGTTCTGGCTGGCAATCGTCTGGTCCATCTTCGGTACGGTCCTTCTGGCGACAGTCGGCATCAAACTGCCCGGCCTGAACTTCCGCAACCAGCGTGTGGAAGCCGCCTATCGCAAGGAACTCGTCTATGGCGAGGACCACGCCGACCGCGCCCAGCCGCCGACAGTCAAGGAACTCTACTCCAATGTGCGGAAAAACTATTTCCGCATGTACTGGCACTATCTCTATTTCAACGTCGCGCGGTATTTCTACATTCAGGCCGATGCGGTGTTCCTGCTTCTGATGCTCGTTCCGACCATCGTGGCGGGCAAGATCACCTACGGTATCTACCAGCAGATCGCCACGGCCTTCGGTCAGGTCAGCAATTCGTTCCAGTATCTGGTCAATTCATGGACCACGATCATCGAGCTGCTGTCCATCCACAAACGTCTTGTGGCCTTCGAGGCCGCGATCGACGACAAGCCCCTGCCGGATATCGACGAGCGCTATCTTCAGCGGGAAGCGGAAGCCGGCGAGCTGGCGGCCAACAAACCCTGATGGAGAACAAAAAAGGCGGCCGATTGGCCGCCTTTTTCATAAGCTGAGAAGATTCAGCCCTCGGTCTTCTGTTTCTTCCGCGCCTTGATCATCGGCATCGCCTCGGCATAGCTTACACAGGCGACATCCTGCCTGCCGCAGACTTCGCGCAGCAGCCGTTCATAGGCGTTCCAATAGGCGCCGCCATTCATCTTCACGAAGTGAAAGCCCATCTGTAGTGGAATGCGCTCGCCATTATATTGCCTGTCGAATGCATTGCGGAAAGCCGTATAGGCGCGGTCCTCGAATTCCTTCGAACGATCCGGCGTCTCGACGCCGATGGAGTGGCGGATGAAGAGATTGTAGTCCATGGCGATGATCGGGCGGTTTTCCGGACCTTCGGGAATGAGCGGCAGGCCGAAATGCTCTATGCCGTCGCGCTCCACCGGCCATTCCGGTCCCTTGGTAATGCTGGTGGCGTCATAGACGAAACGGTGCTTTTTCTGCGCTTCGGTCAGCGCCGGCCCCTGCGAGAGATAGGGCGCGCGGAAACCATTGATCTTTTTCACCATCTCGCGCCAGCCTTCGGGCTCCTCGCCCTTCTTGCCGATCATCTGCCAGGCATTTTCCAGCGTGCTGGTGAAGGTGGTGAATTCGCCGTCCCATTGTTCGGCGGTCCATTGCCCGCCATCGAAATGGCCGCAGGTGTGGTTGCCGATCTCGTGACCCTCGCGATAGGCGGCCCAGATGTTTCTGAGCCTTGCCTCCACCTCTTCCGGCGACTGGCCGAAACCGACATTGGAGCGACCCGCCTTCTGGCCGGGTCCCTGATAGGTCTTGGCGCTGGTCTTCCTGTCCATCACCAGCGTGCAGGCCAGGAAATAGGTAAAATGCGCGCCGACTTGCTTGCCCGTCGCGCGGCTTCTTTCCCACAGCATATTGTCGCCGGCGCCGTCGAAGGAGACGATGACGAGCTGCTTCGGCTTCTCAGCCTCTTGCGCAAGAGCGGGCAGGGCGGCGAGAAGCGACAGGGAAAAAGCGGCAAAAGGGCGAAACATCAGTTATCCGTCATATGAAACACCGTGGCCTTTTGCGGGTGGAATAAGGCGAAGCTTTGAATAGTCTGGCGTTTTCGTGACTTTCGGCCTAATTCCTGTTGCAGCTTGCGGTGATAGGGCCGCTTCGTTCCACCCGGGGGACCGTGTTTCATGCTTTTTCTCGCACTCTGTCTTGCCTTGTTCCTGCTGACGCATCTTTTGAAGGTGGTCGCACCGCAATTTCGCGCGCGGATGATCGCGGCGATGGGGGAAGGCCCCTTCAAGGGCGTCTATTCCCTCGTCAGCCTCATCACGCTCGGCCTCGTCATCTATGCCTTCGGCGAAGCGCGGCAGGAAACCGGAATGTTGTGGTATCCGCCTGTCTGGACGAGCCATCTCGCCGTGACCCTGATGCTGCCGGCGATGATCTGTCTTATCGCCAGCCTCATACCGGCTGGCCACATCGCAGTGAAGACGAAACATCCGCTCATCCTCTCGGTTAAAATCTGGGCGCTTGCGCATCTTCTGGCCAATGGTGAGACGTCTTCGATCCTTCTTTTCGCATCGTTCCTTGCCTGGGGCGTGGTGATGCGGATTTCGCTGAAGCGCCGGGAACGAGTGGGCGAAAAAGTGGTCCGGGACTTCGTTTCAGGCCGCTACGATCTGGTGGCCATCCTCGGCGGCATCGTCCTGTGGGGTGCTTTCATCCTGAAACTGCACGAATGGTTGATCGGCGTTCAGCCCATCGTCCTGTAGGAAATCAACGTTTCCCCCTTACATATCAGGCAAAATAGGCTAGAAGGCCGACCATGACCCGGTCGGTCTGGCTTTTGCTGACCCGGGTAAGCGGCTTGGTATGTCCGCGAACGGATGGATCGGCGACGATCTCCGCGCGGGTAACGGAGAATTTGATGGCAAACGAAAATGATACCTTTATCCGCGAAGTGAACGAGCAGATCCGTTCCGAGCAGCTGTCGCGCTTCTGGGGCCGTTACGGTATCGTGGTCGTGGGTGCGGCCGTTCTCGTGGTTCTCGGTGCCGCCGGTGCCGGCATCTACGAATACTGGAACACCAGCCGCGCTTCGAATTCCGGCGACCAGTTCCTTGCGGCGCTGAAGCTTGCTTCGGACAACAAGACGGATGAGGCGCTGAAGGCCTTCGCCGATCTCGAAACCTCCGGTCATGGCAATTATCCGGTTCTGGCGAAGTTCCGCTCGGCCACGCTGCTGTCGCAGAAGGGCGATGCGGCCGGCGCCATCGCCGCCTTCACCGCCATCGGCAACGACACATCCGCACCGCAGGTCTTCCGCGATACCGCCAAGGTGCGCGCGGCCTGGCTGCTGGTGGATAACGGCACCTATGACCAGGTCGTCGCACTGGCGGAGCCGCTCAGCACTGAGGGCCAGACCATGCGCGCTTCCGCCCGCGAAGCTCTGGGTCTTGCCGCTTACAAGGCCGGCGATTTCGTCAAGGCCAAACAATGGTTCGAGCAGATCGTCAGCGACGCGCAGGCGCCGCGCAACGTGACGAACCGCGCGCAGATCATGCTCGACAACATCACCGCTTCGGGCAAGGCTGCCTAACACGGCTGCCCGACAAAGATCGCGCCGGCATTCTCCGCATTGCCAAAGCGATCCAACTCATTATTTTACGCATGTCCTTTGCCCAAAACAGGTAACGTTTTGGGCAGACGTGCTTTAAGGAACCAGGATCAATGAGCTTCACCGTCGCCATAGTCGGGCGCCCCAATGTCGGCAAGTCCACGCTTTTCAACCGTCTCGTCGGAAAGAAGCTGGCGCTGGTGGACGATACGCCGGGTGTGACCCGCGACCGCCGCCCCGGCGAGGCGAAGCTGGTCGACCTGCGTTTCACCATCATCGATACCGCCGGTCTGGAGCAATCCGGGCCGGAAACGCTTCAGGGCCGCATGTGGGCGCAGACCGAAGCGGCAATCGACGATGCCGACGTGACGCTGTTCGTCGTGGACGCCAAGGCCGGTCTGACGCCGGCCGACGAGACGCTGGCCGAAATGCTGCGCCGTCGCGGCAAGCCGGTGGTGCTGGTGGCCAACAAGTCCGAAGCGCGCGGTTCAGATGCCGGTTTCTACGATGCCTTCACGCTCGGTCTCGGTGACCCTTGCCCGATCTCGGCCGAACACGGTCAGGGCATGATCGACCTGCGCGACGCCATTGTCGAGGCAATCGGCGAAGACGTCGCTTTCCCGCCTGATGTGGATGAGGCGGAAACGGATATCGTTCTGCCGCGCAGCGAACCGGGCAGCGAGGACGAGGAAGACGAAGAGCCGGTTTATGACGAGACCAAGCCGCTGCGCGTCGCCATTATCGGCCGGCCGAATGCGGGCAAGTCGACGCTGATCAACCGCTTCCTCGGTGAAGACCGCCTGCTGACCGGCCCGGAAGCCGGCATTACCCGCGACAGTATTTCGGTCGAATGGGACTGGCGCGGCCGCACCATCAAGATGTTCGACACGGCCGGTATGCGCCGCAAGGCCAAGGTGACGGAGAAGCTGGAAAAGCTCTCGGTGGCGGATTCGCTGCGCTCCATCCGTTTTGCCGAAACCGTGGTGATCGTGTTCGACAGCACCATCCCCTTCGAAAAGCAGGATTTGCAGCTCGTCGATCTCGTCATCCGCGAAGGCCGCGCCGCCGTGCTCGCCTTCAATAAATGGGATCTGGTCGAAGACCCGCAGGCCTATCTGGCCGATCTGCGTGAAAAGACCGAGCGTCTGCTGCCGCAGGCGCGCGGCATTCGCGCCGTGCCGATTTCCGGCCAGACGGGTTATGGCCTCGACCGGCTGATGCAGAACATCATCGATACCGACAAGGTCTGGAACCGCCGCATCTCCACCGCCCGCCTCAACCGCTGGCTGGATTCGCAGACGACGCAGCATCCGCCACCGGCCGTTTCCGGCCGCCGCCTGAAGCTGAAATATATGACGCAGGTGAAGGCCCGCCCGCCGGCCTTCATGATTTCCTGCACGCGGCCGGAAGCTATTCCGGAAAGCTATACGCGTTATCTGGTGAACGGTCTGCGCAAGGATTTCGACATGCCGGGCGTGCCGATCCGTGTGCATTATCGGGGTTCGGACAATCCGTTTGAGAGCAAGGCGAAGAAGCGGCGGTGATCTGACGCGGGCATTGCGGCAACTTTCTTCTCCCCGCCGGGGAGAAGATGGCCCGAAGGGGCAGATGAGGGGGCAAGCTCTCCGCATATCGCTGGCCTCATCCCGCTGCCGCGGACTTCTCCCCCCTCGGGGAGAAGAAACAAGGGGCGCCCGCTCGTCCCAATTTCACGGTTTTGAAGAGTAAAAGACCATGCTGATCAAGCAGACCGACTATCACCGGATTTACCGCGTCATCAACAGCCTGCTCATCAGCCAGAATGCCGATCCCGCTTCGGCCTCCATGTATTTCAGCACCTTCGGCGCCTTCATCCTGCAGCAGCATTACAAGGTGAAGGCGGTACCGAAGGGCGGGCTTGCGGCCTATAATCTCGGCGGCACCGTGCTGCTATTCGCCGATCACCGTGAAGACGGTTATGTGACGGGTGCGGGCGAGAACTTCCACTGCTGGGTGGAGGCGGATGGCTGGGCGATCGATTTCATGGCGCCGGCATTTTCGGAAGGCGCCGATGGGCTTTCCGTGCCGGCGAAAATGTTCCAGCGACCGCTTGTCGCCATGGCGGCATCCATCAACGATCTCGGACAATCCGGCGATTTCTTCTATCGCTCCGAACCCGAAGCCACGGCCAAGCGCTTTGCCGACTGGCACAGGCAGGCGATGATCGGCGATATGGCGAGCGTTGCCGCCAACTGGTTCCGCAAGTCGCCGAAACAGATGGCCGCATCGCTTTCGGTAACGGATCGTGACGGCAAGGCGCGGACCGTACCGCTTTCCGGCCAGATGCTCACCGGAGCATGGTGAAGGCAGGTTAAGCCGCAGGGCGTCGATCCCGAAGCTTTTGTCAGCAAAAGGTCTTTTGATTTATAAGGCCAATGTTGCTACGCAGGCTGGGCTTCAACAGCGACGGGATTGACGTGTTCCTATGGCCGATGACACCATTTCAATAAGCTTCACGCCCGATCCGAAACATGTGCCCGACTATGTCCACGGCTATCAAAATCAGGCCTATGAAAATTACAGCATGATTTGTGACAAGTCCTGGAAGCGCCATTTTGCCTCGGCCAGAGCGCATCTATCCTCGTTTGCGGGACTTGCTGCCGGTTTCATCTATTCTTTAAGCCTGCCGTGGTTTCCGGGCGTCTGGCCGGTGGTCGGTTATTGGGTGTTTGCACCCGCACCGTTTGTGGCCCTCGCCATATGGTTCATTATCGCGCGAGGCTCGAGAAAGGAGATGAAATCCTATTACGAGGTCCTGGCACATTGGAATATTGCCAATGATCGGATGTATTCGCCTCACACGGAGGTCGAGATAGGACCCGAGGGTTACAAGCAGGTCACAAGACTGGACACCGTGCAGCTGAGCTGGGCACGCTACCATCTCGCACTCACGCCGCCCGACAGTCTGGTGCTGGTTTTCCACGGGACGGTGGCCGTCATACCCAACAGCGCCCTGCCGATTGCTGCAAAGGACATCATCGAGAAAATCAATCACTGGTGCGCAGCCCAGCAGAAAGAGCTTCTTCCCTTATCCTGAAGCGGCATCTGAAAATGGCGGTATCGTCCGGAAACAGAGGACGGCCAGCGTGTTCTCGCGGCAGCCGCCTGACGTCAATCAGCAGCCCGACCCCGTTCTAAAGATAACGGCAGTCGCGTCCTGATTGCCTTGTGACATTCCCGCTTCGTTTCGTCCACCGTTCCCGAACAGAATCCCGGGGATCGCCTCAAGCAAGTTGAGAACGCGACAGCAGCGGCAGGGATTTTCCCGCCGCGTGAATGACATTGTCGAGGAACTGCCGCGAAGCCTTTTCCCAGCTGTAGCTTCTGGAAAGCGCCAGCGCCTCCTGCGGCGAACAATGAAGCGCCGCGAGACAGGCATCGCGAAGATTATCGTCCAGCGCACCGGCTGCCGGGTTGCCGCCGAGAATATCGATCGGCCCGGTGACGGGGAAGGCGGCCACGGGCACGCCGCTTGCCAGCGCCTCCAGAATGGTGTTGCCGAACGTATCGGTCTTCGAGGGGAAAACGAAGACATCGGCCTGCGCATAGGCATCGGCCAGCTCCTCGCCGGTCTTGACGCCGGTGAACAAAACGTCCGGATATTTCTCCTGCAATTCATGGCGGGCGGGGCCGTCGCCGATAACGACCTTCGAACCCGGCAGGTCCAGCTCCAGAAATTCCGGCAGGTTCTTCTCCACCGCCACACGTCCCACCGTCATGAAGATTGGTCTCGGCAGGTCGAAAGGCAGCTTTGCTTTTGGGCGGGGATGGAAAAGCTCGGCGTCGATGCCGCGGCTCCAGCGCTTCAGGTTGCGCACGCCGCGCGCTTCCAGTTCGGTCTCAAGGCTCGGCGTCGCCACCATGCAGGTGTTGCCGCCATTGTGGAACCAGCGCACGAAGGCATAAAGCCAGCTTTCCGGCACAGGGAAACGCGCCGCCACATATTCGGGAAAGCGGGTGTGATAGCTGGTGGAAAAACGCATGCGGTTCTTCACGCACCAGCGCCGCGCCATGAAGCCCAGCGGCCCTTCCGTCGCAATATGCACGAAGGAAGGCTGGCTTTTTTCGATCTCCGCCGCCACACGGCGATAACCGGCAACCGAGAGGCGGATTTCCGGATAGGTGGGGCAGGGGATGCTGTAAAAACTCTGCGGCGTGACCATGCGCACATCGACGCCGAGCCGCGCGAGTTCGGTGTTGGTGTTTTCTATGGAGCGAACCACGCCGTTGACCTGCGGGTGCCAGGCATCTGTGACAATCGTGATTCTCGTCATGAAACACTGATCCTGCTCATCTGCGCGCGGGCGAATCCCCATTGCCCGGCTTCTGCCCGTATATGCGGCGTGCGTGTTACAGGATCATGTCAGGGTGTGTGAAGGCGGGGAAGCGTGGTTTGTGCGCAGAAGTTTGCGGTTGTCCACGGCGCTCCCCCGGTGCGGCGGAGCCTTATCCCACCAGCGGCAGCAGCTCGGGGCTGATCAGCGCGCCGTGGTGACCGATGACGGTTGCAGCCGCCCTTGCCGCGAAGGTGGCCGCTTCCTCCGGCGAACTGCCGGTCACATAACGGGCGAGGAAAGCGCCGTTGAAGCTGTCGCCGGCGCTTGTCGTATCCACTACGTCCACGGCTTTCACCGCCGGGGCGTGACTGCGGCTGCCGCCGAAATCGAGCGTCGCGCCCTTGGCGCCGTCCTTCACGACGATGTTTTCGACGCCAAGCGAACGGTAGCGGTCGATGGTCGCTTCCACGGAGACATCGCCGAAATGGCTCGCCTCGTCATCGAAGCTCGGCATGACAAGCGTTGCGGCGCGAGCACCGTTGGAGATGGTCTCGAGCATCGTATCTCTGTCGGCCCACAGGCGCGGACGGATGTTGGGGTCGAAGACCACCAGCTTGCCCGCCGCCTTGGCGCGGCGCAGTTCGGCGAGGAACGTATCGACATCATGGGCGGAGGCGAGAATGGCGAGCGTGATGCCGGAGAAATAGACCACATCGGCGCTTTCCACCGTCCTGCGCAGATGATCCGCATCGGCGGCGAGCTGCCTTGCGGCGGCGGCGTTGCGCCAGTAGCTGAAGGTGCGCTCGCCGTCCTTCAGGTTGATGAGGTAAAGGCCGGGCGTGCCGCCCTTGATGCGGCGGATTTTCTCCGTGCCGATGCCGGCATCGGCGATGAAGGTGAGCATGTCTTCAGACAGAGGATCGTCGCCAAGCGCGGTGAAATAATCGACCGACCAGTCGCCTGGCAGGCAGGCCCGGGCATACCAGGCGGTATTGAACGTATCGCCGGCAAAACCCTTGCGCAGCAGCCCGTTGCCGGCCTGCGACAGTTCCACCATGCATTCGCCAATCGACAGAAACCGTCCGCCCACGCCGTCATCCTCCCGTTTTTTCCAGCCATGCGGCTTACGACGAGTGCGCGCCGCTGACAAGGGCGGTTGTGGCCGTTTGTGCATGTGCGAAGTTCCGGTTTACGCCGCCGCGATGGCTTTATATTCTCCTGCCAGACACATCAGGAGATCGCCCATGCCGCTAACCCATGCCCCGGTCCACAAACCCCAAGTGCAATCGGACTGGTGGAAGGGAGCGGTGATCTATCAGGTCTATCCGCGCTCGTTTCAGGACACGACCGGCGACGGTTACGGCGATCTTGCCGGGGTGACGAAACGCCTGCCCTATATTGCCTCGCTCGGTGTCGACGGCATCTGGCTCTCGCCCTTCTTCACCTCGCCCATGGCCGATATGGGTTATGACGTTTCCGATTATTGCAATGTCGATCCGATGTTCGGCACGCTTGCCGATTTCGACGCGCTGATGGCCGAGGCGCACCGTTTGGGATTGAAGGTCATCATCGATCAGGTCATCTCGCACACGTCGGACCAGCATCCCTGGTTCGTGGACAGCCGGGCGAGCCGCACCAACAGCAAGGCCGACTGGTATGTCTGGGCCAACCCCAAGCCGGATGGCACGGCACCCACCAACTGGCTTTCCGTGTTCGGCGGCCCGGCATGGGAATGGGACGGCGTGCGCAAGCAATATTACATGCACAGCTTCCTCGCCTCACAGCCGGATTTGAACTTCCACAATCGCGAGATTCAGGATGCGCTTCTCGAAACCGTGCGGTTCTGGCTGGATCGCGGGGTGGACGGTTTCCGGCTCGATACCGTCAACCATTATTTCCATGACAAGCTTTTGCGCGACAACCCGCCGCTTTTCGACGAGGAAAGTTTCGGTCTCGATGCTTCCGACGTCAATCCCTATGGCATGCAGGACCATCTCTACGACAAGACGCGGCCGGAAAACGTGGCTTTCCTGAAGCGTTTTCGCGCGCTGCTCGACGAGTATGAGGGGCGCGCCACGGTGGGCGAGGTGGGAGACGGGGCGCGGTCGCTGAAGACGGTGGCGGCCTATACGTCCGGCAATGACAAGCTCAACATGTGCTACACTTTCGACCTGCTGGGTCCGGATTTCAGCGCGAAGCATCTGCGCTCCTCGGTCGAGACCTTCGGCAAGGTGGTGACGGATGGCTGGGTGTGCTGGGCCTTTTCCAACCACGATGTGGTGCGCCACCTCAGCCGTTTTTCCGAAAGTGTAGAGGAGCAGGTGCGGGTGGCGAAGCTTGCCATCTGCGTTCTCGCCAGCCTGCGCGGTTCCATATGTCTCTATCAGGGCGAGGAACTGGGTCTGACCGAGGCGGAACTCGCCTTCGAGGATCTGCGCGATCCCTACGGCATCCGCTTCTGGCCCGCCTTCAAGGGGCGGGACGGATGCCGCACGCCGATGGTGTGGGAAACCGGCAAGCCGAATGCCGGTTTTTCCAGCGCTGAAAAGCCCTGGCTGCCGGTGCCCTATGTCCATGCCATGCAGGCTGTGGATGCGCAGGAGCGCAAGCCGGACTCGGTTCTGAACCATTACCGCGCCGTCTTGTCCTTCCGCAAAGGTCACGGCGCGCTGCGCGATGGCGACATGCATTTTATCAAGACCAATCTCGATGTGCTGGCCTTCACGCGCCAGAAGGGGGATGAAAAACTGCTCTTCGTTTTCAACCTCACCCGTGAGGCGGTGGAATTCCCGATACCGAAGGCCATGCGGGTCACCGATATACTGCCGGTGCCGGGTTTCGCGCCGCTATTCGATGCGGGGATCGTGAAGCTCGAGGGGCTGGATGTGTTTTGCGGGGTCGTTGCATGAGCGGGCAATTTGTCATCGAGACGGCTGGCGAAGCATCGCTCGATGAGTGGTCGCTTCTGCGGCACCGCTTGTGGCCGGATGCTTCACCCGCCGAACACCGGGTGGAGTTGCAGGACGTCTCCGACAATGAGGTTGGATTTATTGCCTATGATCCGGCGGGCATGGCCATCGGTTTCGCTGAAGCCAGCCTGCGGCACGATTATGTCAACGGATGCGACACCTCGCCAGTGGCGTTTCTCGAAGGCGTTTATGTGGAGGAGGCCTTTCGCAAACAGGGCGTTGCGGCTGCATTGATTGCCGAAGTAACCCGTTGGGCGACGAGCAAGGGTGTGAGCGAACTTGCTTCCGATGCCGATATTTCCAATGTCGATTCACATCGCATGCATGCGGCGCTGGGATTTGAGGAAACGCAGCGGGTGGTTTATTTTCGCAAGTCTCTGCCTTTGGGTTCATGACCTCCCGGCATTGTTCAGCCAGTGGATGATGTCAGTCTTCGCGGGCGCCTTTCGCCGATCAAATGCGGCGCCATGATCGCGTCTTGGATGTTGAATAGTGCTATTTAGGTATTGATGAATTTATAATGTATTAAATTTTGAATTAATTCATGATTAAAACTTACGTATATTCGTAATAATAAATATTTCTCATTAATTTTTTCATATTTACTTCGTTATTGGCGAGCTTTGGACAAGCTTCCAGTATTAATCATTGAAACCTACAGATTTTTCGGTCTCCACCCATAAAGTGAAGCAGGGATTGTCATGTCCGTTTCAATCAAGAATTTCAATCAGCCCAATACCGCGAATTCCACATCGCCGCACGCCAAAGCTAAGGCCGCCCTTCCATCCATCCGAGAGGTCTTCCTTTCCGGACAATCGGCAGCCCGCGCATCCACACCGAAACCAGCCCCCAAAACCTCGTCAGCCGACTATATCGCATCGCCCGCCTTCATGCGGAATCTGAGGGCCAAGCTTTCTCTGGCGGGGGACGATCCGGCGCAATATCTGCGCGCCCGGTCGATGATGAGTGCTCTCGAGCGTGGGGCGCTGCAGGTTTCGAACCCCACCCAGGGCAAAACGATCAATGCGTGGGATCCGAACCAGAAAAACGCCAAGCCGACGACAGCCACTGACATCGCCAAGACCAACTGGGTGGATTTTCTCAACACGCAGCTGAAGCGCAGCGAAGACGGCGAGCTTTCCAGGGATGGAAGCGGCAGCTATGTCGACAAGGCGACGGGAAAACACGCCTATTTTGGCAGGGTCGCGGGCAAATATTATTACGTCACCTGGCCTTCGGAGACGAAAGCATGAGGCCGCTCTCGCGGCCTCAAAACGCGGATTGAGCGTTTTCCGCTGCCTCCGGTCGGCAAGCCACCGTCAGATCAGCGCAAACCGGTCCACATCCACCATGCCCATATCGGAAATCTTCAGATGCGGGATGACGGGCAGGGGCAGGAAGGCGACCTGCAGGAAGGGTTCTTCCAGCGTCGTGCCGAGCGCATAGGCTGCTTTTCTGAGCGTGTGCAGCGTATCGCGAACGATCTCATAAGGTTCGAGGCTCATCAGCCCTGCGACGGGCAAAGCGATCTCGCCCGTCACCCTGCCGTCTTCCACCACCACGAAGCCGCCCTTGATTTCGCCGAGCCGGTTGGCGGCCAGCGCCATGTCGTCCTCGCTCACGCCGACAACGCAGATATTGTGGCTGTCATGGCCGACGGTGGAGGCGATGGCGCCCTTTTTCAGGCCAAAGCCCTGAACGAAACCATTGGCATGGTTGCCGTTCTTGCCGTGGCGTTCGATGACGGCGACCTTGATGATGTCGTTTTCAAGATCGACGGTGGTCTGGTTGCCATCCGTCGGCAGCCTGTAGCGGCGGTGCTCGGTAATGATCTTGCCGGGAAGCACGCCCATGACGGGGCTTTCGCCCTCCGTAACCGGCACGCCGAAATGGGAAGCGAGCACGGGTCTTGCCTTGACGCTGTCAAGACCAACGGGTGCGACCGGTTTACGCGTGGCAAAAAGGGCGTCGTCGACGATCCGGCCGCCGGAAAGCACCATGCTCGCCTTGCAGTTCTGCAGGCTGTCGATGACCACAAGATCGGCCCGCCAGCCCGGTGCGACAAGGCCGCGATCCCGCAGGCCAAAGGCTTTTGCGGCGGAAATGGAGGCGGCGCGGTAGATGGCGAGCGGTTCCACGCCGCTGGCGATTGCGGTACGGATCATATAGTCGAGATGGCCCTGTTCGGCGATGTCGAGCGGGTTGCGATCGTCCGTGCAGAGGGCCAGATAGGGCGACAGGCGTTCGGTGATGATCGGCATCAGGGCGTGCAGGTCCTTCGAGACCGAGCCTTCACGCACCAGAATATGCATGCCCTTGCGGATTTTCTCCAGCGCCTCAGTCACGCTCGTGCATTCATGTTCGGTGCGGATGCCGGCGGCGAGATAGCCGTTCAGCGCCGTGCCGGAGAGAAGCGGTGCATGCCCGTCGATATGCTGGCCCTGAAACGCCTCGAGCTTCGCCATGCACACCGGATCCTTGTGGATGACGCCCGGAAAATTCATGAATTCGGCAAGGCCGATGACCTTTGGATGATTGCGAAACGGCAACAGCTTTTCGATGGGCAGATCGGCGCCGGCGGTTTCCAGATGGGTGGCGGGCACGCAGGAGGAGAGCTGCACGCGGATGTCCATGATGGTTTCCATGGCGCTGTCGAGGAAGAACTGAAGTCCTTCCACGCCCAGAACATTGGCGATCTCATGCGGGTCGCAGATGGCGGTGGTAACGCCATAGGGCAAAACGCAGCGGTCGAATTCGTGCGGTGTCACCAGCGACGATTCGATATGGAGATGCGTATCGATGAAACCCGGAACGACGATCTTTCCGGAAATGTCGATTTCCTGTCGCCCCTTGTAGTTCTCGCAGGTGCCAACGATGGTGTCGCCACAGATGGCGATATCCGAAGCGACGAGTTCGCCGGTGACGAGGTCGAAGAAGCGTCCGCCCTTGAGAACCATGTCCGCCGGTTCACGGCCCGTACCCTGATCGATGCGCGTTTCAAGTCTGGAATTCATGCGGGTCTCTTCGGCTCCTGATTTACGTCGTATGCGAGAATTTTCACTATTTACATTCTACGGTTGTTTCTTGGTCTATTCGGATTGATTCTTTGAGTTTTAAATATATCCAGAGTAAAAAATTTTCATATTTGTGTTATCTAATCTTCCGGGGTGCAAGTTTAGGCAGGTTTGGGAAGGCTTGACTTCACCTTTATAGTTTAGCCGGTTGCGTGCCGACATTTTTACGAATTACGGTTTCAGGTTATCATTCCCGGGAAGGAAAATAAAAGCATCTGATGCTCAAACGAATTTCCACCCAGCAACTGACGATTGGCATGTTTATCGAAGCGGTCGAAGGAACGCTTTCGAACCAGGGATTTTTAAAACGGCACCGCTTTCTTTTGCGGCACGAGGAATTAATGCGTCAATTGAAATCAAGCGGCGCCGAAAGCATCGTCATCAATACGGCCAGGGGATACGATACCGAAGGCAGCGCGCGTTCTGCGGCCGTTTCGCCGCAACCGGGCAATTGCCCGGAAACCGTCGCCGCCGTCACCCATGCCGTACGCTCGGCCGCCGATACGATTGCCGAGACCTTTGCCTCCGCAGAAGCCGGCGGCGTTGTTTCGCTGAAGGGCATGGCTGCGGCGGCGGGCAAGATTTCCGATGCCGTGCAGTCGAACCCGGCGATTTTCATCGGGGTTACCCGCCTGAAATCGAAAGATGAAACGACCTTCGTGCACTCGGTCTCCGTCAGCGGGCTGATGATCCTCTTCGGTAATTATCTCGGGCTCGACAGGGGAACGGTCAATCTGCTCGGCATCAGCGGGTTGCTGCATGATATCGGCAAGGTGGAAATCCCCTCATCGATCCTTAACAAGGCGGAAGGGTTGAGCGCCAGCGAGCGGGAAATCATCAATCTCCATCCCGCATTCGGCCGGGATATATTGTCGCGCAACGCGCAGATGCCGGAGATGGTGCTCGATGTCTGCTTCAATCATCATGAGCGCATGGATGGCGGCGGTTATCCGAGCGGCCGTGCGGGCAGCCAGATCAGCCTCTATGCGCGTATCGCGGCGATTTGCGACGTCTATGACGCCGTCACCTCGGTCAGGCCCTACAAGAAGCCGTGGACGGCGAATGACGCGCTGACCTGGATGCTGCGGCGGGAAGGGCATTTCGACATGCAGCTGCTGAAGAAATTCGCGCTGTGCATTTCCGCCTCGCTGCCGAGGGGCTAGTTGCCGAAGATGATCGCCATGTTCAGGCTGTCGATGTAACGGCCGTCGATCAGAACGGTGTCACGGCCCCGGCCTTCATGCACAAAGCCGATCTTTTCATAAAGCGCGATTGCTCTGGCATTGTCCGCATGCACGCTCAGCTCCACACGATGCAGCCCGAATTGACGCGCGGCATCGAGCGTCTGCCGCATCAGCCGTCCACCCAGCCCCTTGTCGCGATAGGCCGGAAGGATGCCCATGCCAAGCGTGCCGCGATGGGCATGGGTGGGCCTGCTCTCGCGGCGAATATCGCACCAGCCGACCACCTTGCCATCCGCAATCGCCACGAATTGCGGATGGTCGTTTTCGATCATGTCGAGAACGAAGGCGCGGACCGAATCGAGCGGCGGCGCCTCCAGGAAGCTCAGATATTTCCGCTCGCGCGACACCGCATCGAGAGCACGGTGAAAGCTTTCAACGTGCTCCGCCCGGATGGGTTCGATGCCGATGGCGTCGGCAGCAGCCATCATGCCGCCTTTGTCTTCGCCTTGCGGGTCAGATGCACCACGACGTTTTCGATCATGCGCATGCCGGCGTCCTGGCCGAGCGTCATGATCGATTCCGGGTGGAACTGAACGGCGGCCACCGGTTCCTTGGCGTGTTCGATGCCCATGATCGTGCCGTCCTCGCTTTCCGCGGTGATGATGAAATCACGCGGAAGGGTGGAGGGGTCGGCGAAGATCGAGTGGTAACGGCCGACGGTTACTTCCTTGCCAAGACCGGAGAAGACGAGGCCCGGTTCCAGCACGCGGATGCGTGAGGGCTTGCCGTGCATCGGCACCGCAAGCTGGCGAAGCTCGCCGCCATAGGCTTCCGCCAGCGCCTGAAGGCCGAGGCAGACGCCGAAGATCGGCAATTCGCGGGCGCGGGCGGCCTTGATGGTCGCCTTGCAGTCGAAATCCGTCGGGCTGCCCGGTCCGGGAGAGAGCACGACAAGATCGGGCTGGAAGCGATCGAACACCTCTGCCGCAACCGGCGTTCTGACGGTGGAGACGGTCGCGCCAGTCTGGCGGAAATAATTCGCCAGCGTGTGCACGAAGCTGTCTTCGTGGTCGACGAGCAGGATCTTCACACCGGTGCCCACCTTGGCGGCATCACGCTTGGTGGAAGCGGCGTTGGTGGCTTTCGCATCGCGAATGGCGGCGATCATGGCGGATGCCTTCAGTTCGGTTTCGGCTTCCTCTTCCTGCGGATTGGAATCGTTGAGCAGCGTTGCACCCGCACGCACCTCGGCAATGCCGTCCTTGATGCGGATGGTGCGCAGCGTCAGGCCGGTATTCATGTCGCCATTGAAGCCGACCATGCCGATGGCGCCGCCATACCAGGCGCGCGGGCTCTTTTCATGGCCCTCGATGAAGCGCATGGCCCAGAGTTTCGGCGCACCGGTGACGGTGACGGCCCAGGCGTGGCTGAGGAAGCCGTCAAAGGCGTCCATGTCGTCACGCAGGCGGCCTTCGATGTGGTCAACCGTGTGGATGAGGCGCGAATACATCTCGATCTGGCGGCGGCCGATGACCTTTACCGAACCCGGTTCGCAGACGCGGCTCTTGTCGTTGCGGTCCACATCCGAACACATGGTCAGTTCGGATTCGTCCTTCTTCGAATTGAGCAGTTTCAGGATCTGCTCGCTATCGGCAATCGGATCGTCGCCACGCTTGATGGTGCCGGAAATCGGGCAGGTCTCGATGCGGCGGCCGGAAACGCGCACGAACATTTCCGGCGACGCGCCGACCAGATATTCCTGATGGCCGAGATTGATGAAGAAGGAATAGGGCGAGGGGTTGATCGCCTTCAGGCGGCGCGAAATCGCCGACGGATTGCTCTCGCAACGCTCCATGAATTTCTGGCCGGGAACGACCTCGAACAGATCGCCGCGGCGGAAGCTTTCCTTGGCCTTCACCACCAGTTCGGAATATTCACCGGGACGGTGATCGCCCTTGGGCGGGATCGTATCGGTGGTCTTGAAGGGATCGGGCGTAATGTCGGAGGACTTGCCGTCCGTCGTCACGCCGGCCTTTTCGAAGTCGTAGCGGTCGATCCAGGCCTTGGCGGAATAGTGGTCGACGACGAGGATTTCGTCGGGCAGAAACAGCACCATATCGCGCTGGTCTTCCGGGCGCGCCAGCGACAGCTTGATTGCGTCGAACTGGAAGGCGAGATCGTAACCGAAGGCGCCGAACAGGCCGATGGCCGAATCCGCATTCGAATAAAAGAGGTCGACGATGGCGCGCAGCGCCGTGAAGACGGTCGGGATTTTCGAGCGTTCTTCTTCCGTGAAAACGCGGTCCGGTTCGTTGACGGTCAGATCGAGACGGCGCGTGGTGGAAGCGCCAAGCGTGAGATCGGGCGTCGCCTTCAGCTTCTCGGTAATGAAGGAAAGCAGCACTTCGCCGCGGCCATTATAGGCCTCGATCCACATTTTGCGGCCGAAACAGGAAATGCCGAGCGGCGGATCGACGATGGCCGTATCCCAGCGTGTGTAACGGCCCGGATATTCATAGTTGGACGAAAAAACCGCGCCGCGATGGGAATCGAGCTTTTCGATATAATTATCGATGGCGCTGGCGTAATCGGCGGGCCGACGCTTTCGGCTGACCTTGATGCCGCCTTTCGTCTCGTAGGTTTCCGCTCCGTCATCCTGAATGATCGTTACCATTTCTTTCGCACTCGTTTTTTCGCATGTCGTTATCGCAAAACCGTCAAGCACTTTTGCGCGCATGCTTTCTGTTGTTCAAGCCCGATGACAGGCGGCAAAATAACAAAAAAGCCGCCTGAAAATTCGGGCGGCTTGGACTTTGTCTGAAGACATGACTGGTCAAGGCCGCGAAAAGCTGCCCCACCACCAGTTAGCAATGTTCTTAGACACGATGTTCATGGGAAAATTGTTAGCGCGCACGATCCGCCTTGGCAAGCGGATTTCGGTGAGGGAATGAACCTTACGGGCCGTCGCGGCGTTGCACTCCTGCCGAAACGGTCAGGAGTGCCCCGAAAAATGCTTCATCGCCTGTGTCTTCTGGTAACCACCATCGCATTGATTTCCGCCTCTGAACCGCCGGCGCAGGTGCCGGTGCCGCAACCGAAACCGGGCGAGGGGCAATCCACCACCCCCTCGGACAAGCCATCGGACGAGCCGCCGCAAAGCCCGGCGGAAGCGCCAAAGCCGGCCCCGAAACCGCAGGTCCCGGAAGAGGGGAAACCGGATGACGGCAAGACGCCGGCAGACAAGGGGTCCGATGACAGCAAGAAAGGCGTCGAAGGCAAGGCGGGTGAGGGTAAAGAGGAGGGCGAACAACGGAAACCGGATGTTGACGCTGCAAAACCGGAAGAGAAGCCGCCCGAGCCGGTGAAGCCGGAAGATCCGGCCGCGCTTCAGGCATGCCTTGGCGCATTGAAGGAGATCGGCGCGGAATTCAAACAGCTCGAACCGATCCGCGATGCGGAGCAGGGCTGCGGCATCGAAGCGCCTGTCGAGCTTTCCGTGGTTCTGCCCGGCATCAAGCTGGAACCATCGGGCACCATGCGTTGCGAAACCGCGCTGGCGCTTTCCCGCTGGACAAAGGAGATGATGCTGCCGGCGGCGGCTCTGGCTATGCCGGAGAAAAAGGTGACGGCCATCGCCAATGCCTCGACCTATATCTGCCGCAACCGCAACAGCGCGGAAAACGGCAAGATTTCCGAACATGCCAAGGGCAATGCCGTCGATATTTCCACGATCGCCTTCGATAAGGGCGAGCCGCTGGTGATGAAGCCGCGGGGTGAGGATGGAACGCCGGAAGGCGCTTTCCAGCGCACCATCACCGCCGCCGCCTGTCTGTTCTTCCGCACGGTTCTTTCGCCCGGCAGCGACGCCACCCATCAGGATCACCTGCATCTCGACGTGCTGGAGCGCAAGAGCGGTTATCTCTATTGCCGCTAATAAAAAAGGGGCGACCCGAAGGCCGCCCCGACTGGAGATGATGTTTCTGCCCGGTTTTAGAATTTCTGGGTCAGAGAGATTTTGAAGGTGCGTCCGGCTTCCGTATAGAAGTCGGCCGGCTGGTTGACGGTGCTGACGGAATTCGGGTTCACGTCGCGAACGCCGACGGCATTCCAGTATTTCCTGTCGAACAGATTGTAGATGCCGGCCTGGATGCGCAGGCCCTTGGTCTGTTCCGGTTCCCACCAGCCGGTCAGGTTGAAGACGCCATAGCCGGGGGCGTCGAAGGTGTTGGCCACCCTGTCGTCACGCATGCCGGAGGAGAAGACACCGGTAAATTCCGTGCCCCAGACGTCCTGCTCGTAGCCGATGCCGACGACGGACTTGAAGGGCGCGACCGTGCGAATGAATTCGTTGGTGTCGGTGTCCTTGCCATAGGCGTAAGCGAGCGAAGCATGGGCGAAGAAGCCGTTTGCGAGATCCTTGCGGACCTTGGCTTCGACACCGGAGATTTCGACATTGTTACGGTTGCGATAGGTGAAGAGCGATCCGTTGCCCCTGCCGCCGAAGCCGGGGAAGAGCGTCGTCGAGGTTGTGTACTGCTCGATGAAGTTCTTGTACTTGTTGTGGAACAGCGTCAGGCTTCCCGTGAGGTCGCCGGAGGCGTAGTTCGCGCCGATTTCGAAACCGTTGCTGGTCTCGGGGTTGAGGGCGGAATTGCCGACCACCGCGTAACCGGAGCTGATGTTGGAGAAGTTCAGGTACAGTTCGTTGATCGTCGGGGCGCGATAGGCCATCGACCATTGCGCGAAGAGCTGCAGTTCCGGCGTGACGTCATAGGTCGCGAGAAGCTTCGGCGAGAAGCGCGAGCCGCTGTTGCCGGTCGGCAGGCCGAAGGTTCTGTAGCCGCCATTGCTGGAAACCGAGCCATCCGGGTCGTAGTCGTAGGAATCGAAGCGCAGGCCGGGGGTCAGGCGGAAGCCGTTGCCGAAGGCGATCTCGTCATCGAGATAAAGACCGAGGCTCTTGCCGCTCACATCAGGCATGTCGGACTGGGACGAAGACGTCACGCCGGCCGTGTTGGCGTAAAGCTCCTGGCTGAAATCGGTCGTCATGGCGTTGCCGCCGAAACGGACCGTGTGCTGCACGCCGCCAAGCTCGAAGCCGGATTCAAGGCCGCCGACGATGCCGAATGCGCTGTTGCGCATGCTGTCTTCGCGAATATAGAGCGAATTGTTGGTGAGGCGGTCACCCGCGCCGGATTCCTTGGAAAGGCGCGTCCAGTAGAGCGAGAGATTGGCGGCGTCGATGAAGCCGTCGGTCGAGGGCGCTTCGTATTCGTAGTCGAGCGATACGCGATCGCGCTCAGTATCCTCGTAGCCCCGGTAGTCGCCGATCCGGTAGGTCGAGCCCGAAACGCTGACGCCCTGCAGGGTCTTCATGTCGCTGCGGTTTCTCAGAGAATAACGCTCGGCCGTCAGCCCGATGCGGTGACCGCCTTCAAGATCCTGACGGATCTTGAACATCAGGTTGCTTTCATAGGTGTCGGCGGGATTGGGCTTGGTGCGGCGCGTTCCGTAGATATCGGCCGTGCCCTTATTGTCCGTCTCGTTGCCGCGCTTGTAGGAGCCCTGGAACAGGACCGAGGTGTTCTCGATTTTCCTGGCGACGGCGAGCGATCCGCCCACGCTTCTGTCTTCGCTGTCATAGGTGGTCTTGGCCACGCCGCCCCAGTCCCTGCCTTCGCCGATCAGGTCTTCCGGCTCGAGCGTGCGCAGCACCAGCGCGCCGCCGAGAGCACCGGAGCCGATACGGCTGGAATCTGCGCCGCGCACCACATCGACCGTCGAGAGCGAGGAAAAATCGAAGCTTGAGCTTGTGTCGCTGAGGGTGGTGGTTGCCTGACCCTGGCGGGCGAAATTGTTGAAGTAAGGAACGGGAATATTGTCGATCAAGGTAACGACGCGTGCGCCGCCGAGGCCGCGAATGAACAGGCCGCCGGGCCGACCGGGCTTGGCATCGACGTAATCGACGCCCGGCTCCGTGCTGTTGCCGAGGTCCTTGATGCTGCCGATATCCTTCTTGCGGATGTCTTCCGCCGTGGTCTGGCTCGCCAGCGGCGTGTCGGCGGCGGCATTGGCGCTTTTGACGCGCTTGCCCTTGACGACGATCCTTTCAAGCGTGGTGGCGCCGTCCGCCTGCGTCGCGGCATCCTGTGCCCGCGCGGGGCCGGCAAGCGGCAGAAAAGAGATGGCAGTGCACAGAAGCAGCGCGGAATGCGTGCGCGAAATGGACATTAAGTACCCCCAGGTAGGCGCGCGAATGGGCCACGGCGTGCGAAAGCACGCCGCGCTTGCCGCCGCGGCTGAAACTGTTTTGATTGTTACGGGCGAGCCGATAAGCGAGGACTAAAAAACATGATTATAACTGTCAACATTATTATATATGACTTTTCGCATCATGTTTTAAAGCATAACAGTGTGTTGCAAAAATATGACGCTTATCCGCTCTCGAACCTGACTGGCGAATGGGGTGTGAAAACGCCACGGTACGGTCAAAGTCCCGACATTGCCGCTTGCTAGGATATTCGCAGCCAGTTTACATGGCGAAACAAACCATGCCCCAACAATAAACAGATTATTAATCGGATACGGAAATGAAGTCTCTTGAACTGCTCGTCGAGCGGATCATCCTCTCCAGCCGCTGGCTGCTCGTCGTTTTTTATCTCGGGCTCGTCGCGGCACTGGCGGTTTATGCGTTTTCCTTTGCGCTCAAGTTTCTGAAAGTTGCGAAAAACGTTTTCACCTACGACGAAGCGGACATGATCCTCGCCATGCTGGGTCTGATCGATGCGGCGCTGGTCGCCAGCCTGATCGTCATGGTGATGATTTCCGGTTACGAGAACTTCGTCAGCCGCTTCGACGATGCCGATGCCGAGGTTTCCTTTCTGGGCAAGCTCGATTCCGGTAGCCTGAAAATCAAGGTCGCGTCGTCGATTGTGGCGATCTCGTCGATCCACCTGCTGCAAATCTTCCTCAACGCCAGTCAATATTCGGACAGCAAGCTGATGTGGTTCACCATCATTCATCTGGCTTTTGTCGTCTCGGCGGTCATGCTCGGTTTCCTGGAAAAACTGATGGCCAAGCCGAAGGACAAATCCGAAAAGCCGGTGCTTTGATCAGGATGGTCCAGCCGATATGAAGGTCGCAACCCCGTTCTGGCCACGCCGCATGTTTCTCGCTCCGGGCGCTGCGTCCCGGCGTGTCGAGGGTGCGTGAATGGTGAAGACGGAGCGTCAGGCCAGACTTTGCGACGATCTGTCGGCTGCGGCCGACAAATCCCAATGGCTGGAGGCGCTGCGGGAAGTGATGCGCGCCTTCGGTTACGCCTATGTGACCCTTTTGCGCTTGCCCGGCGGCCAGAATGCCTATGCCTTGCCGACGGTTGTCGAAAGCAGCCTGCCCATCTGGGTCGTGAATGCGATGACCAGGGACGGCGCGCTTGGGGACTGTCCCGTCATCAAGCGCGGGGCGTCGTCGATGATGCCGCAATATTGGTCGCTGCAGGATCCGGATATTGCCTGCGGACCGCTGGTGGATGCGGCGGCCTCGCTGAGCAGCATGGGCATTACGTCCGGTCTGATGGTGCCGGTACACGGCATGTACGGCAACCGGCATCTGATGAATTTCGCGGGCGATCGCGATATCCTGCCGCAAGCCGCGCTCAACGAGCTGAGCATGATCGTGCTGCATGCGCTGGAGGTTTATGACCGGCTTTGCCGCACCAACTCAAAAGGTCCGTCGCCGTTGACGAAGCGGGAACTCGATGTGGTGCGCTGGACGGCGCAGGGAAAGACCTCCGTGGAGATCGCCGAGCTTCTGTCCATCTCGGAACATACCGTCAATGCCTATATGAACAACGCCATCCGCAAGCTCGACTGCGTCAACCGCACCCAGCTGGTGGCCAAGACCATACGCCTTGGCCTGATAGACTGATCGACCCTGTCGTTCCCGGCAGGCCGCGCCTTACCGGTCGAGAACCGAGCGAAGCTCGACGAGATTCGAGCGAACCCGCAAAACGTAAAATCCCATGGTGGCGAGGTGCGAGGGCATGATCCAGCCGCTTTCCTCACCATTGGAAATGATCGCCGGCTGGATGCGCAGGGCTGCGCGGGTCTGCAACAGCGTGTCGTTCCACAGGTTGGTCAGGTTACGCTCGCGGATGACCTGCGCGAAGTCCGATCCGGCGGCGGAAAGCACGCCGTAATAGCCGTAGAGCTGGCCATAGGCGAACCAGAAGCGGTCGTCGGCGCGCGTATCGAACCAGCCGCCATTATAGTTTTCCGAACGCTCGCGCAGAATTGCAGACGTGGAGCCGATATCGCCGGCGATACGGTCGATGAACTGGATGAGGTTGTCGGCGCGGGTATCGAAGACGGCCTTGCAGGCGGCGAGCTCGCCGTTGAAGGCCTGGAAGCTGCGGATGGCGGCGCGGTAATAGGCCGGCGTCGGCGTCTTCGGGCCGAAAGGATCGAGACCGAAATACCAGGAATATTCGCTGAACTGCATGTTCCCGCGTGCTTCCTGGAGATTGTTGTTGATGCCGGAGGTTCCGCGCACGCGACCGAGCGTATCCACAAGTTCCACCGAGGTGCGGCGCACGGCCTGGTTTACGCCGCGCTGGAATGACGCCTTGTTGTCCAGAAACGGCGTGCTGTCCCAGTCCATGCCGAAAAGGCCGAGACGATAGAGCAGCATGGAGGAAATCCATGCGTTCTGGTTGACGTTGAAATCGGTGAGATCGGCGGCCGCGTCGACGATGGCCGAACGCTGGCAGACCGGCGCCGATGTGTTTGCGGCGGCACCCGTTGCGCCACCCGCCGGGGCGGCGGCGGGCAATTCCTGCCCGGCAGGCACGGTGCGCTCTTCAAGCTTGTAGCGCGCGACGTAATCCGGGTCGAAATTCGTCCAGACCTGGGTTTGCCAGATGAAATATCCGTAAAAGCCGGCAAGAAGAATGACGATGAGGGCAATCGGGCCCTTGATGAGCCAGTTGCGGCCGCTGTACCAGCCGTGGGCGGCCATGAAGGGCCACAGAAGCCAGGCGACGAGAAGACCGGCGGCCCTGCCGATGGCGCTGAAGGCTGCCTGAATCAAAGCGGTGATCCGGTCGATCATGTCGTCATAGTCTCCTCTGCCCGTGGGGCTGGACGCCGGAAGAAAAACACGCGGCCCACCCGCGCCCTTCGGCGCTTCGTATAAACCGCGGTCATTTACTGTCTTCCAGATATGTCCCGGTCAACCGGGATACAACATGATTGCGAAACTTTTCTCAACCTGCGGTCCGCGCCGGCCATTATGGCTTTCCACACCGATTGTGGAGCAACAGCCGCCGCGGAACAGAAGGGATATGCGCCTAGAGGCCGAGCTTGGCGATCTCGTCGTTCAGCCGGTCGCGTGCCTTTTTCGGCAGTTTGCCGTTCTTGACGGCGTCGAGATTGGCCGGCGCGGCATCGCCGACGACAACGAGCGCGATCATGCCCATGCCCAGATGCGGTGTGCATTTGACGACGTAGGCGCCTTCCTTCTCGACCGTCAACTTCACCGTCTCGTTCATCTTGCCCTTGAAGTCTGCGACACCCTCGGGGATCATGTCCTTCACGGCTGCCGCATCATGGCCCTTGTCGACCGGGACGAAGGTGATGACGTCGCCGACGGCGGCCTTGACGGTTGCGGGCTCAAAGACCATCGCCTGACCGTCGCTGCCCTTGTTGAGCATCTTCACTTCGATTTCGGCAGCAAGGGCGGGAAAGGCGAAAAGACCTGCGAGAATGGCGAGGCCGGCGAATTTGGCAGTTCTGTTCTGCATAGTTTTGCTCCTGAGAGAAAGCACATCCACGCGAATGTGTCGCCGTCGTCTTAGCCCAGGAGCGGGGGAGCCATCTTTGCGGAAAATCAAATGCGGCAACCGGACGCAGATGTTCACTCGCCCTTGAACGTCTCCACCCAGTGGCGGCGGCAGAAGGAAACATATTTCTCGTTGCCGCCGACATCGATCTGCGCGCCTTCCGTCACGACCTTTCCTTCATTGTCGAAGCGGGCCACCATCGTCGCCTTGCGGCCGCAATGGCAGATGGTGCGGATTTCGCGAAGCTCGTCGGCAATGGCGAGCAGTTCTTTCGAGGCGGGGAAGAGCTTTCCCTGAAAATCCGTGCGCAGGCCATAGGTCATGACCGGGATGTTCAGCCTGTCGACAATGTCGGCAAGCTGCCAGACATGGTGTTCGGAGAGAAAGTTGGCTTCATCGATGAAAACGCAGGCGACCGGTGCTTCGGCAGTGAGGGCCGATACCTCGGCGAACAGGTCGGTATTGTCATCGAAGGTGAGGGCGTCGGAGGAGAGGCCGATGCGCGAGGCGACACGGCCGACGCCGGCCCGGTCGTCAAAGGCGGCCGTGAAGATCAGTGTGCGCATGCCGCGCTCCTGATAATTGTAGGATGCCTGCAGCAGCATGGTCGATTTGCCGGCATTCATCGTCGAATAATTGAAATAGAGTTTTGCCATTATCCACTCCCGGAGCGCCCTTGCGTCCTTCGGACGCTTCTCAACAATGCTCCAACCTGTTGAATCGGCACATCGCGACTCACGGAGCCGATTCTCGTTTATGCCGATGCTGCAGCCAGCGTCTTTTGACGGCGGAGAAGCGGATTGAAAAGTGCCGCAGCGGGAAAAACACAGATTTCCGCAACCGGACTGTTTGTCGCATTCGGGCGTTGAAACCCGGTGATTTTCACGATTTTGTCGCAAACGGTGCGCCAAAGCACGCAAATGCGCGCGAGTTGATTGTGTCCGGCAGATATTGATAATGGCAAGGGAACGAAAAAACAGGGAGCAAGCCATATGTTTGCAAATAGAAGCCGCTGTCTGGCCTTGGCCGCAGCAATCTCCTCCATGACGTTCAGTGCGGCCGGTGCTGTGGAACCGGCAAGCTGTGGCACAGTGCGCTTTTCCGATGTGGGCTGGACCGACATCACCGCCACGACGGCCACCGCCACCGTGCTTCTGAAAAGCCTTGGCTATGAAACCGACGTCAAGCTTCTTTCCGTACCCGTTACCTACACATCCCTGAAAAACAAGGACATCGACGTCTTCCTCGGCAACTGGATGCCGACCATGGAAGGCGATATCGCGCCTTATCGCGAAGACAAATCCGTGGAAACGCTGCGGGAAAACCTGACCGGCGCGAAATACACGCTGGCGACCAACGCCAAGGGCGCCGAACTCGGCATCAAGGATTTCAAGGACATCGCCGCCCACAGCGCCGATCTCGGCGGCAAGATCTATGGTATCGAGCCGGGCAATGACGGCAATCGCCTGATTCTCGACATGGTGGCCAAGGACAGTTTCGGTCTGAAGTCATTCGAGGTGGTCGAGTCGTCCGAACAGGGCATGCTCTCCCAGGTGGCGCGCGCTGAAAAATCCGGCGAGCCCATCGTCTTCCTCGGTTGGGAACCGCATCCCATGAATGCGAATTTCAAGCTGACCTATCTGACCGGCGGCGACGAGGTCTTCGGCCCCAATCTCGGCGGCGCGACGATCCATACCAATGTCCGCAAGGGTTACGTCGAGGAGTGCCCGAATGTCGGCGCTTTCCTCAAGAACCTGCAATTTTCCCTGCCCATGGAAAACGAGATCATGGGCAAGATCCTGAATGACGGCCTTGAGGGCGAGGCGGCTGCAACCGCCTGGCTGAAGGCCAATCCGACGGCGATCGAGCCCTGGCTCGCCAACGTCAAGACCAAGGACGGCAGTGCTGATGCCCTGCCTGCCGCCAAGAAGGCTCTCGGCCTCTAAGCCGCAAGACGATGCATGACTGTTTCCGGCCTGCGCGGCAGGCCGGATCAGCGGGAAATAACGATGCCCATGCATGACCTTGCCTGTGAATTTTCAGACATTGAAGGTCATGCGCCAGCACCGCGTCCGGCAGTTCCGCTGCCGGCCGTCATTTCTGCATTGGAGCAAGCCCGGTGAAACGGGATGACGATGCTCTATTTCTTTGTTGTCTGCGCAATTCCGGACGCAAAACCGCTCTGCACTTTTGCCGGAATTGTTTTAGTTCACGAAAGGTCTTTTCTTACCGTGGAATGGCTCAGCGCTCCTGAAAACCGCCTGCCCGTCGGCCGATATGCCAAGGAGGCCATTGACTGGCTGACCGGCAATCTCGCTTTTTTCTTCGATTGGCTTTCCTTCATTTTCCAAAGCGTCATCAACGCCCTGCTTTATGTGCTGCAGGCGCCGCATCCGCTCATCATCGTGGCGATCCTGACGGCGCTTTCCGCCTGGACGCGCCGCTCCGTCGGCATGCCGGTCTTCACGGCGCTCGGCCTGCTGCTCATCATCAATCTGGGCTACTGGAAGGCGACGACGGAAACGCTGGCGCTCGTCATTGCCGCCAGCGCCGTGTGCATGATCATCGGCATACCGCTCGGCATATTGGCGGCACGGCGCAAATGGATCTATGCCGGCATGCGCCCGGTGCTGGACCTGATGCAGACCATCCCCACCTTCGTTTATCTCATCCCGGCGCTGGTGCTGTTCGGTCTCGGCATGGTTCCGGGGCTCATCGCCACCGTCATCTTCGCCATTCCGGCTCCCGTGCGGCTCACCCGCCTCGGCATCGTGTCGACGCCGCCGGCGCTGGTGGAGGCGGCCGTCGCGTTTGGCGCCACGCCGTCGCAAGTATTACGCAAGGTGGAGCTTCCCTTCGCCGCGCCGCAGATCATGGCCGGCCTTACCCAGACGATCATGCTGTCGCTGTCGATGGTGGTCATTTCCGCCCTGGTGGGCGCCAATGGTCTGGGTGTGCCGGTGGTGCGCGCGCTCAATACCGTCAATATCGCCATGGGCTTCGAAGCGGGACTGTGCATCGTCGTACTGGCGATCGTTCTCGACCGGCTTTTCCGCCTTCCCGGCGCGGAGGATGATCTATGAGTGACGCCATCATCTTCGGAAATGTCGATATCGTTTTCGGCGACCGGCCCGATGCGGCGCTGCCGCTGATCGACAAGGGCAGCACGCGTGACGAGATCAATGCCGAAACGGGACTGGTTCTCGGCGTCGCCAATGCCTCGCTCTCGGTCAGCGAGGGCGAGATACTCGTGCTCATGGGGCTTTCCGGCTCGGGCAAGTCGACCCTGCTGAGGGCCGTCAACGGGCTTGCGCCCGTGGTGCGCGGCAATGTCGGCGTGAAGACCAAGTCCGGCTATGTCGATCCCTATCGCTCAACGGCGAAATCGCTGCGCGATCTGCGCATGCACACGGTCTCCATGGTCTTCCAGCAATTCGGCCTTCTGCCCTGGCGCAATGTGGCCGACAATGTCGGCTTCGGGCTTGAGCTTTCCGGCGTGCCGGAAGCCGAGCGCAAGCGCATGGTGGCCGAGCAGCTGGAACTGGTCAATCTCTCCGCCTGGGCCGACCGCAAGGTGGGAGAGCTTTCCGGCGGCATGCAGCAGCGTGTGGGGCTGGCGAGAGCCTTTGCCACGGGCGCGCCGATCCTGTTGATGGACGAGCCGTTCTCGGCGCTCGACCCGCTCATCAGAAGCCGGCTGCAGGACGAGCTTCTGGAATTCCAGAGCCGGCTGAAGAAAACTATCCTCTTCGTCAGCCACGATCTGGACGAGGCCTTCCGCATCGGCAACCGTATCGCCATGATGGAGGGCGGACGCATCATCCAGTGCGGAACGCCGCAGCAGATCGTCAAGCAGCCGGCCACGCCCTATGTCGCGGATTTCGTGCAGAACATGAACCCGATCTCCATGCTGACCGCCGCGGATGTGATGAAGCGTGGGGTGGACGAACGCAACGGCCAGATGACAGTCGCCGCCACCGCCCGTCCGTCATCGCCGCTGATCGATATTCTCGATGCGCTGTCAAAACATTCCGGCGCGATCGGCGTCGTCGACAACGGTGCGATCGTCGGCACGATTTCCGCCGATGAAGTCGTGGCGGGGCTGACGCGTCACCGCAAGAAATAACGATTCGCCTGTCTGAAAAGAGAAAGGGCCTTCCCGCGCGGAGGGCCCTTTTTCTTTTCCGGCAAGGTCTTTGCGGCGCAAGTTATACCTTCCCACGGTAGCAAAGAATATTTTTGATATCACAAGTTATGCAGGAAAATAATTACTAATAAAAATCATATTGCAAACTTAGAGAAAATTGCGCAAAGTTAATCTAGATTCTTTAGCTCGCTGCTAAATTTAAGGTGGTAATAGATTGTCACCCCAAAATCCGGCATCGGGTGTTAAGATTGAGGCGCTCAACTTTTGATCGTTTATTGCTTATAAATACTGCTGCTAATACATGCGTTTATCATTAAATTGACAAAAAACAGGCAAAAAGCTGATAATTTGGTCACAATATTTTAAGTAAATAACCGGTGAAGAATAGTCTTTGAAAGGGACACGATATAAGCAAGATTTAGGTATATACAACGTATCGACTGAATTATAAAAACACCTTTTGGAACACCTATAATAGCCACCATGACCGTCTTTTTCGACTGTCATCAGGAGACTTGAGCGTATGGATAACCAATCTCTGTCGGAACATAGCATCGCCGCTGCAGACTTGCTCTCAGCCATGGCGAATCCCAAGCGCCTGATGATCTTGTGCACGCTGGTGGATACGGAAGTGCCGGTTGGTGTTCTCGCTTCACAGGTTGGTCTCAGCCAGTCCGCTCTCTCGCAGCATCTTTCGAAATTGCGTGCCCAGCGGCTGGTGAAGACACGACGGGATGCGCAGACCATCTATTATTCCAGCAATTCCGAATCCGTGAAAAAGATCCTCGCCTCCCTCGAGGAAATTTACTGCCAGGCGCAGAAGAGCAGCAAGACCGCTGCGTGATCCCACGGCCCTGTTAAGGCCCGGCAGCATCACTCGATTGAAACCGGCGCACGACGCCGGTTTTTCTTTTCAGCGGCCTTGGCTGTGTGCATCCGGCACAGGGATCGGTGGCTGCGTATTGGCGCGGTTTTCAGGCCGGCGCAGCAAGCTGCATCTGCTGCTTGAGACGGCTTGCCGCAGCCGCATATCCGCCGTCGGCACCATCCACGAAATGCATATGGTCTCTCGAAAGCGGAGACGGAACGATACAGGTCATCAATGCGGCATCCTGTTCGTGCAGGCCGTAATAACAGCTTCCCGAGACGCGGCCCTGTTCCAGCCGCGCGCGGATTTTTTCGAGCCGTGCAGCGTCGATATCCACCGTCATCTTCAGGCCGTCGTCGAATTTCCTGAAATCGGTGTTGCTCGCGACCGAACGCCGGTAGCGTATCGCATTGAACGGTCCGAACGAGAGCCCCGTCACGCTTAAGAGATTGACGAGCAGGGACTCGCCGAGAATGCGAAACGAGCGGCGCATCTTGCCCCAGACATCGTGATAGGCAGCGCCGGCACGGGCTTCGAGGCCGAGACCCTCGCGCACGAAACCGAGTTTCGGCCCATCTTCGGGCACGGGGTGGCCGTGCCTCGCGTCCTGTTCGGCCAGATCGACAAGATCGACGACCAGTTGGCGAAATGCCGGCATGTCCCGCGATGGCCCCGGCACGGCGATGATCGACACCACCTTGCCATGCGTGGCCGGAATGGGGTTCCAGCGGCATGAAAGACCGGTGAGATCGGGACGCTCGCCCGTTTCGGCTGCGGGCAGGGCATATTGCCCCTCCTTCATCCGCGCTTCCGCCCAGCTGTTGCCGCCGCCCGAAAACATGGCGTAGGAAACATCCTCGCTCGCCTGAAAGCGCGCGACACGAATATCGAAGCCATTTTCACGAATATCCTCGACGGGAACCAGCGCCACGCGCATGGCAAGATCGAGATCGTCCTTCACCCAGCGCTGCACATTCGAAAGCGCAGTGCGTGCGACAGACAGCCCCTGTGGCGGCACCGCGACAGCGGCGCCATCGCCGCCGAAAACGAAGGGCAGATCGTGACGTCCTAGACTGTTCGATACGCCCGATATGACCGCCGCACCGGCCATGTTGACGGCCTTGTAGCGGCCGGTGCCGATTGCCGAGGTCGAATCGATGATATCGGCGATGGCCAGCCCCCATCCCGGCGGCAGGGCGCGATAAAGCGCCGGGTCGGCCACGTCTTCAAAATGCCGGAAGACGGGCAGGCCCGTCAGAAATTCTTCGTCTGCTGCGATCATGGCGTATTATCCTCCAGCGGCGGCCAAACGCCAAGCGTTTACGGAAGGTCGATGCGTCCATTCAGGCGGCGCAATCACGGCCGATCCGGCGATTGATTTACCGCGAATAGAGCTAATCCAGCAAAGTGACTTGCATAAATCATCAAACCTTCCGTATGAGTTGAGTGGAAGGCTCGGAATTCAAAAATGGAACGAGTTTTCGCCGGGAGGCGTCCGATAGTTTCATTCGGTCGGCGCCCCATGGCGCTCACCGGGTCCCGCGACCCCCTTTAAGGAGACACCAGGATGAAACTGAAGACATTGACCAGCGTGACGCTTGCAGCGTCCTTCGCATTCGCACCCCTTGCTCATGCCGAAATCGTCATCGGCCTGATTGCGCCGCTCACCGGTCCTGTCGCCGCCTATGGCGACCAGGTGAAGAACGGCGCCCAGACGGCAGTCAATGAAATCAACAAGAAGGGCGGCATCCTCGGCGAACAGGTCGTGCTGAAGCTTGCCGATGACGGCGGTGAGCCGAAGCAGGGCGTTTCCGCGGCCAACCAGCTGGTTGCCGAAGGCATCCACTTCGTCGTCGGTCCGGTGACGTCCGGCGTCGCCATTCCGGCATCGGATGTCTTTGCCGAAAACGGCGTGCTGATGGTGACGCCGACGGCGACCGCGCCGGGCCTGACCAACCGTGGCCTTGCCAACGTTTTCCGTACCTGCGGTCGTGACGACCAGCAGGCCGAGGTTGCGGCGAAATATGTTCTCGCCAACCTCAAGGACAAGAAGGTCGCCATCATTCACGACAAGGGTGCTTACGGCAAAGGTCTGGCGGACGCCTTCAAGACCACGCTGAATGCCGGCGGCGTGACCGAAGTTCTCTACGATGCGCTGACGCCCGGCGAAAAAGATCTCGGCGCGCTGACGGCCCGTCTGAAGTCCGACAATGCCGACATCGTCTATTTCGGCGGTTACCATCCGGAAGCGGGTCTTCTGGTGCGCCAGCTGAAGGATATCGGCTCCAAGGCTGCCGTCATCGGCGGTGACGGCCTGTCGAACAGCGAGTTCTGGAACATCGGTTCGCAGGCTGGCGAAGGCACGATCTTCACCAACGCTTCCGACGCGCTGAAGAACGACGATTCCAAGGCTGCTGCCGAAGCGCTGAAGGCCGCCAACATTCCGGCGGAAGCCTTCACGCTCAATGCTTACGCTGCCGTCGAAGTGCTGAAGGCCGGCATCGAGAAGGCCGGAAGCGCCAAGGATTCCGAAGCGGTCGCCACGGCCTTGAAAAGCGGTGACGCTTTCCCGACCGCAATCGGCAAGGTGACCTACGGCGAAAACGGCGACCTGACCTCGCAGGCCTTCTCGCTGTTCAAGTGGCAGGACGGCAAGATCGTCGCAGCCGAATAAGCTGATCCTACCGGCCGCACCTTGTGCGGCCGGTATCGTTTTACGGCCGGAAAAGGGGTTGGGGCAGCATGGGCGATGCCGGGAAGCGGACTGTTGGAGACATCGGCTTCGGGCGGATATTCCCGATCGTCAGAATTTTCGACGAGGCCAAGGCGCGGGAGTTCTATGTCGATTTTCTCGGTTTCGAGGTCGACTGGGAACATCGCTTCGGCGATAATTTCCCACTTTACATGCAGGTTTCACGGGCCGGAATGGGGCTTCACCTCAGCGGTCATCATGGCGATGCGACGCCGGGTTCGAATATCTTCGCCACCATGCACGGCGTTCACGCCTATCAGCAGGAACTGGCGGCGAAAGACTATCGCTTCATGAAGCCGGGCGTCGAAGAACTGCCATGGGGCGATGTGATGGAAGTGACCGATCCGTTCGGCAACCGCATTCGTTTCTGCGAGCAGAAAAGCGAAGAGTGATGTTTTACGCGTGAGCGCAAGGCCCTTGACCTTGTTCTCCGTTTGAACGATAGAACGCGCAAACAGCGAACCGCGCGCACGGAGACCCCGTGCGCGCGGTTCGTGCGTTTTGGCAATCGGTCATGCAATTCGTTCGCATCCGCACGGGGGCAAAAATGAACAGTGAAGGCAATACGCTGGTCCGGAAGCTCGCATTCTGGAGCATTCCGCTTTCTTTCGGCGTGCTGGGCCTCAAGCTCGTGGCCTGGTGGGTCACGGGCTCGGTCGCGCTTTTATCGGACGGTCTGGAATCGACCGTCAACGTGGTCGCGGCCTTCATCGCCTATTTTGTCATTCGTTATGCGCAGAAGCCCGCCGATGACGACCACCAGTTCGGCCACCACAAGGCGGAATATATTTCCGCCGTCGTGGAGGGAGTGCTGATCGTCGTTGCCGCGCTGCTGATCGTCCAGGAGGCCTGGGGCGGTCTTTTCAACCCGAGGCTGCCGGAAGCGCCGGCCCTTGGTCTTGCCATCAATGCGGCGGCGGGCGTCATCAACGCCATCTGGGCGACGATCCTGATCCGTGTCGGCAAAAGACACGCCTCACCGGCGCTGGCCGCGGACGGCCATCACATCATGTCCGATGTCGTGACCTCGGCAGGCGTTCTCGTCGGCCTCGTTCTGGCGCTTTTGACGGGTTATGCCATTCTCGATCCGCTGCTCGCCATCCTGGTGGCCATCAACATCCTGTTCCAGGGTTCCAAGGTCATTCTGCATTCGCTTGGCGGGCTGATGGACCGGGCCGTGGAGCCGGAAGAGGACGAGGCGATCAAGAAGGCCATCGCCGAACATTCCGGCGGCGTCATTGGCGTCCATGATCTGAGGACACGCCGGGCCGGCTCGGCCGCCTTCATCGATTTTCACGTCGTGGTCCCTGCTGTCATGACGGTGCGCGAGGCGCATGATATTTGCGACCGCCTTGAAGATGCCATAAGGGACGTCATACCGGGCGCCAGCCTTGCCATTCACGTCGAGCCGGAAGGCGAAAAGGCGCATGGCGTCAAAGTGATTGTTTGAAAAACAGGAGTTTTCCATGTCCGTGACGGATGTTTCCGGCCTGTCGCAACTGGGCACGAAGGTCGATACGCCAGAGAGCCCGGAAAAGGCCGTTCTCGAAAAGGTGCCGAACGGCAATGCCGGCACCGATTACGTGGTGCGCTTCACCGCGCCCGAATTCACCTCGCTTTGCCCGATGACCGGCCAGCCGGATTTCGCCCATATCGTCATCGACTATATTCCGGGCGATTTCCTGGTGGAATCAAAGTCGCTGAAGCTGTTTTTGCAGTCCTTCCGCAACCACGGCGCATTCCATGAGGATTGCTCGGTCTATATCGCCAAGCGGCTAGTGGACCTGTTACAGCCGAAATGGCTGCGCATCGGCGCTTACTGGTATCCGCGCGGCGGCATTCCGATCGACGTCTTCTGGCAGACCGGACCGGCGCCCGAAGGCGTGTGGCTGCCGGATCAGGGCGTTCCCACCTATCGCGGTCGCGGCTGATCCGGCTTCCACGAGATTAAAGGTTCAGGCGAACGAACCGTCGTCGCCTGAATCGAAATCCGCGTCGTCGGCGCTGTCGTCATCGGCCTGCTGGATATCGTCGTCGTCGTTGTTCTGGGGGCTGGCGTTGTCGCCGTAATAATTATTGATAACGGTTTCCTCGACAGGCGCGTTACCGGCAGCATTGCCGCCGCCGAAGGGCGAGCCAAGGCCGAGCGATGACATGTGGCTGCCGAAAATGCCGCTCAGCGAATTGGCGAGCAACATGCCGCCGGCGACACCCGCAGCGGTCCCAAGCGCACCCTGCAGAAAACCACCGCCCGAAGAACGTCCGACCGCGCCGGGCTGCTGGCTCCAGGGGCCGCCGGATTGCTGACCGGCGGGCGAACCCCAGGGACCGGCCGTCTGGCCGGCGGTATCGTTGCGCCATGAGGTTTGCGGGGCAGGGGCGGGTGTCGGCGCTGGCGTCGGTGCTGACGGCTGTGACTGGCCGGTTCCGAAGATGGAACTCAGAAAGCCGCCCTGCGCTGCGGCCTGCGGGGCGCTGTTGCCGCTTTCCAGCGCGTGGATACGGTCTTCGAGCTGCTTGATATGGGCTGCCGCCGCCTCCAGACCCTTTTCCTGAACGATGACCGCCTGGGCGAGATAATAGGGGGCTGCGGGCTGATCGCGCACGGCGTCTGCGATCAATGTTTCCGCCTCGCGGTCACGCGGGGTGGCGGATGCGGTTCTGGTCCTGTCGAACAGGGCCTTGAGAAGCTGGCTTTCTTCCGGTGACATATGATGCCTCCTTACCGTGAAGCGAAAATCCACGATAAGGAGGTAGGCCTCAATTCCGGCTTTTCAAAGCGGCCCGAATTTTAAATTTCGGTAATGATCCTCAGCCGCCGAAGGCGAGCGAGAGACCCGCAATCGCCGTCAAGGCGCCGACGGTGCGGCTGGCTGCGGAACCGAAACGGGCAATGCCGAGGCCGAGCGCGATGCCGGCCGCATGCAGGATGGCGGTGGCGATCATGAAGCCGATGCCGAATTGAAGCGCGCCGGCGCTGCCGAGTTCCCCACCATGGGCATGGCCATGGAAAAGCGCGAAAGCGCCGACAACGGCCGCCGCCGCTGCCGTGGGAAGCCTTGCCGCCATGGCAACGAGCAGGCCGAGACCGATGACGGAGGCGAGAATGGCCGGTTCAACGAAGGGAAGGTCGATGCCGTAAACCGCCATCAGGAAGCCGGCGGTCATGGTGCCGACGAAGGCGGAAGGCACGATCCACAACGCCTTGCGGTCGCCCTGCGCCACGGCGATCTGCGAGGCCCAGATGCCGACGGCCACCATCGCCAGAATGTGGTCCGCACCAAAGAACGGGTGGGAGACGCCGGCCATGAAGGAGCCGTGTTCTTCCGGGTTCAAATGGGCGAAAGCGGGCAGGGCGGTAACGCCCAGCGCGGCGGCAGTGAGGCTTAGTCTTTTCAGCATGGTTCCCTCTTGAAATTATGGCCGTCCGCAACGGAATCTTGGGGCTTTCCGCGGCAGGCGGCGCTGCAATGAGGCGTCAACGATATCGCGAAGGCCGACAGGCTGTCCATGCGTCATCTGCCGGGGGTGCTGTTTATTGTTGGCGGGCAAACCTTGCCTTTTTCTCTCATTGCCTTACGTAACAAGTCGCACTATGTCCGAAGGGCATGCATGAATTTTGCTGGAGAGAGCCGTTGATGAACGAAGACGAAGACGACAAGAGCAAGGAACTGCCGATCGGCAAGGAAACGGAAGCGAATCTTTTCAAGTCGCGTTCGATCTTCATCTATGGTGGCATCACGCAGGAACTGGCGCAGAAGGTCTGCACGCAGCTCGTGGCTCTCGCCGCCGCTAGCGACGACGACATTCGCGTTTACGTCAATTCGCCGGGCGGCCATGTCGAATCGGGTGATTCCATCCACGACATGATCAAGTTCATCAAGCCGAAGGTCTATATCATCGGCACGGGCTGGGTCGCTTCCGCCGGCGCGCTGATTTACGTTTCGGTGCCGAAGGAACGTCGCCTCTGCCTGCCGAACACCCGCTTCCTGCTGCACCAACCCTCCGGCGGTACGCGCGGCATGGCATCCGACATCGAAATCCAGGCCCGCGAAATCATCAAGATGAACCAGCGCCTGATCAAGATCTTCTCCAAGGCCACCGGCCAGAGCGAAGAAAAGATCGCCAAGGACATCGATCGCGATTACTGGCTCGGCGCGGAAGAGGCCAAGGATTACGGCCTCGTCGGCAAGATCGTCGAGAGCCAGTCGGAACTCTGAGTTTTCGATTTTTCAGTTGAGAAAGCCCGTATCGGTGAAAACCGGTGCGGGCTTTTTCCTTTCAGGCCGGTGTTATTTCATCATGTCGCAGGCCTTCATCATGTCGGCCTTTTTCATCTTGTCCATTTCCATGCCGGCCTTGTGCATGCAATCTTTCTTGCTGGCCTTCTTGCCGGCCATGGACATGCCATCCTTTTTCATCGTCTCCGTCTTCATGGTGTCGCTATGCATGGTATCCTTCTTCATCGTATCGGTTTTCATGCTATCGGCATGGGCGATGCCTGCGAAGGAAAGAGCGGACAGAAGGGAAGCGGCGGCAATGGCGGTGAAAATGCGGGTCATGAAGGGTCTCCTCTGGACGTCGTTGAATGTCCGCCGGCATCGTGCCGGGGCTCACGATTGTCCATTCGGCCGGGAAAGGCCGGCCGTTACATCTTCACGCGCTTGTGACGACAAGTTCGGGCGAGATTTTTTTAAAGCCACTATGTAACAATATCCTGCCGATTGCGAATAACCCGATAGTGACGATGACAGGCAGCCCTTCGGAAGAAACACTGAAAATGCTGATGCTGCGTTCCCTCGATGGGGACGAAGGCGCCTACAGGCATTTGCTTCATGCCCTGAGACGGCTGCTGATCGCCTATTACGGCCGGCGCATGGCTGCTGCCGCCAGAGGCGATGTCGAAGATCTTGTGCAGGAAACCCTGTTGTCGCTTCACGCCAAGCGGGAGACCTATGACCGTGCGCGACCCTTTACAGCCTGGTTCTTTTCGATAGCGCGCTACAAGCTCATCGATCACTATCGGGGCCGGGGTGCGCGCCTGCTGGCGGAAGTGGAACTCGATGAAACGCTGGAGGCGGAACCGTCCGTCGATGCGGTCACGGCCCGCATGGATGTGGAGCGGCTGCTCGACGAGTTGCCGGAACGGCAACGGGATCTCATTCGAAGGGTGAAGCTCGAAGGTCACTCAATTGCCGAAGCGGCGCAAAAATCCGGCCAGACCGAGCTTGCGGCGAGGGTCGGTATTCACAGAACGCTGAAAGTCCTGGCGGCAAAGTTGCGGGGGGACACGTGAGGAAGACGGAAGACATCATCGACCAACTGGCGGGCGATCTGAAACCCGTACGAGCTTTTGCGCTGGAGCGGAGGCTGGCGTTCGTGGCCTTGCCCGCGCTCGGCCTTTCGCTGCTGCTGATGGTCGTCATTCTGGGGCTTCGCAGCGATATGAATGACGCCATGACCGAACCGGGTTTCTGGGTCAAATCCGCCTATAATGCCCTGCTGGCCGTGGCCGCATTTTTCGCCCTCATGCGTCTTGCGCGGCCGGAGGGCGACAGGGGTAGCCTGTTTGCGTGGCTTGCGGTGATTTTCGTCGCCATGGCGGTCATCGCGCTCGTCCAGCTTGGATTTGCCGTGCCCGGCACCTACAGGACCCTCATTGTCGGATCGTCGGCGCTGCATTGCCCGTTTTTGATCGTTGCTTTCGCACTGCCGCTGTTTATCGCGAATTTCGCGGTTCTCAAGCGTTCGGCTCCCGCTGATCCCATGCTTGCGGGTTTTGTCGCGGGCATCGCCGCGGGTGCGGCCGGGGCGTGGGTCTATTCGTGGTTCTGCACCGAAAACGGCATGGCTTTCGTGCTGATCTGGTATTCTCTGGGCATCCTGTTGACCGGCATCATCGGCGCTTTTGCCGGTTCCCGTCTGCTCCGCTGGTGAAGGCAAGATTGCCGATGCCGGCCCGGACATGGTCCAGAGCCGGCATTCTGCTTCATGCGGATTTCACTGACCCAGATTGGCGGGAATTGCGAATGCCGCAAACTGGGTGAACTGCTTGCCCGTGTTGAAATTGTCATCGGAGGCGATGACGAAGAGCTGCTTGCCATCCACCACCGGGCCGAAGGCGAAGCTCTCGATATTGTCGATATCGAGGCCGAAATCGCCTTCGTTGATTTCGAACCAGGCCGATTTGGATACGGCGGCCACGGATGCCGGATCGATCTTGTCCTTGCCGAGAATATTGTCGGCGCGGGACATGTCGGCGATGAAGAAGCGGATGTGATTGCCGACGCCGGAGGCGAAATTGCGCTCGACGGCGACGAAACGGCCATCCGGCAGGGCCGCGATGGCGGAAAGGCCGTTGTCGTTATATTTCGGCTCGGCGGCCGTCGGCGTCTTCGAGATCGCCTCGGTGACATAGACATGCTCGGCGACCGGCTTCAGCGTCGCCGTGTCGATGACGAGGATGCGGGCCGGGCTGCCCGCCTGCGGCGTCGCCTTGGGGCCGTCCTGGGTGAGCGCATTTTCAGTGGTGGCGATCAGCCGGCCGGGCATCAGCGTCAGGCCTTCGAAAGCGAGGTTGTTCTGTACGCCCCTGGTCTTGGCGTCATCGACGAGATAGGCGTTTGGCAGTTCCAGCCGCTTCACATTGCTGCCGTCGAGGCCCGAGACGTAAAGCGCCGGCTGGTTCTTCAGGTCGCGTTCGGAGGACCAGTAGAGCTTGCCGCCCTTGCGGTCGAGCGCGATGCCTTCCGCATCGATGCCCTTCGGCGCAAAAGCAGCGCCGGTCTCGTCCTTCAATTCGCGCGTGGCGGCGATGTTGAGCGTGGCGGCGCCTTCCGCGACAGTCAGCTCCAGCTCGTAATAACGGGCCGGCCCTTTTTCCACGCGGTCATCGGAAATTGCGAGATAACGCCCGGTTTCGCTGTCAAAGGCGAGGTCGGAAATACCGCCGAAGGTGACGCCATCGATGGAGAGGCCCGATGGAACGACGATCTGGCCGAGAAAGGCCGGCGGCGGCGGGGTCTGGGCCGCGGCGGGCAGAGCCGCAAAACAGCAGGCGACGATGGTGACGATGCGGAGCATGGCGAGGGTCCCTCTTGTGGCGGATGACCGGTTGCGATGCAGGGAGGATTAGCGCCGTGCCGCTAAACTTTGATGACGTTTTCCATGCCGCCGTACCTGAAGTCTGGCGGCTCATCTTGCCAAGCGGCGTCTTTTTTGATCCTGAATATAATCACGCTTCATCCAAAGCGTGTCGCCATCCCCGGATTCGCGCGTCACGCTTCAGTTTTGTTTCTGCCTGTCGCCAATGCGGACCGCTGCGGTTGTTTGCGACAGACAGCAGGCCGCAGAGTGCTTCATGCTGAAAGATTTTTCCGTCCAGAGCCTGTTCATGGGCTGCCTCACCGCCTTTGTCGGTTTCGCCAGCTCCTTCGCCGTCGTGCTGCAGGGCCTGAAAGCTGTCGGTGCGACGGATTTCGAGGCGGCGTCGGGACTGATGGCGCTTTCAGTGGCGATGGGGCTTTGCGCCATTATTCTCTCCGCCGCCACCCGGCTACCCATCAGCATCGCCTGGTCGACACCGGGTGCGGCACTGCTTGCGACCACCGGCGTCATTGAGGGCGGCTTTCCGGCGGCCGTCGGCGGGTTCATCATCTGCGCGATATTGATCATCATCGCAGGCCTGTTCCGGCCGCTGGGAAAGGCGGTCGCCTCCATTCCAGCGCCGCTTGCCAATGCCATGCTCTCCGGCGTCATCATCGGCCTGTGTTTTGCACCGATCAAGGCGATCGGCTTCAACCCGGCGCTTGGCCTGCCGATCATCCTCGCCTGGATCGTGGTGGGCGCTTTCCGGCGGCTTTTCGCCGTGCCGGCGGCCCTTGCCGCCTTCGTGCTGGTGATGATTTTCGGCGTTGAAATTCCGGCGGGTGCACTTGATAGCGTGGCGCAATCGCTGACACCGCCGATGGAATGGGTAACGCCCGTCTTCAGTCTCCACGCGGTTGTTTCCATCGCGCTGCCGCTCTTCATCGTCACCATGGCCTCGCAGAATATTCCCGGCATCGCGGTGCTGAAGGTCAATCATTACGATCCGCAGCCCGGACCGCTTTTCGCCTCGACCGGCTTTTTCTCGCTGCTTTCCGCACCCTTTGGCGGCCATGCCGTCAATCTCGCAGCGATTACGGCTGCCATGTGCGCGGGCGAGGACGCCCATCCCGATCCAAAGCGACGTTACTGGGCGGCGATCATCGGCGGTGTCGGCTATATTATTTTCGGCCTGCTGGCGGGCGTGGTCACCGCCTTCGTGGCGCTGGCGCCGCCCATTCTCATTCAGGCGGTGGCGGGGCTGGCACTGGTCGGCGCCTTTTCCGGCTCCGCTGTCGCAGCCTTCAGGGAGCCGGAAACCCGCGAGGCGGCGGCCATCACTTTCCTCATCACGGCCTCCGGGCTTTCCTTCGGCGGCATTTCCGGGGCCTTCTGGGGGCTGATCGGCGGCGGACTGATGATGGCATTGCAGCGGGTGGTGAAGCGTGGTTAGATGGTGGAAATGGTATAGTTTTTATATTATATTCTCATGGTATTCGAATTTGACCCGATAAAGAGCGCTGGCAATAAAAACAAACACGGCATCGATTTTGTCGATGCACAGGCATTGTGGCACGATAAATACGGTTTGACGGTTACAGCGCACAATATTGGAGAAGAGCGGTTCGCCCTCATCGCACTTCTCGGGGAGAAGTTGTGGTTGGCTGTCCATACCGTGCGGGGTGGCCGTATTCGCATCATTTCCGTGCGACGTGTCCGAGAATTAGAGAGGTATCATTATGAAGACAATAAGCGCAGAAGAATTCGACAGGATGGCCGATGACGGCGAAGACATCAGCGAATATCTCGACTGGTCGACGGCGCGCCATCTGAACATCGAACCCAAGCGCGTGAACATCGATTTTCCGACGTGGGTCGTCAACGATCTCGACAACGAAGCACGTCGTCTCGGTGTGACCCGGCAATCGCTAGTCAAATTGTGGATCGCTGAAAGGCTGGAGACTGGCCGTCAAGCAAAATAAGCCTGCGCATCACAAGATCACTTGTCAGACCGCCAGCCGCTGTTTATACACATCGCCATGAGCAACAGCATCGCAACCATTTTTGGCATGAGCGCGCAGATTTCTGCGAAGGCCTCGCCGTGCGGTGCACTCTCGCTTCTTAGCCTCGACCTTACACGCGGTTGCCGGGTCCAGTGAGGAGCGCCCGGCGGCCGAAAGCCCGCTGGTGCAAACGCTCCTCATCTCGAAATCTCATTTTATACTGGATTTAGGCTCTAAAGGGCCGCGCATCCGCCGATGGCGAAAGACGCCCGCGGACTGCGCAAGGAGGAAGCGAAATGGACGGCAAGATCACCAATATTTCCAAGGGCATGGCTGACGCGTGCGTGAAGTATCGCCCTTACCCGACCATCAATATCCCCGACCGTACATGGCCGGGCAAGACCATCGACAAGGCCCCGATCTGGTGTTCGGTGGACCTGCGCGACGGCAACCAGTCGCTGGTCAACCCCATGGGTCACGACCGCAAGGCCCGCATGTTCAAGCTGCTGCTCGAAATGGGCTTCAAGGAAATCGAGATCGGTTTCCCTTCCGCCTCGCAGACGGATTTCGATTTCGCCCGCTGGTGCGTGGAAGAGGGCAATGTGCCTGACGATGTCTCCCTGCAGGTGCTGGTGCAGTGCCGCCCGGAGCTGATCACCCGCACCTTCGAGGCACTGGAAGGCGCCAACAAGCCGATCATCCACTTCTACAATTCCACCTCGGAATTGCAGCGCCGTGTGGTGTTCGGCAAGGATGTGCACGGCATCAAGCAGATCGCCGTCGATGCCGCCAAGATGATCACCGATATGGCGGCCAAGGCCGGCGGCGGTTACCGTTTCGAATATTCGCCAGAGAGCTTTACCGGCACAGAGCTGGAAGTGGCGCTGGAAATCTGCAACGCCGTGGTCGAGGTGGTGAAGCCGACGGCCGACAACAAGCTGATCCTGAACCTGCCCTCGACGGTGGAAATGGCGACGCCGAACATCTATGCCGACCAGATCGAATGGATGTGCCGCAACATCGACAATCGCGAAAACGTCATCATCTCGCTGCATCCGCATAATGACCGCGGCACGGGCATCGCCGCGACCGAGCTGGGCCTGATGGCCGGTGCTGACCGCGTGGAAGGCACGCTGTTCGGCAATGGCGAGCGCACGGGTAACGTCGACGTCGTGACGCTGGCGCTGAACATGTATACGCAGGGTGTCGATCCGGAGCTGGATTGCCGCGATATCGAGCGCATCAAGGCGGTCTATGAATATTCCAACGAGATGACGATCCCCGAGCGTCATCCCTATGTCGGCGAGCTGGTTTACACCGCCTTTTCCGGCTCGCATCAGGATGCGATCAACAAGGGCATGAAGGCGATCAAGGTCGCCAACCATCCCGTCTGGGAAGTGCCCTATCTGCCGATCGATCCGAAGGATGTCGGCCGCTCCTATGAGGCGATCATCCGCATCAACTCGCAATCCGGCAAGGGTGGCATCGCCTATATTCTGCAGCAGGATTACGGCATCAACCTGCCGCGCAACCTGCAGGTGGAGTTCCGCGAGGATATCCAGCGCATCACCGATGAAGAAGGCGTCGAGCTGCCGGCCAAGCGCATCTACGAGCGCTTTATCGAGCGTTACGTGACGCAGCCGAAGGCGCGCATCAAGTTCGTCGATCACCACACCTATCCGGCGGGCGATTTCAAGGGCGTGCGCATCGTCGCCGCCGAAATCACCGATAATGGCGAGGTGAAGCGTATCGAGGGCAAGGGTACCGGCCCGATCGACGGGTTCATCAATGCGCTGTCGGTCTATCTCGGCATCGACCTGTCGGTGAATGACTATTCCGAGCATTCGCTGCAACATGGCTCGAATGCTTCGGCCATTGCCTATGTCGAGATGGAGCATCCGGGCGGTAAGCTGTTCGGGGCAGGCGTCAATACGAATATCGTGGCGGCGTCGCTGGAGGCGATTGTTTCGGCGGCCAATCGGGTGCTGGAAGAGCGGGCGAAGTAAGTTTGCCTTGAGGGTGGGGCTTTACCCCCCTCTGCCCTGCCGGGCATCTCCCCCTCAAGGGGGGAGATCGACCCGAGGCTAACCCCCGGCTATCTCGATGTTTAAGAATGGAGCGGTGATAGTGCTCCCTGCTGATCTCCCCCCTTGAGGGGGAGATGCCCGGCAGGGCAGAGGGGGGTGAAGCCACACGCTTCAACCTCACCGCTCCGGACTCTACTCCCCCAGCAGCGAAAACCCCAGCGGCCGCCCGTTTTCATAAAACACCCGCACATCCTCCAGCGCCATACCCGTCCCCGTCTCATTCAGACTATGGCGTTCACAGGCGACATTCCAGGTGCCGGGGCCACCGGAAATATGGAAGAGATTATAGGCCGCGCGCGGTTTTTCACCGCCCGGTCCCTGGCTGGCGGAGGAAATGCCGACGACCGGGATGTGGTCTTCCCCGTGGTGGGTGTTCAGCCAGTAGACCGTGTTGAGATGGGTATGGCCATGCAGCACCAGCTCCGCTCCGCCGACGCCCAGCGCCGCGGCGAAACGGCGGATGCCGATCATGCGCTTGTGGGTGGGGGAAGCGCCCCGGATCGGCGGGTGATGAATCATCACCACCCGGAACAGCCCCTGTTCACCGGCTTTTTTCAAAAGCTCCGCCGTGGCGCGCGCCTGCCGGTTGCCGAAATAACCGGTTGCCGAAAAGGGCGGTGTCGCAATCGAGGTGGAGCAGCCAATGAGTGCGACGGGACCGCGCACGCGCATATAGGGGAAAATCTTGCGGTCGTCGTCCCATTCCTGCGGATCGCCATCGCCACGAACATAGGGATACCAGGCCTGCATGGCCTTGTCGTGCGCGCCGGAAACATAGGCGTCGTGATTGCCGGGAACGACGGAGGTTTTTTCGGGATCGCCCACTTCCTCCAGCCAGTCGGCGGCGGCGCGGATTTCAATGCCGGTCGCAAGATTGACGAGATCGCCGGTAATAGCCAGATGGTCCGGTGACTTTGTCTCGAGATCGTCGAGCAGTTTTTCCAGCGTATCGGTGAAGAGATGCTTGCGGCGGTTGCGGTGCCAGTTGACAAAACCGGTGATACGCTTGGATGCAAGTTCGCGGAAAGTGAGTTTTGGCAGTGGCCCTAAATGGACGTCTGAAATATGGGCAAGTTTGAACATGGCGGCAGAGATAACCTATGATATGCCGCGCGTCCAATAAAAGCCGGCAGGCGGGGAGAAACCAGGGTGAATGACGAAACAACCGGGCGGCAGGCCCGTCCGTTCCATATGCGTGTCTTCATCCGTTTTCTGCATTTCGTTTTTCTGTTCACGCGCGGCGCCACCCTTGGCGTGCGTGCGGCCTGTTTCGATGAAAAGGGCAGGATTTTTCTGGTGCGGCACACCTATCTGCCGGGCTGGTATCTGCCGGGCGGCGGGGTGGAACGTGGTGAAACGCTGCTCGTGGCGCTGCACAAGGAAATCCGCGAAGAAGGCAATCTCGAAGCGGCTTCAAAGCCTGAGCTTTTCCACGTCTATCTCAATCTGGAGGGCAGCAATCGCGATCATGTCGCGCTCTACCGGCTTGACGTCACCCAGACCAAACCGAAAAAGCCGGATCACGAAATTGCCGAAAGCGGCTTTTTCGATCTTTCGGCTTTGCCGGAAGGGGTGACAGCCGCCACCCGCCGCCGCCTCGCGGAACTTGCCGGCGAAGCGGCGATCGCCGACCACTGGTAACGGCGGCGGCTCTCCGTCAGGAGAGCGCCTCGCGGCCATGGGCCATGGTCAGGTCCAGTTCCGGGCCGACGGGTACGATGCCGGTGGGATTGATGGTGCGGTGGCTGCGGTAATAATGTTCCTTGATGTGGCGCATATCCACCGTCTCCGGCACGCTCGGCGTCTGGTAGAGATCGCGCAGGTAACCCGTCAGGTACGGATAGTCGTGGATGCGGCGGATATTGCATTTGAAATGGCCGACATAGACGGGGTCGAACCGCACCAAAGTGGTGAACAGGCGCCAGTCCGCTTCCGTCTGTTCTGAACCGAACAGGAAGCGCCGGTCCTTCAGGCGGTCTTCCAGCATGTCCAGCGTTTCGAACACCTTCACGGCATTCTGCTGATAGGCATCCTGCGTGGTGGCGAAACCGGCCTTGTAGACGCCGTTATTGACGGTGTCGTAGATGACGTCGTTCAGTGCATCGATCTCGGCGCGCAGTGCCTCAGGGTAATAATCTGCTTTCGATCCGGTGAGATCGTTGAAAGCGGAGTTGAACATGCGGATGATTTCCGCCGATTCATTGGAGACGATGGTGCCGCGCTTTTTGTCCCAGAGCACCGGCACGGTGACGCGCCCCGAATATTTGGGGTCTGCTTTGGTGTAGACCTGCCAGAGCGTGGACGAGCCGAAGAGGTGATCCTCGGTCGCGCCCGGCGTGCGCTCGCCCTCAGGCTTGAATTCCCAGCCGTTTTCCAGCATCAGCGGATCGACGACGGAGACGGAAATCAGGTCCTCCAGCTTTTTCAGCTTGCGGAAAATCAGGGTGCGGTGCGCCCAGGGGCAGGCGAAAGAGACATAGAGGTGGTAACGATCCTTTTCGGCCTCGAACCCGCCTTCTCCGGAAGGGCCGGGTGCGCCATCCGCTGTGATCCAGTTGCGGAATTGCGAGGCGCTACGCTTGAAGTGCCCCTTGGTTTCCTTGGTGTCATACCAGACGTCTTTCCATACGCCTTCCACCAGCATGCCCATGACGGTCTCCTTGATTGTTTCCTTTTGAGCGATCCTAACCGTTCTGCACTCTCCCGCGAACCCGCAAGGCGTTGAACAATGCGTTTCCGATCCTGTGGGAACTGAATGGGATAGCGCAGAGATTTGTTCTGGACGGGTGGGAATTTTCCTGATAACTGCAATTTTCACAAATCTGAGGAAATTGCTGACTATGATCGAACCACGGATGCTCCGACGACGCTGACGCTCCTGAACGCCCTTACTGGCGCAGCCGTCATCTATTGTCGCATCCGCATTCTGGAAGTTTCGGTCTCTTCATGTCCAAGCACGATCTTGTCTACCTCACCGAGGACGCGTCGCACGACGCCATCATCGACGTCATCAACGAAGAAGCATTCGGTCCCGGCAGGCATACCCGTGCCGCAGCGCGCATTCGTGAGCAGGGGCCGCATGACCGGTCGCTGTCCTTCGTCTGCGCCGATGATGGCGAAACCATTGCTTCGGTGCGCATGACGCCGGTTCTGGCGGGCGGGGTGAAGGGCCATATGCTCGGGCCCCTTGCGGTGCGGCCCTCGCACAAGAACAAGGGCATCGGCCGGGAACTCGTCCGTATCGCCATTGCCGCCGCCCGGCGGAAGGGCTCGGAAGCGGTGATCCTGATCGGCGATCCGCCCTATTACATGCCGCTCGGTTTCGAGAAGGTCGCTTATGCGGCGCTCGATTTTCCGGGTCCGGTCGACCCGAACCGGGTGCTGGTGGTGCCGATTGGTGACGACGTGCACCAGCGGCTGAAGGGCAAGATCGGTTGGCGCAAATGCGAGGCCGTGATGCCGGCCGCCACGGCGGAAGATGAGGGTTTTGAGGAGCCGCTCAGGGTTTACGGCTGAGGGTTTTTCTTCTCGCCATGATACTATCCCGTCCGTCATTCCGGCCTTGAGCCGGAATCCAGCCGACGCGCGTCGGCGCGGCGAAAGAATCTCTTTTCAGCCCAAGGACTTGGGCTGGCTGGACCTCGGATCTAGTCCGGGGTGACGGAAGGGATGTTACGCATTACGGGAACCATCGAGACTGCCGTGCCAATCCTCGCGGGATGAAACCTTGAGGGGTGTCTGTCTCGAAACAACGCGTCTCCCTCCACAGAATTCAATTCCGTTTCCTCCCCCTATACGATAGCAAGTCAAAGTCGATTTCTGCAAAGGGGCGGGGCATGACGGCGATTACCATGAACGATGCGCTGGAGCGCGCGGGCGCAGGCGCCTATCAGCGCAGGCTGATGGGCATATTCGGCCTCGTCTGGGCGGCGGATGCCATGCAGGTTCTGGCAGTTGGCTTCACCGCCGCCTCGATTGCCGCAACCTTCGGGCTGACGGTGCCGCAGGCGTTGCAGACCGGCACGGCGTTCTTTTTCGGCATGCTGCTGGGTGCTGCCGGTTTCGGGCGGCTGGCGGATCGGTATGGACGTCGCCGTGTGCTGATCGTCACCGTGGCCTGCGATGCGCTGTTCGGCGTGCTTTCGGTGTTCGCGCCTGATTTCACTATTCTGCTCGTCCTGCGTTTTCTCACCGGGGCCGCCGTGGGCGGCACGCTGCCGGTGGATTATGCGATGATGGCCGAATTCCTGCCCGCCAAAAATCGCGGCCGCTGGCTGGTCTTTCTCGAGGGCTTCTGGGCTGTCGGAACGCTGATCGTGGCGCTGGCGGCCTGGGGCGCCAGCCTTGCCGGCGTTGCCGATGCGTGGCGGTATATATTCGCGGTGACGGCTTTTCCGGCGGTTCTCGGCCTTGGTCTGCGCTTTCTGGTGCCGGAATCGCCGCTTTACCTGCTGCGCAGCGGGCGGTTGGAGGAAGCCAAGGCCGTCGTCAACCGCATGCTGGTGACGAATGGGCGTGCGCCTCTCGATGCCGGGACCGGGCTTTTCCAGCCTGACGTAGGCAAGGGACAGGGGATATTTTCACCGGCGCTCCGGCAGCGAAGCATCATGATCCTCGCCATCTGGTTCCTCGTTTCCGTTTCCTACTACGGCGTCTTTACCTGGATGCCAGCGAAACTGGCGGGCGACGGTTTCGGCTTCGTGCGGGGTTATGGTTTCCTGGTGCTGGTGGCGCTGGCGCAGATCCCCGGTTATGCGCTTGCCGCCTATGGCGTTGAAAAATGGGGCCGCAAGCCGACGCTGATTGGCTTCTGCCTGCTCTCCGCGCTTGGTTGCCTGCTGTTTACGCTGGCTTCCGGCGGTGCGATGATTGCCGCCTCGCTTCTCATCATGAGTTTTGCGCTGCTCGGCACCTGGGGCGCGCTTTATGCCTTTACGCCGGAACTCTACCCGACCGAGTCGCGGGCAACCGGAATGGGTGCGGCAGGCGCCATGGCAAGGCTTGGAGGTCTGCTGGCGCCGTCGCTGCTCGGTTATGCCATTGCGCAGGGCTTTGGTGTCGCGATCGGCATATTTGCCGGGCTGCTGGTGCTGGCTGCCATTGCGGCCACGATGATCAATGCGGAAACGCGGCAGGTGGCGCTGACTTAGTTGCCGCCAAGGGTGATGGCCTGATCTGATCCACGATCAGGCCATTCTGTTCTGCACTTACAGCGTCGTATAATTGACCGGAAGCCAGTCGTAATTGGTGCTGTCGGTGCGCACATGGCCGATGCCGGGGAAAGCGATGTGAGCGCCGGCCACCAGATATCTGCCCTCTACCGCCTGTTTAAATGCCAGATCGCGTGCCACGACGGCGGCCTTTTGGTCGACATCGAACTCGATAGCCACGTCAGGCTCATCAAACTGGAGGATATCGCCATGGGTGATATCGCCCCAGAAGACGATTTTCTGGCCTTCGCTTTCCAGAACGACAGCGCTGTGGCCGGGCGTGTGGCCGGCATAAAGGATAGAGCCGAGACCGGGAACCGGTGCGACATTGTCGCCGAATGTCTCGAACTTGCCGGCATCGATATAGGGCTGGATGCTCTCTCTCGCTTCGGCATAATATTTTTTCATCGCTTCGGGCGCTGCCTTCGCCTTTGCCTCATCCAGCCAGAAAGCGGCTTCGCGCTTGTTGACGTGCAGGGTCGCGTTGGCAAAAACGCGTTTGCCATTCGCCGACAGTCCGCCGGAATGGTCGGTATGGATGTGTGTGAGGATGACGTCGTCAATGTCACTGGCCTTGTAGCCCGAAGCTTCGATATTGGCGACGAGCTTGCCAAGGCTCGCGCCAAGATAGGTGCCGGTGCCGGCATCGATCAGCACCAGCCTGTCGCCGGTATTGACCAGAAACGCATTGACGGAGGTCGGCGTCTCGTCCGGCAGGAAGGCATCCTGCAAAACCTTGGATGCGTGTTCCGGTGTCGTGTTGGTGTAAAGTTTTGCAAGCGGCAGCGCGACGACGCCATCCGACAGCGCGGTGACTTCCACCTTGCCGACCATCAGCCTGTAGAAGCCGGGTGCCTGGGTGGCAGCGAGCGGTGCTTTGGCAAAGGCGAGGGAGGGCGCAATGAAAGGGGCTGCAAAGATGGCGCTGGCGGCGCCTTTGAGAAGTGAGCGGCGTGATGGCATTAAAGGCTCCTGAGTTAGGGGAACGTCTTGAAACTTTCCGCACTCCAGCTAAGTGTAGGGACGTCAGCAATCAAATCGATGTGACTTATGCAAACTATCGATCATTTCAATCTCCGTTCTTTCGACCTCAATCTTCTGATCGCCTTCGATGCGATGATGGAGGAGATGAACGTGACGCGCGCCGCGCGGCGACTGAAAATCCAGCAGCCGGCCATGAGCCATAATATCTCGACTTTGCGGACCCTGTTTCAGGATGAGCTTTTTATTCGCGTGGGGCAGGAGATGAAGCCGACGGCGCGGGCGCTCCATCTGGCCGGCCCGGTGCGGCAGGCACTCAGGCAGGCGCAGGCGGCCGTTTTGACGGCGGACGTGTTCGATCCGGCGACGGAGCGCCGCACCTTCCGGCTGGGCATGTCGAGCGAGGTGGAGCTGTTGCTTTTGCCGGATCTGACGGCGCGGCTGCGGGAGATCGCGCCCGGTATTCGCATTCTGGCCCGCAGCGGGCAGGAGCAGGAAATTACCGCGATGCTGGATACGGGTGTGATCGACATGGCGGTCGGATGCACCTACTCGAAAGAGCAGCGCCACCATTGCGAACCGCTTTATTCCTCCAGCGTGCTTTGCTGTTTCAATCCGGCCTTGCTCGATCTGCCCAATCCCGTCGGACTGGACGCCTATATGGAGGCGAAACACGCGGTCATATCGCAGACGGACAGCCTCCATGGCTGCATCAAGGATGCGCTGGAACTGAGCGGCTTGGAAATCGACGTCGTTGCGGCCGCGCCGGATTTCCTCTCGGTGCTGGCAACGGCGCGATCCTCGGCGGTGCTGGCGACCGTGTCTTCACGCATCGCGCTGCGTTATGCGCCAATGCTGGGGCTGGAAATAAGCCCGGTGCCGGTGACGCTGAGTTTCCCGCCCGTCGCCATGGTCTGGACATTGCAGACTGACGCGGATGCCGGAGCCGTATGGCTTCGCCAGCAAATCCGCGAGGCCATGGGCCGAACGGTCGACGGTGGGGTCTCGGGGATTGCCGCCTAGAACCGCTTCTCGAGCCAGGTGATCGACTGGCCGCTGGAAAGGGGACCAAGCGAGCCTATCTTCGTGAAACCGTAGCGCTCATAGGTTCTCAGGGCATCCGGGTTCATCGTGTCGATATAGGCGCCCATGCAGCCGCGCTTTCTGGCTTCTTCCTCCGCCATGGCAAGCAGCTTCGGGCCTGTGCCCTGACCGCGCATGACCTCCGGCACGAAAAGAAGCTGGACGTAAAGCCAGCCGCGAGCGGTGTGGCCCACCAGACCGCCGGTGACGGTATTGTCGTCATCGCGGATGGTGATGTTGAGTTCGCGTTTGTCGCTTTCGCCGAAACGGGCGAGATTATAGGCCACCAGCGGATCGCGAATGGCCTTTTCGGCCTCTGCATCCGCGACGTCGCTCAAAATGAAATTCATGTTGATCTTCCCGGGCCGCCGGGTGGCGGCCGTTTCCTCGTTTCCAATCCGAGACGTGAAGCGCCTTAAGCTCTTCGCTGGAAACGCCCTTACCGGCCCTCACGCCACCACAGCGCGGAGAAGGCGAGCAGCAGGGCGGCAAGCCCGGCAAAACCGGCAAAGAGCGGCAGGGTGTTGACGCCTTTCAGCACCGTCTCGTCGGTCATGCGTATCAGCATGCGATCCTCATCGGCAACCCTGATATCTCCGCGCACGGGCAATATATCGGGCAGCGCGATACGGCCGGAATTGTCAGTGACACGGTGCACGCTGCCTCTGGTGGCATCGGCGAGCGGTTTCAGCGTTTCGGTGGTCGAAATCATCGCCTTGAATTCCGGCGCATCCACCGCGCCGACATGGACGAGGGTGGTGAAATCGCCGTTTTTGATCTCGAACAGGCCGGTTTCGTCCATGCGGCGCTCGATCCTGTAAAGACCGGGCTCCGTGCTGGTGAAGGCCATGTTCTCGGTCTTGCCGGAAGGGAAACGCACGCTGGCCTGCCCGGGATCGTCGCCGATGGTCTGGCGGGTGATCTGCAGGGTGCGGCCATTGGCGCGGGCCGTCAGCGCTTCTTCCTCAAGCTCGGGCTCCTTCATCAGCCAGTGGGCGATGCGGCGGTAAAGCGCCACATGCGGGCCGCCGCCTTCGAAACCGCGCGCCCACAGCCAGCCCTGATCGGACAGAAGCATGGCGACACGGCCTTCGCCCTGACGGTTCAGCACCAGAAGCGGGTCCTGCCCGTCGCCCAGCATCACCGTCTGGCCCTGCGGCGGGTCGACGCTGATGGTGCGGAACCAGCGGCCCCATTGCGGCGGCTCGTTGCCCGAACCTTCCAGCCCGCGGGTGACGGGGTGTTTCTTGCCCGCTTCCGAAAGGCGCGGATAAAAGGCGGCCTGATGCACCTGACCGGTCGGTTGGGCCGGCAGCACGGAGGCGAGCGGCGTCATGGCGATCGAATCCTGACCGGCATGTTCCGGGCCTGCGGCAATCAGGAGCGCGCCGCCCTTTTCGACATACTGGGCGATGTAATCGTAATAGAGGATCGGCAGCACGCCGCGATGCTGGTAGCGGTCGAAGATGATGAGGTCGAAATCCTCGATCTTTTCGACGAATAATTCGCGGGTAGGGAAAGCGATCAGCGAGAGTTCGTTGATCGGTGTGCCGTCCTGCTTTTCCGGTGGGCGCAGAATGGTGAAATGCACAAGATCGACCGAAGCATCGGATTTCAGGAGGTTACGCCACGCCCGTTCGCCGGCATGGGGTTCGCCTGAGACGAGCAGCACGCGGAGATTCTGGCGTATGCCTTCGATCAGATGAACGGCGCGGTTATTGGCAGCCGTCACTTCGCCGGGAAGCTCGGCGACGGAAAATTCCATGACATTGTTGCCGCCGCGCGGAACCTTGAAGTTGAACGGCGTCGGCTGGCCGGGTGTGGCCTGAAGCGTGGCGATTTCTTCGCCATTCATCTTCACCGTCACTTCTGCCGAACCGCCGCCTGCGGGGCGGCCGTCATCGAAGACACGCAGCGTGAGCTGCTGTTCCTCGTTGACGATGCCGAAGCGCGGGGCGCGGACGATCTCGATGCGGCGGTCGAATTCATCGGCCTTGCCGGTGATCAGGCCGTGCACGGGGGCGCGGAAGCCCAGTGCCTGTTCGGCATTGGGCAAGGCATTCGGGATATCGTGAATCTGGCCGTCGCTGAGGAAGATCGCGCCGCCGACGCGGGATGGCGAGACATCCGAAACGGCGGAGGAAAGTGCGGAGAATAGCTGCGTCGAGGGCGAATCGCTCTCGCCATCGTCGCGCACTTCGACGATGCGCGGCTCGATGCGCGGGAAGCGTGACAGCCGGTCTTTCAGCGTCTCCAGTGCCGTATCGGTCATCTGCGGCCGGTCCTGCACGTCCTGGCTCTGCGAGCGGTCGACGATGACGGGCACGATGGTGGAGAGCGGCTCGCGCTCCTCCTGCGTCAGCAGCGGATTGGCGATGGCCGCAAGCAAAGCGGCAAGCGCCAGCCCGCGCAGCCATGCGCCGCGCACGCCGCGCCACAGGCCGATGAAGGAGAGGAGAAGGGCGGCGACGGCCAGAACGGCGATCACGATCCACGGCAGGAAGGGGGAGAAGGTCAATGTCATGTCACTGCCCCAACCGTTCGAGAAGTGCGGGAACGTGGACCTGATCGGCCTTGTAGTTGCCGGTCAGCATATACATCATGATGTTGACGCCGGAGCGGAAGGCATGCTCGCGCTGCATCTCGTCCGGCGGCACTGTTGGCAGAACCGGCGCGCCCTGCGGATCGACGGCCCATGCACCAGCAAAATCATTGCCCGTTATCATGATCGGCGTCACGCCATCGCCGGAGGAGGAGAGGCCTGAGGTGGTTTTGGCGGCTCCCTGCCGCGATTCCACCCAGAGCGGTGAGCCATTGTAACGGCCGGGGAAATTGGTGAGCAGGTAGAAGGAGCGCGTCAGAACGTGATCTTCCGGCACGGGCTCCAGCGGTGGGATATCGATATTGGCGAGGATCGCCTGCAGGCGTTCGCCGTTAGGGCTGGTCGCGCCGGTGTCGAGCGAAGAGAACTGGTCGCGGGTGTCGAACAGCACGGTGCCGCCGGCGCGCATATAGGCGTCGATGCGCGAAATGGCGGCGCTCGATGGCATGGGTGCCGTGGCGGAAACCGGCCAGTAGATGATGGGATAGAAGGACAATTCATCCTTGGAGATATCGAGTCCAACAGGCTGGCCGGGTTCCAGCGTTGTGCGCCAGGTCAGGAATTCGCTCAAGCCCTGCAGGCCCTGTTCGGAAATGCGGTCGACATCGTCTTCGCCGGTGCGGACATAAGCGAGATGCGTCGTGTCCAGCCGCTCGAAAATCTGCTCGTCGCCGGGTTTGGGATCGTCGGCGCGGGCGTCGGTTGGCGACATGGCGGCAAAGGCGCCAAACGCCAGAAGCACGGTGGCGGCCGTGGCGCTGCGGGCTTTCGGCAGGCGTGCGAAGGCGCCGTTCATGAAGAGCACGATCAGGCTGTCGGCAATCAACATCAGGAAGGCGGCGATGAACAACGCCGGGCGCAGCGATTTCGCCGTTTCGCCGATCAGGGCTTCGCTGGTGGTGCTGACACCGGCGGCGGAGGTGTCGAGCGGGCGCAGCGTCGCGCCTGCCGGCAGGAGGTTGAGAGCCACGAAACCATCCTCTGTACCATAGAGGCCGGGGGGATTGTCGAAACCGGTGCGGGGCGGCTGGCCGGCGCGCATTTCCAGCGGCCGGGCAGTGCCGATTTCTGCTGAAAGCGCGCCTTCCGCCGTCAGCAGCCGGAAGGGCGGAAGGGCAGCGGCCGGGGCGTTTGCGTTGGCGGAAGCGCCGCCCGCCTTCGACAATTGCACGATACGACGCAGCATATCGACGAAATGGCCAGAGATCGGCAGGTCGGACCAGCTCGCCTCGGCGCTGACGTGGAAGAGCACGATGCGGCCCGCCTCGACAGTGCGGGTGGTAACGAGGGGCGTGCCATCGGCAAGGCTTGCCCAGGTGCGTTCGGCCAGATCCGGTGTCGGTTCGGCCAGAACCTGACGCTTGACGAGCACGCCGTCGGCCTTCGGCATGCCGGCAAAGGCGCCGAAATTCGGGAAATCGGCAAGCGGCTGCGGCTCGGCCCAGGAGAGCGCGCCGCCAAGCGCACGTTCGCCCTGTCTGAGTGTTACAGGCACCAGCGGGTCATCGGCGGGTGCTGCCGCAAGGCGCGGTCCGGCAAAACGGATCAGCGTGCCGCCACCGGCGAGCCACCGCTGCATCGGCTCATAGGTTTCCTGCGGCAGACGGCCGATATCGGCCATGACGATGACCGAAGGATTGGATTGCAGGATTTCCGGGATCGCCTGCGCCAGATCGGCCTGCCGCTGCGGGATGAGATCGGCAAATGGCTGGAGCGCGCGGCTGATATAATAAAGCGGCTGCAGCAGCGGCTGGAAATCATTGCCGGTTTCGCCGGCCAGCAACGCCACCCGGCGGCGGCGGAAGCCGTCGTCGAGAAGATGCACCGCACCCGCCGTAGACACGCCTTCGAGGGATAGGCGGGCGAAATCATTGCGCAGCTCGAAGGGCGCTTCCACCGTTGCCGTGGTTTCGGCCGCGCCGGGCGCGAAGTTTGCGACGCCGTTGGCGAGGATGCGGCCCTGGCTGTCCTGCGCATTGACGGTCAGCCGGGCGGCTTCGGCGGTATCGAGGCGCGACAGTGTGACGCTCATGGCATCGGCATTGTTGGTGGCGCCGGTAATGGCTGTAATCGCCTTGCCGTCGCCCTTCACGATGCGGAATTCGGCGGGGGAGAGGCTGGCAAGCGTTCTCATCGCGCTTTCATCCTGCGCGGTTTGAACGCCATCGGCAATATAGGCGATCGTGCCGGGAGCCGTGCCGTTCAGCGCCTCGGTGATGGCTTCCGTCGTGCGGACACGATCTGGAACGAGCGGCTTCGGCTTTGCTGCGGCGAGTTTTTCCAGTGCTACGGCTGTCGTTCCCGGTACGGCGTCATGTTCCGCATCGGCGGTGAAGCTGATGGAGACGGGGCGGTCGGCGCGCTCCGCATCGCCGATCAGGGCCTGAGCGGTGGCCACGCGTCTTTCCCAGTCGGGCGCGGAGGCCCAGCTATTATCGACCACCAGCACCAGCGGACCGCTGCCGGCAATGCTGTTGTTGCGCGGGTTCACCACCGGATCGGCCAGCGCGAAAATCACGGCGGCGGCGAGAGCCATGCGCAGCAGGGTCAGCCACCATGGGCTTTTGGAGGGCGTTTCCTCGCGTTTCAGCACCGTTGCCAGAATTTTCAGCGGCGGAAACACTTCCGCCTTGGGGCGCGGCGGGGTCAGCCGCAGCAGCCACCAGATAGCGGGCAGCGCCAAGAGGCCGAAGAGGATATAGGGGCTGGTGAAGACGAAAGGCAATGCGCTCATCTGTGCCCACCGCCTTGCCCACCGCCCTGTGCCGGCGCGCCGGAAAGATACATGTGCATGGCGACGAGCGCCTCGGAAGCGAGATGGTCTGTGCGGTGGAACACGAAGTTCCAGCCGAGACGGCGCAGCGACGAGGACAGCGCCTCGCGCCTTGCGAGATAGGCGCGGGTGTAATCCTCGCGAATGGTTTCGGCACGGCCGGACACCAGTTTTTCGCCGGTTTCCGGGTCGGTGAATTCGGTACGGCCGGAATAGGGGAAGGTTTCCTCGGCCGGATCGGCGATTTCCACCACATGGCCGCGCAGGCCGCGCCGCGCCAGAGGCGAAATCCGCTCCATCACGGCTTTGGCATCATCGAGAAAATCGCCGATGAGGACGATATCGCTCGCACCGCGGATCATGCCCGTTTCCGGCATGCCCGTTGTCAGCGGCGCGTGCATGATGGCGGCGGCCAGCCGTTCGGCGGCGTTTCTGGCCGAGACCGGCTCCATGATGCCGGGGCAGCCGATGCGCTCGCCCGAGCGCGCGAGGATTTCCGCCAGCGCCAGCATCAGCACCAGCGCACGGCTTTCCTTGGAGACGGAGCCGAGGGTGGATTTGAACATCATCGATGGCGACATGTCGGCCCAGAGCCAGATGGTGTGGGCGGCTTCCCATTCGCGGTCGCGCACATAGGTATGGTCGTCGCGGGCAGAGCGCCGCCAGTCGATGCGCGACAGGCTCTCGCCTTCGGCATAGGGGCGGAACTGCCAGAAATTTTCACCGATGCCGCGCTTGCGGCGGCCGTGCCAGCCGGCGGTGACGGTGTTGGCGATGCGCTTTGCCTCGACCATGCAGTCCGGCACCAGGGCTGCGCGCTGGCGCGCGCGCGCCAGAACTTCGCTACCCGGCGTCTTGTCTACGATCTGGCCGATGGATGCCACATGCAGTCCTTTCGCGAACGTGCGTTCAGTTCTTCGCCTGCTCCACGAGCGCTGCGATGACATCGCGCACCGACATGCCTTCGGCGCGGGCCGCAAAGGTCAGCGCCATGCGGTGCTCCAGCACCGGTTCGGCGAGCGCATGGACATCGTCCAGCGACGGGGCGAGCCGGCCTTCGTAAAGCGCACGGGCGCGGGCCGTCAGCATCAGCGACTGGCCGGCGCGCGGACCCGGCCCCCAGACAACGTGTTTGTCGGTCAATTTGTTGCCATGGCCGGGGCGGGCGGAGCGGACGAGCGAGAGGATTGCATCCACCACCTTGTCGCTGACCGGCATCTGGCGGATGAGGGCCTGGATTTCCATCAGACGCCCGGCATCGATCACGCCGCGCGCTTCGCCCGATGCGGTGCCTGTCGTGTCGAGCAGGATCTGGCGTTCGGCGGCGAGCTCGGGATAACCGACATCGACCTGAAGCAGGAAACGGTCGAGCTGGGCTTCGGGCAGCGGATAGGTGCCTTCCTGCTCCAGCGGGTTCTGGGTGGCGAGAACGTGGAAGGGCTTCGGCAACTCATAGGTCTGGCCGGCCATGGTGATGTGATATTCCTGCATGGCCTGCAGAAGGGCGGACTGCGTGCGCGGGCTGGCGCGGTTGATTTCGTCGGCCATCAGCAGCTGGCCGAAAATCGGACCCTTGATGAAGCGGAAGGAACGGCGGCCGTTTTCGTCCTGATCCATGACTTCGGAACCGAGGATGTCCGAGGGCATCAGGTCCGGCGTGAACTGGATGCGATTGGCATCGAGGCCGAGCACGGTGCCGAGCGTGGTGACGAGCTTGGTCTTGGCAAGGCCGGGAACGCCGACCAGCAGCGCATGGCCGCCGGAAAGGATGGCGAGAAGCGTGTTCTGCACCACTTTTTCCTGACCGAAAATGACCTTGGAGACTTCCGTGCGGATGGCCGCGATATCGGAAAGCGCCTTTTCGGCCGCGGCGACGATGGCCTTTTCATCGAGGGTTTCGCCGGTATTCATCACGCCCATGTCGCTCTCCTCATACCTTCGCCGCTGTCACAGTCGCATCCCGGTTTTGCTGGCCGCTGGCCGGGACGCATTTTGCGCTGCATATAGCTTATTGCTCTCTTGGCCGCTGACAAGCGCCATTCGAATGACTATGTCGTGACTTAGTATTTCCTTATCGGCAAAGCGAGACTCGAATATGGCAGCGGAGACGATAAATTCGGCTGATGATGCGGCGGGGCTTGCGGCGATGATTTCCCGCGCCGCCGAACAGAGCGGCGACGCCAAACGTGGGCCGGCCCCGGTGGAACGCTGGAATCCGCCCTTTTGCGGCGATCTCGACATGGAAATCCGCGCCGATGGCACCTGGTTCTACCTCGGCACTCCCATCGGCAGGGTGCCGCTGGTGCGGCTGTTTTCCACGGTTCTGCGAAAGGATGAGGACGGCAAGACCTATCTCGTAACTCCTGTGGAAAAAGTCGGCATTCGCGTCGCGGACGCGCCTTTCGTCGCCGTGGAAATGAAGCTGACGGCCGGTGAGGATGATGGCGAGCCGCTGCTGACCTTTCGCACCAATGTCGGCGACGTGGTGAAGGCGGGGCCGGAGCATCCGCTGCGGTTCGAGGTTTTCGGTGAGAACCGCGAATTGAAGCCCTATCTTCTGGTGCGCGGCAGGCTGGAAGCGCTCGTGTCGCGGGCGGTGATGTATGATCTCGTCGCGCTTGGCGAGGTGATCGAAGTGGAGGGCGTCGACATGTTCGCCGTGCGCTCGGGCGGGGTGACTTTTCCGGTGATGCCCGCCAAGGAACTGGAACGGCTTTCGCAATGACGACAACGGCATTCAAGACTTTTACCGCCGCCGATTTCCGCTGCCGGGTGCTGCAGGAAGGCGAAGGCGTGGCGGAACGGGAGCATGGCGACCATGTGCTCAATCCTGGCGTGGTGCTGTCTGGAAACGGCATCAGGCTGAAGGACGCCGCCGTGCTGGTGCCGGTCATTGACGATGGCAACGATGCGCGGGTGATCTTCACCCAGCGCACGGCCACCCTGCGCAAACATTCCGGCCAGATTTCATTTCCGGGCGGCGGCATCGATGCCGAGGACCGCACGCCGGAAGAGGCGGCGCTGCGCGAGACGGAAGAGGAGATCGGCCTTTCCAGGTCCTTCGTGGAAACGGTCGGGCGACTGCCGGACTATATTTCCGGGACGGGTTTCCGCATCAAGCCGGTGCTGTCGATCGTTCGGCCCGGCTTTGACCTGACGCTCAATCCAACCGAAGTGGATGAGGTTTTCGAGGTGCCGCTATCCTTTCTGATGGACCCGGCCAATCATGGGCGCGGCAGCCGCATCTTTCAGGGGAAGGAGCGGTTTTTCTACGAAATGCCCTATGGCGAACGCTACATTTGGGGCATTACGGCGGGCATCGTCAGGACGATTTACGAGAGGTTTTATTCATGAGCAGCCTTGCCGGGCGGGACTGGTTTCAAAAACCGGCGCTCAAGCGCATCTTTACGCTTCTGAATGCCGATGGCGGCGAGGTGCGGATCGTTGGCGGCGCGGTGCGCAATGCGCTGATGGACCTGCCGGTGGTCGATGTCGACATGGCGACGACGCTAACCCCTGATGTGGTTGTTGCGCGGGCCAAGGCTGCGGGCATCAAGGCGGTGCCGACCGGCATCGAACACGGCACGGTAACGCTGGTGATCGATGGCGAAGGTTTCGAGGTGACGACGTTGCGCCGCGATGTCGAAACCAATGGCCGCCACGCACAGGTAGCCTTCGGCACCGACTGGCAGACCGATGCCGAGCGGCGCGACCTCACCATCAATGCTCTTTATGCCGACGAAAAGGGCGAGATCATCGACCTTATCGATGGTCTTCCCGATATCGAGACCGGCACGGTGCGTTTCATCGGCGATGCGGCGATGCGGATTTCGGAAGATTACCTGCGGATTCTCCGGTTTTTCCGCTTTTTCGCCCATTACGGCTCCGGCCGCCCGGATGCGGACGGCTTGCGGGCAAGCGCGCGGGCGAAGGACAAGCTGGGCACTCTTTCGGCCGAGCGGGTGTGGAGTGAGTTGAAAAAGCTGCTTTCCGCCCGCGATCCTTCCCGCGCCCTGCTCTGGATGCGGCAATCGGGCGTTCTGGCGGAAATTCTTCCCGAGACGGAAAAATGGGGCATCGACGCCATTCACGGGCTGGTGGCGACGGAGCAGGCTCTCGGCTGGGCGGTGGACCCGATGCTGCGGCTTGCCGCCATCGTGCCGCCGGACAGGGACAGGCTGGCCGCCCTTGCCGCGCGCCTCCGGCTGTCGAAAGCCGAAGCGGCTTATCTTGCCCATTGGGCTTCGGCTCCGGCGGCTGACCCCGAGCTGAAGGAGACGGCGCTCGACCGGCTGCTTTATCGCCAAGGCGTCGGGGGCGTGAAGACGCGGCTGAAACTGGCGCTTGCCTCGGCCCGTGCCGATCTTTCTGCCGGCGACACGGCCATGCAGAAAGTGGCGCGGCTTTCGACTTTGCTGACGAGGGCGGAGAAATTCCACAAACCGGGCTTTCCGCTCAGCGGTGCGGATGTGATGGCCGCAGGTGTGGAGGCCGGCCCGAAGGTGGGCGAAGTGCTGAAAAGCCTCGAGGAAAAGTGGATCGACGTCAATTTCTCGCTCGACCGGGCAGCATTGACCGCCCGGCTGAAGGATATGCTGGAAAATTGAGGTCGGCGACGGCGGCGTTGCGGCTCAGGCCGCATTTGCCTCGTCGCGAATGCGGGATTTGATATTTTCGATCATGTTCTCGCGGATGACGGTTTCGCCGTGCGCCGATCGCATATGTTCCACGGTGCGACGCACAACCTCGGCATCGTCATCTGCGCGCGTGTGCCAGGCACAGCCGGGCACGAGCGTTCCACATTCAAACAGTCTCATGGTCTTGCCTCCCTGTTTTAGAGCGCCATGCGTGCGTTCGGACGCATAAAGGACGCTCTAACATCTTGAGTCTGCACATTCTCCCTGTCGAAAACCGGAATCGATTTTCGACAGGGAGAATGTGCGAGAGTGAGGGACAGCAATTCAATTGCCTGCTGTCCCTCCGACAAGAAACGAATGTTCACCGCTTATGTTCCAGAGCGGCGTCCTTCGACCTTATTCAGGCCCCTATTCGGGCATCGCCCAGCACTGGAAAACAGAGGATGTGCCGGCTGCCGGAATTTTTGTACGAGGCATTTCGTCATTGTCCGCCCGCTTCACCGTTTTTCCGGCCAGCGTGCGTTTTACCTGTTCGACATAAAAGGAATGCGGCAGTTCTCGATCACCCGTGGCACGCATTTCCGCTGCCAGGCGATCGATCAAATCAGGGGTATCAATGGAATGCTGGGCTTCCTCGGGGGAAGCAGAGATAGGCATGCTGTTCGAAGTAATCATGACGATAGCTCCTCCAGTACGTCTGCGAGGAGGAGACTATCATTGCCTTGATTTTTCCATAAGTCCTAATTTGCGCTATTTGCGACCAAATGGCTGATGAGCGTCAAATTTACGTGAGGTTTTTTAGGGCCAGCGCACCACCGGCGGTAGAGAGGAGAGAATCGATTCGACATTGCCGCCGGTCTTGAGGCCGAAGATCGTGCCGCGATCATAAAGCAGGTTGAATTCCACATAGCGGCCGCGGCGGATGAGCTGCTCGTCACGATCCTCTTCCGTCCAGTTCTGGTTGAAATTGGCGCGGACGATTTTCGGATAGACTAGATTGAAGGCGCGGCCGACATCCTGCACGAAGGCGAAATTGGCGTCCCAGCCGCCTTTCTCTTCTTCTGGATGCAGCCAGTCAAAGAAGATGCCGCCGGTGCCGCGCGGCTCGTTGCGGTGTTTCAGGAAGAAATAATCGTCACACCATGTCTTGTAGCGCGGATAGTCGGCGACCGGATGGCGGTTGCAGGTGATCTGGAAGGCGCGGTGGAAAAGCTGGGTGTCCGGGTCCTGTTCGTCACGTCTGCGCCCCAGCACCGGCGTCAGATCCGCGCCGCCGCCGAACCAGTGGCTGGTGGTGACGACCATGCGGGTGTTCATGTGCACGGCCGGCACATTGGGGTTGACGGGATGGGCGATCAGCGAGAGGCCGGAGGCCCAGAAACGCGGGTCTTCTTCCGCACCCGGTATCTGCTTGCGGAATTCCGGCGAGAATTCGCCATAGACGGTGGAGGTGTGGACGCCGACCTTTTCGAAGACGCGGCCTTCCATCATCGACATCCTGCCGCCGCCGCCCTCGCCATTGTCGCGCAGCCAGTCTTTCTGGACGAAACGGCCGGGCTCCTGATCGGAAAGAGGGCCGGTCAGGTCGTTTTCGAGGGTCTCGAAGGAGGCGACAATGGTATCGCGCAGATGCTGGAACCAGGCTTGGGCAAGGGCCTTCTTGTCCTCGATGTCGTCGGGCAAGCCCTTCGGCAAGATTGGCCGTTCCATGCGTATTCTCCTTAGGTGAAGTCGATTCCCTGTCGCGTCTAGCAGGTGCAGGCCCCGCGCACAAATTCGACTCGCCAAGTTCACATGCGGGCACTATCTTTATCGATGTAGGTGCCAGAGGTGAATATCATGACGAAATTTACCGGACCGCCGCCGCTCGACGGGCTGAAGCGCAGGATCGCCAATCACCGCAAGGCGCGTGAAGGCTCGGGCGACGACAAGACGCGCAATGGCATGTTCGTGCGGCAGACCTTCTGTCTCGGACGCGAGGAAGCCCGCGCCAAGGCGCGCGAATGGTTCGACAGCTTTCCGAAAGCGGCCTACTGGACGGAAGTGGAAAGCTGGCGGCAACTGGAAGGCGACCGCATCGAATTCACCATGCGGCGGCTTCCTTCGGCCGATTGAAATTTAGAGCGTTTTCGCATTTCCGGACGGAGAACCGGGGGCCGCTTTTCCTCTAAATGCTTCAGGCGCGGGGCTCGGCATAACGCAGGCGGCTTTCGATCAGCACGCCGCTTTCATCCAGAATGGGATGCGCCACCGTGACGATATGGGCGTTGATGCGTTTGAGGTCGCGCAGCATGTCGAGATGCAGCGAACTGGTCTGCATGCTTTCCGCCAGCCCGTCGCGCAGCCGCTCCAGATGGCGGTTGGAGGACTGTTTTTCGAGCCGGCGTATATCCACCTTGCTTTCCATCAGCCTGCGGGCGAGTTCGAAATCGCCGGTTACCAGAATGCTCTGGGCGGCGCGCAGGTTCTCGATGGTCATGTCGAACAGTGTTTTCAACTCCTCATAACCGTCGTCGGAAAATTTGAAGCTGTTCAGCACCTTCTTGCGGATCTGCTCGCAGATGCCCTTTTCGATGATATCGCCGATATGTTCGAGGTTGATGGCATAATCGATGATGGCGATCGAACGACGCGCTTCTTCGTCGGAAAGCCCCTTGCGCCCCAGCTGCGACAGATAGACCTTCACCTCCTGCTGGCGGCGGTCGACCTTCCTTTCGAGCAGGGAAACCTCCTGAAGCGGCGCCAGATCGTTATGCTTGAAGGCGTTTTCGGCGCGGATCAGCATCCGCTCGATGCTGTCGCCGACGCCGAGCACCTCGCGGGTGGCGTTGGCAAGCGCCACGACCGGCATGTCCAGCGCCTGCTGATCGAGGAAATTCGGGCCGTCTTCGGCTTTAGGATCGCCCGGCACCAGCCTTGCCATCAGGTCGGACAGGAGGCCGGAGAAGGGCCAGGCCAGCGCCGCCAGAATGACGTTGAAGATCAGATGGGCGTCGACCGGCAATTTTGCGGGCGAAAGCGGCAATTGCTGCAGGAATTCCGCGCCATAGGAGGCGAGCGGCAGAGCGATGAGGCAGCCAATGGTGCGCACCAGAAGGTTGCCCATGGTGATGCGCCGTGCCGAGGCGGGGCCGGAAAGCGTGGCGATGACCGGCGGAATGGCGCCGCCGAGATTGGCGCCGAGAATGAGCACGATGATGAGACCGGTGGAAAGCGTGCCGGTGGCGGCCAGCGACAGGATGAGCACCACGACGGCGAGGCTCGAAGACGAAACGAAGGCGAGCACGGCGGAAAAGATCAGCGCGACGGGCCATGCCCCGTCAAGCAGGCCGATAAAGACGCCGAGAGCCGGCGAGGCGCGCATCGGTTCTGTCGCGCCGCTCAACAGATGCAGCGACAGAAGCATGAGGCCGATGCCGATCAGCGCCGTTCCGCCGCCCTGCCGGGCATTGGAACTGCCCTTTTTCAAAATAATGCCAGCAAGGATCAGCAGCGGCGACAGCCATTCCACCCCGGCCGCGACGATCCATGCGGTAACGGCGGTGCCGACATTGGCGCCCAGCAGCACCACCTGCGCCATGCGCGACCTGATGAGGTCTCGTTCAGCAAAGGAGGCGACGGTGAGGGCTGTCGCCGTCGAACTTTGCAGCGCGACGGTGGCGAAGAAGCCGGAAAAGAAGGAACGCGGACCGTTCTGGGTGCCGGTGGCCAGCACGCTTCGCAGTTTCATGCCGAAGGCGCGGGTGACGCCATCCTTGACCTGGGAAAGGCCGAAGAGCAGCAGCGCGACTGCGCCGAGAAGGTTGACGATGACAATGGTGGATTGCATGCGACGTCTCCTCACACCCGCCGGCGGATGGTTCCGGCGAGCACGATTTTTATTGTCCGGCTAATCAGTATAGGAGCCTCGATGCCCTCGGTACAGGCCGGGTTGCGACAGTTTTGAAGTAAAAACGGTCAAATTTTGTCTTTGCCCGAAAAATTGGCGTTAAAAATGACGCCTAGACCCATGCCACCTGACGCAAAGCCTCGCCGGCGATCATCGCCGCCGACATGGCGACGTTGATGGAGCGCTGCCCCGCCATCATGGGGATGATGATTCGCACCTCTGCCTTTTCATGCACATGGTCCGGTACGCCCGCACTTTCGCGGCCGAAAAGCAGGATGTCATCCGTGCGGTAGGCGATCTTCGTATAGGGCAGGGCGGCTTTGGTGGAGGCGAGAACGAGACGGCGGCCGGTGGTTGCCCGCCATTCCTCGAAACGGTCCCAGCTGACATGGCGCGTCAGCGCCGCCGCCGCGATATAATCCATGCCCGCCCGTTTCAGATTCCGGTCGGAAATATCGAAACCGGCCGGCTCGATGATGTCGACGCCGAGGCCGAGACAGGCGGCCAGCCGCAGGATGGTGCCGGTATTGCCGGGAATATCGGGCTGGTAAAGGGCGATCCTGATTTCGGGCATGGACGTCTCGCTGCGGTTGGTCTGCCCGCCCGATTATCACGGGCAGGGGCCGGGCGACAGCTATGCTGTGAAAAGTCCCTTTGAGGCGCCGTCCCCGGCCGGATGTTCATTCGCGTGACACACAGGGCGGCTACCCATTCACCAGAACATCGTCGGGTTTGCCCGGACCATCGTGAATGGTCGGGACAGGCCGTTTCGAGCCGGGTTTTCTGCACGCAACAACAGGAGGACACCATGTCCGAACGGGTGAATTTCGTCCATCTGACCGATCTGCATGTGGGCAATCCGCAAGTGCAGGACGATGATCTTTATTCCGAGACCTCGGCCACGCTTTCCGCGACGCTTGCGCAGATCAAGGCGCTCGTGCCGCCGCCTGAATTCATCGTCGCCAGCGGCGATCTGACCAACAGGGGCGATGCCGGCAGCTATGAGGAACTCAAGCGGCTGATGGCGGAAGCGGAACTCGATATGCCGGTGCTCTTTGCACTCGGCAATCACGACCGCCGCGATGGTTTCTACCCGGTCATGCTCGACCGCCATGAGGATCTGGATGAGCCCTATGACCATGCCGAGGTCATTGCCGGCATCCACATCATCGTCATGGATACCAGCGTTCCGGGCAAGGTCGGCGGCGCTTTCGAGCCGGGGCAGATCGAATGGCTGGAGGATGAGCTGGAAAACCACCCCGAACTGCCGAAGCTGCTGGTGATGCACCATGCGCCGGCGCTCGATTTCGACCGTCCGGATGCGGAGTGGGAATCGCTTTCCTTCGCGGATACCGAGGCTCTGGACGAGGTGCTGTTCGAGCATGATGTCATCGGCATTCTTGCGGGCCATATTCACTACGACCGCATGTCGCACTGGCAGGGCATTCCCGTCGTGGTCGGCATCGGCCAGCATTTCGCCACCGATCCGCTTTGGCTGCATGAGGGCGTGCGCATGTTGTCCGGTGCGTCCTTCGCCATCGGCACGATAAGGGACACGGGGCTGACCGTCACCTTCGCGCCGCAGCCCAGCGATCGCCGGGAATTGAAGCGGCATACGCAGGCCGGAATGGCCGAGTTGATCGCGGGCTATGAAAGCGCAGAGGCGCAGGACGCGGCCGAATAAGGCGACGTGCGCATCGCTTAACGGGCGGAGACCTCGCGGGGTCATCTCCGCCCGTTCGCCTTTGGGCGGCACCTGCACGTTTTCTCGCGTATTCGGTGTCTTTCCGACTGGTCATTGACTAAATTTTGCGCTACAAGGCCATATCTTCAACACCAGCCAAGGGAGGTTCTCATGCCAAATGACATTCGCATCCGCCTCCCGGCCCCAGTCGTGCCGCTGCTGGCTTAGGTGTTACTCTGCGGTTCGCCCGCGTTTCCCATTTTTCGATTCGTCATGTGGCTGTCACGGCCATGTCCAAAGACTTTTCCGTTCCGTCGTGAGCCATATTTGTGTCCGCTCACCATGTCACGATGGAGCGATTGATTGCCGGAGCTTGGCCTATGTTTGGCTGGTTTGAAAAACGCCTCGATCCTTTTCCCTCTTCGGCGCCCTCCGTGCCGCCAAAGAAGCTTTTGCCGTTCCTGTGGCATTATGTGAAGCCCGCATGGCCATGGCTCCTGCTGCTCGGCCTGATGTCCATGGGTATCGCGATTGCGGAAGCCATGCTCTACAAATTCCTCGGCAATATCGTCGACTGGCTTTCCACGGCCAATCGCGAGACGTTTTTTGCCGATGAGGGCTGGCATCTGATCGGCATGGCGGCGCTCGTGCTCTTTGTGCTGCCGCTGATGGGCGCAATCCACACCATGACGATGCACCAGACGCTTGCCGGCAATTTCGGCATGATTGCGCGCTGGAAGATGCACCGTTTCCTGCTGCGCCACTCCATGAACTTCTTCGCCAACGAGTTTGCCGGCCGCGTTTCCACCAAGGTGATGCAGACGGCGCTGGCGATCCGCGAAGTGGCGCTGAAGGTGATCGACGTCTTCGTCTATGCGATCAGCTTCGTCGTCTCGATGCTGTTCATGGTCGCGGCGGCGGACTGGCGGCTGGTCATTCCGCTGCTGGTCTGGCTCGGTATCTATATGGCCATTCTCGCTTATTTCGTGCCGAAGCTCGGCCGGCTGGCGCAGGAACAGGCCGATGCGCGCTCGATGATGACGGGCCGTATCGTCGACAGTTACACCAACATCTCGACGATCAAGCTGTTTTCCCATGCGGGGCGCGAGGAAAGATATGCGCGTGAGGGCATGAATGTGTTTCTCGGAACCGTTCACCGCCAGATGCGCAAGATTTCCGGCTTCAACATCCTGATCGACCTCAACAACGCCCTGGTGCTGTTTTCCACGGCGGCGCTCGGTCTTTATTTCTGGATGCAGGGTTCGGTCACGGCCGGTTCGGTCGCCATCGCCATCAGCCTTGCCATGCGCGTCAACGGCATGTCGCAGTGGATCATGTGGGAAGTCACCTCGCTATTCGAAAATATCGGCACGGTCTATGACGGCATGTCGATGATGACGAAGCCGCACGACATCGTCGACGTTCCGAAGGCGCCTGAGCTTGCCGCCCCGCAGGGCGCGATCCGCTATGACAATGTCCGTTTCCACTACGGCAAGAACAAGGGCGTGATCGACGGGCTGACGCTCGACATCAAACCGGGCGAAAAGGTCGGTCTGGTCGGGCGTTCAGGTGCGGGCAAGACGACGCTGATGAACCTGCTTCTGCGCTTCTACGACCTCGAAGCCGGCAGGATCACCATCGACGGGCAGGACATCTCGAAGGTGTCGCAGGACAGCCTTCGCGAGCTGATCGGCGTCGTGACGCAGGATACGTCGCTGCTGCACCGTTCGATCCGCGACAACATCGCCTATGGTCACCCCGAGGCCACGGACGAGCAGGTGATCGCGGCGGCGAAGCGGGCCAATGCCTGGGACTTCATCGAAACGCTTGTCGACATGCATGGCCGTCAGGGCCTCGATGCGCAGGTGGGCGAACGCGGCGTGAAGCTCTCCGGCGGCCAGCGCCAGCGTATCGCTATCGCCCGCGTCTTCCTCAAGAACGCGCCGATCCTGGTGCTGGACGAGGCGACTTCGGCGCTCGACTCGGAAGTCGAGGCGGCGATCCAGGAAAACCTGTTCTCGCTGATGGAAGGCAAGACGGTGATCGCGATCGCCCACCGCCTTTCGACGCTGACGGAAATGGACCGGCTCATCATCCTCGACAAGGGCCGGATCGTGGAGGCGGGCAGCCATGCGGAACTGGTGGCGATGGGCGGTATCTATGCCGACCTGTGGCGGCGCCAGTCCGGTGGCTTCATTGCCGACCACGAGGCGGAAGTGGCGGCAGAGTAAGGAAAGACGGAGGGCGGCAAGCATGGTTTCCCGCCCTCTCGCCTATGATATGTGCGCTAACCTCTCCTCCGTCATGCCGGACTAGATCCGGCATCCAGCCACGGCGCGTCTGCGCCGTGAGAGGAGTCTTTTGCGATCAAGGACTTGATCGCGCTGGACCCCGGATCTAGTCCGGGGTGACGGCGTGCGGATGCTACGAATGCGCTAAATCTAGTCGTGTCGATCTTAGGGCCGGGGGAACATTCCCCGCCCTTTTTCATTTCACGAATGTTACCGAAATATAATCTCTTCCCGAAGCCTTCGCGGCTGTTCCCGCTCCGGGAATCCGCCTATATCCGGATCATGGTTATTACCCGCATCTTCGAGTTTTTCGAGAACTGGATAAAGCCCTTCGCCCGCAAGGACGATTTGCGGCCGCCTGAAAGCACGTTCGCCTTTATCTGGTTCTACATCTCGCAGGCCAAGGCGCCGTTTTTCGCCATGCTGGTGCTGGGCGGGCTGACGGCGGCCATCGAGGCGGCGCTGTTCTGGTTCGTCGGGCGGCTGGTGGATATTCTCTCCACCGTGAAGCCGGAAGAGGGCTGGGCGGGGCTGCTTGCGGCCCATGGCGGCGAGCTGGTGGGCATGCTGGTGCTGATCGGCGTCGTGCGTTTTATCGTCACCATGGTAACGGCGCTGGTGGATCAGCAGATCATCACGCCCGGTTTTTACAATCTGGTGCGCTGGCAATCCTATATGCATGTGGCGCGGCAATCGCTGACCTTCTTCCAGAACGATTTTTCCGGCCGCATCGTCACCAAGGTCTGGTCGGGCGGGCAGGCGGCGGGCGATCTCGTCACCTCGCTGATGGAAAGCGTGTGGTTCGTCGGCATTTATTCCGTTTCCATGCTGTTTCTGATTGGCGGGCTGGACTGGCGGCTTGCGGTCGTCGTCGTCGTCTGGGTGGGGATGTTCTCGCTGCTGGCGCGGTATTTCGTGCCGCGCATCCGCTACCATTCCAAGGAAACGGCGGAAGCCGCCTCGATGCTCTCCGGCCGCATGGTGGATGCCTATAGCAATATCCAGACGCTCCGGCTGTTCGGGCGAGATGATGCCAATGACCGCTACATGCGGCAGGGTTTCGACATTTTCCAGCATGCGACGATGACATTCACCCGGTTCATCACCGGCGTGCGCGCCTCCATGGCGCTATTGTCAGGCGTGATGATCACCTCCATGGCGGCGCTCTGCATCGATCTGTGGCTTTCCGGCAAGATCAGTTCCGGTGCGGTGGCCTTCACGCTGGCGCTGGTGCTGCGTCTCAACTTCCTGCTCGGGCGGTTGATGACGCAGTTCAACGGCATCATGCGCAATTTCGGCACGGTGCAGAATGCCGCCGAGCTGATTTCGCAGCCGATCGGTCTCGTCGATGCGCCAGAGGCGACGGTGCTGGAGGTCAAGAGGCCGGGCATCCGTTTCGAAAATGTCAGCTTCCATTACGGGCGGGCGAACGGCGTCATCGACCATCTCAATCTCGAAATCAGGGCGGGCGAGAAGGTAGGCATCGTCGGACGCTCCGGGGCGGGAAAATCCACTCTCGTCAATCTGCTCCTGCGTTTTTACGATGTCGAAAAAGGCCGCATCCTGATCGACGGGCAGGACATCGCCAGAGTGACGCAGGAATCGCTGCGCGCTCATATCGGCATGGTCACGCAGGATACGTCGCTGCTGCATCGCTCCATTCGCGACAACATCCTGTTCGGCCGCACCGACGCCACCGAAGCGCAATTGCAGGAGGCGACGCGGCGCGCCAAGGCGGATGACTTCATCGCCAGGCTCGAAGATCAGCGTGGTCGCAAGGGGTTCGACGCGCATGTGGGCGAACGCGGCGTGAAATTGTCCGGCGGCCAGCGCCAGCGCATCGCAATCGCCCGCGTGATGCTGAAGGACGCACCGATCCTCGTGCTCGATGAGGCGACGTCGGCGCTCGATTCGGAGGTGGAGGCGGCGATCCAGAGCAATCTGGACGAGCTGATGCAGGGCAAGACGGTTCTGGCCATCGCCCACCGCCTGTCAACCATCGCGGCTCTCGACCGGCTGATCGTGATGGACCAGGGACGCATCGTCGAACAGGGCAGCCATTCCGATCTGGTCATGCAGGGCGGTCTTTATTCGGAACTCTGGGCGCGGCAGTCGGGCGGTTTCCTCGCCGCGGACGAAGCGGCGCAATAAGGCCTTCGGCTATTTCCCGATCATGAAATCCGCCATCAGGCCGTAATGATTGGAACCGAGGCTGTCGGGCAGGCGGGTGGTTTTCATCAGCGTCGCCGGTTCGCGGGCGAAGATGTGGTCGATGGCGATGCCGAAGCGGCCGGCCTCTGTCGGCCATGTGGCGGGTTCGAAGGTCGCTTTCTTCAGATCGTTGGCGGCGAGGAAAGCGCGCATGTCAGGGGCGATGCTGGCCGAATTGAAATCTCCGGCCAGAATGAGCGGCCCGGTGACGCGAAAGAGAATTTCACTCATTTCATCGAGTTCGTCGCGATGATAATCGTCGAAATAGGGCTTGGTGATATGCCCGGCGGCGAGCGTCAGTTCCGTGCCGTCGAGATCGATATGGGCTATGGCGAACCGATCCCGCCGAAGATCGCTGAGACTATGGAAACGGCCTTCCAGCAACGGTCTTTTTGACAGGATGACCAGATCGCATCCGGGCGTTCCGGTGTAACAGCCAAGCCTGTGCGGATAGGTTTGCTGCAGACGCGGCAGGGCCGATTTCAGCGCCGCCGCCTCGAAGAGATAGACGGCATCCGCGCCCGATTCGAGAATCGTGTCGGCAATTGCATCCGCATTGGCGGCATTGTCCATTAGCACGTTGAGGGACAGCAGCCGGAATGGTTTGGCGCCCGGCGCCGGGGTGGCGGATGTGGAAAATTCCAGAAGCATGGCAATGGCATGGATGGCGAGCGCAAGCGACCAGACGACGAGGAGCGCCGAAACCGCGTCGCGCGTCAGCCAGAAAATGAGGCATGCCAGCAGGATACAGACGATGGCGATGTGGAGCTGGAAACTGGTGACGAAGGCGAGAAGCCAGAAATCCGTCACATAACGGAGGCTGGCGACGAAAAGAACGGCAGCCACCGCCGTGGAGACCATGCAAGAGAGCTTCGCCGTCATCCGAATCCCTGCTTTCCGCGCTCTCCCTTGAAGTCTCCTAACATGGTGCATGGATGCGCACAATGTTGCCCGCCTGCCAAGGACGGCGAAAAAATGCGAGCCAAATCGGCCCCCTCCGGCAGAATTACGGCAGCTTTGTGTGCTTTGCTCTTGCCAAGTCAGTCAATATTTTGCGATCAAACACATGACGCGGTTTCTCAAATGCCGCGAGAATGACCAGGACGATGGGACGGAGTTTGTCTTGGATCAAATCATAGCGGGAGGACTCATGCGATTTACGGCAAAAACAGCGCAGAGGATGGTGTAGCGGTGAGCGAGCACGTAACCAATCACGACGCTTCGGGTGAACCGACCCGTCGCGATTTTCTTTACCTAGTGACGGGAATGGCGGGCGCTGTCGGTGCCGCCGCAGTTGCATGGCCCTTTATCGACCAGATGCGTCCCGATGCATCGACGCTGGCGCTCGCCTCCATCGAGGTGGATGTCACGGCCGTCGAGCCGGGCATGTCGCTTACCGTGAAGTGGCGCGGCAAGCCGATTTTCATCCGCAACCGCACGGAGAAGGAAATCGAGGAAGCCAAGGCCGTCGCTCTCGGCGATCTGAAGGATCCCGTGGCGCGCAATGCCAACATCGCCGTCGACGCGCAGGCGACGGATATCGACCGCTCCGCCGGCGAGGGCAAGGAAAACTGGATCGTCATGGTCGGTTCCTGTACCCATCTCGGTTGCGTTCCGCTCGGCCAGGCCGGCGATTTCGGCGGGTGGTTCTGTCCCTGCCATGGCTCGCACTACGATACGGCGGGCCGCATACGTAAGGGTCCGGCGCCGGAAAACCTCGCCATCCCGACATTTGCATTCACATCCGATACCGTGATCAAGATCGGATAAGGGGACAGATATTCATGAGTGGTCATTCCAGTTATCAGCCGTCCACCGGCATCGAAAGGTGGATCGATTCGCGGCTTCCCTTGCCGCGCATGATCTATGACAGCTTCGTTGCCTATCCTGTCCCGCGTAACCTGAACTACGCCTACACCTTCGGCGCGATGCTTTCCGTCATGCTGCTGGTGCAAATCCTCACCGGCGTCGTGCTGGCCATGCATTATGCGGCCGAAACGACGGTGGCCTTCAATTCCGTCGAAAAGATCATGCGCGACGTCAACCACGGCTGGCTGCTGCGCTACATGCATGCCAACGGTGCGTCGTTCTTCTTCATCGCGGTTTACCTGCATATCGCCCGCGGCCTTTATTACGGCTCCTACAAGGCGCCGCGCGAAATCCTCTGGATTCTCGGCTGCGTGATCTTCCTGCTGATGATGGCGACGGGCTTCATGGGCTACGTTCTGCCCTGGGGCCAGATGTCCTTCTGGGGCGCAACCGTCATCACCGGTTTCTTCACGGCTTTCCCGGCCATCGGCGAATGGATCCAGCAGTTCCTGCTCGGCGGCTTTGCCGTGGACCAGCCGACCCTGAACCGCTTCTTTGCGCTTCACTATCTGCTGCCCTTCATGATCGCAGGCGTCGTGATCCTGCACATCTGGGCGCTGCATGTGACCGGCCAGACCAACCCGACCGGCGTTGAAGTGAAGAGCAAGACCGATACGGTTCCCTTCACGCCCTATGCGACGCTGAAGGATGCGCTCGGCGTTTCCGTGTTCCTGATCGGTTACGCCTGGTTCGTATTCTACATGCCGAACTTCCTTGGCCACCCCGACAACTACATCATGGCCGATCCGCTGAAGACGCCGGCGCATATCGTTCCGGAATGGTACTTCCTGCCGTTCTACGCCATGCTGCGCGCCATCACCTTCAACATCTGGATCATCGATTCCAAGCTGGGCGGCGTTCTCGTGATGTTCGGCGCGATCGTCGTGCTGTTCTTCCTGCCCTGGCTCGATACGTCGAAGGTGCGTTCCGCCGTCTATCGCCCCTGGTACAAGATGTTCTTCTGGCTGTTCGTGGTCAATGCCATCATGCTCGGCTGGCTGGGTTCGCGCCCGGCGGAAGGAACCGGCCTGATCGGCCTGCTCACCGGCGAGCTGAAAGGCAATTATGTCGGCTATTCGCAGCTCGGCACGCTTTATTATTTCGGTTTCTTCCTCGTCATCATGCCGATCCTCGGTCTGGTCGAAACGCCCCGGCGTATTCCGAATTCGATTACCGAGGCCGTTCTCGAAAAGAACGCCGCCAAGACGGGTGCCGCATCTGCGGCTGCCGAAGTCTGAGCGCGAAGGAAGGATGACGACAATGAAGACGCTTCTCACGAGCATCGCGCTTTTCGCCGCCATCGGCTGTTCCGTCACCGTCGCTTCGGCGGCGGAGGAGAGCCACGATCTCGCCGCCCAGGCCACGCATGCGATCGCCGGCAATCACTTCCCGGTCATCAAGCCCGAGGAACAGAGCTGGTCCTTTGCCGGACCCTTCGGCAAATACGACAAGGGCCAGCTGCAACGCGGCCTGAAGGTCTATAAGGAAGTCTGCTCCGCCTGCCATTCCATGAGCCTCGTTTCCTTCCGCACGCTGGAGGATCTCGGTTATTCGGACGAGCAGGTGAAGGCTTTCGCCGCGGAATATGAAGTGCAGGACGGGCCGAACGCCGATGGTGAAATGTACAATCGCAAGGCCGTGCCTTCCGATCATTTCCCTTCGCCTTTCCCCAACCATGAGGCGGCCGCTGCCGCCAACGGTGGAGCGGCCCCGCCCGACATGTCGCTGCTCGCCAAGGCGCGTGGCGTGGAGCGCGGCTTTCCGCAATTCATCATCGACATGATCCCGATCGTCGGTGGTTACCAGGAAGGCGGCCCGGATTACATCCATGCGCTGCTGACCGGATATCAGGATCCGCCGGCCGGCATAAAAAACCCGGATGGTTCGGAGTACAAGGTGTCGGAAGGCACGCACTTCAATCCGTACTTCGTCAGCGCCACTTCCTTAAAGATGGCGCCGCCGATCAGTGCCGATCAGGTAACCTATGACGACGGCGCACCGCAGACCGTGGACCAATATTCCAAGGACGTTGCTGCGTTCCTGATGTGGGCGGCGGAACCGCATCTGGAAGAGCGCAAGCGCACCGGCTTCATGGTCATGGTGTTCCTGTTCATCTTCACGGCGCTGATCTATCTCACCAAGAAATCGGTCTACGCCAACAAGGAACATTGATCGGCATCCAGAAGATGCCTGTCAGTCATTGGCCCCCACGGTCTTCCGTGGGGGCCTTTTCATGTGTCGAGAGGGATGGTGGAAATGACGAAAATTCGTAACGGCGGCTGCCTGTGCGGCTCCATCCGCTTTGAAGCGAAGGGCGAGCCCGGTAATCCGCACACTTGCTCCTGCGATATCTGCCAGCGGCATTCTGGCGCCCCCAGCCTTGCCTGGGTGGAGTTCGAGAAGGATGCGGTGACATGGACGGGAGAGGGCGGCGCGCCTTCGACTTTCCGATCCTCCGATTATTCCAGCCGGGCCTTCTGCCCGATCTGCGGCAGCACGCTTGGCGCCATCGACGACGCGCCGACGGTTGCGCTGGTCTCGGGAAGTTTCGATGACAGGGACGACGAGGCGCTGCGGCCCCTGTCGCATTCCTTCGAGGATGTCTGCCCGGTGTGGGCGCGGATCGAGGGAATGTCGCCGGCGGAATGAGCGCCGGCCCTTTTTTGTTGGTCCGCAGCCGTCAAGTTGATAGGGTGGCCCGAACCTTCTGATCCATTTCCCTTATCTCAACTGGAAATACCATGACCGTTATCGCTTCGGAGCTTTCCGCTGCCATCCGTTCCATTCCCGACTATCCGAAGCCGGGCATCATCTTCCGGGACATCACGACACTGCTCGGCAACCCCCGCGCTTTTCGCCGTGCCGTGGACGAACTCGTGCAGCCCTATGCCGGAACGAAGATCGACAAGATCGCCGGCATGGAAGCACGCGGCTTCATTCTGGGCGGTGCGGTGGCGCATCAGCTATCGGCCGGTTTCGTGCCGATCCGCAAGAAGGGCAAGCTGCCGCACACCACCGTCCGCGTCGCCTACAGCCTTGAATACGGCGTCGACGAAATGGAAATGCATGTGGATGCGGTTCAGCCGGGCGAAAAGGTCATTCTGGTCGATGACCTGATTGCTACCGGCGGCACTGCCGAAGGCGCGGTCAAGCTTTTGCGGCAGATGGGCGCGGAGATCGTTTCCGCCTGTTTCGTTATCGACCTGCCCGATCTCGGTGGCCGCAAGAAGCTCGAAGACCTCGGTGTCGAGGTGCGGACGCTGGTGGAGTTTTCCGGCCATTGAGATGGTAACGGGGCAATGGTGACGCTATTGCCCCGACGCTTTTCTATTCGAATTCCAGAACCCCGCTCTGGAAGGTCATCACTGTTTCTCCCGACTGGTTGACGCCCTCGTTAAATGTGGTGTTCAGCCAGACGCCGGCTCTGGATTCCAGCGCTCGGGTGTCGAGCAGGGTCACGAAATAGGTGACATCGTCTCCGGCGAAGACCGGTTTTTTCCATTTGAGTTCGCGAAAGCCGGGGGAGGGGCCGAGTTTGGGTGGCTCAAGGCCCTGTAGCTTCAACCTTTTCACCTCTTTGGCCCAGTGAGAGAGGAAGCATTTCATCCAGCCTGCGCCGGTGTGCCAGCCGGAAGCGCAGAGAGCGCCGAAAACGCTGTTCTTTGCGGCTTCCGCATCGAGATGAAAGGGCTGCGGATCGAAATCGCGGGCAAAACGGATGATGTCTTCGGCGGAAAAATGCAGCGTATCGAGGGTGACGCGTTCGCCGATGGGAGAAAGTTCCGCCAGTTTCATGCTGCAACGCCTCCATTGCCGCGCATCAGGAACATCACGGTGTTTTCGCCGTGCGACACCAGAACGCCGCGCTGGTTATAAAGCTCGTGGCGTAATTTTACGAGGCCGATGCCGGGGCGCGAGGCGGAAGGCCGCTGTTCCAGCACGATGGATTTTCCCGAAAGTGTATCGCCCGCCAGAACCGGCTTTTTCCAGTCGACGAAATCGATGCCGGGGCTGCCCTGCGAGGTCGAGTTCGAGATGTAGCTGTCCGCCATCATCCGCATCAGCAGGCTGCAGGTGTGCCAACCGGAAGCCGCCAGCCCGCCGAGAATGCTTTGGCGGCCAGCCTCTTCGGAAAGATGCATCGGCTGCGGGTCGAATTCGCTGGCGAAGGCGATGATCTGCTCTGCGGAAATCGATTGCGGGCCTAAAGGAAATTCCCGACCGACGGAAAAATCCTCATAGGCATATGGCGCGACCGGCGTCATGGTTTCCTCCCTTCGCACAGTCAATATCGGCGGCATCTAAAATGATTTTTCCCTTTACGTAAAGGTCAAATCGAGGGTGCGATGCGAAGGAATGGGGCGAGCGGGTGCCGTTTGTTTCTTCTCCCCGAGGGGGAGAAGGTTGCGGCAGCGGGATGAGGGGGCGAGGATCGAGACATTTGGAGAGCTAGCCCCTCATCCGACCCTTCGGGCCACCTTCTCCCCGGCGGGGAGAAGAAACCGTGCTGCGATGTCCGGGCGACTACGCCCCGGCCGTCCTCACCTCAACCCAGATCAGGTATTGAAGCGGAAGTGGATGACGTCGCCGTCCTGAACCACATATTCCTTGCCTTCGTCGCGAGCCTTGCCGGCTTCCTTCGCGCCGACTTCGCCCTTGAAGGCGACATAGTCGTTGTAAGCGATGGTGTTGGCGCGGATGAAGCCGCGTTCGAAATCGGAGTGGATGACGCCGGCGGCCTGCGGGGCCTTGGTGCCGCGCTCGATGGTCCAGGCGCGGCATTCCTTAGGGCCGACGGTGAAATAGGTGATGAGATCGAGCAGCTTGTAGCCGGCGCGGATCAGGCGGTCGAGGCCTGCTTCCTCAAGCCCGAGGGCGGAGAGGAATTCCTTCGCCTCTTCATCGGGAAGCTGTGCGACTTCGGATTCGATCGCCGCGGAGATCACGACGGATTCCGCACCCTGGGCCTTGGCCATTTCGGCAACGGCCTTGGTGTGTTCGTTGCCGTCGACGGCGTCGCTTTCGGCGACGTTGCAGACGTAGAGAACCGGATGCGCGGTCAGGAGGTTGAGGCCCTGAAGGATGCGCAGTTCCTCGGCATCGAGCGTGGAGAGCAGGGTGCGGACCGGCTTGCCTTCGTTCAGAAGCTTCAGCGAGGCTTCCATCAGCGGCAGCTGCGCCAGCGATTCCTTGTCCTTGCCGGTGGCGCGCTTGCGGGTCTGTTCCGTGCGGCGCTCAAGGCTTTCGAGATCGGAAAGCATCAGCTCGGTCTCGATGGTTTCGGCATCGGCCACGGGGTTGATGCGGCCTTCGACGTGGGTGATGTCGTCATCTTCGAAGCAGCGCAGAACGTGAACCACGGCGTCCACTTCGCGGATATTGGCGAGGAACTGGTTGCCGAGGCCTTCGCCCTTCGATGCGCCGCGCACCAGGCCGGCAATATCCACGAAGGAGATGCGGGTGGGGATGATTTCCTTCGAGCCGGCAATGTCGGCGAGGATTTTCATGCGCGCATCCGGAACCGCCACTTCGCCGGTATTCGGCTCGATGGTACAGAAGGGATAGTTGGCCGCCTGCGCCGCTGCCGTTTTCGTCAGCGCGTTGAAGAGAGTGGACTTGCCGACATTTGGCAATCCAACGATACCGCATTTGAAGCCCATGGCTTGAAACCTGTCCGTTTGAAAGAATTCGTTGAGGAGCCTTTTGCGGAAAGGGCAGGGCAAGGTCAAGCCCGCGGGCCGATTTGTGCGGGCAAAGCACCTTTAATGGTGCGGAATTTCGGGCAGGGTTGCCGATGCTGCGGTTGCGGCGCAATATAAGCCGGTCAAGCGATCGATCTTTCGTCATCAACGGGGTTTTCCCATGAACAACCGCGATGAGCGACAGGCACGAGCGACCATGATGAGTGACAGTCCTGTCGATCTCAAGCCGAAACCGAAAGTCAAACCGAAGCTGGAGCGGCCGAAGCTCTACAAGGTCATTCTGCTGAATGACGACTATACGCCGCGTGAGTTCGTTACCGTGGTGTTGAAAGCCGTCTTCCGCATGAGCGAGGAAACCGGCCACCGGGTGATGATGACGGCGCACCGCTTCGGCAGCGCGGTCGTCGTTGTCTGCGAGCGCGATATCGCCGAGACCAAGGCCAAGGAAGCGACCGATCTCGGCAAGGAAGCGGGATTTCCGCTGATGTTCACCACCGAGCCGGAGGAGTGAGCGTTAATCCTGCCGGATCTGGAAACCCGTCTTGTTCTGTACGAAGCCGCAGCTTTCGTAAAAGGCGTGAACCTCCGGACGCTGCCGACCGGTCAGCAGCATCACCTTGTAGCAGTTCGCCGCAAAAGCCGCTTCGACGGCATGGCGCACCACCGCGCGGCCATATCCGCGGCCGCGACGGTTTTCCAGCGTCACCACGTTTTCGATGAGGGCATAGGGGCGGGCGGCGCGCGTCAGGTTCGGAACGATCAGCAGCGTGGCGGTGGCGACCGCTTCTTCGTCTTCGGTCGCAAGAAACACGGACAGGCCCGGCTGGGCGAGCATGGTCGCGAAAGCCGTGTTCGCTTCTTCTGCCGTCATTTCAGGGTCGGACGGATTGAGCGCCCGGTAAAGGTCAAGCAATCCGGCCAGATCGCCGGCTCCGGCTGCGCGCAGGACGATGGGCTCGGAAGACATTCGCGATCTAGTCCTTCTTGCTGAACATACGCTTCAGCATTTCGGCCATCGGGCCGGTTTCCGGCAGCTTTTTCGGCTGGGCGCTGTTGCGTGCCTGATGGATATGGGACTGTGCAGCGGGTTTGGCCGCCTTGGCCGGCTTTTCGGCTTCCGGCTTGCTGCCCGTGGCCAGTGCCAGCTTGTTCATCAATTGTGAATCCTCGGCTTTCACCAGCATGGCGGCATTGTCGGCAATGGCGTCCAGAAGCGGATCGAGCCAGACCCGGTCTGCCTTGGCGAAATCGCCGAGCACGTGGCCGTGCACCCGCTCCTTGTCACCGGGGTGGCCGATGCCGAGACGCAGGCGGCGATAGTCCTTGCCGCAATGGGCGTCGAGCGATTTCAGGCCGTTATGGCCGCCATGGCCGCCACCGGTCTTGATGCGGGCGCGGCCGACCGGCAAATCCAGTTCGTCATGGATGGCGATGAGGTCTGCCGGTGCAAGCTTGAAGAAGCGCATGGCTTCGCCGACGGATTCACCCGAAAGGTTCATATAGGTCAGCGGCTTCATCAGCAGGACCTTTTCACCGCCGATTTCGCCTTCGGAAATCTCCGCCTTGAATTTTTTCGACCAGGGCGCAAAGGACGGCAGGCGCTGCAGCGCATCGACGGCCATAAAGCCGATATTGTGACGGTTTACCGCATATTGCGCGCCGGGATTACCAAGTCCTGCGATGATCTTCATGGGGCATGTCCGCGTTTTGCCTGATGATGCTGTTGTCACCACCCCGAAAACCGCCGGCTGTCAATCTTTTTATGAGTTTTGCTTTTTATGAGTTTTGCGGGAACGCCGAACCGGCCGCTTATGGGCTGACGAGATTATAGCGGTCGAATATTCGCTGCTGCGTTCCATCGGCGATCAGCCTGTCCAGCCGGGCCTGTAATTTCGCGATGACCTCATCGGGCACGCTTTTGTTGCAGGCAAGCCCAAGCTGTTGCCGCGAGAGAGTTATCACTTCGCTAAACGTGTCGGCGGGCAGGCTTTTGAAGGTGCTTTCAGACATGGGCATCAGGTCGATGCGGCCGGCCTTCAGCTTGTGAAGCGTGATCTCGAAATCCGCGCCGACATCCACCTGCGGGAAACCGAGCTTTTCGAGAAGCGCTTCGGTGTAATCTCCACGCTGGGTTCCCACCCGATATTTCTTGGCTTCCTCAAGGCTGGAGGCTTCGATATTCGCGTTGCGGCGCGCCACGAGAATGTTGCGGTCGATATGGATCGGCGTGACCCATTTGAACTGTTTTTCCCGCTCCGGCGTTCTCGCAGCGGCGAAGACGCAGTGCATGGCCTGCGTTCTGGCCAGTGCGATGGCCCGCGCCCAGGGCATGACGGCGACCTCGTAACTGGTGCCGGTGTCTTCGAGCACGGTTCTGAGCTGGTCGAAATAGACCCCTCGCACGCTGCCGTCGCTGGCCTGCAGATTATAGGGCGGATAAACCTCGGTGGTCAGGAAGAGCTTGGCCGCGCTGGCCGGAGTGGCGAGTGCAAGAAAGATCAGGCAAAAGCGGATCAATCCCATGGCTGCCCCCTGCCGGTTCATGCTTGCCGCGCAGCGGCGCGGTTTTGCCCGGACGCCGTGTCGAGTGAGGAGATCAGCCTTTCGACCGGCTGCGGACGCGCGAAGAAATAACCCTGCCCGAAATCCGCGCCTATATCGCTCAGTAGCGCCTTCTGTTCTTCCGTCTCGACGCCCTCGGCAATGACGGCGCAGTTCATCTTGTGCGAGATGGCCGCGATGCCTTCGACCAGCATGCGGTTGCGCTGCCTGATGTCCATCCTGTCGTCGCAGATCGAGCGGGTGAAGGACTGGTCGATCTTGACGATATCGACCGGAAAACGGCTGAGATAGCTAAGCGAGGAATAACCCGTGCCGAAATCATCCAGCGCGATGCGGCAGCCCAGCTGGTGGATGGCATTGAGGATCGCCCAAACCTGCGGATCGTCCTTCATGATAACGGCTTCGGTGATCTCGATGACCAGCCGTCTGGGAAGAATGCCATGGCGGTGCAGAACGCCGGCGATGCGCGTCGGCAATCCCGGTTCGAATTGCAACGGTGAGAAATTCACCGCCACATAGGTCTGCTCCATGCCCGGCAGGCGCGACAGCCGGGCGAGATTGGCGATCGACTGATCGAGAATGACATTGCCGATGCGGTGGATAGTGCCGTTTTCTTCCGCAAGGCTGACGATTGCGGCCGGGGAAAGCAGGCCCTTGTCCGGGTGGTTGAGACGCAGCAGCGCCTCGAAACCCGCCGTCTGGCCGGTGGCGAGGTTCTGAATCGGTTGGAAATAGGCCTCGAACCAGTCTTCGGAAAGCGCCTGCGCGATATCCCGTTCCAGCTCCGCATGTTCGCGCGCACGGTCCATGATCGAGCTGTCGAAGACCTGCGAGCCGTTTTTGCCCGTGCGCTTGCGGGTATACATGGCCATGTCGGCATTCTGCAAAAGCTCGGAGGCGCTGGCGGCGTGCAGGGGATAGACCGCCATGCCGATACTGGCGCTGAGGCGGATGCTGTTGCTTTCGATATCGAAGGGCGTGTCGAGCATGGCGCAGATGCGCTCGCAGAATTGCAGGGCGCGCTCTTCCACCTTGTCGCCGGCCAGAAGAATGGCGAATTCGTCGCCGCCAAGCCGCGATGCGCTGTCCAGCGGTGTCAGCAGCGGTTCGAGCTTCAACGTGAACTGTTTGAGAACGGCGTCGCCCGCGGCATGGCCGAGATTGTCGTTGATCGCCTTGAACCGGTCGAGGTCGATGAACAGGCAGGCCAGCTCGCTGCCATTGCGGTCCGCATCGCGGATCTGCAGGTCGAGAATGGCCTCGAAGCCCTGCCGGTTGAAAAGGCCGGTCAGGTGGTCGGAAATGGCCTGCTGGCGGTTGCGCTTTTCCGACTGGCGCAGTTCGGTCACGTCCGTCATGACGCAGAGGCAGGTGCTCTGATGGGCCGCATCGCCGGAATCGAGGGCCTTTTCGAGGATGAGCGCATCCATGACGCTGCCATCCATGCAGTGGAAGCGCACGGTAATGCCGCTATGCGAGGCATCGGGCAGGGGATGAGCCGTCTTGCGCTGCTGGAACAGAAGCCGGTCATCGGGATGGATGAGATCGGCGAAATTCAGGCCGAGTATCCGGGTGCGGTCGTAACCGGTCGCCTGCACCCAATAGTCACTGACGGCGGCAATGCGGTCGTGCCTGTCGAGCGAAAACAGCATGGCGGGCGTGCGGTTGTAGATTTCCGTCTTACGCTCGTGCGCGTTCTTGATCTCCAGCTCTTCCTTTTCGAGCTGGGTCTGCATTTCGTTGAAGCTTTTCGCCAGCCGGCCGATTTCGTCCTTCGAACGCCAGTCGACGTGGTGGCGCGAGCCGAGACGCCGCGTCGCCTCGATGGCGGCCGCGAGCCGCATTAGCGGGCGGATGACCATGAAGCGGTTGCCGGCGATGGCGGCAAGAACGATGGTGAGGACGGCGAGGATGAAAATCGTGATGAAGGCCAGTTCGGTGCGGCTGAGAGAAGTCAGAAGGCCGACATCGTCGTAATAGACCGTCAGTTGCCCGACGGTGACGGTGCCCTTTGTGGTCTTGTAGGTGACCTCGCGGGTCATCGAGGCGGCATCCTGAATGATGTCGCTGCCGGCAGTCTGGACGACATCAAGCTGGCCGGATGTATCCTTGACCTCGACCATGCGGATCATGGGATCGGAAACGAGAGTTCCGGTAATCTGGTTTATCGTGTCGTCATCAAGGTCCCACAGGGGCCGGGCAAGCGCCTGAGTATTGGTCGACAGCAGAATTTCAATATGATTGCGCTGGCTACGGATGGCTTCGTTGTAGGAAAGCGTCAGCAACAGCGTGAATAGCGGGGCGACCACTGTAAGAAGTGCGCCGGAAACAATCGCGATAAAGCGACTTTCGACGGAATGAGCCATGTTCGATTGCAGCTACCCTTTGCCCCAGACTTGCTGCGCCCCGTTTCGTCCGCCCGGAGGGTTTTGCGAGGGTTTTCGGCAAAAGCCTGTTTTCCAACGCATTTCCTCAGCCCGGCCGGTGTTCCACGACAGCGCGAGGGTATCGTTTCATGGAAGTGTTAATCGACACTGAAACGGGTTCCGTATCAGGTGAGGATGGCAAGCTTTCTGGTTTTAAAGTTCATAAAAACTAAAAGGCCCGTTCCGAAAACGGAACGGGCCTCATTGTTCAAAGCTGTCCGGCCTTGCGGCCGCCGATTATTCCTCGGAAGCTTCTTCGGTCGTTTCTTCTGCAACGCCGCCAGCCGGAGCGACGATCGTTGCGATCGTGAAGTCACGGTCGGCGATAACCGGCGTGATGTTCTTCGGCAGCTTCACATTCGAAATGTGGACGTTGTCGCCGATCTTCAGACCAGCGAGATCGACCGTGATGAATTCCGGAATGTCGTTGGCCGGGCAGTGGAATTCCACCGTGTGGCGAACGATGTTCAGAACGCCGCCGATCTTGATGTCCGACTTTTCTTCGTTGACGAAGTGAACCGGAACTTCGACGTTGACGAGCGTGTTGCCCGAAACGCGCAGGAAGTCGACGTGCATGGTGAAGTCGCGGACCGGATCAAGCTGGTAGTCCTTCGGGAGAACCTTGATCTTCTTGCCGTCGACGTCAATGATCGCAACCGTCGTCATGAAACCGCCGGCGTGGATACGCTTGGTGACTTCGTTGGTCGAGAGCGCGATGGAAATGGGGGCCTGCTTGTCACCATAGATGACAGCGGGAATCAAACCGTTGCGGCGAAGTTCACGAGAGGACCCCTTACCAACTCGTTCGCGCGCCTCGGCCTTGAGCTCATACGATTCTTTGCTCATGGCAATTCCTTTCGAGGTTATATGGAGAGTTCACGCCGAACGAAGCGGCCTGAACCGGAGAGGCCAAAGGCCATCCCGCCCGCGTTGCCTCCAAGGGTGTCTACACGGGTGCGGGCGCTATAATACAAACGGGACACAAAGACAAGAGAGGACCACTTTCTTGTCTGCATACCTCTCCGGTTTCATTAGGTTGCACTAATTCACTTACGTGTTGCAACTTTTAATGTGTGCTTATCCATTCATATAAACCGGGTGAAAACTTGGCGAATGATAAGGCTACGCAAAATTCCAATTGCGTAGATGACAATGCTCAAAGTTCTCCAGTGCCTCACCATCGATCACGACTATCGATACACCGCCGCAGCGGTCTTCGTCTGCATGCTGGGCAGTTTCGTCTCGATGCGCCTTTTTTCGAAAGCACGTCTGGCGACGGGGGTGCAGAAGGTCAACTGGCTGTTTCTGGCGGGCGTCAATGGCGGGGCGGCGATATGGACCACCCATTTCGTGGCGATGCTGGGCTATGTCGCGGCGGGCGATGTCGGATACGATCCCTATCTGACCGGGCTGTCGCTTCTGATTGCCATTACCACAACGACTGCCGGCCTGGGCATTTCCGCCTATGGCGGACGCAGCGTGCTGGTGGAAGCCGGTGGCGTCATCCTCGGCCTCGGCATTGCGGCGATGCATTATACGGGTATGGCCGCCTACAATGTTCAAGGCATGATTTTCTGGAATCAGGCCTATGTCATCGCCTCGCTGATATTGGGGGCGGTGCTGGGCGCCATTGCGGTCAATCGCATTGCCCGGCCTCTCAACCGTTTCTGCCAGTATAGCGCGGTGGCGTTTCTCATCCTGGCCATTGCCTCGATGCATTATACCGGCATGGCGTCGATGTCCTTCGCCTTCGACCCGCGTATCGTCATTCCGGAAAACCTGCTGCCGCCGGCCATCATGGGCGGAGGCGCCATTGCGGTGACGCTTCTGCTTCTGGCGCTCGGGCTCTCCACCTATGTCATCGACGCCCAGTCCACCCAGCAGGCGGTTGCCCGCTATCGCCATCTCTCGTTGCACGATCCGCTGACGGGCATTCCCAACCGGGCGGCATTCATCGAACATCTCAATCGCCGCACACGCCATGTCTCGATGGGCGCGCATACGGCGCTTCTGTCCATCGATCTCGACCGTTTCAAGGAAATCAATGACGTGCATGGCCATGCGGCGGGCGACGCCGTGCTGCGCGCCATCGCCGACCGCGCGAGTTCCGTGCTGAAGACCGGAGAGTTTCTGGCGCGTATGGGCGGCGATGAATTCGTGGCGATGACCCATTCCTATTACACCCGCGCCGACGGCGCGGAATTCGCCCAGCGATTGATCGAGCAGATCAGCAAGCCGGTGGAATGGAACGGACAGACATTTTCGGTCGGCGCAAGCGTCGGCATATCGGTTCGCAATACCGGCTCCATCGATGCCGATACGCTGATGGCCCAGGCGGATGTCGCCATGTACCGGGCAAAAAGCGGTACTTCGGACACCATATGCTTTTACGACAAATCCATGGACGAGGCCGCGCGTGAGCGCAACGTGCTTGCCGTCGCCATGCGCAGCGGCCTCGCCAATAACGAGTTCGAGCTTTATTACCAGCAGCAGAACGACACCAAAAGCGGCAGCATCGTCGGTTTCGAAGCGCTTTTGCGCTGGAACCATCCCGAACGGGGCATGGTCTCGCCGACCGAATTCATTCCGATCGCCGAACAGACCGGCTTTATCGTCGAACTGGGCGAATGGGTTCTGAGAGAAGCCTGCGTGCAGGCCGCTCAGTGGAAAAAATCGCTCGCCATTGCCGTAAACGTCGCGCCGCAGCAGCTTGCGGATAATGATTTCCCCGACAAGGTTGAGAAAATTCTCGCCGAGACGGGGCTTGCGCCGGAAAGGCTCGAGCTGGAAATTACCGAAGGTAGCATCATCGCCGACCATCGCCACGCGCTCGTCACCATCCGCAAACTCAAGTCGCTCGGTGTCAAGATCGCCATGGACGACTACGGCACGGGCTATTCCTCGCTTTCGACGCTGCAGAGCTTCCCCTTCGACAAGATCAAGATCGACCGCGCTTTCATCGATGGCCTGTCGACCAACGTACAGTCGGAGGCGATCGTTCGCTCGACGCTCATTCTGGCGCACAGCCTCAATATTCCGGTGCTTGCGGAAGGGGTCGAAACCAAGGCCCATATCGAGTTCCTGCGGCGTGAAGGTTGCCTGCAGGTGCAGGGCTTCTTTTTCGGCAAGCCCGGTCCGCTGACTTCCATCGCAAATCTCGTGGACGATACGTTCCTTTCGGCAGAGGATGAAACGGACGTGACCGCCGGCCGGCGTTATTTCAAGGCGGTCCGATAGTCTGGCGCAGCCCGCGGCTGCGCCCGGCAAGGCCGGTCGCGAAATTTTTTGTTGAAACATGGCCGCTTCCAGCGCACCATCGCCGAAAAGCTTTGGGAGGAGCGTATGCCGACAGACATCGCCCATGCGGAACGCGTGTATGAAACCGCGCGCCATCGTTCCGCCGCCGCAAGTTCTCCGATTGTCGCCTCCTGGCGTCGTTGCATGGTCAAACATCATCTTGCACCGGAGGAAAACCGCAAGCCGATCTTTCTCAGCGAATATGAATTCCGCCGCGCCCGTGAAAGTGCGGCCGGCCTGATCGCCGAAAGCACGGATGAACTCGACCGCATTTTCCAAAGCGTCGGCAAATCCGGCTGCTGCCTGCTTTTGACCGATGCGCAGGGCGTTGCGCTGGAGCGGCGCGGCGCCTCGGGCGATGATCGCGATTTCCGGGCGCTTGGCCTCTGGTCCGGGGCGGTCTGGAGCGAAGAAAGCGTGGGCACCAACGGTATCGGTACGGCGCTGGTGGATGAGCGCTCGGTGGTGGTCTACCGCGATCAGCATTTCTTCACGTCAAATACCGAACTCTGCTGCACCACGGCTCCCATCCGCGATCACACCGGCCGGGTGACGGGCGCGCTCGATATTTCCACCTGCCGTGACGACATCAACGAGATGACTTTCTCCTTCGTCACCCAGGCGGTGAAGGATGCGGCGCAGCGCATCGAGGGCAATCTTTTCCGCCGCGCCTTTCCCGGTGCGCGCATCGTCGTCGTGCCGAGCGGGTTCGGAGCTGCGCTTTCGCTGCTGGCCGTGGATCAGGACGATCTCGTGCTGGGTGCGACCCGTGCCGCACGCCTTGCACTGAAGCTGGACGATGCCCGCATCGCGCAGGGACTGCCCGCCGCCGATGTTCTTCAGGAACAGCGCCACGATGGCGGTTCCGATCTTGCGGAAGCGGAGCGCTCGGCGCTGCGGCGCGTGTTGTCGCGCACCAACGGCAATGTCACGCAGGCTGCTTCGCTGCTCGGCATCAGCCGCGCCACGCTTCACCGCAAGATGAAGAAATTCGACGTGCATTGAGGTGCGTGCGGGTGCGATCCGGCCCATCATGCCGGATCGAGGCGCCTTTGTCGCAGATGTGAGACAATGTGCGCTGCGGAACCGCGCCGCCCCTCTACCGAACCGCGCCATCTAGGCCCACCTTCCTCCCATGCGATCCGCTGCGGATCGTTTTCATCAGGGAGGATGAAATCATGAACATTCAGGTTCAGCAGAAAGCGGGCGAAGCGCCCTTCAAGCTGAAATACGGCAATTACATCGGCGGCAAATGGGTGGAGCCGAAATCCGGCCGCTACATGGATAATCTTTCGCCGGTCACTGGCCACAAGATCTGCGAAGTGCCGCGCTCGGACGCATCCGACATCGAATTCGCGCTGGATGCCGCCCACAAGGCCCGCGACAAATGGGGCAAGACGAGCGTGACGGAGCGCTCCAACATCCTGCTCAAGATCGCCCAGCGGATCGAGGACAATCTCGATCTCATCGCCCGTGCCGAAACCTGGGATAACGGCAAGCCGCTGCGCGAAACCACCAATGCGGATATTCCGCTCGCCATCGACCATTTCCGTTATTTTGCGGGCTGCATCCGCGCCCAGGAAGGCACGATCGGCGAAATCGACAACGATACGGTCGCCTATCACTTCCATGAGCCGCTCGGCGTCGTCGGCCAGATCATTCCGTGGAACTTCCCGATCCTGATGGCCGCGTGGAAGCTTGCACCGGCACTTGCCGCCGGCAATTGCGTGGTGCTGAAGCCGGCGGAACAGACACCGGCCTCGATTCTCATCGTGATGGAACTGATCGAAGACCTGCTGCCGCCCGGCGTCCTCAACATCGTCAACGGCACGGGTCTCGAAGCCGGAAAGCCGCTGGCGCAGAGCAACCGCATCGCCAAGATCGCCTTTACCGGCTCCACCTCGGTCGGCAAGGAAATCATGCGTTATGCGGCCGACAACGTCACCAACATCACGCTGGAGCTGGGCGGCAAGTCGCCGAACATCTTCTTCGCCGATGTGATGAACGAGGACGATGCCTTCCTCGACAAGGCGCTCGAAGGTTTCGCCTTCTTCGCGCTCAATCAGGGCGAGGTGTGCACCTGCCCGTCGCGTGCGCTGGTGCATGAATCGATCTATGACCGCTTCATGGAAAAGGCGATCAAGCGCGTTCAGGCGATCAGCCAGGACGATCCGCTCAATCCGTCGACCATGCTGGGCGCGCAGGCCTCGCAGGAACAGTTCGACAAGATCATGAGCTATCTGGAGATCGGCAAGAAGGAAGGCGCCAGGGTTCTGACCGGCGGCGACCGCAAGACGCTCACGGGCGATCTGAAGGATGGCTATTACATCCAGCCGACCGTCTTCGAAGGTAACAACAAGATGCGGATTTTCCAGGAGGAAATCTTCGGACCGGTTGTCTCCGTCACCACCTTCAAGACGGTGGAAGAGGCGCTCGAAATCGCCAATGACACGGTTTACGGTCTGGGCGCAGGCGTCTGGAGCCGCGACACCAACATCGCCTATCGGGCCGGCCGGGGCATCGAAGCGGGCCGCGTGTGGACGAATTGCTATCACGTCTATCCCGCGGGCGCTGCCTTTGGCGGTTACAAGCAGTCGGGCATCGGTCGCGAGACCCACAAGATGATGCTCGACCATTACCAGCAGACCAAGAACCTGCTCGTGTCCTACAGCCCGAACAAGGTCGGTTTCTTCTGAGGTCCTCCCCGGAAGCCGGCGAGGGGCTGTGGTGCCAGATCGCCGGCGTGTTCCCAGGGGCTTCGGCCCCTGGGAGCCCGGCTTCAAACAGAAAGGCCGGAGGTTTCGCCTCCGGCCTTTTTTCGTTGCGGTTTATGCCGCGTAACGCTGGTCCCGTTGGCGCGGGGCGCCGACCGAGAACTGCCCCACCTGTTCGGTCAGGCCGTCCGCCTCGCCGGATAGCGAGAAGGCGGCGGCCGTCGTTTCCTCCACCATGGCCGCATTCTGCTGCGTTACATGGTCGAGTTCGTTGACGGAGGCATTGATTTCGCTGAGGCGGCCGGACTGTTCGCGCGATGCGGTGGCGATCTCGCCGATCTGGTCGTTGACCGACTGGATGCGTTTCTGAATCTGCTCGAGGCTTTCACCCGTCTTCAGTACCAGCGCCACGCCGCTTTCCACATCGCCCGCCGAAGTGGCGATCAGCGTCGTGATGTCCCGGGCGGCGGCTGCCGATTTCTGGGCAAGCTCGCGAACTTCCTGCGCCACCACAGCGAAGCCCTTGCCGGCTTCGCCGGCGCGGGCGGCTTCCACACCGGCATTCAGCGCCAGCAGATTGGTCTGGAAGGCGATCTGGTCGATGACATCGATGATCTGGCGGATCTTGGCCGATGAGGTCTCGATGCGTTCCATCGCCACGATCGCTTCTTTAACGACAGCCGTGGACTTGTGCGCATCCTGCATCGTGCCCGCCGTCGCCTCGACGGCGACATTGCAGCGCGACAGCGAGAGATTGACGGCCTGCGTCATGTCTCCGAGTGCTGCGGCCGCTTCCTCAAGTGCCGCAGCCTGACGTTCGGTGCGCCGCGACAGGTCTTCCGATGCGCTTTTCAGTTCGCCGGAGCCGGAGCGGATGGCATTGGCGCTTTCGCCGATGTTGGAGATGGTCGCTTCTAGGCCCGCCATGGAGTTGTTGAAGTCGATGCGCAGATGATCGAGCGACGGCACGAAGGATTTGTCGATGCGGAGATCGAGCCTGCCGGCCGCGAGATTGGCAAGACCGGTGGCAAGTGCGTCGACAGCCTCTTCCAGTTCTTTCGCGCTTCTTGCCTTTTCCATTTCCCGCTGGGCGCGTTCTTCGTCCAGTTCTTCGCTCTTGCGATGGGATTCGGCTTCCATGCGCTGCTTGTCCAGAATGCCCTGACGGAAGGATTCCAGCGCGCGCGCCATGGTGCCGATCTCGTCGCCACGGGAAACGGCCTTGATCTCGATGTTGTTCTCACCGCCGTTCAGGCGCTCCATCAGCCCCGCAAGGCCGGTCAGCGGCTTGGTCAGGCTTGCGGAAACGAAAATGCCGATCAGCGTCATGATCGCAAGCACGGCCAGCGTCGCAACCGTTGCCCAGAAGGCGAGATCGTTGGCGGCGGCGAGAACCTTGCTTTCCTGCTGGCCGATGGCCAAAAGATGTTTCTGGCCGAAGACGGAGACCGGACGATAGGCATAGAAGATGTTGCCCGCAGGTGTCTGCGCCATCACCGTTCCGGCGTTGTTTACGTTGGAAAGGGCGGCGAGGCTTTCGGAAACCGCAGCGTCAGCGCCGCCCGAGAGTACGCCGGCCCGACGTTTGCCGTCGGCGCTCAGGAGAACGGCGTCATCGATGGTCTTGCCGGTTTCCTCAGGCGTCACCACCGCGCCGATGCGATCAGCGGCGATGCGCATGATGACGGCGCCCTTGCGCTGAAGCTGGCCCCAGTTGGAGACGGCGAGCGGCATGCCGATCATGGCCGAATCATTTTCGCCGCCAGTGAAACCGGTGGTGCTGACGACGCCGTCCTTGCCGGCTTCGATGCGGTCGAACAGCTCCTTGATCGCGGCGTTCTGCGGTTCCGTCACGCTGGTGAGGAAGTTCTTCCCCTTGGTCACGGTGTAAATAATGAGGCCGGTCTTGTCGATCACATAGATGTCGCTGACACGGGTGTTGCGCCAGACGCTGGCGATGGCGGCGTTGATGGTGGCGTGGCGAATGGCGTAAAGCAGTCGCAGGCCTTCGCCGTTGAAGGAGGCGCGCTCCTCTTCGGAGACGCCCTCGCGGCGGAAAGCCTGGATGATCGCATCCCTTTCCGTCGGTACAACGGTGGTCATTGTTTCCAGCGCCTGTGCGACCGCGGCGTTCTGCGACAGCTCGGAAATGCTCTGTTCGACGCGCAAAGTATAGGCGTCAAGCTGCTTGGACTGGTTGCCTGCAACCGTTTCGAGCCTGATTTCGCTGGCGTCGATCAGTCCCGACTTCCCCATTTCGTAGGACAACAACCCCACGGAAAGACATGAAACCAGCGTCGCGCCCGTGACGAGCGCTGCAAATTTGGCCTTTATCGACAATGATTTAGCTTTGACAGCAGTCGGATTTACACCCGGCATCCTGTTTCCCCCCCCAAAAAACGTGGCCATACCGTGGCAAAAATTGTTTACGGCCGCGTTAAAAGTGCTGGGAATTGTACGATTGTTTCCCGCATGCCGTGAAAAAATAGCCGGCCGCCACTGACGCGTTTCCCGTAATAAAACTGCAATAGAACGGGCGCATATCGAGTGAAGTTCAACGGCTGTTCATGTTCATGCAAGCTTTCCGCGCTCCTTCTCTCGCCACTATCAATGATGTCTGCGGACTGAATGCGGACGGATATGACGGAGCCAGCGTGAAACCGAGGCCGGATTTCGCCGTTGTCGTGCCCATGCACAATGAGCAAGCGAGTGTGGAAACGCTCGTGGCGGAGATTTTTGCCGCCTGCCAGCCTGTCGGCGTCTTCGAGATCGTGGTGGTGGACGACGCGTCTTCGGACGGCACGGTCGATGCGGTGCTTGCGCTTAGCGATCGTTACCCGATGCTGCGGCTGGTGCGCCATGATCGTCAGGGCGGACAGTCTGCGGCGATCCACAGCGGTGTGCAGGCGGCGCGTGCGCCTGTTATCTGCATGCTGGATGGAGACGGGCAGAACCCGCCGGACAATCTGCCGGCTCTTCTCGCGCCGCTTCTCTCCATAAGCGCTCCCAGCCGGCTTGGCCTCGTGGCCGGCCAGCGTGTCGGCCGGCGCGATACGCTTGGAAAACGCCTCTCCTCCCAATTCGCCAATGGGCTTCGGGCGCGGATATTGAAGGACGGCACGCGCGACACCGGCTGCGGCCTCAAGGCCTTCCGCCGCGACGCCTACCTCGCCTTGCCCTATTTCGATCATCACCACCGCTATTTCCCGGCGCTGTTCAATCGCGACGGCTGGCAGGTCACCCATGTCGACGTCACGCACCGGGCGCGGCTGCACGGAAATTCCCATTACACCAATATCGGCCGCGCGCTTGTCGGCATCCACGACCTGATCGGCGTCGCCTGGCTGCTGCGCCGGCGAAAGCGCTCAAGCTGGGCTGAAACTTTCAAAACGGAGACATCGCCGTGAATGCACCGGCTTTATGGTCCATGCTGCATGTGAACAGCTGGAAGGAATTTCTGTGGGTCTGCACCGGCTTCATGGGTCAGATGCTGTTTACCATGCGTTTTCTGGTTCAATGGATTTCTTCGGAACGGGCAAACCGCTCGGTCATTCCGGTGGCCTTCTGGTATTTTTCCGTTCTCGGCGGTCTGGTGCTGCTTTCCTACGCCATCTGGCGGCGCGATCCGGTCTTCATTCTGGGCCAGGCGTCCGGCCTTTTCATCTATGCCCGAAATCTCTGGTTGATTCATGCAGAACGCCGCCAGCATGCATGAGGCGGCGACCCTGCCTTATGCGCAGGCAGGCGATGAGCGCCGATGGCTGACATTTGCATTCGTGGCGATCGTCCTCGTCACCGCGCTGCGCGTCCTTGGGCTGGCCTTCAACCGCACAGACCTTTTCGTCGATGAGGCGCAATATTGGCTATGGGGCAGGGAGATGGCGCTCGGCGCCTATTCCAAGCCACCCCTGATCGGCTGGCTCATTCGCGCGGCAACCGTTCTGGGCGGCGGCGAGGGCACGTTTCAGGTTCGGCTGGCCGCACCCGTGGTGCATGGCGTGGCGGCGGCGGCCATCCTTGCGCTCGGCCGCATGATCTACGATGTCAGGCTGGCATCCCTGGCCGCCCTTATCTATCTGACCCTGCCGGCCGTAACGCTCGGCAGCCTGCTGATCTCGACCGATACGCCGATGATGCTGTTCATCGTGCTGTCGATGATCTCCGTGCGGAAGCTTGCGCTCGCCCGCCGCGAGGGCAGGGCGGCGTTGGGCTGGAGCATCGCCCTCGGTCTCTGCTTCGGCCTTGGGCTGATGTCGAAATATGCGATGATCTATTTTCTGCCCTGCTTCATCGCCGCCGGCTGGCTTTGCGAGGCGTGGCGTATCCGGTTGCGTGACGCGGCGATTGCGGCGCTGGTCTGTGGTGCCGTCATCGCACCCAATCTGTGGTGGAACGCGGCGCATGATTTCATGACCGCACGCCATACGGCGGATAATGCGAACTGGCATGGCGTCCAGCTGAAGATCGGCTCCGCGCTGGAGTTCTTCTTTTCGCAGGCGGGCGTGGTCGGACCGTTCGTTTTCGTCGGCATGATCGTCGCAACTATTCGTGCGAAGAATGCCGAAACCCGGGCGCTGGTCGCTCTTTCGGTGCCGATCGTTCTGCTGATTACCGCGCAGGGTTTGATGTCACGGGCGCTCGCCAACTGGGCGGTCGGGGCCTATGCGGCCGGCGTGCTTCTGGCGGTGCCGGTCCTGGCGTCGCGGCGCTGGCTTACCGTGTCCACGCTTGTACTTGGTAGCATCGTGGCCGTTGCGCTGCCGCTGATGACCATTGCCGGAACGCAATTGCGCCTGCCGAAAGGTGAACTGGCGATGGCGCGGTATCTCGGGCGCGCCGAGCTGGTGTCGACCGGTCTGTTACGGGCGCGCGAGGCGAGTGCGGACGCCATCGTCGCTACCGACCGTTCGATACTTGCCGAGCTTTTTTATCAGCTTCGGGATGAGAAGCAGGTGATGACGCGCGCTCTGCCTGAAACCGGCGTGCCTTCCAGTCACTATGCGCTTCTTTACCCGCTGAAACCCGGCGAGGCGAAAAGTCCCCTGTTCCTGGCAAGTGCGGATGGCCTGCCGGCCTGCCTTGCCGGCGAGGCGCCGGTCGCTCGCTGGACCGCCGGGCCGGGTTTCCTCGAAGGCAGGGAAATCGGACTCTGGCGCCTGCTGCCGCGATGCATGCCGGAGGGCAGCAATGGACAATGATCTTTCGCATATGCGGATCACGATCTGGGTGACACTCGCCACATTGGCGCTCGTCATCCTGTTCGCGACCTTTCCCTCGATCGATCTCAGATTCTCCGCCCTGTTTTTCTCGCCCGTCGAGCAGCCATGGTCCGGCCGTGAGCCGTTTCCCGAATGGTTGCGGGATACGCTGCGCGAAGGTACGGAGCTTGCCACCCTTCTGGCTTTCGTGATCCTTGTCGGTAATCTTCGGCTGGGTACGCTGCAAAGAACCGGCTGGCGGGTGTGGGCCTTCCTGTGCGGGCCGGTGATCCTCTGCGCCGGGCTTCTCGTCAATGGTGTGCTGAAGGCGACCATCGGTCGCGCGCGCCCATTCAGCGTCACCGAATTCGGTGGGCAGCAGCTTTTCACGCCGCCTTTCCAGTACAGTGCGCAATGTTATTCGAACTGCTCGTTTTCTTCCGGCGAAACCGCGCTGATCGCCAGTTTCTTCCTGCCGCTCTGCGTGCTCGCCTGGCCCCGGCTGCAACGGCGCGGACGGTTGGCGATGGGAGGCATCGCCGCCGGCATGATCGTCCTCATGTCCGGCTTGCGCATCGCGGCCGGTGGGCATTTCCTCAGCGATGTGGTGATGTCCATCCTGTTTTCCGCCCTCACGACCCTGTTTCTCTACCGGGCGCTGGTGATCGGACGTCATCGCCATCTGTTTACCGGCGATGCGGTCACAGCCGATACGGTCAGTATCTGGCGTAACGGTCGTCATGCTGTTCTGACCCGGGTTCGGCGCTGGTGGCCGAAAATCAAGGCCGCAGCCTCACGTCTGCAACGGCCGCCGGATGCGGGTGCGGCTTCGTCTTAAGAGGAACTTCGGAGCTCGCTTCAATGAGGTGAATGGCGAAGCACGCCAGACACTCCTGCGTCATCCTCGGGCTTGTCCCCGAGGATCTGCGACCTGTTGATTTATTCAACATGATTAGGTCCTCGGCACAGGGCCGAGGATGACGTCGAGGGAACCAGCGATTTCAAGATGGAGCGCAACCTGCCCGGAAATCTAAACCGGGCGGCAATTCGCCAAGCCCCAGAATGATTGCCGAGGTTTCCGCAGCTTCTCAGTCGAACAGGCCGGAAACCGACTGTTCCTGCGCGGTGCGGTTGATCGCTTCGCCGAGCAGGCCTGCGGTGCTGACCACGCGGATATTATGCGCGGACTGGACACCGGTGGTCGGCTGGATGCTGTCGGTGATGACGAGTTCGCGCAGCTTCGAGGAGGCAACACGGGCAACCGCGCCGCCGGAAAGCACGCCGTGGGTGATATAGGCGGTGACGCTGGTGGCGCCCTTTTTCAGCAGCGCCTCAGCGGCGTTGCAGAGCGTGCCGCCGGAATCGACGATGTCGTCGATGAGGATGCAGTCCTTGCCGGAGACATCGCCGATGACGTTCATGACTTCGGATTCGCCCGGGCGGTCACGGCGCTTGTCGACGATGGCCAGAAGACAGTCGAGACGCTTGGCGAGTGCACGGGCGCGAACCACGCCGCCGACATCGGGCGAAACGACCATGACATTGTTGGTGTCGTAATGGTCCTTCACGTCGCGGGCCAGAATGGGCGCTGCGAAGAGATTGTCGGTGGGAATATCGAAGAAGCCCTGAATCTGGCCGGCATGGAGATCGAGGGTGAGAACGCGGTCGGCGCCGGCTTCGGTGATCAGATTGGCGACGAGCTTGGCGGAAATCGGGGTGCGGGGGCCGGCCTTGCGGTCCTGGCGGGCGTAACCGAAATAGGGCAGCACCGCGGTAATGCGCTTTGCCGAGGAGCGGCGCATGGCGTCGATCATGATGAGCAGTTCCATCAGATGATCATTTGCCGGGAAGGAGGTGGACTGGACGATGAAAACGTCTTCGCCGCGCACGTTCTCGCTGATTTCTACGAATATTTCCTGGTCAGCAAACCGCTTTACAGTGGCATTTCCGAGAGGAACGTTAAGATACTTGCAGATCGCTTCGGCAAGGTGCCGGTTCGAATTGCCTGCGAAAACCTTCATTGCGGCCGCCTGTTTCCATGCCATCGCCTTGCATCACGGGGCTCAATCCACCGTAACCAAGCGTCGTTCAAGGGGAGGAACATCCGGCTGAAAAGCCTTTGCCGGATACGCCTTGTTGCCATGCGCGCCTTAATAGCGCTGTTGCTTCCGATTGCAAGAGGACTCCGCGCTTTCGCAATGATTTTCGTGAAATCTCTGTGACTTCTCCCGCCGTTTTCACCTCATCCCTGTTGAGACTGCTTCCATGACGAATAGTCGTTGAGCGTTTTTGCAGCGATATCCTGCATGACCCTGTCGGTCACGGCGGCCCATGGATCGCTGCCTTTTGCCGCCACCGTTTCCTGCCCCTGCAGGCGGTGAAGCCGCACGCCATTGGCGTCCAGAATGTCCCAGACGTAGACGACATTGACCTTGGCGCCATCGGCAAAGGCGGAGAAATATCCCTTCAGGATGTTTTCGGCCGAATTGTCGTTGGAGGCCCGGATGGTCAGCCCCTTCGCCCGCGCTTCGGCCCCGAGCTGGCGCGACAGCGGCGTCACCGCCTGAACCGGCGCTCCGATGATCGGCAGGAAGCGGATGGAGTTTGCGGAAGAGGCGGGCGCAAGCGATGCCGTCTGCTGTGCGGGTGCAGGTTGAGCGGCGACGGGTGGCTGGGCTGCGGTCTGGTTCTGGCGAAGCGGCTCGCCGTACTGGCTGCCGTTTGACAGCGCCTGTGCCTGCGCTTGCAACGAGTTTTGCGGTGCATAGGCGGGAACGGATGTTGCGGTTGCCGGAGCGCCCGTGGGCGCGCGGTCGGCGGCGGCGGCCATCTGGTCGAGATCGCCCTGGGTCACGGGTGTCGATTGCGAGGCATTGTGGCCGACATCCACCTGCGGTGTCAGCGCTTCCGTCGTGTTGCAGCCTGACAGGGCCAGCATCATCGCTGGAACAATGATGGCCGGAAAAAGGGGGGTGAACCCCGTCCGGCTCATGCGATTTTCCCTCTCATGTTCCGCTCCTTCTTGCCCAAGGTGGCGCAATGTAAGGGCGGTTTTCCCGCTCTGTCAAACCCGGCGGCGATTTAAGCTGTGAGAAGATCGAGGTTGTGGCGCGAGAGCGGCTCCGGCGCGCCCTCCGTGGTCAGATATGTCTGGCCGAGCGTCATGGCCGTGCCGGAATCGGAATCCATCACGATCATATGCACGAAGAGCGTCATGTCGGCGGTGATCTCCTGCGGATTGCCGGCGTGGAACATCTGATGCTCCATCCAGGACGGCGAGAAGCGCGCGCCCAGCGAATAACCGCAGGAGTTCAGCCGGTGGCGGGTCAAGCCGCGTTCATCCATCACGCGGGCATGGACGTCGAAGACATCGCCGAAGGTCTTGCCCGGCCGCAGCACCTCTTCGATGGCGGTGAGGTTTTGCAGGCAGGCGCTGTAAAGCTCCTTCTGGCGGAAATCCTGTTCGCCGATCACCACCGTGCGCATCATGGCGGCATGGTAGTGGGCGCTGACACCGGCCCATTCCAGCGTCAGCTGATCCTTGGCGTCGAGCCTGCGGCGGCCGGCCTTGTAACGGCACAGCAGCGCATCCGCGCCGGAACCGACGATGAATTCATTGGCGGGGTAATCGCCGCCGCCGGCCAGAACCGCTTCCTGCATCGCCGCGAGGATCGCGGCCTCGTCCGCGCCGGGCCTGATGAGCGGCAACGCCGCGTCCAGCGCCGCATCGGCCAATTGGCCCGCCTTGCGCGCATAGGCGATCTCGGCCGGGCTTTTGACGAGCCGCAGGGTACTGACCAGATAGGAAGCGTCGCTCATCTGGCAGAAGCTGGCGAGCTGATTGTCCAGCAGGCGGGCGACGCGGCCGGTCATGCCGTGGGTGTCGTATTCGACGCCGATCTTTGCACCCAGCAGGTCGAGATCGCTCAGCAGGTTCTTGAGATCGAGCGTCGGGTCGGCATTGGGCCGGTCGACCCAGATCAGGATATTCTCGATGATGGAGGTATTGCGGGCCTGGCGCAGATCTGCGGAGCGGGTCAGAAGCGTCATGGAGCCGTCCGATTTGACCACCAGCGTCTGGAAGAAGCAGTAGCCGAACGTGTCATAGCCGGTCAGCCAATACATGCTTTCCTGCGCGAAAAGCAGAAGGGCGTCCAGCTTCTCCTCGGCCATTTTCGCGAGCAGCCGCTCGCGGCGGGCATCGAATTCCGAAAGCTCGAAATGCAGGGCCATGTCAGTCCTCCAGAATTGCGATTGCGGAAATCTGCCGGCCATAATCGGGTTCGGCGCGGTGGGTGGTGCGGCGGTAGGAATAAAAGCGATGTTCGTCGGGATAGGTGCAGAGGCCGAGATTTTCCGCCTTCACACCGGCTTTCGTCAGCCGGTCGATGGTGAATTGCTTGAGGTCGAACAATGCGTGACCTTGCCTTTCCGTCCCGGCGAAATAATCCGCATAGGCCGAATCGATATCGGTGAAACGCGCCACATATTCCGGACCGACCTCATAATTGTTCTGACTGATCGAAGGGCCGAGCGAGGCGGCGATGCGCTCCCGGCTGGCGCCGAGCGTCGTCATGGTCTCGATGGTGTTTTCGAGCACGCCGAACAGCGCGCCTTTCCAGCCGGCATGGGCCGCACCCACGACGCCGGCTTCCGCATCGGCAAACAGGATCGGGCCGCAATCGGCGCTCAGCACGCCAAGCACGAAACCCGGTGTCGCGGTTACCATGGCGTCGGCCTGCGGGCGGCTGCCGTCATAGGTTTCATCGACCACGAGCACATCGGGGGAATGGATCTGGTGCACGGTGGCGAGGCGCTCCGCCGACAGGCCGAACCATTGCGTTACGCGCCGACGGTTTTCCTGCACCCGTTCCGGTTCGTCATGCGAGCCGAGGCCGACATTGAGGCCCTGATAAAGCCCTTCCGACACCCCGCCCTGCCGGGTGAAAAAACCGTGGCGGATACGGTTTTTGCTGTAATCGGCGAGCAGGGGACTCTGGATGGGGAGCGGCAGCGTTGCGTTCTGCATGGTGCGGGAGTTCCTTGGAGAATATCGCTGTTGGCCAGTGAGGTGCGGTTAAGCGAGATGTTTCCGGTTGCCGCGGCGTTGCGCGGCGTGTGTGATGCAGTGTGCCTGCTTCGTGTGTCGCGGCGATGTTGGCCCAGAGGTGATTGCGCTGTCAATCCACCGCGCGAAACGGCAGGAGATGAAGCGCGGGACTTGAAACGGCGATGACCTTGAAAAGTTCCCCCATCTTGCCGGCGCCTTCGCCGGCGAGGCGGTTGACCGCTTCGGCGATTTCCAGCGTCTGGTCCGGCGTGGCCTTGGCGGCAAGCGCGGCGGCGCGTTCCTTGAGACCGAGGCCATAGAGAAAGTCGCCCTGTCTCAGGGTGCCGTTGACGTGTACGCCGGTTGCTTTGGCCGTTTTTACGAGGCTTTCGAAATCGACATGGCTAGTGAGATCGGCTTCGCCGGGATGCGCAAGCGCCGGATCGAAGGCATGGTTGCGCATGGCCTGCAACGTATCGCCATAACCGGCGACCAGATGGCCGTAATCGATGGCGAGCGCCGTGCCGCCATGGACGGAGAGGCGCTGGCAGATCGCGGTCATCACGGCTTCGCGGGCAGGCGAAATCTCGAATATGGTGCCAATCGGCTGCCGTTCCGGCTGCGGCGGCAGCAAAGCCGGATCTATGCCGGCAAGCCCGGTCGAGAACACAAGTTCGTCATTGGCGTCGAGGCTGACGACCCGTTCGCGAAAACCCTGCGGCGTCTTTATGAATTGCCGGATCGGAATGGCGTCGAAAAGCTCGTTGGCGACGAGGAGCAGGAAACCTTCCGGCACGTCGTCGAAACTGTCATGCCAGGTCAGTCTGCCCGCATGTGCAGCCAGCGTTTCCTTCTGGATGGCGGAAAGGCGGGGGCTGGTTTCCACCAGATGCACCCGCATCGTCTCGTAAAGCGGCGGTGCGATGCGGCGGATGACGCGCAGCATGTCCGACATCATGGTGCCGCGGCCGGGGCCGATTTCCACCAGTTGCGTTTCCATGGGGGCGCCGTGCCTCTGCCAGGCGTGGACCACGAAAACGCCGAGCATTTCGCCGAAAAGCTGGCTGACTTCAGGTGCGGTGATGAAATCGCCCGAACGGCCGAAGGGCTCGCGGCTCCTGTAGTAACCGTGCTCCGGATCGGCGAGGCAGAGCGAGAAGAAGTCGGTAACGCTAAGCGGACCGTTGAGCCGGATAAGTGATTTGATGCGTTGCGCGAGCGGTGTCGTCATGGCGGGTCATACCGTTCAGGCGCTTTTTGCCGCGCTGCGCGCCCGCAGAACCGCCCAGAGGCCGAGAGCGAACATGGGCGTGGAGAGTACCATGCCCATGGTCAGCCAGTTGCCGGCGAGATAACCGATCTGTGCGTCCGGCTCGCGGAAGAATTCCACGAAGATGCGCGACAGCGCGTAACCGCAGACGAAGATGCCGGTGACGACGCCGGGCGTCTTCAGCGCCCTGAAGGCATAGATGGCGATTGCCAGAACGATGACGAGCACGAGGCCTTCGAGACCCGCTTCATAAAGCTGGCTCGGGTGCCGCGCGAAGGGGCCGCCGGTCGGGAAGACGACCGCCCATGGCACGTCGGCGATGCGTCCCCACAATTCGCCATTGATGAAATTGGCGATGCGCCCGAACAGCAGGCCGATGGGTGCTACGGCCGCGACGACGTCGAACATGCTCCAGACCGGAATGCCGTTCTTGCGGGCGAAAAGGATCATGGCGATGGTGGTGCCGATCAGGCCGCCATGGAACGACATGCCGCCGTTCCATATCTCAATTGCCCTGATGGGATTGGCGGCGACCGCGGCGAGATCGTAAAAGAGGATGTAGCCGATGCGCCCGCCGAGCACGATGCCGCCGGCTGCCCAGAGGATGAAATCGTCAAGATGCTGTGCCGAGATCGGCGACGTCTCGTTCGGCCACAGGCGATCCGTGCGGGCGAGGCGACGGGCATAAAACCAGCCGAGCATGATGCCCGCGACATAAGCGATGCCGTACCAGTGGATCGAGAGCGGGCCAAGGGACAGCGCTACCGGATCGATATTGGGGAAGGGCATGATGGCGAGTTGGGTGGGAGCGGCTAACAATCCGTATATTCCGTCATCGTTGCGGGGCGGACAACGGAACGAGCCATTGCCTCAAGGGGCCGGGCGATGATGCTCACCGGTCTCCCTGACGCCAAGGAAAATGGCGATTGCGATGGCGGCGGTCAAGGTGATTCTTCAAGCTGCGGCTTAAGATAGCAAAGGCCATGCAAGCTCTTGTGATTTTTCGATTTCGCTTGCAAGGCGGCGATGGAGTGCCTACCTGAAGGCTAGCAACAGCGGGCAAGACGATGCCCCTGAACCGACGAAGGATGAGCGCCATGAGCACGACAGGCACCAACCGTTTTCTGGATGAATTCGCCAAGCTGATGACCGATGCGGCCGGCGCGGCGCAGGGTGTGCGCAAGGAAGCCGAAGCCGCTTTTCACGCCCAGGCGGATCGCTGGCTGAACAGTCTGGACGTCGTCCGGCGCGAGGAATTCGATGCCGTTCGCGAAATGGCCATTCAGGCGCGTGATGAAAACGACGCGCTGCGCGCCCGCATCGAGGCTCTGGAAGCGAAGCTTTCCGCCGCCAAAGACTGATTTTTTAACGCTTTTTCCGATGGGTCCCGGATCGCTTGCGATTCCGGGACTTTTTGTTTTCGGCCCATTCCGCCCGAAATGACTCCCGGTTGTTAAAAACGTCCCTCCTGCGCGAATTTTTTGGGGCCTGTGGACACTTCCAAAAAACGCAATCGGCAGAGTCGCTTATGTATCTCGCCTGAGGTGATGGGGGAGGAGATATCCACTGTTCAAAAAGCAAAAATGGCGGGGAAGGGGTGGCAGTAGGACTCGGCCATTATACACTGATTTTAAATGATGATTCGAAAAGACCTGGTAAGCTCCAGACAGGGTGAATGCGTAATTCTGGTGGTGTCGGGCAATCGTCTCAAATGTTTATCCCGGTTTGTATGTGCGTTTTGTGCCCGGCGTTCAAAACAGGACATTCCTACCGGCTGAGAAGGTGCCGCATGAGTCTGATAGAATTTGAAATTGAGCGTCAGTCCAATCCCGTGGACATGATCGAGATCGTCGCCGCCTCGAACGACTGGTCGTTCGAACGTTCGGGCGAAGATGAGATCGCCATGACTGTCGCCGGTCACTGGGCCGATTATCACGTCTCCTTTTCATGGATGGAAGAGTTCGAGGCACTGCATCTTGCCTGCGCCTTCGACATCAAGGTGCCGGACCAGCGCGTCAACGAAGTCATTCGTCTGCTCTCTCAGGTCAACGGTCAGGTGCTGATGGGGCATTTCGATCTGTGGCGGCAGGAGGATGTGGTGATCTTTCGCCAGTCCCTGCTTCTGGCGGGCGGCGCCGAACCGAACAACCAGCAGGTGGAAGTGCTGCTTTCCAGCGCGCTGGAGGCCTGCGAACAATATTATCAGGCATTCCAGTTCGTCGTCTGGTCGGGTCTGGATGCGAAAAGTGCAATCGAAGCGGTCATGTTCGAGACCGTCGGAGAAGCGTAAGATGGTATATAAGGCTTCCGGGCCGCTCGTCCTGGTGGGCGCCGGCAATATGGGCGGCGCTCTGCTTTCAGGCTGGCTGAAAAAGGGCGTGCCGGGATCGCAGGTCATCGTCATCGATCCGCGCCCTTCCGACGCCATGCGGACGACGATTGCGGAAGCTGGAGCCGCCCATAGCGAAAGCGTGCCCGAGGGCGTGAAGGCCGGTATTCTTTTCGTGGCGGTGAAGCCGCAGATGATGGAAGCCGTGCTGCCCTCACTGAAACCCCTGCTGGGCCCGGATACGGTCGTCGTTTCGATTGCGGCGGGCACCACCATCGGCACGTTCGTTTCGCATTTCGGCAAGGTTGCCGCCGTGCGGGCCATGCCCAACACACCGGCCATGGTCGGCCGTGGCGTCACGGGTGCCTATGCCAACGAGCTGGTGACGCCGGAGCTTAAAACGGTGGTGGACGGGCTGCTGAAAGTCAGCGGCCCGGTCGAATGGGTGGATGCCGAAAGCGATATCGACGCGGTGACCGCGGTTTCGGGAAGCGGCCCGGCCTATGTCTTCTATCTGGTGGAATGCATGGCCGAAGCCGGCCGCAAGGCCGGTCTGCCTGCGGATGTGGCCATGCGTCTGGCGCGCGAAACCGTGGCCGGCGCCGGCGAACTGCTGCATCAGTCCTCCGACGAGGCGGCGCGCCTGCGCCAGAATGTGACCTCGCCGGGCGGCACCACGGCTGCGGCGCTCTCCGTTTTGATGGCCGAAGACGGCATGCAGCCCCTGTTCGACAGGGCGGTCGCTGCCGCAAAAACGCGCGCCGAAGAACTGGCGGGCTGAAAGGGGTGGGCCATGAGCGGTGAAATTTCCTATGCCGATTTCGAGAAGGTCGATATCCGCGTCGGCACCATCATCGAAGCCGAGCCTTTTCCCGAGGCGCGTAAGCCTGCCTTCAAGGTGAAGATCGATTTCGGGCCGGAGATCGGCGTCAAGAAATCCTCGGCGCAGATCACGGTGCATTATACGCTGGATAGCCTTGTCGGCCGGCGGGTTCTGGGCGTGGTGAATTTTCCGCCGCGCCAGATCGGCCCTTTCCGGTCTGAGGTCCTGACGCTCGGTTTTGCCGATGCCAATGGCGATATCGTGCTTGCCGCCGTCGAGCGCCCGGTGCCGAACGGCGAGAAAATGTGCTGATGGAACACGACGGCTCAGTGCCGGAGTGACGGAAACGGCAAGTCCGGGTCACACTTTTCGACCCGGTGCTCTAGAGCATTTCCAGGAAAAGTGGAGCCCGGTTTTCCGTCCGGAAATGCGCCGAAACAAGGAGTTAGAGTGTTTTCGCGATTCGAGGAAAAGCGAAAAAACTCTAAGCCGGAATTTTGACGATTACCCGCAATCCACCCATCGGGCTTTCATCGAGCGTCACATCGCCGCCGTGGCTGCGGGCGATATCGCGGACGATGGAAAGGCCAAGGCCGGTGCCCGAAGCATTGAGGTTGCGCGCCTCGTCCAGCCGGAAGAACGGCTTGAACACATCCTCGCGTGAATTCTCCGGAATGCCCGGCCCGTCATCGTCGAATGTCATGATGATGGAACGCGGCGCCTTGCGGATATCGATGTGGAGATTGCCGGCGTAGCGCCGTGCATTTTCGGCCAGATTGGCGACGAGCCGGGACAGCGCATTCGGCCGCGCGATGATCCGCTCGATATTATAAAGCTCGTAGCTGAATTTCTTGCCGTGCAGCTCGAAATCATGGCCGATTTTTTCAAGAAGGGCTGGAAGCTCCAGCGTGCCGACATCCTCTTCGACATCGGTACGGGCAAAGGTCAGATAGGCTTCCAGCATCGACTGCATGTCCTCGACATCCTTGTCGAGCCCCTCGAGGTCGGGATTGTCGCCCGCGAGCGCCAGTTGCAGTTTGAAGCGGGTGAGGATGGTGCGCAGGTCGTGGCTGACGCCGTTCAGCATGGCGGTGCGCTGCTCCATCTGCCGCTCGATACGCTCGCGCATCAGAATGAAGGCGAGGCCGGCGCGCCGCACCTCGTCCGCACCGCGCGGGGAATAGCCGCTGATCTTCTGGCCCTTGCCGAAGTTTTCTGCCGCCTTGGCGAGCGCTTCGATGGGTTTGATCTGCCCGCGCAGGAAGAGGATGGAGATGGCGATCAGCACCAGCGATGCCCCGACCATCCAGACAAGGAAGATATGCGTGTTGGATGCATAGGCCGAACTGCGGCGGGTGAAGACGCGCAGGGTCTTGTCTTCGAGCTGGATGCGGATTTCCACCAGCGAGCCGTTGCCATAGGTATCGATCCAGAACGGTCGGCCGATCTGCTGCGTTAACTGATCCGCCAGAATCCTGTCGAGGATCGAAAACAGCGGCTCCGGTCTTGGGGCCGGCAGGTCTGTCTTCGGTTCGATATAGACGCTGAGATCCAGCTTGTCGCGGGCGATGCGGATGACGCGCTGATAGTCGTCTTCCTCCGGGTCCGTCTGCAGCAGCTCGATGATCGCGGCGATATCGCGCGTCACGGCGGAGGAGAGGCGTTCCGTCACGAGCTGCCAGTGGCGTTCCATGAAGACGGCCGCGACCACGGCCTGAAGCAGGATCATCGGCAGGATGATGATGAGCAGCGAGCGGGTGTAGAGGCCGGTCGGCAGCCAGTGGCGCAGCCATCTGCCGGACATGCGCCAGGCCTTGGCCGCGCCGCTGTTTCTGACCGTGCTGAGAAAATCGAGGCTCGCCATGGCCGTGCGTTCGCCCTTCGTTGGGTGCTCGTCAGTCCACGCTCAGGCGGTAACCGATGCCGCGCACCGTTTGCAGATAGACAGGATTGGCAGGGTCGTCCTCGATCTTTCGGCGAAGACGGTTGATCTGCACGTCGATGGTTCTTTCGCCCACTTCCGATTCCGCTTCCACCAACTCATGGCGGGGAATGGTATCGCCGGCACGCAGCGCAAAAAGCAGCATGATCTCCTGTTCGCGATCCGTCAGGCGGATCGTTTCGGGGCCGCGCCGCAATTCCTTTTTGGGGATAGAGAAGCTGTAGGGGCCGAACATGATCTGTTCGATCTTGGGCGTATCGGGCGAGGTATTGCGCCGCAGGATATTGTTGATGCGAAGGACGAGCTCGCGCGGGTCGAAGGGTTTGGCGAGATAATCGTCCGCACCCGCTTCCAGCCCGGCGATGCGCGAATCCGCTTCCGAGCGGGCGGTCAGAAGGATGACCGGCACGGATTTGTCCTCGTTCAGCGAGCGGGTCAGCGAAAGCCCGTTTTCGCCCGGCATCATCACGTCGAGGATGAGCAGATCGAAACGGATGCCCACCATTTTGCGCCGGGCTTCGGCCGCATCGGCAGCCACGGAGATGCGATAGCCCTTGTCGCCCAGAAAGCGCTGCAGGAGATCGCGAATGCGGGCATCGTCGTCGACGATCAGGAGGTGGGCCGCATCGTCATCCGCCGGTGGACGTTTTGTGGGTGCTGTCGCCATCGTCACTCGTCCTCCACGGTGGTGGTCGTCGTCGGGCTGCGCATCTGCGCCAGGAACTTGCGCACGCAGGCGCGGGCGTCCGGCCCGAGACCTTCCAACGCGCGGTCGATGCGGCGCGATTGCGGCTCGCTCAGCGCCAGCGCCAGTTCGCGACCCGTGAGCGTGGGGTAAAGCCTGCGCTGGCGGCGGTCTTCCGGGCCCGCCATCTGGCGGATGTAACCGTCGTCGATCAATTGCTTCAGCACACGGGCAAGACTCTGCTTGGTAATCTGCAGCGTATCGAGCAGATCCGCCACCGTCATGCCCGGCTGCCGGCTGACGAAATAGACCACCCGGTGATGCGCCCGCCCATATTCCAGTTTCGACAGAATGACATCGGGATCGGAGACAAAATCGCGATAGGCGAAAAACAGCGCCTCGATCGTGTCGAAGTCGATCTTGCCGTCGTCAACCTTCGGGAGTGCCGGTGTCTGCCTGACGGCTGCGGTTTTGAGCGATTGCGGTGGCACTGCGGTTCCTTCATATTCTGCGGCTGTCTGATCATAGGCTGACAGGCGTCGATGCGCCAATATTCTGTAAACATAGCCGAAAATGCGTCCGCTCGGGAGAATGCCGCGATCATTTTCTGTTGCGGTGGATAATATGGCGCGGGTGCGGGTGCAACTGGAATCCTGAGTGGCCTTTACCGGAAATAGAAAAGAGCGCGGAAACTCCGCGCTCTTCATCCGTCTCTTGATGTCCGGTCGTGCGTTTACTGATAGACGTAGACGATCCGTCGCGTCGAAGGTTCGACCAGAACCGGCACATCGTTCACCCGGACATAACGATATTGATAGTCCGGAATTTCAACGAGACGTGTATCCGACGGCAACACACTACCGACGGCTATGTCGCCATCATAGGTGACGGTGTCTGCGGGATGTTCGTCAATATAGGTCATCACCGATTGCGGCGGGTCCACCTCGCCGACGCGGCCGAGGTTCGGATCGCCGGGATTGGGTTCGGCCTGTACGCTCGAGGTCTTTTCATAGGTCACGACCGGCACGCTGAGTTCCGAGCGGCGCTGTTCGAGAATGACCGGCGAGCCCTCATACATGACATTCAGATAATCGGCATGGGCCCAGCCGCGCAGGCCGTTGACTTCGATCCGGCACCAGCTGCTGCCTTCCATGCAGCCATCCAGAACCGCATTGCTGCCGCGGGTGGCCAGTCCCACTTCGGGATAGTCTTCACCGGGGCCTGAGCGAACGGAAATATCCGATGCGGTGGTGGCGACCATGGCGGCGTTCGCGAAACCGGCCATCAAGGCGAAGGCGCCGCCAGCCATGAGCATTTTAAGCGTCTTGTCCATGTGTCTCACTCCTTTCAAGACTGGAGCTAGAACGTCGCAACCATCGGGGCGTTCCACATTTTTTGCCGGCAATTCCCGCCATTAGCCGAAGATTTAGTGCTATCTCACTGTTTCTAATTCGATTTTTAGACTGCTTAAGCCGCCGGAAGCCGGCGTCTTTTCCGCCGCCATTGTGCCACACCCGGTCGCGGGCTATAGGAGGCGGGAGCTTTCAGACAGGAGACACAGGATATGGGAAAATTGCAGGCGGGCATTATTCCGGTCACGCCCTTCGAGCAGAATTGCACCATCCTGTTCGATCAGGACACCAAGGAGGGCGTCGTCGTCGATCCCGGTGGGGATGTGGACGTCATTCTCCAGGTCGTGTCTGAAAATGGTATCACGCTGAAGGAAATCTGGCTGACGCACGGGCATCTCGATCATGCCGGCGGTGCCGATGAACTGCGTGAAAAGCTGTCGCTGCCGGTCATCGGGCCGCATGAGGACGACCGTCCCTTGCTCGAAAGAGTTGAGGCGCAGGCCGAAAAATACGGGATTAGCGGTCTTCGGAACGTCGCGCCCGATAAATGGCTGAAGGACGGCGACAGGGTATCCTTCGGGGATCATGTCTTCGAAGTCTATCATTGCCCGGGCCATGCGCCCGGCCACGTCATATATTACAACCGCGACCAGAACTTCGCCCATGTCGGCGACGTGCTGTTTTCGGGATCGGTGGGGCGCACGGACCTGCCGGGCGGAAACCATGAGCAATTGATGGCGTCCATTCGCGACAAGCTTTTGCCGCTGGGTGACGATGTCGGTTTCATCTGCGGCCATGGTCCGGGTGGACGGCTGGGCGAGGAACGGCTCACCAACCCCTATCTCAAGGGGCTCTGAGCGCCGGCCCATTATAGTTTTTTCGCATTTCCAGACGGAAAACCGGATTCCACTTTTCCTGGAAATGCTCTAAGGCCTGCAGCATCGCACAAAAAAACCCGGCATTCCTGCCGGGCTTCAACTAGAAAAGAAAGCCGTTTTAGGGTCAGCCAGCAATCTGCAGATTGACTGCCTTCGGCCCCTTGCCGCGACGATCCGGTTCCGTGTCGAAGCTCACTTTCTGATTTTCTGAAAGTCCGGACAGGCCAGAAGCCTGTACGGCAGAGATGTGAACAAAGATATCAGCGCCACCATTGTCTGGCTTGATGAAGCCGAAGCCTTTGTCTGTATTGAAGAATTTTACGGTGCCAGTTTCGGCCATGCATCAGGTCCTTTTCGCTCTGCCCGCGTTCAGCTACAGGCAGCATTACAGTTTTGCCCCGCGTGGGCGTTGGCAGGCAGTTTTTGACTATTGAGAAAATGGACCTTCGCAGCGGGAAGTAATGGCGTTCTCATCCAACGTTTTTCGTCCCACCGCCCGAGGTTTATAGCGTCCCCAGTGCGCAAAATTATAGGCCTTCCCATGCTCGCAAATTGCCCGAACCGCGGTAGAGTGATGCGTTTATCGAAAATTGGCAAGCAAAAGTTTTCACGGGCTTTTTGTCAGATAAAAAACCTGCGGTAGAATAACATCGTGCAATCGCATATTTTTTCCGCAGAAGTGACAGTTGATGAAATAATTGCCGTTTGCCGAAGGATTTCACGGCAAAATTTGAATGCCCTATTTGAATTTATGGCGGAAAGAGAAAAATAAGTTCTTTTTGCGTCAGGCCGCTCCAGCCATGGATTTTTGCCGTTTGCGCGTCAGTTCCGGCACCAGTTCCACGATGAGGATCGCGACGAATATGATCAGGCAGCCGATATAGCCGGCGCTTGAAATGGTTTCCTTCAGGAACACCGAAGCCAGCAAAGCGCCGAAAAGCGCTTCCGAGGACAGGAATATCGCGGCCTGCGGGGCGGTGGTGTAACGCTGGCCGATGACCTGCAGCACGAAGGCGAGGCCGGAGGAGACGAGGCCGACATAGAGGATTTCCGCCAGCGATGCCTCGATGGAGGCCATGCTGATCGGTTCGAACACGACGCCGATCATGCAACTAAGAAGGGAGCAAACGGCGAACTGGGTGCAGGAAAGCGCCAGCGGCCTTCCGCTTTCGGAAACGAAGCGCCCGGCCAGCGTGATTTGGATCGCCCAGAAGAACGCGCAGATGATGCTGAGAATATCGCCCGTGGTCAGCGCCTCGAATGCGCCGCCGGAGAGCAGGAATATGCCGCCCAGCATCATCAGCGCGCATGGCCAGACGATCCAATGGGGATGACGGCGGTAAAGCACGACGGCGATCACGGGTACGAAGATGACGTAAAGCCCGGTCAGGAAGCTGGAATTGGTGACGGTCGTGGTCAGGAGCCCAACCTGCTGGGTGGTGGCGCCGCCGAACAGGGCGAGACCCACGAGGATGAAGCTGCCGATTTCGCGCCGGCGCGGCGGCGATTTCAGCGACCGTGTTTCCATGAGCGCGAAGGGCAGCACGGCGATGGCGGCGATGGCGAAACGCAGGCCGACGAACCAGAACGGGCCGATAGAGGCCATGGCGGAGGATTGCGCAACGAAGCCGCCTCCCCAGATTGCTGCGGCGAGCAGAAGCAGCATATTGGCCTGAATACGCGTCATTAGTTGGCACCAGCACGACAGGGCCGGAAGATCATTCAGTCGCGGCCGTGGTAATTCGGGGATTTTTGAAATATCGATCCGCAATGCGGATGACTGTTTCCGGGTGCTTTAGCAGCAACCTGCCGATGCCGCAAGTCGAGGGAAGGGCCGCTTATTTGTAGCGGCGGGCCTCGTCCTTCAGGCTGCGCCGGGTGAGCGTCAGGCCGCCAATGCCGAGGCCGATGAAAGCCGCGGCCGAAAGGACGATGAGCAGGATGTGGGGGCTCGCTTTCGTCGTCGCTGCCACCTGCGGAATGGCGGAAGTATGCAGCGTATCGATTGCCTGGGCAGCCGCATTGGCCGAGGTTGCGATGCCGGCGGCCATGGTGACGATGACAAGAAAAGCCGCAACGGCCATCCAGAGGGAAAACAGCGTTCTCTGCGCCCTTAACCTTTCAACGGAAGTCCGATCGTTGGTAAACATGGCTGTCGCCTCTTGTCCCTGTTCTTAAAGGATAAAAGAGGCTTCGAAATGGACGGCTTGGAGACCGAATTCTGGCGTTCCGCGGCATTTATTGCGGCAATATTGTGGCAAAGCCGGTCAGGAGAGCCGTTCGGGCGGGTTTGGCGTCAGAGACCGCGTTTTCCGAAGGTTCGGGTCTGGCGCAGCGGGTGCGGATCGGCGGGGCGTTCTTCCCGGAAAAATGCCGGTGGCGCAGGGCCTCTTTCCGCCCTTGACCGGGCGAAATATTCATTGCCGAGTTCCGGGAAACGTGTGTCGAAACTGGTCGGGGCAAGTTCGGGCTTTGCCAGCACGTAGCCCTGCATCAACAGGACGCCGAGTTCTTCGCACAGATCGACCTGCCACGCGGCCTCCAGCCCTTCGAAGACCGGCTCTATGCCATCGGCGCGAAACTGGCTGACGATGACGCGCAGAAGGGCAGCACCCGCCGAATTCTGCATGAAATCGCGTACCCAGCCGGCTTCGAATTTCACATAGTCCGGCTTGATGAGCTTCACCCGGTCGATGTCGGAATCGCCGGCGCCGTAGTCATCGAGCGCCACGCGAAAGCCGATATCGTGCATGTGGTAGGCGAAGTCGGCGACCATCTGCGTGTCGGAGGCTTTTTTCTCGGAGATTTCGCAGACGATGCGATCCGCCGTCATGCCGGCTTCGTGGGCGGCAAGACGCATGCGCTCCACTTCCTGGCGCATCTTGGCCGGGGTCTGGAACAGGCCCGGATGGAAGTTGACGAAGATGCGGGCGCGGGACCGGTTGAGCCTGCCGGTGTTGAGAATGTGGATCGTGCGCAGGATGCTGTCGATATTTTCGATATCTTCCGGCGCGACCAGCGAGAAAAATTCGCCCGGCGTCACCGGCTCGCCATTGCGATGGGGACGCACCAGACCCTCGAAGGAATCGATGTCGAGAATACCGCTCGCCGTGCGGCGGAAAATGGGCTGCAGGGCCGATTTCAGGTTGAAGGTGCTATAGGCCGTGGACCATGTGCCATCGACCTCGCGGACAAGACTGGAAAAGATGCTTTTGAGCGCCATTTTTCAACCAGCTATAGAGACACGACCTCTAGGCTCGCGAATGTAGCGTATCAAGCGTTACTTCCGGGTTAAGGAAGGTTTAAATTCTGCGATGCAGCACATAAGCCGGCTTTTGACCTTGAAAGAAGGCCTGTCTTTCGACATAGAAAATGCCGCAGATGACAAGTTTTCCAACCTCTGCCGATGTCAACCCCAATAGGACCGATTAAAAATGGCCTTCCTTGCCGACATTCTCTCCCGCGTAAAGCCATCCGCCACCATCGCCGTTACCCAGAAAGCCCGTGAGCTGAAAGCGAAGGGCCGCGATGTGATCAGCCTTGGCGCCGGCGAGCCGGATTTCGATACGCCCGAAAATATCAAGGAAGCGGCCATCGACGCCATCAAGCGCGGCGAAACGAAATACACGCCGGTTTCGGGTATTCCGGAACTGCGCAAGGCCATTGCCGACAAGTTCAAGCGTGAAAACGGTCTGGACTACAAGCCGGAGCAGACGATTGTCGGCACGGGCGGCAAGCAGATCCTCTTCAACGCCTTCATGGCCACCCTGAACCCCGGCGATGAGGTCGTCATTCCGGCGCCCTACTGGGTCAGCTATCCGGAAATGGTGGCGATCTGCGGCGGTACGCCGGTTTTCGTCGACGCCACGCTGGAAGACAATTTCAAGCTGAAGCCGGAAGCGCTGGAAAAGGCGATCACGCCGAAGACCAAGTGGTTCGTGTTCAACTCGCCGTCCAACCCCTCGGGCGCCGCCTATTCGCATGACGAGCTGAAGGCGCTGACCGATGTGCTGGTCAAGCATCCGCATGTCTGGGTGCTGACGGACGACATGTATGAGCACCTGACCTATGGCGATTTCAAATTCGTCACGCCGGTCGAGGTCGAGCCTTCGCTCTATGACCGCACGCTGACGATGAACGGCGTCTCCAAGGCCTATGCCATGACCGGCTGGCGTATCGGTTACGCTGCCGGCCCGCTGCCGCTGATCAAGGCCATGGACATGATCCAGGGCCAGCAGACCTCGGGCGCAAGCTCGATTGCGCAATGGGCCGCTGTCGAAGCCTTGAACGGCACGCAGGATTTCATTCCGGCCAACAAGAAAATCTTCGAAGGCCGCCGCGATCTCGTCGTCTCCATGCTCAACCAGGCGAAGGGCATCAGCTGCCCGGCTCCGGAAGGCGCATTCTACGTTTATCCGTCCTGCGCCGGCCTGATCGGCAAGACCGCGCCGTCGGGCAAGGTCATCGAGACGGATACGGATTTCGTTTCCGAGCTTCTGGAAGCCGAAGGCGTCGCCGTCGTGCAGGGATCGGCTTTCGGCCTCGGCCCGAACTTCCGCATCTCCTACGCCACGTCGGAAGCGCTGCTGGAAGAGGCCTGCAAGCGCATCCAGCGCTTCTGCGCCGATTGCCGCTGATCGGTTGCGATCTCAAATGAAGAAGCCCGGCAGCGATGCCGGGCTTTTTTGTTTTCAAAGTGCCGTAAGCTTTCCGCCGTCATGCTCGGGCCTGTCCCGAGCATCTGCAACGTCGAGATTTATTTGGGCGTGATTAGATCCTTGGGACAAGCCCAAGGATGACGTTGTGTCGTGGCCAGCGATGCCGGGCTTTTTTCGTTTTGGTCAAAGCCCCAGAAACAGCAGCATGATGAAGGTGGCGAAGAGAATGAAATGCGTCATTCCTTCGATCGCGTTGGTCTCACCGTCATTGAGATTGATGGCGGCGGCGATGAGGGTAATGAAGACCATGACGGTCTGAACCGGCGTCATCGCCATGATGAAAGGCTGGCCGGTATAAAGCGCGATACCCTCCATGACGGGCACGGTGAGGATGACCGTCGACAGCGATGCGCCCATGGCGATATTGACCACGGCCTGCATGCGGTTGCGCAAGGCGGAGCGGAGCGCGGTGAGGATTTCCGGCGATGCCGAGATCGTCGCCACCACCACCGCCATCAGCGCCGGCGGCGCGCTGGTGCCCTCGAGGCTTTCGCTTAAGAAGGCCGACATGAATTCCGCCAGCACACCGATCAGCACCACGCCGGCGATGATGAGGCCGATGGAGAGCGATACGCTGCCTTCGTCCTCCTCTTCCGCATGGCCGTCCGATGCCTGTCCGGCCGGATGCGCCTTGCGGGGATAGGCATAGCTGAAGAAATAGCTGTGCGGGCCGACCTGCATTTTGAGGAACAGGGCGTAAAGCGCGATCATCGCGACGATGGTGAAGGCGGAGTAGACATGCCAGCTTTCATTGGGGATGAATTCCGGCACGATCATCGAAATACCCATGGCGGTGAGGATCATCACGCCATAGGTCTTGCCGGAATCGTCATTATAGGGCTGCTCGCCGTGGCGAAGACCGCCGAGCAGCGCCGCGAGACCGAGAATGCCGTTGATGTCGATCATCACGGCGGAATAGATCGTATCCCGCACCAGAGTGGGCGAACTGGATTCGCTCATGATGATGGCGAGGATAAGCACTTCAACCGCGACGGCCGACAACGTCAGGATCATGGTGCCGTAAGGGTCGCCGACCTTGGTGGCGAGGATTTCGGCGTGATGGGCAACCCGCATCGAGACGAGAACGATTAGCCCGATCAGCGCGACCGCGGCGATGAGCGCCGCCGTTTTTCCGGCTTCGAATATTGCATGTTCGGCCAGATAGGCGACGATTGCCGCCGGTATTGCCAGCAGCAGCATGCGCTCCTGTTTCAGAATAGAACCCGCCATCGATTTCCCTTCCCCCTGATCGGCTCAGGCTGTGACGTATCGTCCCCCAGATCAAGCAGGATTTGCGCTTGAATGCTTTTGGTAGGATAGTGGTGTTGCAGGACATGCTGCTCATGCCGCGGTGTCCCATCGGGTGCAATGCTTGAAACGCGGTTGTGGTTGCCATGTCGCCTACCGAGACAGGAGGACCATGCATGACCAAAGTGGTATATGAAATTGTCGAACATGACGGAGGCTTCGCCTACCGCATGAACGGCGCCTATTCCGAAACATTCCCTTCTTATGCGGATGCCGTCGAAGCTGCGCGCATCGTTGCCGCCGAACAGCAGGTGGGGGGCGATGACGAGGAAATCAGCTATCAGGATGAGAGCGGCCACTGGCATGAAGAATACAGCCAGGGCGGCGACCGGCCGGAAGCCGAGGTGGTCGACAAGACGACGCAGCAGGCCAGACCGTTTTGATCGGCGATCCGTGGATTTCCAGCAAAGCCGGGATCACTTTGCGTATTCCGCCGGTCTCTTTCAGGCAATTGCGGATGCCGGCCCGCGTGGCATCGATGCGGGATCGGCATTAGCGCCGTTTCGGCGGGGCGCCCGGATCGGTTTCTTTAAGATGACCCTTGAGGCCTTCGACGAGGGCGCTGAACACGGCACGACATCGCGGCGAGGTCTTGAGATTTTCATGCATCGCGACCCAGGTGTGGAGCGGGATGTCGATTTTCGGAAGAACCTGAACGAGTCGGGGGTCCTTGCGCGCCAGACCGATCTGACAGACGCCGATGCCTGCGCTGGCGCGGATCATGGCAAGCTGGGCGAGATTGCTGTCGGCGCGGATTTCAAAGGAAATTTCCTCAATATCGGGTATGTCTGGATCGAGCGAGCGCATCCGCTGGATGGCCGCCCGAATGAAAGGCGTCTTGCGGTCGAAACCGACCATCCGGTGGTGGTTCAGATCTTCCATGCTCTTCGGGGTGCCGGCTCTTGCCAGATAATCGCGCGTCGCATGAAATCCCAGACGGAAATTGCCGATATAACGCATCACGATCGCATCCTGCTGCGGTTCGGTCATGCGAATGGCGATATCCGCCTCGCGCCTTAAAAGGTCTTCCAGCGTATCGGAGAGCGAAAGCTCGATCTCAAGCCGTGGATGAACCTCCTGCATGGCCGTGATGATCGGCGGCAGCATTTCCACGCCGATGATATCACTTGCGCTGATGCGCACCGTGCCTTCGATCTTGCCGACTTCGCCGGAGGCCGCGCGCATGAGGGCGGCGGTCGTTGCCGCGAGATTTTCCGCGTAGGGGCGGAGCGCAAGGGCTGCTTCCGTCGGCATCAACCCGTGCGGTGAGCGGATGAACAGCGGAAAGCCGACGGCCTCTTCCAGCGCGCCGATGTGACGTCCCGCCGTCGGCTGGGTGATGCCAAGCTCGCGCGCGGCGGCGGAAAGCGAGCCGTCGCTCAGCACGCTGAGGAAGGTGCGATAGAAATCCCAGCTGATGTCACGGTTTCTGGTCATAAGATTTTGTATAGCTGCTCCACTCATTTCGATAATTTCGTATATCGCGGAACGGGGCGATACTCCAGCCCACATCAAGGAGTACGGCGATGATATATGAAAACAACGCAAATACAGCGCAGAATAAACGGCCTCTGGCCCTGATTTTGGGGGTGAATGGCGGTGTCGGCAGTCAGGTCTCCAGAATGCTGCAGCAACGGGGATGGCGGGTGAGGGCGATGACGCGCCAGCGGACGTCAACGGGCGCTACGGATGGCGTCGAACGTGTGACCGGGGACGCCATGAACCGGCAGGATGTGATGGATGCGGCAAAAGGCGCGAGCCTCATCGTCCATGCGGTCAATCCTCCCGGATATCGCAACTGGGAAAGCCAGGTGCTGCCGATGCTCGACAATAGCATTGCCGCCGCCGAGGCCTGCGGGGCGCGGATCGTCTTTCCGGGCAGCGTCTATAATTTCGGGCCGGACGCCTTTCCGCTTCTGACGGAAGACAGTCCGCAAAAGCCTTTTACCCGTAAGGGCGCATTGCGTGTGGAGATGGAGCGGCGGCTGAAAATGGCGTCCATGCGCGGCGTGCCGGTGCTGATCGTCCGCGCCGGGGATTTCTTTGGGCCTGACGCGAGAAACAACTGGTTTTCGCAAATGCTGGTGAAGCCCGGAAAGCCGGTCCGGAGTGTCCGGAATCCCGCCGCGCCCCATGCCGGGCATCAATGGGCCTATCTGCCGGATGTCGCCGAGACCATTGGCCGACTGTTGGACCGCGCAGGCGAGCTTCCGGCTTTCGCCGTCTATCACATGGAAGGTTTCTGGGATTTCGACGGGCTGCAACTGGTTGAAGCCATCGAGCGGGTTGTCGGTTATCCGGTCAAGAGGCGGCAGCTATCCTGGTCGGGCATCAAATTGGCCGCTCCCTTCGTTCCCCTGTTCCGTGAAGTGCTGGAAATGCAATATCTCTGGCAAATGCCGATCCGGATGAGCAATCGCAGGCTGACGGATTTTCTCGGAACGGAACCCAGAACACCGATCGACATTGCGGTAGCGACGACACTGGCGAGCCTCGGCTGCCTTGAACAGAGGCCGCAGCCGTCGAGCCTTCCGCATCCGGCCGATGCCGGGGGCAGGGTGTGATGGTCACGGTTGCGAATGGGATGTCGGCCCGGCGTCGCGTGTTTGCCGTGATTTCGGCAAGCGTGCCGGTGCTGATCTTCGCGCAGGTGCTGCTGGCCGGGCTGTCGATCTATTACGATGGATCGCTGCTTTCGCTGCACAAGGGGCTCGGCTTTCTCATCGCCGTTCCGATCCTGTCGCTGGCGGTTCTCGCTTCCCTATATGACGATCTGCGGCCGAACCTTGGCCGCACGCTGGTCCTGCTTGGTCTTTACTGTCTTCAGGTGGCTCTGATGAGCATCGGCCGGGAAACGGGCAATGGCTTTCTCCAGGCGCTGCATGTGCCCAACGCCTTCGTCATGGGCGCGTTTTCCGATTTTGCCGCGCGGCAGGCGCGAAGCCTGCGCTGAAAGAAAACGCCGCACTGCTTTCGGGCAGTGCGGCGTCTTTGCTTTATCCTTTATCAGGCAAGCGCCGGATAGTCGGTGTAACCTTCCGCTCCGCCGCCATAGAAGGTCGGCTGGTTCGGTTCGTTGAGCGGCGCGTCGTTTTTCAGGCGGCGGACCAGATCCGGATTGGCGATGAAGGCCTTGCCGAAGGCCACGGCGTCGACTTTACCGCTTTCAACCGCCTCGATGGCGCTCTCACGGTCGTAGCCATTATTGGCGATCCAAAGGCCCTTGCCGCCGGCATTGCGATAGGCGGCCTTGAAGGCAGCATAATCGAAAGGCTTGTCGCCCTGCTTGAAATCGCGCGGGCCGCCGGTTGCGCCTTCGACGACATGGGTGAAGGCGAGATTGCGCTTGCCCAGCTGTTCCGCCACGTAATTATAAAGCGGCTGCGGATGGGCCTCGAAAATGTCGTTGGCGGGCGTGACGGGCGAGAGGCGAATGCCGGTGCGGCCTGCGCCGATCTCTTCCGCCACCGCATCGACAACTTCGAGCAGGAAGCGGGCGCGGTTTTCGATAGAGCCGCCATAATCATCCGTGCGCTGGTTGGTGCTGGATTTCAGGAACTGCTCGATCAGGTAGCCATTGGCGGCATGGATTTCGACGCCGTCGAAACCGGCCTCCAGCGCCGCGCGGGCGCCGCTGCGGTAATCCTCGAGGATGAGGCCGATATCGTCGATGGTGAGCGCGCGGGGCTCGGAGGTTTCGGCAAAGGCGCCGGTGCCGTCATCATTGATGATATAGGTCTTAGACTTGGCCGGAATGGCGGAAGGCGCGACCGGCTGGCCGCCATGCGGCTGCAGCGAGGTGTGGGAAATGCGGCCCACATGCCAGATCTGTGCGACAATCTTGCCACCGGCCGAATGCACGCCGTCGGTAACCTGTTTCCAGCCCGCGATTGCTTCCCGCTTGTAGAGACCGGGAACGTCAGCGTAACCCTGACCCTGCTGGGAAATCGGCGTGCCCTCGGTGACGATCAGCCCGGCCGTGGCGCGCTGCTCGTAATAGGTGGCGTTGAGATTGTTGGGAATGGCGCCCGGCGAACGGTTGCGGGTGAGGGGAGCCATGACGATACGGTTGGCGAGTGCGATATCGCCGGCCTGTGCCGGTTCGAAAAGACTGGTCATGCGACTTCACTTTCTGGTCGGTTGGCGAAATTGCGCGGGGGACGCGCTGTCTTTCTGTCTGGGTGCCGGAATGAAAACCGTCTTGCGGTTTCCGGTCCGACACCCCGAGGCTCAAAGCTTGGGAGGCTCAGAGATTGGCTTGCAGATAATTGCGGAAGGCGTCGATGGTTTCCTCGTTGCGTTCGAAAAACACCCATTGCCCGACCTTTTTCGACCTTATCAGGCCGGCTGCCTGCAACACCGCCAGATGCGACGAGACGGTGGATTGCGACAGGCCGCTGATCTGAAACTGGTTGGCGCATACACCCATGCTGAGGGGATGCTCCTGGCAGAAGTGACTTTCCGGAGACTTCAGCCATTCCAGGAATTTCAGCCTTGCGGGGTGCGAAAGGGCTTTGAGGATTTCCTCCGGGTTCATCGGTGCTTCTTCAATATCTGACATGCCCGATATTTATATCGGTCATCATCGATATACAAGTCACGTCTCTGTGAGGATCGAGGGGGCGGGCAGGCATTTCCAAAAAAGAAGGCCGCTGGATATCTCCGCGGCCTGATAAGTTTGAAGGTCAAAACCTCCAGAGGGGAACAGCTGTCGCGTGCCTTGGGCGAGCGTGACAGCTGACTAAAATATGGGTGTGGGAATAATGCAAAACAAGGTTGCATCATGCGATATTTCGCCAATTCGGAGAAAATTCTTGCGGGTAAAAAAAGAGGGCCGCCGGATGGATCCAGGGCCCTTTAAGTGTGAAGGTCAAAAACCTCCAGAGGGGAACAGCTGATGCGGTGGAACTGGGAGGAAAAGCCACCGTGTGCATCAGCTGAGAGCGATATGGTGCTTTTTTGTGCACGAAACAACTCTTTTTTGTGCAGGTCAGGCATGCGCGCCACGCAGCCCTCGATATTTCCGGTATATTTTATGTGCAATGCTCCCGGGCGGCGCAGGTACGCCGCTCAGGTAGCATGTCAGTTAAGCTCTTGAAATTTAATGGCTATAACCGAGCGCCGATTATTTTAACGTCAGAAGTTCCAGTTCCGCGCCTTTGCAACGATGAAGTCGCGGAAGGCTTTCAACTTTGCAGCGTTTTTCATCTCATCGGGATAGCAGAAATAGGTATCGAAGGACGGAATATCTGCGGCGAGCGATAGCTGGATAAGGCCCGGATCGCGGCCGACGATATAATCCGGCAAGCAGGCGATGCCGATTCCCAGCAGGCAGGCGCGCTTGATCGAGGTCTGGCTGTTGATCTGCAGATGCGGCGTGCGCGTATTGTCGGAAGAGCGTCCCGCATTTTCCAGCCAGTTGACGTCCAGCAGATAGTTGGGCGCCGGTTCGCCGAAGGAAATGATGCGGTGATTGTCGAGATCCTCAATCGACTGCGGCTCGCCATGGCGATTGATGTAGGACGGCGCGGCATAGACGTGCATGTGCACCGTGAACAGCTTGCGCTGAATGAGGTCCGACTGCTGCGGCTGGCGCAGGCGGATGGCGCAATCGGCGTGACGCATGTTCACGTCCAGCTCCTCATTGTCGAGGATGAGCTGGATCGACATTTCCGGATAGAGCTGCAGGAATTCCTGCACCTTGTCCGTCAGCCAGCCCTGGCCGAGACCGACGGTGGTCGTCACGCGCAGCTTGCCGCTCGGCTTCTCCGTCGTTTCGGTGAGCTGCATCTTGACGGTTTCGAGCTTCAGCAGCACGTCATGGGCGGTGCGGTACAGCAACTCGCCCTGTTCGGTGAGGATGAGACCGCGAGCGTGGCGATGGAACAGCTTGACGCCGACATCCTGCTCCAGCGCGCTGACCTGACGGCTGATGGCCGACTGGGACAAATGCAGCTTGTCGGCAGCATGGGTGAAAGACCCTGCTTCGGCTGCGGCATGAAAAATGCGCAGTTTATCCCAGTCCAATGGCATTGCCATGCCTACCCTGCCTTTCGGTTATTCCGCTGCGACAGCAAGCGGTTGATGCGCGGTGAGATAACGTTCCGCTTCCAGCGCGGCCATGCAGCCCATGCCGGCGGCGGTGATCGCCTGACGGTAGATGTCGTCGGTGACGTCGCCGGCTGCGAAGATGCCTTCCACGTCGGTCGCCGTAGAATCGGGGGCGGTCCACATGTAGCCGTTGTCTTTCAGCTTCACCTTGCCCTTGAACAGCTCGACTGCCGGCGCATGGCCGATGGCGACAAAGACGCCGTCGATGGGGAATTCGCTGATCGTGCCGGTCTTGGTATCACGCAGCTTCACGCCGGAGACGGAAGGCGGCATTGGCGGCTTTGCGGGTGCACCAGTAATTTCGGCGATCTCCGTGTTCCAGAGAATCTTGACGTTTTCCTTGGCGAACAGCCGTTCCTGCAGGATTTTTTCCGAGCGGAAACTGTCGCGGCGGTGCACGACGGTGACCGATTTGGCGATATGGGCGAGGTAAAGCGCTTCTTCCACGGCGGAGTTGCCGCCGCCGACCACGATCACATCCTTGTTGCGATAGAAGAAACCGTCGCAGGTGGCGCAGGCGGAAACGCCGAAGCCCTGGAAATGCTGCTCGCTCTCAATGCCGAGCCACTTGGCCTTGGCGCCGGTGGCGATGATCAGCGTGTCGGCGGTCCAGACCTGACCGGAATCGGTCTTCACCACGAAAGGCCGTACATTGGTTTCAACTTCGGTGACGAGGTCGCTGACGATTTCCGCGCCCACATGCGTCGCCTGCTTCAGCATCTGGTCCATCAGCCACGGACCCTGGATCGGATCGGCAAAGCCCGGATAGTTCTCGACATCGGTGGTGATCATCAACTGGCCGCCCTGTTCCATGCCGGCGATCAGCACGGGTTTCAGCATTGCGCGGGCCGCGTAGATCGCCGCGGTATAACCGGCGGGACCGGAGCCGATGATCAATACCTTCGTGTGGCGGGCAGACATGGAAGCGTTCCTTTCAATAACGGGGCCTTTCCCTGGCAGCGCCTTTCGGCACCGGGCCCTGGAGCCGCATGACGGCGGACAGGCCGCAACCCCTTCGTTGCCCGGTATTTAAGGTTGTCTAGTGTCTTTATTCAAGGGCAGCCTTGCGTTACCAACAAGGCAGTTGTGGATGCGCGCGCAATTTTGTGACCGGGCGGTGGCATAATGTTGCGAATCCCGCGCCGAATAGTACAAGGAAGTTCCACAGCTTAACGAGGTACTCCTCCGTGACCAGCGTCGAACTCGATGCCATCGATCTGAAAATCCTGCGCGAATTGCAGCGCGACGGCCGCATGACCAATGTGGAACTGGCCGAAAGGGTCGGTATTTCCGCGCCGCCCTGCCTCCGGCGCGTCCGCAAGCTGGAAGAGGCGGGCGTGATCGAAGGTTATCACGCCATGTTGAACGCGCCGAAGCTCGGTTTCGATCTCGTCGCCTTCTGCATGGTTGGTCTCAAGCGCCAGTCGGACAGCAATTTGAAGGCTTTTGCGGCGGCAACCGCCGGCTGGTCGCTGGTGCGGCAGGCCTGGATGGTGTCAGGCGAAAGCGATTTCCTGCTGCATTGCGTGGCGAAGAACCTGACGGAATTTCAGGATTTCGTCATCGAGGTTCTGACGGCGGACGAAAATGTCGATACGGTGCGCACCATGCTGACGATCCGTCAGGTCAAGCGCGTCGGTCTCGTGGAAATCTGAGCGGCAGGCTTTGCGGTGACCTTAAGACGCGTTACCCGCGCCGCAAAGCTTCATAGACTTCGCCGAGACTCGTGGCCTCTTTCTCAAGCGGAAATGTGCTGCGTACATGCGAAAGTCCGACCTTTGCATGGCTCTCGGCCAGAGCCGGATCGGCAAGATAGGTCCTTATCGCATCCCTGAGCGATGCATAGTCACCCGCCTCGACGACTGCGCCGGTCTCGCCCTTGACGATCATTTCCTCATAGGCGCCGGCGGTGCTGGTGACGACGGCCGTTTCCGATGCCATGGCCTCGAGCGGCGTCAAGCCGAAACCTTCGTTGCGGGATGGGGCGACATAGAGCGTCAACCGCCGGTACCACGGCTTGATGTCATCCACCTCACCCTGAAACACGATGCGGTCCGAAAGGCCGGCAGCCTTGACATCGGCCTCGAGTGTCTCGGCAAAAGCCTTGTGTTCCGCCGTTACCCGGCCGGAAACAATGGCTGTCCATTGCGGATGGGCGGGCAAAAGCTCGATCATGGCCCGCACGAAGAGATCGGTGCCCTTCTGGTGGCGCACCCGTCCAAAGCAGCCGATGAGATATTGTCCCGGCAGGCCGGTTGCCGCGATTGTGTCTTCCGGGCCGGTTGCCGGATGGAACAGGTCGGTATCGACGCCATGCATGACAACGCGATGGGGTACTTCCAGAAACGAGCCGGAGCGGGTGCTGGTCGCGACCACGGCGTCCATCTTCGAGATCAGAAAACGTGTATAGGCGGAATGTCGCCTCTGTGCGGCCGAGGTGAACAGTAGCTTCACCTCCATGCGCAGCACGTCACGCATGAAAAGACCCGGCAACATTTCAAGGTTGCGGCGGGCATGCCAGATGCGCGGGCCGCCCCGCGGGCCGTTTTGCCAGAGCCGCCACAGATCGCGGAAGCGCACATGCGGCAGATGCGGCGGCAGGCCGGGGCCGATGACGGCCACCTTCTGTCCCAGCCGGTTCTGCACCGGAATGAGCTGAACGATGGTGGAGGTGACGCCGGAGAGCCTGCGTTTGAAATTCGGCGCAAGCACCTGCACATCTTTCAGACTGACGTGGGACAAGATGGGCTTCCGTCTTTGCGGCTAATTCGGGGGGTTGAAGACGTCAAGAAAAGCAATGCGCCCGCATGGGGCGCATTGCATGTGCGGGCATCAGCCCCACTGAACCGCGAGAATCTCGTAGCCCTTGGCGCCGCCAGGCGCGTTGACTTCGATGCTGTCGCCGACTTCCTTGCCGATGAGCGCGCGGGCGATGGGCGAGGAGATGGAGATGCGGCCGGCCTTCACATCGGCTTCCTGGTCGCCGACGATCTGATAGGTCTTTTCCTCGTCGCTATCCTCGTCCACCAGCTTGACGGTGGCGCCGAACTTGATCTTCGAGCCCGACATCTTGGAGAGATCGATGACTTCCGCGCGCGCGGTCAGGTCTTCGAGTTCGGTGATGCGGCCTTCATTGTGGCTCTGTGCTTCCTTGGCAGCATGGTACTCGGCGTTTTCCGAAAGGTCGCCATGGGCGCGCGCTTCCGCAATCGCCTCGATGATACGGGGGCGTTCCTCCTGCTGGCGCCAGCGCAGCTCCTCCTGCAGCTTGACGAATCCACCCTGAGTCATCGGTACTTTTTCTACCATTTTTTTATCCTTCGCAGTCCTGTCGCTTTACTTGCAGACACAAAAAGAAACAGGTTCCGGAGGGGAACTCCGGAACCATGCCAAAATCATAACTGAGCCGACTATATCAGAAGACGACAGCGAAATGCCAGCAAATTTGAGGCGTACATATTTCGTCACGTAATCAATGCCTTACCTTATGTCATTGACATTTGCCTATGGAACATATAGTGAACATTTCCATGAAGAAGTCGATCAGGCAACGGCTGGCCATTCTCTCCGACGCAGCGAAATACGACGCCTCCTGCGCATCCAGCGGCACGACAAAACGCAACTCCGCAGCATCGGGCGGTCTGGGCTCCACGGAAGGGTCGGGCATCTGCCATGCCTATGCGCCGGACGGGCGCTGCATTTCGCTTTTGAAAATCCTGCTCACCAATTTCTGCATCTATGATTGCGCCTATTGCATCAACCGCTCCTCCAGCAATGTCGAGCGGGCGCGGTTCACGCCGGAAGAAGTGGTTTGGCTGACGCTGGAGTTTTACCGGCGCAACTATATCGAGGGGCTGTTCCTGTCCTCCGGCATCATCCGCTCCTCCGATCATACGATGGAGGAGATGGTGCGCGTGGCGCGGGAGTTGCGGGTTACCCATGGTTTTCGTGGGTATATCCACCTGAAATCCATTCCCGAAGCATCGCCCAGGCTCATCGAGGAGGCAGGGCTTTACGCGGATCGTCTCTCGATCAATATCGAATTGCCGACCGATAGCGGCATTGGCCGTTTCGCGCCGGAAAAGCAGCCCGTCAATATTCGCCGCTCCATGGCCGATATCCGCCTGAAGATCGAGGAGGCCGGGGAGCCGACCGTCCGGACACGCAAGACCAGGCGCTTTGCGCCGGCCGGCCAAAGTACGCAGATGATCGTGGGGGCGGATGGCGCTGACGATAGCACCATTCTCTCCACCAGCGCCCGGCTTTATGGCAGCTACGGTTTGCGACGCGTCTATTATTCGGCCTTCAGCCCCATTCCCGATTCGTCGAAAAACCTGCCGCTCATCAAGCCGCCGCTGATGCGGGAACACCGGCTTTATCAGGCCGACTGGCTGTATCGCTTTTATGGCTTCGATATCAGCGAGATAACGGCAATCGGGGGTGACGGCATGCTCGATCTCGATATCGACCCGAAACTCGCCTGGGCGCTGAAACAGCGCGACCGTTTCCCGGTGGACGTCAATGCGGCGGATCGGGAAATGCTGCTGCGTGTGCCCGGTTTCGGCACCAAGACGGTGGCCTCGGTTCTATCGTCACGGCGGTTCCGGCGGCTGCGGCTGGAGGATATTGCCCGTTTTGGTGTTTCCCTGAAAAAGGTGAAGGCTTTCATCGTCGCCGAGGGCTGGACGCCGGGCAAGCTGACCGAGCGGCCGGATTTGCGGGCGATGTTTGCGCCGCAGCCCGAACAATTGTCGCTGTTGTGATGTATGGCCCGGTTCTCGAAGGGCGGGGCGACTTCGGCGAGTGGCGCGATGCCGCGCGTGCGGCCCTTGCCGCCGATATTCCGCCGGAGACGATTGACTGGCGGTTGCGGGATGACGGGGCAGGGCTGCTGGATTTCGCCGGTGAGCCATTGCCGACCGTCGATGCCGGCAATGGGCAGGTTTCCGTTCCTGCCTCGTTCGTGGCGCTGGCGCAGGCCGTCATCTGCCATGGCGATCCCGGCCGGTTTGCGTTGCTTTACCGGTTATTGTGGCGGCTGAAGCGGGATCGCGCCCTGTTGCAGTTCAAGTCCGATCCGGATGTTGCAGAGGCCCGCTTGCTCGAGAAATCGGTGCGCCGGGATTGTCACAAGATGACGGCCTTCGTCCGTTTCAAGGAATTGCCCTTGCCGCAGGGGCAGGGCGGGCGACGGCGGTTTGTGGCCTGGTTCGAGCCGGATCATTTCATCGTCGAGCGAACGGCAGCGTTTTTCCAGCGACGGTTTACCGACATGGACTGGCTGATCGCCACGCCGAAAGGGTCCGCCCGATGGGACGGAAGCGAGCTGCAAACCTCACGGGAGGCGGCGGCGAAGCCTGATCTGACGGACGAGACGGATGAACTCTGGCGGACCTATTATGCCAATATATTCAATCCGGCGCGCCTCAAGATCAAAGCCATGACGGCGGAGATGCCGAAGAAATACTGGAAGAACCTGCCGGAAGCCGATCTGATTCCGGGTCTCGTTCTCGGTGCTGAGGCGCGGGTGCTGGAGATGGCCGCCAGGGCGGCAAGCCAGCCGCAGCCCTTTCACCATCGCCTGCAGGCTGCGGCCGCTGCCCGGGAGACGACGCATTCCGTGCCGGATGGCACGCTCGCATCGCTGGCGCGGGAAGCTGGCCATTGCACCCGCTGCTCCCTGCATTGCAGCGCCACGCAAACGGTTTTCGGTTCGGGGCCGGAGGATGCGGAAATCATGATCGTTGGCGAACAGCCGGGCGATCACGAGGATCTCTCGGGAAAGCCTTTTGTCGGTCCGGCCGGCCAGCTTTTCGACCGGACTCTTGCCGATGTCGGTATCGAGCGCAAAAAGCTTTATGTCACCAATGCCGTCAAACACTTCAAATACGAAACGCGCGGCAAACGACGCATTCATCAACGGCCGAATGCGGGCGAAGTGGAACAATGCCGCTGGTGGCTCAATCAGGAAATCGCGCTTATTCGGCCGAAACTGATCGTTGCCATGGGCGCAACGGCGCTTTATGCGCTGACCGGCGGTAAGGAAAAGCTCTCGGAGATTCGGAGCCGTCCTCTGCCGATGGAGGAAGGCCGAACGCTTTTTGTCACCGTGCATCCGTCCTACCTCCTGCGCCTTGCCGATGCGCAGGTGAAAGAGGCGGAAACGATGCGGTTCAAGGAGGATATAAGTTTTATTAGAATATTCGAATAAATTTCCATTTGCGCGTTGGGGATTTATTCAATATTTGAGGCATAACTTGCAGTAGTATCATTTACTGATTATTTATCTGTTATTTTGATTGAAATTTTATACTTACTACTATAATTAAGCTCTCCGAATTTATTTACCGTATGGACAAATCATGTTGGGTGAACTCGACCTTGCGACAGTCATACTGATGCAAAAGTGTTCTTACATCGTTGGGCTTTTGAGTTTTATCTATCTGAAAATGACCAATCGCGGCTTGCGCGGTCCCGTCCCCCTTGCGGCGGGTTTCGCCTCGATGGCGATTGGCTCCACGCTTGCCGGTTACGGCGAATGGGGAATATTGTCGCCGGCCCTGTGGCGGCTCGGCAGTGTCGTTTTCGGTATTGTGGGTTACGCGATGATCTGGCTCGGCTTGAAGGCGTTGAGCGATGGGCGTTCCGTCGACCGACGGACCGTATCCATTGTCTGCCTCATCTCCGTGCTGGCGATGGTTGTCGCGCAGCAGGTGGCGGACAATAATGCGTATCGCGCGGCGCTCTTCAATGGCTGCGCATCGCTTGCCTATCTCGCCGGGGCATCGGTGCTTTTTGCCAGATGGCGCAGAGAGCCGCTGCTGTCCCGCCTGGCGCTGGGTGGCATCACCGGTGTCTCCGGTCTCATTTCGCTATCGGTGGTGAAAAGCGTGCTTTTCCCCGATTTTGCCACCATCAATCTGGTCAATGCGTTTTTCTTCATCATCATGCTGAACTTCGCCATTGCCCTGTTCGTGATGATGCTCGTGGCCGAGCGGTCGGAACGCAAACTGCTGGTTCTTGCGAATACCGACCCGCTGACGGGCGTCAAGAACCGGCGTTTCTTCTTCCAGACCATGCCTGCGACGCCCGATCCCGCCGATGCGGCCATGCTGCTGGATATCGATCACTTCAAGTCGATCAACGACCGTTTCGGCCACGCCGTCGGCGATAGTGTGCTGCAGGAAGTGGCGAAGCGCATCGGCGGCAGCATCCGCGGCGGGGACGTGCTGGCGCGTTACGGCGGAGAGGAATTCATCATCTACCTGCCGGGCGCCGGCGTTCGCAAGGCTTGCATGATCGGCGAGCGCATTCGCGATGCGATTGCGGTAACCGAGGTCGATTGCGGCGGCCTGCGTGTCGGCGTCACCATCAGCATCGGCGTTGCCGCCACTGGCGAGATGCGCTGCGATCTCCAGACGCTTGCGGAAATGGCTGATCGCGCACTTTACCGCGCGAAGATGGAAGGGCGCAATTGCGTTCGGGAGGCGCAGGCGGCATAGGGCAGGGCTGCGGGCCGTCGATCTTTCCGCAGGGCCGCACCGCATCTTTGTGTCGTGTAGCGCGTTGTTGCCCTTCGGTTTAAAAGGGCGGCTTGTCTGCTTCATCCGCCGTGGCGCGGCGGGACAGGGCCTCTTTCAGAAGAACCTCGATCTGGGCATTGACGCTGCGCAATTCGCCGCTCGCGGTGTGCCGGATCATGTTCAATATTGCGGGTTCGATCCGCAGCGGAAAAGCCACCCGCTCCGGTCCCGGTGGACGTCCAGCCACGGTCAGTCCCTCAAGGCGGTGCTTTGGCCTGTCGGGGCCAGGTGTTCCCATCGCCGGGACCCGATGGTGGGGCGCCTCAGTATCTTTATGGAGCGTTTGACCGGAGCTTTGGCAACGGCGCGGCGAATGGCTGCGGGCGATCCGTCATTGCGGAATAGGGACATCATGGGCCTCGTTCGAACCTGATGTTTTGATACCGGCAATGAATTGCAGCAGGATTACGCAATGCAAAACGCCGCGGGCATGGTGACCCGCGGCGTCTTGTTTTCATTCAACGCTGGAACCTGCGGTTCCCGCAGCTTACTGGAAGTAGCTCTGCAGCGGCTTCACTTCCAGATTACCGGCCTTCAGCGCCTTGATGGCAAGCGCTGCCGCTTCCGCGCCGGCCATCGTCGTGTAGTAAGGCACCTTCTGCATCAGTGTCGCGCGGCGCAGCGACTTCGAGTCAGAAATCGCCTTGTTGCTGTCGGTGGTGTTGATGACGAGCTGGACCTGACGGTTGCGGATGGCGTCTTCGATATGCGGACGGCCTTCCTGCACCTTGTTGATCTTTTCGGCGTTGATGCCCTTTTCGGCGAGGAAACGCTGGGTGCCGCCGGTGGCCAGCACCTTGAAACCGCTTTCCACGAGAATGCGGATGGCAGGCAGAACGCCTTCCTTGTCCTCGTCACGCACCGAGACGAAGACCGCACCGGAGCGGGGCAGGTCGACGCCGGCGCCGAGCTGGCTCTTGGCGAATGCCAGCGCGAAATCGGTATCGAGGCCGATGACTTCGCCGGTCGAGCGCATTTCCGGTCCGAGCAGAATGTCAACGCCGGGGAAGCGGGCGAAGGGGAAGACGGCTTCCTTGACGGCAATGTGCTTCAGGTTGCGCGGATCGGGCTTTTCGCCGTAAGCGGCAATCGCCGGATCGAGCTTCTCGCCGGCCATGACGCGGGCGGCGATCTTGGCGATCGGCGCGCCGATGGTCTTCGCCACGAAAGGCACGGTGCGCGAGGCGCGCGGATTGACCTCGAGAACGTAGATCGTGCCATCCTTGATGGCATATTGCACGTTCATGAGGCCGCCGACATTGAGCGCCTTGGCAAGCGCCGTCGTCTGGCGTTCCAGCTCGTCGACGATTTCCTTCGACAGCGAACGGACCGGCAGCGAGCAGGCCGAGTCGCCCGAATGGATGCCGGCTTCTTCGATGTGCTCCATGATGCCTGACACGAAGACGCTTTCGCCGTCGCACAGCGCATCGACGTCCACTTCCACGGCATTGGTCAGGTAGCTGTCGAACAGCAGCGGGTTCTTGCCGAGCAGGGTGTTGATCTGGCCGGTCTTGTCGTTCGGGTAACGCTGCTTGATGTCCTCGGGTACGAGGCCCGGAACCGTGTCGAGCAGATAGGTCTGGAGCTGGCCTTCCGAATGGATGATCTGCATGGCGCGGCCACCCAGAACGTAGGACGGGCGCACCACCAGCGGGAAGCCGATTTCCGAGGCTACGAGGCGGGCCTGCTCGACCGAATAGGCGATGCCGTTGTTCGGCTGGGCGAGATCGAGCTTCATCAGCAGCTTCTGGAAACGGTCGCGGTCTTCGGCAAGGTCGATCATGTCAGGCGCAGTGCCGAGGATCGGGATACCGTTCTTTTCCAGCGCTTCGGCGAGCTTCAGCGGGGTCTGGCCGCCGAACTGCACGATGACGCCGACGAGCTCGCCCTTTTCCTGTTCGGCTCGCATGATCTCGATCACGTCTTCGGCCGTCAGCGGCTCGAAATAGAGGCGGTCGGAGGTGTCGTAGTCGGTGGAAACCGTTTCCGGATTGCAGTTGATCATGATGGCTTCGAAGCCGGCATCCTTCAGCGCGAAGGCGGCGTGGCAGCAGCAATAATCGAACTCGATGCCCTGGCCGATACGGTTCGGGCCACCGCCGAGGATGACGACCTTCCTGCGGTCGGAAACCTGCGCTTCGGAGCGGGCTGCGCCGACGAAGGGAATTTCATAGGTCGAATACATGTAAGCGGTGGGCGACGCGAATTCGGCAGCGCAGGTGTCGATGCGCTTGAAGACCGGACGAACATTGAGGCTGTTGCGCAGTTCGGCCACTTCCTTCGGGCGCTTGGACGTCAGGCTGGCGAGGCGGGCGTCGGAGAAGCCCATGGCCTTCAGCATGCGCAGGTTTTCGGCATCCTGCGGCAGGCCGTGCTCGCGGATGCGGGCTTCCATGTCGACGATGGCCTTGAACTGGGCGATGAACCACGGATCGATCTTCGAGTTCTCGTGGACTTCCTCTTCGCTCATGCCCATGCGCAGCGCCTGGGCGACCATGCGCAGGCGGTCCGGCGTCGGCGTGCCGATGGCGGCGCGGATGGCGTTCTTGGAGCCTTCGCCTTCCTCATAGCCGGGGATTTCGATTTCATCGAGACCGGTGAGGCCGGTTTCCATGCCGCGCAGCGCCTTCTGCAGCGATTCCGCGAAGGTGCGGCCGATGGCCATGACTTCGCCGACCGACTTCATGGCGGTGGTGAGGATCGGCGAAGCGCCGGGGAATTTCTCGAAGGCGAAACGCGGGATCTTGGTGACGACGTAGTCGATGGAAGGTTCGAACGAAGCGGGCGTCGCGCCGCCGGTGATGTCGTTCTCAAGCTCATCCAGCGTGTAGCCGATGGCGAGCTTGGCGGCGATCTTGGCGATGGGGAAGCCGGTTGCCTTGGAGGCGAGAGCGGAGGAGCGCGAGACGCGCGGGTTCATTTCGATGACGACGAGGCGTCCGTCCTTCGGGTTGACGGCGAACTGCACGTTCGAGCCGCCGGTTTCGACGCCGATCTCGCGCAGCACCGCAATCGAGGCGTTGCGCATGATCTGGTATTCCTTGTCGGTCAAGGTCAGCGCCGGCGCGACGGTGATCGAGTCGCCGGTGTGGACGCCCATCGGATCGATGTTTTCGATGGAGCAGATGATGATGCAATTGTCCGCCTTGTCGCGGACGACTTCCATCTCATATTCCTTCCAGCCGAGAACCGATTCTTCGACCAGAACTTCCGTCGTCGGCGAGGCGTCGAGGCCGCCGGAGACGATGTCGAAGAATTCAGAGCGGTTATAGGCAATGCCGCCGCCGGTGCCGCCAAGCGTGAAGGACGGGCGGATGATGGCGGGCAGGCCGACATGATCGATGGCCTGAGCGGCAATCGCCATGGCATGCGCCATGTAGCGCTGCTTGCGGTCGGTTTCGCCGAGGTTCCACTGGTTTTCCAGATCGTCCAGCGCCTTGTCGAGATCGGGACCGGAAAGCTTGCCCTTCAGCTCGGTGCGCGCTGCCTCGTGCTTCTTGCGGTCGGCATCCTTGATTTCGGTGGCGTTGGCCAGCATGGAACGCGGGGTTTCAAGGCCGATGCGGGCCATGGCTTCGCGGAAGAGGGCGCGGTCTTCGGCCATGTCGATGGCTTCCGGCTTTGCGCCGATCATTTCCACATTGTAACGGTCGAGAACGCCCATGCGCTTGAGAGAGAGCGCGGTGTTGAGCGCGGTCTGACCGCCCATGGTCGGCAGAAGCGCATCCGGGCGCTCCTTGGCGATGATCTTCGCGACGACTTCCGGGGTGATCGGCTCGACGTAAGTGGCGTCGGCAAGGCCCGGATCGGTCATGATGGTGGCCGGGTTGGAGTTGACCAGGATGACCCGGTACCCCTCTTCCTTCAGCGCCTTGCAGGCCTGGGTGCCGGAATAGTCGAATTCACATGCCTGACCGATAACGATCGGTCCCGCGCCGATGATGAGGATGGACTTGATATCTTGGCGCTTCGGCATGGCTCTCTCGTTCCGCTTTTCGGTTGCGCAAAACACCGGCCAGGGTGAAGGATCACCGGCCGGGGGGCGCAATTCAAATGTTTTCAGGCTAGAAGCGGCTTATAGGCAAATGTTTTTGAGAACGGAACCCCATAAATTCCGGAATCGACAGAAACTCTTAACCGGCAGGGGCGTGTGCGGTAAAACGGGCCTGGACCGCTGCACTATAGGAGCGGCTGACGGGGATTTCACTGCCGTCTCTGGTCATGACATGCAGACGGCCGGCCTGTTTGCGCAGGGAGACAAAGTCGGCATCGGCAATCCAGTGCGACCGGTGCACCTGCAATCCTTTCGTCTGGCCTATTTCTTTCAGTGCATCGGAAAAACGCAGCAGAACGAGCTGATGCCCGCGCGTGGTGACGATTTCAGTATAGTGGTCCTGCACCGACAGCCGCAGCAATTTTCCGCGCTTTTGCGGCGGTAGCCGCTCCAGCAGCGGTACGACGCCCTTTACCTCGCGTCTGGTATCTTCGCCCGTGTCCGTAGCGGCATTGGCCGCTGTTTCGAACGACTGGGAGGCGGTGAGATAACTTAGCAGGCAGAAGATGGCGCAGAGAGGCAGAGACGACAGGCTGCTTTGCAAAAAGGGGCCGAAACCCATTTCCTTGCCTGAAAAGACCCGGTTCGTGATGGTAAGCAGTAGCCCGATCGGCAGGGCGGCCGTCAGCGAGCCGATCATCATGCGCGTCAGCATATTTTCGATGCTGCCGGCAAGGATGTTGTTGGCGATGATGGAAAAGGATATGGCGAATATCCAGGCGCCGGCCTGTATGATTGTCCAGTAGAGCAGCCGGTCGGCGAAGCTCATGGTTTCGCTCGTTCCGAAAGGTCCGGTCACGATGAAGATCGCCAGCACGGCGAGAAACGTCAGCCACAGCCTGCGCGATTGCAGGATGGCGTGCATTTCACGAAGCGTGGATTGCAGATACGGGTGATCCACGAAGTTTTCCTGCGGTTGGCGTCAATCCGTTTTTCCTGAGCGCATGTTTTGCCGAAATTGCCGGTGATTTCAACCGAGCCGAAACAGCACCCATGTCACTCCAGCCATTGTTAGACGCACCGCTTGCCGTGCAGTTCCATGTCGCCACCGTCATACCCGCCGCCATTCTCGGCGCTTTCATTTTCCTGCGTCCCAAGGGAACCGCCATCCACCGGCTGTTCGGCAAGATATGGGTGATGCTGATGGTCACGACGTCCGTTTCGACGTTCTTCATCCATGAATTGAGGATGTTTTACGGTTTCAGCCCGATCCACCTGCTTTCCGCCTTCACGATATATGGCTGTCTTCAATCGATCTATTTCGCGTGCCGCGGCGATATCAGACGCCATATGCGGATCATGCAGAGCGTTTATCTCGGCGGCATCGTGATTGCCGGAGGTTTCACCTTCGTTCCCGGCCGCATCATGCATGAGGTTGCTTTTGGTGATGGCAGAGCCGGATTTGTGGCCTTTTCCGCCGGCGCTTTCCTGTTTGTCTTCCTGTTTCTGACAGTGCTGAAACAAAGACGCAGAGCCGCATGAGGCTCTCCGTTTGCCACCTCTGCTTCCTTCCGGAACAAGATGTATTATAGTGCCGTTATAAGGCAGCTTGTTAAGGCGATATCCGCCGGGAGAATAGCATGGAATGGAGAGGACGCCGCCAGTCGGACAATATCGAGGACCGGCGTGGCATGTCGGCGGGGTCGGGGCCAGGCGGTAGCGATCCTTTTTCCCGTGGCGGAATGCGTGTGCCTATCGGGCGGCGCGGCGGAGGTATCGGTATCGGCGGCATTCTGGTCATTCTGCTGATAAGCTGGGTGCTTGGCATCAACCCGCTGACGCTGCTTTCTGGCGGCGATATTTCACTGGATGGCGGCGGCACCACGCAGCAATCCGGCGGCCAGCAGGCTGGCACGCGTCCGCAGGGCCAGTCGTCGGACGAGACGACGGCTTTCGTGCGCACCGTACTGGCCGAGACGGAAGATACGTGGAGCGGCATTTTCCAGTCGGCCGGCGAGACCTATCAGAAGCCGACGCTGGTTCTGTTCTCCGGTCAGGTGTCTTCCGCCTGCGGTTATGCTTCCGCCGCCAGCGGCCCGTTCTATTGCCCGGGCGACCGCAAGGTCTATCTCGACACCAGCTTCTTCAAGGAACTCGACCAGCGTTTCGGCGCGGCCGGTGATTTCGCGCAGGCTTATGTGATTGCGCATGAGGTGGGCCACCACATCCAGAACCTGACCGGCGTTCTGCAGGAGTTCAACCGCCGCCGCCAGTCGATGAGCCAGGTGGATGCCAACAAGATGTCGGTGCGCGTCGAGCTTCAGGCGGATTGCTATGCCGGCATCTGGGGCAAGTTCACCGAGCAGAAGGGCATTCTCGAAACCGGTGACCTCGAGGAGGCGCTGAACGCCGCCCACCAGATCGGCGACGATACGCTGCAGAAGCAGACCCAGGGCTATGTGGTGCCTGACAGTTTCAACCACGGCACCTCGGCACAGCGCGCGGAATGGTTCAAGCGCGGTTTCCAGAGCGGCCGTGTCGAAGATTGCGATACGTTCTCGGCGAATATCTGAGAACCGGACAGGAGCGGGGGCTTTTCAGCCCCCTTTTCATTTAGCGCATCAAAAGCGCCACGGCATACATGCCCAGGGCGAAAACCGTATGGGCCACGAGGTTGAGAAAGCGGACCTTGTTCGGGTTGGGGGTCTTCGACGCCGCCCAGCCGATGCCGAGCCCCGGCTGCAACAGGAACCAGCCCGCGCCGACCGTTATGATGCCGACGATCCACGGCTCAATGAACGAAGGATTGGCAAACCACGCGGCCGGAACCACCAGCGCGAGAATGACGCCATAAACAATGCCGACGGCGTAATGCGAAATCCAGCCGAGCGCCAGTTCGTGTTCATAGGGTTCAGCCGTGGCGATACTGTCGTGAAATATCGTACCTTTCGGCACGTACCAGAACCAGCGGCCGACCGGCGCCCAGTTTGGCGCGGACTGGCCGAAGAACCGGTGCAGCACGATTGCCCATATATCCATAAACACGGTGCCGCCAATGCCCATGGCAATGCCGCGCCAAATCAGTTCCAGCATAGATCCCTCCGCATGATCGTGATCGATCAAGATCTAGCGGATCGGGACGGTGGCGGGAACAGGCTTTTTTCGATTGCTGCGAATGGACATGAGAATGGCCGGATCGCTCCGGCCATCAGAGTGGTGAGAAAGGCGCAAGACCTCGCTTCCGTCATGCTCGGGCTTGTCCCGAGCATCTGCAACCGATCGGATTTAACGCGACGTGGTTGGATCCTCGGGACAAGCCCGAGGATGACGTCGAGAGTACGTAGCGGCTGGCAGCGATCTGGTGACGATAGCGCTGGCCATGGTCTTTTCCCCCTCAAGCCGCCCGCCCATATTCCGCCTGCCGCCGGCTGGCCGTGGCGAGCTGGAACTGCGCGAGCAACTCGTTGAGCGCCGCCGCTTCCGAGGCGAGCCCGTGGCTTGCGGCCGTCTGTTCCTCGACCATGGCGGCGTTCTGCTGCGTGCCCTGATCGATGGTGTTGATGGCGGTGTTGATTTCCTGAAGGCCGGTGGACTGTTCGCGCGACGACGTCACGATGGCGTCGATGTGGCGATTGATCTCCTGTACTTCGCGGACGATGGTTTCCAGCGCCTTGCCGGCATTGCCGACGAGATCGACGCCGGACTGCACCTGCGATGTCGAAGCGTTGATCAGCGTCTTGATCTCTTTCGCCGCATTGGCGGAGCGCTGGGCAAGCTCGCGCACTTCCTGTGCGACGACGGCAAAACCCTTGCCAGCCTCACCGGCGCGGGCGGCTTCCACGCCTGCATTCAGCGCCAGAAGATTGGTCTGGAAGGCGATCTCGTCGATCACGCCGATGATGTTACTGATCTCGGACGACGATTTTTCGATGCCTTCCATGGCGCGAACCGCATCTTCGACGATGACGCCGGACCGTTCGGCATTGTTGCGGGCGCGGTCGACCAGACGGCCCACTTCTTCCGCACGGCGGGCGGAATCCTTGACGGTGGTTGTGATTTCCTCAAGCGCCGCCGCGGTCTCTTCCACGGAGGCTGCCTGCTGCTCGGTGCGTCGCGCCAGATCGTCGGCGGACTGACGGATTTCGCCAGCCCCGGCGTCGATGGCGCGGGCGTTCTGGCCGACGGTGCTGAGCGCGGCGTTCAGCTTGGCAACGGAATTGTTGAAATCATCGCGCAGACGGTCGATGCGGGTCACGAAGGGCGTGTCGATGCGGTAATTGAGGTCGCCATCGGAAAGATGCGCCAGTCCACGGGCGAGCGAATCGACCGCGAACTGGATGTCGGCGGCGTCCTTTGCCGCCAGTCTTTCGCGCTCGCTGCGCTCCCGTTCGGAAAGCGTGCGGTTTTCTTCGGCATCGCCTTCGAGGCGCAGGCGTTCCATGGCGTTCGACCGGAACACGGCGACGGCTGCGGCCATGGAGCCGATCTGGTCGGTGCGCTCCTGACCGGGAATCGCGACCTCGAGATTGCCGGATGCGAGGCCTTCCATGGCTGACGTCATCTGCGTCACCGGGCGAACGATGAAGCGGGAAAGCACGGTTGCAAGAAGCCCGATCATGATCGCGGCGGCGAGAACTGTGGCGATGGTCGCCGCCAGGCGGAACTGGCCAATGGCGCCATAGGCAACATCGGAATCAACGACAAAGCCGAGATACCAGTCGACCGAGGGCAGGCCGGCGACCGGAATGAAGCTGGTGATCTTGCCCTTACCGTCGATTTCGGTCTGCGAAATCGCCGAGGAAATCGCCGGCGTATTGACCTTGAAGAGATCGGCCAGCGGCTTGTCGACGAATTTCGGATCGGGGTGAATAAGGATCTTGCCGTCCTTGCTGACGAGGAACGCATATCCGTCCGTGCCGGCATCCACCGACTTGATCATGTTGACCAGCGAATTGAGCGAGAAGTCGCTGCCCGTCACGCCGGCCAGCTTGCCATCGATGGAGACGGGAATGGCGGCGGTGATGATGAGCCCGCCGGTCGAGGCGTCGTTATAGGGTTCGGTCAGAACCGTCTTGCCGGCCTTGACCGCGTCCAGATACCATGGGCGCTTGCGCGGGTCATATCCTTCCGGCAGCGGTGTTTTGGGGAAGGTGGTGAAGCTTCCCGTTTCGGCATTGCCGAAATAGGTCGACATGAACTGCGCGGTCAGAACGTCGTTTTCCAGAAACCGCAGCTTCGCCTCTTCATCCGGGAGCTTGGCAAGCGTCTTTGCCACTGTTTCCGTCAGCATGATGCGGCCGTTCAGCCAGTTGGCGATGCTTTGCGCGGCCTGCTTGCCGGAAGAATCGATGTTTTCCGCTACCGCTTCCGTCGTGACGCGGTGCTGAAGGCTGTCGATGTAGAAGGAAAAACCGGCAAAGGCGGCGACGACAAGCGAAGACGCCGCAAAGAGGATGCGTGTCATGAGGTTGGTTTTTTTGGGCAAGCTACACGTCCTTGGAACAGGATGTACCGTTCGGCTCATCTTGCGAAATGGTGGGAAAGACATGCCAGAAAGGCGGGAATATTCTGCATCATGCAGCTTTTGATTTAAAAGAATTACGCGATGTTCTAATAAATAAAGCGGAATGGTAAAATTCAGCTAAATTTGTCTTATGTCATGTCATTTGCGCCGAGGCCGGAGCGGCGCCGTTCGTTTGCGTAAATTTTGGTCACTCATCCGCAAAGGTTGCGTGCAGGAAGGGAATATTTTATTCATCACCATGCTGCCGTTGCGCAATTCGCGGGCAACGGCCAAAGTTCAGGTGAATTACAATGTCTTCGTCGGTTGTTGCAGAAACCGTTCCGTCCGGATCGGGGTCGTGGTTTTCGCATTTTCAGGCTACGCTTGCGCTGGGAATTCCGCTCATCGGTGCGCAGCTCGCGCAGCTTGGCATCCATACAACGGATATGGTCATCGTCGGACAGCTTGGTGCTGAAAAGCTGGCGGCCATGGTGCTGGCCGGGCAGTTCTTCTTCGTCGTCTTCATTTTCGGCTCGGGCTTTTCCGTGGCCGTGGTGCCGATGGTGGCGCAGGCCTACGGGCAGGGGGATGCGACGGCGGCCCGTCGCTCGCTGCGCATGGGCATGTGGGTGGCGATCGCCTATTGGCTGCTCGCCCTGCCGATCTTCTTCAACGCCGAGCGCATTCTCATATCTCTCGGGCAGAACCCCAATGTGGCGGCGCTGACCGGCCATTATCTCGCCATCGCCAAGTTCGGCCTTTTGCCGGCGCTGCTGTTTTATGTCCTGCGCGGTCTCGTCAGCGCCATCGGGCGCGCCGGCATCATTCTTTATGTTACCATCATCATGCTGGTGATGAACGGTGTGCTTGCCTACGCGCTGGTGTTCGGCCATTTCGGATTGCCCGCCATGGGCATGAACGGTGCTGCCGTCGTTGCCGTCATCGTCAATGCCTTCAGCTTCATCTTCATCGTCGCCTATGTGCAGACGCGGGAGGAAACCAGGAAATATGAGCTGTTCGTGCGTTTCTGGCGGCCGGACTGGCATGCGCTCTTCGAAGTGCTGCGCCTCGGCCTGCCGATCAGCATCACCATCCTTGCCGAAGTGACGCTGTTCGCCGCCGCTTCGATCCTCATGGGGCAGATCGGCACCGTGCAGCTTGCGGCGCACGGCATCGCCCTGCAGCTCGCCTCCATCGCCTTCATGATTCCGCTCGGCCTGTCGCAGGCAGCGACCGTGCGCGTGGGCATCGCCCGCGGTCAGGGAGACTTCAAGAACCTCATCCGCGCCTCCATCATGGTCTATGCGATTGCCTGCGGCATTGCCATTTGCGGCGGCATCCTGTTTGCGGCCGTACCGGAATTTCTGGCGAAATGGTTCCTGGATGCGAAATTGCCCGAGGCGGCGGAAGTGCTTGCCTATGCCAGCAGCCTGGTGGTGATCGCCGGCATCTTCCAGCTGGTCGACGGCATTCAGGCCGTGACGGCGGGCCTGCTGCGCGGATTGAAGGATGCACGTATTCCGGCGATGCTGGCGCTGATTTCCTATTGGCCGATCGGGCTGGCGCTTGCCTGGACCATGGCCTTTCCGCTCGGCTTTGGCGGGCGCGGCGTCTGGTTCGGTTTCGTGATCGGCCTTTCGACGGCGGCCGTTCTGCTCACCGTCCGCTTCGTCCTTCTGGTGAAGCGTGAAATGCAAACGGCCCGCTGAAAAGCGGGCCGCATAATCTTTCCTGATTTTACGCGGTATCAGCGCTCGGCGAGCGCTGCCTCACCTTGTCTTTCGCGCAGCAGGTTGACGAAGCGGCGGAAGAGATAGTGGCTGTCCTGCGGGCCGGGTGATGCTTCCGGGTGGTGCTGGACCGAGAAGACCGGCTTGCCGACGATGCGCAGGCCGCAATTGGTGCCATCGAACAGCGAGATATGGGTCTCTTCGACGCCTTCGGGCAGCGACTTGGTGTCGACTGCAAAGCCGTGGTTCATGGAGACGATTTCAACCTTGCCGGTGGTGAAGTCCTTGACCGGATGGTTGGCGCCGTGGTGGCCCTGGTGCATCTTTTCGGTCTTTGCACCGACGGCGAGACCGAGCATCTGGTGGCCGAGGCAGATGCCGAAGATCGGCAGCTCGCTCTTGATGAGGTTCTGGATGACCGGCACGGCATATTCGCCCGTCGCGGCCGGGTCTCCCGGACCGTTGGAGAGGAACACGCCATCCGGCTTCAGCGCCAGAATGTCTTCGGCCGACGTCTGGGCCGGAACGACCGTGACCTTGCAATCCAGACCGGCAAAGAGGCGCAGGATGTTGCGCTTGACGCCGAAATCGACGCAGACGACGTGATACTTGGCATCGGCTTCGCCGAGCGTGCCATAACCCTTGTTCCAGACCCACGGCGTTTCCGTCCAGGTGGAGGACTGGCCGGAGGTGGCTTCGATGGCGAGATCGAGACCGACGAGGCCGCTCCAGGCCTTGGCCTCCGCCTTCAGCGCTTCGATGTCGAAGACGCCGTTCGGGTCATGGGCGATGACCGCGTTCGGCGCGCCGTTTTCGCGGATCCATGCGGTGAGCGCACGGGTGTCGATGCCGCAAAGGCCGATGACGCCGCGGGCCTTCAGCCAGGCATCGAGATGCTTGGCGGCGCGGAAGTTCGACGGATCGGTGATATCGGCCTTGAAGATGACACCGACGGCGCCGCGGCGGGCGGCGGGGGTCAGGTCTTCGATGTCTTCCTCATTGGTGCCGACATTGCCGATATGCGGGAAGGTGAAGGTGACGATCTGGCCGAGATAGGAAGGATCGGTCAGGATTTCCTCGTAACCCGTCAGCGCCGTGTTGAAGCAGACTTCGGCCTGAACCTTGCCGGTCGCGCCGATGCCCGTTCCTTCAATCACCGTGCCATCGGCAAGAACAAGCATTGCGGTCGGTTTGCGGGTAGTCCAGGGCGCTGTCTCGGTCATCTCGTTCCGTTTCTGCCGCTTCGCACCCCGCCTCTTGAAAGGCAGGGGGTAAGGGGCCATTTTTGTCGCAGGCTTCGTGACATAAAGGGGCGCGCGATAAAGCTCGCGTTCCGACCCTTCGTTAAAATCTCGTGCAGGTGCCGGAAAATAACGAAAGCAGCCCAAGCGGTCAACCGCAGGGCCAAGATTTACGTGGAATTAAACCACCGTATTTTCAAGGTCTTATGCATTTGATTTGCTTGAGCGTGTCTGCTCGTTTATGTCGTTTCGCAAAATGAGGTGGAAAGTTTCCGTATCGAGAAGCTGCGGAAAGCGCTTTCCCAAGGAGAAGAAAAATGATGCGCGACACGTTCGCAAACGCTTTGAAGGACGCATTGAAGGCTCGTGATGCACGCCGCACCTCGACCGTGCGCCTCATCCAGACCGCCATCAAGGATCGCGATATCGCCAATCGCGGCGTGGGCAAGGACCCCGTCAGCGATGAGGACATCATGCAGATCCTGACCAAGATGGTGAAGCAGCGGGAAGAATCCGCCAATATCTATGAAGGCGCCGGCCGCCCCGAGCTTGCCGCTCAGGAGCGCGAGGAAATCGTCATCATCAAGGAATTCATGCCGGAAGAAATCCCGGCCGAGAAGGTGCGCGAACTCTGCCAGGCCGTCATCACAGAGACCGGCGCCTCCGGCCTGCGCGACATGGGCAAGTGCATGAATGCGCTGAAGGAGCGTTATCCCGGCCAGATCGACTTCGCCAAGGCTTCCGGCGTCGTCAAGGATTTGCTGAAGTAAGTTCGGGCATCCTTAAAAAGTAAAGGCAGGGCAGATGTGGGCTGCCCTGCCTTTTTTCTGTCGACGAAAACGCATTCCGGCGGATCAAAATGCGGTCCTTCACAGGCATTTTTCGGGGGACGTGCCTGCGGGCGTCGGCAGATTATACGGAGGTCAATTGCTGCCTTCGTTTATGTTTTTATATCGCCGCTGTGGCCGGCTCAAATTACAAAAACATAATTTTTGGTGATGCTGCGGTGCCATAAATTTGCCCGAAGCGGGCGCAATGGCGATGTGATTTTGCCGTCGTGGCCTGTGAATATCGGGTATTCCTGTTCTTTAAGTTTTGTGCTGGCCTCTTTCCGCGCTTATATGAAAGACTGGCCTCGAATAGGTAACCCATGCGCTTTTCCAACTCTTTCCTCGATGAGATACGCGACCGCGTGCACATCTCCGATGTGATCGGCCGACGTGTGTCCTGGGACAAGAAGAAGACCAACACGTCGCGCGGGGATTATTGGGCCTGCTGCCCGTTCCATGGCGAGAAAAGCCCGAGCTTCCATTGTGAGGACCGCAAGGGGCGGTATCATTGCTTCGGTTGCGGCGTTTCCGGCGATCACTTCCGCTTTCTGACCGAGCTTGAGGGCCTGAGTTTTCCGGAGGCCGTGCAGCAGATTGCCGATATGGCCGGCATTTCCATGCCGCAGCCCGATCCGCAGGCGGAAAAGCGCGAGCGCGAGCGCACCTCGCTTCAGGACGTCATGGAAATGGCGACGCTGTTCTTTCAGGACCAGTTGCAGACCGCGCTCGGTGCGCGGGCGCGGGCTTACCTGCGCGATCGCGGGTTGACCGGGCGCACCATCGAGACTTTCCGGCTGGGTTATGCGCCCGATAGCCGCAATGCGCTGAAAGAGCATCTGGCGAGCAAAGGCGTGACGAAGGAACAGATGGAGGCCTGCGGGCTGGTGGTGCATGAGAATGTGCCGGTCTCCTACGACCGCTTCCGAGACCGCATCATGTTTCCGATCCTGTCGTCGCGGGAAAAGGTGATCGCTTTCGGCGGCCGCGCGATGGCCGCGGATGCGGTGGCGAAATATCTGAACTCCAACGAGACCGAGCTGTTTCACAAGGGCAATGTTCTCTACAATTTCGCCCGCGCCCGGCGCGCCTCGCAGGCGGCCGGCGGTTCGGTCATCGCCGTCGAAGGTTATATGGATGTTATCGCGCTCTATCAGGCGGGTGTGGAAAATGCCGTCGCGCCGCTCGGCACGGCGCTGACCGAAAGCCAGCTCGATCTCCTCTGGAAAATGTCGCCGCAGCCGGTTCTCTGCTTCGATGGCGATGGCGCCGGCATTCGCGCCGCCAACCGTGCGGCCGATCTTGCCCTGCCGCATATCAAGCCGGATCGTTCCGTCAGCTTCGCGCTTCTGCCCGATGGCAAGGATCCGGACGATCTCGTGCGGCTTGAGGGGCGCGCGCCTTTTGACCGGGTACTTTCAGAGGCCAAGCCGCTGGCCGCGATGATCTGGAGCCGCGAGACCTCCGGCGTCACTTTCGATACGCCGGAAAAACGCGCGCAGCTTGAAAGCCGGTTGCGGCAGATTGTGGCCGTTATCGGCGACGAGACGGTGCGCCGTTTTTACCAGCAGGATATGCGCGACAGGCTGAACGGCTTTTTCCAGCCGCGTTTTCAGCAAAACGGGGCTCAGAACGGCAATTTCCGCCGCAACGGCGCGCAGCCGGCGGGACGCGGCTTCCAGCGCAATGCGCCGGGGCGGGGCGGGGCGATGGCTGCGCCGGCCAGCAGCATTTCCGACCGGCTGGCGCAATCCGGTCTCGTCAGGGGCTATCAGACAAAGCCTTCGCTCCGGGAAAGCGTTCTTGCCATCACCATCGTCAACCATCCCGAATTGCTGCTCGAGGAATATGACGAGATTGCCGCCATCGACTACGAGAACCGCGATCTGCAGCGCCTGTGGTCGACGGTGCTGACCTATGCGGCGGAAAGTGCGGCGGAGATTTCGCGGGCCGGGCTGATCGAGCGCCTGTCGCAGCAGGGTTTCGAGGTGCTTTTGAAGGCCATGGATCAGCAGGTTCGCAATGCCCGCCTGTGGACGGCAACGGAGCAGGCGGCGATGGAGGATGCGCGCGAGGGTTATGTGCAGGCGCTTTCCCTGCATAAGAGGACGAAATCCCTGCTCTGGCAGAAAAAGGAACTGGAGCGGGAAATCGCCGAGGCGACGGATGACGAACGCGGTACATTGCTGGTGCGGGCGCTGGCCGAAGTGCAGCTGGAAATCGGCCGTATGGAAAATCAGGAGGCGATCATCGATGGTTTCGGGGTCATGTCCGGCCGGGTGAAGGGGCCGGCCGTCGGCCATGGCTGAGGGCGGTCGGCAGAATTGAAAGGTGTTTGGGGTTGCCTTTTGCGGCAGGCGTCCTAAATAGGGGATAGTCTGGTGATAACCCGCAAAATGCGGCTCTTTTTAAGAATTTCCTTGGCTGTCTCGCCCTCAAAGGCTTGACGGGGCGGGAAATAGCGGGAATCACCATTTCAGGAAAAGTAAGGTGGAATGAGCCTTGGCGGATAGAAATTGCATGAGCAAGCATTTCCGGGTGCACTGTCTTTGCATTCTGCCTGAGGCTGCCGTGGTTAATCGGCAATTAAAGATCACTCCGTTAGGTGTCTGACAGTGATTCGCGGCAAACCGCTGGATGCTCAAGGGGCGGACGGCGATGCGGCGGAACAGGTGTTAGCGTCAGGGAAAGCGACGAGATAGATGGCAACCAAAGTCAAAGAAAACGAAGAAGCAGAAAACGAACGCGACGGTGCGACGGACGGCCCGCTTCTCGACCTTTCGGATGACGCGGTCAAGAAAATGATCAAGGCCGCCAAGAAGCGCGGCTATGTGACGATGGACGAACTGAATTCCGTCCTGCCGTCCGAAGAGGTGACTTCCGAGCAGATCGAAGACACGATGGCGATGCTGTCCGATATGGGCATCAATGTCATCGAGGACGAGGATGCCGAGGAAGCAACCGCGAGCGACGACGACAGCGATTCCGACGGCGAAGAGTCCGAAGGCGGCGAACTGGCCCCCTCCGGCGGGACCGCGCTTGCGACCGCAAAGAAGAAAGAACCGACCGACCGTACCGATGACCCCGTGCGCATGTATCTGCGCGAAATGGGTTCCGTCGAGCTTCTGTCGCGCGAAGGCGAAATCGCCATCGCCAAGCGCATCGAGGCCGGCCGCGAAACGATGATTTCGGGCCTGTGCGAAAGCCCGTTGACGTTCCAGGCGCTGATCATCTGGCGCGACGAACTCAACGAAGGCACGACGCTGCTGCGCGAGATCATCGATCTCGAAACCACCTATTCCGGCCCGGAAGCCAAGGCGGCTCCCCAGTTCCAGAGCCCGGAGAAGATCGAGGCGGACCGCAAGGCTGCCGAAGAGAAGGAAAAGACCCGCAAGCTTCGCGCGCCGACCGGCGACGAGGATGTGACGGATGTTGGCGGCGATGGCCTTCCGCCGGAAGAGGAAGAAGAGGACGACGACGAGTCCAATCTTTCGCTTGCCGCGATGGAAGCCGAACTGCGCCCGCAGGTCATGGAAACGCTCGACACCATCGCTGACACCTACAAGAAGCTGCGCAAGCTTCAGGATCAGCAGGTTGAGGCGCGTCTTGCCTGCACCGGCACCCTGTCTTCCGGTCAGGAACGCCGTTACAAGGAACTGAAGGATCAGCTGATCACGGCCGTCAAGTCGCTGTCGCTGAACCAGAACCGTATCGACAGCCTTGTCGAGCAGCTCTACGACATTTCCAAGCGCCTGATGCAGAACGAAGGCCGTCTGCTGCGCCTTGCCGAATCCTATGGCGTCAAGCGCGACAGCTTCCTTGAGCAGTATCACGGTGCGGAACTCGATCCGAACTGGATGAAGTCGATTGCCAATCTGGCCGCTCGCGGCTGGAAGGAATTCGCTCGCGAGGAAAGCAACACGATCCGGGAAATCCGTCAGGAAATCCAGAACCTCTCCACGGAAACCGGCATTTCCATCGCCGAATTCCGCCGCATCGTTTCCATGGTGCAGAAGGGCGAGCGCGAAGCGCGTATCGCCAAGAAGGAGATGGTCGAGGCCAACCTGCGTCTGGTGATCTCGATTGCGAAGAAATACACCAACCGTGGTCTTCAGTTCCTCGATCTCATTCAGGAAGGCAATATCGGCCTGATGAAGGCGGTCGACAAGTTCGAATATCGTCGCGGTTACAAGTTCTCGACCTATGCGACCTGGTGGATCAGGCAGGCGATCACCCGTTCGATTGCCGACCAGGCCCGCACGATCCGTATTCCGGTGCACATGATCGAAACGATCAACAAGATCGTTCGCACCTCGCGCCAGATGCTGCACGAGATCGGCCGCGAGCCGACCCCGGAAGAACTGGCCGAAAAGCTGGCCATGCCGCTTGAGAAGGTGCGCAAGGTTCTGAAGATCGCCAAGGAGCCGATTTCGCTCGAAACCCCCGTGGGCGACGAAGAGGACTCGCATCTCGGCGACTTCATCGAGGACAAGAACGCGCTGCTGCCTATCGACGCCGCCATTCAGGCGAACCTGCGCGAGACGACAACCCGCGTTCTGGCGTCGCTGACGCCGCGTGAAGAGCGTGTTCTGCGCATGCGTTTCGGCATCGGCATGAACACGGACCATACGCTGGAAGAAGTCGGCCAGCAGTTCTCGGTCACGCGCGAACGTATCCGCCAGATCGAGGCGAAGGCGCTGCGCAAGCTGAAGCATCCGAGCCGCTCCAGAAAGCTGCGCAGCTTCCTCGACAGCTAAGCTCTTTGTTTCCTTTAAAATTGAACCCGGTCAGTCCGCGCTGGCCGGGTTTTTTGTTTCCCGCACTGGCGAACTCTGCGACAAGCCTTATGTGTGAAAACAGGCATTCCGCTTTTGCTGGATAAGCCCGGGTTCGATTTGGTTCGATGAGATGCAACAGATTTCTGCAAGCAGATGGCGGAGGAGAGGATGGGCTGTGCCCGTCTCCGTGCTGCTGCATCTTGCCGTCGTCGCGCTTTTCTTTTTCGAGCTGCCGGAGCGGATAGCCGAGCCGCAGGAGCCGGAAAGCATCAGCGTCGATCTGGTGCCGCCGCCCGAGGAGAAAAAGGCGGAAGAGGCCCCGCCGCCGGGTGAAGAGAAGGCGAAAGAGGAAAAGCCGCAACCCCCACCGCCGCCCGCTCCTCCGGCGGAAGAGGCGAAACCTTTGCCGCCGCCGCAGGCGACGTTACCGGCTATCGCCATGAGGCCCGAGGAAACGCAGGCGGACCCCGAGGACAAGCCGGGCAAGACGGAGGAAGCGGAAAAGACCGAGCCTTCCGCGGAGCCTGCAAGCCAGCCTGAAAAAACGGCTGAGGAAAAGCCCGCAGCTCCTGCCGCCAACAGCGATCTTCAGGCTTCCGCCGCACAGGGGGAGATCGCGGTTTCACCCGTGAAGGAAGAAGCGCAGCCCGATCAGCCGCCTGTGCCGCAGGCCAAGCCTGTTGAGGAAAAGCCGGCGGAAGTGACGGAAAAGAAACCCGCGAAACTTCCGGCGGCCAAAAACCTCCTGTCTTCGGCCATGCTGTCACCGGCCCAGAGACGCCAGATGTTTGGCGATCTGCCACCGCGTCGCCGCGTCGTTCAGCTTTGCAGCACCGAAGCCCTGGCCCAGATTCAGGGCGCGGGATTTGCCGCCAGGGGCATGATCCCCTATTCGGACACGGGCGGCAGGATTTCCGGTAATTCGATCGATGCTTCCGGCGGCGCGTTCAACACGGGCAATGGCTGGCATGACGTCTCGTTCCAGTGCGAAGTCGATCTGGAAAATTACACGGTGACGGAATTCCGGTTTAAAATCGGAAATGAGGTCAGCCCGGAAGACGCGAAAAAGCGGGGCTTTACGAGATTTCAGTGAGGGCGGGTTTTCCCAATCAGGAAGCTTCGTTCACATAAGTTTCCTAAACCCGCTCCGCATCCCCCACCAGCAGCCCAATCCCTGCCATCAGCGCATCCTCATCATAGGGCTTCCTGATCACCGGCACATTGCCGAATTCATCCGGCACCATGCTGCCATCCGCATAACCGGTGGCGAAGAGGAAGGGGACGCCGCGGCGGTGGAGTTCCCGGGCGACGGGGATCGATGTATCGGAGCCGAGATTGATGTCGAGAATGGCGACATCCGGCACATAGGTCTTCAGCTTTTCAATGGCCATTGCCGACGAGGTTGCCGTTTCGATTGCCTTGATGCCGTTGTCTTCCAGCATGTTCTCGACATCCATGGCGATCAGCATCTGGTCTTCGACGAGTAATACTTTCAACGGCTCCTCCCGGTTATAGCGTCTGGGCTGCGGCGCGGTTTCATCCTCGGTTTGCATGTCGGCGACTGCCGTGGCCGACGAGACGTGACGGGAGGGCAGGAAAATTTCCGCCTCCAGCCCATCGGGCAAATAGCGTATCGTGCTGCGTCCGCCGAGATCGTATGGGATGCTGCGGCTGATGAGCGCCGTGCCGAAGCCCGCGCGCGACGGCGGGGGCAGTTTGGTGGGCAGGATTTCGCGCCACTCAATCTCGCAATCGCGGTTCTCGTCGATGGTCCAGCGCACATGCAATTGCCCGCCATTTTGCGAAAGCGCGCCGTATTTGGCGGCGTTCGTCGCCAGCTCATGCAGAACAAGAGCCATGACGGAGAAAGCGCGCGAATCGAGCGTCACCTGAGGGCCGGTCAGTTTCACAACGGTTTCCGGCGAGCGGTGCGGCGACAGTTCGGCATCCAGAAGATCGCGAAGCGCGCCGCCGCCTTCACCGCGAATGATCTGGTCATGGGCAAAGGACAATGCCTGAATGCGGCCCTTCAGCGCGGTCACATATTCCTGCAGGGTCTTGCCCTCCTGCGAGGGATTGCCGACCAGCGATTTGATGATGGCCAGAACATTCTTCACGCGGTGGTTGAGCTCCTCGTTCAGCATGCGCTGGCGCACTTCCGCGCGTTCCCTTTCGCCCGCCATCAGCTCGCTGTGATGGAATGCGACCTCAACCAGCGCAATCCTCGCCGCTTCCGCGATTTCCCGGTCATCTTCCGACCAGGGCTGCGCCTGCAGGCGGACCGTCTCTTTCCAGATTGCAAAGCTTTTGCGCGGCGTGAGACGATCCCCCATCGGACCGGTTTCATAGGATTTTTCCGGATTGCCTGCCCAGTTCAGGTTCTGCACGATTTCTTTGCGGAAAAACAGAAGATAGTCGTTCTTCACCTGCGAGAGTGGAATGGCGAGCATTCCGGCTGCGGTGCCGGCGTAGATTTCCGCTTCCGGTATTGCTTGCGACAGCGCATGGGTCGCCCAGACCCTGCCTTCTGAAGCCGAGGCAACAAAGCGCGCCAGCCTTGGAATGGCGTCATGCGGCGGCGTTGCACCCTGGCCGTGCCAGTTGTTTCCCACCCACAGGCCAACACCATCACACGGCATCAGATCGGCAAAATCCTGAAAGCTGTCGATCAGCAATTCTTCGATGTTGGCGTGATGGGCGGCAAGCCGAAGGAAGCGGTCGAGCGCGGCATGGGCATGGTTGACGGTATCGAGCCTGCGCTTCTGTTTCAGGACCTGCAGGTGCATGGAGAAAAACTCTCCGAACATTTCCGCGGCGATCCGGACCGGCATGGTCAGCACGCGCGGGGAATAGTGATGACAGGCGATCAGGCCCCACAGCGCGCCGTCGACAATTACCGAAATGGACATGGAAGCGCCGACCCCCATGTTGCGAAGATATTCGCAATGGATGGGCGAGACGCTGCGCAGATGGGCAAAGGACATATCGAGAGGTTCGCCCGATGCATCGAGCGCCGGCAGGACGGAAACCCGGGCGCCGCTGGCATCGGAGATGATGCGCAACGTGTTTTTGAGATAGAGCGCGCGGGCCTGCTGGGGTATGTCGCTGGCGGGGAAATATTGACCGAGAAAGCTTTCCAGTTCCGGCTGCTTCGCTTCCGACACGACCTTGCCGGCGCCGTCTTCCTCGAAACGATAGATCATCACCCGGTCGTAACCGAGCGTCGCTTTTATCAGCCGAGTCGTTCTGGAGATCAGGCTTTCGATGCTGTCCGCCTCGCGGATACGGTCCACCATCTTGCGCGCGGTGCCCAGCGGCTGCGTTTCGCTGCGCGAGGGCTCGAATTCGATGATCGTGGTGGATTTGTAGCGATGCAGGGCAATATCGAAGCTGCGGCCGTCGCTCATTTCCATGGCGGGCAGCATGGCGGGACGCGTGGTTCTGCCGGTGACGGTGAGCGCATTGCGAAGATCGTGGACGAGTTTTTTGCCGAGCACCTCCTCGGCGGTCCTGCCATTGATATCGCCTTGGACGCCCAGCAGTTCGCGGCAGTTTTCAGAATGCCGCAGCACCATGCGCATGGCGTTGTCGCAGGCGATGAGGCAGCCATGCGGTTGAATATAGCCTGGGATGTGGATGGGTTCGCGGTCGCAATTGGTCAGGTCGACATGATAGTCACTCGGGGCCATGAATCAGTCTTTCGCACCCTGTGCCTGTCTTGTACGGGGAATATTGTGTTCGTCGAGGAACGGGTAAGCTTGAATAATTCATTCTGATAGTGCCGACCCTTCCCCGTTTTTTGCAACTGTGACGCCGGTTTTCCGTTCTGCTCTTATAGGCCGTCGTCACGCGACTATCGTATCCATTACGTCATCGGATACAATTTGACATGCTGAAACGTTGGCAGCGCCGATTTTGTTCCAGCCCGTTGAAGGAAAAAATGTGCCGCAGAGAAAAATCATCGTCGCCACCCGGGGGCAGGGTCTTTATGAATTCACATCCGAGGCCAAGGCATTCGTCAGCCACGCCGGCTTGGAAGAAGGCCTGCTGACGATCTTCGTCCGGCACACATCCTGCTCGCTGCTTATCCAGGAAAATGCCGATCCCGATGTGCGGCGCGATCTCACGGTGTTTTTCTCCCGTCTCGTGCCGCCTTCGGACGATCCTTCCATGCGCTGGATCATCCACACGCTCGAAGGCCCCGACGATATGCCCGCCCATATCAAATCGGCGCTCACCACGGTTTCCATCGGCGTGCCGATCAGCGACGGCAGGCTCGTGCTCGGCACCTGGCAGGGCCTTTATCTTTTCGAACACCGCGATGAGCCGCATCGGCGCGAAATCGTGCTGCATATCTCGCCGTGATATCCGGATCCGGATCGAGGCGTTCCGCGTTAACCTCCCTGAACGCCTGCTGAACATTCGGTTCTGCTGATATTCAGGCGGGCGAGTCTAGGGTCTCGTCAATCGCCGGGGGATGTTCCCCTGTCGGCAAAGAAACAACGGAGTGAGTTCATGTTCAGCACCTTCGCAAAAGCCGGCCTGGCTGCCCTCATCGCCCTCGGTGGAATTTCCTTTACTGCGCCGGCGGCTTCCGCAGGCTCGGATGTTCAGTTCAGAGTTCAGGTTCAGGATGGCTATGGCCATCGCCCCGGCTGGGGGCGTCCGGATCGCCCGCGCCGTGGCTGCTCGCCCTGGCTGGCGGAAGAAAAAGCGAGCCGCATGGGCCTTCGCCGCGCCCGCGTGGTTGATGTATCGCCGCGCCGTGTCGTTGTGGCAGGCTTCAACCGTTACGGCCGCGACCGCGTCGTTTTCGCCAATGAGCGCGGCTGCCCCGTCATCCGCCGCTAACAGCAGCGATCCTTATCGATCTGCCGATATCCCCGTACGGTAGATGGATCAAAAATGCCCCTCGCTTGTCCGGAAAGGCAGGCGAGGGGCATTTTATTTCGGGTTATGTGAGTGGCTGAACGCAAGGAGCGGCGCCGAAGCGCCGCCCGCCGTCGATCTTATTGCTCGAGAGCGAAGGTGACGTTGACCACCACGCTGTAGCTGTTCTCACCCGAAGCGATCGGAACGCTGTCGGCTTCCTTCGCCATCGAAGCGCGCATCATGCCCGCCGGTATCGGCATCGGGCGCTGCGAGTTTTCGCTGATCTGAATGACACGGCCAAGCTTTACGCCTGCCGCTTCCGTCAGCGTCTTCGCCTTGGCCAGCGCATCGGCAACGGCCAGCTTGCGGGCCTCGGTCACCGTCGCTTCGGGCTTGTCATTGGTGAAGGTGATGTCGCCGCCCTGGTTGATGCCGAGCTTGACGGAGGTATCGAGGATCGTGCCGAGCTTCTTCAGGTCGCGCACCCGCACGGTCAGGCCGTTGGACACCTGATAGCCGGTGATCTCGGGCGCGACATAGACACCATCCTTGGGTTCATAATGCTTGTAGAGCGGCTGCACCGAAAAATTGCTGGTCTGCAGGTCGCGGTCCTCGATGGCGGCCTCTTTCAGCGCCTTAAGAACATCGGCAAGCGCCTTGGAGTTTTCGGTCAGCGCCGCAGCCGCGGTCTCCGCCTGCTTGACGACGCTGAAGGACAGGATCGCCATGTCGGGGGCAATGGCCGACTGGCCTTCGCCGGAAACACTGATGGTGGCTTCGCGCGGGGTAGCCTCCTGCGCAGACACCTGGGCGGCGAGCGGCATCATGGCTGCTGCGGTCATTGCGGTGAGTGCGAAAAGGCGGGCCGTTTTTGTCTTCATGGTGTTTCCTCGTTGATTGAGTCCCTTTGAAGGGTATTGCCTTAGATTGTGTAGCTAATACGGCGGCACTGCTTTGAGAAAGCATCAATGGCTTGTCGGGCTCAAAAAATTACGTTAGAGCGTGACCCACCGGATTCGAACCATTGCGAAGCCGGTGTTTCGGTTCACCTCGTTCCGATAAGGGCCTGTAGCTCAATGGTTAGAGCCGGCGGCTCATAACCGCTTGGTTGGGAGTTCGAGTCTCTCCGGGCCCACCATTTTCTTCAAGATCAATTGCTTGGGATGTTTCGCGACTCGTCGCGAGCGCGCTTCTGTCACGTCTGAGGCGTGATCTGCTATGCCGATGGCAAATTCCGGCTGCGGAATGAATGCGCCGGAGCCGGTCCGGCCTGCCGATGTGGCAAGCCGGATCGAGAAAGCTTTAATGTCAGTTACAAACCCGCATACTTTCCGTATGCCAGCCGCCGTCATAGGAATTGGGAACGCGGCGGTCTTCGAACCAGCAGCGCGGGCGGGGCGGCGGTGGCGGTTCGTAGTAGCGCGGGCCGTTATTGCTGTTGGCGATGGCGCCGCCGATCAGGCCGCCGATGACGCCTGCGGCAAGGCCGCCGGCAATCGCTGCGCCGTCATTGTGGCGGCGGTGTTCGCGATAGGGCGGCGGGGGTGGGCCGCCGCGGTCGTAGCCACGGTCATAGCGCGGGCGGTAAGGATAGTCCTGCGCGGCAGCGGTGCCATAGGATGCAAAAATGCTGCCGGTGGCGATCAGCGCGGCAATAGTGGAAAGAATTATCTTTTTCATCGGGGCTACTCCATAAGCCTGCTTCGGGAGATAGAGGCTCATTATGCCCGGATCATGGCACGGGACGGGTGAACGGCCTGTGAATATTCCATTTCTGCACAGTTCATATTTTTCTGATTTCAGAATGTAAGAATTTAAGCCGGTTCAGGCTTTCAGTAACGGAAAAGCCCGGCGGATGGCCGGGCTTTTTGTCGAAATCGATTGGTCGCGATCAGAACTTCACGCCGAGACCGACCTTCACAGTGTGCTGGTCGACATCGGTGTTGATGCCGAAGATGTCCTTGTCGCTATAGTCGTTGTAGCGATATTCCAGCCTGCCGAACACATTGTCGGTGAAGGCATAGTCCAGACCCGCGCCAACGGTGTAGCCGTTGAAGGTGGTGCTGTCCTTGCCCGCGCCGGGCGTTTCGATGAAGCCGCGTGTCGCGGTCCAGCCGGCGGTGGCATAGAGCAGGGCATGGTCGAAGGCATAACCGACGCGGCCGCGAACGGAGCCCTGCCAGTCGGTGCCGATTTCGGTGCCCGCATAGTCATTGTCGTTCCAGTTATAATCGACATCGCCTTCGATGCCGAGGACCAGATTATTGTCGAACTGGTAATTGTAACCCACGAAGGCGCCCAGAATGCCGCCGTCGAAATTATCCGAGGCGACCGGGCCGCCCGCCGAAAAATCGCCATTCGCCCAGCCCGCGCCGCCTTGAATACCAAGATAGGGGCCAGACCAGGTGAAGACGGGCAGGGTTTCCTGCGCGACCGGAGGTGCGGGCGTTTCGTAGACGGCATCCGCGGCCATTGCGGTGCTGGCCGACAGGGCCAGGAGTGACGTTACGATCAGCGTTTTCATCGTTTTTCTCCCTGAGCTGACTGACATCCATAGCATAGATTAGCTGCTTTTAATATGGGTCGGGGTTCGGCGGTTCCAAGAGGCGCTCGTGTCCTCCCGGCTTTGCTGGCCGTCTTGCCCCGGATCGCGGCTTTTTATCGCCCCGCCATGCTGTTCTGATGCGGCGAACGTCTTTGGCCGTGTTTGGTTCCCTTCGTCGTTTCGTCAAAAGTCCGGCAGGGCGCCCGGCCGACGTCACGCTTGGTTGTCTTGACAGCGCAGGGCGCGACCATAGAGTTGTGGTAGACTATGGCGGTGCCGATGCTTTTCGCCGCATCGCCGGCGGCATAAGCTGCGGTTGAGACTACACCGTTGCGACTTCCCGGTGAGGGGGCGTTGCGGGCGGAAAGGGCATGGGAGGATGAGATCGCATGAGGCTTTATTTTAGCGGAGGAGTGGCGACGTGATTGTCGGAGCCGTTCTCAGCGCCATTCTTCTTCTCACCCTCATTGCATTTCCGCGGCATCTCAAATCCGTCGTCATCTGCCTGTTGCTGATCTGGACGGCCACCGCCGCCTTTGTGATTTATGACTGGTGGCGCGGCAACCAGCGGCTCGACCATATCGTCGCCAGCGCCGGATTCGATGCGGCCTGCCCGGATGCGGCACTGCCGATCCGCGTCAGTTTCCGCAACGACAATAATGTCGCCGTACAGCGGCTGACCTATACGCTCGAAGGGTTCGAACCGGCCTTCCGTGCCTCCGTTTCCTTTGATCCCTATCAGGTGAGCGAAAGACGGATCGAGGCCGGGGAGACTTTCTCGGCCTGCCGGGCGTTCCGGATGCGCAACAATGAAAGGGTGGAGCCGCAACGGCTGGAATGGCGTGTCACTGTCATTTCTGCGGAATTCGACTGAGCGGTTCGTGCGACGGCCGATTATCACGGCATTTTGAAAATTTTCGTGCCGGTGAGCGGCGGCCGGAAAATCCCTGCATCACAACGGTTTCGGGCGGATGGGTGAATTCCCATCGTCCGCAACGGAACCGGCTGGGCCAGTCGCTGACTTGTTTTCGTCCATTTGCGATGCCATTTCCCCCTCCATTCGATGAATGTCGCGGGTTGATGTGTTGCGTATTGTTCTGAAGTTTCTGAAAATAACCGCCATCGGTCTTGTCGCCCTGCCGGTTCTGGCGGGTGCGCATATGGGCATCGGCCAGCTCACCGGAAATTTTCACGAAGTCATTCCCGGAGAGCTTTATCGTTCGGCGCAGCCGAGCGGCAAGGACATCGCGGCCTATGCCAAGGCTTACGGCATCAAGACGATCATCAACCTGCGCGATGAAAAGCGTGAAGGCTGGTACGATGCCGAAAGCCTTGCGGCCAAGAACAACGGCATCCGGCTTGTCGATTATCCGCTGAGTTCAAGCGAAAAGGTCTCGGTGGAAGATTCGGAAACGCTGGCGGCCGTGCTGCGCAATGCGGAAAAACCGATCCTCATCCATTGCGAACATGGCGCGAACCGCACCGGGCTCGCCTCCGCCATCTATGTGGCCGCCGTGGCCGGCAAGAGCGAGGCCGCCGCAGAATTTCAGCTTTCGCCCTATTACGGGCATGTGCCGATCCCCGGTATCGGGCGTTATGAAATGTACCAGTCCTGGGACGATTTCGAGGAAACCATCGGGTTTTGAGACGTTGCCATACATCGTCACCCCCGACTTGATCCGGGGTCCAGTACGATCAAGTCATTGATCGCGAAAGACTCTTTCACAGCGCAGACGCGCCGTGGCTGGATGCCGGCTCAAGGCCGGCATGACGGACGGTTGCGCAACGCGCCTCAATAATCCCCGTCGCTTTCCCTGATCACCTTCGTCAGGCTTCCCGTCGCCGGGAAAAGCGGGATGAGGCAGGCCTGAAGCGCGTGGTAGATATCGCCCTTGCCGGGGAACAGCGTGTGGGCGGGAACCAGATCTTCCGTCAGCTCCTCATGCCAGCCGCCATTGGCATGGTCGATGAAATTGTTGGCGATGGTGCTCCAGATGCGGCGATAGCTGTCTTCATAGAAGTTGTCCGCCGGCAGGTTCTCGTTAAGGAAGTGGGCAGCGCCCGCCGCCTCGGACATGGGCCACCACAGCTTTGACCGCTTGTCGGGATTGTCGTTCCAGTCGAGCGTATAAAAGAAGCCGCCCTTTTCCCGGTCCCAGCCGAGCGCCATGGATTGCACGAACAGCGATTTCGCGGCCACCGGCATCCAGTCATGGCGGCGCTCCCCCAGCACCCATAATTGCAGGATGAGGCGCGCCCATTCCAGCCAGTGGCCGGGGGTGGAGCCGGAGGGGCGGAACATTTCGTTGCCGCGATACTCCTTGTCGAGCGTCCAGTTCTCGTCGAAATGCTCCGGCACGCGGAAGTCCAGCTCGCCGGCGCGGCGGCGAATGACGAGATCGGCGATGCGCTCCGCCTTGCTGAGGTAGCTATTGTCGCCGGTAACCTCATAGGCGGCCATCAGCGCTTCGGTCAGGTGCATGTTGGAGTTCTGACCGCGGTAATTCTCGATGGGCGACCAGTCGCGATGGAATTCCTCGGCGATAGCGCCGTGTTTTTCTTCCCAGAAACGGGTTTCCAGAACCTCGGTAATATCGGCCAGCATCCGGTCAGCCAGCGGGTGGCCGACGGTCTTGGCGGAAGAAGCGGCCAGAAGCACGAAGGCATGGCCATAACCCTGCTTGGTGGCGTCCACAGGGCCGGCATCGTTCACCTGCCAGAAATAACCGCCATGCTCGCCATCGCGGTGCCTGTTCCAGAGATAGGTCATGCCGTGGTCGACGATATCGCCGCAGCCCGGACGCCCGAGCAGGTGGCCGATGGAGAAGCAATGGACCATGCGAGCGGATGCGTGAATGCCGCGCACGGGATCGTTTGGCTGCAACGGCGCGCCTTTGGCATCGAGATCGAAGAAGCCGCCGGCAGGGTTGAGGGCACGATACTGGAAGAAATCGAAAAGTCCCTCGGCCTGTTTTACCAGCCATTGGCGATGCCAGGGCAGGGTGTTCCAGTTGCGGCTGTTGTGATCGTCCTCGGGCATTCTCGTCCTCCATGCGGTTTGCTGCTTCGGCTTATATCCTTGCTGTATAAACCTGTCATCTGTCAGCGATATTTCGTAACGTGCTGCAACTGCGCAAAGCCATGCCTGTCCCTTGAAGATATATTGACATAAACATATCTTTATGTGACTTGACGGCTTGCGATCTTGCAAATCGAAATGAGGAGTATGCCCGTGTTTGACGACCTGTTTGGCCCTGAAGGGGCAAAGCGCGACGGCGCGGAAATTTTCAAGGCGTTGCGCGATGCCGCCAGCGAACGCATCCTCATTCTCGATGGCGCCATGGGCACGCAGATCCAGGGTCTGGGTTTTGACGAAGACCATTTTCGTGGCGATCGTTTTATCGGCTGTGCCTGTCACCAGAAGGGCAATAACGACCTTCTGATCCTGACCCAGCCGGATGCCATCGAAGACATCCATTACCGCTACGCCATGGCGGGTGCGGATATTCTCGAAACCAACACGTTTTCTTCGACACGTATCGCGCAGGCCGATTACGAGATGGAAAACGCCGTCTACGACCTCAACCGCGAGGGTGCCGCGATTGTCCGCCGCGCCGCCCAGCGCGCCGAGCGGGAAGATGGCCGCCGCCGTTTCGTGGCGGGCGCCATCGGCCCGACCAACCGCACTGCCTCCATTTCGCCTGACGTCAACAATCCCGGTTATCGCGCCGTCAGCTTCGACGATCTGCGTATCGCCTATGGCGAGCAGATTGATGGCCTGATCGATGGCGGGGCCGATATCATCCTGATCGAGACGATTTTCGATACGCTGAACGCCAAGGCGGCGATCTTCGCCTGCGAGGAGCGTTTCGAGGCCAAGGGCATCCGCCTGCCGGTGATGATCTCGGGCACGATTACCGACCTTTCCGGCCGCACGCTTTCCGGCCAGACACCTTCGGCGTTCTGGAATTCGGTGCGCCACGCCAATCCCTTCACCATCGGCCTGAACTGCGCGCTGGGTGCCGACGCCATGCGTCCGCATCTGCAGGAGCTTTCGGATGTGGCCGATACCTTCGTCTGCGCCTATCCGAATGCCGGCCTGCCGAATGAATTCGGTCAGTACGACGAAACACCTGAGATGATGGCGCGTCAGGTCGAGGGCTTCGTTCGCGACGGTCTCGTCAACATCGTCGGCGGCTGCTGCGGTTCGACGCCGGAGCATATCCGGGCGATTGCGGAGGCTGTCAAAGGCTACAAGCCGCGCGAAATTCCCGAGCACAAGCCCTTCATGTCGCTTTCGGGCCTTGAGCCTTTCGTGCTGACCAAGGACATTCCCTTCGTCAATGTCGGCGAACGCACTAACGTCACCGGCTCGGCCCGTTTCCGCAAGCTCATCACCGCCGGTGATTATACGGCGGCGCTGGCTGTCGCCCGCGACCAGGTGGAAAACGGTGCGCAGATCATCGACATCAACATGGATGAGGGTCTGATCGATTCCGAAAAGGCGATGGTGGAGTTCCTGAACCTCATCGCCGCCGAGCCGGATATCGCCCGCGTGCCCGTGATGATCGACTCATCCAAGTTCGAGATCATCGAGGCCGGCCTGAAATGCGTTCAGGGCAAATCGATCGTCAATTCGATTTCGCTGAAGGAAGGCGAGGAGAAGTTTCTACAGCAGGCGCGGCTCGTCCATAATTACGGGGCGGCGGTCGTGGTCATGGCCTTCGATGAGGTCGGGCAGGCGGATACTTACGAGCGCAAGGTCGAGATCTGCTCGCGCGCCTACAAGCTCTTGACCGAGAAGGCAGGCCTGTCGCCGGAAGACATCATTTTCGACCCCAACGTCTTTGCCGTTGCGACTGGTATCGAGGAGCACAATAATTACGGCGTGGATTTCATTCAGGCCACTAAGACCATCCGCGAAACCATGCCGCTGACGCATATTTCCGGCGGCGTGTCCAACCTGTCCTTCTCCTTCCGCGGCAATGAGCCGGTGCGTGAGGCGATGCATGCCGTGTTCCTCTATCACGCCATTCAGGTCGGCATGGATATGGGCATCGTCAATGCCGGGCAGCTTGCGGTTTACGACAATATCGATCCGGAACTGCGTGAGGCCTGCGAGGACGTGGTGCTGAACCGCCGCGACGACGCGACCGAGCGTTTGCTTGAAGTGGCGGAGCGTTTCCGTGGCACGGGTGCAAAGGATACGAAGGTGCAGGACCTTTCCTGGCGCGAACTGCCGGTTGAGAAGCGGCTGGAACATGCGCTGGTCAACGGCATTACCGACTATATAGAGGCCGATACGGAAGAGGCGCGCCAGAAGGCGGAGCGCCCGTTGCACGTCATCGAAGGGCCGCTGATGGCCGGTATGAACGTTGTCGGCGATCTCTTCGGCTCGGGCAAGATGTTCCTGCCGCAGGTGGTGAAATCCGCCCGCGTGATGAAACAGGCCGTTGCCGTGCTTTTGCCTTACATGGAAGAGGAAAAGCGCCTGAACGGCGGCTCCGAGCGCAGCGCTGCCGGCAAGGTACTGATGGCGACCGTGAAGGGCGATGTGCACGATATCGGCAAGAATATCGTTGGCGTCGTTCTCGCCTGTAACAATTACGAGATCATCGATCTCGGCGTCATGGTGCCGACGACGAAAATTCTCGAAACGGCGATTGCCGAAAAGGTGGATGTGATCGGCCTTTCCGGGCTCATTACCCCGTCGCTAGACGAGATGGTGCATGTGGCCGCCGAAATGGAACGGCAGGGTTTCGATATCCCGCTCTTGATCGGCGGCGCAACGACGAGCCGTGTGCATACGGCGGTGAAAATCCATCCGCGTTATGAGGCGGGCCAGGCGATCTATGTCACCGACGCCTCACGCGCGGTAGGCGTCGTGTCGGCGCTTCTCTCCGCCGAGCAGAAGCCCGCTTATATCGACGGTATTCGCAGCGAATATGCCAAGGTGGCGGAAGCGCACGCCCGCAACGAGCGTGAAAAGCAGCGCCTGCCGCTTACTCGCGCCCGCGAGAATGCGCACAAGATTGACTGGTCGACCTATAGCGCCGTCAAGCCGCAGTTCTTCGGCACCAAAGTGTTCGAGACCTACGACCTTGAGGAGCTTTCTCGCTATATCGACTGGACGCCGTTCTTCCAGACCTGGGAATTGAAGGGTCGTTTCCCGGCTATTCTCGATGACGAGAAGCAGGGCGAGGCGGCGCGTCAGCTCTATAGCGATGCGCAGGCGATGCTGAAGAAGATCATAGACGAGAACTGGTTCCGGCCCCGCGCAGTGATCGGCTTCTGGCCGGCAAATGCTGTGGGCGACGATATCAGGCTGTTCACGGATGAAAGCCGTAAAGAAGAACTGGCGACTTTCTTCACGCTGCGCCAGCAGCTTTCGAAGCGTGATGGACGTCCCAACGTGGCGCTCTCCGATTTCGTTGCGCCTGTTGATAGCGGCGTTGCCGATTATGTCGGCGGCTTCGTGGTAACGGCTGGTATCGAGGAAGTGGCGATTGCCGAGCGTTTCGAGCGGGCCAATGACGATTATTCGTCCATCCTCGTCAAGGCGCTGGCCGACCGTTTCGCGGAAGCCTTTGCCGAGCGCATGCATGAGCGGGTGCGCAAGGAGTTCTGGGGTTATGCACCGGACGAGGCTTTTGCTGGCGAGGAGCTGATCGGCGAGGCCTATGCCGGTATTCGCCCGGCACCTGGTTATCCGGCCCAGCCGGATCATACCGAAAAGAAGACGCTGTTTGCCCTGTTGGATGCCACCAATGCGGCGGGTGTGGAGCTGACGGAAAGTTATGCCATGTGGCCGGGCTCCTCCGTCTCGGGCATCTATATCGGCCATCCCGAGAGCTATTATTTTGGTGTCGCCAAAGTGGAGCGCGATCAGGTTCTCGATTATGCGCGCCGCAAGGATATGCCGGTGGAAGAGGTGGAGCGCTGGCTCGGTCCTGTCCTCAACTACGTGCCGACGAATGGTGCTGAGGAAATCGACAGCGCGGCCTGATGTTCCGGTGTGCTGCCATTCAATAAAAAAGCGCGGGTCTTGCCCGCGCTTTTTGCATTTACTCGGTGTTTAAGACCGTAACGCCGCCAGTTCCTCGATGCCGACATGGCTTTCCACCTCGCTGCCGCGCAGATAGAGATAGAGGCCAATGGCGAAGGCGAGGACGGCGATGAAGACCAGATACCAGGCATGCGCCATGGGATTGACGGCAAGCGCCGTGGTCACGCCAATCGGCGTCAGCCCGCCGAAGACGGCATAGGAGACGTTATAGGCGAAGGAGAGGCCGGAGAAACGGACCGACGCCGGGAAGGCGCGGACCATGACATAGGGCACCGCACCTGCCATACCCACTGACAGGCCCATGACACCATAAAGCACGAACATGGTCTGAAGCGATGTGCCGGCATAGCTGTAGAAGGTGAAGGTAGCGATGCCGAAGAAGATGCTGGCACCCATGAAGAAGATGCCAGAGCCGACGCGGTCGATCAGGGCGCCGGCGATGATGACGCCGAAGATCAGGAACAGCGTGCCGAAGCTGGTGCCGGCCAGTGCCTGCGTCGGGGTGTAACCGTAAAGCTTCTGCAGGAAGGTGGCCGTCATCAGCGTGGTGACGACGATGGCCGCCGACAGGACCCAAGTCAGCAGGGCAGAGATGATCACGCCGCGCATATGGTGCTTCAGCACGAGGCCAAGCGGCAGCTTGTCCGTCAGTGACTTCGACTTTTTCATTTCCATGAAGATCGGCGTTTCTTCCAGCCAGCGACGCAGATAAACCGCGATGAGGCCGAAAATGCCGCCGAGCAGGAAGGGAATGCGCCAGGCGTAACCGGCCACGTCTTCCGGTGTGAAAAGCGAGTTGATGGCAAAGGCTATCAGTGACCCGAGCATGATGCCGAAAGAGAGGCCTGATGTCAGGAAGCCGCAGGCGAGGCCGACGCGCCGGAAGGGCACATGTTCGGCAACGAAGGTCCATGCGCCCGGTACTTCACCACCGATGGCCGCGCCCTGCAGCATGCGCAGGATGATGAGCAGGATGGGGGCGGCCACGCCGATGGTCGCATAGGTCGGCATCAGCGCCATGCCGAGGGTCGAGAGCGCCATCAGCAGGATGGAGAAGGCGAAAACCCGTTTGCGGCCGTAACGGTCGCCATAATGCGCCAGCACGATGCCGCCCAGTGGCCGCACCAGATAACCGGCGGCAAAGATGCCGAAGGTCTGGATCATCACCAGCCAGTCGGGCATCTCCGGTGGAAAGAACAGATGGCCGATGACGGTGGCGAAAAACACGAAAATGATGAAGTCGTAAAATTCGAGCGCGCCGCCCAGGGCCGAAAGTCCGAGTGTCCTGAAATCCTGGCTGTTGAGGGGCCGGGCTGCCGCCGGTGTGGTGGTGGGAGACATGAGCCTGCTTCTTTTCTAAATTACGTAGTACTTACGGGCATGCGGCAAGCGCGGCGCGATTTCAAGCCTTATCGACGCTCAATCGCTCAGGTATTTCGAGGGACGATCAAGAAAGCGGCGCAGGAAGCTGATGTTTTCCAGCTCGTCATAAAGGCGCTCGGTGATGCCGTCCGCGTCGAAATGATAGATCGTGGCTTCGGGAATGGCCAAAAGCACCGGCGAATGGGTGGCGATGATCAATTGCCCGCCGCCATCGGCGGCGTCACGGATAAGGGCCGCCAGTTCGAGCTGCTTTTGCGGCGAAAGCGGGCTTTCCGGTTCGTCGAGAAAATAGAGGCCGGCGCCATGCAGCCGCTGTTGCATGATATCGAGAAATCCTTCGCCATGCGAACGCCGGTCGATGACATTGTTCCTGACGATCCTGCGAAACGTATCCGGGGTTTCTTCCGGAAAGTCTTCGCCCTTCTTGAGCGCCTTTTCCCGCTCCCAGCGAAAATCGTCCAGCGCGTCCTCGTTCTGCCGGCGGATATAACCAAGCACGTCTTCCGCGCGCATGAACATGCGGATTTTCGGATATTTCTTGCGGGCGAAATAGAAGGACTTCGCCACGGTCTCGGCATGCTGAAGGTAGAGGTCGCCGGCAACCTGACCATGATTGCCGATGGCATAGGCCGTCATTCCCGCCGCCAGCCCTTCCAGCAGCGTCGATTTGCCGGAGCCGTTATTGCCGGCAAAAAAGGTGATCGGCGTCTTGAATTCGAGGCGTTCCAGATGGCGCAGCGCCGGAACGGAGAAGGGATAGTCGTCTCTTCCGTCCGGGCTTTCCTTCATGGTTACGCTGTCGAGAAACAGCATGTCGCGGTCCTTGCCAGTAAATCCATCCTGTTCGGAGGCGCTGCGCCCTGGCGCATCGTCCGGGCTCGGCATTGAGGTGTGTGATTGTGCTTCGAGTTTAACGCGGTGCGTGGTCTGCGCCAATGGCGTGGGCTTATGGCAGTATCAAATCTTCAGCGCTGATCTTTGTAATAATTTAGTGCATTATAAAATAATAATTCAGAATTATTGATTGTATAGTCATTTAAATTACTGTTTATCCGGTTGGTCATCATGTAATTAAAAGATTATTTTGAGTATAAACTTCACATTAATGCAGTCATGTCAATCGTCGTTCATTCTCGTTGCTGTTGTGGGGAATGAATGAATTATATTGCGCTATTTTCTGCCGCTGCTCTGTTTTCCGCGATATTCGCGGGTGAGGCGGAGGCGCGGAAGGTTCGAGTCTTTGCCATTCCCGGATTTGGCGGCGGGGAGACGATCGATCTCGTCTACGATCTGCCGAACACCGCAGCTTTCCTTCGCGAGGGAAAGGCGCTCGATCTCGGTTATCTGAACAGCGACAATGGCAGCGGCTATGTTCTTTATCAAGGCGACCGTTATACCAAGCTCAGCGATGCGGATATTGCGAGGCTGAAGGCGACGCTTGGTTTCGATCCGACGACCAAACACCGCATGGAACGGGCGGCCTGGAAGGAGGAGAGCAGTCGCTGGGGCTTTGTGGTTTTCATCGCCGTGCTGGTGGTCGGTTTTTTTGTGTTCATCCACAAGGGGCTGCATCTCATCCGGTGGCTCGCGCGATCCTTGACGACGCCTGCCGCTGCTGCTGCTGACAATGGCTCGGCGGACGAGGTTTTCGATCCGCTGGAGGTTCGCAAGAAGCAATTGGTGAAACGCCAGTGGAGCGACAGCCAGACGGATCATACCGCGCGCAGCCCGGCACCATCGACGGTGCAGGCATCTCCCCGGACAGGCGGCCCGGCCCGGTCTTTCGGACGCAGGAACGCCTGAGGCGAAGATTAATGGCTGCGACCGTCGATCATTCGAACCGGTCGATGATGCTGATGCCGCTTTCCTTGAAACTGTCCATGGCGGGCAGGGCGGTTGCGGCCTCGGTCAAGGAAATGTGACGGCCGATCAGTTTTTCGGGCGCAAGCTTGCCGCTTTCGATCATCGCCAGCATGTCCTGGTAACGCCAGGCCTGCATGCCGTGGCTGCCGTAAATCTCCAGTTCATGTGCGATCACACGGGCCATGGGAATGGCGGGCATGGCGTGGTCTGCCAGCATCAGCCCAACCTGCACATGGCGGCCGCGCCGGCGAAGGTTGCTGATGGAGTTGCAGCAGGTCTGCGGGTGACCGAGCGCATCGATCGAGACATGCGCGCCGCCACCCGTTACCTCGCGAACCGCCTCGGCAACATCGGCAACCGCGCGGCTGTTGATGGTGGCGGTCGCGCCGAGCTGCCGCGCAAGTTCGAGCTTGTCTTCGGCAATGTCGATGGCGACGACCTGCGCGCCGAGGCCAGCGCCGATCATGATGGCGGAGAGGCCGACGCCGCCGCAGCCGTGGACCGCCAGCCATTCGCCGCCCTTCAGGCGTCCCTGATCGGTCACGGCCCGGAAGGAGGTGGCGAAACGGCAGCCGAGGCCGGCAGCGGTGGCGTAGCTCATCGTCTCAGGCAGATGCACGAGGTTCTGATCGGCATAATCGATGGTGACATATTCGGCGAAGGAGCCCCAATGGGTGAAGCCGGGCTGGAACTGCGCCTCGCAGACCTGCTGGTTGCCGGAGCGGCATTCATGGCAATGACCGCAGCCGGAGACAAAGGGCACGGTGACGCGGTCGCCGGTCTTGAAGTGGGTGACGTTTTTGCCGACGGCGGCGACCACGCCTGCGAATTCGTGGCCGGGAACGTGCGGCAGGCGGATATCCGGGTCATGCCCCATCCAGCCGTGCCAGTCGCTGCGGCAGAGGCCGGTCGCCTTTACCTCGATGACCACGCCGCCATCGGTCGGTTCCGGGTCGGGCAGGGACGCAACAACCGGGGTTTCGCCGAACAGTTCGTAAAAAAGCGCGCGCATCATGGCCTCACATGGTTGGTATGCAGGTTCGAAGTCATACCTGCTCTACCATGTCCGGCAAATGGGCGAAGCGGTTTTGCGTCTGGAAAAGCGCTTCAGTCCTTGATGACCATCAGGTCGCCGGCAGCGAATTTCAGCGTCACCTGCTCACCGACGGCGGGCGGTGCTGTGCCGGGATCGTTGAACATGTCGAAAGACAGGGTCGAGCCGCCGAGATCGAGGCGGGTGCGGATGACGGAGCCGAGGAACTGGCTGGAGGTGACGAGGCCGGAAATGGCGACATCGCCTTTCGCATCGCCGCCGAGCGAGCCTGCTTCCGGTCGCAGGGCAAGGGTGATTTTTTCGCCGTTCGCCGCATCGACCGGCTTGTGCAGGGTGATCTGCTGCTCTCCGACACGGATGGTGTTGGATGAGGAATCGACCACGGTGGCGTCGATCAGGTTCAGCGTGCCGACGAAGGAGGCGACGAAGCGGGTCGCGGGCTTGTTGTAGATATCGAAGGGGGAGCCGATCTGGTCGGCGCGGCCGCCATTCATGACGACGATGCGGTCGGAAATCGACAGGGCCTCTTCCTGATCGTGGGTCACGAAAATGGTGGTGATGCCGAGTTTCTGCTGAATCTGGCGGATTTCCTCACGCAGCGACACGCGGATCTTGGCATCAAGCGCGGAGAGCGGCTCGTCCAGCAGAAGCACTTCCGGCTTCGGTGCGAGCGCGCGGGCGAGCGCCACGCGCTGCTGCTGGCCGCCCGACATCTGGTAGGGGTAACGGTCCGCCAGATGCTCCAGATGGATGAGCTGGAGCATTTCCTTCACGCGGGCGTCGATCTCGGCTTTCGGCTTGCCGGCGACTTTCAGGCCGAAGGCGACGTTTTCATAGACATTCATGTTGGGGAACAGCGCATAGGCCTGAAACACCATGCCGATATTGCGCTGGTTCGGCCTGAGCGCCGTCTGGTCCTTGCCGTTGATGACGATCGATCCGCCGGTGGGGATTTCAAAGCCGGCGATCATGCGCAGCACGGTGGTCTTGCCGCAGCCCGACGGCCCAAGGAAAGAGACGAACTCGCCCTTTTCGATGGCCATGTTGAAATCATGCACGACCTGCACGGAGCCGAAGGATTTCTTGATGTTGCTAAGTGTCAAAAAGCTCATGAAAATATTGTCCTCAGGCCTTGGGAGGCGCGCCCTTCTGGTAGCGTGAAACGAGTTGGATCAGACCCAGGCAACCCCAGGTGATGCCGAAGGAAATCACGGCAAGTGCGGCCGGTTCATAGGCGCGGTTGGCGCCGAGCAGCTGCATGTAGGGGCCGAAGGCCGGGCGGTTCAAAAGGGCCGCCATGGTGAATTCACCGATGACGATGGCGAAGGTCAAAAACGCACCTGACAGCACGGCGACCAGAACATTGGGCAGGATGATGCGCGAAAGGATGGTCGTCCAGCCCGCGCCGAGGCTCTGCGCCGCTTCTGTCAGTGTTGCGACATCGATGGTTCGGAGGCCGGTATCGACGGCGCGGTACATATAGGGCAAGGCCAGTGTGGCATAACCGAACATCAAAAGCAGGTTGGTGCCGAAGCTCGTGCCGGTCAGTGGCAGCCAGCTCGAGGTGTTGTAAAGTCGGATATAACCGAAGACGATGACGATGGCCGGGATGACCAGCGGCAAAAGCGTGATGAATTCGATATAGGGGCGCAGGCCCGGCAGTTTCAGGCGCACCCAATAGGCGGTCGGCACCACCAGCAGAACCCCGAAGACGATGGTGAACAGCGCCATCACCACCGAATAGCTGAAGGTTTCCTGAAAGCGCGGGTCGGTGAGCACCTTGCCATAGGCGTCGAAGGAATATTCTCCGCGCCGCATTTTCAGCGAGAAGTTGGTCATGCCGATCAGCGGCAGGGCGAAATAGAGCAGGCCGAAGACCAGCGCACCCCAGGCGAAGAAACGCTTCATTTCAGCCACCTTTCGCTGCGGGCGCGCAGCCAGATGTAAAGTGCATTGGCAAGGCCGGTGACGACGATCATGCCGAAGGCAAGCGCGTAACCGAGATGCGGATTACCGAGAACGTCGCCGCGAATCTGCGCAAAAAGCAGGATCGGCACGATGTTGAGCGAGGAGCCGGTCAGCGCAATTGCGGTCGCCACTGCGCCGAAGGCATTGGCAAACAGCAGCGACATGGTGCCGAGCAGCGACGGCAGCAGGATGGGGAAGGCCACCATGCGCCAATATTGCAGGCCGGTTGCGCCAAGGATTTCCGCCGCCTCGCGCCATTCGCGCTTCAGCCCGTCCAGCGCCGGCGTGATGATGAGGATCATCAGCGGTATCTGGAAGAACAGATAGGTGACGGTCAGGCCCCAGAAGGACAGGATGTTGAAGCCGAGCAGCCTCAGATCGATGCCGATCTGCGTCTTCAGGAAGACGGTGAGAAGGCCGACCGGGCCAAGCGTGGCGATGAAGGCGAAGGCGAGCGGCACGCCGGCGAATTGCGAAGCGACGCCGGAAAAGGTCAGAAGCGGCCCGCGAATGCGCTGCGGCAATCCGCCCAGCACCACGGCGGCGGCGACGGCAAAGCCGATCAGGCAGCCGAGAGCTGCCGAGGCGAGGCTGATCTTGATCGAAATCCAGTAGGCCGCGAGAATGGAAGAGGTGAAAAGCCCGGCGATATTTTCCAGCGTGAAGCTGCCATCGGCGTGCTGGAATGCGCCGATGACGATCTTCATCGTCGGCATAATCAGAAACAGCAGAACAAAAACGGCAAAAGGTACGACACCAATCCAGTGCAGCGGCAGTTTCCTGCCCGCGTCGGATGGTCCGCCGGTGTTGGTTGATGGCATCCTTGTCCCCAAACGCCGTTTTCAAACGGTCTGTATATAAAGGTCTACATCATAAAAGAAGCACCCCGGCTTTTGATCGGCCGGGGTGCATTTTCAACAGTTTACTTCACGTTTGCGCCGACAACGCTGTCCCAGCCACCGGTGACGGCAGCCTTGTTGGCATCGACTTCCTCGAGTGTCGGGAAGATTGCCTTTTCATAGGCTGCTGCCGGCGGCAGGCTGTCGATCAGTTCCTGCGGAACCTTGCCGGCCTTGACCATGGCGTTGAAGCGGATCGGGTGGCAATAGCCCTTCAGCCAGCCGAGCTGACCGTCGTCGGAGTAGAGGTGCTCCATCCACAGCTTGGCAGCGTTCGGATGCGGCGCGTAAGCGGAAATGCCCTGAACGTAGACGCCGGCCAGAACGCCCTTCTCAGGGACGACAACTTCTGTCGGCGGGTTGTCGTTCAGCGTCTTCTTCCAGGAAAGGGCGTTATAGTCCCAGGCGACGATGATCGGGGTTGCGCCCTGTGCCAGCGTGCCGGCCTTGCCGATAACCGGCAGGAAGTTGCCGGCCTTGTTGAGATCGGCGAAATATTTCAGGCCGGCCTCACCGGCTTCCTTGCCGGACTTCGCGCCCGTGGCAAGACCGGCGGCGAGAACGCCGAGGATAGCCTGGTTGGAGGCGCGCGGGTCACCGGCGAGCGCTACCTGACCGGAATATTCCGGCTTCAGCAGGTCGGCCCAGTCCTTCGGCGTGTTCTTGACGAGGTCCTTGTTCACGAACATCGACATGACGCCGTAATAGTCGCCGTACCAGTAACCGTCGGCATCCTTGACGTTGTCAGGAATCTCGGACCAGGTGGAAACCTTGTAGGGCTGCAGCAGGCCTTCGGCCTTCATCTGCGGGCCGAAGGCGAGACCGACGTCGACGACGTCAGGCGCCTGCGGGCCCTTATTGTCCTTGTTGGCCTTTACCGCTTCGACTTCGTCGGCGGAGCCGGCGTCGGGGTTCAGTTCGTTGACGGTGATTTCCGGATATTTCGCCTTGAAGGCGGCAATCACGTCGCCGTAACCGCACCAGTCGTGCGGCAGCGCGACGGTGGTCAGCATGCCTTCCTTCTTGGCGGCGGCGATCAGCTCGGCGCTCGGTTCAGCGGCGGCAATTGCGGTGGAGGCGATGACCAGTGCAGTGGTCGTAGCGAGCAGTCGGCGGCAGTGAGAGATCACTTTTTTCTCCTCTTCGTGTTCTCATATTGCGGACGCTGATACGGATTCTCGATGAAGCTAATGTGACGGCTGGATTGCAATTTATTTATCCGGATTCCGTCACTTTACGCCCGTTTTCCGCCATCACCCGGCTTTTTGCCTGCAATTGCGGGAGATTCCCCTCATGATCCGTGGTGGCCAGATATGTTCCCCAGCTTGGTTTCTTATCCTGTTTTATCGTGCTGGTAGCGATGACAGGTATCCAATCAGCGTGCGGCATCCGCGTCAAGCAAGTTGCCCGGCTATGTAGTTTCATGTCCTGTCCGGCCTGCGGAACAGCCGCGTCTGTTCGAACAGGCCTTCCAGTGCATTCATGCGTTCCCTGGTCTCATCCCAGGTGCCGTTCTGCACCGCTTCGATCAACGCTTCGACCACGAACAGCGTGACGACCGAGGAGTCCCATGCCGAGGGAGCTTCGATCCTGACGCGGAAAGTGTGCAGCGCATGGCGCGCCACCGGCGATGTCCATTGATCGGTGAAGAGAATGATCTGCACGCCGTTTGCCTTGGCCACTTCGGCCAGCGTCGTCATGTCGTGCTCGTAACGGCGGATGTCGAAGATAACCAGTATGTCGCCGGCGCTCATGTTCAACATATATTGCGGCCAGGCGCTGGAATTCGACGACATCAGCGTCGTCTTCGGCCGGATCACCTGCATATGGGTGAAGAAATATTCGGCAATCGCGCCGGTGATGCGTCCGCCGACGAAATAGATGCTGCGCTTGCGGTCGGAAAGCAGCGCTGCGGCATTGTCGAAGACGGCGGTGTCGAGATCGCTCAGCGTATCGCGCAGATTGCCGGTGATGGCATCGGCAAAGCGGTTGAGGATGTGCAAGCCGGGCGCATTGGTTGCCCAGCGGTCATGTTTGGCGATGGGGCCGGAGATCGTCGCTTCCAGTTCCTGGTGCAGATGCGCCTGAAATTCCGGGTAGCCCTTGTAGCCGAGCTTCTGCACCATGCGCGCCACCGTCGGCGTCGAAACGCCGGCATTTTCCGCAATGGTGGTGATGCTGCCGAGGCCGGAGACGGGGTAGTTGCCGAGCAGGCTCTCCGCCAGCCGTTTTTCCGAACGGGTCAGTGCGTCGTAATGGGCATGAATGACATCCGACACGGTCGCCGTCGTGCTGCGCAAATTTTTCCCCTTCCGGTCTTCTGCCGGTGCATGGCTAAAATAAACATCTGTGCCAGCTATTGAGTCAATGGGAAAATGAAGAGAAAATTTCAAAATTCCATTTGACACTCGCAATAATGTGAAGAATTCTTTTCGGCGTTGACGGAGCGACGGGGTTTCCGGGCGGGGTTCGTGCATGACGGTGCGGTCACGGTTTTTCACAGAAGCGGAAGGGCAGGCCGTCGGCATCGAGAATGCTGCGGCGAAGGGCGACGTCCTTCTCGTCTGCGAACATGCCTCCGCCACCATTCCGCAGAAATTCGGCACACTGGGTCTTTCGCCGGAGGTGCTTTCGAGCCATGCGGCCTGGGATCCGGGCGCTCTGGCCGTTGCCCGGCTGCTTTCGGAAAAGCTTGACGCCACGCTCGTTTATCAGCGGTTTTCGCGTCTCGTCTATGATTGCAACCGACCGCCCGAATCGCCTTCCGCCATGCCGGTGAAAAGCGAGATTTACGATATTCCCGGCAATTTCGATCTCAGCGAAGCGGAACGGTTCGCCCGCACCTCAGCACTTTATGTGCCGTTTCATGACCGGGTGAGCGAGATCATCGCCGCGCGGCAGGCGGATGGCCGTAACGTGGTGGTGGTGACCATCCACAGTTTCACGCCGGTCTATCACGGCCGGTTCCGAAAGGTTGAGATCGGCATCCTGCACGATACCGACAGCCGCCTCGCGGATGCGATGCTGGCGGGCGCCGAAGGGTCCGCGCTCACGGTCAATCGCAACGATCCCTATGGCCCGGAAGACGGCGTGACGCATACGCTGCGGCTGCATGCGCTGCCGGATGGGCTTTTGAACGTCATGATCGAGATCCGCAACGATCTCATCACCAATGAAGGAGAGCAGGCGGCAATCGCCGGTTTTCTTTACGAGCTTATGGGGAAGGCGCTCTCATCGATCGATGAGTGAGGGAGCTATGGCCGGCCGATGGTGAAAACACCGGGGTCGGCTGCCAGATGAGACTGCCGACATTCAAGGAAAGCCGGAAAGGCATGAGGCGGCAAGGGAACAGCAAGTGCGTGCGGCACAACGCGGAAACCTTCCGCAGGTGCTGAAAACTGGGGCACAATCGGCCAATAACGGCTGACTGGCTTGTTTTTTTCTTATTCAGGAGAGAAGGGCATGGACAGTTCATCGTCAGGCGTCAGCTACAAGAAGGCTGATGCATCCTATTTCGAAAAACGCGGACTATCCCGTTATGCGGGCGTGTGGTCGCTCTGGTCGCTCGGCGTCGGCGCGGTCATTTCCGGGCATTTTTCCGGATGGAATTTCGGCTTTTCCACCGGCGGCTGGGGCGGCATGCTGGTGGCGGGCATCATCATCGCCATCATGTATCTCGGGCTGACATTTTCGATCGCGGAAATGAGCCCGGCATTGCCGCATACCGGTGCGGCCTATTCCTTTGCCCGCACGGCCATGGGGCCATGGGGCGGCTTCATCACCGGGCTTTGCGAGAATGTTGAATATGTGTTGACGCCGGCGGTCGTCGTCACCTTCATCACGGCCTATGTGAACTCCATTCTCGGCCTCGATCCCGCCTATTCACCCTTCGTATGGATAGCGTTTTACGCGATATTCCTTGCGCTCAATGTCTTCGGGCTTGAGCTTTCCTTCAAGGTGACGCTGGTCATCACGCTGATTTCGCTTGCCGTTCTGGTGTTTTTCTGGATCAGCGCCATTCCCAACATCGATTTTTCGCGTTTCGCGCTCAATATCGGTGTCGGACCTGACGGCAAGGCGGTGGAGCTGCCGGAGGGCGGCGGTTCCTTCTTCCCCTTCGGGTTCTCGGGCGTTCTCGCCACGCTGCCTTTCGCGGTCTGGCTGTTCCTCGCCATCGAGCAACTACCGCTGGCGGCGGAAGAATCGGTCGATCCCAAGCGTGACATGCCGAAGGGCATCATCCTCGGCATGGTGACGCTGATGGTTTCGGCCTTCATGATCGTGCTGCTCAACCCGTCCCTGCCGGGCGTCGGCGCCTTCCATCTCAGCTCCTCGCTTGAGCCGCTGCTCGATGGTTTCAAGGCGATCTATGGCGATGGCGGCGTGGTGGTGCTCGGTCTCGTTGCGCTTACCGGCCTGATCGCCAGCTTCCATACGATCCTCTACGCGCAGGGCCGGCAGATCTATTCGCTGTCGCGTGCGGGTTACTTCCCGACCGTGCTGTCGATCACCCATTCCAAGTATCGCACGCCATACGTTGCCAACATCACCGGCGCGATTGTCGGCTTGGCGGTCATGCTCGTCATCTGGTTCGCGCTGGGTGCGGAACAGGGCGGCAGCATCATCGGCAGCGTGCTTTTGAACATGGCCGTGTTCGGTGCGATGTTCTCCTACATCATGCAGGCGATTTCCTTCATTCTGCTCAGGAAGAACCTGCCGCATATCGAGCGGCCGTTCCGTTCGCCCTTCGGCATTCCGGGCGCGGTGCTGACGGTCATCATCGCCATCGTCACGCTGCTTTACCAGATCCAGGATCCGAACTTCACCAAGGGCGTGCTCTGGGTTGCCGTCTGGTTCGCCGTGGCAATCGCCTACTTCGCCTTTGTCGGACGCCACCGCCTCATCCTGTCGCCGGAAGAGGAATTCGCGCTGGAGCACAAGCAGGCTGCGGTTGCCGCAGCGGCTGCAAAGGCCTGATGCTCAAACAAACGGGCGGCCGCATCCCGGCCGCCCGGCCACGACAATAAAGGGAACGGACAAAATGACGAGCTACACATTCGACGCGCTTAAAATGGATGTCGCCGAGGGGCGCATCGACACGGTTCTGGCCTGCCTTGTCGACATGCAGGGGCGTCTGATGGGCAAACGGTTCCAGGCGGAGTTCTTCGTTGAAAGCGCCTTTGAGGAAACCCATAGCTGCAATTACGTGCTTGCCACCGACATGGAGATGGAAACCGTTCCCGGCTACAAATCCTCCAGCTGGGAAAAGGGTTATGGCGACTATGTGCTGAAACCCGATCTTTCGACGCTGCGGCGCGTGCCGTGGCTGGAAGGCACGGCGCTGGTGTTGTGCGATGTGCTCGATCATCACACCCATGAAGAAGTGCCGCATTCGCCGCGCGCGCTCTTGAAAAAGCAGGTGGCGCGGCTGGAGGCCATGGGGCTGAAGGCCTATATGGCGACCGAACTGGAATTCTTCCTGTTCGACCAGACCTTCGATGCGGCGCGCGCCAACGGCTACAAGGGTCTGAACCTCGCCAGCGGCTATAATGAGGATTACCATATCTTCCAGACGACCAAGGAAGAGGATGTCATGCGGGCGCTGCGCAAAGGCCTGCAGGGCGCCGGCATTCCGGTCGAAAACTCCAAGGGCGAAGCGTCCGCAGGTCAGGCGGAAATCAACGTGCGTTATGCCGATGCGCTGACCATGGCCGACAGGCACGCCATCATCAAGAACGCCACCAAGGAAATCGCGTGGTCCAAGGGCAAGGCGGTGACGTTCCTCGCCAAGTGGAACTACAACGCCGCCGGCAGCTCCTCGCATATTCACCAGTCGCTGTGGAGCGTCGACGGCAAGACGCCCGCTTTCCTCGACAAAGACGCCAAGCACGGCATGTCGGAACTGATGCGGCACTATGTTGCCGGGCTTCTCGCCCATGCCAGCGAGATCACGTATTTTCTGGCCCCCTATATCAATTCCTACAAGCGGTTCATGGCGGGCACCTTTGCGCCCACCAAGGCGATCTGGAGCCTCGACAACCGCACGGCGGGATATCGCCTCTGCGGCGAAGGCACCAAGGGTATCCGTATCGAATGCCGCGTCGGCGGCTCCGATCTCAATCCCTATCTCGCGATGGCTGCTCTTCTTGCGGCGGGCATTGACGGCATCGAAAATAAACTTGAACTTGAACCCGCTTTTGTCGGTGACGCCTATGGCGGCAAGGATGTGCGCGAGATACCCAAGACCCTGCGTGACGCCACTGCCTTTCTGGACGGATCGAAAATGCTGCGCAACGCCTTTGGCGACGATGTGATCGATCATTACGTCCATGCCGGACGATGGGAGCAGGAAGAATACGACCGCCGCGTGACCGACTGGGAAGTGGCGCGCGGTTTCGAACGAGCCTAATCATTACGGGAAAACATCATGACCATGATCCAGAATATCTCGCCCATCGATGGCTCGGTTTATGCCGAGCGGGAGGCGATGTCGCTGGAGGCGGCGCGCGCCGCCGTTTCGAAAGCGCGCAAGGCGCAAAAGGACTGGGCGCGGCGTCCGCTTGAGGACCGCGTTCAGCTGGTTCTGAAGGGTGTCGCCCGCCTCAATGAAATGGTGGCGGAGGTGGTGCCCGAACTGGCGCATATGATGGGCCGTCCGGTGCGTTATGGCGGCGAATTCAAGGGATTCAACGAACGCTCCAACTATGTCGCCTCCATCGCCGCCGATGCGCTGGCGCCGCTCGTCATCGAGGAAAGCGGCAATTTCGAACGTCGCATCGAGCGCGAGGCGCATGGCGTGGTCTTCGTCATTGCGCCTTGGAATTATCCTTACATGACGGCGATCAACACCGTCGCACCCGCCTTGATGGCCGGCAATACGGTCGTCATCAAACATGCGGCGCAGACGCTGCTGGTGGGCGAGCGCATGGTGCGGGCCTTCGTAGAGGCTGGCGTACCTGACGATGTCTTCATCAATGTCTTCCTCGACCATGGCACGACCTCGGCGCTGATCTCCGAGGGCCTATTCAATTTTGTCAATTTCACCGGTTCGGTGGAAGGCGGCCGCGCCATCGAGCGCGCCGCGGCCGGCACCTTCACCGGCCTCGGGCTTGAACTCGGCGGCAAGGACCCCGGCTACGTGATGGAGGACGCCGATCTCGACGCCGCCGTCGATACGCTGATGGATGGCGCCACCTATAATTCCGGGCAATGCTGCTGCGGCATCGAGCGCATCTACGTCAATGAAAACCTCTATGACGCCTTCGTCGAGAAATCGGTGGCGTGGGTGTCCAACTACAAGCTCGGTAACCCGCTGGAGCAGGAAACGACGCTCGGGCCGATGGCCAACAAGCGGTTTGCCAAGGTGGTGCGGGCGCAGATTGCCGACGCCGTTGCCAAGGGCGCCAAGGCGCTGGTCGATCCGAAGCTTTTCCCCGCCGATGACGGCGAGAGCGCTTATGTCGCGCCGCAAGTGCTCGTCAATGTCGATCATTCGATGGAGTTCATGACCGAAGAAACCTTCGGCCCGGCCGTCGGCATCATGAAAGTGAAGAATGACGACGAAGCCATCGCGCTGATGAATGACAGCAAATATGGTCTCACCGCCTCGCTGTGGACGCAGGATGCCGCCCGCGCCGGGCGCGTCGGCCGCGAAATCGAAACCGGCACCGTGTTCATGAACCGCGCGGATTATCTCGACCCCGCCCTTTGCTGGACCGGCGTCAAGGAAACCGGCCGTGGCGGCTCGCTCTCCGTCCTCGGTTTCCAGAACCTGACCCGACCGAAATCCTACCATCTGAAGAAAGTCACGAAATGAATATCGTCGCCAACTGGAGCTACCCCACCGCCGTCAAGCTTGGCCGTGGCCGGATCAAGGAACTGGCGGAAGCCTGCAAGACGCTCGGCATCAAGAAGCCGCTGCTCGTTACGGATCGCGGCCTTGCCAATATGGCGATCACCGCGCATGCGCTCGATGTGCTGGAAGAGGCGGGTCTCGGCCGGGCGATCTTTGCCGAGGTCGATCCCAATCCCAACGAGATCAACATGGAAGCCGGCGTGAAAGCCTATCGCGATGGCGGCCATGACGGCGTCGTCGCCTTCGGCGGCGGCTCGGGCCTCGATCTCGGCAAGACCATCGCCTTCATGGCCGGGCAGACGCGCCCGGTCTGGGATTTCGAGGATATCGGCGACTGGTGGACACGGGCGGATGCCGCCAAGATCGCCCCCATCGTCGCCGTGCCCACGACGGCGGGCACCGGTTCGGAAGTCGGCCGCGCCAGCGTCATCACCAATTCGCAGACCCATGTGAAGAAGATCATCTTCCATCCGAAGCTTTTGCCCGGCGTCGTCATCTGCGATCCGGAACTGACGGTTGGCATGCCGAAGGTCATCACGGCGGGCACGGGCATGGATGCCTTTGCCCATTGCCTCGAGGCCTATTCGTCGCCGTTCTTCCATCCGATGAGCGCCGGTGTGGCGCTGGAGGGCCTGCGTCTCGTCAAGGAATTCCTGCCGCGCGCCTATAGGGACGGTACGGATATCGAGGCGCGCACCAATATGATGGCGGCGGCGGCGATGGGGGCGGTCGCCTTCCAGAAGGGTCTCGGCGCCATTCACTCGCTCTCTCACCCGATCGGTGCGGTCTACAACACCCATCACGGCATGACCAACGCCGTCGTCATGCCGGCGGTGCTGCGCTTCAATCGCCCCGCCATCGAAGACAAGATTGCCCGCGCGGCCGCCTATCTCGGCATTTCCGGCGGCTTCGACGGCTTTTATGACTATGTGCTGGAGCTTCGCAGGGAACTCGGCGTGCCGGAAAACCTGACCGCCATGGGCATCAAGCCGGATCGTATCGACGAGCTGGCGGCTGAAGCGATCAAGGATCCGAGCTGTGGTGGTAATCCGGTGCCGATGACGCTGGAGAATACGAAGAAGTTGTTCGAGGACTGCTTTTAAAGGATCGTTGTGGCAACCATGAGATTTTCAGCATTTTCGCCATTGCTGGCAGTGGCGTTCTTAAGTCTGCCTTTTGCGGCGCAGGCCGCTTCTTTTAAGGAGCTTTCCGGTCAGGGTTACAAAGTCGGAACCCTATCGAGCAACAAGGCGGGAATCCGGGGATGGAACTTGTCCAAGGGCTCCGACCGCTATTTTTGTGAAATGCGCGCGACCATGGCGTATTCCGGAAAGAATGGCATGGTATCCTTCACCAGCGCCGGACGCATGATCACGCTTGATCGTGCAACAGTTGAGAAAAGCCTGGGCAATTCCCTGAATTTGCCAAAGTACGAAGATCTCAAAGCCGGCCGCCTGCGCGCGGACGATGTGGGGGCCTGCCGAAAGCTGGCGTGATCAATCAGATGGCAGAAGCCCGCGACTTATCGCGGGCTTTTTGTTGTCCCTAAAAACGATCTTAGTCTTTTCTTAACCATGTTCGTTAAGGTTATGGAAAGCACCGTGATCGGCTCGGTGCGTGAATGAGCATGAAATGGCTCTGATCAATCGGGGATATCATGCCTGTCATTACTTTTGCCAACACCAAGGGCGGCGCCGGAAAAACCACTGCCGTGCTGCTTCTGGCAACCGAGCTCGCCCGCAGCGGTCACCGCGTGACGGTTCTGGATGCCGATCCGCAATTGTGGATTTCCCGCTGGCACGACTTGTCCGGCGAGATCGAAAACCTCTCGGTGATTTCGCATGTGACAATGGCTTCGCTTGAAGGCCATATTCGCGAGAATAAAACCAATACCGACTGTTTCATCATCGACCTGCCGGGCGCGAAAAGCCCGCTTCTGACCGTGGCGCTCGGCATTTCCGATCACGTGCTGATCCCGGTGCAGGGCTCAGCCATGGATGCGCGCGGCGCTGCCGAGGTTCTGGATCACATCGAATTCCTGAACCGCAAGATGGGCAAGGCTATCGCCCATTCCATCGTACTGACACGGGTCAACGCCATGGTGGCGACGCGCTCCCTGCTGCTCGTCAAAATGCTGCTGGCGGAAAAGAACGTCTCGGTGCTCAATACGCCGATTGTCGAGAGAGCGGCCTATCGCGACATTTTCGACTATGGCGGTACGCTCCTCTGTCTCGACAAGGACAAGGTCAGCAATATCGACAAGGCGGTGGAGAATGCGAAAGCCTTCGCCATTGAAGTCGTCGGCCTGCTACCGAAACGTCTTTTGCGGCTCGGCACGCAACCCGCGCGTCTTTTCACCCGCAAGGCCGCCTGAGAGCCGGAGCTGCCGCCAGGGCAGGAACCGGCTCCGTCCGCGTGCTCGTTAAGGCGCATAGCCGCGCAGCCTGTTGTAACGTGCGACCTGCTCCTTGGTCAGCAGCTTTACCGTTTCGAGATGAGCGGCAAGGTGGATGTATCTCAGTCTGGCGCGGCTTTCTTCAATACGGTCGAGTTGCGCTCGCAATTGATCCGCATCGATTGAGCCATTACGGAAGCCTGCATCCAGTGCCGCTTCGCCGGCGATCATTTGCCTGCCTTCTGTCGCAGCATCTTTCCGCATGGTTTGAAACAGCTGTTGGACGGCGGCGGCCTGCTCGGTCGTCAGCGCCAGTTCGGTCGCCATCTTGCTGACATGTGAGGGACCCGGCATACCGTTGAGATCGGCGGCTTTCGCAAAGCCCCATCCGCCTCCCTGTTCCAGTTCGGCAATATCTTCAGCCGACAGGCTCTTGATGGTTCGGCTCTGCTGGCCCGCATAGGGAGATTGGTGGAGATGCTGCTCTTCCCCGGCGGCGGAGAGGGGGAGAAGAGCGGTGAGGAAGACAAGAACCGTGGATTTCATGGGGCTACTCGGATTGTTGCGATCCCCTGAGCTTGTCAGCCGGCCCGTTTGCCGGACATGATAGAAATCATGTCGAGTTCGATTTTTGACCAGCTTCGCCCGAAGGCGTCCGTGTCCAGATCCTTTGAAAAAGGCGAATACCTTTTTCATCAAGGCGATTCCATTCATGTGCTGGCGCTGGTGGTCGAGGGCTATATCCATCTGATGCGGTTTCAGGAGGATGGACATAGTGCCGTGTTGCAACGGGCAGGGCCGATGACGGTTCTTGCCGAAGCCTCGGTGTTTTCGGAGAAATATCACTGCGACGCCATCGCCATGACAGCCGGACGTGCCTTGTTTGTGCCTATCGGCACGCTGCGGCAATTGCTGGAACGCGAACCTGCATTCGCACTCGAATGGATAAATCATATCTCCGGCGAGCTAAAAAAGGTCAGGACGCGGGCGGAAATATTGGCGCTGCGCTCGGTTGGCGCGCGGCTCGATGCCTGGATCACCGTCAATGAAGGTCTGCTTCCGCCCAAGGGGCAATGGAAGAGCCTCGCTGCTGAAATAGGCGTTTCTCCCGAGGCGTTGTATCGGGAAATAGCCAGGCGCCCGGCTTCATCGCGCTAGTTCGTACAGAGGATAAAATTATTCGCTTGATTTGGAAATGATCGTTTCCTATATTCCGACCATGAGCAATATCAACCACACCAATTCACCGGAACAGCGCCATCGCGGCAGGCCGCGCGAGTTTGACGTCGACCGTGCGCTCGATGGGGCGATCCGCGTTTTTTCGCGACGCGGTTATCACGCCACCTCCGTCGGTGATCTCACCGATGCGATGGAACTGGCGCAGGGCAGTCTTTACAAGGCTTTCAAGGACAAGAAGGCCATCTTCATCGCCACGATGGAACGCTACAGGATCGTGCAGACCGAGCGTTTCGAAGCGGCGGTGGCCGGTTTCGATACCGGTTATGAGCGCGTTAGGGCAGGCCTGATGTTCTATGCGGAACGGTCGCATGGCGGTGTCGGTTCCGATGGATGTCTGGTGGTTGGTGCTGCTGCCGATCTGGCGGCGCTGGATGACGATATTGCAATCGTGGTCGAGCGGGCCGTGAAGGCGAGGGAGCGAATTGTCGCCCGCCTCGTTGCCGAAGGGAAGAAGGATGGTTCCGTGCGTTCGAAGGCCGATCCTGACGATCTCGCCCGGGCGATGCTGTGCATGATGTACGGCATGCGCGTGGTGGGAAAGACGGGGCGCAGCCTTAAAGACATGGTGGCCGTGGTGGATATCGCCATGAAGCTTGCCGATTGATTTTGTGACTATTTAGGAAACGATTGTTTCCATATTGGAGAAAATGATGACGACGCGTGTAATTGAAGGGGATGATGTCGAGGCAACATCCATTTCCCCGGCTTTGACGTTCCTCTTGGCGACAGCCTGCGGACTGATTGCCGCCAATCTTTATTATGGCCAGCCGCTGGCCGGCATCATCGGGGCGGAGCTTGGTCTTTCTGCCGGTGCGACGGGGCTGATCGTGACCCTGACCCAGATCGGTTATGGTATCGGTCTGCTGTTTGTCGTGCCGCTCGGCGATCTCGTTGAAAACCGCAAGCTGGTGGTCAGCGCCGTTGCGATGGCGGTGCTTTCCCTTGTGGCGGCGGCATTCGCGCCGCATGCGGCCCCGTTTCTGATTGCGGCCTTTCTGGTCGGCGTCAGTTCCGTGGCGGTGCAGGTCATCGTTCCCTATGCCGCCCATATGGCGCCGCACGCCATTCGCGGGCGGGTGGTCGGCAATGTCATGAGCGGGCTGATGGCCGGCATCATGCTGGCGCGGCCGGTTTCCAGCCTTCTGTCGGAAGTGGTGTCCTGGCGCGGTGTGTTTCTGACCTCGGCGGCCGTCATGGCGCTTCTTGCCGTGGTGCTTTTCCGGCTTCTGCCTGCCCGTATGCCCGATGCCCGGCTGAGCTACGGCGCATTGATGGCCTCGATGGGCCGGCTGGCGCTGCACACGCCGATCCTGCGGCGGCGGGCGATCTATCACGCCTTCCTGTTTGCGGCCTTCAGCCTGTTCTGGACCACCACGCCGCTTTATCTGAGCGGGCCGCATTTCAATCTGAGCCAGGGTGAGATCGCGCTTTTCGCGCTGGCCGGTGCGGCGGGCACCGTGGCTGCGCCGATTGCCGGGCGGATGGCGGATCGTGGCTGGACGCGTGCGGCCACCTTCTTTGCCCTGGTGGCTGTGGCGCTCTCCTTCGCCGTCACGCATCTTGCGCCCGAAGGCTCGCATCTGGCGCTCGCCATTCTGGTCGTCGCCGCCATCGTTCTGGATTTCGGCGTCACCACCAATCTGGTGCTTGGCCAGCGTGCCATCTTCACGCTCGGAGCGGAATTCCGCAGCCGCCTGAACGGCATCTATATGGCGACATTCTTCATGGGCGGTGCAATCGGTTCCGCCGTCGGCGGCTGGGCCTATGCCGTCGGCGAATGGCAAGCCGCCTCGTGGATCGGCTTCGCCTTGCCGGTGGCAGCCCTGCTTTATTTCCTCACGGAAAAACGGGACTGAAACGCCATTAAATGAAAAAAAGCCCGGCGAACCAAACCGCCGGGCTTTTTCTTTTTTCTTTCGGTCGATCCTATTCCGCGAATTCGACCACCACGCCGGGGCGGACCATTTTTGCCAGTTCGGTCGCATCCCAGTTGGTCAGGCGAATACAGCCGTGGCTGTTGGTCTTGCCGATCTTCGAGGGTTCCGGCGTGCCGTGAATGCCATAGGTCGGCTTCGACAGGGCAATCCAGACCGTGCCGACCGGGCCGTTCGGACCCGGGGGAATCTGCAGGATCTTGTCGTTCTGGCCCTGCTTGAAGTTGATCTTCGGATTATAGGTGTAGCCGGGATTGAGCGCGATGCGCTCCACCGTGTGCGTGCCGCTTGGCGAGGGCGTATCCGTGGAACCGATGGTGGCGGGATAGGCGGCGATCAGATTGCCGTCCTGACCATAGGCGAAGACCTGCTTGATGCCCTTATGCGCGACGATGCGGGCCACCTGTCCCTTTTTCGTCTCGCCCGGATTGACGACCTTGATGATGGTGCCGGGAACGGAAAAATCGATGCCGGGGTTCAGTTCCTTCAGATAGTTCTCATCCATGTGGAAGCGTTCGGCGAGCGCTTCCGAAGTCGAGGTGAAGGAGAGGGCAGGCAGCTGCGACTTCTCGGCATAGTCGTCCGGGATGGAGGCGACATAGGGGCCGGCGGCGTCGGCGGCGGTAATGGTGTAATCGACGATCGGCATGCCGCCGGAAGCGCGCAGACGCTCCAGAATGTCATCGGAATTGTTGGGGTCGAGCTTTTCGCCGGTCATGTCCTGCCAGGCGGCAATCGCCTTGTTGACGTTGTCGCCCATCTTGCCGTCGATCACGCCGGGCGAGATGCCTTCACGGTCGAGGAATGTCTGGAGCGCGACGATTTCCTGGCGCGAGCGATTGACCGGCGTTGTTACCGGCGTATGGCGCTCGATCAGGTGGTCCGGCTGCGGAACGGCGGCCGTGGTGCTTTCGCCCGGCATCGGCTGGCCGAGCGGGCCGCTTTCCACCGCACCGGGTGCGGGAACGGAGCCGGTATAGAAATTTTCGTCGGAACCATCGCCGCGATATTCGCGGTAATCGCGCACGCTGCCATTGTCCTGATAGCCGTAGTCGCGTTGCGGTTCACGATACTGGCCGCCGGGGGCGGGCGGATAATAGGTGGTGTCGCGCTGGCGTGCCTGTTGCCGCTGCTGGTAGCCGGAGGGCATTTCGGTGGCGAGGAGATTGCCGTACTGGTCGTAAAACACCGTGCGTCCCATGGAATCGCGGCTGATGACGATATCGCCGCGCTCCGGCATGAAGTCGAGCACACGACCATCAGGGGTCACCAGCATTGTCCGCTGATCGCCATAACGCTGCTGCGCGCCAGCCTGTAGCGGGGCGATAGCTGCCGCCAGCGCGACTGTCAGACCCAGAGCTGCGTTAAGAAACTGTTTCACGATTCTGCTATCCCTTGCTTGTTCACCGATAAACACACCGCAATCTTGACCCTATTGTGAAAAAGGTGAATTCGCGGTTAATGCAATCTTAATTTCCGTCACGGTTAGTAGCGTTTCCGTGAAGCATGCGTTTTTAGGGTCACAGGGAGGTTATCTTGCGTTCGTTTCAGGCTGGCAGATCGCCGCGCATTTTCCTCGATGAAACCTCCGTTTTCGATATCGGCGCCTGCGTTGTCGATGGCATCGACATCGCGCCCGGCCGCGCCATTCCCGACGATGGCGATGCGCGCATCGACCACTCTCTGGAAGGCTTTCTGTTCACCTGCGGCCCCGACCATATCCGCCATCCCGAACCGATCGATGGCGACGGTGAGGGACGTCGATATCCGCTGCATGGGTCCTTTTCCTCGCATCCCGCGACGGTCATTGCGTTCGATGTTCACGAGTCCAATGCATTGGCGCGCGTCGAGGTTCCCGTGAAGCTTGCCGATGGCGGCACGGCCCTTCTCGAACGGACATGGCGTATCGACGGGGAAAGCGGCGAGGTCAGCCTCGATGATAAGATCGTCAACACGTCCGAGCGGCCCATCCCGGTGTTCCTGATGTATCATATGAATGTCGGCGCGCGCCTCTTCGACGACGCCGTGCGGCTTGAAGGCGCGATGTTGGATGGTGGCGGCCACGGCTGGCGTTTCGGCGAAGAGCCGGGCACCGTTTTCTGCGTTCCCGCCGGTGATGACGAGTGGGCTTCGCTCGCGCTCGGACCGATTGCGGCCATCGGCGGGAAGACGCTGACCGTGCGTTTTCGCACGGAAACGCTGCCCTATCTGCAGATGTGGCGCAACCAGCAGGCGCCCGCCAATGTGCTCGGCATCGAGCCGGTTTCGCATCGCTGGGTGGGGCGGAGCGAGCTTGAGGCGGCCGGCGAGTTCAATATTCTCCAGCCGGGCGAAAGCCGTTCCTTCGGCCTGCGCTTTTCCATCCTCTGAGCCGTACCGAATGAAGATGCCCCGTCATTGACGCAGGGGTTTTGACCGCTTACATCGGATGCGGATTTCAAGGATGACAGCCAGCGGCGCGGACGCCGGTTTCAGCGGAGGCATAAGATGGATATCAGGCGCATAGACGACGAATATTCGGTAACGGGACAGATCAGCGTCGCCGATCTCGACGAGATCAAGGCGCTCGGCTTCAAGTCGATCGTCTGCCACCGCCCTGACGGCGAAGAAGACGGCCAGCCGCTTTTCGCCGATATTGCCGAGCGTGCCGAACAGCTTGGCCTCACCATCATGCATGTGCCGGTCGGCCGTTACGGCGTCGATGCGGATGCCGTTGCCGGCATGGTGGATGCGCTGGACGAATTGCAGCGCCCGATGCTCGGCTATTGCCGTTCCGGTGCGCGCTCGACGGCGATCTACGAAAAGACCCATCACCTGCGCGGCTGATTTTCCGCGCATCTTTCTATTTTAAATGCCAATCAACAGGAGTTTTCCATGACCATCAAGCGTATCGAGCCGGGCAAGCGCATGAGCGGCGCCGTCGTTCACGGCAACACCGTTTATCTGGCCGGCCAGGTTGGCGAAGGCACGAGCGTTACGGAACAGAGCAAGTCCGCTCTCGCTGAAGTCGATCGCCTGCTGGCCGCTGCGGGTTCGGACAAGTCGAAGATCCTGCAGACCATCATCTACCTCTCCGACATGTCCACCTTCGGCGAAATGAACGCCGTCTGGGAAGGCTGGATCGACCCGGCAAACCCGCCGGCCCGCGCCACCAGCGGCGCACCATTGGCGACGCCGGACTACAAGGTCGAGTTCATCGTGACCGCTGCCCTCTGAGCATCCGTCTGAGTTTTTAAGAAAAGGCCGGGTCGCGGAAAGCGGCCCGGCCTTTTTTGATGAGAAAATTCGAAACGTTCGTTTCGTCATCCTTGGGACAGGCCCGAGTATGACGGAGGAGAGGGGATTGTCCCAGGTTTGTGAATCGCTTGGAAACTTCACTTCAAAAGCTAGGCAAGCGCCTTCTCAAATTGCTTCAACGTCGTCACCCGCTCCGCAAACCACAGCCGTGCCAGATCGCTGGCCGATGCGAGATCGATGCCATCCGGGTCGATGGAGGTGATCGTCCAGCGGCCAGTCTTTGCGCCGGCGAGAACGGCGAGCCGGGATGCTTCGCCCTTGATGGCATTGAGGCGGATCGCTTCGCTTTCCGCGGCCGCCATCAGTTCGTCTGCGCCTGACAGATCGGTGAGCAGATCGGCCGGGGTGATGTTGCTGGCATTGCGGGCCGGGCCGCCATTGATCTGCACACCTTCTGTCCGCAACCGGTAAAGCCGCGTATCGGGAAGGGAGAGATAAAGTTTCGCTTTGGGGTAGCGGGCAATGTAGCGCGCGATGGCGAGCGGCACTTCATCCGGGCCGATTTGTTCCGCCTTGCCCACCAGAGTCAGCCGCGGCAGCGTCAGCGCATCTCCCTTGCCGAAGGGGGCGAGTGTCAGCGAGATGCGCGCGTCCGCCTCCATGTTGCGGGCATGTAGCGTCAACCCCGCCGCGAAGAAGAACGGCGTGCCGTCCGGTTCGATGCCGATATTGGTGGCGGTGGTATAGGGATATCCGCTGACGGGATCGAGGGTCGCAAGCGCTGCCGTGCGGGAAGTGTGCAAGACATCCCGGGCCACGCGCACGGCCTCGAAAGGCGCACCGGCCGAGGGCTCGATTTTTGCGCCGCGCGGGGTGATGACGGGAGAGGCTGCATCCGGCATGTCGTTTCCTGATCCAAAGGGCTGCTGGAAGAAGTGTGAGACCCCTCCTTCGTCATGCTCGGGCCTGTCCCGAGCAACTGCAACCGATGAACTTTACGATACGTGATTGGATCCTCGGGACAGGCCCGAGGATGACGTCTTGCTAGCGTCAGGATTTACACCATGCCGGAGCCGTGTCCATGCGTCATGTCAGCTTTTTGTCCTGATCTGTGTCAGGGTACGCGTCGGCGTGATCGCTTCGGCATCCAGCTTCACCTCGATAATGGCCGGCTTGCCGCTGGCCCGCGCCCGTTCGAAGGCGGCGGCGAAGTCTTGCGTTCTTTCCACCGTTTCGCCGTGGCCGCCATAGGCTTTGGCAAAGGCGTTGAAATCCGGATTGACAAGATCGGTGCCGCTGACACGGCCGGGATATTCCCGCTCCTGATGCATGCGGATCGTGCCGTAGGTGCCGTTATTGACCAGTACCGTGATGATCGGCAGGCCGTAACGCACGGCGGTGATGAATTCCTGTCCGTGCATCATGAAACAGCCGTCGCCGGCAAAGCAGATCACCTCACGCTCGGGGAACAGATGCTTGGCCGCGACGGCCGCCGGCAGGCCGTAACCCATCGAGCCTGATGTCGGGGCCGATTGTGTATTGTAGCGACGGAAACGGTGGAAGCGATGGACCCAGGTGGCATAGTTGCCGGCGCCATTGGTGAGGATCGCGTCCTCGGGCACATTGGCCTCGATCCAGTCCATGATCGGACCCATCTGCACCGCGCCGGGGCCGGTTTTCGGTGGGGTGGACCAGGTGAGATAGGCCGCATGCATGGCGGCGGTGCGATCGGCCCATGCGGCACTGCCGGAGATTGTGATGGAGGAGAGGGCGGCGATAAAATCGTCCGGTGCGGCGCAGATTGCCAGATCGGGACGGTAAACGCGGCCAAGCTCTTCGGCTTCCGGATAGATATGGACGAGTTTCTGCGACGGGTAGGGGATGTCGAGCAGCGTATAGCCGGAAGAGGGCATTTCGGAGAGGCGGCCGCCGAGCAGCACCACGAGATCTGCCTCCTTGATCTCCTTGGCCAGCGCCGGGTTGATGCCGATGCCGACATCGCCCGCATAGGAGGGGCTCAGGTGATCGAACAGCATCTGGCGGCGGAAGGAACAGCCGACGGGCAGCTTGTTGTTTTCCGCAAATGCCTTGAAGCCTGCGACGCTTTCCTCGGACCAGCGTGTGCCGCCGATGATGAAGACCGGGCGCTTCGCTTCGCCCAGCATTTTTGCGAAAGCGGCGATCTGTGACGGGCCGGGATGCGCTTCGACCGGAGTATAGGGCTTTGCTTCGGGCGCTTCGACCTCTTCCACCAGCATGTCTTCGGGTAGTGTCAGCACCACCGGGCCGGGGCGGCCGGAGGTGGCGACGGCAAAGGCGCGGGTGACGAATTCGGGGATGCGGCGCGCATCGTCGATCTCACCCACCCATTTGGCGAATTCGGTGAAGGCGCGGCGGTATTCCACTTCCTGAAACGCCTCGCGCTCACGCGCTTCGCGCTGCACCTGACCGATGAAGAGGATCATCGGAATGGAATCCTGCCTTGCGATGTGCAGGCCGGCCGAAGCGTTGGTTGCGCCCGGTCCGCGGGTTACCATGCAGATGCCGGGTTCGCCGGTCAGCCGGCCCCAGGTGTCGGCCATCATGGCGGCGCCGCCTTCCTGGCGGCAGACCACGGTTTCGATGCCGCTTTCATAAAGCGCATCCAGCACGGCGAGATAGCTTTCGCCCGGAACGCAGGAAACGCGGGAGACGCCATTGGCCTTCAGCGCTTCGACGATCAACTGTCCGCCTGTTCTCTTCATGGCGTCGTGGTCCTTTCGATATTTTCCAGTTCGGCCAGCACCTGCGCCTGATGTTCGCCGAGCTTGGGGCTCGGGCGTTCATAGCGCAGCGGCGTTTGCGACATGATAATGGGTGTGCGGACACCGGGGATGGCGGTGCCGTCTTCCGCCTCCAGATCGACGCGAAGGCCCCGCGCCTTCACCTGCGGGTCGGCGAACATTTCCTCGATGGAATTGATCGGTCCGGCCGGAACGGCGTTCTTTTCGCAGGCGGTCAGAAGATCGCGCTTCTGCCATTTCAGCGTTTCGGTGGAAACGATCTGCCGGACTTCCGCTTTGTGGGCCACGCGGGCCTTGTTCGTCGCGTAACGTTCGTCGTCGGCAATCGCGCCGATGCCGAGAATGGTGCAGAGGCGGCGGAACTGGCCGTCATTGCCGACCGCAAGGATCAGGAAGCCATCGGCCGTCGGCACCACCTCATAGGGGGAAATATTCGGATGGGCGTTGCCGAGCCGCACGGGCGGCTTGCCGGAAATCAGGTAATTCATGTTCTGGTTGGCAAGCACGGCCGATTGCACATCGAGAAGCGCCATGTCGATATGCTGGCCCTCGCCGGTGCGGATGGCGTGGATCAGGGCCGCCTGAATGGCTGACACGGAATAGATGCCGGTGAAGATATCCGCAACCGCCACGCCCGCCTTCATCGGCTGGCCGTCCGCTTCACCTGTTATCGACATGAAGCCGGACATGCCCTGCACTATATAATCGTATCCGGCGAGATCGGCATAAGGCCCGGTCTGGCCGAAGCCGGTGATGGAGCAATAGATCAGTTTCGGATTGAGCACTCTCAGGCTCTCGTAGTCGAGGCCATATTTGGCAAGCCCGCCGCGCTTGAAATTCTCGATGACGACATCGGCGGTGCGCACCAGCCGGCGCACCAGCTCGCAGCCTTCCGGTGTCTTCAGATCGGCGACGATGGAGCGTTTGCCGCGATTGGTGGCGTGATAATAGGCGGCGGAGAGGTTTTCTCCATCATCGCTTTCGACGAAAGGCGGTCCCCATGCGCGGGTATCGTCGCCGCCCTCGGGGTTTTCCACCTTGATGACGTCGGCACCCATGTCGGCCAGCATCTGCCCAGCCCAGGGACCGGCCAGAACACGCGCCAGCTCGATGACGCGAATGCCTGATAGCGGCGGTTTCCTGTTCGGCATGTCGGTCATCGGTCCCCCGGTATTTTGTGTCTGCCGGTTTATAGACCGCTGCTTGCCGCGTCGCATGTGATTTTATCTCATGGACTTATTCCGTTTCGGCAAAGGCCCCTCAATCGCCGACGACGCGGCCGCACCAGGCGGCGAAATCCGCCGCGACGGGCTGCCAGCCGATTTCGTTCAAGGTCTCGTGCCGCATGCCCTTGTAGATCGTGTGCTCGACATGGCTGAAGCCTGCCTCGCGGAAACGTTCCGCCAGCCAGACGATCTCCTTGCCGTCATTGGTGGCTTTGTCCTGATCGCCGCTGACGAGGAGAAGCGGCAAATTCTTGGGCAGGCGCTCGATGAGTTTCGGTGCGCGATAGGAGAGTTCGAAGACATCCTGCCACAGGGAAACGCTCGCTTCGAACTGGCAGAGCGGGTCTTCCACATAGGCGTCCACCGCCGCCCTGTCGTGGCTCAGCCAGTCGGCATGGGTGCGCCTTTCCGGCATTCGGGCATTCCACACGCGGAAGGTTGCCTTCGGCAGAATGGCGCTCGGCACATCCGAGCCTTTCAACATTTTTTCCAGCCGCAGAAGAACCTGTGCGACACGGCCCATGAGGCCGGGATTGAGGTTGGAATTCCAGATGGAGAGGCCGTCGAAGGCATCCGGATGGCTGACGGCGGTGTTCAGCGCCACGAGGCCGCCCATGGAATGGCCGAACAGGATTACCGGCAGGCCGGGATGCCTTTCGCCGACCATCCGGCGCATCGCCATGACATCGGCAACGACCTTTTCCGCACCGTCCTTCCAGCCAAAACGGCCGAGAGGCGCGTCCGCCGCTCTCGTGCGACCATGGCCGCGATGGTCGTGGGCATAGACTTCGAAACCCTGCTTCGACATCACATCCGCGAGCCGGCGATAACGGCCCGCGTGGTCAACCAGCCCGTGGCAGATCATCAGCACGCCGCGCGCCGGGGTAAGAGCGGAGGGCTGGTGGCGAAAGGCGATGGAAGCGCCGGAGGGGGCCTCCAGCCTCTGAATACGGCTGAAGGCCAAGTCGTCGGTCGTTTCATTCATGATCGCGCCTGTCCCTGCCATAACATCCCTTGTCATAATCATGGGGTCATAATCGTGCCAGAGGTTGCCCCAAGGTCCTATTTACCCTACATAGCGGCAAATTTCCCGATACGTACTCTTAAAAATCCGATGTGGAGCATTCGCTACAATGGCACGTCAATTCATCTATCACATGGCCGGGCTGAACAAGGCCTACGGTGCGAAGAAGGTTCTGGAGAACGTTCATCTCTCCTTCTACCCCGACGCCAAGATCGGTATCCTCGGCCCGAACGGCGCCGGTAAGTCGACTGTTCTGAAAATCATGGCCGGCCTCGACAAGGAATATACCGGCGAGGCCTGGCTGGCCGAAGGTGCGACGCTCGGTTATCTCGAGCAGGAGCCGAAGCTCGACGAAAACAAGACCGTGATGGAAAACGTCATGGAAGGCGTGGCGAGCAAGACGGCCATCGTCGACCGCTACAACGAATTGATGATGAACTATTCCGACGAAACGGCGGATGAGGGCGCAAAGCTCCAGGACATCATTGACAGCCAGAATCTCTGGGACCTCGAAAATCAGGTCGAGATGGCCATGGACGCGCTGCGTTGCCCGCCCGGCGACTCGGCCGTAACCGGTCTTTCGGGTGGTGAACGCCGCCGTGTGGCGCTCTGCCGTCTGCTGCTGTCGCAGCCGGACCTGCTGCTGCTCGACGAACCGACCAACCATCTGGATGCTGAAACCATCGCTTGGCTCGAAAAGCACCTGCGCGATTATCCCGGCGCCGTGATGATGATCACCCACGACCGCTACTTCCTCGACAATGTCACGGGCTGGATTCTCGAGCTCGACCGTGGCCGCGGCATTCCTTACGAAGGCAACTACTCCGCTTACCTGCAGGCGAAAGCCAAGCGCATGCAGCAGGAAGCCCGCGAAGATGCCTCACGCCAGAAGGCCATCAGCCGCGAAAGCGAGTGGATCGCCTCCAGCCCCAAGGCACGCCAGACGAAATCCAAGGCACGTATCAAGGCCTATGACGAGCTGGTGGAAGCAGCGGAAAACCGCCGTCCCGGCGATGCGCAGATCGTCATTCCGGTTGCAGAGCGTCTCGGTCGCGTCGTCATTGAAGCCGACAACCTGACGAAGTCCTTCGGCGACCGCGTGCTGATCGAAAACCTGTCCTTCAAGCTGCCGCCCGGCGGCATCGTCGGCGTCATCGGTCCGAACGGTGCGGGTAAGTCCACGCTGTTCAAGATGATCACCGGTCAGGAAAAGCCGGATAGCGGTTCTGTGACTGTCGGTGAGACGGTGCAGCTCGGTTATGTCGACCAGAGCCGCGATACGCTGGCGGGTGACAAGACCGTCTGGGAGGAAATCTCCGGCGGCAACGACATCATCAAGCTCGGCAAGTTCGAAGTGAATTCGCGCGCCTATTGCGGCGCTTTCAACTTCAAGGGCGGCGATCAGCAGCAGAAGGTCGGCAATCTCTCCGGCGGTCAGCGTAACCGCGTTCACCTTGCCAAGATGCTGAAGGCCGGCGGCAACGTTCTGCTGCTCGACGAACCGACCAACGACCTTGATACGGAAACGCTGGCAGCACTTGAAGAAGCGCTGGAAGCCTTCGCCGGTTGCGCCGTTATCATCAGCCACGACCGCATGTTCCTCGACCGCCTGGCCACCCACATCCTCGCTTTCGAGGGTGACAGCCATGTGGAATGGTTCGAAGGCAACTTCGAAGACTATGAAAAGGACAAGGTTCGCCGCCTCGGCCCGGAAAGCATCAAGCCCGGCCGCGTGAGCTACAAGCGCCTGACACGCTGATCCCTTTCCGGATCCCTTCAGAAAGGCCCGCCGCAAAGCGGGCCTTTTTCCGTGTAATAAGCGGACATGATCGTGTCTCACGACACTTTGCGCTTGCATCGGACGCCACATCGACATAAAGATATCTTTATATCTTGATTAGCTTGCGAGGCGCGGCAGAGTGGCGTTCGGTCTGGACAAATTGGTGGATCTTCTGAAGGCGGCGGGTGAGCCGACGCGCTTCCGTTTGCTGGCGCTGCTTTCGGCCGGCGATCTGACGGTTACCGATCTTACCGAAATTCTCGGCCAGTCGCAGCCGCGCATCTCCCGTCACCTCAAGCTTTTGACGGAAGAGGGGCTGATCGAGCGTTATCAGGAAGGCGCCTGGGCCTATTTCCGCTTGCGGCAGGATGGTGAGCCTGCGGGCGTCGTCCGGCAGCTGCTTGGCGCCGCATCGCCCTCCGACGCCGTTCTCCAGCGCGACAGCGAGCGGCTTGCCACCGTCAAGCGGGTGCGGGCGGAGCGGGCGCAGGATTATTTCAGCCGCAACGCTTCCGCCTGGGACGAGCTGCGCCGCCTGCATGTCAGCGACGAGGCCGTGGAAGGCGCGCTCCTGAAGCTGGTGGGCACCACGCCGGTCGATTCGCTGCTTGACCTCGGCACGGGCACCGGCCGCATCCTGCAGCTGCTGAGCGGTATCTATCGCCGCGCGATCGGTGTGGATGCCAGCCGTGACATGCTCTCGGTGGCGCGTGCCAATCTCGACAAGGCGGGCGTGGTCAATGCATCCGTGCGCCATGGCGATATTCTCAACCTGCCGCTGGAAGGCCAGGATTTCGATCTGATCGTCATCCATCAGGTTCTGCATTTTCTCGACCAGCCGGAGATTGCGCTGTCCGAGGCCGCGCGCATGCTGCGCCCCGGCGGGCGGCTGATCGTTATCGATCTTGCGCCGCATTCCTTCGAATATCTGCGCGACGAGCATGCGCATGTGCGGCTCGGTTTCTCGCATCCGCTGATGGAAGAGTGGCTGAAGAAGGCCGGACTTTCTCTGGAGCGTGCCGTCGATCTTCATTCTGAAAAAGCGTCCGACGAAGCTCTGGATGTTACGATTTGGGTTGCCCGTGACCAGCGGCTGCTGATGGCAGACGATGTGGTGCAAGAGGCCGTTTTACTTGCTGCCGGGAGGGCATGATATGTTGAGGTCGGAAACCGCGCGCCGTGATGGCGATATCCGGTTGTCTTTCGAGTTTTTCCCGCCCAAGAATCCCGAGATGGAAACCCAGCTCTGGGAAACGGTTGCCGAGCTGAAGAAATGGAACCCGGATTTCGTGTCCGTCACCTATGGCGCCGGTGGATCCACCAAGGCGCCGACGCTGGATGCGGTGCGCCGCATGATCGGCGACAGCCATCTGGCGACCGCTGCGCATCTGACCTGCGTGGATGCCAGCCGTGAGGACGTGCATCAGGTCATCGAAGAGTTTCGTAATGCCGGCGTTCGTCATTTCGTGGCGCTGCGCGGCGATCCCTCCACGGGCATCGGCACGGCCTACAAGCCGCATCCGGAAGGGTATGAGAACGCCGCCGCTCTGGTGAAGGGGTTGCGTGAAATTGCCGATTTCGAGATTTCCGTTTCGGCCTATCCGGAAAAGCACCCGGAAAGCGCAAGCGAAGCGGTCGATATCGATATGCTGAAGCGCAAGGCGGATAATGGCGCGACGCGGGCACTGACGCAGTTCTTCTTCGATAATGACGTGTTCGAGCGCTATATGGAGATGGTTACGGCGGCGGGCATCACCATTCCGGTGGTTCCGGGCATTATGCCGATCCAGAACCTCACCCAGCTCAAGCGCTTCGCTGGCCGCTGCGGCACCAGCATTCCCGGTTTTCTGGATGAGCGTTTCGAAGGTTATGACGACGATCTGGAAGGTCGCGCCCGCGTGGCCGCGGAGGTTGCCGCCGAGCAGATCGCCGATCTGCAGCGGCGTGGCGTCAATGAGTTCCATCTCTACACCATGAACCGCGCGCCGCTGGTTGACGCGGTGCTTGAAAATCTCGGTCTGGAGCGTTTGCGCCGCAGCGCCGCCTGATTTTACCACAGCGGATTACCGACATGAAAAAAGCGCAGGTCCCTCAGGGCCTGCGCTTTTTAAACTCGTGTCATCTACGGTTCTTATCTGCGTTTGGTCTTCACGTCTCGTCAGATGAAAAGCATCATCGCTACGAACAAAAACGCCAAACCGACTGCCAAGGCATTGAGAGATTTTGTAAGTCCCATGGGTGCCTCCTCTTGTTGACAGGTTCGATAATATGACCGTTTTGTGGCAGTTGAAAAGCGGTTTTTGTGATGCAGTGCAGCACGTCTCCAGACGGCATAAAAAGGAAATTTCTGTAATTATTTGAAAATAAAAGATTATTTTCTTATCACGCAGTGCTTCATATGTTTAAAAAAAGTAAATGACCGGGGTGTTATCCCCAGTCATCAGGTCGAGATTAACACTTTATGCCTTGATTCCGTCCGACAGATTAAGGGCCGGAAGGCGCCGTTAAGATTGCTTAAAGCGCCTGCAGAAGTGCGGTCGAAGGCCAGCCATCGGCGGGCAGTCCGAGACGCTGCTGCTCCTTCTGGATGGCGACGCGGGTGCCGGAACCGAGAATGCCATCCACCTTGCCGACATTGTGTCCGCGCGCTTCGAGCTTGGTCTGAAGCTCCTTCATGGTCGCATCGTCGAAACCGGGCTCCGGGTTGCCCTTGTTGTAGACGGGAGAGCCCATGAGGCGGGTGGCGAAATAGGCGGCCGAGGTCGTGTAGATGAACGACTGGTTCCATTCCAGATAGATGTTGAAGTTCGGATAGGTGATGAAGGTCGGTCCCTTGCGTCCCTGCGGCATGATGAGGGCAGCGGGCAGGGTGGCGAAGTTTCTGTTGCCGTCGCGCGGGGTCACGCCCAGCGCGAACCAGTCACCGGCGGTCAACGGGCCGCCGAGGCCGGATTTTTCCCAGGGCAGGTTTTCCGGCAGCGAGACTTCCTGAATCCAGGGTTCGCCCTTCTTGAAACCGAGATGCTGGATGAACTTCGCAGCCGTCAGGATCGCATCCGGGGCGCTGCTCTTGACGTTGATGTGGCCGTCGCCATCGCCGTCGACGCCGAAGGCGATGATGTCCTTGGGCAGCATCTGCACCTGACCGATTTCACCGGCCCATGCGCCGGTATTGGCGGCGGGATCGAGATCGCCGTGCTGGACCATTTCGATCAGCGCCAGCAGTTGCGGGCGGAAGAGTTCCGGGCGGCGGCAATCATGCGAGAGGGTCACCAGCGCGTTGCGGGTGTTGAAATCGCCCTGAACGGCGCCGAAATCCGTCTCCATGGCCCAGAAGGCGGCGATGACGCCGGCCGGAACACCGAATTCGTTTTCGGCGCGGGCGAAGGTGGAGGAGAGTTCCTGAAGTTTCCTGCGGCCGATATCCAGACGGGCCTGGCTGACGGTGCGCTGGGAGAATTCCAGGAAGGTCTGGCGGAAGACGCCCTGTGCACGGTCACGCGAAAGCACCTTCGGGTCGATCTGCGCGCCGGCAAGCGCCTTCTGGATCGCGTCGGCCGGAATGCCCTTGGCAAGCGCATCGGCTTTCACGCCTTCGAGGAATGCACCGAGATCGCCGCCGCAGGCAACCTGCTTGGGATCATCGGGCGCGGCCACTGGCGGTGTGGCGAGGGCGGAGCCGGTGGAAAGAAGCGACAAAGCGGCGGCAAAAACGATGCTGCGCGACCGGAACGTGGGCATGGGAATTTCCTCGATAGGTTGTTAGCCCGCTTTACCCATATGTTTGCGACAAAAAAACGGACCGAATGATCTGACGCTGCAGAACAACGCCGATTTTTCAAAAGTGTTGCTTCTTGGCCGTGTTATTTGGCGGAAGCAATCCATTTCCGCCAGTTTTTCTCCGTGCCGGCAAAGACATTGATGTCGGTCGGACCGTTCACGCCGGGCACGACGCCGGTTGCAGTATATTGCCAGAAGGCCCATTTGCGATCTTCGTAGATCTTGGCCGGATGGGCGGCGACGGAGCGGACCCAGAAATGGTAATCCTTGAACTGGCCGACGAGATTGTCGCGGTGGAAGTCGACCGAGGTATAGATGATCGGACGCTTGCCATAGTGGGCTTCGATGCGGTCGAGGAAACGCTGCATCTCGGCGCGAACGATGCCGGGCGCCGGGCGCGTCTTGCAGGTGGGCGAGGCCGGGTTCCATTCCACGTCGAGAACCGGCGGGAGGGTGACGGCCTCCTTCGGCACGTTGCGAATGAACCAGTCGGCCTGGGCGTCTGCTGTCGAACAGAAATAATAGAAGTGGTAGGGCGCGTGCAGAACATCTGCCGCCGCCGCGCTGCGCCAATGGTCGCCGAATTTCGGATCGATGCGGTCCGATCCCTCCGTCGCCTTGATGAAGACGAAGGACACGCCTGATTTGCGCACGGTCGGCCAGTCGACATCGCCATTCCATTTGGACACGTCGATGCCGTGCACCTCATGGCGGTGCGGGTTGTTCGTGCCGAAATCCTGCGGATCGGTATCGGAAAATTTCGGCCTGGAAACGGATGCGGTTTCCAGCAGGTCATAGCTGGTGGAGGTGCAGCCGCCGATTAACAGCAAAGCCGACAATAGTGCCGATAAACGCAGCCGCATTGAAACCCTGATGAAAGTGTTGCCCATCCCGCGGCCGCAAAACGGCGCGCCGTATCTCCCGATTTACGCATAACATGGTAAAGAAGCGGTTATGGCAAGGGGCAAGGTGCTTTTTGCATCTCGCAAGCTGCTGGATTTGAAGCGATTTGCGATTTTTACTGCTGAAATCTCGCCGGGCGGAGCCTTGAAGGCAACGCCACAGGCGCGCAGGCGGGTTTCGCAATCCGTCGGGAATCAGGCGTCGGCCAGGATGCGGTGGATTTTCGGCTGCTGCGCTTCGGCAACCGGAAGCGTGATGACAGCCCGCCAGGCATAACCCCGGGCGATTTCCTCGAATTCGAGATTACCGTCAAAACGGCCGGCCATATTGGCCAGAACATAGCGGAGATTGGCGCGGGGCGTGACGTGGAAACGGGTGAGCCAGGCTTGCAGAAGGGTGCGGAACCACTTCGGCAATTGTTCCTGCTGGCCGAAATCGACGATATGCAGCGAACCGCCGGGTTTCAGCGCCGTGAGCGCCTGTTCGATCGCCTTTTCCCAGTCCGGTATCATCGACAGGGCATAGGGGATCATGACGCGGTCGAAGCCGTCGGGCTGGCCGAATTCGGAGGCGCGAAAAGCGGTGGCATCGGCCACGCGCAGAATGGGGCGTTCCGCCTTGCCGGCGAAATTCTCGGCTGCGGTCAGCAGCATTTCGGCGGAAATGTCGAGGCCGAACAGTCTTGCCTGCGGAAACTTGCGGCTGGCCAGCAGCAGGTTGCGGCCGGTGCCGCAGCCGACTTCCAACAGCGTGCCGCCTTTCGGCACATCGAGGCCGGAAATCGTCCGGTCACGGCCGAGAAGGTAATATTTGCGGGTGATATCGTAGATATGCCGCTGGTGGCGATACATGCGGTCCATCAGGCTCGCATGCGCGCTATCTGCAAGGCCCACATTCTCGCCGATGGTTTTCATGCCATAGCCCTCTGATAGATATGGAAGCCGCCGTAGATGGCCGAGCGGTCCATGGCGTTGAGCTCGTTGGAGCGCTCTTCGAGATAGACCCACTGGTTGCGGATATCGGGCGAAAGCCGGCCTTCGATGACGCTCTTTTCGGCCGCGGTGCGGAAGATGACGCGCGCACTGGGCGCGGCGGTGCGGCTGATCTGCGACCACAATTCGTTGAGCTGCGTGTCCGTCATCCAGTCCTGCGCATCGAGGAGGATATAACGGTCGACGGCGCTTGCCGGCTTTCTGGAGAGAAGCTCGGTATAGGTGGCGTGGTGAACCGCGACGCGGGCCGTGTTGTTGCGGATCATCTCGTAATATTCCGGCTTGAGATAGGCGGGCAGCGCGCCCTCATGCGGTTCGGGATAACGGCGCGCAAAGGCCTGCCAGGCGAAATAATTGTCGCTGAGCGGGAAGTTGCAGGCGAGCTTTTCCAGCCGCTCCTTGAGCACGGATGCGACCGTGCCATTGGCGGAAAGGCTGGCCAGCTCGTCATATTGCCGGGGCGGAATGCCGAGGCCGAACAGCGAGCTTTTGCGCTTCGTCAGCCAGCGCACCACCGGCTTGTCGAACAGCGGCGCCACCTTGCTGTCGAAAAACTGGCGCTGTTCGTCCAGCGTGCGGGTTTTGGCCATTTCGGTGAGCTTCACGCCGTGCAGCCGGGCCATGAGATGGCCGGCGCCGATGAAGCGGCCGAGCAGGCCGGTGCGATAGATATTCCTGTCGAAGACAGAGATGCGGCGGCGGCCGGAAAGGGTGCGCTTCGACCAGTAAGCCTTGGTCGTGGCGTCGAGATGCTCGGCGATGAAGCGGTCGTAACCGTGGCTGTTGCTGCGCGTATTGGCGCGGCCGAAGTGGCGCACCACGTCCTGATGGGCGGGCAGATGGCGGAAGGCGGCGAGCTTCAGCTTGTTCAGCGCGATGTGGTGCGGGTTGAGGTCCACGACATCGATGCTGGCCGGATTGCGGGAGAGATAGGCCAGCATGTTGCAGCCGCCCGAGCCGATGGTGACGATGCGATGACCTTCGCCAAGCTCCATCGCTTCCATGTCGATTTCCGGGTCTTCCCATATCTGCGGATAGACGAGGCCGGAAAAGAGGACGCCGAAGAAGCGCTCGGACAGACCGCTTTTGGAGAGTGCCTTGTGCTGGAGCAATGCGGACTTCAGTTTCGTGTTCTTGCTGAAGCCGGTCTTGGGTGCCGCACTCGTCATATGTTCACCTCTCAGTCGATTGAGAGGCGTCTACAGCCGTGACACTACAATTTGATGACAGGGGCTGTGGGCAAAGCCGGGGAATAGGGGTGTCGGTGGAAAACCAGCCCGCGCCGCCCAATCAGGATGACGAAATGAAAACACCCGGCGGCTTGAGAAAAGCCGCGCGGTTGCATTCGCATAACGGAGCCGGAGGCAATCACTTGCGCAGAACGTGCAGCATGCCCTTGCGCTTGGCGTCGTAATAATAACCGCGCGCATAAAGCCGGACGGCGTTGTCGCGGTCGTTGCCGGCCACAACCCATGCGCCGCGCAGATATTTGACGGCGTATTTGAGGTTGGTTTCGGCATCGAAAAGGCCGGAGGCGGGGCCATCGAAGCCCATGGAGCGGGCCGTGGCGTGCCGGATCTGCATCAGGCCGAAATTGCCGCTGCTATAGGCGCCGGGATTATATCGGCTCTCGCGCTGCACGACGCGGTGAACCAGATCTTCCGGCACATCATACATGGTGGCGTATTTGGTAATAAGGCCGCTCAGCTTTTCGCGTCCGACCGGCGCGGAATTGAGCGGCGCCGTCATCGATTCGTTCTGGCGAATGGCGGCCAGCGCGGCATTGGTGGGGCCGGCGGCATAGGCCAGAACCGTGCTGTCCGGCTTCGGCAGCGGAATGACTTTGCGTTCCGCCGTCAGTTCGGTGCCGATGGAGGGCGAGCCGGGCGGCGGCGGTGCAGGCGGGAAGCTGCCCTTGACGGCAACCACCTGCGGCAGATCGGCGGCGGCATTATGGGCAGCCGGCTTGGCCGCCACGTCAGCCGTTTCGATGGCTGCGGCCGCCGGAGTGGCGCTTGTCGGTGCCAGTGCCGTGGCCGTGGTCGGCGCAGATGTCGTCACACTCGCTTGGGCGACTTCGTTCTGCTGCGGTTGCATCTGGGCGGCGATGGCTGCGGCTGCAGCAATTTCAGAAGCTGGCGGTAGCGCCACGCGTCCGCCCTTGACGGCGACGGCGGTGGGAAGTGCTGCAGGCTGGGAAGAGGTTGCGGTTTCGGCGGTCTGCACCGTTGTTGCTGCTGCCGGGGTCGCGCCCACTGCTGATTCGGCCGTTGCCGGCTGCGCCGATGTTTGCGCAGGAGTGGTTGCGGGATTGACTGTTGCGATCTTCGGGCCGTTCGGCCCTTCCTTGGCGGTATATTCGACGCTGGTGCATGCGCTCAATGCCAGTGCCAGACCCACGGTGGAAGACAGAAGAAGTGCACTTCTTCCGCGGAATTTTCCCGAATTTCGCATGTTGCCGCCTTCGTTATGCCTGTCTTTCGATACCCCCGCGTCGAGCGAAGCAGGCAGTGTCCCGTCGCGCCTTCATTAACCTATTGTAAGGATAGCGGCAAGCCGGGACGTTTCTCGCCGGCTTTCGGGCGGTTTTTCAGGCCGCGATGCGCCTGTATCCGGCGCTGACGGCGCGGCCGGAAATGAAGTGGGTGCGGTATTTCGGCCGGATTTTTTTATCGCCCGACATGCGGCGCACCATCGCCAGAGTAGGCCCGGCAAACAGCGCCTGCGCGGTCAGAATCACCAGCGCCAGAAGCAGGATGGCGGCCTGCGCCATGGCAAGCGTTTCAATTGCATTGCCGGATGTGGACACGAATTGCGGCAGCAACGCCAGAAAGAAAGCGAAGTAGCGCGGGCGCAGGGCGGCAATGGCGTAACAATCGCGGAAAATGCCGCTCCAGGATTTACCCGGCAGGTTGTCATTATCGGCATTGGCCGCCTGTGCGGCAGGCGTGGCGAAGGTCCACAGGAGGAACAGCATCAGCCAGCCGATGCCGGCCCATTGCACGATTTCCACGAAGGATTGCGGCAGCCAGGCGAGACCGGCCACCGGAATGGCGGAAATCGTCATGGCCGTGACGATGCCGAGCGCGCCGCCGCTGACGGAGGCAAAGACCGTCTTTTTGCCCCGAATGGCGGCATAGGAGGCGACAGAGAATACAAGGGGAGAGGGGAGTGCGAACACAACGGCACATGCTGCACAAAAAATCAGCCAGGCCTGTCCAGACATTCTCTTCCTCCTTGCCCTCCCTGTCGCCGTATTATTTTAGCCTATCGTAAAATCAGGCCGCTGTGAACGGCTGACCGACGTGTTCCATCACTTCGGTAAACCATTTTGCAGAGAGGTCGAAATGCTTTCCGCCCTTGATACGCGGAAACTCGATGGTCCGCAATTTGCCATTCTGGTCTTCGTCATGGCCGGTGACGCCGGAGACCTTGTTGAGCGCGCTTTCGACGGCGAGATCGACCATGCCCTGAATGAGGCGCAGGTCGTCGCCATTGGCGGCGGCGGAGCGGGCGAAATAGCCCGATTTCTGCACCATGGAGCGTTCCGCACCGATGAGGCTGGCGAACTGCTTCTGGAACCAGCCGCCGACATTGATGGTGTCGATCTTCACATGGCCGAAAGCGTCGCGCTTGACGGCCTCGCCGGAGGCTTCGCGTTCGGCGACGATGGAATCGAGGCCCGCACCTTCGGAAACAAACAGCGTGACATAGCCGTTCCTGTCCATGATTTCCTTCAGTCGCTCGGCCTCCGCCTCGATGTCGAAGGCCATTTCCGGCAGGTAGATGCCGTCGATGTTCTTCATCTGCGTGTTCATCATCAGGCCTTCGACATATTCATTGCCGCTGGTCTTCTGGATATAGGCGCGGGCGGTGGCGGCGGTCAGCCAGCCGCAATGGCGGCCCATGACTTCGTGGATGACGAAGGTTTTCGGTGCAGCGCTCTGCTCGTTGCTGACATTGTCGAAGAAGGAGGCGCCGACTTCGGCGGCCGTCCAGGCGCCGAGCGACTGCTTGATCGGCACAACGTCGTTATCCACCGTCTTCGGCAGGCCGACAACGGTGAGATTGTAGCCGTTGGCGCCGAGATAGGCGGCAAGGTCGGCAGCCGTCGTGTTGGTGTCGTCACCGCCGATAGTGTGGAGAATGGTGATGCCGTCAGCCGCCAGCCGGTCAGCCGCGACGCGAAGCGGATTGTCGCCTTCCTTGACCAGACCGCGCTTGGCGCAATCGGCTGCATTGGTGAGCTTGACGCGGCTGTTGCCGATCGGCGAGCCGCCGTAACGGTGCAGCAGATGCGCCTTCTCCCGCATATCCCTGGTGATCTCGATACGGTCACCCAGAAGCACGCCCTGATAACCGGAGCGATAGGCCACGATGTCGATATCAGGCGCAATGTCGCTATAGCGCTCGATCAGGCCGCCCACGGCCGAAGAGAGACAGGGCGCAAGGCCACCCGCGGTCAGCATTGCGACTTTCTGTTTGGCCATCATGGCTCTCCTTTTCACATATACCCAAAGACATGTCTGGCAAATGGATGCGACAGCCGCGTGTAGGTGTAAAGTGAATTTATAAAGAAAAACGCCGATTTCTCGCGGTTTTTCAGCGGCTTGAGCAAAGTGGCGGAATATAATCGTTTCAATCGGCATAGCCGGTGGCCGGCTCCCCGTCGTCTGTGGAAAACCATGGCCCCATCGTCTGCGGCTCTCTTGTTCCTGAAGCAAAACTGTCGCAAAGATGAATAAAAGTTAATGCCGCCGGCCCGCTGGACATATTGCATTCGCGGCAATATCCCGTCATGCTTGTCGCATGATGTTCGATTTCGCCTGTCTGCAAATTTCATCCCTGTGGGAACGGCTGCTCGGCGCAATCGGCGACGCGGCAGGCGGTGCGCTCGGGCGCGTGGTGGAAGCCATCCGCACCCTTTTCGAGGGCGATCCGGAGACACGCCGCAAGGTTTCCTTTTCCGTGGCCATCATCGCGCTCTCCGCCAAGATGGCGAAGGCCGACGGTGTCGTCAACGATGCCGAAGTGCGCGCCTTCCGGCAAATCTTCGATTTTCCGGAAGAAGAAGCCAAGAACGTCGCCCGTCTTTATAATCTCGCCCGTCAGGATGTTGCCGGTTACGAGGCCTATGCCGAGCGGCTTGCCGGTCTGTGCGGTTCCGGACATGCCAATTGCGAGATGCTGGAAAGCGTCATCGACGGCCTGTTCCACATCGCCAAGGCCGATGGGCTGATCCATGAGCGGGAACTGGCCTTCCTCGGCCGGATCGCGGAAATCTTCCGTATCACCGAAGATCACTTCGAAACGATCATGGCGCGGCATGTCCATATGGACGGGCGCGACCCCTATCGCGTGCTCGGCGTTTCGCCTTCCGACGATTTTTCCGATATTCGCCGGCGTTATCGTTCGCTGGTTGCCGAACACCATCCCGACAAGCTCATTGCACGCGGCGTTCCCATGGAATTGCATGCGGCCGCGAATGAGCGTATGGCGGCTCTCAACGCCGCCTATGCGGCCATCGAGAAAGAACGCCGCGTCGCATGAGTGAATGTCTGCCGGATTTTACCCCGGATTTCGGGGGCGCAGCCGTTGCGCCTTCGCCTAACCATGGCGAAAGGCTGGGTGTGGCCAGCCCCGATATTATCCTGCTGCATTATACCGGCATGACGACGGCCGACGGCGCGCTGTCGTGGCTCTGCAATCCGGAAAGTCAGGTTTCCAGCCATTATTTCGTCTTCGAAGACGGGCGTGTCATTCAGCTCGTGCCGGAAACCCGCCGTGCATGGCACGCGGGCAAAAGCATCTGGGCGGGGGATCAAGACATCAATTCCCGCTCCATCGGCATCGAGATCGCCAATCAGGGCCATCCCGGCGGCCTGCCGGAATTTCCGGAAAAACAGGTGGAAGCCGTCATCGAATTGTGTCGCGATTGCGGCCAGCGCTGGTCTATCGCCCCTGAAAGGGTGCTGGCGCACTCGGATGTCGCGCCGATCCGCAAGGTCGATCCGGGTGAAAAATTCCCGTGGGACATCCTGTCGCAGCACGGTGTCGGCCATTGGGTGGAGCCTGCGCCGATCCGTGGCGGGCGTTTTTTCCAGCGCGGCGACCATGGCCAGCCGGTCGAAGCGCTGCAGTCGATGCTGTCCATCTATGGTTACGGCGTTGAAATTACAGGCGCTTATTGCGAGAAAACCGAAGGCGCCGTGGCTGCCTTCCAGCGGCATTTCCGTCCCGCTCTGGTGGATGGCATCGCGGATTTCTCCACCATCGACACGCTGCATCGGCTGATCGCCAGCCTGCCGAGATTTTCGGCCGCCTGAACGCGGATTCAGGAAAATCGTTCCCGGTTTTCTTGCCTTTCAAGTCGCTTTTTTTACCGTGCCACAGTTAATCCGCATTGAGGAAGTTTAAGAACGTCACTGCATGCGGTGTCGTTCTTCAGGGGAACCTGCCGTCAATATCAATCAAGGAGACCGGACAGCGGAAGGTCGTGATCGACTTTCCGGGCGCAGATTATTTGTGTCGCTTCATTGTTTCTGTCATCCGATCTGGAGACTTTTTCTACATATGAACAGGGTTGTTGTTGCTGTCGTGGCGGGCGTTGTTATGCTCGCTTCGCAGGCGGGGATTGCTTTTGCCAAAGACGAGGACGTCAAGACCAAAACCGTGACGCTGGAGACCTTCTTCCGCAAGCCCGGTTATCCCATCCCCGAAAAGAGCCTGCCTTCCTCGCTCAGGAACGATTATTCCGATCTGATCGTCAAATATGCCAAGCGTTACGGCGTTCCCACCAATCTGGCGCATGCCGTGGTTTCGGTGGAAAGCAAGTTCAATCCGAAGGCCCGCGGCAGCGCAGGCGAGGTCGGGCTGATGCAGATCAAGCCGGCAACGGCGCGGATGATGGGTTATCGCGGCACCACCAAGGCGCTCTACGATCCCGAGACCAATATTCGCTGGGGCATGCAATATCTGGCGACGGCGCATCAGCTTGGCGGCGGCCAGGTGTGCAGCACGATCCTGCGTTACAATGCAGGCCATGGCGCCACCCGGATGAACCCGGTATCCAAGCGCTATTGCGGCAAGGTGCAGGCGCTGCTGGCCGGCTGAGGCCGTCATCGATCGTCTGCGGAATTGCGAAAAGCGATTCCGGTTCGGCCCGGCATGCTGTAGTCAGAAGCAAATCTGATACGGAGCATGACATGCCGGATTTCAAGTATATCGTCGTCGGGGCCGGAATGATGGGAGCGGCTGCGGCGCGGCATCTCTCAGTGCAAACGGATGGCGTGGCGCTGATCGGCCCGGATGAACCCGCCGATCGCAAGACCCATCAGGGTGTGTTTTCGAGCCATTACGACGAAGCGCGCATTACCCGCGGTTTTGATGGCGATCCGGTCTGGGCGGAACTCGCGCAGCGCTCCATCCGCCGTTATGCGGAGATCGAGGCCAAAAGCGGCATCCGCTTTTTCACGGAAGCGGGCTGCCTGTTTACCGGAAACGGCAAGGGGCTTGCGGGGGACTATGTCTCGCGCGCGCTTGCCTCGGCCGACCGTCTCGGTCTCGGTGTCGAGACACTCGGCACTGATGCGCTGGCTGGCCGGTTTCCGATGTTCTCCCTGCCGGCCGATCACAGCGGTTATTTCGAGGCGCAATATGCCGGCCACGTCAATCCGCGCGCCTTGGTGAAGGCGCAATGCACGATTGCCGTCGCACAGGGCGCGCGGCTTGTGCGCCAGACGGCGGCGCATATTCGCGATACTTCCCATGGCGTCGAGGTTTCGACTCGGGAAGGGGCGGTTCATACGGCTGAAAAGGTTATCGTAGCGGCCGGGGGTTTCACCAACATGGCCGAGCTTCTGCCTTCTCCGGTCGATATGGCGGCCACGGGCCGCACCATCGTCTTTTTTGAGCTGGATGAGGCGCGGCAGACGCTGTTCGGTGCGATGCCCTCCACCATCGTACTGGCGGAAACCGAGGACGACATCGTCTATATCCTGCCGCCGGTGCGTTATCCCGATGGCAAGGTCTATCTGAAGATCGGCGGCGAGAGCGAAAAGGGCAGGCTTGAAACGCTCACTGACGCGGTTGACTGGTTCCATTCGGACGGCACGCCGGGTGAGGTGGAGTTTCTGAAAAAGCGGGCGCTCTCCTTGATGCCGGAGCTTGCGGGCTGCCCGGTCACCTCAGGCTCCTGTGTCGCCTCCATTACCCGCAGCGGCTATCCCTATATCGGCTATACGCAATCCTCCAATATCGCGGTTCTGACCGGCGGCAATTTCGTCTCCGCCAAGTCTTCGGACGAAATCGGCCGGCTGGGCGCCATGCTGCTTTTGAACGGCCAGTTGACCGAGGATGAATTCGCCGCCGAAATGTCGCCGGTTTTCGTCTGACATTCAGGGACGAAGCAGCTACAAGGTTGCGACGGAAATGAGCGGATGAAGAGGGCGGCATGTCGGGACATTTCAGATACATCGTCGTGGGTCGCGGCATGATGGGTGCGGCCGCCGCCCGCCATCTGGCCGAAACGGTGGATGGCGTCGCGCTGATCGGCCCCGGCGAACCTGCCGACATCAAATCGCATCGGGGTGTCTTCGCCAGTCACTATGACGAGGCGCGGATTACCCGCACCATCGACGGCGATGCCGAGTGGGCGCTGCTCGCCAACCGCTCGATAGCGCGTTACGCCGATATTGCCGCAAGAAGCGGCGTTGAATTTTATGCGCCGGTTGGCTGCCTGATGGTGGGGCCCGAACGGGGCGGCGATAATCCTTTTGTCGACGATGTCCGCAAGGCGGCGGCGCGGCTCGGCGTGTCCACGGAACTGCTGGACGGGGAAGGCCTCGAAAGCCGCTTTCCCTATTTCTCCTTCGAGCCGGCTTGCGAGGGGGTATTCGAGAGAAACAATGCCGGATACGTCAATCCGCGTGGGCTGGTGAAGGCGCAGGCTGTTCTCGCTGAAAAGGCAGGCGTGACGCTTATCGACGATATCGTCGTCTCGACTCGGGAAGAGGATGGTCGCGCACGGGTGGAGACGGCCTCGGGCGCGGTTTATACCGCAGACCGGGTGCTGGTGGCGGCCGGCGGCTTCTCGATCACGAAAGATCTGCTGCCGCAGCCGGTGGCCCTCGATGTCTATGCACGCACCGTCGCTTTCTTCGAGGTAGATGAGGGCGATCTGGATCAATATACGGACATGCCGTCGCTGATCTATGAGCCGCGCGACACGACGAAACATATCTATCTTCTGCCGCCGGTGCGCTATCCGGATGGCAAATTCTATCTGAAGATCGGCGGCGATCCTGACGACAAGAGGCTCGGCAGCGACCCGGAAATCCGGGAATGGTTCCGCTCCGGCGGACGCGAAAGCGTGCGTGATCATCTCTCCGAAATCGTCGGATCGCTGGTGCCTTCCATCGATCTCTCGCGTGTCTCGATGGCCGCCTGTGTCGTCTCCAAAACGCAAAGCGGTTATCCGGCCATCGGCTTCACCGCCTCGCCGAAGATTGCGGTTCTGACCGGCGGCAACGGTACGGCGGCCAAGAGTTCCGATGAGATCGGACGGCTCGGTGCTCTGCTGTTGCGGGATGGAAAGATCGCCGACAGCGCCTTTGCGACGGATTTCAAACCGGCATTTCTTTGATCCTTGCCTGCGCTTTTCGGTGGCTTTCGCCTCGGAACATGGTTATGCAGCCCATGCCAGTTGGCCGGGCAGCCGCGCTTTACCAATGTCGAAAGACGGTAAGGTGAGGAAAGTCCGGGCTCCACGGAAATACGGTGCCGGATAACGTCCGGCGGGGGTGACCCCAGGGAAAGTGCCACAGAGAGCAAACCGCCATGCATCGCATGGTAAGGGTGAAAGGGTGGGGTAAGAGCCCACCGCGCTTCTGGTAACAGCGGCGGCAAGGTAAACCCCACCGGGAGCAAGACCGAATAGGGATGACACGGGGCGGGCGAAAGCCCGTTCACAGCCGGTTTCCAGGCCCGTCATCCGGGTGGGTTGCGCGAGGCGGCATGCAAATGCCGTCCCAGATGAATGGCTGCCACGTTCCGGGTCAAACCGGGGCCATACAGAACCCGGCTTACAGGCCAACTGGCGAATTTTCCTTTCCGACCCTGAATTGCGGGTCTCATGTGGGATTTGGTTATCCCGTTGCTTCATAAAAGAGAAATGGTTGTTTTGCGGCGAATTTCCGCGCAGCGAAAGCGCATCGCCGCGCGCAAAGTAAACCATTCGTTAAACTTAACGGCTTATGAATTTCCGATGCGAAGTCGGTATCGTGCCGGCTTCTCCCATTGACGCCCATAGTGTCCCATGATATCCCAAATGCACACCACATTGGGTCGTGTTTTTGACCCACAATCGCTGAAACGAGTGAGGAGCCTGCGAGGGGCTGCTGCAGGGCACGTCGCCCTGGCGCTTGGCGATGTGTCGTGCGTACCGGTGTCGTCTGTGAAGTGGATGGTTCGCTTTGCGGAATGCGGTTTTGGCGAGTTGAGTAATGGACCGCTTTTTATCGAACGTGACGAACAGGATCGACGCCAAGGGGCGCGTTTCGGTTCCGTCTCCGTTTCGTTCGGTGCTGGTCAGGCGCGGCATTCAGGAGCTTTATTGTCTTCAGGATTTCGCCTTTCCGGCCATCAGTGTCGGCGGTCCGGATTTGCTGGAGCGCTACGAGCGGCAGATTGCGTCGATGGATGCCTTCTCGCCCGAGGCGAACGCGATGTCGCTGCTGGTTCACGGCGGCGGCGTTTTCATGAAGCTCGACCAGGAAGGTCGATTGATGGTGACGGATTTCGTGCGGGAATTCACCGGCATATCCACCGAAGTCACCTTCGTCGGACGGGCGGATCATTTTCAGCTTTGGCAACCGAATGCGTTTTTGGCGGCGCAGACGGAAGCAAGAGCGGGGCGCGGTTTTTCGGCTGCTCGCCCCGCCTAGGACGGGGACACGGAATGGCGGCGAATTCTGGCGGACGATCTTCTGATGCCGATGGCGGACCTCAGCGTCACATCCCGGTCCTGCTTCGCGAAGTCATTGCCGCGCTGGAGCCATCATCCGGCAAGATCATTCTCGACGGCACGTTCGGCGCCGGCGGCTACACCCAGGCCATTCTCGATCAGGGCGCTGACGTCATCGCGCTCGACCGCGATCCGACCGCTATCGCCGGCGGTCAGGCGATGGTTGCCGCCAATGGCGGCCGGTTGAGCCTCATCCAGTCGCAATTCTCCGATCTCGCAAAGCATGCCCCGCAAGGCGGGCTCGATGGCGTCGTTCTGGATATCGGCGTTTCCTCCATGCAGATCGACGAGGCCGAGCGCGGTTTTTCCTTCCAGAAAAACGGCCCCCTCGATATGCGCATGTCGGGTTCCGGCGTTTCGGCGGCCGATGTCGTCAATCGTGCGAAGGTCAGCGATCTGATCCGTATCTTCGGTTTTCTCGGTGAAGAAAAGCAGCCGGGCCGCATCGCCCGCGCCATAGAGAAGAAGAGGGCGGAAGAGCCGTTCCGCACCACCCGCGATCTGGCGGGCCTCATCGAGATCGTCACGCCGCGTAAGGCCAAAGACAAGATTCATCCCGCAACGCGGGTGTTTCAGGCGCTGCGCGTTTTCGTCAATGACGAGCTGGGCGAGCTTGCACAGGCGCTTTTTGCCGCCGAGCAGGTTTTGAAGCCCGGTGGCCGACTGGTCGTCGTCACCTTCCATTCGCTGGAAGACCGTATCGTCAAGAAATTCTTCTCCGACCGTTCGGGCAAGGCTGCCGGTTCCCGGCACCTGCCGATGGTGGAGGACAAGCCCGCCATTTTCGACAATATCGGCAAGCCGATGATCGCCGCCAGCGACGCGGAGGCGGAACTCAATCCGCGTGCCCGATCCGCCAAACTGCGGGCCGGTCTGCGCACGACCGCACCGGCGCGCGCGGCGGATTATTCGATCTTCGAGCTTCCCGATCTCGCCAGCCTTGAAAAGATGGGAGGCTGATATGCTGCGCACTTTCGATGTCATCTTGATGGGTGTGATGGTCGCCGCGGCCGTCGTGACCTATTCGATCAAGCACAAGGCCGATCTGAAGCTTGAGGAGGTCCGCAAGCTGGAGGCCGAGATCAAGCTTGAGAAGGATACGATCGATCTTTTGAGGGCCGACTGGGCGCTCTTGACGCAGCCGAACCGTTTGCACCGGCTCGTGAATGCCTATCAGGACGAGCTTGGTCTTTCGCCGACGCTGCCGACGCAACTGGCGCAGCCGCGCGAGCTGCCGATGCTGCGCTCGCAACTGCCGCAGCCGCCCGAGCCGGAAGGCATGAGCGTCGAGGATGTCATTGCCGCTGCTGTCAACGGTTCCAAGCCGGGTGCGACGCTTGGTGCGGCCACCAAAAAGAAATCACCGCCAGCGGGCCAGATTGCCGTCAACGGCACTCCGGTTCCGACACCCCGGGCGCGTGTTTCCCGTCCCACAGCGGCTCCGGCCGTCTCCGCCGTCGCGGGCGATGAAACCGACGACATGGATGACACGATAACAGGATCGGTGAACCGCTGATGTCTTTTCTCTCCCGCGTCATGGTTTTGAAGAGCAAGGCTCATTTTTCCGCCAGCACCACCGGCGTCTACACCGATCATGCGGCCTTTGAAGGCGCGCGCAAGAAGCGCGCCGCCCAGGCGAAAAGCCGCGTCGGCCTGATCATTTTCGGTTTCGTGGCCTTTTACGCCGTCGTTGGCGGGCGTCTCGTGCAGTATGGCATGGCGGAGCAGGAAACGGTGTCGAGCATCGCACCCGCCGACCGCTTGATGGCGTCGCGCCCCGATCTTCTCGACCGCAATGGCGAGGTTCTGGCCACCGATATTCGCACCGTCTCGCTTTTCGCCGAACCGCACCGCATCGTCGATATCGATGAGGCTATCGAGAAGCTGCGGACGGTTCTGCCGGATCTCGACCAGCGCAGCACCTATCAGAAGCTTTCCTCCAATTCGCGCTTCCAGTGGCTGCGCCGCCAGCTGACGCCGAAGCAGCAGAGCCAGATTCTGGCGCTCGGCATTCCAGGCGTCGGCTTCCGCCCGGAAAAGCGCCGCTTTTATCCCGGCGGGCCGACCGCTGCGCATGTCGTCGGTCACGTCAATATCGACAATCGCGGCGTTGCCGGCATGGAACGTTACGTCGACAGCCAGGGCCTTGCCGATCTGACCGCGCTCGGCATGACCAGCGACCAGCCGCTGGAGCCGGTGAAGCTTTCCATCGATTTGCGCGTGCAGTCCATTGTCCGCGAAGTCGTGACCTCGGCCATCACCAAGTTCCAGGCGATCGGCGCCGGCGCGGTGGTTCTGGACGTGCATACCGGCGAAGTCCTCGCCATGGCTTCCGTGCCGGATTACGATCCGAACAACCCGGCCGAAGGCGCCAAGGAAGGCTGGCTCAACCGCATGTCGAACGGCACGTTCGAAATGGGGTCTACATTCAAATCCTTCACGATTGCCATGGGTCTCGATTCGGGCCGCGTTCGTCTCGGCGATACCTTCGATGCGCGTTATCCGATCCGCATCGGCGGTTTCACCATCAAGGACTTCCACGGCAAGGGCCGGATGCTTTCGGTGCCGGAAATCTTCCAGTATTCCTCCAACATCGGTACGGCCAAGATTGCCGACACGGTGGGAACGGAAGGCCACAAGGAATTCCTCACCCGGCTTGGCCTTTTGACCCGCATGCAGACCGAACTGCCGGAAGTGGCTCTGCCGTCGCAGCCGCGCGAATGGAAGAAGATCAACTCGATTACCATTTCCTTCGGCCACGGCGTTTCCACGACACCGTTGCAGACGGCGGTTGCCGGCGCTGCACTCGTCAATGGCGGCAAACTGATCGAGCCGACTTTCCTGCCGCGTACCCGCGAACAGGCCGATCAGGTGGCCAAGCAGGTTCTGAAGCCGGGCGCCAGCAAGGACATGCGTTTCCTGTTCGAATGGAACGGGGTCAACGGTTCGGGCCGCAACGCGCGCGTCGATGGTTTCAACGTCGGCGGCAAGACCGGTACGGCCGACAAGGTCGTCAACGGACGTTACGTGCACGACAAGAACTTCAACGCCTTCCTCTCGGCCTTTCCAATGGACGATCCGCAATATGTCGTGCTGTCCTTCATCGACGAGCCGAAGACGGACAAGGGCAATGGTGCGGCACTCGCCGGCACATCCGCAGCGCCGATGGTGCGCGATATCATCACCCGTACGGCGGCCGTGCTGGGCGTGAAGCCGAAGTTCGGCAAGGATGGCTCGGCCTTGCTCGTGTCTTATTGATTGTTAGCTTATGATGTTCCGGCGATTCGCGCCGGGGGGACAAGACGGACACAGTCGATGAATTTGCGAGATATATCCGGAAATGCGTTTCCGGAATTGAAAGAATTGCTCCTGTCTGAGATCGGGGCGATCGAAATCGGGGGGATCACCGCAGACAGCCGCAAGGCTGCGCCCGGCAGCCTGTTCGTGGCGGTTGCGGGCACCAGGGCGGATGGCGCCGCCTATGTGAAGGACGCGGTTGCCAAGGGCGCGGTCGCTGTCGTTTCCGGACACGCGCTGGATGCCGATGTGCCGGTGCTTTCGGTCACCGATCCACGCCTTTATCTCTCCCTTGCCGCTTCCCGTTTTTACGGAAAACAGCCGGAAACCATGGTCGCCGTCACCGGCACTGCGGGAAAGACGTCCGTTGCATCCTTCGTGCGGCAGATCTGGGCTTTCGCCGGCCATGCCGCAGCGCAGATCGGCACGACAGGTGTGATTGCACCCGGCCGCGAGGATTACGGCGCGCTCACCACGCCCGATCCGGTGACGCTGCATGCGCTTCTGGCCGAACTTGCCGCCGAAGGCGTGACGCATGCGGCGATGGAGGCGTCCAGCCATGGTCTCGACCAGCGCCGTCTCGATGGAGTGAGGCTGGCAGCCGCCGGTTTCACCAATCTCGGCCGCGACCACATGGATTATCATCCGACCGTCGAGGACTATATGGCCGCGAAGATGCGGCTCTTCGATACGCTGATGGAAAAGGGCGCTCCCGCCGTGATCTTCGCCGACGATCCATGGTCGCAACAGGCGATCCGCGCGGCGCGCGAAGCCGGTCTCGATGTGCGCACGGTCGGTCGCAAGGGCGAATATCTGGCCCTGAAGCGGGTGGAGCACTTCCGTCACAAGCAGATGATCGAAGTGCATCATGACGGCGAGATTTATGAAGTCGACATCCCATTGGCGGGCGATTTTCAGGTTGCGAACGCTCTCGTCGCAGCCGGTCTTGCCATGTCCACCGGCGTTCCCGCTGCAACCGCGCTGAAGGCGCTCGAAAAGCTGATCGGCGCCGCCGGCCGTCTGGAACTCGTTGGCCAGACGAAGAACGGTGCGCTTGCCTATGTGGATTACGCCCACAAGCCGGATGCGCTGGAAAATGTGCTCACCTCGGTCCGGCCCTTCACCTCGGGCCGCATCATCACCGTCTTCGGCTGCGGCGGCGACCGCGACAAGGGCAAGCGCCCGATCATGGGCGAGGTTGCGACGCGGCTTTCCGACATCGTCATCGTCACCGACGACAATCCGCGTTCGGAAGATGCTGCAACGATCCGTTCCGAAGTCATGGCGGCGGCACCCGGCGCATTGGAAATCGGCGACAGGGCGGAGGCTATCCGCCATGCGGTGTCGCTGCTTTCGCATGGCGATACGCTGATCGTCGCGGGCAAGGGGCATGAAGAGGGGCAGATCGTCGGTTCGGTAACGCTGCCGTTTTCCGATCATGAACAGGTGCGCGCTGCACTGGCAGGGCTGGAAGGATCGAAGATTTGAGCTGGTTATGGACAGTCGCCGACATGATCGCCATCACGGCAGGACGCCCCGTGGGCAACCTGCCGACCGGAATCACCGGCATTTCCATCGACAGCCGGACGGTCAAGCCGGGCGAAGCGTTCTTCGCCATCAAGGGCGACCGGGTGGACGGTCATGATTACACCAGCTTCGCCGTTGCAAACGGGGCGGGACTTCTGGTCGTTGCCGAGGCCAAGCTGCCGGCGCTCGGCCGCCTGACCGTGCCGATGATCGTGGTGGAAGACGTGCTTGCCGCACTCGGCAAGCTCGCCATCGCGGCGCGTGAAAGAACGTCGGCGCGCATCATTGCGGTGACCGGTTCGGTCGGCAAGACGACGACCAAGGAAATGCTGCGGCAGGCGCTCGCCCCTTCGGGCCGGGTGCATGCGGCGGTGGCTTCCTTCAACAACCATTGGGGTGTGCCGCTGACCTTGGCGCGCATGCCGGCGGACACGGAATTCGGCGTGTTCGAAATCGGCATGAACCATTCCGGCGAAATCCGGCCGCTGGTGAAGATGGTGCGTCCGCATGTGGCGATCATCACGACCATCGCGCCGGCCCATCTCGGCAATTTCAAGAACATCGAAGAGATCGCTAGCGCCAAGGCGGAGATTTTCGAGGGTCTGGAGGAGGGCGGTTCCGTCATTCTCAACCGCGATAACGCCCAGTTCGAACAGCTTGAAGAAGCGGCGCAGGAACAGGGTATCGAGCATATCCTCACCTTCGGGCAGCATGCCAAGGCGGATTTCCGCCTCGCGGATTTCGAGAGCACGACGACGGGCTCGACGATCTGGGCGATCCTGAACGGCGAAACCAGCGAATTGCACATCAATATTCCCGGCCGGCACATTGCTGATAACGCCATGGCCGTGCTGGGCGCCGTTGCCGTCACCGGCGCCAATCTCGACCGCGCCTTCGAGGCGCTGGGAACGCTCGAGGCGGTAAAGGGGCGCGGCCAGCGCCATCAGCTGGCAATCAATGGCGGCACCTTCCTGCTGATCGATGAAAGCTACAATGCCAATCCGGCCTCCATGCGCGCCGCGATTGCCGTGCTGGCGGAAACGGAAACGCAGGGTCACGGTCGGCGCGTCGCCGTTCTCGGCGACATGCTGGAGATGGGTGAGTTTTCCGCGCAGTTGCATGAAGAGTTGGCGGGCCCACTGCTCGCGGCCGGTATCGAACATGTCTGGCTGGCGGGGGAGGCGATGGCCGCATTGCGCGATGCACTGCCGGACAGCGTGACCGTGATCTGGTTCCCGACGACGGCGGAACTGACCGATTTCGCCCTGCAATGGGTGCAACCGGGAGACGCGCTGATGGTAAAATCGTCACTTGGCCTCGGTTTCGGCAAGATTGTCGCCGCCCTGCTTGACAAGTATCCGGCATTCCCCGAGACGGAACGCCAAGTCTGAAATAGCCTTTTGAAAGGGCAATTATGCTGATCTGGCTCGTCGAACTGTCGGATAAAATTCAAATCTTCAACCTGTTCCGGTACATCACCTTCCGGGCGGGTGCCGCGATGTTCACCTCTGCGTTGATCGTCTTCCTGTTCGGACCGGCGATCATCAATTCGCTGCGCGTGCGCCAGGGCAAGGGCCAGCCGATCCGCGCGGATGGGCCGCAGACGCATTTCAAGAAGGCCGGCACGCCAACCATGGGCGGGCTGATGATCCTTGCCGGCATTCTCGGCGGTTCGCTGCTCTGGGGCGATCTTTCGAATGTCTATGTCGTCGCCGTTTTGATGGTGACGCTCGGTTTCGGTGCCATCGGCTTCTACGACGATTATCTGAAAGTGACGAAGCAGAGCGACAAGGGCTTTTCCGGCAAGGCCCGTCTCGGCATCGAATTCCTGATTGCGGCGATTGCCGTGTTCTTCATGATGAAGATGGCGCTCGCTTCCGCCCCGCATGGCGGCACGCTCGGCAGCTCCATCGCGTTTCCCTTCTTCAAGGAATTCGTGATCAATCTCGGTTATTTCTTCGTGCTGTTCGGTGCTTTCGTCATCGTCGGCGCGGGCAATGCCGTGAACCTGACGGATGGTCTCGACGGTCTCGCCATCGTGCCGGTCATGATCGCGGCCGCCACCTTTGGCGTGATCGCCTATCTCGCCGGCAACGCGGTTTTCGCCAATTACCTGCAGATCAACTTCGTGCCCGGCACGGGTGAACTCGCCGTCATCGTCGGCGCCGTCATCGGCGCGGGCCTCGGCTTCCTCTGGTTCAACGCGCCGCCCGCCGCCATCTTCATGGGCGATACGGGTTCGCTGGCGCTCGGCGGCCTGATCGGCTCTATCGCGGTTGCCACCAAGCACGAGATCGTCATGGTCATCGTCGGCGGTCTGTTCGTCATGGAAACGCTGTCGGTCATCATCCAGGTCTTCTGGTTCAAGCGCACCGGCAGGCGCGTCTTCCTGATGGCGCCGATCCATCACCATTTCGAGAAAAAGGGCTGGACGGAAAGCCAGGTGGTTATCCGTTTCTGGATCATCTCCGTGGGTCTCGCGCTGCTTGGCCTTGCCACCCTGAAGCTGAGGTGAGCGATGATCCCGGTCACGTCGTTCAAAGGTAAGAAGGTCGCGCTTTTCGGGCTTGGCGGTTCGGGTCTCGTCACGGCCCGCGCACTGGTTGCCGGCGGGGCGGATGTCGTTGCTTTCGACGACAATCCCGACAGTGTCGCGAAGGCTGAGGCCGAAGGCATCAAGACGGCGGATCTTCGGACGATTGACTGGCCGAGCTTCTCTTCCTTCGTTCTGGCGCCCGGCGTGCCGCTGACGCATCCGAAACCGCATTGGTCGGTCGACCTTGCGAAGGCTGCAGGCGTCGAGATCATCGGCGATATCGAGCTTTTCATCCGCGAGCGCCGTGCGCACGCGCCGGATTGCCCTTTCATCGCGATTACCGGCACCAACGGTAAGTCGACAACGACGGCGCTGATCGCGCATATTCTCAAGGCGTCCGGCCGCGATACGCAGCTCGGCGGCAATATCGGTACGGCGGTACTAAGCCTCGATCCGCCGAAGGCGCAGCGCTTCTACGTTGTCGAATGCTCGTCCTACCAGATCGATCTCGCACCGACGATCAATCCGACCGCCGGCATTCTGCTCAATCTGACGCCCGATCATCTCGACCGGCACGGCACGATGCAGCATTATGCCGACGTCAAGGAGCGGCTGGTCGCCGGAGGTCAAACGGCCATCGTTGGTGTGGATGACAGCCATTCGACGCTGATCGCCGACCGTATCGAACGCGCCGGGGTAAAGGTCGAGCGCATTTCCAAGCGCAATGTCGTTTCCGAAGGTCTCTATGCCGAAGGCAGCCGCATTTTCCGTGCACATGGCGGCACTTCTTCGCTGCTCACCGATCTCGACGGTATCCAGACCCTGCGCGGCAGCCACAATGCGCAGAATGCTGCGGCGGCAATCGCCGCCTGCCTTGCGGTCGGGGTTTCCGAAGAGGAAGTTCGCGCAGGCCTGAAGTCTTTTCCCGGCCTCAAGCACCGTATGCAGCCGGTTGGCCGACGTGGCAATGTCACCTTCGTTAATGACAGCAAGGCGACCAATGCCGATGCTGCGGCACCCGCGCTTTCAAGTTTCGACCGTATCTACTGGATCGCCGGCGGTCTGCCCAAGGCAGGCGGCATCACCAGCCTTTCGCCGCTTTTCCCGCGCATCGCCAAGGCTTATCTGATCGGCGAGGCGGCTGCGGAATTTGCGGCGACGCTTGGCGAAGCTGTGCCTTATGAAATATCCGGCACGCTGGACAAGGCCGTGCAACATGCGGCGGCGGATGCGGAAAAAGATGCGACGGCCGGCAATATCGTGATGTTATCCCCGGCTTGCGCAAGCTTCGATCAGTATAAGAACTTTGAGATTAGAGGCGATTCGTTCGTCGCGCAGGTTGCTGCGCTCGATGGCATGACGATGCTGGTTGACTCTGGAAAAGGGGGCTGAAGGCCATGGTAAGCCGAGTTGATCGTGGTCCGGTCGCGGAGTGGTTCTGGACCATCGACCGTTTCTTTCTGGCGGCGTTCATCGCGCTGATGGGCATCGGTCTGATGCTGTCCTTTGCGGCCTCGCCTGCGGTTGCCGAGCGCATCGGCCTCAACAGTTTCTTCTTCGTCGAGCGTCAGGCGATGTTCATGGTGCCGTCACTGGCGATCATGGTCGGCCTGTCCTTCCTGTCGCCGCGTCAGGTGCGGCGCGTGGCGGTCATCATGCTCATCGCTTCGCTGCTGATGATGATCTTCGCGCTGTTCTTCGGCATCGAGGTCAAGGGTGCGCGGCGCTGGATTTCCATCGGCACCTTCTCGATCCAGCCATCGGAATTCATGAAGCCGGCCTTCGTCATCGTCTGCGCCTGGCTGTTTGCCGAACGGGCGCGCCATCCTGAAATTCCGGGCAATCTCTTCGCCATCATCACCTTCGGCATCGTCGCGGCGCTCCTGATCGCCCAGCCCGACTTCGGCCAGACGATCCTGACCTCCGTGGTCTGGGGCGGCATGTTCTTCATGGCCGGCGTGCCGTGGTTCTGGATCATCATGCTCGGCGGCGTCGGCGTCGGCGGCATCATCTCCGCTTATCTGATGCTGCCGCACGTGGCCGGTCGTATCGACCGTTTCTGGACCGGCGAAGGCGATACGTTCCAGGTGGACACGGCGCGTGAGGCTATCATTCGCGGCGACTGGTTCGGGCGCGGACCGGGCGAAGGCATCGTCAAGCGCATCATTCCCGACAGCCATACCGACTTCATCTTCTCGGTGGCGGCGGAAGAATTCGGCATCGTCTTCTGCATGTTCCTGGTGGCGATCTTCGCCTTCATCGTGCTGCGCGGCCTCTCGCACGCCTTCAAGGAAAAGGACGATTTCTGCCGCTTTGCCGTGGCCGGCCTTGTGCTGCAGATCGGCATGCAGTCGATGATCAATATCGGCGTCAATCTGGAGTTGATGCCCGCCAAGGGCATGACGCTGCCGCTGATTTCCTATGGCGGTTCGTCGATGATGGCGATCTGCGTGACCGCCGGCTTCCTTCTGGCGTTGACACGCCACAGACCCGAAAAGCGCGCGCAGGAGCGGAGTTTCTTCCGCGTCGGTTCCGGCGTTCCCGCGGAGTAAACGATCATGAGCAAGGGTATTGTTCTTCTTGCCGCCGGGGGAACCGGCGGTCATGTCTTTCCAGCCGAGGCGCTCGCGCATACGCTGAAAGCGCGCGGTTATCAGGTGCACCTCGTCACCGACAGCCGCGCCGAGCGTTATGCGGGCAAGTTCCCGGCGGATGAAATCCATGTGGTGCCGTCCGCCACCATCGGCTCGAAAAACCCGATTTCCGTGGCGCGTTCGCTCTGGAAGCTCTGGGTTGGCCTGCGGGCCGCGCGCCGGCTGGTGGCGAAGCTGAAGCCTGTCGCAGTTGTCGGTTTCGGCGGTTATCCCACCGTGCCGCCGCTCCTGGCATCGACCGGGCTTGGCGTTCCCTCCATCATTCATGAGCAGAATGCGGTGATGGGCCGCGCCAACAAGGCGCTGGCTGCCCGCGTGAAAGCGATTGCCGGCGGCTTCCTGCCGCCCGCCAACGGTCAATATTCCGACAAGACGGTGGCGACCGGCAATCCCGTACGCCCGGCGGTGCTGGCGGCGTCGGAGATACCCTATACGCCCTCGCAGACGGGTGAGGCATTCCAGCTCGTCGTTTTCGGCGGCAGCCAGGGTGCGCAGTTCTTCTCGAGCGCGGTGCCTGCGGCGATCTGCCTGCTGAAGGATGAGCAGCGCAAGCGCATCGTCGTCACCCAGCAGGCGCGGCCGGAAGACAAGGACAGCGTGATCGCCTCCTATCAGAAGCTCGGCGTGAAAGCGGATGTTTCGCCCTTCTTCGGCGATATGGCGTCGCGTATCGGCGAGGCAGATCTGGTCATCAGCCGCTCGGGCGCTTCGACCGTATCGGAGCTTTCGGTGATCGGCCGCCCGTCGATCCTCGTTCCCTATCCGCATGCGCTCGATCACGATCAGGCCGCCAATGCGGCAGCGCTTTCGGCGGCTGGCGGGGCAAGCGTCATCAAGCAGGCGGAACTGTCGCCGCAGAAGCTTTCCGGCCTGCTGTCCTCAGCGCTTTCGGAGCCGGACCGTCTTTCGGCAACGGCAGCGGCGGCAAAGGCGACGGGCAAACCGCATGCGGCGGATGTGCTGGCCGATCTGGTGGAGGCGATTGCTTCCGGCCGGTCCGTACAGGAATTCAAGAAAAAGAATGAAGGAGTTGGGGCATGAAGATGCCGAAAGCCATAGGCCTTGTGCATTTCATCGGCATAGGCGGGATCGGCATGAGCGGCATCGCCGAAGTGCTTCACAATCTCGGCCACCGCGTTCAGGGGTCGGATCAGGCCGACAGCGCCAATGTGCAGCGCCTGCGCGACAAGGGCATCGAGGTTTTCGTCGGTCATACGGCGGATAATATCGGCGATGCCGAGGTCGTGGTCGTTTCCACCGCCATCAAGAAGAACAATCCCGAACTCATCGCGGCGCGTGAAAAGCACCTGCCGATCGTTCGCCGGGCCGAAATGCTGGCCGAGCTGATGCGTTTCCGTAATGCCATCGCCATTGGCGGCACCCACGGCAAGACCACGACCACCTCCATGGTCGCGACCCTGCTGGAAGCCGGCAATCTCGACCCGACCGTCATCAATGGCGGCATCATCAATGCTTACGGCACCAACGCCCGCATGGGCGAGGGCGAATGGATGGTGGTGGAGGCCGACGAGTCCGACGGCACCTTCCTGAAGCTGCCAGCCGATGTGGCCGTCATCACCAATATCGATCCGGAGCATCTGGACCATTACGGCAATTTCGATGCCGTGCGTGCTGCCTTCCGTCAGTTCGTCGAGAACGTGCCTTTCTACGGTTTCGGCGTCATGTGCCTCGATCACCCGGAAGTGCAGGCGCTGGTCGGCCGCATCGAGGACCGCAAGGTCATCACCTATGGCGAGAACCCGCAGGCCGACGTGCGTTTTTCGAATGTACGCATCGACGGCACGCGCTCGGTGTTCGACGTTGAAATCCGCCGTCGCCGCACCGGCAAGATATTTTCCTTCAAGGACCTCGTCCTGCCGATGCCCGGCCGCCACAATGTGTCGAATGCGACGGCGGCGATTGCGGTTGCCAATCGTCTCGGTATTTCGGAAGCCGACATCAAAAAGGGCCTTGCCTCCTTCGGCGGCGTCAAGCGGCGCTTCACGCTGACGGGCGAAGCCAACGGGGTGCAGGTTTTCGACGATTACGGTCACCATCCGGTGGAGATCAAGGCCGTGCTGAAGGCGGCGCGGGAGGCCTGCAAGGGCCGCATCGTCGCCGTGCACCAGCCGCACCGCTATAGCCGCCTTTCCAGCCTGTTCGACGATTTCGCGCATTGTTTTAACGATGCCGACACGATTATCCTTGCTCCGGTCTATGCCGCGGGCGAAGATCCGATCGAGGGCGCAAGCTCGGAAGCGCTGGTTTCGGCCATCAAGGCCGCCGGCCACCGGGACGCCCGTTTTCTCGAGAAACGGGAAGATCTCGCCTCAGTGGTTGCAGGCATTGCGAATCCGGGTGATTTCGTGGTTCTCTTGGGGGCTGGAAATATCACGCAATGGGCAGCAGTACTGCCTTCGGAATTGAAGAGCATATCAGGAAAGTCTGAATGAGACAGGTCGATGGGGTTAAATTGCTGGGGAGGCTCGGCGACGGGGTAAATGAATTGCGGGGACGTCTGACACCGGATGCGCCCATGGACCGCGTGACGTGGTTCAGAGCCGGCGGTCTTGCGGAAGTCATGTTCCAGCCGCACGATACCGACGATCTGATTGCCTTTCTGAAAATTCTGCCGGAAGACGTGCCATTGACCGTGGTTGGCGTCGGCTCGAACCTTCTGGTGCGCGATGGCGGCATTCCGGGCGTTGTCGTCCGTCTGTCGGCCAAGGGCTTCGGCCAGGTGGAGCTTGCCGGCGAAAACCGCATCAAGGCGGGCGCGATCTGCCCGGACAAGCATATTGCCGCTATGGCCATGGATAATGGCATCGGCGGTTTCCATTTCTATTACGGCATTCCCGGCTCCATCGGCGGTGCGCTGCGCATGAATGCGGGCGCCAATGGCGGCGAAACGCGCGAGCGTGTCGTGGAGGTCTATGCGGTCGACCGTCAGGGCAACCAGCATGTGCTTTCCAATGCCGATATGGGCTACAGCTATCGCCATTCCGGCGCTGATGCAGGTCTGATCTTTACCGGCGCGCTGTTTGAGGGTTATCCCGAAGACAAGGCGAAAATCCGTGCCGATATGGATGCCGTGCGCCACCACCGCGAAACCGTGCAGCCGATCCGTGAGCAGACGGGCGGTTCCACCTTCAAGAATCCCGAAGGTCATTCCGCCTGGGAGCTGATCGATGAGGCGGGTGGTCGCGGTCTGGTCATCGGCGGGGCGCAGATGTCGTCGCTGCACTGCAATTTCATGATCAATACCGGCCATGCGACCGGTTACGATCTTGAATATCTGGGTGAGACCATCCGCAAGCGGGTGTTCGAGAAGTCGGGCATCCGGCTGGAATGGGAAATCAAGCGGCTTGGCCTTTTCATGCCGGGCCGTGAGGTGGAGCCTTTCCTCGGAAGCTGAAATCCGGTGCAGGCCGGTATGGTTGGCGACAAAACCTTGCGTTGATGCGGCCGTTGACGTTTATCGTAACGGTCGATCAATGGTTATGCTCTATAGCAACAGGAAAGTGGAGAGGGTGTCGGCCCTCTCCAATATTTTAGACGATTTATATTAGAGTTTTCGACGACGTTAGATGATTGGGCGCTGCTGGGGATGGTATTGGGTCTCTGGAAAAAACTGATCGAGATGATGAGTTTTTCGATTGCGACGTCGGAGCGCCGCCGGCGGCTTGAACCGCTGGAGTTTGCGATCCGGGTCGCCTGTGTCGTCACGGTTATAGCTGTTCTTATCTGTTTCTTCGGTCTGCTTCTGCTGGCGGAGTTCGGGCTGGTAACGGATCTCGTCAACGGGCTTATCCTTGGCATCACCCTGTCCGCCGCAATCTCGTTTACGATAACGCTGCTGGTTTGCTGGTTGAATGCCAGGGAAGTGAAGCTTCTGGCGCAATCGCATGAGCGATTTCTGTATCTGAGCCATACGGACGCCTTGACGGGCCTTAGCAATCGCCTTGGGCTCTATGCCGGGTGTATCGATCTCGGCCCGCATTATTGCGTCGCCTTCCTCGATATCGATCATTTCAAGTCCGTGAACGACAGGTTCAGCCATCTGGCAGGCGATGCGGTGATTTCCAGTGTCGCACAGCGGATACGCGCTGCCTTCGCTGCTTCTGCCAGCGTTGCCAGAATGGGTGGCGAGGAATTCGTTGTCGTGCAGGAAACCGGGCTGCAATCGTTCCTGGACGTTTGCGAAAGGCTGCGTGCGAGTATCGAGGCGGTGCCGGTCGATTATCAGGAGATGCGGATCGGTGTCACTATATCGATTGGCGTGGCCGTCCGGAAGGATGCCGAAGTCTTCGAAAAAGTCCTGCACAATGCCGATCTGGCGCTCTATCAGGCAAAGGGAACGGGGCGTAACCGCATCTGCGTGTCAGGCCAGCGCGACATCCGCCAATCCGTCGCCTAGCGTATTTCCAACAAAGCCGGGAAGAGATGCGCTGTTGCGCTGTCGGGCGCAGATATGAAAAGGCCCGCGAAACCTCAAGTTCCGCGGACCTTTTTGTGTTTTGAACCCTGCGTGGCTCAGACTTCGTCCTTGCGGGACAGAAGGATGCAGGCGAGCGTGATGAGCGCCGATACGCAGAGATAATAACCGACATAACCCATGCCGTAGTTCACCTGCAGCCATGTGGCGATGTAAGGCGCCAGCGATGCGCCGAAAATGCCGGCCATGTTGAAGGTGATGGACGAGCCGGTGTAGCGCACGCGGGTCGGGAAGGGGGCGGCGAGCGCCGTTCCGATCAGGCCGTAGGTCATGCCCATCAGCATCATGGCAAGAGCCGCGAAGACGAAGATCGAGCCTTCGCCACCGGACATCAGGCCGGGCAGCAGGAAGGAGAACAGGCCAATCAGCACCGTCGTCAGGATCAGGATTTCACGGCGACCGAATTTTTCGGCGAGCTTGCCGGCGATCGGAATGAAGATGCCGAAAACGATGGAGCCGAGGATCTGCACTTCCAGCGCGTCGAGGAACGGGATTTTCAGGACCTTGACGTTGTAGGACAGAAGATAGGCGGTGCCGATGTAGAAGAGCACGAAGGTGGCCAGCGCCACGAAGGTGCCGAGCACGAGGCTGCGCTTGTGGTTGCGGAACAGTTCCGCGACCGGCACGGCCACACGCTCTTCCTTTTCGATTGCCTTCTGGAAGTCGGGCGTTTCGGTGATCGACAGGCGAACCCACATGCCGACCGCGATCAGGATGATCGACGCGACGAAGGGAATGCGCCAGCCCCAGCTCAAAAGCGCTTCCTGAGACATGAAGTGCAGCAGGATCCAGAAGACGCCGGACGAAAGGAACAGGCCAACGGGTGCGCCGAGCTGCGGGAACATGCCGTACCAGCTGCGCTTGCCCGGAGGTGCGTTTTCCGTGGCGAGCAGGACGGCGCCGCCCCATTCGCCACCGAGGCCGAAACCCTGACCGAAGCGGCAAAGCGCGAGCAGCAGCGGGGCCAGAACGCCGGCGGTCTCATAGGAGGGCAGGAGGCCGATCACGACCGTCGAGACGCCCATCGTGAGCAGGGCGGCGACAAGGGTAGTCTTGCGGCCGACGCGGTCGCCATAGTGGCCGAAGACCACAGCGCCCAGCGGGCGGGCGAAAAAGGCGATGGAGAAGGTGGCGAAGGACGCCAGAAGCGCCGTCATCGGGTCATTGTTCGGGAAGAACAAAGTGGGGAACACGAGCACTGCGGCCGTGGCGTAAACATAGAAATCGAAAAACTCGATGGTCGTGCCGACCAGGCTGGCAGTGAGAACTCGTGCAGGCGAATTTGTCTTTACAACGTTCGAAGTGTCAGCGGTCGGCGATACCGGAGATATCGCGTCGGTCATGGTATTGGTTCCATTTTGGATGATTGCAATGTCATGCCTTGGGAGGCGACGACTGCGTTAACGCAATTTTTGTTCTTATGGAATGCTAAAAAAGAAATAATGCAGATAATGTGATCCATCAGTGCGACACGTGTGGTTATGCCTCTCGGGGATGCTTTGGCGATTGAGAGACTGATTCAGGCCGCGGTTTTAAAACGCTGAAACGCCAGATAATTTTCCCTGGGGAATAATCCCGTCTGTTAACGTTTCGGCCTTGCCTTTATCGCGGGCCAGCAGACGCACGAGCACGGTTTTATTTCCGATCATTGAAAACCTGCATGTTGCAATCCATGCAACTCTCTGATTCCAAGGAGGGAATCCGGATCGGTGCTGATTCTTTAACGAAACTCGGCACGTTGGACGCGGCGGTTAACGAAAGTAAACGATTCATTAACCTTAATGGCGTTTAACTGATCCCAAGGGTCATGTGCCAGAATCACCGTTCGTCAAATTCGGTCGGTTCGGAGCGTGGTTCGTAACGGAGAGTTGGTGTCAGAGGTATCGATGAGCGGCAAGCACGTAGCTGTTCTTTTGGGTGGATTTTCGTCGGAGCGGCCGGTCAGCCTGTCGTCGGGCAACGCTTGCGCGCAGGCTCTGGAAGACGAGGGCTACAAGGTCACCCGGGTCGATGTGGGGCGCGATGTCGCCGCCGTGCTAGCCGAGCTACGCCCGGATGTCGCCTTCAACGCGCTGCACGGTCCCTTTGGCGAAGACGGCACCATTCAGGGCATCCTCGAATATCTCGCCATTCCCTATACGCATTCCGGCGTGCTCGCTTCCGCGCTCGCCATGGACAAGGCGCAGGCCAAGAAGGTTGCCGCTGCTGCCGGCATTCCGGTGGCTGCCGAGCGCGTCATGAACCGCTTCGATTTCACCAGCGAGCATCCGCTCGCACCCCCTTATGTCGTGAAGCCGGTGCGTGAAGGTTCGAGCTTCGGTGTCGTGATCGTCAAGGAAGACCAGTCGCATCCGCCGCAGATCCTCACCTCGTCGGAATGGCGCTACGGCGATCAGGTGATGGTCGAGCGCTATATTCACGGCCGCGAACTGACCTGCGGTGTACTCGACGGCGAGGCGCTGGGCGTCACCGAAGTGGTGCCGCTCGGTCACAATTTCTATGATTATGATGCGAAATATGCGGCTGGTGGCTCGAAACATGTCATTCCCGCAGAAATTTCACCGAAAATTTACCAAAAAATTCAAACACTGGCGGTTATGGCGCATCGGGCGATCGGATGCCGTGGCGTAAGCCGTTCAGACTTTCGTTACGACGACCGTTTCTCAGAAGATGGCGAAGTTATCTGGCTTGAAGTGAATACGCAGCCGGGCATGACGCCGACCTCCCTGGTGCCGGAAATGGCGGCTCATGCTGGCCGCTCCTTTGGTAACCTTGTCAGCTGGATGGTGGAGGACGCTTCGTGTTTGCGGTGATCGGCAAAAAGTCGACGGCAAAAAAGCGCGAACAATTCGCGGCGGCGGCCAGCGCCGACGACCGCATGGTATTGCCGCGTCCTCTGCGTCGCTTCGTGCGTTTCGGTGTCAGCCTTGCGACCGGACGCATTCACATTCCTGCCCATACCGGTACGATTTCGGCCGTCGCCTTTTACGCGGTGACCGGGCTTTACGGCATGTCGCTCGGCGGGCACACCAATATCGTTACCCAGACCACGACATCGGCCGCAGGCTTTGCGGTCGAGGACGTGAAGGTCTCCGGCAATCTGCAAACCTCCGAAATCGAAGTGTTCCAGCTTCTCGGCCTCGATGGCAGCACCTCGCTGATCGCGCTCGATATCGATGCGGCGCGCCGCAAGCTGGTGCAGCTTCCCTGGGTGGAAGATGTCGATATCCGCAAGGTGTACCCCAAGACCGTGGAAGTCCGGCTAAAGGAGCGTCAGGCCTTCGGTATCTGGCAGCATGGAACGGAACTGTCGCTGATCGAAAAAAGCGGCAGCGTGATTGCGCCGCTGCGGGACAATAAGTTCGCCGCCCTGCCGCTCTTCGTCGGCCGCGACGCGGAAACGGGTGCCGCCGGTTTCGTCGAGCAGCTGGCCGACTGGCCGGAAATCCGCAACCGTGTCCGCGCCTATGTCCGCATTGCCGGCCGTCGCTGGGACTTGCATCTCGATAACGGCATCGTGGTCAAGCTGCCGGAAGAAAACCTGCCGCAGGCGCTGCAATTGCTGGCGCGGCTCGATCTCGAGGAAAAGGTTCTGTCGCGCGATGTCGCAGCGGTTGATCTGAGGCTCGCGGACCGCACCACGATCCAGCTGACCGAGGGCGCCACGGAACGCCGCCAGGCCGCTGTCGATGCGCGCACCAAGGCTCTCAAGAAGGCGGAGAAGAACACATGAGCTTATTCGGTTCTTCCCATTTCGGTCTGCCTCGGCTGAAGCCGCTTTCCTCCAAGCGCAGCCATATCGTTTCGGTGCTGGACATCGGCTCGACCAAGGTCGTGTGCATGATCGGCCGTCTGACGCCGCGTCAGGAAAGTGAAATCCTTCCGGGCCGCACCCACAAGGTGGAAATCATCGGCATTGGCCACCAGCGCTCGCGTGGCGTGAAGTCAGGCGTGATCGCCGATCTTGACGCGCTGGAAGGCGTGATCCGTCTGTCTGTCGATGCGGCCGAGCGCATGGCGGGCCTTACCGTCGACAGCCTGATCGTCAATGTTTCCGCCGGACGGCTGGCGAGCGATATCTATACCGCGAGCATCGATCTCGGCGGCCAGGAAGTGGAAGCAAGCGACCTGCGCAAGGTTCTGGTGGCGGCAAGCCAGCAGTCCATGCGTCAGGACCGGGCGATCCTGCATTCGCTGCCGACAGGTTATTCGCTGGATGGTGAGCGCGGCATTCGTGATCCGCTCTCCATGTATGGCGACCTCCTTGGCGTCGACATGCATGTGGTGACCGTGGAGCGCACGGCGCTGAAGAACCTCGAGCTTTGCGTCAACCGCGCCCATCTTTCGGTCGAAGGCATGGTGGCGACGCCCTATGCCAGCGGTCTTGCAGCGCTGGTGGACGATGAAGTCGAACTCGGCTGTGCGGCCATCGACATGGGCGGCGGCACCACGACGATCTCGGTTTTCGCCGAAGGGCGGCTCATCCACACCGACGCGATCGGCCTTGGCGGCCATCACGTTACGACAGATCTTGCACGTGGCCTCTCGACACGAATCGAAGATGCGGAGAGACTGAAGGTGGTGCATGGTTCGGCTTTGCTGAATGGCGCGGATGAGCGCGACATGATTTCGATCCCGCCGATTGGCGAAGACGATCGCGATCAACCATCGCAAGTTTCAAGAGCCCTTGTAACCCGCATCGTGCGGGCGCGTATCGAAGAGACGCTGGAATTGATCCGTGATCGTATCCAGAAGTCCGGCTTCAGCCCCATTGTCGGCAAGCGCGTGGTCCTGACCGGCGGCGCAAGCCAGCTGACGGGGCTGCCGGAAACGGCACGGCGCATTCTCGCCCGCAACGTTCGTATCGGCCGCCCCATGGGTGTTGCCGGTCTTCCGGTCGCGGCGAAGGGACCGGCATTTTCAACCGCCTGCGGACTGATGATCTATCCGCAGGTGGCGGACATAGAAATTCATGCGGCGCAAGGCGGAATGTTCTCGCCGTTTGGTACGGGTAGCGGCCGGATAGCCCGGGTGGGGCAATGGCTGAAAGAGAGTTTTTGAGTGGCCTCGTGGCGTAAGCCGGAGGTTTCAGAGTTGAGTTTTCAAGAATCGGCCAGCGGGGCGATGCGGCCAGAGAAAGAAGGAATGCTAAAATGACGATACAGCTGCAAAAGCCTGATATCACCGAGCTGAAGCCACGCATCACTGTTTTCGGTGTCGGCGGTGGTGGTGGTAACGCTGTCAACAACATGATCACGGCCGGCCTCCAGGGCGTCGACTTCGTCGTCGCCAACACGGATGCGCAGGCGCTGACCATGACGAAGGCAGACCGGGTCATCCAGCTCGGCGTCAACGTCACCGAAGGCCTCGGCGCCGGTTCCCAGCCGGAAGTCGGCCGCGCGGCCGCTGAAGAATGCATCGACGAGATCATCGATCACCTGAACGGCACCCACATGTGCTTCGTCACCGCCGGCATGGGCGGCGGCACCGGCACCGGAGCTGCCCCAGTCGTTGCACAGGCTGCCCGCAACAAGGGTATCCTGACGGTCGGCGTCGTCACCAAGCCTTTCCACTTCGAAGGCGGCCGCCGCATGCGTCTTGCCGAACAGGGCATCGAGGAACTGCAGAAGTCCGTCGATACGCTGATCGTCATTCCGAACCAGAACCTCTTCCGTATTGCCAACGACAAGACGACCTTTGCCGACGCCTTCGCCATGGCTGACCAGGTTCTCTACTCCGGCGTTGCCTGCATCACCGACCTGATGGTGAAGGAAGGTCTCATCAACCTCGACTTCGCCGACGTTCGCTCGGTCATGCGCGAAATGGGCCGCGCGATGATGGGCACGGGCGAGGCTTCCGGTCCGGGCCGTGCGATGCAGGCTGCGGAAGCGGCAATCGCCAACCCGCTGCTCGACGAAACCTCGATGAAGGGCGCACAGGGCCTGCTGATCTCCATCACCGGCGGTCGCGACCTTACCCTGTTCGAAGTCGACGAAGCGGCCACCCGCATTCGCGAAGAAGTCGATCCGGATGCCAACATCATCCTCGGCGCAACCTTCGACGAAGCTCTGGAAGGTCTCATCCGCGTCTCCGTCGTCGCAACCGGCATCGACCGCGTTGCTGGCATCGGCGAGCAGAACGTTGCCGATATGCGTGCCGCAGCAGCCGTTGCCAAGCCGCTTATCCGTCCTTCCGCGGCCGTTGCTTCCGCTCCGGCCGCAGTTCAGCCTGCTCCAGCAGTATCGCAGGCACAGAAGGCCGTAGACCCGATCGCCCAGACCATCCGTTCGGCGGAAGCCGAAATGGAACGCGAACTCGGTTTCGCCGCACACCAGCAGCCGGCTCAGGATTTCCGTCCGCAGAGCAAGCTGTTCGCATCTTCTCCGGCTGAAGCGCCGGCGGCTCTCCGTCCGGCCCAGCCGGTTCAGCAGGCTGCTCCGGCACCGGTCGCTCCGGCGCCCGTCTACCATGCTCCGGAACAGGTTGCCGCTCCGGCGCCGCGCATGCAGCAGCCGCAGGCTCCTGTTTATCAGGAACCCGCACCGGTTGCCCGCCAGCCCGAGCCGGTACGCATGCCGAAGGTCGAAGACTTCCCGCCGGTCGTGAAGGCCGAGATGGAACATCGCACCCATGCCGCTCCTGCCGCCCAGGAAGAGCGTGGCCCGATGGGTCTTCTGAAGCGCATCACCAACTCGCTTGGCCGCCGCGAAGAAGAAGAAGTTCCGTCCGACATGATGGATGCGCCGAGCATGGCGCCGCAGCAGCGCCGCGCCCCGCTTTCGCCGGAAGCCAGCCTCTACGCACCGCGTCGTGGCCAGCTTGACGACCACGGCCGCGCAACGCCTTCTTCGGCCAGCCATCACGACGACGACCAGCTGGAAATCCCGGCCTTCCTGCGCCGCCAGTCCAACTAAGGGCGATTCCATCCGCCTCTTCGAACGCCCGGGTTTCACGATCCGGGCGTTTTGTTTATTTTACGTTATTAACACTAAATTAATTCGTTTTTTCAAAGGTTTACGCGTGTAACAATCCGAAACGAACAGTGATTTGTCGTGGCACCTACATGTGCGTATGTATGAGGCTGGGTAAAGGAAAACACGGACTTGGCCGGTTGCCAGACTGGCTCGAAAACTTGAACGGCGCTCAAGCGGCGCGGTTTGCAAAACAAGGCATATTCGCATGACTATCGGACTGCTCGGATTTCAGACAACTATCGCAAATGCTGTTCAGCTCAAAGGCATTGGCGTGCATTCCGGCAATCCGGTTTCGATGACCTTCCAGCCCGCAGAAGCCGGAACGGGCATCGTCTTCCATCGCCTTCATGACAATGGCAGCGTTACCGAGTTGAAGGCGGTTTCGGCCAATGTCGGCAATACCGACCTGTGCACCGTGCTCGGCCGTTCGCTTTCCCAGTCGGTTGCGACGATCGAGCACGTCATGGCTGCCATCTACGCCATGGGCCTCGATAACCTCATCGTTGAAGTCGACGGTCCGGAAGCGCCGATCATGGATGGCAGCTCCGCACCTTTCATCGAAGCGATCGAATCGGTCGGCATCAAGAGCCTCGGCGTGAAGCGCCGTTATATTCGCGTCACCAAGCCGGTGCGCATCGATTCGGGCGCCTCCTGGGCGGAGTTCCGTCCCTATGACGGTACGCGCTTCGAGGTCGACATCGATTTCGATACGCCGCTGATCGGCAAGCAGTCCTGGAAGGGCGACCTGACGGCGGAGAGCTTCAAGAACGAACTGTCGCGCGCCCGCACCTTCGGCTTCATGCGGGATGTGGAGCGCCTGTGGGCCGCCGGTTATGCGCTTGGCTCCTCGCTCGAGAACTCGGTCGTCATCTCCGACGACAACAGCGTCATCAACATGGAAGGCCTGCGTTACGCCAAGGACGAATTCGTCCGTCACAAGACGCTGGACGCCGTGGGCGACCTGGCGCTTGCCGGCGCGCAGTTCATCGGTTGCTACCGCTCCTATCGCGGCGGCCACAAGGTCAATGCGAATGCGCTGAAGGCGCTTTTGAGCGACCGCACCGCCTATGAGATCGTCGAAGCGCCGGCCGCTCGCAACCAGATGGTGCGCGCCCGCGAATTCGTTGCGGTCAACATGCCGGAATTCGCACCCTGGTCTGCGTGAATTCCTTCGCAGGCTATCAATTGACAGAAAAAGCCGCTCCCTTTGGGGCGGCTTTTTCGCGATGAGAACAAGAAGTTGCATAATATCGCCTGATATTCATGCGATTGCACGGGTCGATGCCATAAAAATGCGTTAATGCGTCATCATTGCGTTGCCCTGCGGATGCTTTTATGGCTAGAACGCCAGTGCAAAGCCGATGCTTATGTATTTGCGCGGGAAGTGGGAACTGTCGAATGAAGCATGTAGGGTCTGGTGCAATGAAGGGTACGATGCGGGGGATCGCCGTCTCGTTGATGTTGGTCGGCGCGAGTGTCGCCGTCACGGCCTGCCAGTCCGATCCGGATATCGACATCACCAAGCTCGGCGTCGAGACCGATCCGCCGGATGTTCTGTACAAGCAGGGGCTTGCCAACATGAACGCCGGTAACATGACGGAAGCCTCACGCAAGTTCGAGGCGATCGACAAGCAGTATCCCTTCACCGAATGGGGCCAGAAGGCGCTGGTGATGCAGACCTTCATTGCCACGCGCACCAACAAGAACGATGTGGCCATTACCAATGGCAGCCGGTTCCTTCGCCAATATCCGCGCTCCAAGGATGCCGCTTACGTTCAGTACATGATCGGTCTTGCCTATTCGAAGCAGATTTCCGACGTCACGCAGGACCAGCGCGCCGCACAGCGCACCGTTGAGGCGATGAACAAGGTCGTCAACGACTATCCCGATTCGGAATATGTCGCCGATGCACAGGCCAAAATCCGTTTCGCCCGCGACCAGCTCGCCGGCCGCGAAATGCAGGTCGGTCGTTATTATCTTGAGCGCAAGGAATATCTCGCTGCCGTTTCGCGTTTCCGCATCGTCGTCGAGCAGTACCAGAACACCAACCAGATCGAGGAAGCGCTGGCGCGTCTGACGGAAGCCTATTATGCGATGGGCCTGGTGGACGAAGCGCAAACCGCGGCCGCCGTTCTCGGCAACAACTATCCTGACAGCCAATGGTATTCGGATTCCTACAAGCTGCTGAAGGGCAGCGGGCTGGAGCCGCGGGAAAACAAGGGGTCCTGGATTTCGCGCGCCGGCAAGAAGCTCATCGGCGCCTGAGACGGGGCATAGGCCATGCTGGTCCAGCTCTCGATTCGCGATATCGTTCTCATCGAAAGGCTCGACCTCGGTTTCGAGGCGGGCCTTTCCGTGTTGACGGGCGAAACGGGTGCGGGCAAATCCATTCTTCTCGATAGTCTTTCGCTGGCGCTTGGCGGCCGCGGCGATGGCGGCCTTGTGCGGCACGGGGAAGAGAAGGGGCAGGTGACCGCCACCTTCGAGGTCCCGAACAATCACCCGACACGGCTTCTCCTGCGTGAAAACGGTCTCGACGACGATGGCGACCTGATTTTCCGCCGGGTGCAATCCTCTGACGGTCGCACCAAGGCCTATATCAACGATCAGGCCATCAGCGTGCAGATGATGCGCCAGCTCGGGCAATTGCTGGTCGAAATCCATGGTCAGCATGATGATCGCGCGCTTGTCGATACCGATGCACACCGCACGCTGCTGGATGCCTTTGCCGGGCTGAGCGATGAGGCTCGCGCCGTTCAGGGCCTCTACCGCACCTGGAAGGATGCCGAGCGTGCGCTGAAGACGCACCGCGCCAAGGTGGAAGCGGCGGCCCGCGAGGCGGATTACCTTCGCTCCTCCGTCGAGGAACTGGAGACGCTCTCGCCGCGCGACGGTGAAGAGGATGAGCTGGCCGAGCGCCGGGCGGTGATGCAGAAATCCGAACGCATTGCCGGCGATATCGCCGAGGCAAGCGAATTTCTGAACGGCAATGCGTCGCCCGTGCCTGTCATCGCCTCGATGATGCGGCGTCTGGAGCGCAAGAGCCACGAGGCTCCCGGCTTGCTGGAAGACACGGTGCAATTGCTGGATGCTGCGCTCGACAGCCTTTCCAATGCGCAGATGGAAGTGGAGGCGGCGCTGCGCCGCACCGAATTCGATCCGCGTGAGCTGGAGCGGGTGGAGGAGCGGCTGTTTGCGCTGCGTGCTGCCGGGCGCAAATATAACGTTGCCGTGCCCGATCTGCCGGCTCTCGCCGAAAAAATGGTGGCCGATCTCGCCGATCTCGATGCCGGCGAAGAAAAGCTCGGCAAGCTCGAGGCCAATCTCGGCGTGGTGAAGGCCGATTTCGACCGTGCCGCGCAATCGCTTTCCGACAAACGCCGCCATGCGGCGGATGCGCTTTCTAACGCGGTGATGGCAGAACTGCCGGCGCTGAAGCTGGAGCGGGCGCGGTTTACCGTCGAGGTGACCTCCGATGCCGAACAGGCGACGGCCGACGGCATCGACACGGTGGAATTCCACGTCCAGACCAATCCGGGCACACGTCCCGGCCCGATCATGAAAGTGGCCTCGGGTGGTGAATTGTCCCGCTTCCTGCTGGCGCTGAAAGTGGCGCTGGCGGATCGCGGTTCGGCACCGACGCTGGTGTTCGACGAAATCGATACGGGTGTCGGCGGCGCGGTGGCGGATGCCATCGGCCAGCGGCTGCGCCGCCTGTCCAAAACCGTGCAGGTTCTGTCCGTTACCCATGCGCCGCAGGTGGCGGCACGGGCGGCGACCCATCTTCTCATCTCCAAGGGCCCATCCGGCGACGGCAGCGAGCGTATCGCCACGCGCGTGGCCACCATGGAGCCGAAGCACCGCACCGAAGAAATTGCCCGCATGCTCGCCGGCGCGTCGGTGACGGACGAGGCGAGGGCTGCGGCGGCTCGCCTGCTGGCGGCCAAGGACTGACGGCTGCCGATAGCGTTGCGCGAGCGGATTCGGCTTGTGAGTCCAACGGCAAAACTGTTTTTAATGTTTGTTATTTCGGCTAAAAGCGTTCGGTAATTCCGAAAAGAGGCCGTCATGTCGAAAGACCAGAAATCCGTCGAAAACCTCACCGAGCTTGAAGCCTCTTCCGAGCTTGCGTTTCTGGCGGCCGAGCTTGCCCGCCACGATGCGCTTTACCACGGCAAGGACGCGCCTGAGATTTCGGACGCGGACTATGACGCGCTGAAGCGGCGCAACGATGCCATCGAAGCGGCTTTCCCGGCGCTGGTGCGGGCCGACAGCCCGTCGAAAAAAGTCGGCTTCGCACCGCTTCCGACCTTTGCGCCCATCGTGCATGCGCGGCCGATGCTGTCGCTCGACAATACGTTTTCGGAAGAGGATTTGCGGGATTTCGTGAGTTCCGTCTATCGCTTCCTCGGGCATCTGCCGGACGATTCCATCGCCTTCACCGCCGAGCCGAAGATCGACGGGCTTTCCATGTCGATCCGCTATGAGAACCGCAGGCTGAAGACGGCGGCGACGCGCGGAGACGGCACGACGGGCGAGAATGTCACCGCCAATATCAGGACCATCAACGAAATTCCGAACGAGCTGCCCGCCGATGCGCCCGATGTGGTGGAGGTGCGCGGCGAGGTCTATATGGCCAAGAGCGATTTTCTGGCGCTCAACGCCCAGATGGAGGCCGAAGGCAAGCAGACCTATGTGAACCCGCGCAACACGGCATCCGGTTCCCTGCGCCAGCTCGACGCCAATGTGACGGCGAAACGCAAACTGCGGTTCTTCGCCTACGCGCTGGGCGAGGTTTCGAATGGCGGCCAGCCGGCGCGGATTGCCGATACGCAATATGGCATCGTCGAAAAATTCCGGGAGTGGGGATTTCCGGTCAATCCGCTGATGAAGCGATTCACCTCCGCCGAGCAATTGCTTGAGCACTATAATGAAATCGGCGTAGCACGGCCCGATCTCGATTACGATATCGATGGCGTGGTCTATAAGGTCGACCGGCTCGATCTGCAGGAACGGCTGGGCTTCCGCTCGCGCAGCCCGCGCTGGGCCACCGCCCATAAATTTCCGGCCGAGCAGGCGTTTACCACCGTCGAAAATATCGAAATCCAGGTGGGGCGCACCGGTGCCCTGACGCCGGTGGCGCGTCTTACCCCGATCACCGTTGGCGGTGTCGTCGTCACCAATGCGACGCTGCACAATGCCGATTATATCGAAGGCATCGGCAATAGCGGCGAGCGCATCCGCCCGGAGGACCACGATATCCGTATCGGCGATACGGTCATCGTGCAGCGCGCCGGCGATGTCATTCCGCAGGTGCTGGACGTGCTTCTGGAAAAGCGCCCGACTGATGCGGTGAAATATGCGTTCCCGGAAAAATGTCCGGTCTGCGGCAGCCATGCGGTGCGGGAGCGTAATGAGAAGACCGGCAAGCTCGATTCGGTCACGCGCTGCACGGGCGGGTTCGTTTGCCGCGCGCAGGCGGTTGAACATCTCAAACATTTCGTTTCGCGCAATGCCTTCGACATCGAGGGGCTCGGCACGAAGCAGATCGATTTCTTCTTCGAAAGCGACGATCCGGCGCTCTCGATCAAGACTGCGCCCGAGATTTTCACCCTGAAGGCGCGGCAGGAGGCCTCGCAGCTGACCAAGCTTGAGAATATCGACGGCTTCGGCAAGGTCAGCGTCAGAAAGCTGTTCGACGCCATCGATGCCCGCCGCGAGATCGATCTGCACCGGTTGATCTTCGCGCTCGGCATCCGCCATGTGGGTGAGACCACGGCGAAGCTTCTGGCGCGCTCCTATGGCACTTACGACCATTTCGAAGAGAGCATGAAGGCGGCAGCCGACCCGGCGAGCGATGCCTGGGCCGAACTCAACAGCATCGACGGCATCGGCGAGGTGGTGGCCCGCGCCATCATCGAATTCTACAAGGAGCCGCGCAATCTCGATGTCATCGACCGGCTGATACGGGAGCTTCGCCCGAAGGAGGCCGAAAAGCCCTCGACCGATGGCAGTCCGGTGGCGGGTAAGACGGTGGTATTTACCGGCTCACTGGAGAAATTTACCCGAGACGAGGCCAAGGCGCGCGCCGAAAGCCTCGGCGCGAAAGTGGCCGGCTCGGTTTCCAAAAAGACCGATATTCTGGTGGCGGGGCCAGGAGCCGGCTCCAAGCTTGCCAAGGCGACGGAACTGGGTGTGCAGACCATGGACGAGGACGAGTGGCTGGCCTTGATCGGCGGCTGATACACCGTCATGGCAATGTTGTTCTCTGCCGCTAGAGCTTTGCGCCTGAAACGGAGAGCACAGCATGGATGACCGCATTGACGTCAGCACAGAGCAGGTCCGTGCGCTGGTAGGCAGCCAGTTTCCGCAATGGGCGGCGTTAAATATCCGACCGGTGGAACTGAGCGGCTGGGACAATCGCAGCTTTCGTCTTGGCGATGAGATGCTGATCCGCATGCCAAGTGCCGCCCGGTATGTTGCGCAGGTGGAGAAGGAGCATCGGTGGCTGCCGGCGCTTGCGCCGCTCCTGCCTTTTCCGATTCCTGCGCCATTGGCGCTCGGGCAGCCGGGACAGGGTTTTCCGTTCCGCTGGTCCGTCTATCGCTGGCTTGAGGGCGAACCGCTCGCCCGGGATCTGGATCGCGTTGATCTTTCAACCATCGCCATCGATGTTGCCGCGTTCTTAAGGGCATTGCACGGGGTGGATGCTTCGGACGGCCCACCCGCAGGCGCACATAATTTCCATCGCGGCGGCTCGCTTTCGGTCTATGACGGGGAGGCGAAGGCTTCGGCGGCGCGGCTTGCCGATGAGGTGCATCAGGCGCTGGCCATGGAGATATGGCAACTTGCGCTTTCAAGCCATTGGCGGAAGCAGGGGGTGTGGGTGCATGGAGACATTGCCGAGGGCAATCTGCTGGTGAAGGACGGCCGGCTTTCGGCCGTCATCGATTTCGGCAGTTCCGGCGTCGGCGATCCGTCTTCCGATCTCATCCTCGCCTGGAATGTGCTCGATGTGGAAAGCCGCGCCGTTTTTCGCCAGGCGCTGGATCTGGATGAGGCGACATGGCAGCGCGGGCGCGGCTGGGCGCTGTGGAAGGCTTTAATCGTGCTGGATGCGGAGCGCGGACGTAACGACAAAATGGCCGAATGGTCGCGCCGGACCATTCGGGAAGTGTTTGCGGATCACCTGGACAACTGACCGGAACTATCGAAGACGCGCTATCACGTGGGCATCGACGTATTTTCCGTCACGATAGGCGTCGTTGCGCAGAGTGCCCTCGCGTTCGAAACCGAATTTCTCGTAAAGCCGGATTGCCGGGAGATTATCGGTGAAGACGTTCAGCTCGATGCGGCGTATATCGTGCCAATTGTCGGCCGTGTCGATCAACGCCGCGAGGATATATGATCCGACGCCCTTGCCCGCAAAATCGTCGTGAACACTGATCACCAGATCGGCGATGTGGGACTGCCTTCCCGCCCTGCGAAACAGTCCTGCATTGGCAACGATCTTTCCACGCCATTCGCCAACGATGGCGATATCGTTCGGGCCGCGGTTTTCCATCGATTTTCGCGTTTTTTCAACGGACTGAAACGGCTGTCGGAGCGTGCCGTGACGGACGCCGGGCAGGTTGAACATTTCGGTCAGGGCTTCGGCATCGTCCAGACGCGCCGCACGCAGGACGACTTCGTTCAAGCTGAATTGCGAATCTTCATTATCGGCAAATTTCATGTTCTGCATGCCTGTCTCCTTGGGCGTATGGGAGCAGGTTTGCGAACCCTGCTCTGGTGGCAGGGTGGAAATGGTCGCTTAACGCGACGACATACCTCTGCCTGCCGGGTGGCCGGTGATGGTATGGCGACGGGTGGTGTTCTGTTTCGTTGCGATCATGCGCGCAGAATGCTTTTGCCGCATGGCCCTGTCAAGCGGGTGCGTTGCGCAGCAGGCTTCTGAGTTTTGCCGGCAGCCTGCCGTCGATCGCCGCAAGACCGGCGGCGATCATCGCCATCCCGGCGAAGTGTTTCATCTCCAGTTGCTCTCCGAGGAGCAGCGAACCGAGCAGGATGGCGCTGACGGGAATGAGGAAGGTGACGAGGGCGAGGTTGGTGGCGCCGGCGCTGGCGAGGATGCGGAAGAAGATGAGATAGGCGAGCGCTGTCGACAAGAGGGCGATGCCGACAAGGGCGCCCCAGGTTCCGAGGCCCGGCATGGCGAGCGTCCATGGTTTATCGATAAGAAGGGCGGCCGGGATGAGCATCAGTGTCGAAGAGGAGATCTGGCCGGTGGCGGTCATCAGCGGCGGCACGCCCATGGCCTTGAAACGGCGGCCGAATATGCCCGCGAAGGAATAGGAGATGGCCGCGCCGAGAATGGCGATCTGGCCCCAGAGGCCGGATGAGCCGGTGAATGCGGCCGGGCCGATCATGGTCGCCACGCCGGCAAAGCCGATCAGCACGCCGGTGAGCTTGTTGCCGGTCATCTTCTCGTCGGCGGTGAGAAAATGGGCGACGATGACGGTGAAGAGGGGCGTGGTGGCATTGAGGATCGAGGCTAGTCCGCTGGCAATATGGGTCTGGCCCCAGACGATCAGGCAGAAGGGGATGATGTTGTTGAGCAGGCCCATGCCGAAAAAGGCGCGCCACACCGCCCATTCACGCGGCAGGCGAAGGCCCATGATGCGGCAGACGATGAGAAGCGCGATTGCCGCCAGGCTGACGCGCAGCGTGACGATGGTGACGGGCGGCAGTTCCTTGACTGCGACACCGATGAAAAAGAACGATCCGCCCCACAGAAGCGAAAGCGCGACAAGCATCGCCCATTCACCGGCATCCATCTGTTTCTGTATTGCCATCGTCATCTCCCAAAAGCATGAGTATCGACATGATCGCAGGCGGGCTCGCCGCCATCCACCCGATATCGGTTGAGTTTTGCTCAAACTGGAGATGGGTGGTTTTCACTGCGTTTCAGGTCTTGTTGCGTCTATTTACTCCATGTTTTATGATGTTTTCAAACGATTGTTTCTCGTTCGATAATTGAGATGAGCTAAACCATGGCAGCCGAACTTCCGTCTCTGAAAGGGTTGCAGGCCTTCGAGGCCGCAGCACGGTATCGCAGCGTCACGCTTGCTTCCAATGAGTTGAATGTCACGCCCGGTGCCGTCAGCCTGCAAATCCGGGAACTGGAGGCGCGCCTTGGTGTGCAATTGTTTTTCCGCAAGCCGCGCAGCATCCAGCTGACGCGCGAAGGGGAGCGTTATTACGGCGCGCTTCGCGCCGCCTTCCGGATGATGCGGGAGGCGACGGCGGAACTGACGGCGCGCTCCGAGATCACGGTTCTGACGTTGAGCTGCACGCCGACCTTCGCCGTGCAATGGCTGATGCCGCGATTGCCTGCCTTCCAGCAGCAACACCCGCAGGTGGATGTCCGCATCAGCGTGACGAACCGGCTGGTGGATTTTTCGAGGGATGATGTCGATCTGGCGGTGCGGCATGGTTTTGGTCGTTATGAAGGGCTGGAGAGTATCCGTTTCATCGATGACAGCACCCTGCCGGTCTGTTCGCCTCAGCTTCTGGAAAAATATGGGCCGCTTCAGGAGGCGGGGGACCTGAAATCCATTCCGCTTCTGCACGATGAAAACCGCAATGAATGGCGGCGCTGGCTGGAGGCGGCGGGAGCATCGGACGTGGATGCCTCCGGCGGCACCGTCTTCATCGACAGCAACGGCGCGCTGGATGCGGCCAAGGCCGGGCACGGCATTGCGCTGACCCGGCGTTCGCTGGTTTCCCGCGAGCTTGCGGAAGGCGCATTGATTGCGCCCTTCGGCAAGGACATGGCCAGCACGCTCGCCTATTTTCTCGTTTATCCGCGGCGTATGCTTGATAATCCCGATCTGGTGACACTCATCGACTGGATGCTTTCGGAAGCGGGCTCTGCCGAGGCCGGTTCTCTTTGACGTCAATCCAGTCTATGCCGGAATGAAACAACGGGAATCACTTTTGAAAACCATCGCCATCGATTTCGAAACCGCCAATGAGGAACGGGGCAGCGCCTGCTCCGTCGGGCTTGCATGGATAGAGGGCGGCGAGATCGTTCGCGTCGAGGAACGGCTGATCCGGCCGAAGGACATGCGGTTTTCGCCCTTTAACATCGCGGTGCATGGCATCCGCCCGGCCGATGTCGAAGATGCACCGGAATTTCCTGATGTGATGGAGGAGTTCATCGACGACTTCCACGGCGCCACCATGATCGCCCATAATGCCGCCTTCGATTTCAGCGTCATGCGGGCGTCTTTCGATAAATACCGGCAGTCCTATCCCGATCTTTCCTATCTGTGCAGCGTCAAGATCGCCCGGCATGTCTGGCCCAATCTGGCGTCGCACAAGCTGAATGTCATCGCCCATCACCTGCAGCTGCGTTTCGTGCATCACAATGCCGCCGAAGACGCCGTCGTCTGCGCGGCCGCTTCGATTGCGGCGGCCAAGGCTTTGCGTGTCGCCCATATTCGCGAGTTGCCGGAAAAGATCGGCATGGTCGCGGGGCGTCTCACCTCCACCGGTTACCAGCCCTGCAGCATGAAAAAACGCGCCGTCTCCCGGGTTGCGTAACGGTGGCTTCCACCTATGTTTGAAGCAGCGTAACGGAGAAGATGCGATGAGGATGAAAACTCTGTCGGGTTTGTTTGCGGGCTTTCTGGCGTTGCTTCCGGTGACAGCGGCGCATTCGCAGGTGGTGGGCGAGGTCGGCGTCGACTGGATCGGCAACGATATCGTCATCGAGGCGATCGCCGATCCGAAGATCAAGGGCGTGACCTGCCATGTGACCTATTTCGAGCGCGGCGTCATCGACCGGCTGAAGAACGGCAACTGGTTCGAAGACCCTTCCAACAACGCCATTTCCTGCAGCCAGACGGGGCCGGTGGAGATCGGCGATATCGATCTCTCCAAGGGCGGGGAAGAAGTGTTCCGGCAGGGCATGTCGCTGGTCTGGAAGAAGCTCGTCGTCAGCCGCGTTTATGACAAGGCCAATGACACGCTGATCTATCTGGTGCATGCGCGGGAGCTGACCGACGGTTCGGCCAAGATGGCGATCTCCACGGTGCCGCTTTATAACCAGCAGGTCACATGGCAAAAGGGCAAGCCGTAAGGCCTGCCCCTCTCAATTGCGTTATAGATGCCTGGATCAGGCTGCTTCGCGTGCCAGCTCGTCCGCAATCACGGTGTCGAGGTTGAGGAAGCAGACCATGCTCTTTTCCAGCGCCACGATGCCGCGGCAGAAGCTGCGCTGTTCTTCCGGAATGATATCGGGTGCGGGCTGCAGGTCTTCGGAGCGGATGGTCATCATGTCGGAGACCTGTTCCACCAGAAGGCCGACCAGCTTGCCGCCGATATCGGTAACGATGATGGCGGAGCGTTCGGACGGCTCGGTCATCTTCATGCCGAGGCGGCCGGCCATGTCGATGACGGGAATGACGGCGCCGCGCAGGTTGATGAGGCCGAGAACATAAGGCGGAGTGTGCGGCATCGGGGTAACCGGCGCCCAACCGCGGATTTCGCGGATCGCCATGATGTCGATGCAGAATTCCTGATCGCCCAGATGGAAGGAAACGATTTCGAGATATGCGCCGGATTGCTTGATGGCGTTGGACATGACGGCAGGTTTCCTCTGATGGCTCTCTAACAGGCCCACGCAGGATTGAGCTTTATGCGGTGGCCGGAGAATGGACCGGGAGACATCATGTCGAGGCTTAAAAACCGCTATGGCATAATGCACAGCAAGATTTTAAACTTTCCCTAACATTTGCGCCGGTCTCGCCGGCAAAACCCAGTATTTTGGCGGTTTTCGCGCTCACACAAACAGGTTATGATGGGCATATGAACGCGCTCGTTTCCCATCCGCTGAAGTTTATTCTGGCTAGTCTTGCCGCTGTGGCCTCGCTTGCCATCGTGCTTCTTGCCTTTGACGGCTGGGTGCGGCACGGCACGGATATTTTCCTGTCCACGGTACAGAGCGGCATCGCCTGGTGCCTGTGACGCGTTTTCCGGCTGCGGATTTGTGACAAATCAGCGCGGTTCCCGTAAATACGTCCAGTTGATTTGCCGTCCCCGTCGCCTTTCGTTATCTCTCTGCCAGGGCCTGCGATATGCCGCCGGCTTTCGGGGTAGGATTGGACAATGAGAAATATTCGCATCGTATTGTGGGCCGTCGTGCTCGTTCTCGCCGGCGTTGTCAGCTGGTTAACGATCGAAATGACGAAGACGCGTAATGAAATGGTGGAGACGGCCTATGGCGTGCCCTTCCAACTCACGGCGCAAAACGGCCAGCCGATCACCGAAAAGGCCTTTCAGGGCAAGCCGACAGCGCTGTTCTTCGGTTTCACCCATTGCCCGGAAGTCTGCCCGACGACCCTTTTCGAGCTGAATGGCTGGATGGAAAAGGTGGACCCGGCCGGCGACAAGCTGCAGGCCTATTTCGTCTCCGTCGATCCCGAGCGCGATACGCCTGAAATCATGCAGCAATATGTCTCCAACGTCTCGAAGCGCATCACCGGCATCACCGGCCCGGCCGACAAGATCGCCGAGACGCTGAAGGGCTACCGCATCTATGCCAAGAAGGTGCCGGTGGACGAGAAGGATCCGAATGGTGACTACACCATGGATCACACGGCGTCCGTCATCCTGCTCGATGCCAATGGCCGTTTTTCCGGCACCATTGCTTATGGTGAAAACCCGGAAGTCGCCGAGCAAAAGCTTCAGAATCTTCTGAAGGGCTGATAGAGGCGGCATAATTGCGCGGGGCTTATTGGACTGGCCGAGGTTTTGTGGCAAAGGCAAGAACAATAACCTCATCCAGAGAAAGCAGCCCGCCGTGAGCGAAATCCGACTTTACGTCACCACGACCGAAATCCAGGCGGGTGAAATCCTCGATCTCATGTCGGACTATTTCGGCGAGGAGGATGTTGCGATTGCCACGACCGAGGTGGATGAGAAGCGTGATATCTGGGAAGCCTCCATCTACCTTATGGCCGAACAGGAGGAAGAGTTCCGCGAGCGTGTCAGCGCCCTGCTTGCTCCGGCCTTTCCCGATCTCGTCATCGAGAAGGAGACCGTTCCGGATGTCGACTGGATCGCAAAGTCGCTCGAGGGGCTGAAGCCGGTCCGGGCAGGGCGTTTCATCGTTCATGGGGCGCATGATCGGGACAAGGTGCGGGCGAACGATCTGGCAATCGAGATCGAGGCGGGACAGGCTTTCGGCACCGGCCATCACGGCACGACGGCCGGATGCCTTGAGATGATCGAGGAGGTTCTGCAGGCGCGCACAGTGCGCAACGCGCTCGATCTTGGCACCGGCAGCGGTGTTCTGGCAATAGCGGTGCGCAAGATGCGCCCCATTCCCGTGCTGGCGACGGATATCGACCCTATCGCCGTGAAGGTGGCGAAGGAGAATGTGCGGCTGAACGGCATCGTCTCCGGGATGGCGCTGGAGACCGCGCCGGGCTTCCACTCGGACGCCTTCCGCAAGCACGGCCCGTTCGATCTCATCATCGCCAATATTCTGGCTCGGCCGCTCATCAAGATGGCGCCGCAGCTCGTCACGCATCTGGCGCCCGGCGGCACCGTCATCCTGTCCGGCATTCTTGCATCACAGCGCTGGAAGGTGCTTTCCGCCTATAATGGCGCCCGGCTTTCCCATATCCGCACCATCTGGCGCAATGGCTGGGTCACGCTGCATCTGCGTAAAGACTGAACCAGCGGCAACATCCCTTTCGGGCAAAAGAAAAGGCGGCGCTTTCGCGCCGCCTGGGAACCCGCGAGCATGGGAGGAGCTTGCTCAAGCGAGTCGACGTATTCCTGTTCGGCGCGGTGGAGGGAGGATCGCCGCGCCGGACGTCATCAGAATACGTAGCTGGACTTTGCCTTGCGACGAAGATCGGCGCGGTTCATGCCGAGCGCTTCGAGCGACTTGTCGTCGAGGTTCAGAAGGGCGGCGTTGACATGGCGGCTGACCTGACGCTCGCGTGCTTCAACGACGCGATCGAAGGCGGTGCGGAGGAAAGATTTTGCCATTGCTTCAAATCCTTGTTTGCCAGGAGAGTGTCTCTCTCGCTGTGTTGATCTGAAGATAAGCGATGTGTTTTTGTTTAGTTAGAGGGGATATCTCAGGGTAGATATGCATTTAATGCATGTCACTTTGCCTTGAGTATTACTTATTTCGCAAAAGCTGCACAATTTATCGCCGCAATCCGGTCTGTCATATATGGCTTGAAACCGGCTTTGTCCGCGTGGCATTGTCGTTGCGCGCCAATGATTTGACGGCGCAACCTTGCAGCTTTTCTCATGACAGTTCCCGAAAGACGCCCATGTTCCAGACCTTCGAAAACAAATCCGCGCCGCAATTCGGCAAGGCCCGTGTCGAGGCGCTGCGCGCCGGTTTCGATGCCCTTGGTATCGACGGTTTTATGGTGCCGCGCGCCGATGAATATCAGGGGGAATATGTGCCGGAATGCGCCGAACGCCTGTCCTGGCTGACCGGCTTTACCGGTTCCGCCGGCATTGCGCTGGTAACGCGCACGGAGGCGGTGGTTTTTGTCGATGGCCGTTATACGACGCAGCTCAAGTCGCAGGTCGATCAATCGGTCTTCAGCGGCGGCGATCTGGTTGGCGCGCCGCCCTCCGTCTGGCTGGCCGAACATGCTCCACAGGGTTTCCGGCTCGGCATCGATCCGTGGCTGCACACCGGCGCGGAGTTGAAGCGGCTGGAAAAGGTGCTTGCCGGCAAGGGCGGTTCGGTCGTTCTCCTGGAAAAGAACCCGCTCGATGCCCTGTGGCAGGACCGTCCCTCCGAGCCGCTGGAGCCCGTCGTTATCCAGCCCGAGGCCTTTACCGGCAAGCTGGCGAAGGAAAAGATCGCCTCGCTGGCGGAGACGGTCTCGGCAAAGGGCGCGGATGCCCTGCTGGTTACCGATCCATCCTCCATCGCCTGGATTTTCAATGTTCGCGGCAATGACGTGCCGCATACGCCGCACCCGCTCGCCCGCGCCATTATCTATGCCGATGGCAGGGCGGATATTTTTCTCGACAAACGCAAGACCGGCATCGAGACCGAGGCCTATCTGGCGCAGCTCGCGACACAATTGCCGCCGTCGAAGATCGCTGACCGTCTGCATGCCATTGCCAGCGCCAAGGGCCGCGTCATGGTGGATGCGGATCTGACCCCTGTGGCGCTGACCGGCGCAATCACGGCGGCGGGCGGCTCGCTTATCGAGGAGGCCGATCCTGTCCGCCTGCCGCGCGCGCGCAAGAACAAGGCGGAACTGGCCGGCTCGGCAGCCGCCCATGTGCAGGATGGCGCGGCCATGGTCGAATATCTCTGCTGGCTGGACCGCCAGCAGCCGGGCAGCGTCACCGAAATCGCCGCCGTCAAGGCGCTGGAGGCCGTTCGGGTCAAGGTGGGGCAGGGGCTGCAAAACCCGCTCAAGGACGTGTCTTTCGATACGATTTCAGGCGCCGGCGAACATGCCGCCATCATCCATTACCGCGTCACCACCGATACCGACCGCACACTTGCGGACGGCGAGATGTTCCTCGTCGATTCCGGCGCGCAATATGTCAATGGCACCACGGATATCACCCGTACCGTTGCAATCGGCACGGTGCCGGAAGAGCAGAAGCGTTTCTTCACACTGGTGCTGAAGGGCATGATCGGCATCAGCACCGCAAGGTTTCCGAAGGGAACGCGCGGTTGCGATCTCGATCCGCTGGCGCGCATCGCGCTCTGGAAGGCGGGAGCGGATTATGCCCATGGCACCGGCCACGGCGTCGGCTCCTATCTTTCGGTGCATGAGGGGCCGCAGCGTATTTCGCGGCTTTCGACGCAGGAGCTTCTGCCCGGCATGATCCTGTCCAACGAGCCGGGTTATTACCGGCCCGGCGCTTTCGGCATCCGCATCGAGAACCTCATCTATGTATGCGAGGCGGAGGAGGTGGCCGGCGGCGACCAGCCGATGTTCTCCTTCGAGACGCTGACCTGGTGCCCCATCGACCGCAGGCTGGTCGTCGCCGCTCTCCTGACCGATGAAGAACTGGACTGGCTGAACGCGTATCACGCCGGGGTTCTGGAGAAGCTTTCTCCCTTGATCACCGACGGGGAGGTTAAGGCGTGGCTCGTTGCCGCCACGAAGCCATTGGAGCGGGTCGCTTAGAGCAGCCCGAAATGCCTGATGGCGATGACGATGGCCCAGCCGACGGCCAGCATCGTCAGGCCGGGAAAGCGCAGGCAGACCAGAAGCGCTGCCGCCATGCCGATCTTCACCTCGTATCCGCCTTCGAAAAAGGCGGGTGCGACGAGCGTGGTCAAAACCGCTACGGGAACGGCGTTCAGTCCCGCCTCCATGCGCGGCGGGATGGATTTCATCCGCGTCATCAGCACATAACCGCCGATGCGGGTGAGATAGGTGGCGATGGCGGCGAGCGCGATCAGGATCAGCGTATCGGCATGCAGCATGTCGCTCATGGCGTTTCCACCCCGCTTTCAGAATTCGCCGCGCCGTTCGGTTTCGGCGGATAGAGGACCGCGACGAGAATTCCGGTGACGGCGCCGAGGCTCACATGCCATGGCGAACCGACGATGTGATAGGCAACCGTTGCGCCCACCGCGCTTGCCAGCATGACAGGGTAGAAATTCTCCCGCTGGCGGAAGCTCAAGACCATGCCCATGAAATAGATCGGCAGCAGCACATCGAGACCGATGGCTTTGGGATCGCCGACCATATTGCCGAGCGACGCGCCGAGAATGGTCATGGCCAGCCACAGCACATAGACCGGCGCTGCAAAGCCCATGTACCAGGAAAAGCCGACCGTGCCGGTATTTTCGTATTTTCTGACCGATTCGGCGAATTGCGGATCGACCAGCACGAAGAAGCCCGCGGCCTTTTGCAGGAAAGACCAGTTCGAGATCATCCGGGCAATGGCGGCTGAATAGAGGATGTGGCGGAAATTGACGGCGAAGACGGAAAGAACGATCAGCCAGGGGGCAACCTTCTGGCCGAACAATTCGATACCCACGAGCTGGCTCGCGCCCGCATAGACGGTGCCGCTCATGATCGTGGCTTCGGTGACGCTGAGCCCGTTATCGACTGCGACCGCGCCGAACAGCGCACCGAAGGGGGCGGCGGAGAGGGCGATCGGGAAACCGCTCTTCAATCCCTCGCGAAAATCTGCATTGAACATTTCTGGAAACTCCTTGCCCGCCGCTCTATCGCCGTCCCGCCCGGCTGGCAAACGAATTGCATGAATGGATCGATTGATTCCCTTGAAGCTTCCGTTACGGTAACGCCCCATAAGGCCGGTGCCGGACGGACGGTTTCACCGCCTTCCTCCCGTATCCCTCAATAGTCAGACGATGGAAGATCGATGCTGGAAAAGCAGGAAAAGGCCGCCCTGGCCGCACGTATCCGGGATTATCTTGCCCGGGAGACCGAAGCCGAGATCGGCCATTTGCAGGCGGAAATCTTCGTGGATTTTCTGGCCGAGGAGCTGGGGCATGTTTTTTATAATGAGGGGCTCAGGGATGCGCATGCCGCGATCCTGAGACGCCTTGAGGATGCAGCAGGCGATATCGACGTGCTGGAGAAGCCGAAGCCGCGCTAAACTAGTCCCGCAAAATGTCGCGGCTTTTGAGAATGGCCGCGCCTTTTTCCCGCATCGTCGAAATCGCGGCCTTGATGCCCTGCGGATCGATGCCGCGGCTGGCATCTTCGATGAAACGGACATTCACACCGGGCAGCATGTCGAGGGCATCGATCACCGAAAAACTGACGCAATAATCGGTGGCAAGGCCGCAGACGTCGAGTTGCGTGACACCCTGACGGCTCAGATAGTCGGCCAGTCCCGTCGTCGCCCCCTGATCATTGTCGCGAAAGGCGGAATAGCTGTCGACGGCGGGATTCTCGCCCTTCTGCTGAATATAGTCGAAGGCGTCCGTCTTGAGGTCGGGATGGAATTCCGCATCCGGCGTGCCCTGCACGCAATGGTCCGGCCACATCATCTGCGGTTTGCCGGAGAGTTCGCCCATGTCGAAGGGCTTCTTGCCGGGATGCTGCGAGGCGAAGCTGCCGTGATTTTCCGGGTGCCAGTCCTGCGAGGCGACGATGAGATCGTAGCCGCCATTGTCGATCAGGGCATTGGCGATGGGCACGACCCTGTCGCCATCGGCAACGGCCAGATTGCCGCCAGGGCAAAAACCGTTCTGGATATCGATGAGCAGCAGCGCCTTCATGATGTGCCTCCCTTTTTAGGGCAGGATGCCAAGCCGGCTTTAACGGATCAAGCCCCTTTCGACCTATCCGGCAGGCACGGATGTTTCGGGCAGGGGCTTGCCCTGTCGCAGTCCTGCCGCATTTGCAGCAAATTTCCGGCCAAGTCGGAATTTACCTGACAATGCGGCGACGGAAATTTTTTAGGCCGATGACGACCCTTTAAGGGGTATTTCCCGGGAGGATGCAGTGCGGATGCACGCAGTCTCGGCGCAAGTCATTGTTTTGCCTTCGCCTTACAATGCGCAGACCTTAACGAATTATTTTTGCAGGGACTCGTAAACACTTTGGTTACCATAATTCGTCATGCTTCGAACCAGTCAGTTCCGAAACCGGCGTGGTGTTTGCCCGCCCTTCGGATGTCCCAAAATCCCTCCGGCGTCGGCCGGGTGTGCGTGAACGGTTCGAGTAACGAGTATCATGGCGTTTTCTGCTGCGGCCTATAATGGCGCCGGTCTTGCCGGTTCGTCTTCCGTCAAGAGAGGCAAATCCTTTGCGTTCGGCCGAATGTCCGCCCTTCTCGGCGGCGGCGCCTTTGCCGGCCTTTTCGCCTTCGCCGCCTTTGCCTTGCTGCACGGCATGGCCGCCGCTTCGCATGGTGTCGGGCAGTTTGAAAAGACGCTGGTGACGCGATTCGCTTCCACTGAGACGGCAATTGCCCACGCGGCCGCGCGGGATATTCACGTCCGCAAGTTTTCCCGTCTGAGCGACCACAGCCATGGCCAGCAGAAGGCGGTTCGCCTCGCTGGCATCATGCCCGAGATCGGTGCAAAGGAATTCGGCGAGCGCTTCGGCGCGGCTGCCAACGCAAAAGGGCAGGCGACGGTGAAGCAGCTTGCCGCGCTCAAGCCGTCGGCGATCGTCGATTCGGCGCTGGGTCGCACCTCCGAGGTTGCCTATCAGAGCGCCGTTCCGCAGCACCCGGCATTTGAAGTGGCGCTGGCGCGGCCGCGGATCGAGGAAGAGGCAAGCAGCCTGCAGCCCGATGATGTGCCGCTGCCGAGCTTCCGCCCCGAGGTTGCAACGGCTCAGACGGTTGAGCCGTCACCGCGTCCCGCGACATCGTCCAAGACCGAGGAACATGTTCCGGCCGTCGCTTCGGCGCCGGCTTTCGATGCGCCGGTTCCCCTTCGCGCCCCTGCGCCGCCGAAGCAGAGCACCGGCGCCATGCTCGCCTTTGCAAAGCCTGACAATCCGATGCGCGAGCCGAGCAAGATGGATGCGGTTCCATGGCCGGATCGCGGTAATGGCACGGCGATCTACGATATTTCCTCCGGCGTGGTGCACATGCCGAATGGCGAGAAACTCGAAGCGCATTCCGGCATCGGCAAGATGCGCGACAACCCCGATTACGTGCATGTGAGAATGCGCGGTTCGACGCCGCCTTCCAGCTATCGTCTGACGATGCGCGAGGCGCGGTTCCACGGCGTCGAGGCCATTCGCCTGACGCCGGAAAACGGCGTCAACCCGCATGGTCGCGACGGTCTTCTGGCGCATACCTACATGCTGGCGAAACGCGGCGAATCGAATGGCTGCGTGGTGTTCCGCGATTACCCGCGCTTCCTTGCGGCCTTCAAGCGCGGCGAAGTCAAGCGCATGGTGGTGGTGCCGAAGTTGAACGGCAACCGGCCGACACTTGCGAGCAGCGGCGGTAAAAGCGGCAGCAAGACCCTGCTCGGCATGTTTTCGCGCGGCAGCGATTCCTGAGCTTTCCGCATTTTCCTGATGTAAAACCGCTGCGCATTTTTACTGGAAATGCTCTAGCGACCGCGCCGCTGTGTGAGCACCATGCCGGCGAAGATGAGCAGGATGCCGAGTGCGCTCGCCCAGAGTTTCGGCGGATGATCGCCGAAAAGATCGAGAACCACGCCTGAGACCATCTGCCCGCTGATGACCAGAAGGGCGGTATTGACCGCACCGATGCGCGGAATGAGCCAGCTTCCCGAAGCGATGAAGACGACGCCGATCGGCCCGCCGATAAAGGCAAGCCAAGGCGCATCGGCCGCGCCCGGCGGAATGAGGCCGCCGACGGTGAGGCCGATGACCGTCAGCACGGCAAAACCGACAATGTGGTTCCAGAACGATGCGATGAGCGGCGAGTTGGACAGGCTGAGGCGGCCGTTGATCTGGCGGCTCAGCGCCACGAAGACGCCGCCGGTAAAGGCCATGGCGATCCAGACAATCATGCCGTTCTCCCGACAAGGATGATGAGCGCACTACCGCACAGGATCAGCGCCACAGCCGCCATGTCCCGCAGGTCCGGCTTTCTTCTGGGCAGGCCGAAGAGGCCGAAAAGATCCGCGAGGAGGCTGAAGATGACCTGTCCGCCAAGTCCGAGCGCAATGGTGCCGGAAAGCGCCAGCGGCGAATTGACGGCGGTGGAGGTAAGGATGACGATGGCCGCACCTACGACCCCGCCGCAATAGGCCCAGAGCGGCGCTTTCGGTTTTTCTGCCGCGCCTTCATCTTTCTTCGGACGCATGATGGCGAGATAGATCAGCGCCGCCACCGTGCCGGTGCCATGCGCCGTCCAGGAGGAAAACAGCGCATTGCCGTAATGGGCAAGCTGACCGTTGAAATGCACCATCAATGTCAAAAGGCAGCCACTGGCGAAGGCGGCGGCAAGATGCAGCGGGTTGAGGCGTGGATGCGTCGTGTCTGTCATGGCGGGCCGGAAAGCTGAAGATGGAGACGAGCTTTAGCCCATATGTGCCTGAAGCGGAATCGAATTGCGCCGGCTCACGGTTTTAGACGACATTATCCTGTGCGTTGCGGAACAAGCGATGCGGCCACGCATTATTCCACCATGAAGAAAACGACGCGCAAACCATTGAACCGGATGGCGATTTTCGTCATTTCTATTTTCATTCTCGCAGCCTTGGTCGCGGCGGTCTATCTCGTCGGCTTCACGCCCGGCGAAGTGTAAGACGGATCGATCAATGACCGGCCTGGGCGGTCTTGCCCTTGCCGCGCTCCATCGCAACGCACACTTTGGCGACGGCGAAGCGAATGCCGCGCAGCAGGAACCGGCTGGTTTCCAGATAGGCGCGATAGGGCAGAACGGTGAAATAGCGCCAGCGCGGCAGGCGGTAGATGCGCAGATTGTTCTGGATCTGGCTTTCCCCATCCGCATCCTGCGTGGCGCAGAGCGGGTAGAGGAAGGCCGCCTTCAGCCCTGCGAGATATTCGAGATCGAATGCGATGTCATAAGCGAGCCGCATGGGGATCAGCTTCGATATCCATTTTCCGGCGCGGCGGTTGACGAGATAGGCCCCCGACCCTTTTTCCCGCGTGATGGCAATGGCGAGTGAGCGACCGTTGGAAAGCTGGCGGAACGGGAATTTGCGGCCATTGCTGACGGTCGTGAGCCGCAGCAAATCCCAGTGGCCGCCGTTCAGCACCGCCTCGTCGATGGCGTTGAGAAAATCATCGTCGAAGATCACGTCATCCTCAAGGATGAGCGCGATATCGGCATCGCCCGCCATGAATTTATTGGCGCAGGCGACATGGCTGAGATAGCAGCCGATTTCCGGCGGCGAGGTACGGCGGCCATGCATGAGCATGTAGGAAATCTCGCTGAATTCCGGGATGGGGTAATTCAGTTCCCTGCCATTGACGCCGGGGACACGCTCCGCCTTGAGCCCCATGGCGTCGAGGCGCGCGGTCATATCCGCGAGGCGTTTGGTGGCGCTGTCCATATTGATCAGGAAAACGGCGAGCCTGCGCTGGCTTTTCGGTAATATATGCAAAGCTGTCCTCGCCAGTTCCACTTCCCCATTGCAACTCCTTTATTGCAACGGCATGACGCGGGCTATGGAAAAAGCAGCCTTCGGGCACTCATGGTTGTCGAATCAGACCTTTTCCACAAATCCGTCCAGCACACGCTTCTGGCCGGCGCGGTCGAAGTCGATCGTCAGCTTGTTTCCTTCGATGGCGGAAATGTTGCCATTGCCGAATTTGAGGTGGAAGACGCGGTCGCCGACAAAAAATTTCGATGGCGTGTCGGCAACGGATTTCGCCACCAGTTCGCCGTCGATCGTGCGGGTGCGCGGGCCGCTTTCGCCATAACCGATGCGTTCCACCGCATGGCCGGAGCGGCTGCCCCAATTGTCACGGGTGGCGTCGCTGCGGTTCTGCTGCGCGCGCTTCCAGCCGGGGGTGGAATAGTTGTTGGTGAAAGGATCGGCCTTGTCGAAACGCGACTGGCCGTAGCCGCCGCGTCCGCCATAACCGCCGTAACTGCTGTCGGATGCCGCGACATCCACATGGGCGGGCGGCAATTCATCGAGGAAACGCGAGGGCAGGGTGGATTGCCACAGCCCGTGAATGCGCCGGTTCGACACGAACCAGATATGGCAGAGCTTCTTGGCGCGGGTGATGCCAACGTAAGCGAGACGACGTTCTTCCTCCAGACCGGAGCGCCCACCTTCGTCCAGCGCCCGCTGGTGCGGGAACAGGCCTTCTTCCCAGCCGGGCAGGAAGACGGTGTCGAATTCCAGGCCCTTGGCGGAGTGCAGCGTCATGATGGAGACGGCATCGAGATTTTCGTTCTGTTCGGCATCCATGACGAGGGCTACGTGCTCAAGGAAGCCGCGCATGCTCTCGAAGGCCTCCATCGAGCGGATGAGTTCCTTGAGGTTCTCAAGCCGTCCGGGCGCTTCGGCCGTCTTGTCGGCCTGCCACATGGCGGTATAGCCGCTTTCGTCGAGAATCTGCTCGGCAAGCGTGGTGTGCTCGGTGTTTTCCAGCAGACCCTGCCAGCGGCGGAAATCCTGCACCACATCGAACAGCGCCTTGCGCGCCTTCGGTTTCAGCTCGTCGGTCTCGATGATGTCGGCGGCCGCTGCCAGCATCGGAATATCGCGGGCGCGGGCATAGTCGTGCAGGTTACGAATCGTCGTATCGCCAAGACCGCGCTTCGGCGTATTGACGATCCGCTCAAAGGCGAGATCGTCGGCCGGCTGGCAGACAAGGCGGAAATAGGCCATGGCGTCGCGGATTTCGAGGCGCTCATAAAAGCGCGGGCCACCGATGACGCGGTAATTGAGGCCAAGCGTGACGAAACGGTCTTCGAACTCGCGCATCTGGAATGAGGCGCGGACGAGGATCGCCATGTCGTTCAGATTATGGTTCTTGCGCTGGAGCTGTTCGATCTCCTCGCCGACCGCACGGGCTTCCTCCTCGGAATCCCAGGCAGCATGCACCACGACCTTTTCATCATCCGGGCTGCTGCGTTCGGTGAACAGCGTCTTGCCGAGACGGCCCTCATTATGGGCGATCAGATGGCCGGCCGCGCCGAGAATATGCTCGGTGGAGCGGTAGTTTCGTTCGAGCTTGATGACCTTGGCGCCCGGGAAATCCTTGTCGAAGCGGAGGATATTGTCCACTTCCGCGCCGCGCCAGCCATAGATCGACTGGTCGTCGTCGCCGACGCAACAGACATTCTGCGGTTCACCCTTGGCGCGCTGGGCAAGCAGCCTCAGCCACATATATTGCGCCGTATTGGTGTCCTGATATTCGTCCACCAGAATGTAACGGAACTTCTGGTGATACTCCTTCAGAATATCTGTGTGGCGGCGGAAGATGCTGATCGGATGCATCAGAAGGTCGCCGAAATCGCAGGCGTTCAGCGTTTTCAGGCGGTTCTGATAGGCGGTGTAAAGTTCGCGGCCCTTGCCGTTGGCGAAGGCGCGGCTGTCGCCCTCCGGAATATCCGGCGGCGTCAGGCCCTTGTTTTTCCAGCCGTCGATCATGCCGGCGAACTGCTTTGCCGGCCAGCGTTTGTCGTCCAGACCTTCGGCCTGAATGAGCTGCTTGATCAGTCGCACGACATCATCGGTATCGAGAATGGTGAAGTCCGATTTCAGGCCGACGAGTTCCGCATGGCGGCGCAAAAGCTTGACGCCGATGGAGTGGAAGGTGCCGAGCCAGGGCATGCCCTCGACAGCGCCGCCGACGAGAACGCCGATACGTTCCTTCATCTCGCGGGCAGCCTTGTTGGTAAAGGTCACGGCAAGAATCTGGCTTGGATAGGCGCGGCCGGTGGCCAGAATATGGGCGATGCGGGTCGTCAGAACGCGGGTCTTGCCGGTGCCGGCGCCGGCAAGGACGAGAACGGGTCCGTCAAGCGTTTCCACGGCATCGCGCTGTTCCGGGTTGAGGCCGGAAAGATAATCGGGCGCAGCACGCGTCTGATCGCGCGCCGCCATGGCGCGGGCGGCAATGCCAAGCCCGCCGCCGCTTTCCGCACCGGCATTGTTCGTTGCCCTGCGCGGTGCGGCGGGTTCCTCATCGAAGAACGGCATATCGTCAAAACTGTTGCTCATGCGGCCCAATGTAGTGATTCGGGATATAAAGGCCAGAACCGTGTTCTGCTTTTATTCCGGTATCAACCGTCAAAACGCCCATTCAAAGGCATTTTTTCTTTTCATGTCTGCCTGTCGGCGTCGAAAGCGGCGTCAACGGGCACTTGCAGCGCCACCGCAAGCTGGTTGGTCTTGGCGGCAAGCGCGATGACGCGCAGCAAATCGGCATGTTGTTCGGTGGTCATGCCTTTGGCTTTGGCGGCTGCCGTGTGGGAATGGGCGCAATAGGAGCAGCCATTGGTGACGGAAACGGCGATATAGAGCATTTCCTTCACCACGGGATCGAGCGCGGAAGGTGTCGCCATCACCGCCTTCACCTCACTCCATGTCTTTTCAAGCAGATCGGCATCGAAGGCGAGGTAGAGCCACATATTGTTGATGAAATCCGATTTGCGGGTGGCGCGGATATCATCGAACACCGCCTTGACGCGCGGATCGGTTTCCGGGTTTTCGGTCTTCGTCACGGTGCTCATCGCTTCCTCCGGTTATGACGTCTCGGGGGCAGATTAGCCCAATGGCGGATATTTGCGACAGGAATGCACAGATGGATTGCGGATTTACTGCGCTGGGCGGCATTTGCGCCCAAATTACAATTACGTAAGGAACGGATTTGTGCGTTGCCTTGCCTTGGCCAAGCAGGAATACTGCATCTGTCCCGGAACGTGTCGTTTTTGGGAACATGTCGTGCTGCGCGGATCAACCGGAGAAATATATGCGGGTCTGGAAACAGGTGGGTGTCAGTGTTGCCGTGGTGGGAGCCGGGCTCTGTCTCTGGGGCTTCTATTCGCCCGAAGCCCGCAATGTGCTCGCCGCGATAGGGCTTGGCAAAACGCCTGCCGGGGCGATTGAAGTCGCCGCATCCGGCGGCCCGGCAGCCGGTGCGTCCACAGGCCAGAATGCCGGCGGTGCGCGCCGCAACGGCAACGCCACACTGGTGGTGACGGCCCCGGTGAAGAAAGGCACGGTTAATGACCGGCTGAACGCCATCGGTAATGGCGAGGCGATCCAGTCGGTTGTCGTCATGCCGCAGGCTTCCGGCACGCTTTCCGAAATTCGCACGTCGTCCGGCGCACGTGTCGTGAAGGGCCAGGTGCTGGCGCGGCTCGACGATGAAGAGCAGGTGATCGAGCGCGACAAGGCGCAGGTGGCGCTGCGCAGCGCCGTTGAAAAATCCAATTCCTACAAGAACCTGAAATCCGTTTCCCGCCTCGATGTGCTGGATGCGCAGATTGCCGAGGAAGCCGCCAAGCTTGCGCTGAGCACCGCCGAACTCAATCTCAAGCGCCGCGACATCGTTGCGCCGATAGAGGGTGTGGCGGGTATCGTCGCCGCGAATATCGGCGATAACGTCACCACGCAGTCAACCATCGTCAGCATCGATGACCGTTCGGAAATTCTCGTCAATTTCTGGGCTCCCGAGCGGTTCGCAACCGCGATCAAGGTCGGCATGCCGGTGGAGGCGACGTCCATTTCCCGGCCGGGTGAGACCTTCAAGGGCGAGATCGAGGCCGTCGACAACCGCGTCGATGAGGCGAGCCGCACGATCCGCATCCGGGCGAAGTTCGGCAATGAGAAGGACGAGTTGAGGGCGGGCATGTCCTTCGGCGTGACCATGCGTTTTGCCGGGGAGACCTATGCCTCGGTCGATCCGCTGGCCGTGCAGTGGGATGCGGAAGGCTCTTACGTCTGGCGTGTGGCCGACAATAAATCGAACAAAGTGCGGGTGCAGATCGTGCAGCGCAATCCCGATGCCGTTCTCGTCAAGGCGGAGCTGGCGGATGGCGAACCTGTCGTGATCGAGGGCCTTCAGCGTGTCAGGGAAGGCGGCGCGGTCCGCGTTGGCAATCAGCCGAAGCCTGAAGAGGTTGCCAGCCAATGACGACGCAGCCACCCTCCGGGCAGGATTCCAAGCTCGCCTTTACGGCATTGTTCGTCCGCCGGCCGATTCTGGCGGCGGTTCTCAATACGCTTCTGGTCGTTGCCGGCCTTGCGGCGCTGGTGGGCGTTGAAGTGCGTGAACTGCCTGATGTCGACCGGCCGACGATCAGCGTCAGGACCACCTATGAGGGGGCCGCACCCGAAACCATCGATCAGGAAGTGACGCAGACCATCGAAGGTGCGGTGGCGCGGGTCAGCGGCGTCAAATCCATCTCGTCCAACTCGCAGTTCGGCACCAGCCGCGTGACGCTGGAATTCGGCGACAATGTCGATCTGGCGGTTGCCGCCAACGATGTGCGCGACGCCATCGGCCGCGTTACCAACCAGTTGCCGGACGATGCCGACGAGCCGCAGATCATCAAGGCGGATTCCGACAGCCAGCCGATCATGCGCCTTGCCGTCACTTCCTCCACGCTCAGCATGGAAGACCTGACCAAGTTGGTGGATGACGAGATCATCGACCGTCTGGCCGCCGTCGACGGCGTGGCCGATGTGGAGCTTTACGGTGATCAGGAAAAGGTTTTTCGGGTCGATCTCAATCAGGCGGCGCTCGCCAGCCGCGGTTTGACGGTGACCGATGTTTCAAACGCGCTTGCCAGCGCAGCCCTCGACGTGCCGGCGGGGTCGCTGAAAAGCACGACGCAGGACATCGTCGTGCGCGCCACCGCCAGCCTGACGAAGCCTGAGGATTTCTCCAATCTTCTCATCAAGAACAATATCCGCCTGCGGGATGTGGCGACCGTCATGCTGGGGGCGGATGATGAATCCACCTCGCTGCGCTCCAATGGCGTGCAGGGCGTCGGTCTCGGTGTCATCCGTCAGGCGCAGTCGAACACGCTCAGTATCTCGACCGGCGTGAAGGCGGCCGTCGACGCCATGTCGGCCAATCTGCCCGAAGGTACGCGCATCGTCGTAACCAGTGACGATGCCGTCTTCATCGAAGGCGCGCTGCACGAGGTCGAGCTGGCGCTCGGTCTCTCGGCGATCATCGTCGTCGTCGTGCTCTATCTCTTCCTGCGCGACTGGCGCGCCACCCTCATTCCGGCAATCACCATGCCGGTGGCGTTGATCGGCACCATTGTCGCCATCTATATGGTCGGCTTCTCGGTCAATATTCTGACGCTGCTTGCCATTGTTCTGGCGACCGGTCTCGTGGTCGATGACGCCATCGTGGTGCTGGAAAATATCGTGCGCCGCCGGGCGGAAGGCATGGGGCCGCGCGCCGCCGCCGTTCTCGGCACGCAGGAAGTTTTCTTCGCGGTCATCGCGACGACGGCGACGCTTGCCGCCGTGTTCATTCCGCTCTCCTTCCTGCCGGGCCAGCTTGGCGGCCTGTTCCGCGAATTCGGTTTCGTGCTGGCCTTCGCGGTGGGCTTGTCCTCCATCGTGGCGCTGACGCTCTGCCCGATGCTCGCCTCGCGTATGTTGAAGGAGGGGCTGAAGGAGCCGACGGGGCCGCTCGCATGGTTCGGTAATGTCTTTGCCTCCACCTACAAAACGACGCTTTCCGCCTGCCTCAACAATCCGCTGATCGTTATCGTCGTGGCGCTGATCTTTTCCGGCCTGTCGTGGATCGCCTTCGGCATGATCCAGAACGAGTTGACGCCGCGCGAGGACCGCGCCTCGATCATGATGCGAGTCACCGCGCCGCAGGGCGTCAGCCTCGAATATACCCGCGACCAATTGCAGCGGATTGAAGAAAACTTGCAGCCGCTGCGCGACAGCGGTGAAATCCGCAATATTTACTCCATCACCGGCATGAACGGCTCGTCCAATACCGGTTTCATGGTGCTGACGCTGGCGCCCTGGGCAGATCGTGAACGCACGCAGAACCAGATTGCCGCCGATGTCACTTCCGCCGCCAACAGGGTGCCGGCGCTGCGCGGCAATGCAATGCAGCCGAACAGCCTCAGAATTCGCGGTGCCGGCAACGGCCTGCAGATGGCGATGGTTGGCAGCAACTATGCGGCGCTGACCGAGGCGACGCAGAAATTGCTGCTTTCCATGGAGGAAAGCGGCCTGTTCGATACGCCGCGTTTCGACAACGAACCCAATCAGGCGCAGATTTCCGTCTCCATCGACCGCGAGCGTGCGTCGGATCTCGGCATCGATATCACCGGCCTGTCGCGCGCCATGCAGTCGCTGCTGGAAGGGCGCTCGATTGTCGACGTCTTCGTGGATGGCGATGCGATTCCCGTACGGCTTTTGTCTTCCACCCGGCCGATCAACGATCCGACAGATCTGGAAAACGTCTTCCTGAAGACGGGCGACGGCAAGATCGTGCCGATGTCGGTCATCGCCACGCTGAAGGAAAATGCGGTTGCGCCGCAGCTCAACCGCGAGCAGCAGCTTCCCTCCGTCGGCTTTACTGCCAATCTGAAGGACGGCGTTTCGCTGGGCGAGGCGCTGCAAAAGGTAAATGAGCTTTCGCAATCCGTCATGCCGGCCGGCGCTCGTCTGCTGCCGCTCGGCGAGGCCGCGACGCTGGAGGAAAATTCGAGCGGCATGTTGCTGACCTTCGGTTTTGCCATCGCCATCATCTTCCTCGTGCTTGCTGCGCAGTTCGAAAGCGTGCTGAGTTCGGTCATCATCATGACGACGGTGCCGCTCGGCCTTGCCTGCGCGGTCATCGCGCTGCTCGTTACCGGTTCAAGCCTCAACGTCTATAGCCAGATCGGGCTCGTGCTGCTCGTCGGGGTGATGGCGAAAAACGGTATTCTCATCGTCGAATTCGCCAATCATCTGCGCGATCAGGGCGCAACCGTGCGGGAAGCCATTGAAAAGGCGACGAGCATTCGCCTGCGTCCTGTCATGATGACGATGATTGCGACCATTCTCGGCGGTGTTCCGCTGGTGCTGGCGCAGGGTGCCGGCGCGGAAGCGCGCATCGCGCTCGGCTGGGTTATCGTCGGCGGCCTAGGTTTTGCGACGCTGGTGACGCTTTACATCACGCCGGTCTCCTACCTGCTGATTGCCCGCTTCGCCAAACCGCAGGCGGATGAGGAAATCCGTCTTCACCGCGAGCTTGAACTTGCCGCCCGCCGCAAGGCGCTGGAGGAGGACAAGCCGCTGCTGGCGGCAGAGTGAAAAACGGTTGCCGCCAAACAGTGTTTGGCGCAATCGCGATGCTGGACAAAGCGTTAACCTTATCCCATACCACCTGACGGAATTTCGTAACGGATCGAATCCTTTACGGGCAGATGTTGCGGTGGAGACGGACGATGGCGCTGAAAGATGTGGTGGCGGGAAAGCGGAACGAAGAGGGCATCGCGTCTGCACTCGCGGTGCTGAAGCAGCAGCTCGGCGACAGGCTCCAGACCGGACAGGCGTTTCGCGAGCAGCACGGCCACACCACCACCTACCTGACGCTACAGGCCCCTGACGGCGTCGTTTTTGCCGAGAGTGCGGACGATGTGAAGGCGGTGGTAAAGGTCTGCGCGCAATATAAGGTGCCGGTCATTCCTTTCGGAACGGGGTCTTCGCTGGAAGGGCAGGTGAATGCGCCGAACGGCGGAATCTGCATCGATTTCAGCCGGATGAATCGCATCATTGAGGTGAATGCCGAAGATCTTGACGTGACGGTGGAGCCGGGCGTGACGCGCGAGGACCTCAATGTCTATCTGCGCGATACCGGCCTGTTCTTCCCCATCGATCCCGGCGCCAATGCCTCCATCGGCGGCATGGCCTCGACGCGGGCCTCCGGCACCAATGCCGTGCGTTACGGCACGATGAAAGACAATGTGCTGGCCGTCACCGCCGTCGTCGCCAATGGCGAGGAAATCCGCACCGCCCGCCGTGCCCGCAAGTCGTCCGCCGGTTACGATCTGACGCGGCTTTTCGTCGGTGCTGAAGGCACGCTCGGTGTCATCACTTCCGTGACCTTGCGGCTTCAGGGTATTCCGGAAAAAATCGCCGGCGGGGTCTGCACTTTTGACAGCGTCAAGGCGGCCTGCGATGCCGTCATCATGACGATCCAGATGGGGGTTCCGGTCGCCCGCATCGAATTGCTGGACGAGGTGCAGGTGCGGGCCTGCAACGCCTATTCCGGCCTGAACTACGCGGAGAAGCCGACGCTCTTCGTGGAGTTCCACGGCACCGAAGAAACGGCGGCGCTGCAATCGCAGCAATTTGCGGAGATCGCCGCCGAATGCGGTGGCGTGGATTTCCGCTGGACGAGCGACGCGGCCGAGCGCAACAAGCTCTGGAAGGCGCGGCACGATGCCTACTGGGCTTCCCGCGCGCTCGCGCCGCATCTCGACGGGCTTTCCACCGATGTCTGCGTGCCGATTTCGCGGCTCGCGGATTGCGTGGTGGAAACGCAGCGGGATATTCAGGAAAATGGATTTCTGGCACCCATCGTCGGCCATGCGGGCGACGGGAACTTCCACGTCCTTATTCTGTTCGATGGCAAGGACGCGGAAAGCGTGGCGAAAACCGAAGCCTTCGTCGCCCGTCTCAACCGCCGCGCCATCGCCATGGACGGCACCTGCACCGGTGAACACGGCATCGGCCAGGGCAAGATGAGTTTCCTCGCTGAAGAGGCGGGCAATGCACTGGATCTGATGCGCGCCATCAAAACGTCGCTCGATCCCGATAACATCTTCAATCCGGGCAAGTTGTTCCGTCTTGTCTGATCATTCTCATATTTGATTGGTACAAAAGGCTGCTTGCCGTTAAGGCAGAAAAGAATAGGTTTGCAGCGTTCGCGAAGGGAGATGCAGGTCAGTGCTCGGACGTATTCTGGTTTTTCTGGGCGGACTGCTGGCCGTGGTGCTGTTTTCGGCGCTGCTTATTCCCTATTTCGTCGACTGGACGGATTTCCGCCGCGATTTCGAGGATCAGGCAAGCCGTATTCTCGGTAAGAAGGTGGTGGTGCATGGCCGCGTCGAAGCCCGTATCCTGCCTTTCCCTTCGGTAACATTGCATGATGTGCGTGCCGGAACGGATGCGGATGGATCGCCGCTCATTCAGGTCGCCCGTTTTTCCATGGATGCCGAGCTTGCGCCTTTCCTCTCCGGCGAGGCGCGTATCTTCGACATGCGCATCGAGGAACCCAAGGCCAAGATAAGGCTGCTGAAGGACGGCACGCTGGACTGGATGCGCGGCAGCCGCGCGGAAATTCCCGCCCGCACCGTGGTTCTGGAAAGCGTGCAGATCGAAGGCGGGCAGATCGAATTCATCGACGAGCAATCCGGCCGCAACCGTGTCGTGACCGGTCTCAATGCCGACATGTCCGCCAATTCGCTGGCCGGGCCGTGGAAGGCGGAGGGACGCGCCGCCGTCGACGGGCATCCGGGCTCCTTCTCGCTCTCCAGCAGCGAGCCGGATTATGCCGCCGGCCGCATGGGGCTGAGGGTGCGGCTGGTGCCGGACGAACATCCGGTCGAGGTCGATCTCGATGGTGCGATTGCCGCAACGGCGGGAAAGCCGGCCTATAGCGGTTCTTTCTCCTTCAGTTTCCGCGAAGACGAAAAGCAGAAGCAGCAGGCAGGACAATCGCTGTTTTCCTCGCCGCGCACTCGCGGCAGCTTTGAACTCACCAATGAAAGCGTGCGTATCCCGAGCTACCGCATGGAACTCGGCGGCAGTGAAAATCCCTATGTCGTGACCGGGGAAGCGACGCTCGATACCGGCGCCAAGCCGGAATTCCTGCTGACGGCCGATGGCCAGCAGATCGATGTCGCCCGCTTTGCGCCGCCCGTCGTGCAGGCGGGCAAGACCTCGCGCCAGCCCACCGCCTCGGTTCGCCAGCGTATCGAGGCCTTTGCGGCCATGGTGGCCCGCATTCCGGTGCCGCCGGTGCCGGGCAAGGCCAGCATCAGCCTTCCGGCGCTCGTTTCCGATGATACGACCATTCGCGACATCAGGCTGGATGTGCGCCCTGAAGGCAGCGGCTGGCAGGTGGTGAATGCCGTGGCGACCCTGCCGGGCCGGACGCAGCTCGAAGCTAAGGGGTCGTTGACGCTTCTCGGCGGCCCTGCCTTCAACGGCAATCTGCTTCTCGCTTCCAATCAGCCCTCGGGTCTGGCGAACTGGCTTTCCGGTTCCGTCGATCCGGCGATCCGCCAGCTCAATGCCGCCGGTTTTTCCGCCGATGTCTCGTTGACGACGCTCAACCAGCGTTTCGACAATCTGGAGCTTGCAGTCGGCGATGCGTCGCTGAAGGGTGAGCTGGAGCGGCGCTCCGACGGCAAGACCTCCAATCTTTCCATCGATCTTGCCGGTAACGAAATCGATCTCGATGCGCTGAAGGCGCTCGGCAGTCTGGCGCTTGGCGATCAGGTCGGCAGTTCCGTCCTCGACCACCGCATTACCGCAAAATTCAAGGCCGACCGGTTCAACATGGCCGGTGTGACCGCCAATCATGTCGAGACCGCCTTCACCATGGCGGGGGGCGTTCTCTCGCTGGAAAACATGACGGCCGGAGACATCGCCGGTGCGGAGGTCAGGGCAAGGGGTGAGCTGCAGGGTTCGCTGCTGAAATATGCGGGCAAGGGCACGGTGAACCTGCATGCGGCGGATATGCAGCCGTTCTTCACCATGCTGCAGCAGAAATTGCCGAACCACCCATTCCTCAGCCGTCTGGCGGCGAGTGCGCCGTGGTACGCCAATTCCGATCTCTCCATGGATGTTTCGGTCAATAGCGAAAATGGCGGCGCCAATGTCGCCGTTTCCGGCACTGTCAATGGCAGCCGGCTGTCGGCCGTGGCCAAGATGCCGGATTTCCTGTCGATCACCGATGATACCGCCATGTCGCTGGAAGCGGTTCTGAAAAACCAGTCGACGGCCATCCTGTTCGGGCAGGCGGGGCTCGATCCGCTGCCCTTCGATGCGGATGGCGAGGGGCTTTTGTCCATCAAGCTCAACGGCACGCTCGGCTCGCCCGCCCAGACGGAACTACGCTTCTCGACGGAGCGCACGCATTTTTCGATGAACGGTTCCTTTGCCGTTTCGTCGGCCAATTTCGGTGAGGGCAGCGCCGACGTGGCGCTCGAAAGCGCCGACATCGAGCCCTATCTCATCATGAACGCCGTCGGTCTGCCGCAGCTTGGCGGCGGCATGGCGTTGAAGGCCAACGCGAAAGTGGCGGTGGATGGGCAGAAGATCGCGCTTTCCTCGATAGGCGGGCAGGCGGGCGGAAATCCGTTCTCGGGCAATCTGACCTTCCAGCGCGCCGCGCCCTATCCCGTCACCGGCGATCTTGCGGTCAGAACGGCCGATCTCGCCTGGCTGGGTGACGCGATCTATGGGCCGGTGATCGATCCGGAAACCGGGGCGCTCAACGCCAAGCCGCTGGCCATGGCCGCGTTCCCGCAGCTCAAGGCTTCGCTTGCCTTGAAAGCGGAGAGCTTCGAGGCCGGCCCCTTCGGCACGGTCACGGGTGTTTCGGCCAAGGTCACGCATGATGCTGGCAGCCTCTCGCTCGACGATGTTGCCGGCACCTTCATGGGCGGCAAGCTGACGGGACGGCTCGCCATGTCCACGGGCGAGGGGGCGGGCATTTTCCGCACCAAGATTGCGGTCACCGACGCCAATCCCGAGCCGATCCTGTGGGCGAATGCCAACGGGCCGGTCGCGGCAGGCCGGGTCGCCATCGACCTGACGGCCGAATCGACCGGCAAAAGCGTCGGTGAAATGCTGAAATCGGCAGGCGGCTCGGGTGAAATCCGGGTCGGTGGGCTGGTGCTGAAGGGGCTCAATCCGGGCACCCTGCCGCCGATCCTGCAGGCGGCGGACGGTTTGCAGCAACCGATCGACGCGCCCAAGGTGCGGCCGCTGGTGGACCAGAGCCTGTGGCAGGGTGAAATCGGTCTAGGCGATGTGGCCTTGCCGTTCTCGCTGAATGGCGGCGCGCTTCATTTCAAGAATTTGCGCGCGGGGATCGATCCGGTAACGCTGACGGCCGATGCAACGGTCGATCTTGCGGCTTCGACGGTGAACGGCGACCTCGATCTCCTGCTCAATCCCGGCACCGAAACGGTTGCGGGGGCCGAGCCTTCGGTGCGCCTGAATTATAACGGCCCGCTTGCCGCGCCGGCTTTGACGACCGACGTTTCGGCGCTCAGCAATTACCTGTCGCTCCGGGCTTTCGAAAAGGAGCGTCGCCGGGTGGAGGCCATGCAGGCCAGCGTTCTCGAAAAGCAGCGTCTGCGCCGCGAAGTGGCGCTTTATCGCTCGCAGGCGGCCGAGCGGCAGGCCGAGAAGGAACGGGCGGAGGCGGAAGCCAAGGCCAAGGCCGAAGAAGAGGCGCGTCTGAAGGCGGCAGCCGAAGAACGTCTGCGCCAGGAAAAGGAACAGCAGGAGCGGTTGCAACAACAGCAACAACAACAGCAGGAACAGGGGCAACAGCCGACGCCCGAGCGGCAATCCGCGCCGGTTCTGGTGGTGCCTCCGACGGAAAATGCCATCCGGCAACTGGCGCCGGAAAATGCTCCCGCCACGCCGTAAGCTTGCGGGCAGGGGAGGGCTGATCGGCCTTCATATTGCGAAAGTGGGAAACCTGTCCCGGAACGTTGCATCATCCTCGAGCATGAGTCGAGAATCTCACGGTAAACTCGTTCCCTGACGGCGGAAACCCGGGAACGCTTCGTGGTGGATGGGAAAGGTCTGGAAACAGTATTTGAAAGCAAGGCTACGCAATACGGGAAATGCCTTGCAGCGCAGACTAGGCCGCCAATGTTTAATGAATGCTTTCACGGCGTTACGAGTTTTTGGCAGTAATTTTTGTAGTCCGGGGGGACAAATCCGGATAGAGGCATCCACAGGTCGTGATCGATTGCGTATCTTTACTCACGCCGGAAAACCTCAGCGGGTTTTCAGCCAGTTCAGCACATAAACCCGCAGCGACGAGGACAGATTGCTGTCGGCGGAGCGGTTGTCGTCTATTTCGGCAAGCAGGGCCGCGAAACTGATCTTGCGTCTTTCCGCAATGGTTTTCAGCTCGTCCCAGAAGGCATCCTCGAGTGAAATGCTGGTGCGGTGGCCGTGCAACGTCGCGGAGTGCTTGCGGATCATCAGATCGGTCTCCGGTGAAACCGGTTGGAGGTCTGAATCATGTCTCCCCGGCAAGTCCCTGTTTTGCGATTCTTTTCCGATAGTCCCGAAATCTGCGACGGCCGGCCGGCCTGTCAGTCTTTGCCGGTCCCGTCATCGTTTTTTTCGAGCCGCCCCTGATCGAGCGCCTTTTCGGCCTTTTCGTTCAGGGCCGAGGTAAGATTTTTTTCGGTCTTGGTGCGGCCGAAGGACAGGCGGTTCTGCTCCGCCTGCTTTTCTTTTTCGCTACGGGCTTTCTGTTTGCGAAACTGACGCAGATTGACGATATCGGCCGCCATGGGGATATGTCTCCTCGGGTTTCGTAAGCTCGGCGTAAAAGCCGTTATTGCTTCTTGCGGAAGGCATCCAGCGAAACGACCGAGCCTTCCTTCTTTTCCTCGCTGGATTTGGGCGTTTCGGAAGCAGTAGCCGGCTTTGCCTCGTGGGAAACGGGATAAGCGGTGATTTCGGCTTCTTCCAATTCTTCTTCTTCGGCCAGAGGCACGTCGAATTCGAGCTCGAAATTGACGGAAGGATCGTAGAAACCGCGAATGGCGTTATAGGGAATAACCAGCTTTTCCGGCGTATCCGAGAAGGACAGGCCGATTTCGAAGCCGGTTTCGGTTACTTTCAGGTCCCAGAACTGATGCTGGATAACGATCGTCATCTGTTCGGCATATTTCGCCTTCAGGTGCTGGGAAATCCGCACGCCCGGCGCGCCGGTCAGGAAGGTGATGAAGAAGTGGTGGTCGCCGGGCAGACGGCCGGTTGCGGCCACTTCACCCAAAACCTTACGAATAACGCCGCGAAGGGCATCCTGTGCGAGAATGTCGTAACGGATATGATCCTGCCCCATGCGGTCCTGTCTTTCCCTTATTCGAACGTCTTTTCATGCACGGCGCGGCTTGCGCGCCAAGGACGCTGTAACACTTTGAATCTTCGCGTAATCCTTGAGCCGGGATCATTTCCGATCCTGACGCTCACGCGTCGGCCAAGTATACGCAATGTCCTGAACGGCAGCAACGGAAAAGCCGATGCCGATTGCGAGTCAGCTATCATATAACCAATTCAGGCAAAATGGAGAAGGTGGAGGTTTCTGTTGCCAGGTACCTCCGAACCCCGCCTCACGGGGCTAACCGTGAGGACTTTAGAGCGGAATTCCCGCACCGCCATTAGGCAGCGAGAGCATATTCCTTAGCGTTGTTGTCGTTTGCAACTACACTTGTGACCCGATAACGGCGGTATCATGCCGAGCAAAAGTTCGATCTTTACGCCCTTGTCGATCCTATTTCGCCCCCATCAAAAGCCGGCCTTCGTTTCATGAAAGTCCGCCGGTTTTTGGTGGAGGCGCCGGGTACCGCCCCCGGGTCCAATAGGTTTATTACACCGACCGTTTATCGCCATAGCCGGGTTGCCCCGGCAAGGCTCATATAGGCGTTTCGACCGCCTGAGAAAAGGGGGGTGATGACAATTCCATGAAAAGGTTTCGTGATTGCGGCCCGCACTTTAGACAATTCTTGACGACGAGGGATTGCTGTCCCATTGTCCATGCAACCGGTCACCAGAAGCAACACCGGGCCGGGGACACACGAAGGAGTGGACATGACTGACTATCTCGCAGATGTGAAGAAATACGACGCAGCAGCCGACGAAGCCGTGGTCGGCAAGATCGTCAAGCATCTCGGCATCGCCCTGCGCAACCGGGATTCCTCGCTGGTGTCCGCTTCCGATCCGGAAGAGCTTGCACGTGTGAAGGCGAGCTGGTGCGGCAAGAAGCTCGGCGTGACCGACGGTACGGCCGATCAGGCAATCGATGCCGTTGCCAAGGCCATGGCGGCGGACCGCTCCAAATCGCGCGTGACCTTTTATTATCTGGTCGCCAAGGAACTCGGGAAACTGCAATCTCTCTGATTTTTCCTGAAAGGCGGGGATAAGCGTTTCCCCGGTGATTGGTTCTGCCGCCCTGTGCTATTATATTCCCCTGATATCAGGGAATCGGCGGCAGAACGCATGAAACAATATCTCGATCTTCTCCGGCATGTGATGGAAACCGGCTCCGACCGCGGAGACCGCACCGGCACGGGTACGCGCTCGGTGTTCGGTTACCAGATGCGTTTCGACCTTTCCGAAGGCTTTCCGGTTCTCACCACCAAGAAGCTGCATCTGCGCTCCATCATTCACGAACTCCTGTGGTTCCTGAAGGGCGATACCAATATCGCCTATCTCAAGGAAAACGGCGTTTCCATCTGGGATGAGTGGGCCGACGAGAACGGCGATCTCGGTCCGGTCTATGGTGCGCAGTGGCGCTCGTGGCCGGCACCGGACGGTCGCCATGTCGATCAGATCGCGCTTTTGATCGAGGGCCTGAAAACCAATCCGAACTCCCGCCGTCACATCGTTTCGGCCTGGAACCCGGCGCTGGTTGACGAAATGGCGCTGCCGCCCTGCCATTGCCTGTTCCAGTTCTATGTTTCCGATGGAAAGCTCTCCTGCCAGCTCTATCAGCGCTCGGCCGACATTTTCCTCGGCGTGCCGTTCAACATCGCCTCCTATGCGCTTCTGACGCTGATGGTGGCGCAGGTCACCGGCCTGAAGCCGGGCGACTTTGTCCATACGCTCGGCGATGCGCATATCTATGCAAATCATTTCGAGCAGGCGAAGCTGCAGATGACGCGTACGCCCAAGGCCCTGCCGACGATGCGCCTCAACCCGGATGTGAAGGATCTTTTCAGCTTTAAGTTCGAAGACTTTACGCTGGAAAACTACGAGGCCGATTCAAGCATCAAGGCGCCGATCGCGGTATGAGCGAGCCGCGCGTCACCATCATCGTTGCGGTGTCCGAAAACGGCGTCATCGGCCGCGATCTCGACATGCCGTGGAAGCTTTCCACCGACCTCAAGCGCTTCAAGGCGATGACGATGGGCAAGCCGCTCATCATGGGCCGCAAGACATTTTTATCCGTCGGCGAGCGTCCCTTGCCGGGCCGCCCGCATATCATCGTCAGCCGCAATGCCGATTACCGGCCGCAAGGCGTGGATGTCGTCTCCTCGCTGGAGGAGGCTTTGAAGCTTGCCAAAAGCAAGGCTGCGGAGCTGGGTGTGGATGAGGTCTTCGTGGCCGGTGGCGGTGAGATTTACCGTCAGGCCATGCCCTTCGCCGATCAACTTTCCGTCACCCATGTCGCGGTAAAGCTCGATGGCGACACTTTTTTTCCGGAAATCGATCCTGCCGTTTTTGAGAAAACCGAGGAAATCCCCGCTCCCGCAGGGGAAAAGGACAATTATCCGGTTCTGTTTACCACTTATGTGCGAAGAGCCGCGTCAAAGTGAACTATTTACCCTGATTGGGTATTTAGTTACCACCTCTGCGTTGAAACGGACGCTTCTCCTTCCTATAACGGGTCGATATTCCCGCCGCACGCGAGCAATCGCTTTCGAACGGAACCGGGAGAGGCTTTTATAAAGAGGTATTGATGCCCTGGAGCAATCAGAATGGCGGCGGCGGCCCTTGGGGCGGCGGCGGTGGAGGAAACAACCAGGGCGGCGGTGGCGGCCCATGGGGGCAGGGGCCTAACCGGCCTCGCGGTGGTGGCGGCGGCAATGGCGGCCCCCCCGATCTCGAAGAGATCATCCGGCGCAGCCAGGACCGTTTCAAGAATGTGCTGCCCGGCGGCTTCAACGGCGGCGCGGTTGCCATCGCGGTTCTCGTCGTGCTGGTTTTCCTCGGCATCCAGTCCATCTATACCGTTCAGCCGGACGAGCGCGGCGTGGAGCTGCGTTTCGGACGTCCGAAGGACGAAATCTCGATGCCCGGTCTGCATTTCCATCTGTGGCCGATCGAGACGGTTGAAATCGTCAAGGTTACCGAGCAGCAGCAGAATATCGGTTCGCGCGCCTCGTCGTCTTCGTCGAGCGGCGTGATGCTGACGGGCGACCAGAACATCGTCAACGTGCAGTTCTCGGTGCTCTATACGGTTTCGGATCCGAAATCCTATCTCTTCAACGTCGACAGCCCGGCCGAAACCCTGCAGCAGGTTTCCGAAAGCGCCATGCGCGAAGTCGTCGGCCGTCGTCCGGCACAGGACATTTTCCGCGATAACCGTCAGGCGATTGCGGCGGATGTGCGCACCATCATCCAGTCCACCATGGACGGTTATGGCGCGGGCATTTCCATCAATGCCGTGGCCATCGAAGATGCGGCGCCGCCGCGCGAAGTGGCCGATGCCTTCGACGAAGTGCAGCGTGCCGAACAGGACGAAGACCGCTTCGTTCAGGAAGCCAACCAGTACGCCAACCAGAAGCTCGGCGCGGCTCGCGGTCAGGCCGCGCAGATCCTCGAAGAAGCGAACGCGTACAAGTCGCGCGTCGTCAACGAGGCGCAGGGTGAGGCGCAGCGCTTCGTCTCCATCTATGACCAGTATCGCACCGCGCCGGACGTGACCCGCCAGCGCATGTTCCTGGAAACGATGGAGCAGGTCCTGAAGGGTTCCAACAAGATCATCATCGATGAGAAACAGGGCGTGGTGCCTTATCTGCCTCTGAACGAGATCATGCGCAACAATCCGGGCGCAGCACAGCAGGGAGGCAACTGATATGGGTAACCGTCTTTCTGCCATTCTCGTCGGCCTCGCCGTCGTGCTTTTCCTCGGTTACTCGTCGATCTTCGTCGTCAACGAGCGCCAGCAGGCCATCGTCGTCCGCTTCGGTGAAATCCAGGATGTGAAAACCGCGCCGGGCCTCTATTTCAAGCTGCCCTTCGCCTTCATGGATGCCGACCGGGTGCAATATATCGAGAACCGGGCGCTGCGCTTCGATCACGACAATATTCGTGTTCAGGTTTCCGGCGGCAAGTTCTACGAGGTCGATGCCTTCGTGGTCTATCGCATCACGGATGCGCGCCGCTTCCGGCAGACTGTCTCGGGTGACCAGATGTCGGCGGAATCGCGCCTGCGTACCCGTCTCGACGCATCGCTGCGCCGGGTCTACGGTCTGCGCGGCTTCGAATCGGCGCTCTCGGACGCCCGTGCATCGATGATGCAGGAAGTGCGTGACGATCTGCGTCCCGATGCGGAATCGCTCGGCATCAGCATCGTCGATGTCCGCATCCGCCGTACCGACCTGACGCAGGAAGTCTCGCAGCAGACCTTCGAGCGCATGAAGTCGGAACGTCTGGCCGAGGCCGAACTGATCCGCGCCCGCGGCAACGAAGAGGCGCAGCGCCGCCGCGCCATCGCCGACCGTCAGGTTGTCGAGTTCGAATCCGATGCGCGCCGTCAGTCCGAAGTGCTGCGCGGTGAAGGCGATGCCGAACGCAACAGGGTGTTCGGTGAGGCTTTCCAGCGCGATCCGAACTTCTTCGAGTTCTATCGCTCCATGTCCGCTTATGCCAATGCGCTGAACGGCAACGGCACGACGCTGGTTCTGTCCCCGGACTCGACCTTCTTCCGTTATTTCAACAATATCGACGGTGCGGCTCCTGCCGCTCCGGCTGCCCCTGCGCCAGCGCCGGCGAACTGATAGCGGAAAAGATGATTTTGGAGGGGCCGGTTTTACCGGCCCTTTCTTTTTGGTCCGTTTTCGTGCCAATGCTGTGGCTAAGGGCAAGGCGTCCCCCGCCTGTTCACGAAAAGGTATTTTTACACTTCATCATTCCGCCTTATGCTTTGCCGATATATGCAGGGCAAGACTATTTGAAACGCGAGGACGCTTATGGCCGTGACCCTTCTTTCGCCTTTTCGCAGCAGCATCGCCGCAGTCGCGGGCATCGCGCTTGTGGCAGGTAGCCTGACGGCACCGGTTGCTGCGAGAGCGCAGAGCCATGGGCCGGAATCGGTGGCCGATCTCGCCGAGCCGCTTCTCGATGCGGTGGTGAATATTTCCACGTCGCAGAACGTCAAGACCGAGGGCAAGGGCCCGGTTCCGCCGCGCCTGCCGGAGGGCTCGCCCTTTCAGGAATTCTTCAAGGATTATTTCGACAGCCAGAAGCCCGAAGGTGGCGAAAAGGTGAGTTCTCTGGGCTCGGGTTTCGTCATCGATCCGGCCGGCTACGTTGTCACCAACAACCATGTCATCGAGGGCGCTGACGCCATCGAGGTGATTTTCCCGAACGGCTCGAAGCTCAAGGCGACGCTGGTCGGCACCGATACCAAAACCGACCTTTCCGTCTTGAAGGTGGAGCCGAAAACGCCGCTGAAGGCCGTCAAGTTCGGCGATTCTCGCAGCATGCGCATCGGCGACTGGGTGATGGCCATCGGCAACCCATTCGGGCTTGGCGGCTCGCTGACGGTGGGTGTCATTTCCGCGCGGGGCCGCAACATCAATGCCGGTCCCTATGACAATTTCATCCAGACGGATGCGGCCATCAACAAGGGCAATTCCGGCGGTCCGCTCTTCAACATGAAGGGTGAGGTTATCGGCATCAATACCGCGATCATTTCCCCGAGCGGCGGTTCGATCGGCATCGGTTTCGCCGTGCCGACGGAGCTTGCCCAGAATATCGTCCAGCAGCTCATCGAGTTCGGGGAGACGCGCCGCGGCTGGCTCGGCGTTCGTGTCCAGCCGGTCACCGACGATGTGGCGGCAAGCCTCGGCATGGACAGCGCCAAGGGTGCGCTGATCTCCGGCGTCGCCAAGGGCGGACCGGTGGAGAACGGCCCGATCCAGGCCGGCGATGTCGTGCTGAAATTCGACGGCAAGGATATTCATGAAATGCGCGACCTCTTGCGGATCGTGGCGGAAAGCCCGGTCGGCAAGGAGGTCGATGTGGTGATCCTGCGTGACGGCAAGGAGGAAACCGTCAAGGTCAAGCTCGGGCAATTGCAGGATACGACCGATGAAAAGGCCTCGGTCGAAGATCAGCAGAGTGAAGACGGCGATAGCGGTGTGGTTGCACCGGAAGATGATGGCGGCGCCGACGATCAGGCGCAGGACCAGACGCCGGAAGTGCGCGAGGCGCCGCAGAGCGTGCTCGGCATGAATCTCGTGGTGCTGAGCAATGAGTTGCGCACCGAAAAGGGCATTGCCGAAAGCGTTGAAGGCGTGCTGGTGGCGAGCATCGATCCGGGTTCGCCCGCCGAGCAGAAGGGCATGAAGGCCGGCGATATCATCGTCGAGGTCGGGCAGGATTTCATGGAGGTTCCGGGCGACGTGCTGGTGCGCGTCAACGGCCTTAAATCCGAAGGCCGCAAGAATGCGCATATGATGGTGGCCGATGCGCAGGGTAATTTGCGCGTCGTGGCACTGCCGCTGGAATAAGGCGCTTTCCGCCCGGTCAGGCAGGAATCGGGTGGTTGTGATCCCGGCCGCTCTCTAATTCTTGGTCTCCATCGAACGGAGGCCAAGGATATGAAATTACTTGAAAACAAGGTTGCCATCATCACCGGCGCGTCATCCGGCATCGGCCGGGCGACGGCGATGCTGTTTGCCGCCGAAGGTGCGGCCGTTGTCATCAATGCGCGCGGCGAAAAGGCCCTGCATGAGGTTGCCGCAGACATTCGTGAGGCCGGCGGTCGTGTTCACACGGTTGCCGGCGATGCCGGTGTTGCCGAAACCCATTCCCGGTTAGCGGATGAGGCTATAAGTGTCTTCGGTGGCCTCGATATCGCCGTCAACAATGCCGGTGCGGTGGGAGCCATGAAGCCGCTGGCGGAGATTTCGCCTGCGGAATGGGATCATGCGCTCAACGTCAATCTCACCTCCGCCTTTCTGGGCGCGCGTTACCAAATACCGCCGATGTTGATGCGGGGTGGCGGCTCCATCGTCTTTACCTCGAGCTTTGTCGGCACCAGTGCAGGCATACCGGGCATGGCGGCTTATGGCGCGGCCAAGGCGGGGTTGATGGGGCTGGTGAAAGGCATCACCGCCGATTATGCCGTGAAGGGCATTCGCGCCAATGCGTTGCTGCCCGGCGGGGTCGATACACCTGCCGCAGGAGACGACGCGCAAAAGGAATGGGCCGCCGGCCTGCATGCGATGAAACGTATCGCTGAGCCGCCGGAAATTGCGCGGGTAGCGCTTTTCCTCGCGAGCCCCATGGCGAGCTTCGTCGCCGGTGCCGCTCTGTTCGCCGATGGCGGCAATGCCGCGGTGAAATGACCTTGGGAACTGGCGGGCAGGTGTCTTATCGCGCCCGCCATTCCTCCAGCGTCAGCGCATAGGTGACGTGCGGCCGCAGATGCGGATGTGTGTCTTCCGGCACGCGCGGATGGTCGAAGTCGCGGGAAGGATCGCGCTTCAGGCCGATGCGTTCCATCACCGCCGTCGAACGATGGTTGTCGTGCACGGCGAAGGAGACGATTTCGGGCGTTTCCTTTTCATCGAAGGCCATGACGAGCAGCGACTGCGCCGCTTCCGTGACATAGCCGTGCCCCCAGAATCGGGTGGCGAGCCGCCAGCCGATCTCCATGGTGCCGACCGGGAAGGGCGGATCGAGGTTCATGACGGGGGAGATACCGCAGAAGCCCATGACTTCGCCGGTCTCGCGCAATTCCATTGCGTAGAAGCCGTAACCGCTGCCGCGGATCATTCCGTTGATGGTTTCCAGCACGGCGTCCGCTTCCGCATGGCTGCGGCGGAAGGGGAAAAACTCCATGACCTTTTCGTCGGCGTTGATTTCGCGGAACAGGTCACGGTCGCTCTCCTTCCACTCGCGCAGAATGAGTCGTGGCGCCTCTCGGATGATCATGGAGTGACAAAATCCGTCTTGCGATAGCCCTGAATGTAAAGAAGCGCGGTCAGGTCGCCATGGTCGATGCGCATCTGCGCCTCGGCGGCCACGGCCGGCTTGGCGTGCAGGGCAACGCCTGCACCGGCCAGATGCAGCATGCCCAGATCGTTGGCGCCATCGCCGACCGCCATCGCCTCTTCCGGCGAGATGCCGAGCCTTGCGGCAATATCGTTCAGCGCATCCACCTTGGCCTGTTTGCCGAGGATCGGTTCGGCAACGGTGCCGTCAAGCTCGCCATTGGCTTCGCCGAGCAGATTGGCGCGGTTCTCATTGAAACCCAGCATGGCGGCGACGCGGCCGGTGAAGACGGTGAAGCCGCCGGAAACGAGGGCGGTGTAATAGCCCTTGGCCTTCATGGTGGCGATCAGCTCCCTGCCGCCGGGGGTAAGCGTGATGCGCTTTTCGATGACATCGTCGATAACCGAGACAGGCAGACCCTTCAGCAGCGCCACACGTTCCCTCAGTGCGGGTTCGAAGGCGATCTCGCCATTCATGGCGCGGGCGGTAATAGCGGAAACTTTTTCCTTCAGTCCGACTTCGGCGGCCAGCTCGTCAATGCATTCCTGGCCGATCATGGTCGAATCCATATCGGCGATCAGCAGTTTCTTGCGGCGCTGATCCTGTTCCTGGATGACGATATCGATCGGTTTTCCGACAAGCTCGGCTGCAATGGCACTGCGAGCCTGTTCGGCTGCGGTGCCGGAAGGCAGGGCAATATCGCAGGCGATGCCATCGGCCAGCCAATAAAGGCCCGATGCGTTGACGGCCTTTGCGGCCGCCTCGCCGAGGGCCGGTGTCAGAACAGGATTTGACGGATTGGCGATAAGCGTGGCAACGAGAGCCATGATGAAAAACCTTGATGAGAATTTTGATGCGATCCTGATAACCGGCCCGACGGCAAGCGGCAAGTCCGCGCTTGCGCTTCGTCTGGCGCGGGAGCGGGACGGCGTCGTCATCAATGCCGACAGCATGCAGGTTTACGACACGCTGCGGGTGCTGACCGCGCGGCCGTCCGAAGACGAGATGGAGGGCGTGCCGCATCTTCTCTACGGCCATGTGCCGGCGAGCAGCCTCTATTCAACCGGCGAATGGCTGCGGGAGATTTCCGCCCTGCTTGCGGATTTGCGCGGGCAGGGGCGTTTGCCCGTCATCGTCGGCGGTACGGGGCTTTATTTCAAGGCGTTGACGGGTGGGCTTTCCGACATACCCGTCATTCCCGATGACATCCGCGATGGGCTGCGTGCCCGGCTGATCGGGGAGGGGGCGGCTGCGCTCCATGCCGAACTCGCACTGCACGATCCGGCCATGGCGGATATGCTGCAGCCGGGAGACGGCCAGCGTATCGTCCGGGCGCTGGAGGTGCTCAAGGCGACCGGAAAGTCGATCCGGGATTTTCAGCGCGCCAGCGGCCCGATGATCGTCGATCCCGGCCGGGCGCAAAAATTCGTCGTCCTGCCGGAAAGGCCGGTGCTGCATAACCGCATCAACCGGCGTTTCGAGATGATGATGGATAGCGGGGCGGTGAAGGAGGTGCAGGCGCTTCTCGCGCTCAACCTCGCATCCGATGCCACCGCAATGAAGGCGATCGGCGTTGCCCAGATTGCCGATATGCTGGCCGGGCGGATCGGCGAGGCGGAGGTGATCGAAAAATCGGCGGCCGCGACCCGTCAATATGCCAAACGGCAGATGACCTGGTTCCGCAACCAGATGGGGGACGACTGGACACGTATCCAGCCGTGAGCGCCCATCAGTCTTTCCGGTAGAGACTGCCGAGCGGCTTCTTCAGCAGGCTTTCGCGGAGCGAAGGACGTGCATCGCCGGGCGGTGGGCCATTCTGTGCCTGCATCTGGAAACTCGCCTTGCGCAATTCGTTGACGGCGCCGGAGGCGGCATCGGTTGCTGCCGGATTTGGCGATGGGGAGAGCGTGCGGCCCGGCAGCATGTCCGGGCGGTAGGGCTCGTATCCCTCCGGTGCGGCCGTTCCCAGTTCCCGCTTCCAGCGGTCGATGTCGTCCGTCTCCCGTGGTGCGGCTGCCGGCTCCGGCAGATCGGAAAAGGCTGCTTCGACGCTTTGCTGGAAGCCGGTGATAACAGGCTTGGCCGTGGCGCGCATGCGGGTGACGATATTGTTCAGATCGACCGTGTCAGGGGTTTCATGGTTCGTATGGCTGATGGTGCCGCTTGCTTTCGGCAATTTTGCCGTGGCCACGCGGTCGAAACGCATGCGCATCGGTACATTGACGGCCTCGCCGAAGGCGATGGCCTCGCCATTGCCGATGGAAGACAGAAAGCTGGTGGTCGAGGTCGATGCGTTCGGTACGGCGGAGAGAATGATCTTCTGGTCGATCTCGTTCGACAGCCGCATGGCAAAAACGGTCGAGCATTGCGACAGGATGGTCTGGTCCAGCTCGCTTGGCCGCTGGCTGATGACGCCGAGCGAAATGCCGTATTTGCGGCCTTCCTTGGCGATCTGGGCAATGGATTGCCGGGTGGGGAAAAAGCCGCGCTCTGGATCGGCGGGCACATAACGATGCGCTTCCTCGCAGACGACAAGCATATGCAGCGAGCCGCGCGCCAGCACCGCCAGTTCGAAGGACATGCGGCAGAGGACGGAGACCACCGAATTCACCACTTCGGAGGGGATGCCGGAAAGCTGGAACACCGAAATCGGCTTGCCTTCCCCGGGAATGCGGAAAATATGCGCGACCGTCTCCAGAATGGTGTCGCTGATCGTATTGCTGGAGAACATGAAATTGTAGCGCGTGTCGTTGATGGCCGAGAGGATGCGGCCTTTCAGCGAGCGCAGCGCGGGTTTTTCGCCACGCCCTTCCAGCCGGCCGATACGCTCGTCGATGAGGGCGAGAAGATCGGCCATGCGATAGGGCACCGGCGTATCCGGCGTGATCGCGCTCTTGTCGGAGGTGCGGCGCACGGCGGAACCCTCGGTGCCGCGAAATGCCTTTTTCGCTTCCGGAACGAGGTCGCGAAGGACATCCATTTCTTCCGGCACGGGCTTGCGGCCGCGGAAAATCACTTCCGCAAATTCCTCAAGGCGCATCAGCCAGAAGGGAAGATCCAGCGTATCGGTGTCGATGACGACCGAATGATCGGGAAAGGCGGCCGCGAATTCATTATGCGGATCGAGAATGAGGACACGCAGCTTCGGGTCGGTCTCGATCGCTTTGTTCAGAAGCAGCGAGACGGCGGTGGTCTTGCCCACACCCGTCGAGCCGACGACGGCGAAATGTTTGGCGAGCATCTGGGGAATGCTGATGGTGGCGTTGATCGTATCGTCCTGCGTCAGCCTGCCGATCGTGCAGGCGTCGCGCTTGCCGCTGTCGTAAATCTTGGCAAGATCGCTGGTGCGGATGCGATGCGCCACTGCACCCAGATAGGGGTAACGGGAAATGCCGGTGGAAAAGCGCTCGCTGCCGTCCTCGGTGCGATAGACTTCGCCAACCAGTTCAACCTCGATCAGCAGCCTGTTCGGCCTGTCCGCCGCCCAGTAGTCCTCGCCGGTTCGCATGGAAAAAACCAGCGCCGCCACACGGCTCGTACCCATTTCGATGGAGATCAGGCGTCCGACGGACCAGAGCTGCGAGACATCGGTGGTGCCGGGTTCCGTTTCGGCGGCGATGGTGGCATGCGCACCGTTACAGGCGATGACGCGGCCCAGCATGCGGTTCGCCGGCTGCTGGCCGGATCGCCGTTCGTTTTCGTCCATGCGGGACGCACTATGAAACGTGTCGTTACTCACATTTTTTCCCGGTACATGCGGATGATCGCGGTGGTTCGGGCAGTATCTGCGTTCTCGATATTAAAAGATTATGCTTAACAACATGTGTACCGGCTGCGTTCGAAAATTTCGCGCAAGCAGCCTTTCGGGTAATAAAAGAAGGCGGCGGCGATTTTTTCCTGCAATATGCGTTGACGGCTGGCGCTTTTGTGGCTAACACTCCGGCCCATGAAAAATCTTAACGTACTTATCGTGGTGGGACGGCGCATGGGCAGGATGGTGTAACCATCCGGCGAAAGCACCCATGCGCTGAACGAGGCTCCTCTAGGGGCCTTTTTTTATGTCTTCAAACAGGCCCTCGGGCTCCTCGATATCCAAAGCCAAAGCGGGATGGAAACAGGCAATGACGGATAAGGACAATACGGAAAACAGCAATCGCATGACAGGTGCGGAGATCGTTCTGCAGGCGCTGAAGGACAATGGCGTCGAGCACATCTTCGGTTATCCGGGCGGTGCCGTGCTTCCGATCTATGACGAGATTTTCCAGCAGGAAGACATCCAGCATATCCTCGTGCGCCACGAGCAGGGCGCTGGCCATGCCGCCGAAGGTTATGCCCGTTCCACCGGCAAGGTCGGCGTCATGCTCGTCACCTCCGGCCCCGGCGCGACGAATGCGGTCACTCCGCTGCAGGATGCGCTGATGGATTCCATTCCGCTCGTCTGCCTGTCCGGTCAGGTTCCCACCACGCTCATCGGTTCCGACGCGTTCCAGGAATGCGATACCGTCGGTATCACGCGCCCCTGCACCAAGCACAACTGGCTGGTCAAGGACGTCAACGAGCTGGCGGGCATCATCCATGAAGCCTTCCGTATCGCGCAGACGGGTCGTCCCGGTCCTGTCGTCGTCGATATTCCGAAGGACATCCAGTTCGCCACCGGCACTTACACGCCGCCCTCCGCTGCCACCCAGCACGAGAGCTACAAGCCGAAGGTTCAGGGCGATCTGAACGCCATTCATGCCGCCATCGACCTGATGTCGAAGGCGAAGAAGCCGGTTTTCTATACCGGCGGCGGCGTCATCAATTCCGGCCCGGAGGCAACCCGGCTGCTGCGCGAACTGGTCGAGCTGACCGGCTTCCCGATCACCTCGACGCTGATGGGTCTCGGCGCCTATCCGGCTTCCGGCAAGAACTGGCTCGGCATGCTTGGCATGCACGGTTCCTACGAAGCCAATATGACGATGCATGATTGCGACGTTCTGGTCTGCGTCGGCGCGCGTTTCGACGACCGAATTACCGGCCGCATCAATGCGTTTTCGCCGAATTCCAAGAAGATCCATATCGATATCGACCCGTCCTCGATCAACAAGACGGTTCGCGTCGACGTGCCGATCATCGGCGATGTCAGCCATGTTCTGGAAGATATGGTTCGTCTGTGGCGCGCTCTGCCGAAGAAGGTTGAGAAGGCGCAGACGGCCGACTGGTGGGCGCAGATCGAGCGCTGGCGCGCCCGCAATTCCTTCGCCTACAAGAATTCCAACGACGTCATCATGCCGCAATATGCCTTGCAGCGGCTTTATGAGGCGTCGAAGGGCCGCGACACCTATATCACCACTGAAGTCGGCCAGCATCAGATGTGGGCGGCGCAGTTCTTCGGCTTCGAGGAGCCGAACCACTGGATGACCTCGGGCGGTCTCGGCACCATGGGTTACGGCCTGCCGGCGGCCATCGGCGTTCAGGTCGCGCATCCGGACGCGCTGGTCATCGATATTGCCGGCGATGCCTCGATCCAGATGTGCATTCAGGAAATGTCCTGCGCCATCCAGTACGGTCTGCCGGTGAAGATCTTCATCCTCAACAACCAGTATATGGGCATGGTGCGCCAATGGCAGCAGCTGCTGCATGGCAACCGCCTGTCCAACTCCTATACGGAAGCCATGCCCGATTTCGTCAAGCTGGCGGAAGCCTATGGCGCGGTCGGCATGTATTGCGACGATCCGAAGGAACTGGACGACAAGATTGCAGAAATGATCGCGGTCAAGAAGCCGGTCATTTTCGATTGCCGCGTCGCCAATCTTGCCAATTGCTTCCCGATGATCCCGTCTGGTAAAGCCCATAACGAGATGCTGTTGCCGGATGAGGCGACGGATGAAGCTGTTGCCAACGCCATTGACGCCAAGGGCCGTCAGCTAGTCTGAGCCGGGAGAGGAAAAGGACATGAACGCACACCTACAACCCACCGGTTCCGCCTATTTCATCCAGAAGGAAACGGCTGCCGTTGAAAATCACACGCTGTCGGTTCTCGTCAGCAACGAGCCGGGCGTTCTCGCCCGGGTCATCGGCCTGTTTTCCGGCCGCGGCTACAACATCGAAAGCCTGACGGTTTCGGAAACGGAACATGAGGCGCATCTGTCGCGTATCACCATCGTCACGCGCGGCACGCCCATCGTGCTGGAGCAGATCAAGGCGCAGCTTGAGCGCATCGTGCCGGTGCACCGGGTTCTCGATCTCACCGTTCGCGCCCGCGAACTGGGGCAGGAGCGGCCTATCGAGCGCGAAGTGGCGCTCATCAAGGTCGCCGGTTCCGGCGAGGACCGTGCTGAGACGCTGCGCCTTGCCGATGCGTTTCAGGCCAAGGTGGTGGATGCGACGGTGGAGCATTTCATCTTCGAGATCACCGGCAAGTCGTCGAAGATCGACCAGTTCGTGGCGATCATCAAGCCGCTCGGCCTGATCGAGATTTGCCGCACCGGTATCGCGGCGATGAATCGCGGCCCGCAGGGGATGTAACCTCCATATCCGGAGCATATGTTGGAATATAAGCCCGCGGTTCGCCGCGGGTTTTTTTATGGCTTCGCCCGGATCGGCAGATATTCAACCATATGGTTGACTTTTTGGGTCGGCAGTCTATATTCAACAACATGGTTGAATTATCCGCTTCACATCTCGATACCGTCTTTCATGCCCTTGGCGACGCCACGCGGCGCACGATGCTACGCGATCTTTCCCTTGGTGAGCGAACGGTGAGCCAGTTGGCCCGGCCGTTCGACATATCGCTCGCCGCCGCCTCGAAACATATCAAGGCGCTGGAAAATGCGGGGCTTATCCGCCGCGAGGTGAGGGGGCGCATCCATGTCTGCCGCCTTGCGCCGGAACCCTTGGCAGAGGCGCATGAATGGCTCGATTTCTACCGACAGTTCTGGGGCAGCCGCCTCGATATTCTTGAGCAGATGCTCAGGGAGGATGATCAGGGAAAAATCCCTGCAGATGGAGGAAATGACAATGGCTGATATTGCAATGCCTGACGCCTATGGCCGTCTTGTCGAACCGACGACCCTGAAGATCGAACGGCTGCTGCCGGGGCCGATCGAGCGGGTATGGGCCTATCTGACACAAAGCGAGCTTCGCCGTCGCTGGCTGGCTTCCGGCGAAATGCGGCTTGCGCCCGATGCGCCGTTCGAACTCGTCTGGCGTAACGATGAGCTTTCCGATCCGCCGGGCCGTCGCCCGGAAGGCTTTTCCGAAGAGCACAGAATGGCGTCCCGCATCATCACCGTCGTTCCGCCGCACCGCCTTGTCTTCAGTTGGGGCGAGGGCGCGGAGGTGTCCATCGAGCTTCAGGCTCTGGGCAAGGACGTGCTTCTGACGCTGGTCCATCGCCGGCTTGCGGATCGCACGACCAAGCTCAATGTCAGCGCCGGCTGGCACGTGCACCTCGACATTCTCGCTGCCCGGCTTCAGGAAGAGGAACCGGGACCCTTCTGGGATACCTGGCTGGGGCTGAAAGAGGAATACGAGCAGCGCATACCGTAATGAAGCGCGGTGCGTTCTCATGGTCTGACGGCGCGGCTTGTCGCGCCGTTTCGTCTGGTCCGGGATTGATGACGCATCCCCGAACAACAGGCCTGCTTTTCGGCGTGGCGTTCACATTCCGATTCAACCGCTTGAGCGATTGATTCCGAAGTGTTTCGTAACCCTCTGTTACCTCACAGCATTTCCAGCGAGGTCTTGCGCATGGGCGGCGGGAAGACGGCATCCAGCGCCGCCCAGTCTTCCTCGGTTATTTCAAGATCGGTCGCGCCGCGATTTTCCTCGACACGGGAAACGCTCGCGGATTTCGGGATGGCGATGACGCCGTCTCTTTCCAGAAGAAAGGCCAGAGCCAGTTGCGCCGGTGTCGCCTGATAGGCCTTGGCGATGCGGATGAGTTCGTGGTTCTTCAAGATGCGGCCCTGCTCGATGGGGGAATAGGCCATCAGCGGCACGCCGCGCTCCTGGCACCAGGGCAGCAGCGAAAACTCCGGCCCACGCCGGGACAGATTGTAGAGCACCTGATTGGCCGCGCAGTTCTTGCCGCCGGCAACCGCGAAAAGCTCCTCCATGTCGTCGGTGTCGAAATTGGAGACGCCCCAGTCGCCGATCTTGCCGTCTCTCTTCAGCCTTTCGAAAGCCGCCACGGTTTCTGCAAGCGGGTGCTCGCCGCGCCAGTGCAGCAGATAGAGGTCGATATGGTCGGTGCCGAGCCTTGCAAGGCTGCGTTCGCAGGCCTCCGCCGTGCCTCTTTCGCTGGCGTTCCAGGGGTAGACCTTGCTGACCAGAAACACGTCCTGTCGACGGCCGGCGATGGCCGCGCCGACCACCTCTTCCGATCTGCCGTCCGCATACATTTCCGCCGTGTCGATCAGCGTCATGCCGAGATCGATTGCCTTGCGGATGCTTTCGACCTCCTGCGGCGCGGATGATCTCGTCTCCCCCATGTTCCAGGTGCCGAGGCCAAGGGCCGGAACCTCTTTTCCGGAGGGCAGGGTGACGGAAGGAATATCGTCATACATGGGTTCGCTCCAGCGGTTGGTGATCGGACAATAGAACTTTGTTCCAACTTCTCAAAGCCGGCATGAAGAGGATCGATCCATCAAAAAAATTGACCACGGCCATCGATCCGGCGGGGTGGCCTGATGTTGGCTCGACGGATAGGATTTCGGCTCAAGGAGAATTCATGACTGTCGAAACTCTTGTCGCGCTGGTGCTGTTTGCCTTCACCACATCCATCACACCCGGCCCGAACAATATGATGCTTTTTGCCTCCGGCGTGAATTTCGGATTCCGCCGCACCATCCCGCATATGCTGGGCATCGGGGCGGGGTTCCTGTCGCTGCTGATCGGGGTCGGCTTCGGTCTCGGCGCGTTGTTGCATTCGGTGCCCGTGCTTTACACCGGGCTGAAATTCGCAGGCGGGCTCTATCTCGTCTGGATCGCGTGGAAGATCGGCACCTCCCGCAGCCTGAGCGAAGGTTCGGCCGCATCGGAGCCGATGAGTTTCCTTGCCGCGGCCGCCTTTCAGTGGGTCAATCCCAAGGCGTGGGTGATGGCGGTGACGGCAATGGCGACCTATACGGATGAGCGGCAATATTTCCTCACCGTGCTTCTCGTTGGCGTGGCCTTCGCCGCGGTCAATCTTCCCAGCGTTTCCACCTGGGCGGGTTTCGGCTCTGCCTTGCGGGAATGGCTGGCTGTGCCGGTCCGGCTCAAATGGTTCAATATCACCATGGCCGTCCTTCTCGTCATCAGCCTCTGGCCGATGCTGAAATAACGGTCTTCACGTCGGAAACTGCCGGTAACATTCCTCGGCGATCGCCTGCACCTCGTCGCGCGTCAGTTCGGCGGACACGGCGTAACCCAACTCATTGTCGATCCAGTAGAAGGTCTCGATGCCGTCTGCGCTGGCCATACGGAAGCTGGTGGTGCGATTTTCCTCGTTGTGGCCGATCAGCACCGTCACCCGCCGGCCGGTCTTGTCCTGATACATCAGCATCGCGCCCGGCTTGCCGCTGACGGGAATAAGACGCCCGCCGACGAGGTCGTATCCGATCTTCGAGAGATCGGGGATGGCGAAGGGGTAACCGAGCCGCTTGCCGAGCCATGTCGCAAGATGCTGCTGTTCGCCGGCGCCGACTTCGACGGGATGGCGCACCTCGCTTGCATAGATGAGATAGGCGGATTTCGCCTGCGCCGGAATATCCGTCGTCAGCGATGCCAGCGTCACGTCCTGCGGTGTGGAAAAAGACGGTGGTAGAAGCCTGCCCGCCGCAGCACCCGCCACGAAGATCAAAAGGGCGGCCGCTATTTGCAGCAGAACCGGTTTTGCCCGCCATGCGCGGTCCGTCTTTTGCGGGCTGAGCAGCGATGCGTCATGCGGATGTGCGGCGGCATAGGAGGCGAAGGCATTGCGCAGAATGTCTGCCTGTTTTCTCCACTGCTCCACACGGGTCTGCTCTTTCGGCCTTTCCGCCAGCCAGGCCTCGACAGCCGCGCGATCATCGTCGGAAAGAAGTCCGTCGACATAGGCGTGCAGATCGTCTTCGGTTATGGCGTCGAGCCGTTTCATCTTGGTCTCCGCAGGGGAATGATATTATCCGCCGCCAGGTGCTGGCGAAGGGTTTCGCGGGCACGGGACAGTCTCGACATGACGGTGCCAAGCGGGATCGCCAGGGTCTCTGCCGCCTCCTGATAGCTGTAGCCTTCAACGGTCACCAGCATCAGCACGGCGCGCATATCCGGCGAGAGAAGCGCAAGCGCGCCATGCAGCCGGTCGTTCTCCAGCGTGTCGGAGAGCGTTTCCGCGCCAGCGATGCTCTCATGGCCGTCGAGGCTTTCCGACGGGTGACGTTTCTCGGCGCGGTGGCGGTTGCGATAAAGATTCGTCATTATCGTGTAAGCCCATGTTTTCAAACCCGTTCCGCGCCATTGCCTTTTGTTGGCCAGCGCCTTTTCCACGCAGTCCTGCAAGAGGTCCTCGCCATCGGCGTCGGAGCGGGAAAGGCTGCGGGAATAACGGCGCAGCATGGGTATCAGCGCCAGCATCTCCGTCTCGAAGCTGCCGGCCGCGGGGGAGTGGCTCCCCCGCATTTTTCCCGTCATGCCATCAGGGTTTTGCGGCATCCCATACACCGTTCATACCGTCGCCGGTGGCATCGCCCTTTTTGGTATCCTTGACCCAGTAATAAAGCGGCATGCCGTCCTTTGCCCACTGCATCTTGCCGTCCTTGCGCTTCACGAGCGAGTAAGCACCATCGGCCTTGTCACTGGCGGCCGCGAAAAACGGCGGCCAGTTTACCGCGCATTTGTCGTAACAATTGGATACGCCCTTCTTGTCATTCTTGAAAGTGTAGAGCGTCATGCCTTTTTCGCCGGCAAGCACATTGCCTTTGTCGGTCTTGACCGTTTCGACCGCAGGTGCGGCATAGGCCGTGCCGGCAAAAGCCAGAACGAGGGCGGGAACGATAAAGCGGATCTTCATGGACATATCCTCCTTGGTTCGGGCGGGCTCAAGCCGCCAGCACATCAAGAGACACCGCCGCCCGCCGATTTATTCCCCGTTTCGCGATATTTTTAAACTTATCCATTGAGCTAAGTGTTTTGCCATGATAGTTAGCCTTATGGAAAACTATTCTGACGCGCTCGACGACATCTTCCAGTCTCTTGCCGATCCGACCCGCAGGGCCGTTATCCTGCGGCTGGGCGGCGGGGAGGCGAGCATCGGCATGCTGGCCGAACCCTTCGATATGGCGTTGCCGTCCTTCATGAAACATATCCGTCAGCTAGAGGAGGCGGGGCTGATCGTGACGCGCAAGGAGGGGCGGGTCCGCTTCTGCGTGCTGGAGAAACAAAGGTTTTGCATGCTCGATGGCTGGCTTTCGCAACAGCGCGCCATCTGGGAAGGCCGCACCGACCGGCTCGAACAATTCGTCATGGCGCAACAGGACAGGATGTCCAGCAAAAGGGAAAATGACCAATGACCGAGACTTTCAATCCCGATCTCGACCTGAAGATTTCACGCGTCATAAGGGCGCCACGCCGGCTGGTCTGGAATGCATGGACCGACAAGGCCAGCCTCGAACAATGGTGGGTGCCGCATCCGGGCCAATGCCGGGTGGACAGAATGGAGCTTCACCCCGGCGGCGCTTTCGAGACGCGCTACAGCGAAGACGGCAAGGAATTCGGCCAGCATGTCAGCGGCTGTTTCCTAGCGGTGGATCATGAGGAGCGTCTCATCTTCACCGATGCGCTGACCGCAGGTTTTCGCCCCTCCGCCCAGCCGTTCCTCACCGCCGTGATGACATTTCGCGATCACCCTGATGGCATGGAATATGTCGCTTATGCCATGCACAACAACCTTGCCGACCGCGATAGGCATGCGGAGATGGGTTTCTTCGACGGCTGGAACACGGTTGCGGAGCAACTGGCGCAACTTGTCGAGAAGCAGGCGGCGCATTGAAGCCGTCATTCTCATCCCGCGATTCATCTTTCGTTCTTTTTCTGTTGCGCATCAGGCTCGAATCCTGCGATGAGGGCGCATGTTATTTTCACCGCAACAGGACGAAGCGCTCAAGGCGGTTTCCCGCTGGCTGAAAGAAGGCCGCACCCCGGTTTTCCGGCTGTTCGGTTATGCCGGAACGGGCAAGACGACGCTTGCCAAACATTTTGCGGAAAATGTCGATGGCGAGGTGCTGTTTGCGGCCTTCACCGGCAAGGCGGCGCAGGTGCTGCGTTCGCGCGGGGCGACCAATGCCCGCACCATCCATTCGCTGATCTACCGCCCGCGTGGCGAGGAAACCGTTGAAGACGAGGAAACCGGCAAGACCTCGATTGCGCCGATGTTCTCCATCAACCGCCAGAGCCCGCTCGCCAAGGCGGCGCTGATCATCATCGATGAATGTTCGATGGTGGATGAGCAGCTTGGCAGGGACCTGATGAGCTTCGGCACGCCCATCCTCGTGCTCGGCGATCCGGGGCAGTTGCCGCCGGTTTCTGGCGGCGGCTTCTTCACCGAGCAGGAGCCGGACTATCTGCTGTCGGAAATTCATCGGCAGGCCAAGGACAATCCCATCATCCATCTCGCCATGGATGTGCGGGAAGGCCGGGAGATCATGCGCGGCGATTACGGGACCGCGCAGGTGATTTCCAAATCCGAGGTGACGCAGTCGCTGGTGCTCGATGCCGATCAGGTACTCGTCGGCACCAACCGTACCCGCCGCCGCTATAATCAGCGGCTTCGCGAGCTGAAGGGCTTTACCGCCGATTACCCGCAATCCGGTGACAAGCTGGTCTGCCTCCGGAACGATCCGGCCAAGGGCCTGCTGAACGGCTCGCTCTGGCAGGTGATGAGTTCATCGCGCGAGACGGTGAAGCCCGGCATCAACCTGATGATCCGGCCCGAAGACGACGATATGGATCGTGGTGCTGCCAAGATCAAATTGCTGAAGGCGGCTTTCGAGGATGTGGAGACGGAAATTCCGTGGTCCACGCGCAAGCGTTATGACGAGTTCGATTTCGGCTATGCGCTGACCGTGCACAAGGCGCAGGGTTCGCAATGGAACAACGTGGTTCTCTTCGACGAGAGCTATGCTTTCCGGGACTCGCGCGAGAGGTGGCTTTACACCGCCATTACCCGTGCGGCAGAGACACTGACCATCGTTCGTTGATCGTGACTATGCACGGATGACGCCGAGCAGAACCGCCTTGGCGACCGCCTGAAAGCGGTTGCTGGCATTGAACTTGCCGATGATCTTCGCCTCGAGAACATTGAGATCGCTGCCCGAAAGACCAAGGGCGCGGGCGAGCCTCACCGGGGCGTAACCCTCCGCCATCAGTTCCAGACATTTTCGTTCGGTGTCGGTGAGGGCGATGTCCTTTGCCGGGGCCCGTTCCGCGCCATCCATGCCGTCCGCATCCGTGTCGGTGACCAGTAATTCCTCGATCTGCTGGGCCTGGCGCTGAAGGGTGGAAAGCTCGGCCGTCAATTCCCGCTTCCGCTGCCGCAGCGCGGCGTGGAATATGTCGTCCGCCTCGTCCTGCGAGAGCGAACGGACGAATTTCTCCATGATCTCGGTAATGGCGGCGACGGAAATGCCCACTTCGCGGCAGACGTTGATGACGGCCATGCGCTGGACATTGCGATGGGTATAGACCCGCATCTGGCCGATGCGCTTCGAGGTCAGCAGCGCCTTTTCCTCGTAAAAATGCAGTGTCCGATGGGTCACCCCGAAGATATTGGCCATGTCGGCGATGGGCACGGGTTCTGCGGGCAGGGAGGAGGGCAGGCTTATATCCGGTAGAAAGCTGCTGATCCTTAGATTGGGTTTGTCCTCGTCGCCGTGACTTTCGAACGGCATACGGCCATCCTGCATTGTCTCCCCCTTCGCGCTCTTTGACAGTGTGCCTGCCTTTTTAAAGGTGTCCGTTGCTTGTTCCCCCAAGACGGACATGTTTTCCGATCAAGACCTCATGCCAAACGCTACATCAGAACCGTAACGTGTATTGCCTGTTTTCGTTCCCGCAATAATAAAAAATTCGCCGGCCTTCTTGCGATTGGCCTCAACCTGCGTGAAACAGGATGTCAATTCCGAACCGGAGCCCCGATGCCATGCCCGCAAAACTTTCTGTCAATCTGAACGCAATTGCCATGTTACGCAACCGCCGCGATCTTCCATGGCCGGATGTCGCGCATTTCGGGCATATTGCACTGGCGGCGGGGGCAAGCGGGCTGACTGTACACCCGCGGCCGGATCAGCGCCATATCCGCTTTTCCGATCTGCCGGTGCTGCGCGCCCTGATCGACGACAGTTTTCCCGGCGCGGAATTCAACATCGAAGGTTATCCGACCGAGGATTTCCTCGTTCTTTGCGAAAAGACCCAACCGGAGCAGGTGACGCTGGTGCCCGACGACCCGTCGCAGGCAACCTCCGACCACGGCTGGGATTTCCGCAAACACGGCGTTTTCCTGAAAGACGTGGTGGGACGCCTGAAAGCCGGCGGCATGCGCGTCTCGCTTTTTGCCGATGGCGATGGCGAGCGCGAGCCGGTGGAACTGGCCGCCGAGACGGGTGCGGCGCGCATCGAACTTTACACCGGCCCCTATGGCGGCTGTTTTGACGATCCGCAAAAGGGCGATGCGCTTCTCGAAAAGCTCGGGCAGACGGCGGATCATGCCAGAGCGCTCGGGCTTGCCGTCAATGGCGGCCATGACCTCACCGTCGCAAACCTGCCCAGGCTGATGAAACGTATCCCTTATCTGGCTGAGGTTTCCATCGGTCACGGGCTGACGGCGGATGCGCTGGAATATGGCATGGCTGAAACAGTCCGGCGTTTTTGTCACGCCTGCGGTCAGCCTATTTCATAACCAAAGTCAATTTTTTCGCCTATGCTTTGGCTGCGCATGCTCCGTGCGCGAGCTTTTGAAGGCAGAGACATATGCAAGAACATCATGTTGTCGTCGTGGGTGGAGGCTTCGGCGGTTTGCAACTGGTACACGGGCTGGAGGGGGCCCCTGTCCGCATCACATTGATAGATCGTCGCAATCACCACCTGTTTCAGCCATTGCTTTATCAGGTTGCGACGACGGCTCTGGCGACATCCGAGATCGCCTGGCCGATCCGCCATCTCTACCGCGACCGCAAGGAGGTCACGACCCTGCTTGCGGAGGTGACCGGCATAGACCGGGCGGCGCGGACCGTGCATTTAAGTTCGGGTCAGGTGATCGGTTTCGATACGCTGGTGCTGGCAACCGGCGCCCGCCACGCCTATTTCGGCCGCGACGAGTGGGAGCGCTCCGCCCCCGGCCTCAAGACGCTCGAAGATGCAACGACAATCCGCCGCCGCCTGCTTCTGGCTTTCGAGCGGGCCGAACTCGCCACCAGCGAAGAGGAACGGCAGGCGCTGCTGACCTTCGTCATCATCGGCGCAGGCCCGACGGGCGTGGAAATGGCGGGCATGATTGCCGAACTGGCCCACAAAGCGCTGCCGGCGGAATTCCGTAATGTGGATACCAGAAAGACCCGGGTGCTGCTCGTCGAGGCCGGCCCTCGCGTTCTACCGGTCTTCACGGAAGACCTTTCGGCCTATGCGAAGGAAGCGCTCGAAAAACTTGGCGTCGAGGTTCTGCTCGGCACGCCGGTGACGGCGTGCAGCGATGAGGGCGTGACGGTGGGCGAGACCTATTACCCCTGCCGCACCGTTGTCTGGGCCGCCGGCGTGCAGGCGTCGCCCGCCGCGAAATGGCTCAACGCCGCCGCCGACCGGGCGGGACGTGCCGTTGTCGGGCCGCATCTTCATCTGGAAGACGATCCGAATATCTTCGTCATCGGCGATACGGCCGCCGTCAATCAGGAAAACGGCAAGCCGGTGCCGGGCATCGCACCCGCGGCAAAGCAGCAGGGCGCCTATGTCGCGAAAGTCATCAAGGCGCGACTGGCCGGCCAGCCGTCACCATCGCCCTTCCGCTACAGCCATCAGGGCAATCTGGCGACCATCGGCAAACGCGCGGCGGTAATCGATTTCGGCAGGTTCAAGCTCAAGGGCGTGCTGGCGTGGTGGATATGGGGGCTTGCCCATATCTACTTCCTGATCGGAACCCGGTCGCGACTTGCCGTGGCGTGGAGCTGGCTGTGGATTTACCTGAGCGGCCAGCACAGCGCGCGGCTGATTACCCAGAAAGAGACGCTGAAGGACGAGGCCTGAAGGCCGGGCGGGCAAAGGAAAAGGGCGGGAAGCATGGCTTCCCGCCCTTGTGTTATGACAGCTGCGCCAAACTACTCCTTCGTCATGCCGGACCCGATCCGGCATCCAGTCGACGCGCATCTGCGCGGCGAGAAGAGTTTTTTCAGCCCAAGGACTTGGGCTGGCTGGACCCCGGATCTGGTCCGGGGTGACGGCGTGTGGATGTGGCGTGTGTGCCCAATCCAAGGCTCAAGCGTCGAGCGACGCCATATCGATGACGAAGCGATACCGCACATCGCTCTTCAGCACGCGCTCATAGGCTTCGTTGACATCCTGAATGTTGATCGTCTCGATTTCCGAGACGATGTTGTGCTCGCCGCAGAAATCCAGCATGTCCTGGGTTTCCTTGATCGAACCGATCATCGAGCCGGACAGGCTTTTCGCGCCGATGATGAGCGAGAAGGCGTGCACCGGGATTGCATGTTCCGGCGCACCGACGACGACCATGCTGCCCTTGGGCTTCAGGAGGCCGAGATAGGCGTTCCAGTCGATGGCGACGCCGGCCGTGCAGATGATCAGGTCGAAGGTGCCGGCCAGCCTCTCGAAGGTCGAGGCGTCGCTGGTGGCGTAATAGTCCTTCGCACCGAGCTTCAGGCCGTCTTCCTTCTTCGACAGCGTCTGCGAGAGAACGGTGATATCCGCGCCCATGGCGGCACCGAGCTTGACGCCCATATGACCGAGGCCGCCCATGCCGACAATCGCGACCTTCTGGCCGGGACCGGCGTTCCAGCGGCGCAGCGGCGAATAGAGCGTGATACCGGCGCAGAGAAGCGGTGCGGAAGCGTCGAGCGGCAGGTTGTCCGGGATCGACAGGACATAACCTTCCTTGACGACGATCGAGTCGGAGTAACCGCCATGGGTCGCGGTCTTCGTGAAGGGATCGACGTCGTTATAGGTCTGGACGAGGCCGGGCATGTAGTGCTCGTTGTCCAGATCGCGGGTGGCGCAGCCGACGCAGGAATCGACGAAGCAGCCGACGCCGACATGGTCGCCGACCTTGAACTTCGTGACCTTGGAGCCGACGGCTTTCACGACGCCGGCGATTTCATGGCCGGGAACGATCGGGTAGACGGCGTTCTTCCATTCGTTGCGGACGGTGTGGATGTCCGAGTGGCAGATGCCGGCATATTTGATATCGATGACGACGTCGTCATCGTTCGGCTCGCGGCGTTCGAAGGTGAACGGGGTAAGCGGCTTCGACGCATCGGTCGCAGCGTAACCTCTAGCAATAGCCATCTGAATATCCTTATCGAGGGGTTGGGGACGACGGAATATGCGATGGAAGTGCGAGGCGGCGTTAGAGCGATCCTCCGAGCTTTTTGCACGATCCTGCAAAAATATGGTGGCACACTCTTTGCGCGGGCCGCGCGGCTTTCTAGATAAAAGGCATCCGACGCATCTCTTCCTTCAGTTAAGGGATTTCCCCTATGTCCTTGCCGTTCAATGTCTATCAGGAGATCGCCTCCATTGCCGCGCGGCATGCTACCCAGGACGGCGAGGTGCAGACGGCAATCGACTCCCTCGGCATCAGCAGGCGCACGACGCCGAGTGCGCCTTGCCACGGCAGCTATCGCCCCTGTCTCGCCATGGTTATCCAGGGCTCGAAAAGCGTTCAATTGGGGACGGACACCATCAATTATGGCGCAGGGGATTATCTCCTGACCTCGCTTGACCTGCCGGTTGCATGGCGGGTGGTGGAGGCGAGCAGGGAGGTGCCGCATTTCTGCATCGCGCTTGCCATCGACAGCGAAAAGCTGCTCGATCTCATGCGCCGCGTGCCCATCGATCCGCCTGCCGAGCAGGCGAATGCGCAGCGCGGCATCGTCGTCAATACGGCCACGCCGGAACTTCTCGATGCGGCTATCCGCCTGTTGCGCCTGCTCGACCGTCCGGCGGACATCGCGGCCATGGCGCCGCTGATCGAACAGGAAATCCTCTACCGTATCCTGACCGGACCGGCCGGCGGGCAGCTGATGAACATCATCGCGGCCGGCAGCCATGGCAACCGCATCGCCCGCGCCATTGCCTGGCTGCGCGAGAATTTCGCACGCCAGCTGCGTATCGAGGATCTCGCCGATCATATCGGCATGAGCGTCTCGTCCTTCCATCATCATTTCAAGACGATCACGGCCATGACGCCGGTTCAGTACCAGAAACAACTGCGGCTGCATGAGGCGCGGCGGTTGATGCTGCTGGAGCGGCTGGATGCGGGCACCGCCGGCCATCGCGTCGGTTATCAGAGCCCGTCGCAGTTCAGCCGCGAATATAGCCGTTTCTACGGATTATCTCCGTCGCGGGATATTGATGCATCGCGGGAGATCAGCGCGGCTGGGTAGTTGGGAAGGTTGTGCGTCGGTTGGTGGATCGTGGCGGGTGTGGCTTTACCCCCCTCTGCCCTGCCGGGCATCTCCCCCTCAAGGGGGGAGATCGACTCGTGGTTGGGTCTCGCCCATCTCAACGTTTGCGAATGAAGCGGCGGTAGAGCTTCCTGCCGATCTCCCCCCCTTGAGGGGGAGATGCCCGGCAGGGCAGAGGGGGGGTAAGCCCCACCCACCATCAATCCGCCGCCAACACAAAACCTCCTGATAAAGCTCCCCAAGCCGGCATTCACGCTGCACCGCACCGCGTCAATTCTCGTCCTCCCCCGAAGAATCCGCTTGACCCCAACGCTGCCTCCGCTTAAATGGCGCTCGAACCGTACCGTACGGTACATTAATCGAGCCCCTGGAGTGGAAAAGACTTGGCTTCCGACCCGATCACAGCGCAGGAATTTTCGCCGCGCCAGAACGCCGTTCTGGATCAGGCATTGCGTCTATTGGTCGAGGGCGGCGAGAAAGCGCTTACCACATCCGGTCTGGCGCGTGCGGCCAACTGTTCCAAGGAAAGCCTCTACAAGTGGTTCGGCGACCGGGACGGCCTGCTGGCGGCGATGATCACCTTTCAGCAAAGCAAGGTCCGCACCTTCGAGAAGGCGGGCGACCGCGTTTCCGCACCGCAGCTTGCCGATCACCTCGAGGTTTTCGCGCATGATCTGCTGGATGTGCTGGCGGGTGACGTGTCACTGGCGCTTAACCGTCTGGCGATAGGGCAGGCGAGCCGTGACGGTTCGAAGCTCGGTGATCTGCTGCTGGAACGCGGCCGTCGCCAGATCGACCGCCGCGCTCGCGGACTGATCGAGGCGGGTCGCCGTTCCGGCTATCTGCGTTTCGATGATGCCGAGGAGGCATATCGCAGTTTTTACGGCCTTATCGTTTCGGATCTGCATGTGCGCATGCTTTTGGGCGAGGCGCCGGACAAGGATTTTTCCGCCAGGGCGAAGAAGGCGGTCGTCGCCTTTCTGACCCTCTACGGCACGGAAAAGGTACATTCGGAACTCAGCGGCAAACCCGCCTGAGATTCCGGTTCAGACAACTGAGAGACAAGCATTAGGGAAGGACCATAAAATGCGCGTTTATTATGATCGTGATGCCGATCTCAATCTCATCAAGTCCAAGAATGTCGTCATCGTTGGTTACGGCTCCCAGGGCCGCGCCCATGCGCTGAACCTCAAGGATTCCGGCGCCAAGAACGTCGTCATCGCCCTGAAGGCCGGTTCGCCGACCGTCAAGAAGGCCGAAGCCGACGGCTTCAAGGTCATGACCGTTGCCGAAGCCGCCAAGTGGGGCGACCTTCTGATGATGGCGACGCCGGACGAACTCCAGGCCGACATCTACAAGGCCGACATCGCCGGCAACATCCGTGATGGCGCAGCAATCGCTTTCGCACACGGCCTCAACGTTCACTTCGGCCTCATCGAGCCGAAGGCATCGCTCGACGTCGTCATGATCGCACCGAAGGGCCCCGGCCACACGGTTCGCGGCGAATACCAGAAGGGCGGCGGCGTTCCCTGCCTCGTTGCCGTTCACCAGAACGCTTCGGGCAACGCGCTTGAACTCGCTCTCTCCTACGCCTGCGGCGTTGGCGGCGGCCGTTCGGGTATCATCGAAACCAACTTCAAGGAAGAGTGCGAAACCGACCTCTTCGGCGAACAGGTCGTTCTGTGCGGCGGTCTCGTCGAGCTCATCCGCGCCGGTTTCGAAACCCTGGTCGAAGCCGGTTACGCACCGGAAATGGCCTATTTCGAGTGCCTGCACGAAGTAAAGCTGATCGTCGACCTGATTTATGAAGGCGGCATCGCCAACATGAACTACTCGATCTCCAACACGGCTGAGTGGGGCGAATACGTCACCGGTCCGCGCATCATCACCGCCGACACCAAGGCTGAAATGAAGCGCGTTCTGCACGACATCCAGACCGGCAAGTTCACCTCCGAGTGGATGCAGGAATGGAAGGCCGGCGCTGCCCGCTTCAAGGGTATCCGTCGCAACAACGACGCCCACCAGATCGAAGAAGTCGGCGCCAAGCTGCGCGGCATGATGCCCTGGATCGGCAAGAACAAGCTGGTCGACAAGGCCGTCAACTAAGCTTCATTGCTTGTTGGGAAAATATGGAGGCCGGAGCGAAAGCTCCGGCCTTTTTGTTTTCGATGTGCTGTCAAACGATGGTGTCGTCTTCCTCGACAACCACCGAAACGGGGAAGTGATCGGAAAAGCCACCGAGATTGACGTTTTTGACCGCATCGCCTTTCGAAAGACCGAAGCGGATCGGTCCCTCGTTCTTGCTATGGCTGACCATGGCGGCAATCGCTTCGATTTTCGCGGTTTCCTCGTGCACCTTGAAGCCGCTGCTACCGGTCAGAAGCGATCGGGAAACGAGGATCTGATCGAAGATATTGGCGTCTCCGTTGAAATAGAGCGTGCCGTAGATCGTTCTTGCAGTGCCGACGGAATCGACCACCGGCTGGCGCAGGTAATTCCAGGTTAGATTGTAGAACATGGCCGATTGCGAGTTTTCGACATCGTCGCGCTCGCGGGTGGAATTGGCGTGGTAGCGCAGCGATGCATCGGAAGGATCGTCATTGAAGTCACCGAAGGCGATGACGGCGATGTCGTTGCCTTTTTCTTCCCTGATGCGCTGGTGCCAGTAGCCCAGCGTCTCACCGGCGGTCATGCGAAAACCGGCGCTTTCCACCGCGCCGCCAGAGCGTGACGGCCAGTGATTGGAGAGCGCGATAAGCTGGCGGCCGCCTTTGGTGATGAAGGTGCATTGGGTAATGTCGCGCGTGCCGGTGCGGCGCATCACGAAATGGCTGAAAATCTCGTTTTCGTTGATCAGCAGCTTTTTGCTGTCATAGATGAAGGCGGTATCGATGCCGCGCTGGTCCTTGCTGGAGTCGGCGTGCACGACACGATAAGAACGTGCGGGCATGAGGTCGTTCAGATGCTCCGCCAGCGTCTCCAGAACGAAACGGTTCTCGACTTCGCAGACACCGAGCAGATCCGGTCCCGCGCCGCCGATCTGGCTTATGATCAGGCCGAGCTGTTTGACCTTGGTTTTGAACAGGTCCTCGGTCCAGCCTTTCAGATCGTTCTTCAGCCGCTCGGCAATCCACGGTTCTCGCGCCGGATAACCCTCCGGCGCAAACAGGTTTTCGACATTCCAGAACGCCAGGACATATTGGGTCATGATCCGCACACCTCCGGTTGGTTTTTTCAAGCCTAGTGGAAGTTTTTGCCACAACAACTTGAAATTGTCATGAAGGTGGGCGGCCGGTGCAATTCTCCCGTTTTTTTGGCCTTACTTCGCCGGCGGAATGACACCCTTCGTCAGAAGGAAGCAGCCATAAAACCGGGTTTCGCCCGTGGTGATGACGCAATAGGCTTTTTTTGCCTGTTCGTAGAAGGCGAAGCGCTCAATGCCATACATGGGAGCGGATTTTCCTTCCGCCGCGTCGATTTCCTTCTGCACTTCCACCTGTACAGGCTCCAGTTGATCCGGCGCGCCCATCACTTCCATGCGGCCGACGGAAGGCTGCAGCGGCGTGTCGAGCGGCAGAACGGAGAGGATCGCCTTCATGGCGCGGGCTGCGGAGACGTTGTCGATATGCAGCACCTTGCCGACAGTCGTGTGGCGGGCAACCGAATCGGAAGGGAAGTTGGTGTCGGAGATCACCAGCGTATCGCCATGCCCCATGGCGCGCAGCGCGTGCAGGACATCGGCATTCAGCGCCGGGTCGATATTTTTCAGCATGTCGTCAAACTCCCGTGATGCTTTCGCCGTGTTGCGGCGCGCGCGCAATCCAGCCGGAAAACCATGCTGCGTCAATCGCAAAGGTGTGATTGTGAAGCTTTGCGCAAGGGTGTATTTGGCTTTGTCCGCAAAATCGGGCCTCAAGGCAGGTCGGTTGCGGGCAAGGTGCAGGGAGGCAGAAATAATTCGAAAAACTGATAAGTCAGTATTGCTGACGTATCGACATTTCTGTAAAGATGCACGCATAAAAACGACACAAGAGGAAACGTACCCATGCTCAATTGGGAACAAATTTTCGCCACGCGCTCTTCGCGCATGAAAGCGTCCGAAATCCGTGAGTTGCTGAAGCTGCTCGAGCAGCCCGATATCATCTCCTTTGCCGGCGGTATTCCGGACCCGGCTCTTTTTCCCGCAGAGGAGTTCCAGCAGGCTTATGCGGAAATTTTTTCGGGTTCGCAGGTCAACTCGGCGCTGCAATATTCGGTGAGCGAAGGTTACAAGCCTCTGCGCGAATGGCTGGCGGGCGAAATGGCAGAGATCGGCATCGACTGCACCGCCGACAATGTCTTCATCGTTTCCGGTTCGCAGCAGGGTCTCGATTATCTCGGCAAGCTGTTCCTGTCGCCGAAGGATACGGCGCTGGTGACGTGGCCGACCTATCTCGGCGCACTTTCCGCCTTCAACGCCTATGAGCCGAATTACGACCAGTTGAACCCCGGCGGCAACCGCACGCCCGAGACCTACCGTGAGAATGCCGCCAAGCTCGGCGGTGCAGTGAAGTTCGCTTATCTTTCGGCCGATTTCTCCAATCCGACCGGCGAAACCGTCGATTTGGCCGGCCGCGAAAAGGTTCTGGCGCTGGCCGATGAGCTGGATATCGCCGTCATCGAAGACGCCGCTTACCAGTCGCTGCGTTACGATGGCGAGGCTGTTCCGCCGATCATGGCGCTCGACATCGCCCGCTCGGGCGGCATCGAGAACACCCGCACCATCTATTGCGGCAGCTTTTCGAAGACGCTCGCACCCGGCCTTCGTGTCGGTTACATCGTTGCCTCTGCGCCGGTCATCCGCAAGCTGGTGCTGATGAAGCAGGCCGCCGACCTGCATTCCTCCACCATCAACCAGATCGCCATCGAACGTGTCGCCTCGCGCGGCTTCGACAAGCAGGTCGCCAAGATCAAGGCCGCTTACAGCGCCCGCCGCGACGCGATGCTGGCCGCGCTCGATAGATACATGCCGAAGGGCACGCGCTGGACGAAGCCGGAAGGCGGCATGTTCATCTGGGTGACGTTGCCTGAGGGTATGGACGGTGCGGCTCTGCTGGCGAAATCTATCGCCACGGAAAAGGTCGCCTTCGTTCCTGGTCGCGCTTTCTTCGCGGATGGCTCCGGCACGAATACGTTGCGCATCAGCTTCTCCTGCGCCAACGAGGCGATGATCGAGGAGGGCATGAAGCGGCTTGGCCGGTTGATCGCGACGGCGCAGGCGGAAACGGGCGAGGCGCTGCCGGCGATTTGAGGGCGGCGGTTCTCGGCAGTGACGGAGGTTGTGGCTTCACCCACCTCTGTCCTGCCGGACATCTCCCCCTCAAGGGGGGAGATCGACCCGCGGTTAAGGTATCGCCTATCGCAACAGTTGAAAATGAAGTGGTGTCAGCGCCTCTTGCCGATCTCCCCCCTTGAGGGGGAGATGTCCGGCAGGGCAGAGGGGGTGAGCCGCAAGCGCCAAGGGGCATTGTTACTCCTAACCGCGATGGCCCCAAAAGATCCCACCCCAAAAATCCTGCCTGTCACATACATGTTATGCAATCATGTTTTAGCGGTCCCACCAAACAACAGGGACTGGACCCATGAAAACGCTGCTCTCCGCTTTCACCGCCATCGTGTCGCTCGGCTTCATCGCCACCGCCGCCAATGCCGCCGATCTGGTGCTTTACACCAGCCAGCCCAACGAGGACGCGCAGGCGACCGTTGATGGTTTCAAGGCCGCCAATCCCGGTCTCGAGGTTGAATGGGTGCGTGACGGAACGCCGAAGATCATGGCCAAGCTGATGGCCGAGATCAATGCCGGCAATCCGGTTGCCGACGTGCTGCTGATCGCCGACACCGTGACGCTGGAGCGCATGAAGCAGGCTGGCCAGCTTCTCGCCCACAAGTCCGCGGAAGCCAAGAATATCGACGCCTCGCTTTATGATGTGGACGGCTTCTATTATTCCACCAAGCTCATCACCACCGGCATCATGTACAACACAGCCGCCGCGATGAAGCCGACGAGCTGGAAGGATCTGGCCAAGGCGGAAGCCAAGGGTCTCGTCACCATGCCAAGCCCGCTGACCTCGGGTGCGGCGCTGATCCATGCGCAGACGCTTGCCGCCGCAAACGGCCTCGGCTGGGATTATTACAAGCAGCTGAAGGCCAATGAAGCCATTGCCGGCGGTGGCAACGGCGCGGTTCTGAAGTCTGTCGCTTCGGGCGAAAAGGCCTATGGCGTGGTCGTCGACTACATGCCGATCCGCGAAAAGGCCAAGGGTGCACCGGTCGAGTTCGTCTTCCCGGAAGAGGGCGTTTCGGCCGTCACTGAGCCGGTTGCGATTATCAAAGGCACCAAGCACGAGGAAGCGGCGAAGAAGTTCGTCGATTACGTGCTGTCCGAAAAAGGCCAGCAGGGCTTCGTCAAGCTCGGTTACATCCCGGTTCGTGCCGATGCCGGCATGCCGGAAGGTTTCCCGGCCCGCGACAAGATCAAGGTTCTGCCGCTCAACGCTGCCGATGCGCTGAAGAATTCCGAACAGGACCTGAAGACTTTCTCCGACATCTTCGGCTCCAAGGGCTGATATAGCGGCATGTCCCGTTCCAATGCCTACGGAAACAGCCAGCCGCGCTGGCTGTTTCCTTTTGTGGTCAGCGTTGTTTTTGCGCTCAGCGCCCTGCCGCTCGGGCGGCTCGCCTATACCGGTCTCATCTCGTCACTTAACGGTGACATATGGCGGCTTCTCGCCGATCCGGCCCTTTGGGATGCGGCGCTGAACACGCTCTCCACATCGTTTTTCGGCATGCTGATTTCGCTCGGCATCGGCGGCGCTTTCGCACTTACGCTGACGCTTTGCGACGTCCGCGGCAAGTCGATCCTGAGCTTCCTGTTCATGCTGCCGATGATGATCCCGCCGCAGGTGACGGCGCTGTCGTGGATCGGCATGACCGGTCCCTCGAGCACGCTGTTGAAGGCCATCGGCCTTGCGCCGGCGATGGGATCGCCGCAGCCGCTTTATTCGATTGCGGGCATTGCGCTGCTACTCGGCGTGCAGCATGCGCCGCTCGTCTATCTGTCGCTGCGGGCCGGTCTGCTGGCCTTGCCGCAGGACGGCATCGAGGCCGCCAAACTCTCCGGCGCTTCGCCGCGCCGGGTGCTGTTCGATATCATCCTGTCGCTGTCGACGCCGGGACTGATCGCCGGGGCGGCAATTTCCTTCGTGTCCAGTGTCGGCAATTTCGGCATTCCGGCGATCCTCGGCATCCCCGCCTCGATCTTTACCCTGCCGACGCTCATCTACAGCCGTTTTGCCAGTTTCGGCACCAGCACCTTCGGCGATATCGCCATTCTCTCCACCATGATCGCCATCATCTCGGTCGCCGGGCTTGCGCTTCAGGAACGGGCGATGAAGGGCAGGGATTATCGCATCATCGGCCTTTCCGGCAAGGCGGCGACCTTCCAGCTTGGGCTGTGGCGGGTGGCGGCGGAGCTTGCCCTGTGGCTCGTGCTGTTCTTCATGCTGGTGGCTCCGCTGACGGCGCTGGTGGCAAGCTCGCTTGCGCCTGCCTATGGCGTGCCGCTCAGCCTCAAGACAGCGACGCTGCATGCCTATGAGGAATTGCTTTACCGCCAGAGCGTGACGCGTACCGCCTTCCGCAACTCGTTGTTTCTGGCGACCGCCACCTCGCTTTGCCTGCTGGCGGTGACGGTGCTGACGGCCTATTTCCTGGTGCGCGGCAAGAGCCGCTTCATGTTCCTGCTCTCGGCGCTGGTCGATATTCCCTATGCGCTGCCGGGGGTGGTGATTTCCGTCTCCTTCGTGCTGCTTTTCGCGGCTCCCATTCCGCTTGTCGGCATCACGCTTTACGGCACGATCTGGATCATTCTGCTCGCCTATTTCTCCTCCTTCTTCGCCGTCAGCCTGAAACCCATGGTCAGCGCCTTCCTGCAATTCGATCCGTCGCTGGAAGAGGCAGCAAGGCTCTCCGGCGCCGGTTTCTGGCGGCGGCTGAAGGATATCATCCTGCCGCTGGTCGGGCCTGCGGCGGGGGCATCGGTCATTCTTGTTTTCCTCATCGCCTGCAACGAGCTGACGGTCTCGGCGCTGCTGTGGTCCGCCGGCACACAGACACTCGGTGTGCTCATCTACAATCTCGATGACAGCGGCAGCTTCGATCTTGCCTCGGCACTTTCGGTGCTTGTCGTCATCATGGTGATTTCCCTCATGGCTCTGCTGGAAATTCTGGGGCGCTATCTGCCGAAAGGAGTGGTCCCTTGGCGAAACTGATCCTCAACCGCCTGTCGAAGAGTTTCGGTGCCGGTTCGAAACCAGCCGTGGACGATGTGTCGCTCACCGTGCGCGATGGCGGTTTTCTCGCTCTGCTCGGGCCTTCCGGCTGCGGTAAGACGACGGTGCTGCGCATGATCGCCGGTTTCGAACAGCCGACCGACGGTTCCATCCTGCTCGGCGAGCGGGTGCTGGCCGATGCCGGCAGCATGGTGCCGCCGGAGCGGCGCAACATGGCGATGGTGTTCCAGTCCTATGCGCTGTGGCCGCATATGTCGGTTGCCGACAATACCGGTTATCCCTTGAAGGTGCGCGGCATTTCGGGCGAGAAATATCGCGAGAAGGTGCGCCAGGCGCTGGCCGCCGTCCGCCTCGAGAGCTTCGCCGATCGCCGCCCCGCTGAATTGTCCGGTGGCCAGCGGCAGCGGGTGGCGCTTGCCCGCTGCCTCGTTACCGAGCCTGACGTGGTGCTGCTCGATGAGCCGCTCGCCAATCTCGACCGGCATCTCAGGCAGGAGATGGAGGAGACATTCCGCGAATTCCACATCCGCTCCGGCGCGACGATGATCTATGTCACCCACGATCAGGCGGAAGCCATGGCGCTGGCAACCGATGTTGCCGTCATGTCGCAGGGCAAGCTGTTGCAGGTCGCGCCACCGGCGGCGCTTTATGCGCGGCCCGAAGGCAGGCTGGTCGGCTCGCTGGTGGGGCAGGGGGCGATCGTGACATTGCCGGTGCCGGAAGGGACTTCGCGCGATCTCGACTGGTCGGTGCTTCGGGCAGCGATGGAGAGCGGCAGGCAATTGCCGCAGGCGGATATTCTCGTGCGGCCGCAGGATGTGGTGCGGGATGCAGAGGGTATTACCTGCACTGTGACGTCGGTTCTTTACGAGGGCGAGCGTTATGCCCTGCGTCTCGACATGCCGGACGGGCAGGCGCTGAGGGCGTATTCGCGGGAAGCGGTTGCAGTCGGGGACCGTCTGCCAGTGGCCATCCGCGCGGCGTGGCGGCTTTAGTGCGATAAGTGTACTTCCCTCATCCCTGTGCTTGTCACAGGGATCCAGCCGACGCGCGTCTGCGCGGCGAAAAGAATCCTTTTAGCCCAAGGACTTGGGCTGACTGGATTCCTGTGACAAGCACAGGAATGAGGGAGGGTAAAGGACGTGGCCCTCGCTACTGGCGAGGCGGCGCGACACCAGCTAAGCTTCCCCTGTAGCAATAGGATTGATTCATGTCGCTTCGGCTTGCCACCTTCAATATCGAAAATCTCCTCACCCGTTTCGATTTCACCGGCTTTCGCAACCAGACGCGGCGCGACAGGGCGATCCAGCTTTTCGACATTCGCGATGAGGCGACCTATCAGGCGCTGGAAAGCGCGCGGATGGTCTCTTCAACCGACGACACGCGCCAGCTTTCGGCACTCGCCATCGCCGATGCGGATGCCGATATTCTCTGCCTGCAGGAAGTGGACAACATGGCCGCGCTGCAGGCCTTCGAATATGGCTATCTCTATCGCATGGTCGGCAATGGCTATCTGCAGAAATATCTGGTCGAAGGCAATGACAGCCGCGGCATCGATGTCGCCGTCGTCATGCGTGAGGAGACGCGGGACGGCGACAGGATCGAGGTGGTCGACATAAAGAGCCATGCGGCGCTGACCTATCGCAATCTCGATCTCTTCAATCCCGCGCTTGCCGCCACAAACCAGATAGACGACAAGATTTTCAAACGGGATTGCCTGGAAATCGATCTGAGGATCGGCGGCAAGCCGCTGACGCTTTATGTCACGCATTTCAAATCCATGACCAATGCCCGTGATGCGGTCGACGCTCGCATCGCCACCATGCCGATCCGCGAGGCGGAGGCCATGGCCGTGCGCCGTATCATTGAAAACCGCTGGGGTGTGGGCAATACCCGCAACAAGAATTTCGCGATCTGCGGCGATCTGAACGATTATCAGGAGCGTGTCGCGATTTCCGGCGACAGGCGCAGCGGCTACAGCTTCACGCCGGTCGAGGAGGAGCGCAGCGCGCTCGATATCCTTTCGGCCGATGGTTTCGTGGTCAATCCGATGATGCGCCGTGACGTCATGGATCGCTGGACGCTTTACCACTCACGCGGGCCGCAGGAGCAGCATCTGTGCCAGCTCGACTATATCTGGCTGTCCCCGCGTCTGGCGGAGACGAACGCCACGCATGTTCCCGAAATCATTCGCAATGGACAGCCTTTCCGGACGATATTCCCGCCGGGGCAGGTGGTCGAACGTTATCCCCGCACCGGCTGGGATCGCCCCAAGGCTTCCGATCATTGCCCCGTGGTCATGACGCTGGATTTGATCTAGTCGAGGCGAAGTCCGCCGCCGACGATGTTCCTAGCCGTTCGCGACCTTTGGGAAATAGGTTGCCCAGACCCGGTTGCGGCCCGCACGCTTGGCTTCGTAAAGCCGGTCGTCGGCGATGGCGATCAACTCGTCCCAGCTGTTGATTGCACGCGCTTCCTGCCAGACCACGCCGAAACTTGCCGTCAGCGACAGGCTGCTTTGCTCGTCGATGGTCTGGGCTTCGATCAGGCGGCGAAGGCGGTCGGCCGTGGCCGTCGCCGTGGCGTGGCTGACATCCTGCAGCACGACGACGAATTCCTCACCGCCATATCGGGCAAGAATGTCGTCCTTGCGCAATGCGCTGCGCAACAGGCCCGCGGTCTTCTGAAGCGCAATGTCACCCATGGCATGGCCGTAACGGTCGTTGATCGATTTGAAATGGTCGATATCGACAATCATCACGCCGAGCGACTGACATTGCTCCTCGCCCGTCAATATGGAGCGAACAGCCTTTTCGAGTGCGCGGCGGTTGAAGACGCCCGTCAGTGCATCGGTTTCGGAAAGGGTGCGCAGCTGTTCGGCCAGCGCACGCTGCTGGTTTTCCATTTCGCCCTTCTGGCGCAGCTGTTCGCGCAGGAAATCCAGTTCCTCGAACATCTTCTTCACTTCCGGAGCAACCCTGTCCTCATGATTACCCTCGGAAAGATCACCGCCGGCGATGGCGGCGATCTGCGCCTGGACGGATTGCATGGGCCGGAACAGCGCGGTTTTGTAAACGGATGTCAGCCGCAACAGCACCAGAACCGCGATGCCGGCGAGAAAGAGCGAGGTTCCGCCATAGATCAGGGCCTCCTGCTTTTTCTTTTCGATCCGCGCGCGCGTTTCGGACAGAATAAGGTCGCGCAGGGTGTCGGACGACCGCATGCCGGCAATATAGTTTCTGGAGAATTCAAGTGCGCTTGGCTGGGCGGATGGCACCGCCATCACGATCGTGTTCTGCGCGTAACGCAAGGCCTGACCGAAATATTGGGTTTCAAGATCGCGCAATGCGCCGTCCAGTCGCGGCGTCGAGAGATAGGCGGCGGTATAATTGGTCAGCGATGCTTTCAGCGACAGGAGGCTCTGCATCTCGGTATCGAACTTGGCGCGATAACCGAGCTTTTCCTGCCTGTTCGCCTTGAGACTCATGATCACATAGGAACCGAGGCGGCCGATACGGTCGCGCATCACGCCCGCCGTGCCGGTCATGGCGATGTCGATCGCCACGTCGGGCGTCACCTTGATGATGGCGCGTGCAGCCCTGCCGCGCAGCAGATTGACGCTGTCCGCCGCCTTGAACATCGATGAAATCGCGTTGGACATCGCGCCGTGGTTACGCGCCTCAGGAGGGAGCGCGGCAACCTGATCGACCAGCTCTCGCGATTGCTCGAGCTTCTGGCGGGTTTCAGCAAGCGACTTCGCCAGTTCAGGCTGTGTTCTGATATCGTTGGCGAAGGATTTCTCCAGCTCTGACAGCTTGTCGTCCGTTGCCTTGCGCGCGGCGGCAAGCCCTTCGGTCAGCCCTGCATCCTGCACGGATGCGCCCATCAGGTTATTGGCGGGGCCTCGCTCGGCCGACACCAGCCATGCGGACTGGAGAGCGGTTTCAAAGCGGGTGAGCTGCGCGGCATTGGTGCGATAACGCAGATAATTATAGACGCTGGGCAGCGCGGCAAGGGTTGCCAGCAGGATGGAGCTTACGGCGATGATGATCGTGCCTGTCAGCTGGATTTTCTGTATGCTCGCGCGCATATGATGCGTTGTTCTCACTGGAATGGTTATGTTTCATCGCCATTCTAGTGGCGCTGCGTAAATACTTCGCTTATTTTCCGGGCCTTTTGCTACAATTGCGATCATGCGGACAGCCCAGCCGGCCACGGTGTGGAAAAGCGGTCTGTCGATGCCACAGCGTTAGTTTTTGCTTTACACCAAGTCAGAATCTGATAGTTGGCAAGGCACTGGCTTGCCCTTGTAGCTCAGTTGGTAGAGCACCTGATTTGTAATCAGGGGGTCGCGGGTTCGAACCCTGCCGGGGGCACCAGTAAAATCAATCGCTTAATCTTGAAATCTATTCGGTTGAATGCACCGGGTGACGCTTTGCGTCTGCCGCTGCCGTTGGTTGAGCCCTGATGAAACTGGAGTGACCGGCCTCGGCCTGCCAGCCGGGGAGACTTTCGCATCGGGAAGCCGGTTCAGCCCACTAGAAGGCGAGATCGGGAAGGGCGGGGCATCCGCCAGAGTTGTAAAGCCCCAAGGTTTAAGCATATTGTTCGGCAGATAAGTTGAGCAACAGCGGGCGTTTTCAATGGATGCATATGGTCATTTGCGGATATTGGTAAGCCTCATCCTCGGCCTGGCCATTACCAGAGTGTTGTCCGGTCTTTCCAGAAGGCTGCAGGAGCCGCAGAAGACCGACCGCATGCACGCGCAGATCGTCTGGTCGATTGTCCTGCTTCTTGGAGCTGTCCATTTCTGGTGGTGGGAGTTTGCCCTGCGGCTGATCCACAACTGGAATTTCTGGATTTACATTTTCGTTCTGGTCTACACGTCGCTGTTCTTTTTGATGTCGACGCTGCTTTATCCCGATCATATTCAGGAATTGTCTGAACGGGAAAGTTTTTTCGTGCGCAGGCGACATGCGTTCTTTGCCCTGTTTGCGGCCTCGTTTGTCTTCGATCTGGTGGACACCTACATCAAGGGCAGGGAACACTTCGAACAGCTCGGGCCATGGTATCTGGCAAGGATAGTCGGCGGTCTGCTTATTGCGATTGTGGCGATGAGAACCGATAACAGCCGCAAAATCATGTGGCTCGGTGTTGTCTGGCTCTTCTTTAACGCGCTCTGGATAACGGCGATCTACAGCGACCTGTTCTAGTTCTTTCAGCGGCAAAATAACCGGATCGCGAGCCGTGGCTGCGAGTGGAACGCGCAAGCGCACAATGCGGGGTGGCGGTTTCGATGATCGCCTACGGCTTTATGTGATAGAGCTTGTGCACGATGGACCAGTTGCCGTCGCGTTCCAGCAGGGACAGATATTCGTAAAAATCCATACCGTCGAAACGGGTCGTCAGCTTCACCGAAGCGCTGTCGCCTTCCTTGTCGATGCCCATGATTTCAAAAGCGGGATCGTGATCGGGGAGGCCGCGTTCGCTTTTACGCATCTGGTCGACAAAGTCCTCCAGGGACAGCCATTCGATTTCGCCTTCGAAGGTTCCGACGATGCTGGCGCGCGGGTCGAAAACGTCACGCATCAGGCTCTCATCCGCATAGGCCATGGCATGGACATAGTCCGTGACGGTCTGGGTAATCGTTTGCGGCATCGGATCATCCTCCCTTCTAATCCAAAGGCCAAGCTTACACCCGTTGGCGTCTTTCCACCATAACCCCCTGAAAACGCGCCGGTTACGCTTCTTCCTGCGGTGTTTTCCCGCCGGCTGCGGCAGGTGCGAAACCGTGCGGCATGTTTTGCCGCCGCTTTCCACAATTTTGTCCCGCCTGTCATTATAGTCGCCTTGGGTCCGACAAATTTCGGCATCAAGGGCTTTTCCGCCCGTTACGATGCGGCGCGCCGCGAGGCTTTGTGTGGGCTTTGCCGGTTTAACCGCCGGGGCGGGGTGCCGCGCCGGGCGGAATTGGCCTATGATCCGCCCGCGTGCCAGACGGGAGCGGTGTTGGGCATGCGGGTAACAGTTTGCGTTTGAAGGTGTTTTTGTGATTGATCCCTATGTTTTGCTTGGCGTGGAGCGCGATGCCGACGAGGCGGCGATCAAGTCGGCCTACCGCAAGGTGGCCAAGGCCGCGCATCCCGATAGCGGCGGCGATGCCGAGCAATTCGCGCGCCTGCAGACGGCCTATGAGCTGCTGAAGGATCCGGTGCGCCGCAAGGTATTCGACGATACGGGCTACGATCCGCAGCTTGCCGACGCCAAGGACCTCAAGGGCCTGCTGATGCTGGAAACGCTGGTGAATGAATTCATTCTGGACGAACGCGAACCCGGCAGTTTCGACCCCGTGGCCGCCATGCGCCGCAAGCTGACCGACGATATTCTGAAAAGCCGTTTCCATATTCTCGAGCTGGAACGGCACCGCACGCGGGTTCGCAAACATATGGACCGTCTCGGTCGCAAGCCGGAAACCGATGTGCTGAGTTCGATGCTGCGCGCCCGCAGCCAGTCCATCGCCGAAGCCATCCGTAATGCCGAAGCCCAGATCGAGGCAATCGAACAGGCCTATACGATGCTCGAAGGTTATTCCTACGAGCTGGAAAGCGTGACGCTGGCCGAGCCCTTGCTGAAAGGCGAGGCGGCGGAATAGGCGGCTGTTCAGGGGCCGTTGACGAGGGCGAGGATGAGCTGATGCACCCGCCCGCCGGGGGAAAGCTCGTCCCGGTCGAAATCGCGGCCGCGCTGGCGCTGCTCGTTGGAAAGCTCACCCAGACGCTGTTGCAGAACGGCGCGCACCTTCTGGCATTTGGTATCGTTTTCCGCCCTCAGCCCGATGCTGAAGGCTTCGATCTTTTTCACCATGTCGAGAATATGGTCACCATGGACGCGTTCATGGGTTTCCACGCCGGAAATGAAGGTCCTCCAGCTGGCGGCGACTGCGGGCGGCAGATTGGCGGGCGCTTTCGGCCAGGTGTAGATGATGGTGAGATTGGGCCTTGCGGTGGCCAGTACGCAGGCGCCATCCGGCTGCGGACGGTAATCCCGCCGCCATGTTAGCTTGAAGGTGGTGTGGGCAATGGCCTGCACGCCGGCGGTTGGACCGCGCTCGCCGATCGATTGATAAAGCGCACCGCCCGTATTGCCGCTGATAGCATAGGTTTTTATCTGCTCGGCCGGTTTCCAGTCGGCCGCCTGCGCTGACAGCGGCAGGGCGCTGAGCGCGATGGCGGTGCTGATGGCAAAGGAAAAGAGGCTATTGGCGGGCACGCAGCGATCCTTGGTGATTTGCGCGCCGAAGATAGGCGAGAGGCGCGCCGTCAGGCAAGGGCCCTCCGGCTGCGAGTGCCGGGTTTTCCGATAGGGTGCCACACATGAAAACCCCCGCGACAGGGCGCGGGGGGACAAGCTTGTGGACTGCAGGGGTAATCAGTCGTCCAGCTTGTCGTAATCGAGCTTCGGAGCATTCTGAAGCGCTTCCTTGGTGGTGTCGACATAGGCCTTCGGGGTGCCGTTGTCGTTGTGGACCGCGACGGAAGCCGGGTCGAGCACCACATAGCTCTTATCGATGCCGAGGAAGCCGCCGACGCTGGCCACAAGGCCGATCACCGACTTGCCGTCGCCGATGACGACATCTTCGATTTCACCGATGTTTTCGTTCTTGGCGTTATAGATGTCCATGCCATCGAGCTGGGAGGCGGTGAGGTCGGTGTTCTGGACATTAACGAACTTCAGCGGGCTGCTGGCCTTCGTTCCCATGGTAATGCCGGGGCCGGACAAAGTGGCGTCCGCGCCGGCAGCAGGAGCCGTGGTGGCCGTCTGGGCAAAAGCCACGGAAGAGGAGAGCGCTGCTGCCGCAGCGAGAGCGATGACCTTGATTTTCATGATGTTTCTTCCCTTTGTATGCTGAACGTTGCGTTCGGGGAGGAAACGACGGGAGGCGGATTTGGTTCCTCATGGGAGGGCAGGAAAATTTCATCTATGCTGAAAAGGAAACAGGCGTGCGTCGAAATCGGGAGGATGCCATGGCGAAAAACACGATGACGAAAGATGCGGAGGAGACCGCACCATCGGACTTCATCGACCGCAAGATCGCGGAGCTCGGCGACTGGCGCGGCGAGACGCTCGCGCATATTCGCGCGGTGATCAGGAAGGCCGATCCGGAGGTGGTGGAAGAGGTGAAATGGCGCGGCGTGCCGGTCTGGTCGCATGCGGGTATCCTCTGCACCGGCGAAACCTACAAAAGCGCGGTGAAGATGACATTTGCGAAGGGCGCCTCGCTGGAGGACCCGGCGGGGCTGTTCAATTCGAGCCTTGAGGGCAATATGCGGCGGGCGATTGATTTTCACGAGGGGGATATCGTGGATGAGGAGGCGCTGGCGGCGCTGATCCGGGCGGCGGTGGCGTTGAATATGACGCAGAGCGTCTAATTGAAAGTTTTAGGTCAAGACTAGAGCTAGCGATTCAATGAGTTGCTGACGCAATGCAAGACTTCTTTGCCTAAAGAGTAGCATTTTATTGCTTCTTCATACGTCGCGTTTGGCGGGCCAGATCGCAGCGCGGATCAGGCAGTGCGAAAGCTGATCGCCGTTGCTGGAGCGCGCGGGTGCTCCGGTCATGTTTTTCGCAATAGACATGCCTGGCGTCGAATACCGCGGACGCGGGCGTCAGCGCCCCGGCCGGCCCGTCTTGCCCTTGGTTCGGCTCTTGCGCTTCTGCTCGCCGGCATCCTCATAGGAACCCGCGCCGATCTTGCCGCGCACCAGCGGTCGTGGATCGTCCGTGGCGCGCTCCGGCTGGCCCTCCAGCAACGGTGAGAACCGTTTGCCGGGCTCGGTCTCGGGCTTGTCGGGCACCGCGCCGCGCACGGGTTTTTCGGTCCTGCCCACCGTCATCTCGTCCAGTGTGTTCCTGCGGAACAGCGGTTTTCCCGCATCCGAGCCGGGACCCATTTCATCCAGCGAGGGTTTGGCGAAGAGGGATTTGCCGCTTTCGTTCGCTGCGGCACCTGCCTCTGTCCTGCCGGATGTCTCACCCTCCGGCGGGGAGATCGACAAGTGGCTGCGTCTGTTGTTTTTTCCGCCGCCTTCGATGGCGCGGGCCTCCTCCTTGGCCATCGGGTCGTCCATGGTCGCCAGTTCGGCGGCCTTGAGGCGTTTGATTTCGTCGCGCAGGCGGGCGGCCTTTTCGAAGTCGAGATCGGCGGCGGCGTCGCGCATGGATTTTTCCAGCGCGTTGAGATGGGCCTGCAGATTGTTGCCGACGAGGTGGCCGCCATCGGCGAAGCCCTTGCCGGAAACGCCAGAAATATCGGCCCTTACGTGATCGCGCTCATAAACAGAATCAAGAATGTCGGAAATCTTCGCCTTGACCGATTCCGGCGTGATGCCGTGTTCGGCATTATAGGCCATCTGCTTTTCGCGACGGCGGGAGGTTTCCTCCATGGCCCTCTTCATCGAGCCGGTGATGTTATCGGCATAGAGGATGACCTTGCCGTCGACGTTACGGGCGGCGCGGCCGATGGTCTGGATCAGCGAGGTTTCCGAACGCAGGAAGCCTTCCTTGTCGGCATCGAGGATGGCGACGAAACCGCATTCGGGAATATCGAGGCCCTCGCGCAGCAGGTTGATACCGACAAGCACGTCGAAAGCGCCGAGGCGCAGGTCGCGGATGATCTCGATGCGCTCCAGCGTGTCGATGTCAGAGTGCATGTAACGGACGCGGACGCCCTGTTCATGCAGATATTCGGTGAGGTCCTCGGCCATGCGCTTGGTCAGCACGGTGCAGAGCGTGCGGTAACCCTTGGCGGCGGTCTCGCGGATTTCGCCGAGAACGTCGTCCACCTGGCTGCGGGCGGAACGTACTTCCACCGGCGGATCGATGAGACCGGTCGGGCGGATGACCTGTTCGGCGAAGACGCCGCCGGACTGTTCCATCTCCCAGGAACCGGGGGTGGCCGAAACCGCCACGGTGAGCGGGCGCATCGCATCCCATTCCTCGAAGCGCAGCGGCCGGTTGTCCATGCAGGAAGGCAGGCGGAAGCCATATTCGGCCAGCGTTGCCTTGCGCCTGAAGTCGCCGCGATACATGCCGCCGATCTGGCTGACGGAGACGTGGCTTTCGTCGATGAACAGCAGGGCATTATCAGGAATATATTCGAACAGGGTCGGCGGCGGTTCGCCGGGATTGCGGCCGGTGAGATAACGCGAATAGTTTTCGATACCGGCGCAGGAGCCGGTCGCTTCCAGCATCTCGATATCGTAGCGGGTACGCTGTTCCAGTCGCTGGGCTTCCAGCAGGCGTCCTGCTTTCTCAAGTTCGGCGAGACGGACCTTCAACTCTTCCTTGATCGACTTGATCGCGCCGTTCAGCGTCGGGCGCGGGGTGACATAGTGCGAGTTGGCGTAAATCTTGACCGATTGCAGGTCGCCGGTCTTCTGGCCCGTCAGTGGATCGAATTCGGTGATGGAATCGATCTCGTCGCCGAACATCGAGATGCGCCAGGCGGCATCCTCAAGGTGGGCCGGGAAGATTTCGATGGTATCGCCGCGCACGCGGAACGAGCCGCGCTGGAAATCCATGTCGCGGCGTTTGTATTGCTGGGCCACGAGGTCGGCGAGAAGCTGGCGCTGGTCCAGCCGGTCGCCGACCTGCATCTGGAAGGTCATGGCCGTATAGGTCTCGACCGAACCGATACCGTAGATGCACGACACTGAAGCGACGATGATGCAGTCGTCGCGCTCCAGCAACGAGCGGGTGGCGGAGTGGCGCATCCGGTCGATCTGTTCGTTGATCGAGGATTCCTTCTCGATGAAGGTGTCGGAGCGCGGCACATAGGCTTCCGGCTGATAATAATCGTAGTAGGAGACGAAATATTCCACCGCATTATCGGGGAAGAAGTTCTTGAACTCCGAATAGAGCTGCGCGGCCAGCGTCTTGTTGGGGGCGAGGATGACGGCCGGGCGCTGCGTTGCCTCGATCACCTTGGCCATGGTGAAGGTCTTGCCCGAGCCGGTGACGCCGAGCAGCACCTGGCTGCGTTCGCCGGAATTGATGCCTTCCACGAGGTCGTTGATGGCCGTCGGCTGGTCGCCGGCGGGCTGGTAGTCCGAGGCCATGCGGATGACGACGCCGCCTTCCGATTTCGGCGGGCGGGCCGGGCGGTGCGGCGTCCACAGCTTGCCGTCCTTGAACAGCGGATTGCCGCTCTCGATCAGTTTCGACAGCGCATCCACCGTGGCGGTGACGGCGCCCGGCGCGAGGTTGGCGGCATCCTCCAGCGATACGTCCATGCCGGCGACCGGATTGAGACCGGCGGCGGCGCGGGTTTTCGGATCGCTCGATGCGCCGATGGAAACGCCGCGCGCGGTCTTGGAGGCCGTGGTGTTCTTGGCCGTCTTCGGGGGGGCTTTCTGGGCCTCCTTGCGCGCTTCGATCTCGATCTTCTTGCGGTGCTTGCCGGCCTTCGAGGCGATTTCGCGCTGGGTTTCCACGGAGGACGCCTCCGCTTCCGCCTCGAGCTGCTTCACCCAATCGGCGACGCTGCCGCTGAGCGGCGCGCCTTCGAAGGACGATTGCGGAGCTTCCTCGAAGCCCGAGGGCGAGGAGGTGGAGTTTTTCGGTGATCTGGCCATGGGCGAAATATGGAGGGAGTCACGCATAAAGGGAAGGGGATGTGGTGAAAAAATGAGTACAAAAAGGAAACGAAGCGTGCGGAACAAAATTCGGCCGGATGCGTTGCGTAGCGGCTGAAGACAGCTTTGTTCAAATCCGTAGAAAATCGATTCCGGTTTTCGGGCGGATGCGCTAGAGCAAATCCATACGGGTGGAATGAGGGTTCCCTTCTGACTGCCTTCTCCTGCCGCATTTCATGACATCCCTCCCTTTTTTCCAGGACCCATCATGCCGTTCTCAATCAGCCCTGCCCATATCTGGCCTGTCCTGATGCTCATCGCCTCCAATGTTTTCATGACCTTCGCCTGGTACGGCCACCTCAAGCACAAGGGCAGCGCGCTCTTCCTGGCGATTGTCGCCAGCTGGGGCATCGCCTTCTTCGAATATGTACTTGCCGTTCCCGCGAACCGCATCGGTTCGGAGGTCTATTCGACCGCGCAGCTCAAGACCATTCAGGAAGTCATCACGCTCGCGGTCTTCGCGCTGTTTTCGATCTTCTGGCTGAAGGAAAGCATCACCATCAATCACGTGATCGGTTTCGCGCTGATCGCTTTCGGTGCGTCCTTCATTTTCCGCTCCTGAAAAGGAATAAATACCCGGCGCTTGCCGGCCCGGAACCAGTCGCAACGGATATGAGGTGATGTATCGATGAAAATACGGCCTGCGACAGTTGACGATGCAACCGGAATGGCGGCGGTTCAGAACGAGATATTCTCGGCCGGCCTCCGAAAAGCGCCGACGGACATTACGGCGGTGCTGGAGAATTACATCCAGCATGCCGACCGTATCGAATGCTCGGTCGCCGAGGACGACGACGGGCGTATCCTGGGCTTCCAGTCGCTACGTTATGCGCGGACGGACAATCCCTATGGCGTGGCGGAAGGCTGGGGCATCATTGGCACCCACGTCAGCCCGCAGGCGGCGCGAAGAGGTGTGGGATCCGCCCTCTTCGCGGCAACGCACAGGGCGGCGGAGGCGCGTGGCCTTAAAAATATCGATGCCAGCATCGGCGCGGACAACATGCTCGGACAAAGCTATTACGACGCCATGGGATTTACGACCTATCGCCAGCCGGCGGGGCTGGTCTGCAAGGTTTACCGGCTGGGCTAGAAGTGACCTGCTTCCGGTCAGCCGCGACTGTCGTTTTCGGAATATTGCAGGCGGGCCTTGCAGATGCGAACGTGGTTCTCGTCAGCCCATTGCACCAGCAATTGCATCGGCACCAGAAACGAGCGGCCGAGATTGGTCAGCTCATATTCCACGCGCGGCGGCACCTCGGCATAAAGCGTGCGGCGGATGAAGCCATCTTCTTCCAGCCGCTTCAGGGTGCGGGACAACATCTGCTTGGAAATATCGTCGATCCTGCGGTTCAACTCGTTGAAGCGCAGCACGCCGCCCTGCAGGGCTTCCAGAACCAAAAGGCTCCATTGATCGCCGATACGGTCCAGCACATCGCGGATGGGGCAGGGCTGGTCGAAGGCAAAAACCTCTTTCGTCTGCGTATCCGCCATGTCCTTACCCCTTGCCCTTTTACCCTGCAGGTCATCGCCATGTGACCAGATCAGCCGCCGCTGACTTCTTGCGGCTATGGCTGCGATACCATAGCTCTTCCTCGCGGTCTATAATCTAGACCGGTAACGATAGTGACAAGAGGAAAGAAGCCATGGCTAAAATCGCGCTCATCGGCGCTTCCGGCAATGCCGGGTCCCGTATTCTGAAGGAACTTTCCGACCGGGGACATCAGGTGACGGCAATCGCCCGCAATCCCGAAAAGATCGCCAGCCTGCCGAATGTGGTGGCAAAGAAGGGCGATGTTTTCGATCAGGCAGGGCTTTCGGAACTGCTGAAGGGTCACGATGCCGTGATCAGTTCTGTGCATTTCACCGCCAGCGATCCGGCAACGCTGATCGAGGCCGTGCGCGCCTCCGGTGTTCAGCGCTATCTCGTCGTCGGCGGCGCCGGCAGCCTTGAAATCGCGCCGGGCCAGCGTGTGGTCGACCTGCCGGATTTCCCGGCCGCCTACAAGGCCGAAGCGACCAAGGGTGCGGAGTTTCTGGATATTCTGAAACAGGAAAAACAGCTCGACTGGACCTTCCTGTCGCCGTCCGCCGAGTTCGTGCCGGGCGAAAGAACGGGCAAATTCCGCATCGGCAAGGATAATCTCCTCAGCAACGATGAGGGCAGCCGCATTTCCTTCGAAGATTATGCCATCGCGCTTGTCGATGAAATCGAGAAGCCGCAGCATTCCCGCCAGCGTTTCACCGTCGGTTATTGAGAGGTATCACCCATGAATTTCGTAACACGCCGTCTCGCCATCGCCGCTTTCGCCCTCGTGCCCGCCTTGATGGCGGCACCCGTTCTGGCGCAAACCGCAGCACGGGACTTCGCGCAGGAAGAAGCCAACCGCAAACTGGTGATCGAGTTTTACGATACGGTCTTCAACAAGCATGATGTGGCGAAGGGCGCCACCGTCCTCGTCGACAGCTACAAGCAGCACAACCCGATGGTGCCGGACGGCAAGGCGCCGTTCGTCAATTATTTTACCGGCTTCTTCAAGGAGAATCCGCAGTCGAAAGCGCGGATCGTTCGCAGCGCCACGGATGGCGATCTGGTCTATCTGCACATCCATTCGACGGAAAATGAAGGTGATCGCGGCAGGGCCATCGTCGATATCTTCCGGGTCACCGACGGCAAGATCACCGAGCACTGGGACGTGATCCAGGAGGTGCCGGAAAAGGCGGCGAACACCAATACGATGTTCTGAGGGCCGTCGCCGTCGCATTGCCGATAACGGGGGAACAGCCGGGATTTTCGCCCGGCTGTTTTCATTTTCAGATCGCGCGTCGTTTCTGGCGCGACTGTACGATCAGATCCAGCGCCAGCATGGCCAGCAGGCTCGCGCCCACCAGCGGGAAAATGATGCCGCCGATGGCGAGTATGGCGAGCAGACCGTACAGGGCGCGTTTTTCCTGCGGCAAAGGCGGCACGCCGAGCGAACCCTTGGGGCGGCGTTTCCACCACATGATGCCGGCGGATACGGCAAGCAGCACAATGCCGATACAGGCCGCCAGAAGCACGATCTGGTTGGCGAGGCCATATTGCTGGCCCAGATGCACATTGATGCCCCATTCAAGCGCCTTGCCGAGCGGGCCGTAATCGGCGTAGCTCATATCGATCAGCGGTTTGCCGCTATATTGATCGAGATGGACGACACGTTGCTGCGCCAGATCGTCGGGATAGACGGAGCCGCTATAGACGCCCGTTGGTTTTCCCGGCAGGGCGACAGCGTAACCGGCGGCAAGACCGAGCGCGTCGAAACGTGCTATCGCCTCGTCGATCCCGATTGGCTGGCCTTCGGCGGAATGGGTGGATTTCGGGATTTTCGCCTGCTCCAGCGACCAGCTTGTTTTCGCCACGTGATCGAGATGCTCGCCCGACATCGGTACATCGGTGCGAATGCCCGCCGGATATCCGAAGTTGCTGCCATTCGCCCATTCATTGACCTTGGCGCCCCACACGCCCGACCAGGGCATGCCGGTGACGGCAAGGAAAACGATGAAAAAACCGACGAAAATGCCGGTAACGGCATGGGTATCGCGCCAGAACACCCGCTTTTTCGGCGTGCCGCGCACGGTCACGACACCGCCGGTCTGCTTTCGCGGCCACCAGAGATAGATGCCGGTGGCGACAAGAAGGATGGACCAGCCGGCGGCGATCTCGATCAGATAGCGGGCATAGGTGCCGAAATATTTCAGGCTGTGGAGATAACGGATCGTCCACATGACGGTACCGCGATCCGGCAGGGAGCCCGCAACCTCCGCAGTGTAGGGATTGACGTAGACGGCCCGCTTTCCATCCGCCGTATTGACGGTGATTTCCGTCGATGCGCCCGGACCGGCGGGGGTGGTATATTTGATGGCTGTGCCGGGAAAGGCCGCAAGTGCTGCACTCACGATCTCGGAAGGCAGCGCTTTCGGCGCATTTTGCACCACTTCGATCCGCTTCAGGTCTGAATGGATGAGATTGTCGAACTCGTCCCGGAAGAGATAAAGCGCACCGGTGACGGCGAGCGATATCATGAAGGGCAGGACGAGCAGACCGGCATAGAAATGCCAGCGCCATACGGCGCGGTAAAGATTTGCGGACGAGGAATGCGCAGGCGCACGCTCGCCCTCGAAAGAGGTCGTAACGGACATGAATGTCTCCGCGAGAGAATTGATTTTCCGGCAGGCCGGAGAGTGTTCTAGCGTTGCGGAGCGGAGGGAGGTGCGCGTGGGCGCGATTCCAGATTGGGCGGCGATGGCGGCAATACCGCGTCGACGTTCAGGAAGGCGACTTCGACCGTGGGGAGAATATTGTCCGTGCGCTCGATGGGGATAACCGGAAGAGCGGCGGCCGTTGCCGAAGCCAGACGGCAGAGCGTGCCGCAACAGTCACCGGCGATCTTGCCGGCCGGGTTCTGTTTGCCGGAGCCGCCTTCCGGCATATGGCTGGAACAGATGATCTCATCCGCCGCCAGCGCGGCCATCGCCATATTGCCGCTGGTCAGGCCGTTGGCGAGACCCTGCAAAAGGAAAAGCAGAACCGCCAGCATGGCGATGGCGCCAGCCGAACTTCTGTCCTGCATGATCCTGCGAATGAATCCCATGCAATCGGAATGTCATATTTGCAGCGAAATGTCACCGCGACACAATGACGGGCTGGGAAGGGCAATAACGATCCCGGGCAAGGCGTGGGATGCCGATGCTGCTTGTTATATATGCCGCTTAGATGGAGAGCGGCGCTGGAGCCCAGCGCCGCAGCGCGCTTATTCCGCTGCCGGAATGGGCGTGGGTTGTCCAGTTTCGTCCATCGCCACCATGATGAAGGTTCCGGCGGTGACTTTTTCCAGCTTGTCATAACGCGACCGCTGCGCCCAGGCTTCCACCGTCAGGGTGATGGAGGTGCGGCCAACGCGGGCGATGTCGGTATAGATGGACAGCGTGTCGCCGATCTTCACCGGCAACTCGAAGGCCATTTCCTTGACCGCCGCGGTGACGACGCGACAGCGGGAACGCTCCGCTGCACGGATACCGCTCGCCAAGTCCATCTGCGACATGACCCAGCCGCCGAAAATATCGCCGGCCGGATTGGCGTCGGCCGGCATGGCGAGCGTTCTCAGCGTCAGCTCGCCGGTCGGTTTGATGGTCGGGTTGGTCATGTTGAGATTTGCTCCGTGCGAATGACAAAGGCGCAGCATGCGTTGCGCTTTGTCATTTCGCAAGGAAGGCAAGGCGTCAGGACGACGCTTTGCCCAGAAATTGCTGCGTTGCATAAAGGGCGATGGCTGCCGCATTCGAAACGTTGAGCGATTTGATCTCGCCCGGCATATCGAGACGGGCGAGCGCCGAGACGGTTTCGCGCGTTTTCTGGCGCAGGCCCTTGCCTTCGGCGCCCAGCACCAGCGCGATTTTTTCACCGCTGAAGGTCTGTTCGATGGGGGCGGGGCCTTCCGAATCCAGACCGACGGAGAAGAAGCCGAGCTTGTGCAGCTCGCCCAGCGCATCGGCCAGATTGGTGATCTGGATATAGGGAATGAGTTCCAGCGCACCGGAAGCCGATTTCGCCAGTACGCCTGACTCGGTCGGGCTGTGGCGCATGGTGGTGATGACGGCGCCGGCGTTGAAGGCGACCGCCGAGCGCATGATGGCGCCGACATTGTGCGGATCGGTGACCTGATCGAGCACGAGGATGAGCGGGCTGTCCTTCAGCGCCCCGAGACGCTTGACCGGCAGCGGCCGGGTTTCCAGCATCACGCCCTGGTGGATGGCCTCGGGGCCGAGGACCCTGTCGATATCCTGCGGCGAAACCATCTCGACGGGGAAGGGCTGGGCATCCGCCTCACCGATATCCAGCCGCGCAAAGGCGTTCTGGGTGACGGAGAGCCTGACGATCTGCCGTTCGGGATTGGCGAGTGCCGCACGCACGGTATGCAGGCCGTAAAGATGCACCTGATCGGGCGCAAGCTGCGGCGGCTTCCAGTCGTCTGCGCCGCGGTTCTTGCGCTTCGGCTGCTGCGGGGTCGGAATTTCGCCACGCTCGCGCTTGGCGTCGCGCACGGCGCGGCGCAGGTTGGCATAGTGCGTGTCGCGGGTGGATTTGTTCTTGGGATCGTCTTTGCTCATGGCGCCTTATATCTCCGCCGGGAGGCGCGCACCAGCCCCCGCGATAATCCACAGGGCCGTAAAGAGGTTTGAATTTTTTCCCGAAAATTCGTGAAAGGGCGTGTTGACAGAAACGAACGAGGCCGTCATATACGCGCCACAGACGACGCAACGGCGCTTCGCCGCAGCGAAATCTGAAGAGCTTGGTCGCTCGATCCTAGCAGAAAGCTGGAGGGATGCCCGAGTGGTTAAAGGGGACGGACTGTAAATCCGTTGGCTACGCCTACGTTGGTTCAAATCCAACTCCCTCCACCATTCTGCACGGATCGAAATCACCACCGCGGGTATAGCTCAATGGTAGAGCAGCAGCCTTCCAAGCTGAATACGCGGGTTCGATTCCCGCTACCCGCTCCAGCTTCTCCCCAATATCATCAATTAAGTTTCTTTAGCGCTGTTTTGCCGCCTTTTGCCTCGGCGGAAACATGCGGCCGTCTTCTGGCATTTTTCCACCTGTAGGAAGGGCGTTCTTCCTGAGTTCTTTGTTATGAGGTCTGACTGCGTCTGTGGGGGTCACACCATGCAGAACGCGTCTTCAGGATGGCTCCAGCGCCGACTGGATTCGCAGTTTTTCCGCGTCCAGTTCGCTCAGCCTTCCCATATGCGCCGTTATTTCCTCAAAGATCGAGGTGCGGTCCGTTTTCGACAGGCGCTCCACGCGACGCAGGGCCGTGATGACCTCGATCAGATCAAGTCGCTCCTGTTCAAGCTTTTCCAGATTCCAAAACATCGCGTTTTCCCCGTTGGCACGCGTTCAAACGGCTGGCCGGGCAAAAGGTTCAGATCAGTAGAATTTAAGGTAAATTTTATCTTGTCGGCAACGGCCCGGGCTGGAGATGCTCCCCCGGGCCTCACCGAATCAATAGGGTGAGCGGCACTGCGTCCGCGTGCCGGCAGGGGCCATATAGCTGTTGTCGGTGGGGTGGTAGGATGTGTAACGCGCTGCACACCATTTTATATGGTTGATCTCGGCTTGAGACAGGGCGTAGCCGTTGGGCGTGGCCTCTTCGCCTTTCCCTGCCGCAAAGGCAGACGCGGGGTAGCCTCGCTGATCTGAATTCTGCGCCTGCGCCTGTATTTCGTAGGCCGGCTGTATGAGGCTCAACGCATGGGCGGGCACGACAGCAGCGGCAGATATCGCGACGCCAAGAGCGAGCGCGGAGATGGTCTTCGGCATCCTCAACATCGATAAATCCTCGTTATTCGTTCGGTATGCTAACGAAAACTTAGGAAATTCGTTCCGGTGAAGGGTTGACGCCACACGAACACGTGATTCTCCGGGCTGGGCGCAGGAGGCGGTTGAAGCGGCAATATCGGGGTGCTCCCGGTCCTGCGGCGGCTTTCATGATGACGGTGCGATGCTGCCTTCACCGGGAAGACGGTGTGTCCGGCAAGCAAGTTCCATTCCCGCCTGCTTCGCTTCCCGTCCTTTCGCACTGCTCGTTGACAAGCGGAAAATCCGGTCAGATAGTCGGCCGGCAATCATGCAAACGGGAGTCTTCAATGTTTAACAGGGTTGTCATTCTCTCATCCTTTGCGCTGCTGGCATCGGCGGCGTTTGTCTCCCCCGCAGCCGCACTCACCATGAAGGAGTGCAGCGTGAAATATCAGGCGGCGAAAGCCGACGGGTCGGCCAAGGACGTCAAGTGGAACGACTATCGCGCCAAGTTCTGCGGCAGCGAGGCGGCAGCCGAGGATGCGGCCGACGACAAGCAGGTCGCGGCCACCACCGAAAAAGAACCCGCAAAAGCGACGACAAAGGCCCCGAAGGGCGTCGCTTTCCCGAGTGCTGTCGATAAGAAATATTCAAGCGAGACGCCCGCAAAGGCTCGCCTGAAAACCTGTGTCGACTCCTATCACAAGAACAAGAATGACGGCACGCTCGGCGATCTGAAATGGATCCAGAAGGGCGGCGGCTACTGGAGCCTGTGCAACACGGCCCTGAAGAGCTGAGACAGGCGGGGGGCGGATTACCTCCGGCACTGGCGCGTTATCCGACATGGTTCGGATAACGCGTGAACCGATTCGGCCGTGATCGTTTGCCCCTGGCCTCTTTTCCCCTTGCCGCCATTCGCTGGCAGATGCGGATATCGCTTCTTGTCCGCGATCAGGATTTGATCGCGGATGAGTCCGTTCATTGGTGGATGGAAACGCGCGGTATGGGGCAACCCCGTTTTCGGGCGGGTAAAATCTGCGAATGGCTTGCGATTCAGTCTCTTGATAGAAAGACTTGACCCTGCGGCTCGATCCGCATCCAGCAATTCAACGGCTGCGGCTGTCCGATGACGGCTCGCCGGCAATGTGGGCGGATGACCAGACGATTTCGAAACTATCTCACCGTGCTGGCCATATCGCTGCTGATGTGGACGGTGATCCTTGGTGTTGTTTATTGGCTTTTTCGATAGGTTTTATCACAGCTTGCCGGTCTGAATGAAAGTGCCGCAAGGCCTGTGCGACGATAAAACCGTCAGATGGCTGCAAGGCCGATATTCCCGAAAATTTGATATGGTGAGAGGCGGCCGCCCCATTTCGGCTTTGCTGGCGTGACCTTATGGTTCGGTGAAATCAGGAAAGGGTCATCATGAAAAAATCCGTTGCCGCGACATGCCTTGCAGCTTTCTCCATGTCGGTTGCTACCAGCGCCCTGGCTGAAGAGCTGGTGATTCCGCTCCCGAAAGACACGACGGTCGAAAAGGTGGAGACCGTCTATCAATGCGCCGCCGACAAGGTGGAGGCCGTCTATTTCAATGCCGGTGAGATCAGCCTCGTGCGGCTGGGGCTGAAGGATGGTGTCACCGTTGCCGCAAATGTCATTTCCGGGTCAGGCGCCAAATATCAGGGCGGTATTTATGTCTGGTGGTCGAAGGGCGAGGAGGCGGATCTTTACGATTTGATGGCGGATCCGGAGATGAAAAAGCCGGTTCATTGCGTGGAGGCGAAGAAATCCTGATCGTCGGGCGCTTTGCCTCAAAGGAGCGGCGGCAGGGCGGTTTTTTGAAAACCTTGCCATGCCGCCGGTCAGCGTGGGAGTGCGCGCGCGGCGCGTTCAGCCAAGAACGAGCGACGCAAGAAGCGCCAGCAGGATAAGAGAGCTGGCGACAACACCGAGCCTCACCCTGCGAAGGCGGCGGGTACGACCGCCGCTCCAGTCATAAGCCATTGGCAGCTTTACCTTTCTTTTTATTATTATGACTTATTGACTAGCTCCCTAGGCTTGCCCGTGGCTGACCTCAATTGTCAGAATCCATCGGCGAAAATTCACGATTTCCCTGTCTTCTCCCGATGTTGCAGCAAGCGCGGCGATTGATTCTTCCTGTCCTGCGACGGCAAAGAGGGTGAGGCGGCCTGATGGTACAGGCCAAGAAAAAAGGCCCGGAAACTGGTGTTCCGGGCCTTCTGGAGAAGCGTTTCTGCTGGTCGTTTCAGCTCAGATAGGGCTGGAGATAGGGCAGGACCTCGAGCGTGCCGTGATACAGCATGTTGAGGGCGACATAGATGATGACCATCAGGCCGAGATAGGAAATCCAGCGATAGCGGTGCAGCAGCTTGGCGACGAAGTTGGCGGCAAGACCCATGAGCGCAATCGAAACGACGAGGCCGATGATCAGCACCGTCACATGTTCCTGTGCGGCGCCGGCGACGGCAAGGACGTTATCCAGCGACATGGAAACATCGGCGATGACGATCTGGGTCGCGGCCTGGAAGAAGGTCTTGTGCCCCTTGGTCAGGTCGGCCTCTTCATCCGTCACCTCGTCTTCGATGGAGCCTGCGGCCTCACGCAGTTCCGTCCACATCTTCCAGCACACCCAGGCGAGCAGCAGGCCGCCGAACAATTGCAGGCCGACAATGGCGAGAAGCTGCACGGTGACGGCGGCAAAGCCGATGCGCAGAACCGTGGCGGCGATGATGCCGACCAGGATCGCCTTGCGGCGAAGGTGAGCGGGCAGACCGGCGGCGGCAAGGCCGATGACGATGGCGTTGTCGCCCGCCAGCACGAGGTCGATTGCGATGACCTGTAAGAATGCCGTGAAACCGGCGGCTGTGAAGATTTCCATGGGATGGTCCTGAAACGGATAGAGAGGTCGCGAGGGAAGCGACGGATCGAGATATGGCTTGGGATGGCGCGCCTGCGCCGGATTCCAGTCGCCCGTCTCCCCCCGGCGATGAAATGTCCTTAAGCCATCATGCCGGTGCAGGTAAAGAAGTTGTGATAGAAATATCTTATTTAGTGATTGGCCATTCCGGAGGAGGGGGCCATTGAGCGGATGCCCGCTTCGCCCTCGCGAGGGTTTGAATGTCGCAAATCAGATGCCATATACGGGCCTCAAGGCACGCTTAGGGCGCGCGCGAAGACGCTTTCACAATTAAGTCTTGCGCATTCGCTTACAAAGCCTTAAACGGCGACACCAAACCGGTACGCCGGGGAAACTACTTCACGTTCACAGGAAGCAATTCACATGGCAAAGAGCAAGTTTGAGCGCAATAAGCCGCACGTCAACATTGGCACGATCGGTCACGTTGACCATGGCAAGACGTCGCTGACGGCAGCGATCACG